>CAWDLT010000007.1:0-233874 GCA_963803305.1 uncultured bacterium
GACCGTCCAGATCATCCAGTCCGTCCACCGTCGTGGACGTCCTGGACACATCGGACACATCGGTGGGTACCAAAGTGGTACCACGACCTTCGCTTAGACCGTCAGATCCGGGCGTGGAGCGTTTCTCTGCTGACCCTAGATTTGGACGGCGGGGGCGGAGTCGCGGACTCTCTCGATCCCCTTCAACTCGACCATCCGACCGCTGTCCTTGGCCGCCTTCGCGGCCTCATCGAGGAGCTCGCCGGCACCCGGCTCACCGGCGGCGATCCTGGCCTGAGCGAGGGCCCGGAGCGCTCGGGGAAGGCCCCAGAGCAAGCCGCGCTCCCGAACGATCGCAGTCGCGCGCTCGGCTCTCTTCAGCCCCTCGGGGACCCTGCCCACGCCAACCAGTGCCTCGGCGATCAGCGCCTCTCGCCAGGCCTCGGCCTCACCGCCGTCGCCCATCGCCTCGCGATAGAGGCGGTCACCGCGCTCCAGAGAGTCGAGGGCGCCCTCCGCGTCGCCGCGCTCCAGTCGCACGAACCCCAGGTAGAACAGCGCCCAGTGTCTCGAGAAGACGTCGCCGAGCCGCTCCGTCAGCTCATAGTTCCGCTGGGCAAGCCCGAGGGCCGAGTCGAGGTCCCCCCGCATCGCCAACAGCACGGCGAGGTTGCCGCGGGTCCAGCTCGCGGTCTCGGAGTCGCCCTGCTCAGCCGCGATCCTCAGCGCCATCTCGGATAGCTCTTCGCCGGCGTCGAACTCGCCGCGATCGCGCCGGATGACCGCCTTCGCCATCATCGCCCACGCGTAGGGGCAGCCGATCACGATTGCGTTTCCCATGCTGTGATCATCTCCGGCGATCTCGAGCGCCTCATCAACCAGTTGCTCACAGTGCGGGAAATCGCCGGCTGCCATATACGAGTACGAGCCCGCGGTCCGGATCGCCACGCGAAGGGCGTCGTCCCCCGACTGGTCCGCAAGCGCGATCGCCTCATCGGCCGCCCGCATCCAGTCGGCCGCGGGCTGGACCAGGCCGGGGCGCGCCGACTCGAGCAGGCGCAACAGGGTCAGGGAGCGCAGGTCGCTCGTCCTGGTTGCGATCTCGCGGGCCCCCTCGACCAGGGAGTCCACCCGTTCCTTCTCCATCCCGAGCCTCCACGCGTAGTCGAGCTGCAGCAGGCGCGAGAAGACCCCGAGCGCCGAGGACTCCTCTGACTCCGGCAGCTCCGAGGCGAGATCGGTGACCCGTCCCCACAGCCGCATCGCGTCGTGCGGATGGCTGTAGCCGGCCCAGTGGGCGGCCCGGGCGTTCCATCGCGCCGCCTCCAGCTTTTCGCCGCCCTGCTCCAGGTGCTGGGCGATCAGCGCCGCGAGCTCGTCGTGGCGCTCGGGGTTGAGCTCGATCATCGCTCGGGCCGTCGCCGCATGCGCCGAGGCCCGTTGCTCCCCGAGCTGGGAGCCGTAGGCGACCTCGCGGGTCAGGGGGTGGCTGAAGGCCAGCACCCGCTCGGGGTAGATCTCCGCCTCATAGAGGAAGCCGGCACTGATCAGCTCCTTCAGTCCCTCGGTGAGCGCCTCGTCGTCGAGTCCGGAGACGATCCGAAGCGCCGGCTCCGGAACCTCCTTGCCGAACACCGCCGCCGCCTGCAGCAGCGCCTTCGCCGCCGCGAGGCGGTCGATCCGAGCCGCCAGAATCGCCTGAACGGTGGCAGGCACCCCGGTGTCGTCCACCGGCTTGGTCAGCCGGTAAGCGCCGCGCGCCCCCTCGAGGTTCCCGGCCTCGACCAGCTCCCGGACGACCTCCTCGATAAAGAACGGATTGCCGCCGGTTCGCTCGTGGATCAGATCGGCGAGACCGTCGAGCGAGGGATCGCCGCCGGCCAGATCGGCCAACAGCTGTCTGGTCGAGTCCGGTCCGAGCGGCATCAGCGCTATCCGCCGGTACACCGGTGAGTCCGTCCACTCGGCCTCGTACTCCGGCCGGAAGTTGACCACCGCCAGGGTCGCTGTTCCCTCCACGGCACCGATCATCTCCGCCAGGAACGCTTCGCTGCCCTCGTCCATCCAGTGCAGGTCCTCGATCACGTTGACGACCACCTCGGTTCGCCCAGGGACTCGGTAAAGACGCCTGATCACGCCGCGAAGGAGCCTCTGCCGCGCCTCGGCGCTCACCTGCGGCGCGGGGCGTTCCGGATCCGGCACGGCGAGAAAATCGAAGACGAGCGGCAGGTCGTCCGCGAAGTCGGGATCGAGGAGGAGCAGCCGTCCGGCGATCTTCTCGCGTGCAGCCCGTTCCGAGTCGCGATCCTCGATCCCGAAGTACCCGCGCAGCATTTGGAGCACCGGCAGGAATGGGATCGCCTCGCCGTGCGCCTGACCTTGGGCCTCGTAGACCTCGGTCCCGCGCGCCCTGCATCGCTCCGCGAACTCGTGACAGAGGCGGCTCTTGCCGATGCCCGGGTCGGCGACCACGCCGATCACTCCCCCACGCCCCTCTCCGGCCCGCTCCAGCGCCTCCTCGAGGACCGCCATCTCCTCGGCCCTGCCGACGAACCGGGTCAGCCCACGCTCTCGCGAGATGTCGAGTCGAGATCGCGCCGAGCCCGCCTCGATCAGCTCGAAGACCTCGATCGGACGACTCGCCCCCTTGACCTCGAACTCACCGAGGCCCTTCAGCTCCAGGTAGCCCGCGGCGAGCTTCGCAGCGTGCTCGGTGAGGTAGGCCTTGCCGGGCTCCGCCAGTGCTTCCATGCGCTGCGCCAGGCCCACCGTGTGGCCCACGGCGGTGTACTGCGGCTCATCGTCCTCTCCGATCGCGCCGGCAACCACTTCGCCCGAGTTGATCCCGATCCTGACCGAGAAGTTCAGCCCCTTGCCGCGACGAAGCTCGCCCGCGTACTCGGAGACGAGCTCGCGGATGTGGAGGGCTGCGAAGCAGGCGCGAGGGGCGTGATCCTCGTGCGCGATCGGGGCCCCGAACAGCGCCATGATTCCGTCGCCTGTGAACTTGTCCACCGTTCCCTCGAACCGCCGGACGCCGTCGGAGAGCAGCGAGAAGAAGCGCTGCATGATCTGACGCCACTCCTCGGCGTCGGTCCGCTCGGCCATGTCCATTGAGCCCATGACGTCGGCGAACAGGACGGTCACCTGCTTGCGCTCGCCGTCGAGCGGCGCCGCTTCATCTTCGGTCCCAACCTCAACCGCCGGCGCCTCGACGAGTTGCTGGCCGCACGAGTTGCAGAAGCGCTGGCCGGCGGGACTCTCGGTGCCGCAGCTCGGACACTGCTGTCGTTGCTCGAGGCTGACACCGCACGACCCGCAGAATCTCGAATCGGCTGGGTTCTGGGCGCCGCAGCTGCCACACGTCGCCGATCCCGATCCGGGAATGTTCATACAACCTCCATGCCGGCCAGAAAGACTATGCCCGTTCACCCTCTCAAGCGGCCGGAGCTTGTCGAGAGTGCGGCGCGGGCGTCAACTGATCCGCTGGCGATTACCAGAGCCTTCGCTGCCCACGTGATCCCTCGCGGCCGAGCCAGCAAAGGGCCCCGGCGTTCTGGCGGTCGCGCCGCCTAGTGGTGGCTGAGGTGCCCGGAGTCCGGCCAGATGCCGTCGCCGGGCATGTCGAGTCGATCGGTCAGCGACTGACGCCAGTCGGGTGTCACGGTCGGCTCTCCCCAGTAGTCGGTGACGCGCACGGCTTCCCCGTCCTCCAACTCGCCAATGGTCACGTTCCGGTACAGGCGGCCGTCGCCGTAGTCGCAGGTCCACTCGACCACGACCACACCATCGAGTTGCAGACGCCTGCCGACTTCCAGCGTGAGCTCGGGGAAGTTTCCTTCGACATCGGCGACGAGCTTGCTGGTGCGCACAATCTCTTCCATCTGGGGCCACTGGCGTACGACGTTCTCGGCCAACGGTACGCCCAGGATGTAGGCCACCCGCGTCGCGCCATCGGACTCCTGCTGCTTCGCGCTCATTTCGACCACGCTCCTTCAAGTCGGTTGCGGGCTTGTCTGGTCGACCCGCCGAGCTCCGCCGGCCGCGTAGCCAGGTCCTCGGCGCATCGACGCAGTATCCCGCGTTGACGCAAGCCGAGCGAGGTCATCGTCGTCATCGGAGCTGGCTCAATCGGTCAGGCGATCGGGCATAAATCGCGAGCTGACCGCCCCTCCTTTTTCGTCCAGAGGAGTCCGGGTGGATAGTGCGGGGTGCTTAAGTTCCTCGTCCGAGGCGGAGGCGTTCGGCTCGACGACGGAGGCACTCCCAACCACGCGAAAGCAGATGCGAGGCTTCAGTCCCTCTCTCCGTTCTCAGCGGCCATTTCGAGGCTCGCAAACGTCGCTTTGCATTACGCTCCGACGATGGCGGCCGCGGCGACACTACTCATGTGGTTTTCCCTGCGCTCGCCGGAGCTAGCCGAGGACTTTGAGCGTCTGATGGCCAGCGACCGGGACGTGGTCGGTGGCTCGCTGGACACGATGTCGGATTGGCGATTGACGCGGCCAATGGATGTGCCCGGACAGGCGAGTGAATCCGCCGATTACGTGCTGATCGCAGAGATCCACAACATCCAGCGCTGGCAGCAACAGGCGGGGGCACGGGTCGAGAGCTTGGAGGATGACTTGGCGCATCTGGTCTCCAGTCGGAAGATGCTCGTCCTCCAACGCATCCTTTGAAAATGAGTTTCAGCTCTGACGCCGCTTCCGCTTTGCGCGGAGGCTGTCGCAGAAACGCCCCTGCTGTCCGGCCCGTTTTGGACCATCCGGGCATGCCCCAGAACTTCCTCACCTGCGATCGAGACCAACCGCTGCTGTTGCCGCCGGATCTGCGCGACTGGCTGCCCGCCGATCACCTCGCCTGGTTCGTGATCGAGGCGATCGAGGAGCTGGACCTCGAGCCCTTCTACGCCGTCTATCGTGCCGACGGCCACGGCGCCGCCGCCCACGAGCCGAAGATGATGCTGACCCTGCTCGCCTATTCCTACGCGATCGGCGAGCGAAGCTCGCGAGGGATCGAGCGCCGCTGCCGCGAGGACATCGCCTTCCGGGTGATCTGCGCCAACCAGATCCCCGACCACGCGACGATCGCCCGGTTTCGGGTCCGCCACGAGGAGACACTCGCCGACCTGTTCGGCCAGGTGCTCGGCCTCTGCGCCGACGCCGGCCTGGTCGAGGTGGGCGTGCTCGCGGTCGACGGAACCAAGCTCGAGGCCTCGGCGTCAAACCACGCCACTCGAAGCTACGAGCAGATCGCCGCCGAGATCCTCGCCGAGGCGGGCCGCATTGACGCCGCCGAGGACGAGCTTCACGGCGAGGCCCGCGGCGACGAGCTGCCCGAGCACCTGGCGAGCCGCGAAGGCAGGCGAGCCTGGCTTCGAGAGGCGAAGGAGCGGCTCGAGCAAGGGCGCGCCACCAAGGCAGAATCAGTGCCCAGGGAGCGGGCAAGGCGCCTTGAGCTCTGCCGCCGGCGCCTGGTCGAGGACTGGCGCACCGAGCGCCGCGCCAACCGCGACTACGAGGCCTACCGCGCCCGCGGGGTGACGCGCAACGGCCGGCGCTTCGGCCGCCCCCCGGACCCACACACGCCGCCCGCCGAGCCCGAGGGCAAGCTGAATCTCACCGACCCGACTCCAAGAACATGAAGGCCTACCGCGGCTACCTGCAGGGCTACAACGCCCAGACCGTGACCACCGAGCACCAGATCATCGTCGCCGCCGAGATCGCCCCCGACGGGCTCGACTTCGCCCAGCTCGACCCGATGGTCGCCGCGGCGGAGCGAGAGCTCGCCGAGGCGGGCGTCAAAGAGCGCCCGGAGGTCGTGCTTGCGGACGCCGGCTACTGGTCCAACGAGCACATCGATCGGCTGCGGGAGCGCGGCATCACCCCGCTCGTCGCCGCCGACGCCGACCGAAGCAAGGGACCACGAAAGACGCGGCTCGGCGGGCCCTACGACTTCATGCGCAGGGTGCTCGCCACCGACAGGGGTGCCGAGCTCTACTCGCGGCGCCAATGGATGGTCGAGCCCGTCTTCGCCGACATCAAGCAGAACCGGCGGGCCGGGCGGTTCAAACGTCGGGGCCGGACCGCGGTCCGCTCGGAATGGCGCCTGATCGCAGCCACCCACAACCTTCTGAAGCTCCACCGGCACACCCTGGCGGCCGTGGCGGCCTGAGTCGAGGGCCGGAAGGCCCTGCCGTTTTCAGATTGAGCCGATCTCGCGCCTGGTCAGCGTTTACGCGACAGCCTCCGCGAGAAGCGGAAGCGACGGCACCCTAGCTGAGCCCGGCCGTTCGGCTCAGGACGCGTCGCGCAGCTGCTCGGCGACCACGAGCGCGGCCAGCAGCGCGGTGAGCACTCCCGACGCGACCAGCCCGTCGGCGCCGGCGGCGAGCGGCACGGCGGCGAGGAGCGCGATCCCCACCACGGCTCGCGGCACGCTCTGGGTCTGGCCGATCCTGGCGGCGCAGGCCATCAGACCAGCGAGGAAGAGGGCTGTGCCGCCGAGCGCGACCAGCGCTCCCGAGTCATGCAGGACGTCCGTCGGGTGCGCGATCACGAGCTCGTCGCCGACCGCGACGAGGACGATTCCCGCCACGATTGGGAGGTGTAGGTAGGTGTAGATGTCGCGGCCGATCTGGCCCCGCTCCTCGGCGGTGGCCGCGCGGATCCGCTCGAAAACCCTGCCGGCGATCTGGCCGAAGTACAGCCACCAGAGCGCGGTCGAGGAGAGGAGGGCGAGCAGGAGCGCGGCGACGACCTCGATGCTCAGCCCCGTATTCGAGGCAGTTGCCCCTGCGAGAACGATGCTCTCTCCCAGCGCGATGATTACGAACAGCTGGAAGCGCTCGCCGAAATGGGCGCCCTCGATCTGCCACTGGCTCATGGCGGTAGCGCCCACGCCGGGGAGCCAATACGTCACCAGCGGCGCCGCGAGGTCAAGTCCGAGAGCACCCAGCCACAGAACCCAGCGCCACGCCTCGGTGTCGACGATGCCGCCGGCGACCCACAGCGGCGCCGAGAGCACGCTCCAGACCAGGATCTGGCGGAAGTTCTGGTTGAACAAGCCGCGCGGCGTGACTACGACAACGAACACGTTGCGTCCGATCTGCAGACCCGAGTAGGCGCACGCGAACAGCAGCGCGTACTCGCCGAACCCCTCCGGGATCGCAACCGCCATGAGCAGGCTTGCGACCATCACGAAGACCAGCACGAGCCGGACCGGCGCCGTATCCGGGTCGAACCAGTTGGTCATCCACGTCGTGTAGTTCCACGCCCAATACAGGGCGACGAGCATGAACGCCGTCTCGGCCGCACTCGACCAGCTGATGTCCGCGACCAGATGGTGCGAGAGCTGGGTGACAGCGAAGACGTAGACGAGGTCGAAGAAAAGCTCGAAGTACGTTGCGCGCTGCTCGCCCTCCCCACGAGCGCGGATGATCGGCAGCTCCGGGATGATCGGGCTCGTAGTGGCCGCCACGCCGCGAGCATAGGCGAGCGGTTGCGGATGGCACGCGGTGCGCCATTGCGGGCGAGCAGTCGGGGCGGCGAGATTTGAACTCGCGACCTTTCGGCCCCCAGCCGAGCTGGATCTCATGTAGATGCGTCCGTGAGCGTCCGCCGTGTCCACATCGTCCACGGGCGTGGACGTCCTGGACACATCGGACGTAGCAGTCGGTACCAAAGTGGTACCACGACATCTACCAGCGACGTTCCAATGATCTCGGACGGATTCTCGGTTCGCTTAGCGCCTGGCCCAGTCCGCAACGATCTCGTCGCTCGCCCCGTCGAGCACCTTGTGCCGATGTGTCCCGTTCGCCTTCATCACCCAGACGTCGAAGTCGCTCGTGGGCGCCGTCGAGCTGTCGAAGGCGATCTTCTTGCCGTCTGGGGAGAATGTCGCGTCGAATTCCTGCGCCTTCGAGGTGTGGGTGAGGCGCTTCTCGTGAGTGCCGTCGGAGCGCATGACGAACAGGTCCGGATTCGTCATGGAGACGTCCGCATTGAAGGCGATCCGCCTGCCGTCTGGGGAAATGTTCGGGTAGTAATCGTTCCTCCGGCTGTCCGTGAGCACTCGCCGGTGGGTGCCGTTGGGCCGCATCGTGACGATCTCGGCGCCGTCGCTGCCTCCGCTCGACTCGAAGGCGATCTTTCTCCCATTTGGGAAGAAGACCGGGTCGCCGTCGCTGCGCGAGTCATGTGTGATCCGGTGTTGGTGGCTGCCGTCGGCGTTCATCAGGAAGATCTGCTCCCGGCCAGTGCGATCGCTTTGAAAGACGATCCGCTTGCCGTCCGGCGAGAAGCCGGCGCTCGTGTCGTATGCCGGGTCGTTCGTCAGGTTCCTTTGATGGGTCCCGTCCGACCTCATCACGTAGACATCGCCCTTCGATTGGGAATCGACCTTGGTGAAGGCGATCCGCTCGCCGCTCCTTGAAAAGGACGGGAGGGTGACGTAGGTGCTGCTGTGAGTGAGCTGCCGGACGTCACCGCCGCCGGGACTGAGCGTGAAAATCTGAGTCCCCTCGGTGCCCCGATCGCTCTGCATCACGAGCCTTCCGTTCTTGCCCGCGAAGGTCGCCGGGGCACGAGCGGGCGGGCCCGCCAGGATCAGGAGCAGCGCCAGCAAGCCGCCGAGCGCCAGGGTCGCGGGCAAGGGCTTTCCGAAGCGATGCACCCGTGCCCTCCCCATGGCGCTGAACCTACAACATTTCCGTTCGTGACGCAGGCCCGCGATCGCCCCAAAAGCGTCGGCTGTGGTGACATGCCTGGGATGCAGCGGCGACGCCAGGCGTCCGACACCCGGTCACCGGTGAGCGGGCGTGGTCCTTGCAAACTCTTGAAGGTCTCGGCGACCGTCTCAGAGGCCGCGACCCCACGCCTTCGAGTACATACGCGAAAGCCCTCCAGAAGGAGGGCCTAAGCTTCCGAGCAGTCGGGGCGGCGAGATTTGAACTCGCGACCTTTCGGCCCCCAGCCGAACGCGCTACCAAGCTGCGCCACGCCCCGATGAACGGACGGCTATGTGGACCGCCCTCAGCCGGATGATGCCTGATTGTGGCTCACGCGGCTAGAGCGGGCGACCGGACTCGAACCGGCTTCCTTCAGCTTGGAAGGCTGACGTGCAACCAGTTACACCTCGCCCGCGGACGGCAGCGGATTATAGGTTTGGAGCCCGGGCCCACCGGAGGATCGGTGGCTAGCGCCATCGCATCCCGAAGTCCGTCGTGTACATGCCCCCGCCTCCGTCTCCGCTCCCGCCGGGGTAACCGCGCGCGAATCCGACCCCGAGATGGCGGAACTGGGGATTCAGGATGTTCGCCCGGTGCGGCGGGCTGTGCATCCAGGACTTGACGATCGACTTCGGCGTTCCGCGATCACCGGTGCCCCAGGCGATGTTCTCCCCGCAGCTCCAGCGGCTCAGCCCGGCGACGATGTAGTCAACCCGCTCCAGGCGCGCCAGCACCGACCCCTCGCCGGGGCACTGATGCGAGAAGCAGCGATGGCGCTTCATGTAGTCGGTGTGGCGCTTGGCGGCCTTGGCGAGCCGGCCGTTGGCGTTCAGGTACCTCAGGCCGTGCAGGTGACGTGCCCGATTGATCAGGCACCCGATCGAGCGGCTCGCCTCACGATCGCTCAACTTCCGGGCCTGGGTGGAGCCGAAATGACGGCAGGCGCTGGCCTGCGCGGCGGGGGTCATCGGCCCCGCGATCGCCGATCCGGCCGCCATCACGACGAGCGATGCGATGAGGATGCAGAGACCGCGAGCCCTTGACGCCATCGCTCCATGGCGTCGGCTCCGACGGCGATGGCGTCAAGCGCGGCTAGGCGCTTGAGCCTGAGCCTCTCGGAGAGCCGTCCAGCCTGAAGCCGCGCGGCGCCTATCGACGGCGAACGCCGTAGACGATCGTGTAGGTCGCGAGGTCGCTGTCGTCGATGTTCCGCTTCGGCGCCCCCCAGCCCACCCCGGCGCCGATGTCGCGAAAGTTGGAGTCGAGGAGGTGGGCGCGGCTGGAGCGGTCGTGGAGCCAGGCCTTGACCATCTTGCGCGGCGTCTTGTGAAATCCGAGGTCCTCGGCGTAGCGGAAGAACCGCCGGTGCTTCGTGTATCCGCTGCGCCTGAGGCGGTGTCCGAGCCCGGGCTCGCCGGGGCAGTCGTGGCGGAAGCACTCCTTGGCGAGCATCACGTCGGTGTGGCCCTGCGCAGCCTCGAGCAGGTCGCCGTTGGGGTGAAGCGCGGCGCGGCCGTGCTTGGCGCGCTTGTGGTTGATCAGGCAGGTGACCGTCTTTCGAAGCTTCGGAAGGGAGATCTCGTGCGCCCGGGCGTCGGCGTGGCGGCAGGCGGCGCTCGCCGGGGCGCTCGAGGGGACGAGGGCAAAGAACAGCAGGGCGGCGGCCACTCCCACCGCGAGGACGAGCGCCGCCGCCCTCAACTCTGTCCCCGCCATGTTCGTGCCGGCCATCCCGAGCGGGAGGTTAACCGGGATCAATCCGGCGCGCCGTGGCTCGTTGGGAGAACCACGTACTGGATCTAGGCAGCGGGGGAGCCGGGATTCGAACCCGGATTCACGGTTTTGGAGACCGTGCTCATGGCCGTTAGATCACTCCCCCGGGCTGGCGGAGTTTGAGTCTAGATGCGGGCGGAGGGATTCGAACCCCCACGCTCTTTCGAGCACCGGGACCTAAACCCGGCCTGTCTTCCAGTTTCAGCACGCCCGCGGCCGAGACCGCGGCGACGCGGATCTGGTCGAAAGGCGCCGCGCGCAGCCGCCGAAGATTCTAGACTTGGCGTGATGGAAGTCACGAGCGTTCGCTCCGGCTACGAGCTCTGGCGACCGAATAGGGAGAAGGCCGAGTCGAAGACGACCAAGGCGATCGTCGCGCTCGTGCTGCTGATCTCCGCCGGTTTGCTGCTGGTGGTGACGATCGGCGGCTGGTCGCGCCTCGAGAGCCCCAGCGTGGGCGTCGTGACCCTCCTTTGGGCCGGCCTGTATGTCCTCTTTGCGTTCCTGGTTTTGCGCTGGAGCCGCGGCGTGCTGCCGGTGGCCTCGGCGCTGGCGATCATCCTCGCGATCGTCGCGGCGGTGGCCGCCCCGTCGTGGTTCGATCGCTCCAAGGCGGGGCTCAGCCCCCCACCCCTCCCCGACGACCTGCTCGGGCTCCTGACGCTCCTGATCGTTGCGGTGCAGCTGCTCTTGATCATCGTCGCGATGGTCGGCTTCAACCAGGAGTGGCAGGTCGAAGAGGAACGGCCGGTGGGCGGCGTCGCGCTGCCGGGCGAGGACCCGGCCCGGGTCCCCTAGAACAGCTGAGGCTGAGGCGCGCGCTCCTCGATCAGGTGCGGCCCGTCCTCGCGGACGTTGTTGACCGCGTCGCCGACGTCTCGAGACGTCAACTGGTCCACCCCGGCGGGGACCAGGAGCGAGGCCAGCTCGGCCTCCGCGAGGTCGGGCTCGAGCCAGGCCGCCTCCCGGTCCGGGCTCAAGATCACGGGCATCCGGTCGTGGATGGGGCTGATCAGCGCGTTCGGCTCGCAGGTGATGATCGCGCAGCTGTGCAGGGGCTCAGAGCCCTCGCGTGAGGGCAGGCGGGCCCAGATCCCCGCAAACGCGAACAGGTCGCCGTCGGAGCGGCTGATCCAGACGGGCGTCTTGCCGCCCTCGTCGTGGCGCCATTCATAGAAGCCGTCGGCTGGAATCAGGCAGCGACGCCGGTGAAACGACTCCGCGAACGCCGGCTGGCCGGAGAGCGTCTCGGCGCGGGCATTGATCAGCGGCGGCCCCGAGCGCCGCTCGGCCCAGCGACCGGGGATCAGCCCCCAGCGAAGCCGACCCGCATGGCGCTCACCGCCCTCGGAGCGCCGGATCGCCAGCACGGGGTCCGTGGGCGCGATGTTGTAGCGCGCCTCCTCGGCCGGCTGCGAGTAGAAGTCGAGCCCGAAGCGCGCCCGGATCCTCTTCGGGCTCGGGTTGGTGAGCGTGTAGCGACCGCACATCGTGGCTCGAGGCTAGCGTCCCCGGCGCTCGGATCCCGGCGCTCGATTCACCGCGCAGGCAGGCGCCGGGACGGCGCGGCCCACATGGCGGCTGGCCGAGTCGGCAGAATGGGGGGTCCGCGGCGGTGTCCAAACTGGCAAAGGAGATGGATTCAAAATCCATTGCCCGCAAGGGCTTGTGGGTTCGAGTCCCACCCGCCGCATCGTGAGCGGCCTCGGGCCGCCGGCTCCCCGGGGGCCGGCCTTGCCCGGCGATCCGCCGCGGACGCCCCCGGTGACTTCCCGCCGCGATAATCCCCCGCTCGTGGACGCCGCCGCCCGCCTGCAAGTGATCCGCGAGCTGTGCTCGTTCGAGGGCCGGCTGGCGGGGACCGACGCCGAGCGTCGAGCCGGCAACTGGCTGGCCGAGCGGCTTCGCAGGGCCGGCAGGAGCGCGGAGGTCGAGCCGACCTACGTTCATCCGCAGGTGGCGCTCACCCAGGCTGCGCACTGCCTGCTCGGATTCGCCGGCAGCCTGGTGGCGATCTTCAGCCCCCCGGCGGGCTTCGGGATCGTCCTGATCGCCGTGCTCGCGATGTACCTCGACCTGAACGCGCGCTTCTACCTGGTGCGCCGAGCCTTCTTTCGCCGCGCCTCGCAGAACGTCGTCTCCCCCGGCCCCCGGCCCGATTCGCCGGCGCGGCTGTTTTTGTGCGCGCACTACGACGCCGCTCGCTCGGGCCCGTTCTTTCGCCCCCGGACGATCGCCCGCTTCGCCCGGCTGGCTAGGCTCGCCCGGCTCCCGATCAGCCCCTACCGCATCCTCTTTTGGTCACTCGCGGCGCTTCTGCCGATCCTCGGCGCCCGGATGGCGGGGCTCGACTCGGGACTGATCTCCGTCCTGCAGCTGATCCCGACCCTGCTCCTCCTGGCCGGGATCCTGATGCTCGTCAACGTGGAGCTCTCCGACGTCGTGCCGGGCGCCAACGACAACGCGTCCGGGGTGGCGACGGTGCTGTCGCTCTCCGAGGAGCTCGGGGCGACTCCACCCGACAACCTCGACGTGGCGGTCCTCCTGATCGGCGGGGGAGAGTGCATGACGGAGGGGACGCGTGCGTTCGTCCGGGCCCATCGCGAGGAACTCGATCCGAAGAACACCTACTTCTTGAACCTCGAGGCAGTGGGGCGCGGCCGGGTCCGCTACGTGACCGGCGAGGGCCCGGCGGTGAGCTTCGCGATGGACCGCCGTGTGATCGAGCTCTGTGATGCGATCGCCGAATCCGGCCAGGCGCCGAGTCCCGGCGGCCCGCTCGCCTGGGGGTTCTCGACCAGCGCCCTGCCGCTTCGCCTCGCCCGCCTTCCCGGGACGACGATCACCACGCTCGAGGACGGGGCGATCGTCCCCAGCGCCTACCACGGCCTCGATGACGTCCCGAACGCGATCGACGCTGAGGCACTGGATGACGCTCACCGCTTCGCGTTGAATCTCGCGCGGGCCCTTGACCGCGATGTCGGCCGCCGGCTCGCCCGGTGATATAAGCCGGCCGATGAACGGGGCGAGCGCCGAGGACGGCCGAGGCGAGCTCCTGTGGGAGCCGTCGGCGAGAAGCGTCGAGCGCGCCACCATCACCCGCTACATGGGCTGGCTGGCCGCCGAGCGAGGCCGCGCCTTCGACGACTACGCCTCGCTCTGGGAGTGGTCGGTCACCGAGCTCGAGGAGTTCTGGGAGTCGATCTGGCAGTTCTTCGAAGTCCAGGCCTCGACGCCCTACACGGAGGTGCTCGCCGAGCGGAAGATGCCGGGGGCCCGCTGGTTTGAGGGCGCCGAACTCAACTTCGCCGAGCACGTCTTCCGCGACAAGCAACCCGACCAGGTCGCGGTCCTCCACGCGTCGGAGCTGCGCGAGCTGGGCGAGCTTCGCTGGGGCGAGCTTCGCGACCAGGTGGCGGAGGTCGCGGCCGGGCTGCGCGCCCTGGGGGTCGAGCCCGGCGACCGCGTCGTCGCGTACATGCCGAACATCCCCGAGACCCTCGTCGCCTTTCTGGCCACGGCGTCGATCGGGGCGGTCTGGTCGAGCTGCTCGCCCGACTTCGGCGCCTCGAGCGTGGTCGACAGGTTCGCCCAGATCGAGCCCAAGGTCCTCTTCGCGGTGGACGGCTACCGCTACAACGACAGGGACTTCGACCGCCTGGACACGGTGTCGGGAATCGCGCGCCAGATCCAGGGGATCGAGCGGATCGTCGTAGTCCCCTACCTGGGCGCGTTCCCCGCGCTCGACCGGCTCGAGGACGAGGGCCAGCCACCGCCGATGACCCTGGGCCAGCTCCGCGAGCTCGGCGAGGGGGTGCGCCTGCGCTTCGAGCAGGTGGCCTTCGACCACCCGTTGTGGGTGCTCTACTCGTCGGGGACCACGGGCCTGCCGAAGGCGATAGTCCAGGGACACGGCGGGATCCTGCTCGAGCACCTCAAGAAGCTCAATCTCCACCTCGACGCCCAGGAGGGCGACCGGGTCTTCTGGTTCACCACCACGGGCTGGATGATGTGGAACTTCCTGGTCGGCGTCCTGCTCACGCGCGCCTCGATCGTCCTCTACGACGGCAGCCCGGCCCATCCGGACATGGGGGTGCTGTGGGACCTCTCGGCGCGCGCCGGCGTCACCTGCTTCGGGACCAGCGCGAGCTTCATCGCCGGGTGCATGAAGGCCGGTGTCGAGCCCTCCCGGAATTGCGACCTGAGCCGCCTTCGCTCGGTCGGCTCGACCGGCTCGCCACTCTCACCGGAGGGCTTCGAGTGGGTCTACCACCAGCTCGGGCGCGACACCTGGCTGTTCTCGACCTCGGGGGGAACCGACGTCTGCACCGCCTTCGTCGGAGGAGTACCGCTGCTCGGGGTCCACCGCGGCG
Organism: uncultured bacterium; assembly: GCA_963803305.1. Taxonomy (GTDB): domain Bacteria; phylum Actinomycetota; class Thermoleophilia; order Solirubrobacterales; family 70-9; genus AC-56. The sequence goes on from CAWDLT010000007.1 coordinate 14,854, forward strand.
AGCTGCAGGGCCGGTCGCTGGGCGCCGCCGTCGAGGCGTTCGACGAGGATGGCAACCCGGTGATCGATCAGGTCGGGGAGCTCGTGATCACGGAGCCGATGCCCTCGATGCCCCTGTTCCTGTGGGGAGACGACGACGGCTCGCGCTACCGGGCGAGCTACTTCGACCAGTACCCCGGCGTGTGGCGGCACGGCGATTGGATCGAGATCACCTCGCGAGGGACCGCGGTGATCTACGGCCGCTCGGACTCGACCATCAACCGGCAGGGGGTCCGGATGGGCACCAGCGAGATCTACCGCGCCGTGCAGGGCATCCCCCAGGTCCTCGACGCACTGGTCGTCGACCTGCCCCGCCCCGGCACGGACGGCTGGATGCCCCTGTTCGTGGTCCTGGCGGAGGGCGAGGCCCTCGACGACGCGCTCCAGGGGGAGATCAAGGCCCGAATCCGGGAACGGTGCTCGCCGCGCCACGTGCCCGACCAGGTCCTCCAGATCGCCGAGGTGCCCCGGACGCTGAGCGGAAAGGTGCTCGAGGTCCCGGTGAAGCGGATCCTGACCGGGACGGCGCCCGAGAAAGCCGCGAGCCGCGACTCGCTCGCCAACCCCGCGGCGCTCGACTACTTCGTCGAGCTCGCCGGGAAGCTGGCCGCAGACGCGCCCGCCGGCTAGCCCTTCGCGCTCGGCGCCGGGCCCCCGGCCCGCGGGGCGGAATCGCCCTCGAGCTCGCCCTGAAGGGAGAGGAAGGCCTCGACCACGTTGTGGTCGAACTGCGCACCCGCCCTCGCCTGAAGCTCGGCCAGGGCGCGTTTCGGGGTGAAGGCCTTCCGGTAGCGACGGTTGGCCGTCATCGCGCCATAGGCGTCGGCCACCGCGATGATCTTCCCCTCGAGCGGGATCTGGTGGCCGCGCAGGCCGCGCGGGTAACCGCTGCCGTCCGGTCGCTCGTGGTGGGTGAGGATCCACTCCACCATCCGCCCCAGGCGCGGTGCGCCGACGATCTGCGCGCCGATCTCGGGATGCCGCTGGAGCTCGGCGCGCTCGTCATCGGTCAGCGGGCCCGGCTTTCCGAGGATCGCGACCGACACCCCGACCTCTCCGACGTCGCGAAGCAGGGCGGCCGCATGAACCCGCTCGACGTCCTCTTCGGGAAGGTTCAGCCGCTGGGCGATCTGCTCGGCGTACCGGGCGACGCGACGCGAGTTCGCGGGCGAGCCCTTGCGCGCGTCGACGGCCTCGGCGAGCGACACGAGCGAGGTGATCGTCACGTCGCTCAGCACGATCCCGTCGCCGTCGCCGTCCACGCCGGGCTCGTAGATGCGGCTGAAGACCACCGAGCGGTTTCGCCCCCTCTCCTTGGCCTCCGACAACGCCCGGTCCGAGGCGTGGGCGAGCTCGCCGGCCGTGCTCCCGTGGGCCGGGAAGCTCGCCACCCCGCAGCTCACGGTCAGGTGCGCGGGCTCGCGCGCGAAGGCGCTCCTCACCTCGGCGCGCATCCTCTCCGCGAGCAGGAACCCCTGGTCGGTGTCGGTGTCGGGCGCCAGGACCGCGAAGTCCTCGCCGCCGAGTCGGGCGAGGACGTCGGTCGGGCGGGTTCCGCGCCGCAGCGCGGCGGCGAGGTGAAGCAGTGCCCGCTGCCCGGCCGCGTGGCCGAAACGGTCGTTGAACTCCTTGAACCAGTCCGCGTCGAGGGCGAGGAATGAAAGCGGCCGCCCGGTCCGGGTCGAGCGCTCGAGCTCGACGGCGAACCGCTCGTCGAGCTCGCGATGATTCGCAAGGCCCGTCACCGGGTCGGTCCGCGCCGCGCTTCCGAGCTGTCGCAGGAGCCGCTCGACCTGCTCCCTGAGCGCCGACATCAGGCTCCCGACGACGAGCAGCGTGCCGGTCAGCATCACCCACTTGAGCGCCGGCAACGCGATGTCCTCGGGGGTGAGGAGAACGACCAGCCCGTAGGCAGCCGACGCGAGCGCCAGGTGCGCGAGGGCGCCGGCGGGCCGCAGGAAATAGCAGGCCGCCATCGCGACCCAGAAGTAGAACATCACGTACGCGTCGGCCCCGTTGGACCCCGCGAAGAAGACGGCCAGGCTGACGAGCAGGGTGCCAGCCGCGGGGGCGACCTGGAAGACCCACGCCGGGAGGCGATCGTAGAAGGCCAAGAACCCCGCCGACGACATGTACGCGCCGGCCACCACCAAGAACAACGCGGTCGTGTTGCGGTCGGGCGAGTGCGGGAGCAGCAGGCTGACCAGCAGCAGGGTCGCCCCGATACCGAACAGGTAGGTGAAGGTCCGCGCCATGTTCGCGGGATCGTCGAAGGCGCTGCCGGGCGTCCCCCGGCCGGGCCAGGTGAGGCGCTTGGCGAACAGGCGGTAGGCCGCGATCGCCCGCAGCCTGAACGGGGCCTCGCTCATCGGACTGTCGCCCTTCTCGTCATGGGTCGGTCGGCTCGGCACGCCGGGCCCGACCGGGGGGCGAGGGTGAACCGAACCGACCCGAACATCGTAGATTGACGTTGATCCACCAGGGTCGTCCGCCAGCCAAGACAAAGCACGACGGGGTGAGCCCATGAGCCAGCCGACGATGGTCGAGTTCGATCTCGACCGCTACCTCCGAAACTCGAAGAAGGTCGACCTCAGCGGGATCGACTGGAGCCGGGTGCCCGAGAATTCGCTCTCAGACGGGGACGTGATGTGCCTCCACTACATGATGGACATCGAGACGCACACGGTGATCTATCTGCGCGACCTGCTCGCCACCCGGGTCGCGATCGATCCCGAGATCACGGCCTTCTTGAGCTGCTGGGTCCACGAGGAGCTTTGGCATGGCGAGGCGTTCTCGGACTTCCTGCGCTCCTACGGGATCGAGGTGCCCGCCGAGCCGAAGCTTCCCGACGGCACCACGCCGATGCCCACCCACCCCAACCGCTGGCGCGACCTGCGGGTGAGGCTCGGGGTCGGGAACGGGCTCGGCCTCTTGCCCACCATGCTCGGCTCGATGATGACGCGCGACTTCGCCGCCATCCACATGATGTGGGGGGCGGTCAACGAGCTCACGACGCTGACCGGCTACCAGGCGCTGATGCGCCGCTGCGAGCACCCCGAGCTCCACAAGCTGCTGCGAAAGGTGATCCAGGACGAGCGCCGCCACTTCGCCTTCTATCGGGCCCAGGCAAAGGCGCGGATGCAGCGCTCGCGAACCGCGCGCCGAATGGTCCGCTTCGTCCTTCGTTCACTGTGGACGCCCGTCGGGGCGGGGGTGAAGACCGAGGAGGAGGTCGACGCGCTCGCGATCTACCTGTTCGGAGACGGCGCGCAAGGCCGCGAGCAGGTCCGCGAGATCGACCGCACGATCGCGGAGGTGCCCGGTCTCAAAGGCCTCAGCCTGCTCGAGGACCATCTCGAGGAAGCGCTTGGCCGAGCGGCCGAGCGCCCCGGTTGGGCCGGGATCGGGAGCGCTCCCGTCCCGCCGGCCCAAAACGGCGGCCGCCCGCCCGCCCCGGCGCACTGGGCGGCGGTGGGCGCGGGACGCGCCGACTAGCTAGGTTGCGAGGCCCAGGCGGCGGGCCCGCTCGAGGGCGTGGGCGAGCACCTCACGCTCGCCTTCGACCGTGCCGCCCCGCATCAGCACGCGGCCGTTGACCACCGTGGTGTCGACGACCGATCCCGATGCCGCGTAGACGAGGCCAGCCGCGAAGTCGCCGATCTCGAGCTCCGGGGCGTCGGCGCGCAGGAGCAGGAAGTCGGCCGCATCGCCGACCTCGATCGCAGACCCCCCGAGGAGCGGCGCCAGGCGGCCCGTCGCGAGCGCCCATGCCTCGGCGGCGGGCGCGACCGCGGGATCGCCGCTCGCATGCTTTTGGAGCAGGGCGAAGGTCTTCAGGTCGGAGAGCAGGTCGAGCGAGTTGTTCGAGCCCGCCCCGTCGGTGCCCAGCCCGACCGCGACCCCGTGGCGACGCGCGGCCGGATAGGGGAACACTCGCCCCACGGCGAGCTTCAGGTTGGCCACGGGGTTGGTGACGACGGTCGCCCCGCGCGAGGCGATCAGCTCGAGCTCGGCGTCGTCCAGCCAGGCGCCGTGGGCGAGCAGCGTCCGAGGTCCGAGCAGGCCGACGCGATCCAGGTACTCCGCGGGCCGGGCCCCGTGGTCGGCCCGGCAGCGGGCCACCTCGGACTCCGTCTCGGAGAGGTGGATCTGGACCGGGACCCCCCGCTCGCCGGACGCCTCGGCAATCCAGCGAAGCGACGGCTCGCTGACCGTGTAGATCGCATGCGGGGCCAGCGCCGGTCGCACGAGCTCGCGAGGCTCGCCGAGATCGTCGAGGGCCCGCTCGGCGCGGTCGCGCAGCCGGCCCTCGCCGGCGGCATCGCCGACGTCGATCAGGGGCGCCCCGATCGTGGCGCGAAGCCCGGCGTCCTCGACCGCCCGCGCGATCGCCCCGACCCGCCAGTACATGTCCCAGAAGCGAACCGTCCCGGTGCGGATCATCTCCGCGCAGGCAAGCCGGGTCCCCCAGTAGACGTCCTCGTCGTCGAGGCGCGCCTCGACCGGCCAGATCACCTCCTCGAGCCACTCCATCAATGGCCGGTCGTCACCGTGCCCTCGAAACAGGGTCATCGCCGCGTGCGTGTGCCCGTTCACGAGGCCGGGGACCAGCGCCATCCCCGCGGCGTCGATCAGCTCGTCGCCGTTCCGCCCTTCGACCCCCGCGCCCAGCTCGACGATTCGCCCCTCCTCGGCCCGGAGCCCGACGGACTCCCCGTCGAGGTGGGCCCCGGTCACCGCGAGGCTCATGCCAGGTCCGGGAGCAGGCGGCGAAGGCCGTCGGCGGTCGTCTCGCGGTTACGAGCCCGCTCGCCCAGCATGTCGTTCATGGCCAGCTCGCCCTCCCCCACTCCGTTGGCGAGGTTATCCACCACGCAGATCGCTGCGTAGGCAAGCCCCAGGTCGGATGCGGCCATGCACTCTGAGGCGATCGTCATGCCGACCAGATCGGCGTGGAGCGCCATGAAGCGGATCTCGGCCGGCGTCTCGAGTCTCGGTCCACGGGTCTGCCAGTAGACGCCCCCGTCGACGACCGCGCCGTCGACTCGATCGCGCCAGGCGTCAACCACCCGGCGGCGCCATTCGGGATCGAATCCGGGCAGGGTGTGCGCCCGCTCGTCGCCGAACGCCGGCTCTCCGGCGCCGAACGCGACGAAATCGTCGGGACAGACGAGCGTCCCAGGGCGCAGGTCGCCGCGAAGCGCCCCGACCGAGCCGATCGCGAGCACCCGCTCGCACCCCTCTGCGGCCAGCGTCCGCATGTTGGCGAGGTGGTCGATTCGGTGCGGGAGGATGTAGGAGGCATCGCCGTGACGCTGCAGATAGCGAGCGTCCGGAAACGAAAGCTCGAGCCCGCGCAGCACGCTGCCGCCGCAGACCGCGAGCCCGCTCACCCTAGATCTGGTCGTCGTTGGCGATCACCGCGGCGCCGGCCAAGAGCGTCGCCGAGGTCGCCATGATCGCGAGCGCGGTCGCCATCGCCGTCGTATGCGAGCGCGCGAATGATGCAAGGTCCGATGCTCCCAGGAGGGCGAGCAGGGCAATTCCGAGCGCCCCGACCAGCGCCACCTCGCCGAGCCGGCGCGGCAGGACGAGGCGGGTGTGAGTGTCCTCGGCTCGGGGCTCGCGCTCGCCCAGGTGGCGGACCGCGGCCACCCCGCAGAAGAAGAAGGCCGAGGAGACCAGGATGCCCCCGACGACGTCGCTCGGGTAGTGCCAGCCGAGGATCAGGACCGCGATCGAGACCGCGGCCACGTATGCGGCGGCCACCGACGCGGCCACGACCCGCAGGCGGCCCGGGGCGATGAGCACGGCGGCCAACCCGACGGACATCGCCGCGGTCGCGTGGCCGCTCGGAAACGCCTCGGCCCCGAGCTGGTAGGGATAGGGACCAAATGCCGGCTGGATGCGCGGGTGGGCGAGCGCGACCTTGAGGACCTGGGCGGTCACGTTGGCACCCGCCACCAGGGCCACCGCGGCGATCGCCTGGCTTCGGCGCCCGATCGCCCAACCCCACGCGAACAGCCCCGAGAGCATGACCAGGAGCGGGAGGGGATCAGCAAGGTGGGCGGCCAGGCTCGCGAGGCGAGCGGTGAGCGGGCCCTCGATCGAGCCCAGGCCGCGCAGCGCGGTCGCGTCGAGGCGCTCAACGGGGCCAACCGTGTACGCGCAGGCGAGCAGCACCGCGAACGCCACGGCGCACCCGAAGGCCGCGAGCAGGGGCAATCTGGGGTTCGATCGCACGCCCTAACGGTAGCGCCGCGCGCTAAGGCCCTGGTTAAGGGGGGTATCGGGTGCTAGACCGGGTTGACTGCATTGTGGCGCTCCGAAAAGCGGCGATCCTTGGTCTCGGCAAGCCCGAAACGGCGGATCAGCTCGGCTCGCAGGTCATCGGGGTCGATAACGGCGTCCACCACGAGCTCGGAGGCCAGGTGGAGGATGTCGATGTCGGCCGCGTACTCGTCGCGCTTTCGGCTCACGAACGCCTCACGCTCGGCGGGATCGTCGATCTCGCTGATCTGGTTGTAGAAGACGGCGTTTATCGCCGCCTCCGGCCCCATCACGGCGATCGACGCCGTGGGGAGCGCGATGCAGGAATCAGGCTCGAACGCGGGCCCGGCCATCGCGTAGAGCCCCGCCCCGTAGGCCTTTCTGACCACGACCGAGATCTTCGGGACGGTCGCCTCGGAGACCGCCGAGATCATCTTGGCTCCGTGGCGGATGATCCCCTGGCGCTCGACTTGGGTGCCGATCATGAATCCAGGGACGTCGGCCAGGAAGACGAGCGGAAGATTGAACGCGTTGCAGGTCCAGATGAAGCGGGCGGCCTTGTCGGCGGAGTCGACGAACAGGACCCCGCCCTTGACCTTGGGCTGGTTGGCGACAATCCCGATCGCGCGCCCGCCTAGGCGGGCGAGACCGACCACCAGCTCCCGCGCCCAGCCGGCGTGCACCTCGAGGAACGAGTCGGCGTCGACGAGGGCGGCGATCAGGTCGTTGACGTCGAACGGCGTGTTCTCATCCGAAGGGACGATCTCGGACGGCTGCAGACGCCCGGCCGGCTGCGCGGGCGGGGCCGGCGGCGGTTCGTCTCGCCAGCTCGCCGGCATGTAGGACAGGTAGCGCTTGGCGAGATCGATCGCCTCGGCGTCGGAGCCGGCCAGGAAGTGCCCGCAGCCCGAGACCGAGGTGTGCATCTTGGCCCCGCCCATCTCCTCGAGCGTCACCCGCTCGCCGATCACCATCTCAGCCATTCGGGGTGATCCGAGATACATCGACGCGTTGCCCTCCCGCATGATCACCACGTCACAGAACGCCGGGATGTAGGCGCCCCCCGCAGCCGACGGGCCGAACAACAAGCAGATCTGCGGGACGCGGCCCGAGAGCCTGACCTCGTTGTGGAAGATTCGGCCGGCGCCGCGCCGCCCGCCGAACATCTGGACCTGATCGGTGATCCTGGCCCCGGCGGAGTCGACGAGGTAGACCATCGGCAGCTCGAGGCGCAGGGCGCGCTCCTGGATCCGGAGGATCTTCTCGACCGTCTTTGCTCCCCACGATCCCGCCTTCACGGTCGGGTCGTTGGCCATCAGCGCGACCTTGCGGCCGGCGATTCGGGCCAACCCCGTGACCACGCCGTCGGCGCCGAGGCCGTCGGCGTCCCAGTTGGCGAGCATCGCCTCCTCGGCGAACGAGTCGGGGTCCACGAGCAGGGCGACCCGCTCGCGGACCGCCATCTTGCCCTGCTCGGCGGTCTTCACCCGATGGCGCTCCGGACCGCCGGCCAGGGCGGCCTCGAGCGCGTCCTCGAACTCGGCCTTTCGGGGCGACTCGCTCATCGCGGCAGCAGTCTAGGGGCGGAGCGCGGCGCGCCCGCGGGCAGCGGCCATGGTGCTCCCGTCCGCCTAGAGGTCGACCGGTGCCGGACGGTCGCCGGAATAGTCGTAGAAGCCCTGACCCGACTTGCGGCCGTAGTTGCCAGCCTCGACGAGCTTGGTGAGGGTGGGGGGCGCCGCGAACCGCTCCTCGCCGTAGGCGTCGTGCATGACGGCGGCGATCGACGCCAGCGTGTCGAGGCCCACGAAGTCGGCGAGCGTCAGCGGCCCCATCGGGTGGCTTGCCCCCGCCTTCATCCCGGTGTCGATGTCCTCGGTGGACCCGACCCCCTGCTCGCGAGCCCTGATCGCGTCCAGCATGTAGGGGACCAGGAGGCGGTTGACGATGAACCCGCGGTTGTCACCCGCCGCGACCGTCGTCTTGCCGAGCTTCTCCCCGACCTCGAACCCGAGCCGGACCGCGTCCTCGCCACTCGCCTCGGCGCGGACGACCTCGAGCAGCGGCATGACCTGCGCCGGGTTGAAGAAGTGAAGCCCGATGAAGTGCTCCGGACGCGACGTCGCGGCTGCCTGGTCGGCGACCGACAGCGACGACGTGTTGGTCGCGAAGGTCGCGCCGTCCTTGGCCAGGCCGTCGACCTCCCCCCACATCTCGAGCTTGGCGGGAAGGTCCTCGGTGATCGCCTCGATCACCAGGTCACAGTCGGCGAGGTCGGCGTATTGGAGGGTCGGATTGATCCGGCCGCGCACCGCGTCGGCATCGGCCTGCTCCATCTTGCCCTTCTCCACCGCGCGGTCGAGCTGCTTGGAGATCTTGCCCATCCCCCGGTCGAGCTGGTCCTCGCTCACCTCGCGAACCGCCACGTCCCAGCCCGCCTGGGCGCAGATCTGGGCGATTCCGTGACCCATCAGTCCGCAGCCGAGCACTCCAACCTTGCCGATCTCCATCCGTTGAACCTCCGTTCGCTGACCCGCTGAAATCGCCGCGGCAGCCTATCGGGAGGTGGGCCGCGGCCTGCCTACGCGGCCGCCGGCGGCGCGATGCCGAGCCGCTCGAACTCACGGCCCATCGCCTCGGCGAGCGCGTTCAGCCCGCTCATCGGCCGCGCCATCACCGTCAGCTCGACCACCTTTCCGTGCTCGTCGAAGCGCAGCAGGTCGAGCCCGTCGACGGTTCGATCACCGACCCGGGCGGCGAAGATGAGCGCCTCGGTGTCGCCGTCGGAGAGGTGGTGGACGTAGCGGAAGCCCTCGAACACCTTCATCGCGCCCTCGGTCAGGATCGCCGCCACGACAGCCTTGCCCTCGTAGGGCCGAAAGACGACCGGGCTTCGGAAGACGACGTCCTCGGCGAGAGTCGCGACGAGCGCCTCCGGGTCCTCGGACTCGACCGCCGCCCTGAAAGCGTCTGCCTTCACCCCGACAACCCTAGCCGGAGCGCGCTAGCGCCGCCACTCGACCGGGCCGGCACTCAGCAGGTGAGCGCCCAGGGGGCGGCCCAGGAGCTCCTGGGCCGCGCTTGCGGCGCCGATCATCCGCTCCAGGTCGACGCCCGTCGCGATCCCCATCTCCTCGAGCATCGAGACGAGGTCCTCGGTCGAGATGTTCCCGGTCGCCCCCGGGGTCAGCGGACTGCCGCCCAGCTCGCCGAAGGCCGACTCGAAGGAGTCGATTCCCTGCTCGAGCGCCGCGAGGACGTTTGCCAGGCCCTGGCCGCGGGTGTTGTGGAAGTGGGCGGTGAGCTCGGCGTCCCCGAGCGCCCCGGCGGCCGACGCGAAGAACTCGCTTACCTGCCGGGGATTCGCCATCCCGGTCGTGTCGCCGAACGACACCTCCTCGCAGCCCGCTTCGGCGAGCTGCTCGGCGATCTCGAAGACCCGCGCCATCGGGACCTCACCCTCGTAGGGGCAGCCGAAGGCCACCGAGATCACCCCCTCGCAGCGCAGGCCCTCGGCGCGGGCCGCCGAGACGGTCGACCGGAGGCCCCGGAGCGATTCGGCGATCGTGCGGTTGACGTTTCGGCGGTTGTGGCTCTCAGAGGCGGAAAGGAACACATTGACCTCGTCGAATCGATCGCGATGTGCGAGCGCGCGCTCCAGGCCCCGGCGGTTCGGGATCAGGACCGAGTACGCGACTCCCCGCGGGCGCTCAATCGCCTCCAGCACCGCATCGGCGTCCGAGAGCTGGGGGATGACGTCTGAGCGCACGAATGAGGTCACCTCGAGCCGCCGCAGGCCGCTCGCCGCGAGCATCGCGATCAGCCGCACCTTCTGGTCGGTCGGGATCACCTCGGGCTCGTTCTGGAACCCGTCCCGCGGGCCGACCTCGCGAATCCGGACCGATGACGGCAGCTCGCCCACGGCCGGGCTAGCCCGACTTGACGACGCCGGCGTCGATCACACGGCGCTCGTGGGTGCCGACGCCGATCGTCCTCTCCCCCTCCTTCACCTCCACGTCGAAGCGAAGCTTTCGGCCGTCGGCGACCTCGCGGAGCCGCGCGTGGGCGGTGCACGCGCTGCCCTCGGTCGACGCGGCGACGTGCTTGACGCAGATCTCGAAGCCGACCGTGGCCCTGCCCTCGGGCAGGCGCTCGAACGAGAGGATCGCCGCGGTTCGCTCCATCATCGCGATCATCCCGGGAGTCGAGAGCACGCGGATGCCGATCGTCCCGCCGACGTCAGTGACGAGCCTGTCGGCCACCTCGAACTCGGTGGTGCGCTCGATCCCGGGCCGAAGCGCATCGGGCTCGCGGCGCTCGAAGTCCCCCACCTCGGGGTCGGGGATGCTTCCCTGCGAGTCGGGCGCGCCGCCCTCGGCCACTAGACCATCCCCAGGCCACCAGAGACGCCGAGCGTCTCGCCGGTCACGAACGACGCGTCGTCGGAGGCGAGGAACGCGACCGCGGCGGCGACCTCCTCGGGCTCGCCGAGCCTTCGCATCTGGGTGGCCTGGCGCATCGTCTCGATGATCTTCTCGCCGACGTCGCCGAGGGTCCTGGCGGCGTTCAGAAGCGGGGTGTTGATCGGCCCGGGCGCGATCGCGTTCGCGTTGATCCCGTAGCGGGCGTTCTCTCGGGCGATCGCCTTGGTGAAGGCGATCACGCCACCCTTGGCGGCCGAATACACGGCCGAGCCCTTCGAGCCCACTCGTCCCGCCTCCGAGGCGATGTTGACGATCCGTCCGTAGCCGGCCTCCTGCATCGCTGGGAGGACCGCGTGGGTGCACGAGAAGACGCCCTCGAGGTTGATCGCGACGAGCCGGCCCCAGCGCTCGGGGGTCATCTCGGTGAAGAAGGCGAAGTCGTCGGTTCCGGCGTTGTTGACCAGGATCTGGAACGAACCGTGCGCGTCCACCACCGCCGCCGCCGAGGCCGGGTCGGCGACGTCCAGCATCGTCGCATCCGCCCCGATCTCCTCCGCCACCTTGCGGGCGCCGTCCACGTTCACGTCGCCGATCACCACCCCGGCGCCCTCGGCCGTCAGCCTCCGGGCGATCGCCGCGCCGATCCCGCTGGCGCCTCCGGTGACCAGCGCGCGCCTTCCCTCGAGTCTCATCGGGCGGAGCATATGCTGCGGCGGCGTGTCGGAGCCAATCCCCATCATCGGCGGCACCGGAGCGCTTGGCTTCGGCCTCGCGGCGAGGCTCGCCGTGGCGGGCCATGAGGTGGTGATCGGGTCGCGCAGCGAGGAGCGCGCGAACGAGGCCTGCGGCCGCCTCGAGAGCTCCGCGCCGGGCGCCCGGGTCGAGGGCGCGGTCAACCAGGAGGCCGCCCGACGCGGGCCGATCGTCTTCTTGACGGTGCCGTTTCGCGTCCAGTCGGAGAACCTGAACAACCTCCGCGAAGCGCTCGAACCCGGCCAGATCCTGGTCGACTGCACGGTCCCGACCGCCGCCGCGGTCGGCGGCAAGGCGACCCGTTCGCTCGGCGTCTGGCAGGGCTCGGCGGCCGAGCAGGCGCGGGAGATGGTGCCCGAAGGGGTGACGGTGATCGCCGCGCTTCACACGGTGAGCGCATCAGCGCTCGCCGACCCGGACGCCGAGCTCGACGAGGACGTGCTGATCTGCGGAGAGCGAAAGGCCGACAAGGCCCGTGTGGCAAGGCTGATCAACGAGGTCCCGGGGCTTCGGGCCGTCAACGCCGGCGGGCTCGAGACGGCGCGGATCGTCGAGCAGCTGACGCCATTGCTGATCTCGATCAACGTCCGATACAAGGCGCACGCGGGAATCCGGATCACTGGCCTCCCGGCCGACGACCCCTGGAAGTGATGGGCGTCCCGGAGCCGGCCGTGGTGCCCGCCCACGCCCGCGGGCGAGGCTGATGCGGGTCGCGCTGCTCGCCGGCGGGACCGGTGGGGCGAAGCTCGCGGCGGGAATGCAGGATCTGCTCGGCGCCGACCTGACCGTGATCGCCAACACCGCCGACGACACCCGGATTCACGGCCTTCACGTCTCCCCCGATCCCGACCTGGTCACCTACTGGCTCGCCGACGAGATCGACGCCGAGCGCGGCTGGGGAATCCGAGACGACTCGTTCACCGTCCACGAGCGGCTCGAGCGCCTCGGCGCGCCGGGGTGGTTTCAGCTCACTGACCGCGACCTGGCCACCTGCCTTTACCGGACCCACTTCATCGCCGAAGGCGGAACCCTGACCGCGGCGCAGGAGCAGATCGCACGAGGCCTCGGGGCGAGCGCGGCCGTCAGGCCGATGTGCGAAGAGCGCGTCCAGACCTGGGTCCTGACACCAGGGGGATGGGCCGGCCTCCAGCAGTTCTTGATCGTCGAGCGCTCGGAGCCCCCGATCGAGGCGGTCGAGGTGCGGGGCCTCGACGAGGCCGCCCCGACCCCCGAGGTCCTGGACGCCCTCGGCGCCGCCGATGCGATCGTGATCGGGCCGTCGAACCCCGTGATCTCGATCGGGCCGATCCTGGCCGTCCCCGGGATGCGCGAGGCGATCGCCAGCTCGGACGCGCCGGTGGTGGCGGTGAGCCCGTTCGTCGCTGGACGGGCGGTCAAGGGGCCGACGGAGAAGTTCATGACGGCGATCCGGCGACCGATCTCGGCCGAGGGTGTGGCGTCGCTCTACGTCGGCCTCCTCGACGCGATGGTGGTCGACTCCGGCGATCCCGACCCGTTCCCCACCCGGCTCCGCTCGTTCTCCTGCCCCGCTCTGATGTCCGATGCGAGGAGCAGACGCGAGCTCGCAGAGCGAGTGCTCGAGCTCGCGGATCAGCTTCGGGGGCCCCGATGAGCGGGCCCGTGACGATCATTCCGGTCAAGCGCCTCGACGCAGCGAAGCAGCGCCTGGTCGAGGCGCTGGAGGCCGCGGAGCGCGCCACGCTCGTCGAGGCGATGCTCGCCGACGTGCTGGACGCCGTTTCCCGCTCCGAGCGGCTCGCCCGGGTGATCGTGGTGACCGGCGACTCCCGGGCCGAGCGCGTCGCCCTCGGTTCCGACCGGCAACGCGACCGCATCCCGATCGAGGTCCTGGGCGACCCCCGCGACCGGGGCCATTCCGAGGCGGCGATGCTCGGGATCGCGCGGGCAAAGGAGCTCGGCGCCGACGCCGCGGCGCTTCTGCCCGGCGACTGCCCGCTGCTCGATCCGGCCGAGCTCGACGGAGCGCTCGAGCGCTCGCATGACGGCCGCGTGGCGATCGTCCCCGACCGCCACGGGACCGGGACCAACGCCCTCGTGCTGTCCCCCCCCGACGCGATCAGGCCCGCGTTCGGCCCCCGAAGCTGCGCCCGTCACGCCGGGCTGGGCCGCCGGGGCGGGCACATGGTCGAGGTCGAGCGCCTGGAATCGCTTCGGCTGGACCTCGACACGCCCGCCGACCTCGCGGAGATGATTGCGGCGCTCGGGCGCGACCCCGATCGCGCCCCGGCCACCGCCTCCGTCCTCGAGCGAACGGGCCGGCTCGCAAGCGCTTCGCGCCGATGAGCCCGCGGGTCGAGCTGGTCGGGATCGAGGGCCTGCCCGAGATCGAGGCAGGCGCCCGGCTGGGCGATCAGATCGCCGAGCGGATCCGTGCCCAGGGGGAAAAGCTCGGGGCGGGCGACATCGTGGCCGTCTCGCAGAAGGTTGTCTCGAAGGCCGAGGGCCGCGTCCGCGACCTGGAGGCCGTGATCCCCGGCGAGCGCGCGAACGAGCTGGCCGAGCGCCTCGGCAGGGACCCACGGCTGGTCGAGCTGGTCCTGGGAGAAGCGAGCAGGGTGCTGCGCGCAGAGCCCAGGGCGCTGATCGTCGAGACGCGAAGCGGCTGGGTCTGCGCCAACGCCGGCATCGACATCTCGAACGTGCCCGGCCAGAATCGGGTCACGCTCTTGCCCGAGGACGCGGACGAGTCCGCCAGGCGGATCCGGGTCGAGCTCCGGGAAGCGGCGGAGGTCGCCCCCGCGGTCGTGATCGCCGACAGCTTCGGCCGGGCGTGGCGGCTCGGCCAGGCGGACGTCGCGATCGGCTGCGCCGGCCTCGCCCCGCTCGACGATCGCCGCGGATCGCCCGATCGCGGCGGCCGCCCGCTGGCGGCAACGGTGATCGCGATCGCCGACCAGGTGGCGGCCGCGGCCGACCTGGCCCGAACCAAGGATGGCGGGGTACCGGCCTGCCTGGTGCGCGGGCTCAGCCGCTTCGTCACCGCCGCCGACGGGCCCGGCGCGCTGGCGATTCGCCGAGAGCCGGCCGACGACCTCTTCCGCTAGACGGCGTCCGGGCGGTGGCCCGCCATCGGGTCGGGCTGGCCCTCCTCGGTGTACTCAGGCGCCTCGTAGACGCGCCCGGGGGCCCCGCCGATCGCCAGGACCCGCGCTCCCTCGTCCGCGGTGTTGATCTTTCGCGTCTCCTTCGGCCCCACTCGCGCGAACACCCCCGGCTCGAGCACGTACTCGGTCCCGCCTGCGGTCAGGGTGGCCCTCCCGGCCAGCACCGTGTAGACCTCCTCCTGGCCGTCGCGGCCGTGGTCGTGCTCGGGATACTCGGTGAACCCCGGCGGGAGGTCCATGACGGCGACCCCGAACGAGCTCACCCCGAGCCCGGCACGAACCCGGCGAAAGCCTCCCCCGAAGATCGTCTCGAAGTCCTCGAGTCGCTTCACCGTGATGTCAGCCATCAGCCCTCCTCTCCTTCGGACGTCGTCGGCGGGCGAAGCACCGCCGCGCCTCGAACCCTACCCGCGCGCAGGTCGTCGAGCGCCTGGTTGGCGCGCTCCAGTGCGTACTGTGTGACCGATGTCCGGACGGGGACCCGGGGCGCCAGAGCCATGAACTCCTCGGCGTCCGCGCGGGTCAGGTTGGCGACCGAGCGAAGCGTCCGCTCCCCCCACAGGACGTCGTAGGGAAATGACGGGATGTCGCTCATGTGGATCCCGGCGCAGACGACCGTCCCGCCGGGCGCCACGGCGCGAAGCGCGACCGGGATCAGCTCGCCCGCCGGGGCGAAGATGATCGCGGCGTCGAGGGGCTCCAGGCCACCGCGCTCAGAGGTCTCCGATCCCCCCTCCGTATCGCCGGCCCAGGAGGCGCCGAGCCCGAGGGCGAAGCGCTGCGTCTCAACGTCCCCGGGCCTGGTCAGCGCGTAGACCGCGCGCCCCTGGTGGGCCGCGACCTGGCAGATGATGTGCGCCGAGGCTCCGAACCCGTAGAGGCCGATCCGCTCGGCCCCCTCACCGCAGAGGCGAAGCGACCGGTAGCCGATCAGGCCCGCGCAGAGAAGCGGCGCAGCCTGGAGATCCGTGTAGCCGTCGGGAATCGGGACGCAGAAGCGCTCGTCGGCGACCGCCATCTCGGCGTAGCCGCCGTCGAGCTGGTACCCGGTGAAGCGCGCGTGCTCGCACAGGTTCTCCCGTCCCGACGTGCAGTAGAGGCAGTCGCCGTCCGTCCACCCGAGCCAGGGAACGCCCACTCGCCCGCCCGGCTCGAAACGGTCCGCCCCCTCCCCCGTCGCCTCGACGATGCCGACGATCTGATGACCGGGGATCAGGGGCAGCTTGGGCTCGGCGAGGTCGCCGTCGACCACGTGGAGGTCGGTGCGGCACACCCCGCAGGCGCGGACCCGCAGCAGGACCTGCCCCGGGCCGGGCTCCGGCTCGGCGACGTCCTCCAACCGAAGCGGCTCGCGTAGCTCGTGGAGCACCATCGCGCGCATGAGCCCATTGTCGCGCCATCGGCGTCGGCCTGGCCCACCACATGGGGAGCCCGTCCCGGCCTCGTCGCACCGACGCCCCACGCATCGAGTGAAGGGTTCGGTACGCATAGGGTCTTCAACTCTTCACTCGGCGACGCGGGAGCGGCTTCATCCCTGCGATTCCAGCGCGGCGCACAGCCTCGCGACCACCCCCTCGGGATCGTCTCGCAGCTGGCGAGGGGTGATCGGCATCACGTCGAGCCCCCGAGCCTTGAGCTTGGCGATCTTGAGGCGGTCACGCTCGAAGGCGAGCCGGCCTGAGTGGGCGGCGTAGCCATCGAGCTCGACCGCGAAGCTGCGCTCTCGCCACAGGGCGTCGACCTCGAAGCCGCGGATGCGCGCATTCGTCTCGTACCCGTCGATCCCGGACCGACGCAGCAGCGTGAGCATCTCGCGCTCCGCGGGCGAGCGGGTGCGGCGCGGACCACCGGCGAGGTCAAGGATGCGGCGCAGGGTGACATTGCCACGCTTGCCCCGGTTGCGCTGGATCTGGGCCCCCAGCTCCCACTCGCTCGCCAGCCTTCGGTAACCGGCCTCGGCAACGACCCGCTCGAGTTCCTCCGGCCCAAGCTTGGCCGCGAGGTCGAGGACGGTGCGAGGCGGGCTCGTTAGGGGCAGCTGCTTACGCCGTCGGACATCGCGTGGAGACAACGCCGCGCGATGTACGTCGATCCCCCGTCTCACCACGCGGCCCGCGATTGGGAGGGTGACGCAAGCCGGGGCGGAAGCGGGGTACGGAAGCAGCCCCCAGAGCGCCGCGGCGCTTCGGTGGCTGAGGACCGCGCGGGCGCCACATGCGAGCAGGGCGGCCATGTCCCGACCGTGTTCCGTCGCGACGACGTGTCCCACGAGGTACACGCCGCGGTGGATCTGGTGGAGACGTCCGCCGCGCAGACGCCACGTGATCTGGCGGCTCGTCACGCCGGCTCGCAGCAGGTCCCGCCTCGCCACCACTCCGTGTTGCCGGCCAGCCATCGCCGCAATCAGCAGGTCTGGGCATCGAGTGGTGGATTCGGTACGCATACCGTTCCCAACCCCACACTCGATTGGGCGCTCCCTCCGGCCGAGGCACTGCTCCTACCCAGCCCCGTCCGCTCCGCGGCGAGCGCTCAGTACGTCTCGACGATCTCGTAGAGCGTCGTGCGCTGGGCGGGTTGGCGGCCGGCTTCGCGCGCCGCCTCGATCAGATCAGGGGGGTCGAGGCGAACGCCGTGCTGTGAGCCCGCCATCCGGGAGATGTTCTCCTCCATCAGGGTGCCGCCGAGGTCGTTGACGCCCCAGCTCAGGCTCTCGGTTGCGGCGTCCAAGCCCATCTTCACCCAGCTCGCCTGGAGATTGGGGATCGTCCTGCCGAGCGCGAGCCGGAAGGCGGCGGTGTGCTTGAGGTTGTCCGTGCGCGATATCTCCTCGACGCCGTGAGTGCGACCGAGCAGCGTGTTGAAGGGGATGAACGAGAGCGGAACGAACTCGGTGATCCCGCCGGTTCGCTCCTGGAGCTCGCGGATCACGCGCATGTGGCGAGCCAGCTCCCACGGCTCCTCGATGTGCCCGAACATCACGGTCGAGGTCGAGTGAAGGCCGGACCGGTGACAGGCCTCGATGATCTCCACCCAGCGATCGGCCGGCAGCTTGTTGGGCGAGATCCTCGCCCGAACGCCGTCGTGAAGGACCTCGGCGGCGGTGCCGGGAGTCGACCCGAGCCCGCACTCGAGCAGGTAGTCGAACACCGCCTCGGGCGACCTCCCCGAGCGCTCGCACATGTAGTGGATCTCCATCGGCGAGTAGGCATGCAGGTGGATCTGCGGAGCCACGTCCTTGACCAGGCGGAGCCAGCGACCGTAGTGCTCCAGCGTGTAGTCGGGGTGGATCCCGCCCTGCATGCAGATCTCCGTCGCCCCGTAGTCCACGGCCTCCTGGACGCGAGCCTGAAAGTCGTCCTCGGCCACGTGGTAGGCGTCGGGCGAGCGGCGGCCCTGGCCGAAGCCGCAGAACGCGCACCCGACCACGCAGACGTTGGTGAAGTTGATGTTGCGGTTGACGACGAACGTGACCCGCTCTCCCGCGAGCTCGGCCCGCAGGCCGTCCGCGGCCACGCGCATCTCCTCGACCACCTCCGGTCGGGTCTCGGCGAACAGGGCCGAGATCTCATCCTCTGTCAGGGCCTCGCCGCGGCGCCCCTTCTCGATTGCGCGGGGGGCGGCGTCCGCGGGGATCGATCGCTCGGCGCGACGCCCCGATCCGTGGCGCGGGATGAAGCTCCAGTACTTGAGCTTCACCACGTCGAGGACACCCTGCTCCAACCAGCCCGGGTCCAGGTAGGAGGGATAGGCGCAGAGGCGCTCGGTCAGGGCGTAACCGGACGGCTGTAGGCGCTTTCGCACCTGGTGGGGGCTCGGGAAGGCGTGCTCGGGCGAGATGTGGTCGCCGTTCGCAGACAGGCCGCCGAGGTCCGTGGCGCCTTCGGCGACCAGCTCGTCCCACCAGTCCGAGAGGTTCGGCGGAATCTGGATCCCGACGTCCGGCATCAGCCGCCGGCACTCGCGAACCAGCAGCTTCATGTCGTCGAGGGTGATCGGGGTCGCCCAATCGGGAATAACCCCGCCGGGAGCCTCCTGAACAACTCCGCCGACATCCTCGCCTGCGGCTCCGGTGTCGTCGGGTTGCCACGCCGCTGCGCCGGCAGGGTCACTCGCCTGCTCCGGGACTTCGTCCCTAGTCCCGGCCTCTCCACCTTGCAACGTTGCCTCTCCACCTTGCAACGTTGCCTCTCCACCTTGCGACGTGGTGTCGGCCGTCAAGTGCGGCACGCGGCCCTCCTCTGCCCCCTCCCCACCCAGCCCGTCCTGCCACCGCGCTCGGGCTGCCTCGTCCGCGATCTCGGCGACCTCGCGGCCGTAGTACCTCGGATGGGGAACGAAGTTCTGGAGGATCACTTCCTGGATGTGGCCGTGGCGGGAGTTGACCTCGGCGATCGCCTCGAGCGAGGCGATTCGCTCCTCCTCGATCTCGCCGATCCCGACCAGGATCCCGCTGGTGAACGGGATGCGCAGGCGGCCGGCTGCCTCGATCGTCTCGAGGCGGCGCGCCGGGTGCTTGGTGGGCGAACCGGCGTGGACGGTCTTCATCAGCCGCTCGGACGCCGACTCGAGCATCAGCCCCTGGGACGCGGTGACCTCCCGGAGGCGGGCAAGGTCGCGCTCGCTCAGCACGCCGAGGTTGGTGTGGGGAAGAAGCCCTCGCTCGAGGGCGCGCTCGCAGGTCCAGACGACGTAGGAGACGAAGTCCTCGTGGCCCCAGGCAGCGAGTCTGCGCGCGACCTCGGGGTTGACCTCCGGCCGCTCGCCGGTCAGCACGAGCAGCTCCTTGGTGTTTCGCCTCACCGCCTCGTCGAGTCGCCGCTCGACCTCGCCCGGCTCGTACAGGTGGGCGCTATGCGTGGCGAAGGCGCAGTACTTGCAGTAGCAGCGACAGGTCCTCGAGAGCGAGAGCGTGTAGTTGCGCGAGAAGGTGACGCGCCGCACAGCACGCAAGCTACAGCAGTGCGGCTCCCGCTACTTGGGACGCGGCCGGGACACAGTCTCGACGTCCGCGGCCACGTTCTCGACCACCTCGCCGGCCTCGGTTGGCGGCTCCGGGCCGAGGGCGTACTGAGACCCGGCGATCACGAATCGGTACAGAACTGCAGCGGCGAGCGAGCCCACGATCGGCCCGACGATGTACGCCCAGGTGTTCGTGAAGTCGTTGCCGATCAGTGCCGGCCCGAACCAGCGAGCGATGTTGAACCCACCGCCGGTAAGGGGGCCGAAGATCATGATGTCGAGGCCGAGGGTGAAGCCGATGGCGAGCGGTGCCCAGTCCTTGCGGGCTCGCGGGTTGAACGCCACCGCGCAGACCGCCAGCACGAGCAGGAACGTGCCGATCCCTTCGATGCACGCTCCTGCCACGGCCCCGGACAGGAGCGGGCTGATCGATAGGGCGCCGTAATGGCCGGCCCGGCCCTCGTCGAGCAGGAAGGCCTTGACCATGAGCGCCCCGAGGACGCCGCCGGAAAGCTGGGCGAGGATGTAGACGAGCGCGTCGACAGGGTCGATCCGCTTGAGCACGGCCGCCGCAAGGGTCACCAGCGGGTTGAAGTGCCCACCGCTGACCACGCCGAGGGTGATGATCAACCCGAAGAGCACGAACGCGTGGACCAGTCCCACGACCGCGAAGTCCGAGCCGGTCTGGGCGCTCGCAGTAGTCGCGACGTAGAGGGTAATGACCGTGCAGATCGCGAACACCAGGAGCATGGTGCCGATCAGCTCTGCTATGTACGCGGCGAGTCCTCGATCCTGCACTGAGTGAACCTCCTCGAAGCTCTCGTTTGAGCGCCGCGCCTGGGGGCGACACGGGCGGCGGCAGTCTATCCGCCTGGCGGCCGGCCTGCTGGCACCGTCCGATCCCTCTTACGCGCCGCGCGCCGACTATCCTCCCCAGCTCGATGTGGAGGGTCGCCGCGCTGCTGGCGGCCGTGCTCGCTTCGGCCGGCCTGGCCGCCTGCGGCGGGGACGGCGCTGAACCGGGCGCGCCGAAAGGCGCGACCCTAGTGCTCGACTTTCAGCCGAACGCGGTCCACGCAGGGATCTACTCGGCGCTCGCCCGGGGCTACTACCGCGACGCCGGGGTCGACCTGCATGTTCAGCAGCCATCGGCGTCGACCGACGCCCCCAAGCTCCTCGAGGCGGGCCGCGCGCAGTTCGCGATCCTCGACATCCACGACCTGGCGATCGCCCGCGAGCACGGCCTCGACGTGGTCGGCGTGGCCCCGATCGTGGAGCGTCCCCTGGCCGCGGTGATCGCGGCGAATCGCTCCCGGGTGCGCACCCCCCGAGACCTCGACGGCGCGACGCTCGGCGTGACGGGCCTGCCGTCCGATGACGCCGTCCTCGACTCGGTGATCAGCGCCGGGGGCGGCGATCCCTCCTCGGTCGACCGGGTCACCATCGGCTTTCAGGCCGTTTCGGCGCTGGCGGCCGGGAAGGTGGACGCGGCGACGGCCTTCTGGAACGCCGAGGGGGTCACGCTGCGCCGGATGGGAGCGCCGACGCGCGAGTTCCGCGTCGACCGCTACGGCGCCCCGCGCTACCCCGAGCTGATCCTGTCGACGACCTCGAAGCTGATCGCATCCGACCCGGACCTGGTCCGATCCGTCGTGGAGGCGACCCGGCGCGGTTACGGCCTGGCCGTGCGGCGGCCGGGAGCGGCGCTCGGCGCCCTTCTGGCCGGCACGTCCGGCCTCGATCGCGCCGCGCAGCGCGCCGAGCTGACCGCCCTGCTGCGCGTCCACGCGCTCGGCACCCGCCCACCCGCGCCCTCGCTGATGCGCCGGTGGCTCGACTGGGAGGTCGCCCACGGGATCATCGAGCGCCCGGCACCGGGGTGGCTCTCCGAGGCGTTCGACTTCCGTATCGCTAGCCAATCAGGCGCTCGACCAGCTCGGGCATCTCGCGAGCGAGCCGGGAGCGCGGGACCACGAGGTCGATGCCCGCGGCCTCGGCGCGACGCCGGGTCTCGGGATCGGTATGGGCGTAGAAGCCGAGCACACGAGTGCCCGTGCGGGCGACGCTCTCCGGGTCCACCTCCCCCACGTCGGCGACGATCAGGTCGGCCTCGTTCAGGGCCTCCGCGCCAGGCGCCGATGCCAACCTGACCTCGTGCCCGGCCGCGGTCAAGGTCGCCTCCACCCGGCTTGCGAGCATCAGGTCCGGGACCACGGCCAGTACCCGGGCCATCGCCGCCTAGAGGCTTCGCCGGCGGCGAAAGTCCTCACGGACGCTCTCTGGACGTCCCCACATCTGAACGATCTCGGCCCGGCCCTCGCGCACGTCCCGGACGACCATCTCGCCCTCGATCCCCTCTCGGTCGATCAACTCGAGCGTCCCCATCACGGTCTCCGCAGCGGCCGCATGACCGAAGCGGTGAGCGATCAGCAGGCGCCAGTGCCAATCCGCCTTCGAGTAGGGCTGGGCGTTGACCTGGGAGAGCAGCACGGCGGCGTCGACGTAGCGCTCCTCGTCTGAGATCCGGAGGTCGACCTCGAGATCGGTCCAGTCGTCCGGAAGGGAGTCCAGGAGTCCCTGAAACGAGTCGGCCAACCCCATCGACGACAGCGTACTCAAGGCCCGGCACGAAGCGCCCGATGAAGCTCGAAAGAGCCTATCCCAGCCACCTCGTCCACCATTGACATCATCGCGGCCATCGACACGGCGCCGCCCCCCACGCGGCCTGCTGATGTGCGCCGCGATCGGCTCGGCGCTCCTGTGGGCCTGCGTGGTCGGCTTCGCGATCGGGACCGTGGACGGCGTGCCCCTCCTGGCCGTCAGCGCAGTCGGCGCAGTGGGCACCGCGGCGTTCCTGCCGCTCCTGCGACGGCGCGAGGCCGAGCTCGAGGGACTCGCGGGGACCGACCCGCTGACCGGGCTCGCCAACCACCGCGGCTTTCATCAGGAGTTGATCAGCCAACTCGAGCGGGCACGGCGCAGTGACCGGCGGCTCGCCCTCGTGATGATCGACCTGGACAACTTCAAGGCGGTCAACGATGCGCACGGGCATCCCTACGGCGACGAGGTCCTGAGGTCGATAGGCAAGGCGCTTCGGATCGCGGTGAGCGGAGTCGGATCGGCCGCCCGAACGGGAGGCGAGGAGTTCGCGCTGATCGTCCCGAACCGAAGCGCCGACGACGCCTACCGCACGGCGGAGCGTGCCCGCGACGCGGTCGCGTCGGTCTCGGTTCGGGGCATCGACCTCTCCTGCTCGGCGGGGGTCGCGGCCTTTCCGGACGATGCCGACGACGCCTCCAGCCTCTGCCAGCTCGCCGAGGGCGCCCTCTACTGGGCGAAGCGCCGGGGCAAGGGACGCACGCGTCGCTTCGACCCGGGGCACGTACCGCTCGCCTGGACCAGGCGTCGCGCCGCCGAGGTCACCGAGCTGCTCGACGGGACCAGCCCGATCACGCCGGTCTTCCAGCCGGTGGTCGCGCTTGCGAGCGGGCACCTGGTCGGCTACGAGGCGCTGTCGCGCTTCTCGGGATCGCCGCGGCGCTCGCCGGAGACCTGGTTCGCCCAGGCCCACGGCTGTGGTCTGGGGCCCGATCTCGAGGCCGCCGCGATCAGGGCGGCCCTTGAGCCGGTCGGCAGGCCGCTCGGCACCCACCTCGCGGTCAACATCAGCCCGTCGGCGCTGACCTCCGCACCGGTCGTAAGAGCGCTGCCCTCGGACCTGAACGGCTTCGTGGTCGAGATCACCGAGCACGAGTTCGTCTCGGACGACGACGACCTGGTGGCAGCCCTCGCGGAGCTCCGGGAGCGAGGCGCCCTGATCGCTCTCGACGACGCGGGCGCCGGCTACGCCGGCCTGACGCAGGCGATGCGCGTGCGGCCCGACATCGTCAAGCTCGACCGCAATCTCACCAAGGCGATTCACTCCGACCCGGCGAGGATGGTGCTCGTGGAGTCGTTCGTGCGCTTCG
The DNA here is from genome assembly GCA_963803305.1 of uncultured bacterium. Taxonomy (GTDB): domain Bacteria; phylum Actinomycetota; class Thermoleophilia; order Solirubrobacterales; family 70-9; genus AC-56. The sequence goes on from CAWDLT010000007.1 coordinate 38,412, forward strand.
CCAGGCGAACCGGGGCGACCGTGTGCGCGGAGGGAATCGAGAGCCTCGACGACCTCGCGGTGCTCGGCGACCTCGACGTCCAGTGGGGCCAGGGGTACGCGCTCGCGCGGCCCGCCGAGCCGTGGGCCCTCGTCTCGCCGGTCGCGGCCGAGGTGTGCCGGGCATCCCTCGCCCAGGCGCTTCGGGCCAGCCCGGTCGGCAGCGGCCGGATCGCGGCCGGCGACCGCCGCCTCGAGCATCTGAGCGCGCGGCTCGCGAGCGCTCGGTCCGGCAAGGACCTCGAGGGCGCCCTGGCCCTGATCGGCGAGGAGCTCCAGGCCGACACCGTCTGCCTTTCGCGCTGGCTCCCCGATGCCCAGGTCGTCGAGACGCTCGCCGAGAGCGACGGGACACGCGAGGAGCACTTCCAGATCGCCGAGTACCCGCTCACCGGTCGGGTCCTGCGCGAGCAGCAGGCCGCGCAGGTGCTGGTCGGCGACCCGGAGGCGGACCCGCAGGAGGTCGAGCTCCTCCTCTCCCTGGGCCTCCGCTCGCTGCTCATGGTCCCGGTGGTGAGCCACGGCAAGACGATCGGAATCGTCGAGGCCTACAGCGAGGTCGAGCGCCCTTGGACCCGGACCCAGATCAATCGCGCCAGGATCATCTCGAACCAGTTCGGCTCCGTTATCCAGGCCGTGTTCCGACCCGAGCGGAGCGAGCGGCCGGCCCCGGCTAGCTGAAGAAGACCTGCTGAATCAGGAAGACGTTGAGGGCAATGATCAGCCCTCCCAGCACCGAGGCGAGAGCCGTGAGCCAGCCGGGGTTGACCATCGAGCCCATCACGTCGCGGCGGCGGGCGATCAGGATCAGCGGGATGAGCGCGAACGGGATCCCGAACGACAGGACGACCTGGCTGCTGACCAGCGCGTCGGTCGGATTCAAGCCGATGCCGAGCACGATCAGCGCCGGCGTCAGGGTGAGCGCGCGTCGCAGGAAGATCGGGATGCGGCGGCGCACGAATCCCTGCATGACGACCTGGCCGGCCATCGTGCCTACCGAGGAGGAGGCGAATCCCGACGCGAGGAGGGCAACGCCGAAGATCGTCGCGGCGTGACCGGAGACAGATTGCTGGAGCCCGTGGAAGGCGCCCTCGATGCTGTCGATGCCGGCCAGGCTCCCCCTGTTGAACAGCGCCGCGGCCATGATCATCATCGAGAGGTTGACCACCCCCGCGATGGTCATCGCGATCACCACGTCGACCTTCTCGAACCCGAGGATCCGCCGGCGCTCGCTCTCGTCGCGGCCGACGATCCGCCGCTGGGTGAGCGCCGAATGGAGGTACACGACGTGTGGCATCACCGTCGCCCCGATGATCCCGGTCGCAAGCAGCACGCTCTCGGTGCCCGCGAAGCCGGGGACCAGCAGATGGCCCGCCACCTGGCCGGCCTTCGGGCTGGCATAGAGGATCTCCAGCGCGAAGGAGACCAGCACGACGCCCGCCAGCACTGCTATTCCGGCCTCGAGGCGACGGAATCCCATCTGCTGAAGGGCGAGGATGCCGAACGCGCCGAGGCCCGCGATCAACCCGGCCGCGAACAGCGGGATGCCGAACAGGAGGTAGAGCCCGAGCGCGGCGCCCACCACCTCGGCGATGTCGGTCGCCATGGCGACCACCTCGGCCTGGATCCACAGCCCGATCGACGTGCGGCGAGAAAACGTCTCGCGGCAGAGCTCGGGGAGGTTCTTCCCGGTGGCGATCCCGAGCTTCGCGGACTGGGTCTGGATCAGCATCGCGATCAGGTTGGCCGCGACCACGACCCAGAGCAGCAGATAGCCGAACTTCGCCCCGCCGGCGATGTTGGTGGCGAAGTTGCCGGGGTCGATGTAGGCGACGGCGGCGATGAACGCGGGCCCAAGGAACGGCCAGACTCGCGACGGCCCTCGAGCCCGCCCCTCGAGCGAGCGGCGGGCCGCCTCGGCGACCGCCGCCTCGCCCGGAAGGACGTCCTCGACAGTGGCTTCGCCCGTCCCGGGGGGCAGCGCCGGCGCGCCGACCGGCGCCTCGAGGGTCTCCTCGACGGCCCGGTTCACGCCACCGCCCCCTCGAGCTCGACGCGCATCTTCTCGGCCAGCTCCGCTCCCAGCGCGTGCTCGCTCCCCCCCGCCTCGACCAGCATCGGGCCCCCAAATGGCTCGGCACCGACCGCTCGAAGCGAGATCCCGGGGCGGATCCCCCGCTCGGCGAGGTAGCGGAGCATGTCCGGGTCGGAGTCGGACACCCGCGCGAACCTCGCGCTCCGGCCTCGCGCGAGCTCCGAGAGCGCGATCGTGCGATCGGCGGCGAGGTCGAGCTCGGAGGTCGGGATCGGGTCGCCGTGCGGGTCGGCGACCGGATCTCCAAGCCGTTTCGCGATCCGGTCCTCGAGCTCCTCGGAGATGTAGTGCTCGAGTACCTCGGCCTCGTCGTGAACGCGATCCCAGGGCATCTGAAGCGACTCCGCGAGGAATGCCTCGATCAGCCGGTGGTGACGGATCACCTCGAGCGCCACCCCCCGGCCGGCCGCGGTCAGGGTTACCCCGTGGTAAGGCTCGTAGCGGACCAGCTCCAGCTCGCCGAGGCGCTTGAGCATCGCGGTCACCGATGACGGGGCGACCTCGAGGCGCTCTGCAAGCTCCGACGTCGTCACCGGGCCGTCGTGATGAAGCCCGAGCGCGTAGATCGCCTTCGCGTAATCCTCGACCGCCTCCGAGGCCGGCGCGCTTCGCCGGTCCTCGAGCCTCGCCTTGCTGGATGTCCTCGTATGCGACATGGTGAAATTCGTTTTTAGTCTAGCCGAAATCTTCCGCGCCTAGAATCGATGCGATGAGCGCCAAGTCCGAGCCCGTGGTCGAGCTGGACGGCGAGTACCGCCTGCTCCGCGAGGGCGCCGGGCTGGTCGATCGCTCGAGTCGAGGAAAGCTCGTGGTCGCCGGCCCCGACGCGGCGGACTACCTGCAGGGACAGCTCACCAACGACCTCGAAGGCCTCGCACCCGGTGAGGGCTGCTATGCGGCGCTGCTCGACCGCAAGGGCCACATGCAGGGCGACATGCGCGTCCTTCGACTCGACCCTGACGCGCTGTGGCTCGACTTCGAGGAGGCTGCGGCCGAGGCCGTCAACCGCCACCTCTCCCTCTACCGGGTGGGGCGAGAGGTCGAGATCGCCGACCGCACCGGCGCCGAGGCGCTCCTGTCGCTGATCGGCCCCGCGGCCGGGGCGGTGAGCGGAGTGGAGGGCCTTCTTGCCGAGCACGCGCACCGCGAGGTCGAGATCGGGGGAGTCAGAAGCCGCGCCGTGGCCACCGACCTGGGGCTCGACCTGATCTGCCCGCGCTCGGACTTGGATGCGCTGGCTCGCGTCCTCGCGGGCGCGCCGATGGTCAGTGACGCGGCCGCCGAGATCGTCCGCGTGGAGTCCGGACGGCCGAGGTTCGGCCGCGAGATGACAACGGCGACGATCCCCCAGGAAGCCGGGATCGACGACCGCGCCGTCAGCTTCACGAAGGGCTGCTACATCGGCCAGGAGACTGTGGCCCGGCTCCACTACAAGGGCAGGCCGAATCGCCATCTCCGCGGCCTTCGCCTCGAGGCGCCGGTCGACGATCGCGAGCCGATCTCACTCTCCGATCGCGAGGTCGGCGAGGTCGGCACAGCGGTGCTCTCCCCTGCCCTCGGCCCGATCGCCCTGGCGGTGATCCGTCGTGAGGCCCAGCCCGGAGCGAGGGTGCTGGTGGGCGCGCAGCGGGCCGGCGCCGAGGTCGTCGAGCTCCCGTTCTGAAACGCGTCTTCCGCCGGCAAGCCGCTCGTCGGCTAGATTTGCGGCGATGGGGACCGGTGCGTGGAGAGGCTCACGGCGCCTGCGTCGAGTGACGCTGGCCGTCCTGTGCGCGGTCGCGGCGTCGGCATTTACCGCCTGCGGCTCCGGCGACTTCGCAAACGACCCCCGCCCACCGAGCCCGATCCTGGTCGGGGTCAAGGTGGATTCCGAGCGGGTCTCCGTGTCGCCGAGCAACTTCGGAGCGGGCCTCGTCAGCTTCTCGGTCACAAACTCGGCCGACGCGCCCATCCGTCTCCGGCTGAGCGGGCCGGCGACCGCGTCATCAGCGCCGATCAAGCCGGGCGAGCCGGGATCGCTTCAGGCCGAGCTTCCCGAGGGCGACTACCGGGCGAGCGCCGTGGGAGCGGCGAGCGCCGCCGCCGGGAAGTTCACGGTCGGCAAGCAGCGACCGAGCTCGCGCGACAAGCTGCTCCTGCCGTAGATCCGGTCAGTCCTCGTCCGCGTCGGCGATCAGCGCTTCGATCCGCTCCAGCCTCGCCCGCACGGCCTCGACCATCACATCGAGGCTGGCGCGCGCCTTGTCGGAGCTGGTCTTGATCCCGGTCAGCGCCGAGCGGATCGCCTGAGCCTGATTGAGGGTCGAGATCGCCTCGGCCGAGGCGTCGCGCACCGCGGCCGGATCGACCTGTAGGTCACCGTCGCGGGCCAGCCTGAGGCGGGCTGCCGCGAGCCGGTAGGCCGCCTCGAGGGCCAGGCCCCCCGGCTCCTCGCGATCGACCGCCACGATCAGCTTGTTTCCCTCGTACTCCTGGAGCGGCTCGCGCCCCGCCGGCACCCGATCCTCACCGGCCACAACCAGCACGGCGAACCCGGCGGCACGGCCCGCCATGCCCTCGTTGAGCTCGCTCCAGGCCTGGTTCTTGGACAGCTTCTTGTCCTTTGCCTCGAACACGATCCTGCCCGCCGAGGGTCCTTCGGCCGCCTCGAGCTCGACCAGCGTGTCGCCCTTTCGGCCACCGCCCTCGGCCTGCTCGCCGCCCGTGTGGGTCGCGCAGTCGCCGCGAGACCGGGCGATCCGGTCGATCGCCTCGTGGACGCGGTCCTCGAAGCTCAACCCCTTGCGGGTGCCGGCCGCCTCGGCCTCGGCGACGAGCTGGTCGGCCTCCTCGTCCTTGCGCAGCTCGACCACCTCACGCGTCAGCGCCTCGAGCCGCTTGCGAAGCCCCTCCTCACCCGCCTGCTGGCGCGCGCCGAGGTCGCCGAAGGCACGGACGATCGCGCCCTTGAAGTCGCTGAGGGGATTGGCCCCGTCCTCGGCGGAGAACTGCTTGAGCAGGGCCACCCGCTGCTCCTCGAGGGCCCGTTGCACGAGCTCCGCGATCTCCTTTTGGACCGAGCCGTCGCGACTGCCGTCGAAGTTGTGCGCGATCCGCTCGGCGAGTCGCTCGTCCCCCGCCTCCAGCGAGGTCGTGAGGCGCTCGCGCAGCTCACCCGCGTGGCGCTCGAACTCCGCACGCACGTAGTCGACCTCCGCCGCCGCGTCCTCGCGGTCGAGGACGCGGGCGCCGATCTCGATCGCGTCGGCGACCGTGCGGGTGGCCTCCTGCCCGCCCTCCGCCCGCTCGCGGACCACGCGTGCCGCACGCTTGTCCGAGACGGTCAGCCGCTCGATCACCAGTCGGTCGTCGAGGGCGCGGACGATCCCAGCCCCCTTCTCCGGGGGCACGTCGATCGAGAGCTGAGGCTTCTCCGATGCTTCCATGGGAACTCACCAAGGTAGTCGTGCCCCCGGACACGAAGCTGACGGTACGATGCCGCCGCAACCGACCGAAGGGAATTCAGTGGCCGTAGACGTGTCCGAGGTCTCGAAGCTGGACGTGGAGCCGGGCGAGGTGCCCGAGACCATGGCGGCGTGGGTGATCCGCGCCGAGCGCGAGGGCGAGCCCAACGACGCCTTCCAGCTCGAGGAGATCGCCCTTCCCGGGCCCGGCGCGTTCGAGGTGATCGTCCGGGTGATGGCCGCGGGCGTCAACTTCAACAACGTCTGGGCGGCGCTGGGCAAGCCCGTCTCGGTCTTCAACTACGGCGACCACCCGGAGTGGGGACACCACATCGGTGGCTCCGACGCGTCGGGCGTCGTCTGGCGGGTCGGCGAGGGCGTCACCCGGTGGAAGCCCGGAGACGAGGTCGTGATCCACTGCAACCAGGCGTCGTATGAGGACGTAGAGGTGCACGGCCTCGACCCGCTCGCAGCACCGAGCCAGCAGATCTGGGGCTACGAGACGACCTGGGGATCGTTCGCCCAGTTCACCAAGGTCCAGGCCCAGCAGCTCCTCCCCAAGCCGCCCAACCTGTCGTGGGTCGAGTCCTCGGCCTACGGCCTCACATATTTCACCGCCTACCGGATGCTGATCGACCGCTGCCGGATCCAGGCCGGGCACAACGTCTTGATCTGGGGTGCCGCCGGCGGCCTCGGCGTGTTCGCGACCCAGCTCTGCGCGGCGGCAGGCGCCAACGCCGTGGGCGTCGTCTCCTCCGATCAGAAGGGCGAGCTGGTCAAGAAGCTCGGCGCGGTCGACTTCATCAACCGCGACGAGTTCTCAGGCATGATGCGCAAGGGCGGCGAGTCGCCCGAGGAGGAGAAGGCACGCTTCAAGGTCTCGCGCGGGTTCGCGAAGCGGGTCAAGGAGATCCTCGGCGATGCGCCCGACATCGTCTTCGAGCACGTCGGACAGGCGACCTTCCCGACCTCGGTGCTGGTCGTGAAGCCCTTCGGCAAGGTGGTGATCTGCGGCGCGACCTCGGGCTACAACCTCGACTTCGACGTCCGCTACCTGTGGATGCGCCAAAAGGAGATCCTCGGCTCGCACTTCGCCAACGCGTATGAGTGCACCCGCGCCAACCAGCTGATGGCGGAGGGCAAGATCCGCCCCGTGCTGTGGCAGTCGATGGGCTTCGACGGGGTTCCCGGCGCCCACCAGCTTCTGCACGAGAACAAGCACCTGGGCAAGATCTCGATCCTGGTCGGGGCCACCGATGCCGAGCAGGGAAAGCACGCCGAGGGCCCCGGGGCGATCTGGGCCGAGGCCGGGACCTGAGGCCCACGGCGATGCCAGACGTCAACTACATCGAATGGCATATCCACCCGTTCCGGGCGGATCGCTGGCTGGAGGCCTGGCGCCCGGCTCTGGACCGGGCGCCCGCCTTCGGGGCCCGGTCGTGCTACCTGACAAGGGACGTCGATGACCCGCTCCACTTCCGCCAGGTCTCGGTCTGGGACGATCACGCCGATTTCGAGCGCTACTGGTACTCGGAGGAGATCGCCACGCTTCGCGAAGCGGCACTCAACTACTACAACAAGCCCGTCCTGGCGAGCTGGCACAGCCTGACGATCGACAGCTCCCCGATCGCCGCCGAAGCCGGCTAGCGTTTCGAGCGGTCGCTCAGGCGCGCAGGTCGTTGATCGTGAAGTCGAGGTCCTGGCCGAACTCGCGCCTGACCCGCTTGCGGACGATCGCGTAGCGACGCATCGCCTCGCTGCGACGCCCGCGCTTCAGGCAGATCTCGATGAAGTCCCGCTGGACGTCCATGTCGAACGGCTCCATGGCGGCCAGGCGCCGACCGTGGCCCGCGGCGGCGTCGAGGTCACCGGCGTGCCGGGCGAGGTCGACCGTGACGCGCAGGCCCTGGCCGGCGAGGTCGCGAAGGCGGTCGCGCTCCTCGAACGCCCATTCGGCGTAGAGGTTCTCGGCCATAAGATCGCCGTCGTAGAGCGCCAGGCCGCGCTCGAGGCGGGCCGAGGCGGCCGTCTCGTCCCCCTGCGCGAACAGGCTCAGCCCGGCGCGGATCTCGGCCTCGAATTGATCGGCGTCGATCCAGATCCCGTCGGCGTCCAGCATGTATCCGCCCCTTCGCGTGACGATGAAGCGTGAGCGGGCGCGGCTGATCCTCAGCGGCTCGAGCCGCTCGCGGAGGACGTGGACCTGATGGCGGACGCTGTTTCGCGTCATCGGGCCTGCCTGCGGCCAGAGCGCATCGCCGATCTCATCGCTGGTGACGAGCCTGTGGCGCTCGCAGATCAGGTACTTCAGAAGCTGCCCGGGGCGCTGGTCGAGCCACTCGCCGCCGAGGTCGCGTCCGCCGGCCTCGACCCGCGTGGGTCCCAGGGTGTGGATGCGAAGCGCGGAAGCGGTGGGGCCCTCCGAGGGCGCGGCCGCTCCGGGCCTGCGGGCGCTGTGGTCGTCGGGGCGCAGGTAGACGACCACCCGCGCCTCGGCCATGTCGACCGGGGACGCGGTCACCCACACGGTCGAGGCGCCGCCGTCGCGGCGCACCTCGAAACGCGACTCCGGGAGGGCCTCGCCGCTGCTCACCGCGCGCCGCGTCAGGCAGCGCGCCTCGGTGTCGGCTCGACCGCGCCCCGTTACCGGATCGCAGATCAACTCGCAGCAGGTCAGCCCCGGACGGAGCGCGGCACGCTCGCTCACGCAGAGCAACGCGGCCGCCCGGTCGTTGACGCTCAGCACGTTCCCCCGGCCGTCAAGCAGGACCAGCCCGAAGGGGGAGTCGCCGAAGGGCCCGAGCTCGGCCAGGCGGCGCGAATCGGACCCTGGCGCCGCCCCGTCCTCTCGGACAGGCTGGCTTGGGACGGGTTCCGGATTCCTCCGGGCCGGCTGCGTCAGAGCCGGTCTGGCCTCTAGCTTCACACCGCGCACCACTGATTGACCCCTACATCTGCGCGTCTCGACCTGTCCCAGGGGCCGAGACGACGTTTGGGCAGCGACGACGGTAGCCACCGGAGGCGAGGCTCTCAAGGGCATCGCCCGATGCGCGGTAGGCAATTACCACGATTTGGGGGCTCCCCCCAACGCCGAGCGGCGGGGGGGTCAGCGGCCCAGGTCGGAGAGCGTGAAGCCCGGCTCCTCCCCGAATTCCCGCAGCGTGCGGGTTCGCAGGACCTCGAAGCGCCGCGTCGCGTCGCTTCGCCGTCCCTGCTCGAGCCATATCTCGATCAGCTGCCGCTGCACGTCGATGTCCAGTGGCTCGAGGTCGGCCAGCCGGCGGGCGTGCTCGCCCGCCGAGTCGAGGTCGCCCGCGGCGAGGTCGGAGGCCACGAGCGCCTCGCAGGCGCGAGCGACGATGCCGTGGAGGCGCTCGCGTTCCTCGAGCGCCCAGTCCTCGTCGGCCTCATCGGGCAGGAACTCTCCCCGATGAAGGCCCACGGCGCTCTCCAGAAGGGGCCTCGCGAGCCCCCGCTCGCCCTCGGCGTGGAGCCCGAGGCCCCGCCCTGCTCGCAGCTCGAACTCGGTCGCATCCACCCAGACCCGCTTGGGGTCCAGCCTGTATCCCCCGCGATGGGTCTCGACGAAAGACGAGGCGCCCCGACCTCCGCGGTCCGGCTCGAGCCGCCGGCGCAGGACGTGGACGTAGTGGCGCAGGCTGGCAAGCGCCTCGCGCCGCGGCGCCCGGGGCCACAGCGCCTCGGCGATTCGGTCGCTCGGGGCGACCCGGTGGCGCTCACACGCGAGGTACTTCAGCAACAGGCCGGGGCGCTGCTCCGTCCACTCGTCACCCGACTCGCGGCCCGCCCCTTCGACCGCGAACCGCCCCAGCGTGCGGACCCGAAGCTCGGCCTCCGCGCTCACCGCGGGCGCTTCGTCGGCCGCCGGCGCGACCTGAAGCAACACGCGAACGTCCTCGGCGTCGAGTCGCGAGATGGTCACCTCGAGCGCATCGCCGCCGCGTCGAAGGAGCGTGCGAGGGGCCCCGGTCGAGTCCCGCGCGCGCAGCATTGGCTCCGTGAGGCAGCGCTCCCCGGGCGCGCCGGCGCCGACGGCGGCGTCGCAGACCACCTCGCAACAGGTCAGCGCTTCCGAATCGTCGGGCGGCGAGTCGAGCCCGAGCAGCGCCCGCGCGCGTCGATTCATGCTCACGACCCGGCGCCCCTCGCCGACCAGAACCAGCCCCTCCGGAAAGCGCTCGAACAACCCCCGGGCGCGCGGGCGCTTTGCCGAGGAGGGATCGCGCCGACCTCGACGCTCACGGGGCATGGACGGCGACCCTCGAGCCCCCTCAGCCCCGATGGCCCCGGCCGGCCAGCCCGCGGGCGGCGTCGCGCGCCTTCCAGACCGCGGGGGGAACCCGCCAGTCCCTTCCGGCGCGCAGGCGCATGATCCAGGGCGAGGTCTTGAGCCGGAAGCGCAATGAGTCATCGTCGACGTAGATCCCGACCCGGGGATAGTGGAGCGGCGAGGCCGGATGCATGCTCGCGGGGAGGGTTCCGGCCGCCGTGAAGCCCGCCTTGCTCGTCGCATCGACCACCCGCTCGTCCTCGTCTGAGTACGGATAGGCAAACGATCGGCACGGCAACCCCAGATTAGCCTCGCAGTCGCGGCGCGAGGCCTGGAGCTCCTCCGCCAGGACGCCGTCGTCGACCTGGGTCAGATGGGGGTGGGTGCGCGTGTGGGCCCCGATCTCCCACCCGGCCGAGGCGAGGGTCCCGAGCTCCTCCCACGACATCGGCACGAGCTCATCCTCGTGCGGGCCCCCGATCCAGTGATCGATCCCCGGCCATTTCATCGGAGCCTCGGTCCCCGTGAAGGAGGTCGGAACGAAGACGGTTCCCGGCACCCCCAGGCGGGACATGATCGGGTAGGCGAGCTCGATCACCGAGCGGTAGGCGTCATCGAAGGTGACAGCCAGCGTCTTCGGCCCCGGAGGCGAGTGGACCGCATCGTGAAAGGTCACACCGCGGTAGCCGCGCCCGAGGACGTTCTCGAGCTGGCTCTCGAGCCGGCCGGGCGTGACCGAGAGGTCCGCGCCCCAGTCCTCGCTGACGGCGTGGTAGCAGAGCACCAGCACGTCGGTGACGATTCCTTGCGCTCCGGCGATCGAAGCAGTCTGCCACACGCGGTGCGGAGCGATCCAGCGCGCCCGTCGCCGGTCCGCCTCATCTCCACCTAACACGAATTCGCGACACGGCCAAACCCCGCACGCGACATCGCCCAAACCGGCCGTTTCTAGGTTCGTCGCAGTCAATGAAAGGCGGGCGTCGCGGTGTCGATTTCGCGGCCGTCCAGAGCCCAGATCACACGGGAGGTGGCGAGTGCGCGAGCATCGAACCGGGGCCCCGGCAGGGGAAAGGCGAAACGGCCACGGCGGCGGGCAATACCCGCGCTCGGACCGCGATCGAGACATGGTGGACCGCGCCGTCGCGCAAGCCAAGCGCGGCGACCAGGAGGGAATCAGGTTCATCTACTCCACCTACTCCAAGGACGTGTATCGGTTCGTGCGCAGCATCATCGGCGACGAGCACGAGGCCGAGGACGTGACCCAGACGGTCTTCCTGAAGCTGATGAGGGTGATCGGTAAGTACCAGCGAGGGACCGTGCCGTTCACTGCGTGGCTGATGCGGGTCGCCCGAAACGCTGCGATCGACCATCTGCGCGAGAGGCGCCCGGTCCCCTGCGAGGAGATCCGCGGGCAGAGCACGCACGAGGACATCGACGTCAACCTGGAACGCTTGATGGAGATCCGCGCCGCGGTGGGCGGGCTCCAGGACGAGCAGCGCGAGGTCGTTCTCCTGCGCCACGTCCACGGGCTCGCGCCGGGAGAGATCGCCACGCGGCTCGGCAAGTCGGAGGGCGCCGTGCACGGACTCCACCACCGGGGCCGGCGCGCGGTTCAGGCCCGGCTGCGAGAGCGGGGCCTGGCCCCGGTCACTCGATAGCGTCGGGCTCGGCGGGGACGTCCAGGTCGGGCGCACGGACCGGATCGAGGATGAGAGCTGCGGCCTCCGCCCTGGACGCCACCCCCAGCTTCGCGAACGCGGAGGAGAGGTGGCTCTTGATCGTGCTCTCCGCGAGCCCCAGCTCGCGCGCGATGAGCGCGTTCGTCGAGCCGGTCACGACCCGATCCAGCACCTGCCTCTCGCGCGGGGTGAGCGACGGGGGCTCCGGAGTGCCCTGGAGCGCCCGGGGAAACGAGACCTGGCCAGCCGCCGCAGCGGCGACGGTGGTCGCCAGCGCCTGGTCGAGATCGCGCTCGAGCACCGCGCCGTCGGCGCCCGCGCTGATCGCCCTTCGGCATTGGCCCTCGTCGCTCGAGGAGATCAAAGCCACGACGGGCACGCTGCGCAGACGCTGGCGAAGCGCCCTGATCTCGACCGGCACGCCGGAACCCTCGGGCGGCGCGACCACGATGGCGCTCAACCGAGCCGACCCGGGCCTGTCGATCAGGCCTGCCGCGTCCCCTGCCTTCAGGGCGACGTCGAGGCCGCCGGCTCGCAGCGCGGAGGCGATCCGACGTCGCGCCTCGGCGTCCGCGGCCACAAGCCCGACCTCCGTCGCGGTCAGGTACCCGGCCGGACCGTTGCTGCCCTCGCCTGCCACGCTCACAGAACGCGGGGAGGGACCCCGCGCTTACGAAGCGCCCGCCCCGCGAGGCGGCTGCTCAGTCGGCCCCGGAGGCAGGGACGCCCGCCTGGGCGACGGCCGCGGCTTCCTGGCGCGAGTTGACGCCCAGCTTTGCGAACACCGACCTGAGATGGCTCTTGACGGTGCTCTCGGCGAGGAAGAGGCTGGTCGCGATCTCGGCGTTCGTATGCCCTCGGGCCACCATCGCGAGGACGGTGCTCTCGCGATGCGAGAGCGCAGGCGGGAAGATCTGGCGGCGGCCCGGCTGGGGGATCGAGATCTGACCGGTGCGTGCCGCGCGGACGGTCGGCACCAGAGCCTGCTCGAGCTCGCCGCGCAGGACGACCCCTCGCGCGCCGGCCGAGATCATGGCCCGCGCCACACCGTCGCCGATCGAGGCCAGGACGACCACCACGGCGACGCTCGGGGCGCGCTCCGAGACGCGGCGGATTCTCGATACCCGGCCCTGGGGGCTGGACCCGCCCGAGACCACCAAGACGTCGATTCCTTCCCCGAGACGATCGCGGCCCTCACCGTGCCCGATCCGGACCACGTCCATGCCGGCCGCGGCGAGAAGCTCCTCGGCGCGGGCGCTCAGAGTCTGGTCTCCGATCACGCCGACCGAGGCAGCTGTGGCGACGCCGTTCGTGCCGGAGCTCATGTCGCGTCCCTTCCGTCTGCGTACTCGATCGCCATCAGGCAAGAAAACGGCCGGGGGGCCGACAGACTTCTGTGGGACGGAGGGCCGGACGGGGCGCGGCTCGGACCGAGCGACGCCGGCCGGCGGCCATTCGGTCGGGCGCCCGCCACGCCTGCAAGAAGGGGGTCGTCCCTCCCGTTTGTTTGCCATGGCGGCACAGGGAGATTCAGCAGAGCTCGCCACGATCGGGCCGAGCTGAGGAGCCTTCGATGAGCGCCACGAGCCTCTCGCGAGCCGCCGCAAAGATCCCGTTCGTGGACCTTCGGCGACACCACGCCCCGCTGGTCGATCAGCTGCGCTCCGCCTTCGACGGCGTGCTCGACGACGGTGGCTTCGTGCTCGGCCGCGAGGTCGCCGCGTTTGAGGCCGAGTTCGCGGACTTCTGCGGCACCCGTCACTGCGTCGGGGTCGGGTCGGGGACCGCCGCCCTGACGCTGGCTCTCCTCGCCGCCGGCGTCCAGGAGGGAGACGAGGTCATCGTCCCGGCCCATACCTTCATCGCGTCCGCGCTCGGCGTACTCCATGCCGGAGCGATTCCCCGCTTCTGCGACGTCGACGATCGGACCGGCCTGCTCGACATGCGGTCGGCCGCCGAGGCGTTGTCGACGCGAACCGTGGCGATCATTCCCGTCCACCTGTACGGACAGGCATGCGACATGGACGCCGTGCATCGATTCGCGCGGCGACATGGCCTGCTCGTGGTGGAGGACGCCGCCCAGGCACACGGGGCGCTCTGGGAGGGGTCGAGGGCCGGCTCCCTGGGCCACGCCGCCGCCTTCAGCTTCTATCCGAGCAAGAACCTCGGAGCGCTCGGCGACGGCGGTGCGATCTGCACCGACGACGACGCGATCGCGGAGCGCAGCCGTCGCCTCCGCGACCTCGGCCAGAGGGCCAAGGGCGAGCACGTCGAGGCGGGCTTCAACGAACGGCTTGACGGGCTCCAGGCGGCGATGCTGCGGATCAAGCTCCGCGAGCTCGACGCCGGGAACGCCGAGCGGAGGGCGCGGGCGGCGCTTTACGGAGAGCTGCTTCCGGACGCGTGCCGTCCCCTGACCGAAGATCCCCGCGGAGAATGCGTCTACCACCTCTACCCGGTTCGGGTCGCCGACCGCGACGCGCTTCGAAGCGCGCTGGATCGGGCCGGGGTCGGGACCGGTGTCCACTACTGGCCGGCGGTCCACCTTCAGCCGCCGTTCGCGAGCAAGCGGGGAGAGTCGAACGGCCACCACTCCACCGACCTGGTCACCGCGCTCGCCTGGAGCGAGGAGGAGCTTTCGCTGCCGATGTTCGCCGAGCTGACGCTCGAGGAGGCAGAGCGGGTGGCGGAGGCGGTCCGCGACGCCGTCGAGGTGGCTCTCTGATGATCTCCGCCAACGGCACCCAGCACGCGGTCCGCACCCTGAACATGGGAATTGTGGGCCTCGGCTACTGGGGACCGAACCTCTTGCGGGTCCTCTCCGAGCTGCCCGCGGTGCGGGTCAAGTGGATCTGCGACCTCGACGAGCAGCTCCTGAGGGGATTCGAGCAGCGCTATCCCGGCGCGGCCCGGACCACCGACGTGGACCTCCTGCTCGACGACCCCGAGCTCGACGCGATCCTGATCGCCACCCCGGTCTTCACGCACTTCGACCTCGCCTCCCGGTCCCTGGACGCGGGCAAGCACACCTTCGTCGAGAAGCCACTCGCGCCCTCGGGCGAGCTGGCAAGCGAGCTCATGCGCCGCGCCCGAGTGCGCGACAAGGTGCTGATGTGCGGCCACACGTTCCTGTACAGCCCACCGGTTCGGGTCGTCAAGGACCTCCTGCGGCGCGACGAGCTCGGTGAGATCTTCTTCATCTCGTCCAGCCGCGTGAACCTGGGCCTCCACCAGCCGGACGTCAGCGTGATCTGGGACCTCGGACCGCACGACTTCTCGATCCTCCTCTACTGGCTCGAGGAGCTCCCGACGACCGTCCGCGCGACCGGGCGCGACTCGATCGTCTCCGGCGTCCCGGACGTCGCCTTCGTGAACCTGGCCTACGGATCGGGCATCGTCGCGAACGTCGAGTTGAGCTGGCTCGCCCCGAGCAAGCTGCGTCGGACCGTGATCGTCGGCAGCAAGAAGATGGTCGTCTACGACGACGGGTCGGCGGAGCCGATCAGGATCTTCGATCGCGGCGTCGTCTACAAGGATCCGGAGACGTTCGGCGAGTACAAGCTCTCCTACAGGACGGGCGACATCCTCTCGCCCAAGGTCGAGGCCTACGAGCCGATCGCCAAGGAACTCGACGACTTCTGCATGGCCATTCGGGACGGCCGCGAGACCGTCGCCAGCGCCCGCCTCGCCAAGGACGTCGTTCGGCTCACCGAGGCCGCCGATGACTCCCTGCGCCGCGGCGGAGCGGAGATCGCGGTCCATCCCAGCAGACGCTTCCAGGCGCTGACCGACGACTCCCCGTACCTAGCGGACGGTCGACCGCCGCCGAGATGATCGGCGAGCGGCTGGCAATCGAACGCAACCGGGCGGAGCGCCGCAATGGATCGGTCCCCGTGGATGAGAGTCGCGACAACGGCGGGCGCCCGCAGCGGGTCGTCGCCCGCCACTACCGCGAGCGCGACGCCGCGGTCCGCCGATTCCTCGCCGCCGCCGACCTGCTCGCGGTGATCGCCGCGCTCGCCTCCGCGATGCTCCTAGCCGCCCAGCAGCCGATCGAGTTCGCCTGGGGCCTGGCGCTGCTCCCGATCTGGGTCGTGATCTTCAAGGCCTACGGCCTGTACGACCGCGACCTGAAGCGGATCAGCCACAGGACGGTCGATGACCTCCCGTGGATCTTTCACGCCGTCCTGATCGGCTCGCTGCTCCTGCTCGCCTACTACCAGCTGCTCCCAGTGCACGGAATCCAGCTTCGCCTGGTGGCGATCTTCGGGGTGGTCGCCATGCTCACCGTGCCCGTGATGCGCGCGGTGGCGCGGCGCCTCGCGATCTCGGTGCTGGCGCCCGAGCCGGTGGTGCTGATCGGCAACGCGAGCGAGATAGCGACCCTGGCGGCCAAGCTCCGGTCCCACAACGAGTACGGGGTCGAGCCGGTCGGACCGATCTCGCTGTCCGCCTCGGAGTCCGGCGAGCGCAGTCTGACGCTCGAGGAGGTCGGCGACCTGGAGCTCGACGACGTCGTCAACGGTAACGGCGCGGAGCGCATCGTGGTGGCGCGGGAGGACTTCGAGGAGGAGTCGCTGTTCGACCTCGTCTGCCGGGCGCGCGAGCACGGGGTGAAGGTCAGCGTGCTGCCCCAGCTCTTCGACGCGCTCGGGCCGTCGGTCGAGGTCGACGACGTCGAAGGAACGACGGTGCTGGGCGTCAATCCCCCGGTGCTACCCCGCTCTTCGCGCTTCTTGAAGCGGACCATGGACATCGTCGGGGCGATCTCCGTGCTGATTCTCTCAGCGCCGATCATGGCGCTGATCGCGGTGGCGATCAAGCTCGACTCCCGGGGACCGATCCTCTTCCGCCAGGAGCGGATCGGCTTGTGGGGGCGGCGCTTCGGGCTGTTCAAGTTCAGGACCATGAGCCCGGACGCCGAGAAGGCTCGCGAGGCGCTTCTGGCCGAGAGCAAAGACCCCGGATGGCTGCTGCTCGACGACGACCCCCGCGTCACCCGGGTGGGCCACTTCCTGCGCCATTGGAGCCTCGACGAGCTGCCCCAGTTCTGGAACGTCCTCAGGGGTCAGATGAGCTTGGTCGGCCCGCGGCCGATCATCCCCTCCGAGGACCAGCAGCTCGACGGCTGGGCGCGCAGCAGGATCGATCTCACACCGGGCCTGACTGGCCTCTGGCAGGTGCTCGGCCGGACGACGCTGCCGTTCGACGAGATGATCCGACTCGACTACCTCTACGTGACCAACTGGTCGCTTTGGACCGACGTCCGGCTGATGCTCCGCACCATTCCCGCCGTGGTGCTGAGGCGCGGGGTGAACTGAAGATGAAGATCTGGATCGATCTCTCAAACTCCCCCCACCCCCTGCTCTTCGCGCCGATCGTGGAGCGAATCGAGGGCCTCGGGCACACCGTCCGGATCACCGCCCGCGACAACGCCCAGACGGTCGAGCTCGCGCGCCAGCGCTGGGATGGCGTCGAGGTGATCGGAGGCCCGAGCAAGGGCGGCCGGGTGGCCAAGGCGCAATCGATCCTCTACAGGATCCGGCGACTCGCCGCTTGGGGGCGCGCCGAGCGCCCGGACGTGGCCCTCTCCCACAACTCCTACGCGCAGATCGTCGCGGCGCGCAGGATCGGTGTTCGCACCGTGACCGCGATGGATTACGAGCACCAGCCCGCGAACCATCTCGCCTTTCGCCTCGCGCACACGGTGCTGCTGCCGGCGGCCCTGGCCGAAGCAGGGGTCCGCAAGCAGGGCGCGACCCCCGCCAAGCTCCGCCTCTACCCCGGGCTCAAGGAGGAGATCTACCTCGGCGACTTCGAGCCCGATCGTGACATCCTCGCCTCGGTGGGAATCGAGCGAGGTCCCGACACGGTGGTGGTGGTCGCCAGGACGCCGCCCTCGGGAGCGCTCTACCACCGCTCCGAGAATCCGCTCTTCGTCGAGGCGCTGCGGGCGGTCTCGGGCGTGCCCGACGCGCGCTGCGTGGTGCTGGCTCGCCGCGCCGATCAGCGCCAGGCGGTGGCGTCTCTTGCGCTCCCGAACGTGGAGATCCCGGAGCGCGCGCTCGACGCCCGCTCGCTGATGCACGCCAGCGACCTGATCCTCGGCGCCGGCGGGACGATGACCCGCGAGGGGGCCCTGATGGGCATCCCCACGGTCAGCCTGTTCGCGGGGCGGACCCCTGCCGTTGATCGCTGGCTCGAGGAGCGAGGCGCGCTCAGGCGCATTGACACGGTGGGCGACCTGCCCGCGGTGCGCCGTCGCGAGACCGAGCCCCGTGAGCCCGCCGAGCTGCGTGCCCGCGGCGACCAGCTCGCGGCCGAGCTCGCAGCCGCCGCCACGGAGGCGGAGGCGACCCCGCGGCCGGCCGCCGTGGCTCACGCCCATGGCTAGCGGAGCCTCCTCGACGGCTCCCGACCCGGCGGCGGCCTCGGAGCTGGCCCGTCGCCTGGCCCGGTGGGGCGAGGATCGGGGCTGGCGCGGCACCGACCCGTACGAGGGCCTCAGCGCGTCGCGGCGCGTGGTCGCGCCGCTGAAGCGCACCGCGCTGGGCCGGCGGGTCCTGATCCAGACGGTCAAGCGCTCGCCGGTCGATCTGCGGCCCGCGCTCGGGATCGGGCCGAAGCCGGACGCGGCGTCCGTCGCCTGGACGGTGTCCGCGCTCGCCCGGAACGGATTCCTCGATCCCGACCAGGCACGGTCCAGGCTGGCCGGCGCGCTCGACCTGCTCGAGGGGCTGCGCTGCGGAGCCTTCGAGGAACCCTGCTGGGGATATCACTTCGACTTCCAGTCGCGAGTCTTCTTCTACCGCAGCGGCGAGCCCAACACGATCGCGACGGCCTTCGCGGGTCACGCACTGCTCGACGCCTACGAGGCGCTCGGCGACGCCCCGCTGCTCGACCGGGCACACGGGGTCGGGCGCTTCTTCATGCGACACGTGCCGCTGACCGAGGACGGCGAGGGGGCCTACTTCGGATACCTTCCCGGCGACCGCTCGCCGATCCACAACTCGAGCCTGCTCGCAGGGTCGCTGCTGGCCCGCCTCGCCGCCAACGGCCGGGACCCCCAGGAGCTCTCCGCCGCGGCCGCCGCCGCGGTGCGCTACTCGGCCGCCCGCCAGCGCCCCGACGGCTCGTGGCCCTACGGGGAGCTGGCCAATCTCGCCTGGGTCGACAACTTCCACACTGGCTACGTCCTCGACGCGCTGAGGACGTGCGCCGACTGCGAGGTCGCCGCGGCGGAGGCCGAGGAGGCCTGGACCACGGGGATCGCCTACTACCGAAGCCGGATGTTCCTCGCCGACGGCGCCCCGAAGTACTACTCGAACAAGCTCCACCCGATCGACGCCCAATCGATCGCCCAGGGAATCCAGACGCTGTCGATCGCCACGCACCGGGACGCCTCGTTCACGTCGGCGCCGTGGGCGGTATTCGACTTCGCGCGGCGCCGGATGATCGGCCCGGATGGGATCCCGCTCTTTCAGCGCCGGCGCCTATGGACCAACCCGGCTCCACACGTCCGGTGGGTGGTCGCGCCGATGCTCCTCGCGCTCACCCACCTGCTGGACGCCGACGCCTCCGGGCCCGCCCCGGAACGAGAGCCGGAGCGGATGGTCGCCTGAGATGGCCGGAGCCCGTACAAGCGCCGCCCGCCAGGCGATGAACGGCTCTGTCCCGGCGCCCGCCCAAGCGCCGCCGCGGCGGGTCACGTTCGTGACCGACATCCCGACGCCGTACATGCTCGAGGTCCTGAAGGCCCTCGCGGAGCTCGTCGATCTGACGGTGCTGTTCTGCTCGCCGACCGGGACCAGGGGGCTTCCCTGGAGCGCCAGCGAGTCGCTGCCCTTCCACTACAGGACGATCGACGGGCTGACGATCCGAAGCGGGGCCCCGGACCGTCCCGACTATTACCTCAGCCCTCGCATTCTCGCCGCGCTCGAAAGCAGCCGGCCCGACGCCGTGGTCAGCGCCGGTTACTCGATCCCGACCGGCTACGCCGGGATTCACTGCCGCCTGCACCGCTCACCGCTGATCATCTACAGCGACGGTACCTCGCACTATGAGAGCAGGCTGGGACGCCATCAGAGGATCGCCAGGCGGGTGCTGCTGCGCGAGGCTTCGGCGTGCGTGGCCAAGAGCCGCCCCGCGGCCGAGCGGTTCGTCGAGCTCGGCGCAAGCCCGGAGCGGGTCTTCCTCGCCCCTCATTCCTCGACCCTCGATCCCCTCTGGCGGATCGCGAGGGCGCGCTCCTACGATGACGGCGAGGCCTTCACCGTCCTAACCGCCGGCCGCCTGGTCTCCCACAAGGGGATCGACAAGCTGCTGCTGGCGCTCGCCACGACGCGGATCGAGCATCCGCGGATCCGCCTGGTCGTGGTGGGGTCGGGGCCGGAGGAGGCCCGGCTTCGCCAGCTCGCGGCGAGCCTGGGGCTCGACCGGGTCGAGTTCGCGGGCTTCGTCGATCACGCCGACATGCCCGCCCGCTACGCGGAGGCCGACGCCTTCGCCTTCCCCACCCTCGAGGATCCGTTCGGGATCGTCCTGCTCGAGGCCGCGGCCGCCGGGCTCCCCTTGATCGCCTCTCCCCATGGGGGCGCGACCTGGGATTTGATCGCCGATGACGAAGGCGGGCTGATCGTCGACCCCTGCGACACCGAGGCGCTGGCCGGCGCGCTCGTCAGCCTCGCCACCGATCCGGCGCGCCGGCGGGAGCTCGGACGAAAGGCCCATGCCGCCACCCTGGGAAGGAGCCCGATGGACTCCGCCCGGGGCTATGTTTCCGCGATCGAGACCACGCTCAGCACCCCCGGTCGCGCCAAGCCATGAGCGACGCAAGCCGCAACGGGTCGCCACCCGGGATCGGGTTGGCCTATCTCGCCACCCTGTATCCGGGACTCTCGCACTCGTTCGTGCAGCGAGAGGTCCATGCGCTCCGCGATCGCGGGCTCGACATCCACACCTTCGCGCTCCACGACAGCCGGCCCGAGCACGTCTTCACGCAGGCTGACCGCGACGCCGACGATTCCACCTTCACGGTGCTGCCGCCGCGGTGGGGCTCCTTTCTCGGCGCCCATCTCCGCGCCCTGGCGAACAAGCCGGCGGCCTATGCGCGAACGCTCGGGTTCGCGCTTCGGCGTCCCCCCGGTGGCTTTCACGGGCGCTGGTGGCAGCTCTTCTACTTCCTCGAGGCCGTTCCGATTTGGCGCGAGTGCTCTCGCCGTGGCCTGACCCACATCCACGCGCACTTCACGAACCCGTCGGGCGACGTCGCGCAGCTGGTGGCCCGGCTCGGGGCCGAGCGAGACGGGCCCGGGAAGTGGTCATGGAGCTTCAGCGCCCACGGCACCGACATCTTCAACGACGGCCCCGGAAGCCTGGCGGGCAAGGTCGAGACGGCCTCGCTCGTCGTCTGCATCAGCGATTTCGGCCGCAGCCAGCTCATGCGGATGGCCCCGGAGGACAACTGGGACAAGATCCGGGTGGCCCGCTGCGGCCTGAACGGCGACTGGCTGACCGACGCGGTCCCGGACCGGCCCGGCGACGGGGAGCTTCGCGTGCTCTCGGTCGGCCGGCTGGAGCGCGAGAAGGGCCACACCTTCCTGCTCGACGCGGTGGCGAGGCTGCGCGACCGCGGGACGGCGGTTCAGCTCGAGCTCGTGGGCGACGGCACGCTCATGGATTCGCTTCTGGAACAGGCGCGCGAGCTGGGGATCGAGGACCGGGTGAGCTTCGCCGGCGCGGTCGGACAGGACACGATCCGCGAGAACTACCGGCGCGCCGACGCGTTCTGCCTGCCGAGCCTGGGCGAGGGCATCCCCGTGGTCCTGATGGAGGCGCTCTCCACCGGCCTGCCTGCGATCGCGTCGAACACGATGGGCATCCCCGAGCTGATCGAGGACGGGGTCACCGGCCTCCTGGTCCCGGCGGGAAGGCCCGACGAGCTCGCCGACGCGATCGAACGCCTGGCGGGCGATCGCGCCCTCGGCCGCCGGCTCGGGGAGGCCGGCCGACGCAAGGTGATCGACGAATACGACCTCGACCGCGGCGTCGATCAGCTCCGCGAGGCGTTCGTCGACCTGCTGGCGCCCGGCGGACGAGCGGCCGGATAGCCCTCAGCGGCGAATTTCGTAGTCGAGCTCGACCATGCCGTTTCGGCGCGGCAAGACCGCGGTGAGGCGCATCGCCTCGCCACCGAGTCGCCGATCGAAGAGCGGTTTTCCGGTTCCAAGCACCACCGGAACGACCGTCACGCGGACCTCGTCCAGGAGGCCCGCATCGGCGTACTGGGAGGCGACGTCGCCGCCCCCGAGCACCCACAGATGGTCCGAGCCGGCGGATGTGAGCATCTCGTCATGGACGTCGGCGACGGCGGCGTCGAGGATCCGAACGTCGACTCCCCCGCCCCCGGGCACGGGCAGGTCCCGCTTGCTGAGGACCCAGTAGGGCTTCCCCTTGTACGGCCACTCGGCTCCTTCGTCGAACTGGCCGAAGATGAACTCATATGTCACCGAGCCGCTGACCAGGGCGCCGACCTCCTCGTAGAAGGTCCGATAGCCGCCCTCGACCGGCGCGGCCCCGCCGCCCGCGTACTCGCCGTCGTACCCAGTCAGCCACCCGATCGTGTCGTCGGCCTCGGCGATGTACCCGTCGAGCGAGGCGGCGCAGTAGACGACGGCGCCCATCCAGGCGCACCCTATCTCGCGCCGGTGGCCGAATTGCGCTCAACCATCGAGCCTTATTCGGCCATCGATGCGTGCTCCTACAGGCCGCCCTCTCCGATCGCCGGGCGCCGCAGCGCGAGCTCGTGCGTCGGCGGCGGAGGGGTGTCGCGATGCCCGTTCGTCGCCGGCTCTCGACCCTTGATGGCGCCGCCCAGCACGATTCCCGCCCACATCCAGACGATCATGTTCGGGAACACCTGGCCGAGGGGAACGAACTGCGCCCCCACGACCCAGTAGACCGCGATCGCCAGCATGCCGAGGCGCCAGGGCCGAAGCTCGGGCGGGCCGCGCGACAAAAGCGCCGATCCGACGACCGCCAGGAAGCTCGACGCGAACAGGGCCACACCGATCAGACCGAGCTCGACCGCCATCAGCAGGAAGACGTTGTGGAGCGCGATCTGGGTGGTGACGAACTGGGGGATGTCGGCCGGGAGAGTGAAGTACTCGGCGTTGTCCTCGTTGAACTTCCCGACCCCGAAGCCGAGCAACGGCCGATGGGAGACCATGTTGATCGCCGCGGCGTCGACGTTTCGGCGCTCCCACACCGTGAGCTGGTTGTTGGCGCGGTCCTCGAAGCTCGCCTTGAAGCCGGGCAGGATGGTGAGCGCCAGCAGGACCATGGCCAGGATCGAGACGATCGCCGGAGCGAGGAACCTCCGAAGCCCGGGGGCGACGGCGAGCGTGACGATCGTCGCGATCACCGAGGCGATCCAGACCGAGCGCGTCAGCGTGAAGAGCAGGCCCAGCGAGCACAGCAGGAAGGTGGCGCCCGCCAGGGTTCGCCTGCGCGGCGCGGTCCAGGCGCCGAGCGCGATCGCGGAGGACACGGCGCATACGAAGAGCGCGACGCCGTTTACGGTCGGCTCGAGGAACGGGCCCTGGGCGCGCTCGGTGCCCCAACCCGTGTCGAGGATGAAGTGGGGAAAGACCAGCGCGTGTGGCCCGACGATCTCGAAGAACGCCGTCACGCCGAGGTAGAGCCCGAACCACACCATCGCGGTCAGGAACCCGGCCCGCTGGCGCGGAGTCCGGAAAGCCAGGGGGGCGACGGCGAAGACCGCGAAGGGCACCGCCATCCGATCGAGGAGGAAGAACAGGACGCTCGAGCTGCTCAGGGTCTGCGCCGCGACCCCCGAGCCGATCGCCCAGGCGAGGGTCAGGGCCAAGAGCCCGTGCACCGGCCGCACCCGAAACTCCGGACGGTCCCTGGCGGCCGCGGACCGAAACGCGACCCCGAGGATCCCGGCGAGGAGGATGAAGCGGTCGGGGGGAAGCCCCCCGGGCAGCCCGACAGCTCCCCAGTTGCTGTTGAACGTCGAGCCGATGATCCCGGCGGTCAGAAGCCAGGCGGGCTCGATGTTCCAGGCGATGTAGGCGAGCGAGACGAGCACGGCGAGCGCCAGGGCGGCCGTCGTGAGCTCTGCTCCGTAGGGGATCCGCGCGATCGCCAGGACGAGGGCCAGACCCCCGACGGCAAGGCCGATCCCGAGTGGTAGGAGCCGTGGTGCGCGTTCGGCCACCGGGGCCGCCGGCTATCCGCGCGAACGCCGGGCGCGGGCCCGCTGGGCCCGGTTTCGGCGTGCCAACTCCCAGCGGCCGAGCGAGCTCTTCTCGAATCGGGGAAAGCGGGCGCTCTCGATCAACAGGGCAACCCCCAGGCCGATGATGAACCCGCCAACGATCGAGGCGAAGAGCAGCAGCTGGAGCTTCGAGAGGCGATCGCTGGTCGCGGCGTCGGGCTGCTGGATGATCTCGAGCGGGACCGTCCCGCCCTCCAGGCTTGAGGAGTACCTCTTCCTGAGCGCGTCGGCGCGCGCCTTCGCCCCCACCAGGTCGCCGCGGGCTTGGGCCACGCTGCCGCCCCGGGCAACCGCCGCTCCGAGCCGCCGCTGCGCGCGCTCGCGCTGCGCCTCGGCGCGGCGATACTGGTCGAGCAATCGTGCGGGCGCCGAATCGCTGGCGCGATTGGCCTGCCTGACGAGCGCCTCGCTCGCCAGCTTGGAGGTGTCGATCGCAGTCTGTTTGGACTTCGTCGTGGCGCTGACGACGAAGACCGGAGTCTCGGGAATCGGCGAAGCCGAGAGCTGGGGCCGGATCAGCTCGGGGCTCGTCTTCAACTCGTTGGCGACCTCGCCGACGACGGTGTCGCCCTGAATCGATCGGCTGTAGGTCTGGGCGAGCGACGCAGAGGCGGCGGAGAAGCCCGTCAGCGTCGACGGCGTGGTGGCGTTCAGGCCGCCCACCGCGAGCCGTGTCTCGGCCGTGTAGTTGGGGGTTCGCACCATGCTGTAGGCGATCGCCAGCACGGCCAACGTGCCGATGATCGCCGCGATCAGGCGCCAGTGACCGCGAACCGCGCCGCCGAACGAGGGCCCAGAGTTGTCGTGATCGACCGGGGGACCCACGTCGAAGCGGGCGCGCTCTCGTTCGGCTGGTTGGGCGCTCATGCCCGTGGTCTCAAATTCAAGTCGCTCCATGCGTCGAACCGCCGCATCCCTCGATTAACGTGCCCCGCCGGGCATCACTTCCACCTCGCGCCGGCCCGGCTCGCCGGGCGCTCCGTGAGGGTCGGGCCCGGGGTCGGTGACCGGCTCCGCCCGGCCCGACTCGAGAGACCTGGCAGCGGCGAGCGTAACCAGCGAGGAAAGCCAGAAGCTCTGGGGCGAGTGTGGCTCCGCGTCGCCCCGCGAGATCGCGGCAAGCGAGGCGAACTGAGCCGAGAAGCCCTTGTCCTGGCGGCTTGCGCCGAGGCGATCCTTGTTGCGCCCGCGCCAGATCCGGCCCCTCCTGTAATCGTCGATCTCCGCGTAGACGCCGGGCGAGCTGGTCTCGAAGCGCTCCTTGCCGGGGCCGACCGGCGAATCGGCGGCGTAGTGAAGGGTCCCCACCCCGCCGTCGGCGAAGGCGATCTCGATGCTGAAGTTGTCGGTTGCCGCGAGCGGCAGATCGGGACGGGACACGAACCCTCGGGAGCTCACCGTGACCGGATCGCTTCCCGCCTGGTCGCAGAGGAAATCGATGAAGTGGCAACCCTCGCCCTTCAGGCGGCCGCCCCCACGCGCGAGGTCGTTCGTCCAGTGATCGCCGGGCACCGGCCCCGCGTTGACGCGGTAGGCCATCAGCCTCGGGCCGGGCAGGTTTCGCAGCTCCACGGCGAGGGGCGCGAAACGGCGGTTGAAGCCGACGATCAACGGCGCCCCGCTCGTTCGCTGTGCCTCGATCACGCGCCGCAGGCCGGCTTCGTCCAGGGCGAGCGGCTTCTCTACGTACACCGCGTGACCGGCCTCGAGCGCCCGGGCCGCCAGCTCGGCGTGGGAGTCGTGGCGGGTCGCGATCGCCACCAGGTCGAGGTCGTCTCTGCCGATCAGCTCGTCGACCGAGGAGTGCGCGTCGTCGAAGCCGAACTGACGGCGGGCGCTCTCGGCCGAGAGGCCCGAGGCCGAAGCGATCGCGGCGAGCTCGAACCCCGCCTCGCGCATGCCGGGGATCAGGGTGCCGGTCGCAAACGAGCCCGCGCCGGCCAGCCCCAGGCGTGGCCCCGATGCCCCCTTCGAGGCACGGGCGCGGGTTCGCGGCCGCGCCGCCCCGGGCGGCTCGGCGCTCAGCGAGGCGCTCGCGGCGCCGTTCGAGGTGTACCGGAGGACCACGCCGACCACGCGGGCTCCCGACTGAAGGAGCTCGAAGGCGCGCTCGGCCTCTCCGAAGTCGAATCTGTGGGTGACGAGCTCGGAGGGGGTCACCTTGCCGTCCGCCACCAAGCCCAGGAAGGCCTCCATGTTTCGCTGCTCCGTCCAGCGAACGTGGCCGATCGGATAGTCGAGGCCGTGCAGCTCGTAGTTGGGGTCGTAGCGACCCGGGCCATAGGAGCGTGAGAGGCGAAGGTCGAGCTCCTTGTCGTAGAAGGGCGCCCGCGGGAGATCCATCCGAACGTCGCCGACGATCACCACGCGGCCCCGGTCTCGCGCCAGCCGGGCGGCCGCCAGGGCCGGGTCGTTCGAATCGGTTGCCGCGCAGACCAGCACGGCGTCCGCCGAGGCCTCGAACCGCGATCCCTGATCGAGCTCGGAGCGGAGCACGGCGTCGGCCCCCGGCGCCCGCGCGAGCTCGACGAGCTCGGGGCTGAGGTCGACTCCGAGCACCCGGCATCCGGCCGCCCGAGCGATTCGCACCGCGAGCTGGCCGATCAGCCCGAGGCCGATCACGGCCACGGTCGACCCGACCTGGACCTCGGCGCGGCGAAAGCCGTTCATCGCGATCGCCCCGAGGGTGGCGAAGGCCGCATCCTCCGCCGAGACCCCGTCGGGGATCCCGGCGCACAGAAGCGACGGGACGACGTCAAGCTCGGCGTGGCTTGCGAACCCGCCGCCGGCGATCGCCACGCGGTCGCCCGGCGCCAGGCCCCGCGCCTCGGCGCCCGCCTCCACCACGACGCCGGCGGCGCTGTAGCCGAGCGGCCCGAGCTCCTCGAGTCTTTGGCGCACCAGGTCGAGGGTCGAGCGAACCCCGTCGGAGCGCATCCGCTCCAGCACCTGGCGGGCCTGATCGGGGCGCGCCCGGGCCTTGGCGATCAGCCCCTTTCGCGCCACGTCGAGGGTGGCCCGCTCGGTGCCCGCGCTGAGCACCGAGGCCTCGACCCGCACCGACACGGCTCCGGGCCCCGGGGCGGGGTCGGGCACGTCGACCAGCTCGAGGCTTCCGTCCTTGAGCCGTTTCGCGACCTGGCGCATCAGATCGTCGATCCCGCGACGGGGCCGGCACAAGCTCGGCGACCACGGCACGTTTGTGGAGGGAAGGCGGTCATGCGGCGGGGCGGGCGATTAGCCTGGGTTGCGATTCCAATCGGCCCATCCATCAGATCAACGTGAAAGAGAACCTGAGACTCACGGCATCCGCTCGGCCCGTTCAGGGGCGCGGCGCCGCCGGGCGCCCCTGGGGCGAATGGGCCGAGGGCGGCTGAGCGATGTGCGGAATCTGCGGCATGGTGGGCCGCGCCGATCGCGCCCTGATCGAATCGATGACCGCGACGCTGGCGCATCGGGGGCCCGACGGCGACGGAGTCAGGGTCTTCGGCGCCGACGGCGACGGCACCCCCGCCGCGCTCGGCCACCGCCGCCTCAGCATCCTCGACA
Source organism: uncultured bacterium (assembly GCA_963803305.1). GTDB lineage: Bacteria > Actinomycetota > Thermoleophilia > Solirubrobacterales > 70-9 > AC-56. The sequence goes on from CAWDLT010000007.1 coordinate 65,808, forward strand.
CGAGCTCGCGTGGAGCGCAGCCGATGGCCTACGCGGCCGATCGCTACTGGATCACCTACAACGGCGAGCTCTACAACTTCCGCGAGCTGAGGGGGAGCCTCGAGTCTGATGGCTTTCGATTCGAGTCCGACTGCGACACCGAGGTGCTGCTGGCGATGTACGCCAAGCACGGCGAGCTGATGCTCGATCGCCTCAACGGAATCTTCGCCTTCGCGATCTGGGACACGGAGCGCGACGAGCTCTTCATGGCGCGCGACCGGCTCGGCGTCAAGCCGCTCTATTTCGCCCAGCAGGGCGACGTCCTTTACTTCGGGTCCGAGCTCAAGGCGCTCCTCCCCGCCCTGCCGTCGCCCCACCTTCGCCACGCCGCGCTTGCGGAGTACCTGACCTTCCTGTGGGTCCCCGACCCGGGGACGCTGTTCGAGGACATGTACCAGCTCCCGGCGGGGCATTGCGCCCGCTTCTCCGGCGGACGGCTGGCGGTGCGTGAGTACTGGGACCCGAGCTTCGAGGTCGACCACGGCACCTCGGAGGCCGCCTGGGCCGGGCGCGTCCGCGACACCGCGCAAGCCGCGATCCGGCGCCAGATGGTCTCCGATGTGCCGCTCGGGAGCTTCCTCAGCGGCGGCCTCGACTCGGGCGCGGTGGTCGCGACGATGAAGGAGGCGACCGAGCAGGTGACCAGCTACACGGTGGGGTTCAGCGAGGAGGACCTGGCCCACGAGATCGTCCCCGACGACCTCGGATACGCCCGCAGCCTCAGCCGGGAGCTCGGGCTCGACAACCACGAGCGGATCCTGAAGCCCGAGATCGTCGACCTCCTCCCGAAGCTGATCTGGCACCTTGACGAGCCGATCGCCGACCCCGCAGCGATCACGACCTATCTGATCTGCTCGGCCGGCAGCGAGCGCCTGACCGTGATCCTGAGCGGGATGGGCGCCGACGAGATCTTCGCGGGGTATCCACGCCACCTCGCCGCCCAGCTGACCCGCCCCGTCGACCTGATGCCTCGCGGCCTGCGGACCGCCGTCCGCACCTCGCTCGACGGCCGCCTGACGATGGGCAGGCCGGGCCGGCTTCGCGGCCCGCGCCGAAACGCGATGAAGCTCCTGCGGGGACTGGACCAGCCGTTCATGGATCGCTATCTGACCTATTCCTCCTACTACCGGCCCGAGGAGCTCTCGGGCCTGTTGAGCGGCGACCTTCGCGCCGAGCTCGGCGCCCACGATCCGTTTCACCGCCACCGCGACCACGCCGCGCGCCGAGCCGGCGAATCGTGGCTCAACCGCCTGCTCTACCTCGACATGAAGACCTTCCTGCCGTGCCTGAACCTCGCCTACACGGACCGGATGAGCATGGCGGCCTCGACCGAGGTCAGGGTCCCGCTGCTCGACGACGAACTCGTCGACCTCGCCGGTCACGTCCCGCCCAACCTGAAGCTGCGGCGGACGACCCGCAAGTACGTGCTCAAGAAGTCGATGGAGGGCGTGCTCCCGGAGTCGGTCATCTGGCGGCCGAAGGCGGGCTTCGGGGCGCCACTGCGAGCCTGGATCGACCAGGACCTCCGTCCGCTCGTCGACGACTGCCTCTCGCCCGCCGCGGTTCGGGAGAGGGGGCTGTTCGATCCCGCGGCGGTCGGGGCGCTCGTCCGCGACAACGAAGCCGGGACCGCCGACAACGCGCTGCGCATCTGGGCGCTCCTGGTGCTCGAGCTCTGGCAACGGAGGTTCGTGGACGGGGCCGCCGCCCCGGCCTGAGCCGGCGCTTTCTGCGCGCCTGCGCCCGCACGGCGGCACGGGTCGGAATCACCGAAAGCTCGGGAGGGTCCGATCCGTTGCATGAAGGGGAAGTAGATGCGTTGAACGACTTTCTCTCAAGACTGCGCCGGCGGAGCCGGTTCGCCGGTCAGGGCCGCTCGGCGACCGGGCCGTGCAATGACGCGCCCTACCGGCTGATCAGCGATGTCGCCTTCGCCGAGGACGTGGTCGTACACTCGTTCACCAACCTATACGGCTGCCGGATCGGCGCGCGGACGCGGATCGGGCCGTTCGTGGAGGTCCAGCGCGGGGCGACGATCGGCGCCGACTGCAAGGTCCAGAGCCACACCTTCGTCTGCGACGGCGTCACGATCGGCGACGAGGCATTCGTCGGCCACGGGGTGATCTTCATCAACGACAACCTTCCGCGGGCGACGACCGAGAGCGGGCGCCTGAGATCCTCGAGCGACTGGGACCTGGAGCGCACAACCGTCGAGCGCGGCGCCTCGCTCGGCTCGGGCACCGTGATCCTTGGCGGCCTGCGAATCGGCGCGGGCGCGATCGTCGGGGCGGGTGCCGTCCTCACCCGCGATGTTCCGCCCGGTGGCACGGTCGCGGGAAACCCGGCGCGGGCGATCGAGCTTCGGCGGCTCCGTCAATCGGCGGACGAGTTGGTCGCCGACCCCGGCTGACGGTGCGCCCGCCTCGGGCGCCTCGTCGCAAGCGAGCCGCCCTTCCAGGCGTTGATTAGGCGATGGCCAGCGACGACTCCGCCGCCCATGACCGACCGTCGTTCACCAACGCCTTCGGGTTCGGCGCGCTGAGCTTCGTGGTCAGCGGGGTGCTGGCGCTCGGGTCGAGCGTCCTGACCGCCCGGATCTACGGCATCACCGTGATCGGCGAGTTCGCGCTGGCCTACGCGCCGACCGGCGCGGTCTGGTTTCTGTCGAGCGTCCGAGAGCAGCCGGCCCTGATCAGGATGCTGGCGCCGCTGGCGCCGCGAAGCCCCCGGGTCACCGGCCTGTTCGTCCCGGTGTTCATCTTCTCGAGCGGCCTGACCCTGATCGCCTCGTGCGTCGCCGCCGGGGCCACCTACCTGCTCTTCAACGGGCCGATCGACCATCCGGGGCTTTTCGCGCCGGCGGTGGTCAGCCTGATCGGCTACCTGCTGTTCACCAACCCGAGCTGGAACATCGACGGCGTCCTGTGCGCATTCAGGGCCGGGCGCGACCTGTTCTGGATCCGGACCCACCAGATGGCCGCCTATCTCGCGCTCGCCGCGCTCGGGAGCCTCGTCATGCCAACCGTCTGGGGACTGATCCTGGCCACCGCCGCCTCGTGGGTGACGTCGCTCGTCCACCGCATGGTGGTGTCGCCGAAGTGGATGCGCTGGTCGGTGCCGAGGGACGAGATCCGAAGCGGCTTCAGCGCCCTCCCCGAGATCCTGCGATTCGGCATCAAGGTGACTCCGGGGGCCCTGGCGACCGGCGTTTGCGATCAAGTCGGAACCTGGGTCCTGGGCGCCTTCGGATCGCTGGCGGCGGTGGGCGCATGGAACCGGGCCTGGGCGCTCAGCCAACGATTCGTCGAGCTCAACTACAGGCTCGCCGAGATGGTGTTCCCGACCCTGGTCGAGCGGCACGAGGGCGAGGACAAGCTGGGCTTCGACCGGGCCCTCGTCGACTCGCTTCGCTACGTCGCGGCCGCGATGATGCTCCCCGCCGCGGTCGGGGGAGGCGCGGCGATCGGGATCATGGACCTGTTCGGTCCCGGGTTCTCGCGCGCGGCGCCCGCGCTGGCGCTGGTTCTCGTCGTCCCCGCGATCGCCACCATGTCCACGATCCAGGCCGACGCGCTGATGGCCGTCGGACGGCCCCTCGCCACCACCGTGCTGGCGGGCGCCCGCCTCGCGGCGACCGTCCCCCTGACGATCGTGCTGACCCTCACCATGGGCGTCACGGGCACCGCCTTGGGCGTCGTGGTGGGCGTCACGGTGCAGCTGGCCGTTCAGGTCGGCGTGCTGCGAGCCCACCTGTCGCAGCCGATGCTGGCCCTGTGGCCGGTTCGCCAGCTCGCGGCCCTGGTGATCGCCTACGGGGCCGGGTTCGGCCTCGCCCATCTGCTCAATTCGCTCTTGCCCGGGGTCGGCGGCCTGGTCGTCAGCATGGCCGCCGGAACGCTCGCCTACGCCCTCTGCCTGACCCTGATCGGCGGGATGCTTCCCCGCGACCGGGCCCGCGTCTCGGCCGCGGTGATGCGGGTTGCGCCCGGCTCGAAATGGGCGAGGTGGATCGCCCCGAGACCACAGCCGTCGACCTGAGGAGCGCGGGGATGGGAACCAGGCCGAACGACACGCTTCCGATCACCGTCGTGATCCCCGCCTACAACCGAGCCCGGCTGCTCGAGCGGGCGCTCCGAAGCGTCAACGACCAGAGCCGCCGGGCCGACCAGGTCGTCGTCATCGACGATGCCTCGACCGACGACACGCCCAGGGTCGCCGAGGCGCTCGGCGCCGAGCTGATCAGGCATGGTCGAAACTTCGGCGGAAACGCGGCCGCCCGAGACACCGGTCTGCGTGCCGCCCGCCACGAGTGGGTCGCGCTCCTAGACGACGACGACGAATGGCTTCCCCATCACCTCGAGACCCTTTGGTCGCTGACCCCGGGTAGCGTGCTGGTCGCCAGCTCGTGCGTCGAGCGGGTGCCCGGCTCGACCGAGCACGGCTTCCACGGGCCGCTCAGCGAGGGTCCGACGACCCTCGACTCGCCCGTCCCGCTGATCCACCCCGAGAACCTGATTCCCGCGAGCGCCGCGATGGTCCACCGCGACACGGCGCTCTCGGTCGGCGGGTTCAGGGGAACCCTCGACGATTCGGGCGAGCCCGGCGCGTCCAACGGCAACGGAAGCTCCGGCCGCGGGCTGTCGATCCTGGGCTGCGAGGACCTCGACATGTGGTGCCGGCTGCTGAGCTCGGGGCGCGCCACGCTGTCGCCGCGGGTGGGCGTCATATATCACACGCACCCGGGTCAAATCTCCGGAGACTGGGAGGCCATGCACATCGCCCATTTGAACGTCGCCCGCTCCTTCGCAGGGGCGGATTGGTGGTCCCGCGGCCTGGTCGAGCGCCGCGCCGGCGTCACGGCCTGGGACCGGTTCCGAGGCCGCCAGCGAACCGGCGAAGCGGGCGCGGGCCGGCGATTCGCCCGCGATCTCGGCAAGCATCCGCTGAGGACGCTGGGGGTGGTCGAGGTGCTTCGCCACCGAGCCGCGGTACGGCGGCGGACCAGCCGGCTCGCTCCGAGCGGCGAGCCGTCGATCGCGGCGCTCGCCGGCACGGATCCCGCGGCGGTCCCGCAGCCAGACCGCTACGAGGTCGATCTGAGTGAGGTGAGCAGCGTTCGGGCCTTCTTGCAGCTCGCAAGACGCCCTAGCGGAGCAGCTATCGTCAGCACGCGATCGCAGGCGGCCCTGATGCGGCTCGCGAGGGTGCGGCCGATCCGTGCCCTGGACCTCGCGCCACCTCGCAGCGCATGACGATGACCGCCAAGAGAAGCTCAACCGAGACCCTCCCCGTATCGGTGCTGATTCCGGCCTACAACCGCGCCCGGCTGCTCGAGCGCGCGCTCCGAAGCGTCAACGACCAGAGCCGGCCGGCGGACCAGGTGATCGTCGTCGACGATGCCTCGACCGACGACACGCCCCAGGTAGCGGAGGACCTCGGCGCCGAGTTGATCCGGCACGGGCGAAACCTCGGCCCGTCCGCCACCTATGAGACCGGCCTGCGGGCGGTCCGCAACCAGTGGGTGGCACTGCTGGATGACGACGACGAATGGCTCCCACATCACCTCGAGACCCTCTGGTCGCTCACCCCCGGAAACGTGCTCGTCGCGAGTTCCTGCGTCGAGCGGATGCCGGGGTCGGCGAACCACACCTATCACGGGCCCCTGAGCAGGGAGCCGATCGTCCTCGACTCTCCTTCGAGCCTCCTGCACCCGGAGAACCTGATCCCCTCGAGCGCCGCGATGTTCCACCGGGACACGGCGATCGCGGTCGGGGGGTTCCGAGCCGGCCTGTGCGAGGACCTCGACCTCTGGTGCCGCCTGCTCGGCCGCGGGCGGGCCACCCTGTCCCCGCGGGTGGGGGTCCTCTACCACGTGCACCCCGGCCAGGTCTCGCGCGACTGGGAGGAGATCCACGCCGCCCACCTGGACGTGGCCCGCTCGTTCGCGGGCGAGCCGTGGTGGTCGCGGAGCCTGGTCGAGCGCCGCGCCGGAGTCACCGCGTGGGATCGCTTCCGGGGCCGCCAGCGCACCGGCACGGCGGGGGCCGGCCGAAAGCTCGCCCGCGACCTGCTCGTGCATCCCGTTCGTACGCTCGGCGTGGTCGAGGTGCTGCGCCATCGAGCGGCGATGCGACGCCACACGAGCCGGCTGGCCCGGAGCGGCAAGCCCTCGGTCGCGGTGCTGTCCGGAGCGGACCCCGCCGCGGTCCCCGCCCAGGACCGCTACGACGTCGACTTGAGCCACCGCGGCAGCTTCCGGGCCTTCCTTCGGCTCGCCCGCCGACCGAGCGGCTCGGCGATCGTCAGCTCGCGACCTCAGGCCGCGCTGGTGCGGCTTGCCGGCACGCGGCCGGTGCGAGTGTCAAACGGGCATCTCGCAGAGCCCGCGCCGCATCCGGACGCGAGCAGCGCGACGAACGGTGCAGGGCCGGGGCGCCGCGACCCGCAGCTAGCGTCTCAGGTGCTGCCCGCACCTAGCGTCTCGGGCAGGGCTTCGACTGGTCGGAGCAGAGGCTCATCTTCAAGACCCTGAGCTTGCTCCACGGGAACTTGGCCAGGAGCTTGTTCGGGTACTGGCCCCCGAACACCCCGCCCGCGCCGTAGTAGGGGTCCTTCTTCGCCCTGACCGGGTCCTGGGCGAAGAAGCCGATCGCGGTGCCCGTCTGGTCGCGCACGATCATCCCCCGGCGCTTCACCGCCCGTGCCATCTTGAGGATGATCGGGGGCAGATGCATGTCCACGAGCTTCAGATCCGGCGGCAGCCGCAGGCGGGCGCCCTCCGGGATCGAGTTCGGCGGGCCGCTGCCGTCGGTTCGCTGGGCCGGCCACGAATAGTGTCCGGCGGCAGGGGCGGGAAGGTCGATCGCCAGCGCGTGCCTGATCCACGGTGAGCGAAGGTCCCTGACCAGCATCGTCCCGCCGATCACCGGGAGGCTGGTCGCGGTGGCGCCCCAGTTGGGTGCCGACAGTCCCGGCCACGAGCCCTTGGTGTAGTAGCCGGGGCTCTTGGAGACGTGATTCATCGCTCCGCCCCAGCTCGCGTGCCAGACGCCGTTCTGCTTTCGCGCCCGCCAGAACTCCCACAGCCGGTCGGCCGAGGGCTGCCACACGGTCATGTGGGCGTCGCTGCCCGCGGCGGGCCGTGCAAAGGACGGGATCGGGACATGCTTGTAGGCCCTCTGCAGCCCGACCCGCCAGGACGCCGTCGGATCGTCGAGCGCCACCCTGACGCGCTTTTGGTGGGGCCCTGCGATGTAGAGCGGGGTGCTGTAGCTGTCCGTCTGGATCCAGGGCCCGATCCCCGCCGCCTGCTCGCGCTTCACCTCGGCGAGGAGCCCGGCGACGAGCTGCGGGGAGCGCGGGTCGATTCGGGCGTCGGGGGAGAGCGGACGGTTCCAGACGCTCGACGGCGAGAAGAGCCGGAACGGATGCGGGCCCTTGGCCGCCGAGGCGGGGGCCGACGAGATGGCAAGCGCGGCCACGGCGGCGGCCAGCAGGGCCAGCGCGCGCCTGGGAGCAGTTCGTCGGTTGTGTCTGGAAGGGGTCATCTGGGCCATCCTTCGACACTGGGAACTCGGGACCTCTCCGGTGCTACGACCGAGTCCGACCGGGCTTTCGTTGTATCAGAGCCGACGGCCGCCGACCGCGGTTTGGGGCCGGAGGACTAGCACCAATTTCAGGCTTGTGCGGACCGTCGCTAGGAGAGCGCGATCTCGGACTCGGCGCCGATGCTCAGCGACACGCCCCGCGGAACCCGGAACGTGCGCCGAAGCTCCGCACCCTCGCCGATCACGCTCTCCTCGACCCGCAGGCCGAAGTGCTCGATCGTCGCGCGGGGCAGGATGATCGCGTTCTCGACCTCCGAGTTCTCGATTATCGCCTCCTCGCCGACCGAGGTGTACGGCCCGACATAGGAGTCGACGATCCGCGCGCCGGGACCGATCACCGACGGGCCGCGAACGCGACTCGACTCGATCGTCGCCGTATCGTCGATCAGGACTCGCCCCTCCACCGCGGCGTCCCTGCCGTCGTTCGTGGTGACCGAGTCGGCGAGGCGGTCGAGCAGGACGCGGTTCGCGGCCAGCAGGTCCTCGGGCCGGCCGGTGTTCCTCCAGCACCCGTCCACGGGGTGGGTCTCGACCCTGCCGCCGGCGGCTGCGAGCCAGGACACCGCCGCCTCGAGGCCGAACTGGCCGGACTCCCAGCCCCCGACCGACGCGACGACGTCGTAGATCCGCGGCCCGACGATGCAGGTGCCGAGCCCGTCGAGCTCGGAGGACCGGGATCCGGAGCCCGCCCGATCGCCGTTGCCGACCAGGGCCAGCGCGTCGAGGCCTGCGTCGTCGAACCGCTCGATGAACGGCTGAATCGATTGGGTGACGAGCGTCCCGCCCTCGAAGACGAGCAGGGGGCTCTCGCCGACCATCGACTCGGTCATCCCGATCGCGTGCGCCGCGCCGAGAACGGGATCGGCCTCGACGTAGCTGACCTCGAGGTCCCACTCGGCGCCGAGCCCGATCGCGTCGCGCAGCTCGGCGATCTCGATCGCCCCGGAGACGATGATCACCTCGTCGATCGAGGCGTTGCGAATCGTCTCCAGGACGTAGTGCAGGAGCGGCGTGTTGGCGAGGGGAAAGAGCTGAGGACCCCGCCCGTGCAGCTCCCGCCGACCGGGAACGTAGGGATCCTCGCCGAGGATCAATCCCTTGAACTTGCTCATCTCTTACTAAACGGGCCTAAAGCCTCCCGCTTTTTCGACCGGTACGAAAACCCGCCCCGACCGCGCCTGGCGGGACCTCTTCTCAGGGACGAATTCGGGTGCTCAGTGCTGCTCGAGCGGCGCCATCGTGAGCCCGGCGTCCCCGAGCTGCTCCCAATAGAGCTCCGCGGTCTCCTTCGGGCCGGTCCATACGATCGCCCTTCCGGAGCCGTGAATCCGGTCGGCGAACCTGTAGCCCTCCTCGACCGAGACCCCGGGGATGATCCGGGCGATGGTCGTCGCGACGTGGTCGAAGGTGTTGTGATCGTCGTTGAGCACGATCACGAGCCAGTTGCCACCCAGCCCCGAGCCGGGCCCCGAGGTGACGGGCCGCTCGAGCGTCTCCGTAGCCATCGCCTCAGACTAGCCGGGGGCCCCGGCGTCTAGACGATTCGTCTAGGGCGTGGGAACCTGCAGCTTGAGGTCGTCGACCGTCGCCGAGACGGTCTTCGAGGAGCGCTTGCCGCTCCCGATCGCCACCTCGACCTTGCGCCCCTTGACCTGCCCGCGGTTCGAGTCGGTCAGCTTCGCGACCTTGGTCCCGTTGACCCACGCGGTGACCTTGGGCCCCGTCGCCTTGAGGCTGAGGACGTTCGCCCTGTTGAAGCCCTTGATCGCTCTCGACTTGCCCTTGGCGGGGAAGTCGTGCCCCCCGCCCGAGGGGTTTCGGACCACCCGGAACCGGTGCTCGACGGGAAAGATCCGAAGCTCGTATCCCGCCGACTTGCCCGAGCGAACGTCCACCGCGACGTAGGCGTGCTTTCGCAGCCCCGACGACTTGTTTCGCATGAACCGGACCTTGGCCTCGAAGCTGTGGTCGGGCCCGTCCTTGTCGCCCTCGACCGGGGGACGGTAACCGCACGTCTCCGGGCCCTTGGTCACGTCGACGCGCAGGTTGCCGGCCTTCTTGCGGAGGCTGCGCCGGCAATGCTTTCCCTCGGCGTGACGGAGCTCCTTCGCGTTGCTCTTGCGGGCGAAGGTGTTCTTGTACACGGTGATGCCGGCGAGCGCCGTAGCCGCGACGGCGGCGGCCAGGATCAGGGCGAGGAGCCCGGCTCCGGCCCCGGCTTTCAGTCGTGAGCGTCCCATCGGAATCCCGTGCAGGGTAGCCATCCGCTCCCCAAGGCGCCTGCTCGAACGTAGAATCCCGTTCGTGAGCGACCACCGCCTCGAGCACCGTGACCGCCCGTGGGTGATGCGCACCTACGCAGGGCATTCCGACGCGCGCCGCTCGAACGAGCTCTACCGCCGCAACCTCGCCAAGGGCCAGACAGGCCTCTCGGTCGCCTTCGACCTCCCGACTCAGACCGGTTACGACCCCGACCACACGCTGGCGCGCGGCGAGGTCGGCAAGGTCGGCGTCTCGATCGCCGACAAGGCCGACATGCACGCCCTGTTCGAGGGGATACCGCTCGACGAGATGAACACCTCGATGACGATCAACGCGACGGCCGCGTGGCTGCTGGCCCTCTACGTGGCGGTCGCCGAGGAGAACGGGGTCGATCGCTCGGCACTCAAGGGCACGACCCAGAACGACATCATCAAGGAGTACCTATCCCGGGGCACGTACGCGCTCCCGCCGGAGCCCTCGATGCGGCTGATCGCAAACACGGTGGCGTTCACCGTCAACGAGGTCCCGAACTGGAACCCGATCAACGTCTGCAGCTACCACCTCCAGGAGGCCGGCGCGACCCCGGTGCAGGAGATCGCCTACGCGCTGTCTACCGCGGTCGCCGTGCTCGACCAGGTGAGGGAGCGCGGCGAGATCACCGAGGACGACTTCCCCCGCGTGTTCGGGCGGATCTCGTTCTTCGTCAACGCGGGAGTGCGGTTCATCGAGGAGCACGCGAAGCTGCGAGCCATGAGCGCGCTCTGGGAGGAGATCGGTCGCCGGCGCTACGACGTCACCGAGCCGAAGTACCTGCGGCTGCGCTACGGCGTGCAGGTCAACTCGCTGGGGCTCACCGAGGCCCAGCCGGAGAACAACGTTCCACGGATCGTGCTCGAGGCGCTCGCGGTCACATTGGGTCGCAACGCGCGCGCCCGCGCGATCCAGCTCCCTGCCTGGAACGAGGCGCTCGGACTGCCCAGGCCATGGGACCAGCAGTGGAGCCTGCGGATCCAGCAGATCCTCGCCGAGGAGACGGACCTGCTCGACTACCCCGACGTCTTCGAGGGCTCGACCGTGATCAGCGGGCTGGTCGACGAGCTGGCCGCCGAGGCGCGCGCCGAGATGGAGGTAGTCGAGCAGCACGGTGGCGCGGTCGCGGCGGTCCCCTACATGAAGGCCAGGCTGGTCGAGTCACATCGCGAGCGGGTGGCGAAGATCGAGCGGGGGGAGATCAAGGTCGTCGGTCAGAACTGCTTCACCGAGACCGAGGACTCGCCGCTCACCGCGGGGGCCGACGGGGGCATCCTGACCCCCGACCCGGAGGTCGAGAGGGAGTGCCGCGAGGCGCTTGAGCGCTGGAAGGCGAACCGCGACACGGCGGCGGCCCAGGCGGCCCTCGCGCGTCTGAGGGCGGCCGCCGCGGATCCCTCGGCCAACATAATGCCGGCGACCATCGAGGCCGCGAAGGCGGGAGCCACGACCGGTGAGTGGGCGGGCGTCCTGCGCGACGTGTTCGGCGACTACCGGGCGCCGACCGGCGTCGGCGGCGCCGCGGAGGCGATCGACGAAGGGCCCATCTCCGAGGTCCGCAACCGAGTCGCGGTCCTCGCCGAGCGCCTCGGGCACCGGCCGCGCATCCTGGTCGGCAAGCCGGGGCTCGACGGACATTCGAACGGCGCCGAGCAGATCGCCGTGCGGGCGCGCGACGTGGGCATGGAGGTGATCTACCAGGGAATTCGGCTCACGCCCGAGCAGATCGCGGCGTCGGCGAGGGATGAGGACGTCGACGTGGTCGGCCTCTCGATCCTCTCCGGCTCCCACCGCGAGCTCGTTCCCGAGACGGTCCGGCTGCTGCGGGAGGCCGAGCTCGACGTGCCGGTCGTGGTCGGCGGGATCATCCCCTCCGCCGACGCCGACGCACTGCTCGAAGCCGGGGTGGCGCGCGTGTACACGCCCAAGGACTTCGACCTGAACCGGATCATGGGCGAGATCGCCGACCTGGTGAGCGAGCGGGCGGACTCCCACACGGCCCAGCCCGCCTGACCCGAATGCCGCAGGCGCCACGCACCCGCTACGCGCTCAGCGGAGACGCCCACATCGCCTACCAGGTCTTTGGCGAGGGTGACCTAGACCTCGTCTTCGTCCCCGGTTTCGTCTCCAACATCGAGCACTACTGGGAGATGCCGCAGGTTCCGGACTTGTTGGAGCGCCTCGGGTCCTTCGCTCGGGTGGTGATCTTCGACAAGCGGGGCACGGGCCTTTCCGACCCGGTTGCTGGCCCGCCTCCGCTCGAGCAGCGGATGGACGACATGCAGGCCGTCATGGATGCCGCTGGGGTGGAGCGGGCAGCGCTCTACGGCATCTCGGAGGGAGGCCCCGCGAGCGTGCTGTTCGCGGCCACCTACCCCGAGCGCACCTCGTCGCTGGTCCTCTACGGCTCGACCCCGCGCTTCCGCACCGACCACGACATCTCGTGGGGAGCGACCGACGAACAGATCGAGGCAATCATCGCCGAGGCCTCGGCCCGGTGGGGTGACGGCGCCCTACTCCGTGTGTTCGCACCCGCTTCCGCAGACGATCCGGGCATGGAAGAGGTATGGGGCAAGTTCCAGCGGGCCAGCGCCAGCCCCGCGATGGCTCGGGCGGTGATGGCGGCGCTGTTCGAGATCGACGTCCGCGACATCCTGTCGACGATCCGCGTCCCGACATTGATTCTCCATCGCACTGGCGACCTGATCGCCCCGGTCGAGGGAGCACGGCTGATGGCCGAGAGGATTCCGGATGCCCGCCTGGTCGAGTTCGAGGGCACCGACCACGTCCCGTTCACCGGCGACTTCGAGCCGGTTCTGGACGAGATGGAGGAGTTCCTGACCGGTGCGCGTCAGGCTCGGCCTCTCGACCGCGTGCTTGCGACGGTGATGTTCACAGACATCGTCGACTCGACTCGCCGGGCGGCCGACCTCGGCGATCGCCGCTGGCGAGAGATGATCGAACGCCACGACGAGCTCACGCGCCGCCAGCTCGACCGCTTCCGTGGCCGCGAGGTCAAGACGCTGGGCGACGGCTTCCTCGCCACCTTCGACGGGCCCGCTCGTGCCATCGAATGCGCCTGCGCGATCAGGGACGGCGTCGGTCCCTTCGGCCTCGACGTGCGAGCAGGGCTGCATACGGGGGAGTGCGAGGTCGCCGGCGACGACGTGCGTGGGATGGCGGTCAACATCGGAGCCCGGGTCGGCGCGATCGCCGACTCCAGGGAGGTCCTGGTCTCGAGCACCGTCAAGGATCTCGTCGTCGGCGCGGACCTCGAGTTCGTGGACCGCGGGGAGCACGACTTGAAGGGCGTGCCCGGGAGGTGGCGCCTGTTCGCCGCCGCGCCGGTGTAGCGGTTTGGCTCCGGGGATCGAGTTTCCCGTCGAGGGACTGGGCGACGGGCGGATCCGCCTGCGCCTCCACGCCGACGCTGACGTCCCAGCGATCGTCGCCGCCTGCCAGGACCCCGAGATCCCCCGGTGGACGAGGGTCCCGGATCAGTACGGAGAGACCGAGGCCCGCGCCTGGCTGGCCCAGGAGACCGAGGGCAGGGCCGGGGGCGAGGCGCTCGGGCTCGTGATCGTCGGCCCGGATGACGGCGGCCTGCTGGGGTCGATCGGCGCTCGGCTAGAGCTCGCCGACGGGCGTTGCGAGCTCGGCTACTGGACGGCACGCCGGGCACGCGGGCGCGGGGTCGCCACGCGGGCCGTCCGGCTGCTCAGCGGCTGGGCATTCGAGGCCCTCGGGGTGGGCCGGCTCCAGATCCTCGTCGAGCCGGATAACACGGCATCGCGGCGGGTGGCGGAACGGGCGGGATTCGCCTTCGAGGGAGTGCTCCGCTCCTACCTCGTGAACAAGGGAGTGCGTCGGGACGCTGCTTCGTACTCGCTCCTTCGCGGCGAGCTACGCTGAACAAGGATGAATGAGGGGTTCGGCGAGGAGCGAAGCGCCTGGCTGCGGTGTTACCGGTGCTGGTCGCAGCGGCTCGAGGCCCAGGTCCACTACGACGCGATCCTGAAGGTGGATCCCGAGACCGGCGAGGCCGCCGACCGGGTCGAGGAGATCCAGGAGGCGGCCGTGCAGTGCCTGGACTGCATGCACGACCAGCCCCACCTGACGGTCGAGGAGGCGCGAGTGGTCCCGATCGAGGACCGCTGGGAGCGGATGGTGGCCGGCAAGCCCTACGTCGCCTCGTGCACGGTGACGATCGACGCCGAGCAGGTTGAGACCTGCTCGGGCCCCGAGGCGGTCGACAGTCTCACCTTCGGATCACTCGGCGACTCCGGCACCCGTGAGTTCTTCACCCACGTCCGCTTCCACAAGCACGACGAGGAGCGGATCGTCGTCCACCTTCTGGTCGAGCTCTACGCGCGCACCGAGCAGGAGGCGATTGACGTCCTGGAGGAGGCGGCGCGGGGGACACTGGAGATCACCTCCCTCGCCGAGGAGTCGCGCCCACCGGCCCACGCGGCCGACGAGGCGCACTAGCGCGACGGTGATCGCGGTTCGAGCGTGTGATTCGCCGGACTATCTCCGGTCAGTCGTTCCCTCGGCGGGCGAGGACGTCGCGGTCGAGCTCACCGGGACGCGTGTAGCCGCACAACGCGAGGGTCAGGTCGAGCTCGGCGAAGAGCATCTTCAGCACCGTCTCGACCCCCTCCTGGCCCTCCAGGGCGAGCCCCCACAAATAGGGGCGGCCGAGGAGCACCGCCTCGGCGCCGAGCGCCAGCGCCTTGACGACGTCGGATCCTCCCCGGATCCCGCTGTCGAGGAGGATCGCGAGCTCATCCCCCACCGCGGCAATCACTGCCCCGAGGGCGTCGAGCGAGGCGATCGCCCCGTCCACCTGGCGCCCGCCGTGATTCGAGACGATCACGCCGTCCACCCCGGATTCGCGGGCGCGCCGTGCATCGTCGGCGTGCAGGACTCCCTTGACCACGATCGGCAGGGAGGTCCACTCGCGCAGCGTGGCGATGTCGTCCCAGCTCAGGGACGGGTTGACGTAGATGCCCAGGTAGTGGCCCGTGGCGGCCCCGAGGTCCTCCTCGGGGGGACGCGCGAGCTGGGAGCGGAAGACCGGGTCCTCGAGGAAGTTGGCGTTGCCGACTCCCTCCAAGAAGGGAAGCCAGGCCTGCTGGAGGTCGCGCGGCTTCCAGCCGGGGATGAACGTGTCGAGGGTCACCACCAGTGCCTCGTACCCGGCCGCCTCGGCCCGGGCGACGATGCTGGCGGCGATCTCGTGGTCGTTCGGCCAGTAGAGCTGATACCAGCGAGGCCCGGCCCCGCCCTCGGCGGCGATCGCCTCGAGCGTGTGGGCGGCGGCGGTGCTGACCACCATCGGCGTGCCGGTCGCCGCCGCGGCACGCGCGGTGGCCAGCTCGCCGTCGGCATGGACGATCGATTGCACCCCGATCGGCGCGAGCAGCACCGGCGCGGACATCTCGGTCCCGAGGACCGTCGTCCGCAGGTCGCGCTCGGCGACGTCGCGCAGCATCCTCGGAACGATCCGCCAGCGCCGAAACGCCTCGAGGTTCTCGCGCATCGTGTCCTCGGAGCCGGCCCCCGCGAACACGTAGCTCGCCGCCCGAGGATCCATCGCCTCCTCCGCGCGGCGCTCGAGCTCGGCCCACGAGATCGGCAACGATGGCGTCTCGCCCCCGAGGCCCCGGGCGTAGATCTCCCTGTAGTAGTCGTGGGGGCTCTGCGCGCCGGACACTGCCGCGACGATATAACCCCGCGCGATGCCGGGAATCGGCGCCTTCATATCCGCAGGGCGTTCGCTCGACCGAGCGCTCGAGCGGGTTCGCCGGGCTGACGAGCTGGGACTGGACAGCGTCTACACGACTCAGATCGCGGGCCGCGACGCCCTGACCCTGCTCGCCGCCTACGCGTCGGTGTCCGAACGGGCGCGCCTCGGGACCGGCGTCGTGCCGATCTTCTCCCGCACGCCGGTCGCGATGGCGCAGACCGCCGCGACCCTGGACGAGGTCTCGGGCGGGCGCATGGTCCTCGGCCTCGGCGTTTCGCATCGGGTCACGGTCGAGAACTGGTTCGACGCCGAGATCTCGAGACCGGTCGCCCAGATGCGCGAGTACGCGGGCATCGTCAGGGCGATCCTGACCGGCGAGGAGCCGGCCGAGGGGAGCTTCTTCAAGACGAGCTTTCGGTTCATGGGATACGAGCCGCGGCGTGACCTGCCGATCTACATCGCGGCCCTGTCTCCGAACATGCTGCGGCTGGCCGGGGAGATCGGCGACGGCGTGATGCTGTGGCTCTGCAACCCCGACTACATCCGCGAGGTGGTGATCCCCTCGGTCAGTGAGGGCCGCGAGCGCGCGGGCAAGCCGATCGACGGGTTCGACGTCGTGGCGGCCGTCCCGGTCGGCCTCACTGATGACCCCTCCGAGGCCCGTGCCCGGCAGCGTAAGGAGCTGGTTCCGTACGCCTCCCTGCCCTTCTATCGCACCATGCTGGAGCGCTCGGGGTTCGGGGCAGACCTGGCGGCGTTCGACGAGGGGATGGCGGCCGGAGACGTCGACCGGGCCATGTCGGGGCTCTCGGATCGGCTTCTCGAGGCGCTGACGGGGATCGGCTCGGCCGACGACGTCCGCGCGGCCGTCGAGCGCTACCGCGACGCCGGCGCCACGTCGCCGTGCATCGGCGCGATTCCGGGCACGGACTTCGACGCGGCGCTCGACGCCGTCGCAGCTATCGGCTGAAGCGCCGCACCAGCCGCCGGTAGACCCTGAACGCGGGCTTTCGCGAGTAGTCGTCGCGCAGAAGCCCGTAGTGCTGCTGGAAGTTGGCCGACGAGGTGTTGTGGTCGCGGAGGTCGAACCATCGGTAGTCGGTGACGTGGTAGGGGGCGCGGAGGTCGTTCACCGCGCCGACCATCTGGCGCATCGCGGTGACCTGCTCTCGCTCCGGGCGGCCGGGGCCCGTAGGCCAGCCGTTCTCCTCGACGTGAATCGGGACCTTGCCTCCAAGCTTCGCGACCGGCATGTAGCAGTCGCGAAGCTCGCCGAGCGCGTCGGCCATCGCGTCCCGAAAGCCGTTGCCGACCGGCGACGGCACGGGTGGAAACACGGTTCCCGGGTATGCGTCGAGCCCCACCCAGTCGACCGCGCGGGCAAAGCGACGGCCTCCCTCGTCCCGCAGGTAGTCCCAAAAGCTCGCCTCGTTGGCCGGATCGGTTCGGTAGAACCAGTTGAAGCCGATCTCGAGCTGCCGAAAGCCCTGCCGCCTCGCCGTGCGGTGCGCGGCCTCGACCCCCCTGATCAGGGCGTCGCGGGCGCGGGCGAACGAGCTGTCGGAGGCATCGGGGGCGATCGGATAGAGGTTGACCTCGTTGGTCACCTGGAGCCCCGTCACCCCGGGATTCGGCCCGAAGCGCCGCACCACTTCGCGGACGAATCGAACCCAGGCCGGGATGTCCCCCTCCTGCGCCGGTGTCGGGTGGTAGCGAAGCTGGAGCTCCACCCGGTAACCCCTCCGGGTGTAGCGGCGGGCCAGCCTCGCGAACCGGTGGATCCCACGCTCGCCATCGGACCAAAAGAGGCGGTTCAGCCGCAGGACGAACGGAGCGCGAGGCGCTCGCAACCGGCTGAGCGCGCGGAAGGTCTTTCCCATGTCGATCGGCGTCAGCGCCACCGGCGGGCCGATCGATCCGGCCTCGCCGGCGGGGGTGATCCCGAAGCGAAGCGGCGGCGCCGGGCGAGACATGGCGTGCGAGGCCGCCGAGGGACACTGGCCGGCGGGCGCGGCGGCGGCCAGCCCCGTGGCCGCGAGAATGGCTCCCGCCGCGGCGATCGCCGCCGCCAGGCCTAGGACCGCGGTTCGGGCAGGATGACGAGCGGACCCGGCTCTCATCGGAGCGTCCACCGACCGTCCCTAGGCGCCGTCGCCGGCGATCGCCTCGGGGTCACGCGGCACCAGCACGGCGCGCTTGAACTCGGCGACCAGCGTCCCGTCCTGGTTGAAGGCGCGGGTGTGGACGCGGACGACGCCCCGATCGGGCTTCGAGGAGGAGGGCCGGACGTCGAGCACCTCGGACTCGGCATACAGGGTGTCGCCGTGGAACACCGGCGAGGGGTGGCTGAGATCGTCGGTCGCCAGGTTGGCGATCGCCTTGCCCGACACGTCGGCGACCGTCATCCCGAAGACCAGCGAGTAGACGAACGGCCCGGCGACCACGTTACGGCCCTGCTGCGAGGCCGCCGCGTAGACGTCGTTGACGTGCAGCGGGTGGTGGTTCATGGTCAGCAGGCAGAACAGGTGGTCCTCCGCCTCGGTGATCGTCTTCGCCGGCCAATGCATGTAGGTCGCGCCGACCTCGAACTGCTCGAGATAGCGGCCATAGGGGTGCGCGCCCGAGGCCTCGCGCCCAGCCTGGTCGGTGATCAGCTTGTGCTGTTCGGTCTCGGTCATGCTCCCTCGTCGCTCGATTCGTCGGTTTCGGCGTCGGCAGTATGAAGCAGGCTCGGGCTCATCGACGGCGGACCCGGCCGTCTCTAGTGTGCCCGGCGGAGCTGCGCCCGCGCGAGGTGGCGCTCGATCACCGTCCCGATCAGCTTCTTGACCTCGCCATCGCCCGAGACCCGGATCTCGCCGTGCTCGAACGATTCGCGCCAGTCGCCGACGTGGCCCTTCTCGGCGTGCTGATTGAAGACCGCGCGCGACATCGACACCTCGAGCCGTGCGTCCTCGGGCTCGCCCTTGGTCACCTCGGGCGCGGGCAGCCGGACCCGGAAGACCTGGACGTCGCCGCGGCCCCGCAGCTCGAGGCGGACGACGATCTTGAGGCGGGCCAGCGCCGGAACCTCGCGTTCGAGGTTCCGGACGGCGACGGCGATCAGCTCCTGCGCGCGGGCCAAGGGCTCAAATCTTGCTTCGCTCCAAGAGCTTCTTCCCGATCACCATCTTCTGGATCTCGGATGTGCCCTCGCCGATCAACAGCAGCGGAGCGTCGCGATAGATGCGCTCGATCTCGTACTCCTTCGAGTACCCGTATCCACCGTGAATCCTCAACGCCTCCTCGGCGTTCGATCGCGCCGCCTCGGAGGCGAACAGCTTCGCCATTCCCGCCTCGAGGTCCGAGCGCTCGCCCGCGTCCTTCATCCTCGCCGCCTTCAGGGTCAGCAGGCGCGCAGCCTCGAGGCGAGTGCCCATCTCGGCCAGCTTGAACGTGATCGCCTGGTGCTTGGCGATCGGCCGGCCGAACGCCTTTCGCTCCTGGCTGTATCGCAGGGCCAGCTCCAGTGACCGCTGAGCCACTCCAACGCCGCGCGCCGCGACGTTGACGCGGCCGACCTCGAGCGCGTCCATCATCTGGACGAAGCCCTCGCCCACGCCCTCGGGGCCGCCCAGGACCCGGTCATCGGAGACCTCGAAGCCGTCGAACACGAGCTCGGTGGACTCCACTCCCTTGTAGCCCATCTTCTTGATCTTGGGCGGGATCGTCAGCCCGGGGACCTGATCGGCGCCCGGCTCCTTCTCGCAGATGAAGCAGGTCATCCCCTTGTACGGGGGATCCGCCTTGGGATCGGTCTTCACGAGCACGAACACGAGCCCCGAGCGCAGCCCGTTAGTGACCCACATCTTCTGGCCGTTGATCGCCCAGCCGTCCTCGCCGACCCTGCTCGCGGTCGACTTGATGCCCTGGACGTCCGAGCCGACCTCGGGCTCTGAGAGCGAGAACGCGGCGCGGATCTCCCCGGTCGCCATCTTCGGCAGGAGCGTCTCCTTCTGCTCGTCGGTGCCGAACTTCATCAGCAGATAGGAGCCGATGAAGTGGGTGTTGACGACCCCCGAGATCGAGATCCATCCCCGCGAGAGCTCCTCGACGATCATCGCGTAGGTCGTCAGATCGAGCCCCATGCCCCCGTACTCCTCGGGGATCGTGACGCCGAACAGGCCGAGCTCCTTCATCTGCTCGACGATCGGCTCGGGGAACTTGTCCTCGCCGTCGTACTCCTCCGCCACCGGGATGATCTCGTTGTCGGCGAACTGGCGCACCATCTCGGTGATCGCCCGCTGCTCGTCGGTCTTCTCCGTGTAGATGTCGGTGGCTACGGCCATGGCTGCGTCGCGTTGGTCGGCGGCCAAGGATAATCAGACCTCGTGTCCTCCGAAGCGAGGCAAGTGGTGGAGCGGATCCAGGATGCCCTGTTGCTGACGGGCGACGTCGTCGCGTCCCTGGATGACGCGGAAGCCGACCAGCGGGTGCGGCGGGCCCTCATGGAGTTGGCGGTGCCGGACTTCGCGGTCGTCATGGTCGGCCCCGCGTACGTCGGGCAGGCAGTAGAGCTCACCGGGGCCGACGGCTTTCGTGAGGCGTGGGCCGATTGGACGAGCCCCTTCTCGAGCTACCGGATCAACCTCGAGGAGATGATCGACGCCGGGGATCGGGTCGTCAGCCTGGTGGCGATGTCCGGCAAGACGAAGACCGGCGGGGTCGAGGTCGAGGCTGCCGGGGCGGCGGTATGGACGGTGGCGGACGGGCGCCTGCGACGGGTCGAGTTCCACATCGATCGAGAGTCGGCGCTGCGGGCGGCCGGACTCGATCCTCAGAGCTCCCAGCCGTAGCTGTAGGAGCGGTACTGCGCGCCCTCGCGCTCGTAGAAGCGGTGGGCGTCCTTGCGGGTCTCAGCGCTGTCCAGCTCGAGGTGCGTCGCCCCGCGCTCCCGCGCCCACGCCTTGGCGGCGTCGAGCAGGGCCCCGCCGATGCCCTGGGAGCGACACGCCGGGTGCACGGCGAAGTCCTCGACCCAGGCGCGAGATCCGAAGCGGACCGAGTGAAGGTCCTGATAGGCGGTCAGGAAGCCGACCAGGCTCCCTTCGTCCACCGCCACGAGCACCGCCGAGTCACGCGACCCGATCGCCTCCCGCAGCGCGACCGCGGCGCGCTTCTCATCCCACGCGTCCGGCTTCGTGCCCGGCGGCGCGAACAGCCACTCGTAGAGCGACACCAGGGACTCCGCCTCTCCGGGCTCGGCAGCGCGGATCCTGAGTTCCACTGCGAGCAGGCTATCGGCGCCCTGGGGCCCGCGATGGCCGCCTCATCGGCCCGCCATCACTAGATTTCAATCTCCGGCCCGGCCTCACCATGCGCAACCCCCGTCAGTTCGGACATCCGCTCGCGATCGGCGCCCCGCAGCCGCCGCTCGAGATCCCCGTGACCCCGTCGCGGATGATCCACTTCTTCGACGCCTCGAACGAGAAGATGGCCGCCAAGGTGCCCGACATGGCCAAGCAGGCCGACATCCTGCTCGGCAACCTCGAGGACGCGATCGCCGCCGATCGAAAGGAGGCCGCTCGCGAGGGGCTGATCAAGGTCGCGCGCTCAACCGATTTCGGCGACACAGCCCTTTGGACGAGGGTCAACTCGCTGGAGAGCCCCTGGGCGCTCGACGACCTGACCCGCCTGGTCACCGAGATCGGTGACAAGCTCGACGTGATCATGGTCCCGAAGGTCGAGGGGCCGTGGGACATCCACTACGTCGATCGCCTCCTCGCCCAGCTCGAGGCCAAGGCGGGGCTCGAGCGCCCGCTCCTCGTCCACGCGATCCTCGAGACCTCGCTCGGGGTCGTCAACCTCGAGGAGATCGCCACCGCGAGCCCGCGGATGCAGGGGATGAGCTTCGGCCCCGCCGACCTCGCGGCGTTCAGGCGGATGAAGACCACCCGGGTGGGCGGGGGCCATCCCGCCTATCGCGTGATCGAGGACCCCGACCCCGACGCCCCCGATGCCCCCCGCGCGACCGCGCAACAGGACCCGTGGCACTACTCGATCGCGCGCATGGTCGACGCCTGCACGTCGGCGGGGATCCTGCCCTTCTACGGACCCTACGGCGACATCAAGGACACCGAGGGCTGCGAGACGCAGTTCCGGGCCGCGTTCCTGCTCGGTTGCGTCGGCGCGTGGTCTCTGCATCCCGCCCAGATCGAGATCGCCAAGCGCGTCTTCAGCCCCCCACCGGACGAGGTCCGGTTCGCCAAGAAGGTGCTCGAGGCGATCCCCGACGGGCGCGGCGTCCACATGATCGACGGCAAGATGCAGGACGACGCGACCTGGAAGCAGTGCAAGGTGATGGTCACCCTCGCCGAGATGCTGGCGAAGAAGGACCCGGAGCTCGCGAGGGCCTACGAGCTCTAGGGTTCGTCCGCCTCAGCCGCCCGCCGCTGCTCGTCGGCGATCACGATGTACTCCTCCACCATCAGCTGATCCTTGGTTCGATTCGAGGCGCGCTTCATTGCGATCAGGTGATCAATTGACGCGACCGCAATCTCGAGGCCGAAGATCTTCTTCGTCTCGGCCGCGGCCTTCAGCTGGTCGTAGGAGCGGATGCCTGCGAGATCCGCGAGGACGTCGAGGTCGCCGAACCGAGTGATGAAGGTGAAGTTGGCTCCGTTCTCGATCGTGCGAGGCTCGAGCTGAAACGGCAGGTTCTCCGGTGCGCCCCGCAATCTCACGCCGATCTCGTCAAGGGCGTCGACCAGACGAACGATGTTCGCATGGGTCCTCGCGTACGCGACGTCGAGGTCGTACGTCGGATAGTTCGAACCGTGGGCATATCCGGCAAAGCCCCCGACGACCACGAAGTCGACGCCGTGCCGCACGAGCGGTTCGAGCAACTCCCCGCCCGCCGGCGCCCGTGCCGGCAGCGGGCGCTCGGTCATGCCCCGGCGTCCACGGGCGCTCGACGACCTCGAATCAGGGAGTCCGTGAACGCCGTTCCGTATTCAACGCGCTCGCCCGTGGTCGACCCAAGGCGCTCCCGGATCATGGTCCGATCAATCCCGGTGTCGCGCTCGGCGACCCCCAACTCCAGATCCTCCCCGAGCAGATGGAGGAGGGACCGCAGCGTCTCAACCGACGGCGAGACCCGGTCGCGCTCGATCCGCGAGATCGCCGACTGGGTCGTGCTGGCGCGCGCGGCCAACCGCGCCTGGCTGACCCCGTGTCGGCGCCGGGCGGCCCGCAGCAGCTCTCCTGGGCTTGGGTGCATGGCTAAACTATAGCTGATATGCGATCATCGTCTATCTGCTATGTACGCGGATCCTCCGGCCGAGTAATGGTCCGCCAGCCGCCGGTGGCGGTGCCGAAACAGGGTGGCGACGATCGCCCGCGCGAGGCGAGCAACTCCCGGGGTCCGGGCGAGCGCTCCCCGAAGCTCGAACCCGAGCCGGTCGGTCACCCGGCAGCATCCCTCGCCCGCGGGCTCGACCACGCGCTCGTGCTGCCAGACCGAGAACGCGAGGGTTCGCGAGCGCTCCACGAACCGCCGGCCGGGCTCGAGCTCGGCGAGGCACAGGTCGTCGAAGTCGACGGGGATCAGGCCGCCGAGCAGGATCCAGCTCCGCCCGAGAGGCACTCCCACCTCGACGTCGTCGATGGTCATGCCGCGAAGCCCGGCCGGCATCGTCATCCGAAGGAGCGGGCGAAGCTCGGCGTTGATCCCGGCCTCGGTGACCGCCCGGGCCCAGACCTCGGCGGCGTCGGCCGGCAACTCCGAGGACTGCTCGACGGTTAGGAGCGTGGCTCCAGCACGACGATCGGGATCTCGCGGGCTCCGGCGCGGCGCTGGTAGGTGGCGTAGCCCGGGTAGCGGCGATTGGCCAGCTCCCAGAGCCGCGGGCGCTCGGCCTGGGTCGCGTCCCGGGCTCGATAGGGGCGCTCGACGCCGTCGATCGAGAACCTGACCTCGGGGTTGGCGACCACGTTTCGATACCAGGCCGGGTGCTTGACGTCGCCGCCCCTCGAGGCGACCAACAGGACGTTGTCGCCGTCGGCGGTCCAGACCAACGGTGTGATTCGCTCGGCGCCGCTGCGGGCGCCCCGCACCGTCAGGAAGCCGACCCGGCCTCGCCCGGCGGTCGTCAGGCGCCCACCCGTCAGCCGGAGCAACCCCCGATCCAGATGCGGCGCGACGTGGATGTAGAACCACGACCCCGCCCGCGAGGAGACCAGCGGGATCGCGAGCCGCTCGTAAAGCGGCGTTCCGCGCTCGGGCTCAGCCGGGGGCGACACGCCGCGCCAGGGCCTCGAGCTGCGAGCGGATCTGCTCCGGCAGGCGATCGCCGAAGCGCGCCAGGTGCTCTTCCACCTGCGGCAGCTGCTCACGGAGGTTGGCGTCATCCACGGTCAGCAGGCCCTCGAGGCGCTCTGGAGCCAGATCCAGGCCGTCGGAGTTGATCGACCCGGGCTCGGGGACCAGGCCCATCGCGGTCTCGACCGCCTCGGCCTCGCCCTCGCAGCGCCGGAAGATCCACTCGAGGACCCTGCTGTTCTCACCGAAGCCCGGCCAGATGAAGCTCCCCGCGTCGTCCTTTCGGAACCAATTGACGAGGAAGATCCGCGGCAGCTTCGCGTCCTCGTGCTGGGCGCCGATCGACAGCCAGTGGCCGAAGTAGTCGGCCATGTTGTAGCCGCAGAAGGGAAGCATCGCCATCGGGTCGAAGCGGAGCTTTCCGACCTCACCGGCCGCCGCCGCGGTCGTCTCGACCGACATCGTGGCGCCCAGGAAGACGCCGTGCTCCCAGTCGAACGCCTCGGTGACGAGCGGCACCACCGTGGCCCTCCGGCCCCCGAACAGGAAGGCGTCGATCGGCACGCCATCAGGGTCCTCCCACTCGGGCGCGATCGAGGGACACTGAGCGGCGGGGGTGGTGAAGCGAGCGTTCGGATGCGCAGCCGGGTCGTCTGAGTCCGGGGTCCAGTCGTTCCCGTGCCAGTCGATCGCGTGCGCCGGTGGCTCGCCGGTCATCCCCTCCCACCACACGTCGCCGTCGTCGGTCCTGGCGCAGTTGGTGAAGATCGTGTTGCGCTCGATCGTCTCCATCGCGTTGGGATTGGTCTTGTGGCTCGTGTTGGGCGCCACGCCGAAGAACCCAGCCTCCGGGTTGACCGCGTAGAGGCGACCGTCGGAGCCGAACTTCATCCAGGCGATGTCGTCGCCGATCGTCTCGGCCGTCCAGCCCTCCAGGGTCGGGATCAGCATCGAGAGGTTCGTCTTGCCCGACGCCGAGGGGAAGGCGCCTGCGACGTACTTGACCTTCCCCTCGGGCGAGGTCAGCTTGAGGATCAGCATGTGCTCAGCCATCCAGCCCTCGTCACGGGCCATCGCCGAGGCGATTCGGAGCGCGAAGCACTTCTTGCCGAGCAGCGCGTTGCCGCCATAGCCCGAGCCGTAGGACCAGATCTCGCGCGTCTCCGGGAAGTGGACGATGTACTTGTTGTCGGGGTCACAGGGCCAGGGGACGTCCTGCTCGCCGTCGGCGAGGGGTGCCCCGAGCGAGTGCAGGCAGGGAACGAAGCCGTCGTCGTCGCCGAGCGCGTCAAGGGCGCCCTTGCCCATTCGGGTCATGATCCGCATCGAGGCGGCAACGTAGGCCGAGTCGGTGAGCTGGACGCCGATCTGGGCGATGTGCGAGCCGAGCGGCCCCATCGAGAACGGGACGACGTACATGGTCCGCCCCCGCATCGACCCCGCGAACAGCTCCTCGAGCTCGGAGCGCATCTCGGCCGGGTCCCGCCAATTGTTGGTCGGCCCCGCGTCATCGGCGCTCTCGCAGCAGATGAAGGTCCGATCCTCGACCCGGGCGACGTCCCCGGGGTCGGAGCGGGCCAGATAAGAGTTGGGCCGCTTGGCGTCGGAGAGCTTCTCGAAGGTCCCGATGTCGACCAGCTCCGAGCAGAGGCGGTCGTACTCCTCCGCCGATCCGTCGCACCAGTGGACCGCATCCGGCCCGGCCAGGTCAGCGAACTTCGTGACCCAGGCGATCAGCTCTCGGTTCTTGGTCAGTGCATCGGCGGCTGCCGCCGTCGTCTCGCTCAAGGGTTGGATCAACTCCTTCCGTGGTTCTCTTGAACGGCAAACGTCCAGGGATTGAACCCCGGACGGGCCTCCATTCTTTCGCAGACTGAGAACTGATGGGGTCAGGTAGGGTTCCCGCCCGCGCTGATGAGGTTCTACGAGTACGAGTCCCGGAGGATCGTCGAGCGGGCCGGGATCCCGGTCACGAGCTACGGCTTCTGCACCACCCCTGAGGAGGCGCGCAAGGCCGCCGCCAAGATCGGCGGGCCCGTCGTCATCAAGTCCCAGGTGCTGACCGGAGGACGGATGAAGGCCGGCGGGGTCAGGTTCGCCGACACCCCCGAGGAGGCCGCCCAGCACGCCGCGACGATCCTCGAGCTCGAGATCGGTGGCCACATGCCGGTCGGCGTGCTCGTCGACCCGAAGGCCGAGGTCGCCCACGAGTACTACGCCGCCGTCCTGTGGGACGGGCGCGCGAAGCGGCCGATGATGCTGTTCAGCGACATGGGCGGGATCGACATCGAGCAGGTCGCCGCCGAGCACCCCGACCACGTAGGCCGCGGGCACCTCTCGAACCTCCACCCGATCGCCGATTTCGAGGCCAAGCAGACGGTCGCCCGCTGCGGCATGACCGGCTCCGAGCTGAACCGCGCGACCGCAGTGCTCGCCAAGCTCGCCCGGCTCCAGCGCGACTACGACATGACGCTGGCCGAGGTCAACCCGCTGGCCCGCCTCGCCGACGGCTCGTTCGTCGCCCTCGACGCGCACATGGAGATGGAGGACGAGGCGGTCGGCCGGCACAAGGCGGTGCTCCGCGAGATCGGCGTCGATCTCGACGAGCCGCGAGAGCTGTACGAGCCGTCGGCGTTCGAGCGAAACGTCAAGACGATCGACTCCGCCGACCACCGCGGCGTGATCCAGGGCAAGGACCACGGCTTCACCGGCAACCTCGGGCTCGTGATCGGCGCCGGCGGCGGCTCGCTGACCCTCACCGACGCGGTCCGCAGCCAGGGCGGCCAGCCGGCCAACTACGCCGAGATCGGGGGCAACCCGTCGGTCGCCAAGTCGAAGGGGCTCGCGATGGAGGTGCTGCGCAAGGACGGCGTCGAGAAGATCGCCGTGATGATGTCGATCGTCTCCAACACCCGGGTCGACATCGTCGCCCGGGGAGTGATCAAGGCCTGCCTCGAGCTCGGCAAGGACCCGGCCGAGACGATCGCGATCTTCCGCATCCCGGGCGCCTGGGAGGAGGAGGGCTACAAGATCCTCGACAAGTACGGCGTCGAGTACGCGGACCGCACGACCTCGATGTGGGACGCCGCCGGGATCGCGGTGAAGAAGATCCAGGGTGGTTCCCCATGAGGTGCGTTAGCACCGAAACCAGCAGGTCAGGCGGCGAAGCTGCCGCAAGTTGTTCCCGCTGATGAGCATCCTTCTAGACAGCGATTTCACCTTCATCGTCCAGGGCATCACCGGCCGCGAGGCCGTGAACCTGACTCGCGAGTGCCTCGATTTCGGCTCGAAGATCGTCGGCGGCGTCACCCCGGGGCGCAAGGGGCGCGACGTCCACGGGGTGCCCGTCTTCGACACCGTCGAGCAGGTCGTCGAGCACCACGGCTCGGCCCCAGACGGCGCCGTGGTCACCGTCCCCCCCGCCTTCACCAAGGACGCCGTGCTCGAGGCGATCGAGAACGGCGTCAAGCTGATCGTCGTCGTCACCGAGCGGATACCGCGCGCCGACGTCGCTCAGATGGTCGAGCTCGCGAACGAGCGCGGCGCCCGCATCATCGGCCCCAACTGCCTCGGCGTAATCGTCCCCGGCGTCGCCAAGATGGGCGGCATCGGCGGGCCCGCCAAGGACGCCGCGAAGGCGTATGAGCCCGGCCGGGTCGGCGTGATGTCGCGCTCGGGCGGGATGACGACCGAGATCTCCTCGACCCTGACCGCCGCCGGGCTCGGCGTCTCGACGGCGGTCTCGATCGGCGGCGACGCGATCATCGGCTCGACCTATGCCGAGCTGATGCCCTTGTTCGAGGCCGACTCACAGACCGAGGCGATCGTCGTCTACACCGAGCCCGGCGGGCGGATGGAGGCCGAGCTCGTCGACTGGCGCGACGCCAACGACTCGCGGCTTCCGATCGTCGCCTTCATGGCCGGCAAGTTCATGGACGACGAGGAGATGAAGGGGATGAGCTTCGGGCACGCCGGAACGATCGTCGAGGGCGCCGAGGACACCGCAACCGAGAAGATCGCCCGCCTCCAAGCCGCCGGGGTCCCGGTCGTCGAGCGAATCGACGAGATCCCGGACGCCGTGAAGGGGAAGCTCGAGGCTCCGGCCTGATGGCCGAGCACGTGAAGGCGGCGGACCTGTTCATCGAGGTCGAGGTCGACGGCGCGGTGGCCGCTGACCCTGACCTGGCGGCCAAGCTCGCCGAGGTCTGCCCGGTCGACATCTTCGCGACCGATGAGGGCGATGGCGCCCTTCGGATCGTCGACGAGAACCTCGACGAGTGCGTGCTGTGCGAGCTGTGCCTCGAGGCGGCGCCCGCGGGAACGGTCGTGATCCGCAAGCTCTACGACGGCTCGGAGCTTCGCCGCACCTGACCCCCACGATCGAGTGCGCGTTTGTGCACCGCATGGGTTCAATAACGCTCACTCGACGAGTCAGGGCTGCGGCGAGCGGCGAAATCGGTGGATCATGCCCACCGCTTCGAACCCGAGCCTGCGATACATCTCGCGCGGCCAGTCGTCGACCAGCGCGACCAGGAAGGTGAGCTCGTCGCCGCGATTCACCGACGCGCCGGTGGCGGCCTCGACGATCGCTCGCCCGTAGCCACGATCCCTGTGCCGGGGCTCGGTGGTCACCGACTCCACCTGACCCATCCCGTTCCGCGAATAGAGGACGCACGCCGACACCACCCGCCCGTCGATGACGACCCCGAATCGTCGCTCGGAGGCGACCTCCCTGATCAGGGCGTCCCGGCTCGCAAGCTGGTCCGCCAGCTCCACCGCGATCGCGGGATCGACGCCGCCCGGCGGCTCGGCGAGCTCGACGGCTCGCTTGGACTCCTGGTAGCTCGGGATCGAGACCTCCGCGACCTGGTGTGCCGGGATGGCCGGAGGTCGCCTCGACACCATCACGACCTCGTGAGCCGATTCCCACCCCAGCTCGGCGAATCCGGGCGCCAGGCGCTCGGCCCGAGCCTGATCGTTGAAGACCAGCATCCGGTGCGCCAGGCCCCGTTCGGAGAACACGGGCTCGCCCGCCTCGGCGAGGTCAGCGGCGCTCATCTCGGTGGTGTCCGCCACCCGCACGTAGTTGGCGTCCCAGACCCGGGGCCGCGTGCGGTCGAACACGCCCGTGCCCCAGCCGAGTGAGACCACCTCGCCCGCGACCGCGTCATCGACCTCGGCGAGGAACGAGAGCGCGGCCCGCAGCTCGGCGCCCGCCCCATCCCCCGTCACCGGGCGCACGGTCCCTGCTGCTCGAGGCTCATCAACGGCAGACTACGAGCCCGTGAGAGCGATCGACCCCGGCGCATGAACTTCATCGAGGACGTGCTCGAGCGGTTTCCGTCCGCTCGGCCCGCCCTGGTCGCGATCGCCGCCGACGGCGAGCGCCGAGTCTGGGGCTTCGGCGAGCTCGTAGCCAAGAGCGCGGGGGTGTCGGGAGCGCTCGCGGCGCGCGGGGTCGGGCGGGGCGACGTGGTGATGACCCTGGTCGGCAACCGGATCGAGTGGGTGCTCGCGATCCTGGCGTGCTGGCGGATCGGGGCGATCGTGCTCCCCTGCAGCACCCAGCTTCGGCGCCACGACCTCGAGCTGCGCATCGACGCGGCGGGCCCCGCCCTTTGCGTCGCCGAGGAGGGCCTCGCGGGGGAGCTACCGGAGGGCGTCGCCACGATGACCACAGCGGAGGTCGCCCTGGTCATGGACGAGGAGCGGCCTCAGGAGCCGCCGGCCGAGGTCGCGGCCCTCGACCCGGGGGAAGGGGCGCTGATCGTCTTCACCTCCGGCACCACCGGCGAGCCGCGTGGCGTCCTCCACAGCCAGGCCTACCTCCCGGGCCAGCGCCTTCAGGCCGAGCGTTGGCTGGGCGCCCGCCGCGACGATCTCGTCTGGTGCACGACCGCGACGGGCTGGTCGAAGTCGGCCCGCAACGTGTTCGTGGCGCCGTGGCTTTGCGGCGCGGCCGCGCTCATTCACGAGGGGCGGTTCGATCCGCACGAGCGTCTCGAGCTGGCCGAGCGCGAGGGAGTCAACGTCCTCTGCCAGGCGCCGACCGAATATCGAATGCTTGCCAAGCGGGCCGAGCTCCGTCCGATCGCGTCGATGCGCAGGATGGTCTCGGCCGGCGAGCCGCTCAACCCGGGCGTAATCGACGCCTTCCGCGAGCAGGTCGGCCTGGAGATCTGCGACGGATACGGGCAGACGGAGACCGGCCAGGTGAGCGGAAACTTGGTCGGTGACGAGATCCGCTCGGGCTCGATGGGCAGGCCGCTTCCCGGCATCGAGGTGCGGGTGGCCGACGGTGAGCTCCAGGTCCGCGCCGACACGTGCCCGACCTTCTTCAGCCGCTATCTGGGCGGGGAGCGGTTCGAGGGCGAGTGGTGGCCGACCGGGGACGTGGTCAGGCGCGACGACGACGGGCGCCTCTGGTACGAGGGCCGCCGCGACGACCTGATCCTCTCCTCCGGCTACCGGATCGGCCCGTTCGAGGTCGAGTCCGCGCTCCTCGCCCATCCGAGCGTCGCCGAGGCCGCGGCGGTCGCCGCTCCCGATCCCGAGCGTGGATCGGTCGTTCGCGCCATCGTCGTCCTGCGCGACGGCGAGGCGGGCGACGCGCTGGCCCGTGAGCTCCAGGAGCACTGCAAGCGGGTCGCCGCCCCGTACAAGTTCCCTCGCATCGTCGAGTTCGCCGATCACCTGCCGAAGACAAGCAGCGGCAAGATCAAGCGGTCCGAGCTTCGCGGCGCCGAGACCGCCTGAGCGCCGATGCGACGCTCGCCCTACGCGGCCTTCGCGGGCATCTTCGTGGTCACGCTGCTCTCATTGATGGCGGTCGGGGCCGTGCTGCCGGTGCTGCCGCGGTACGTGAGGGGGCCGCTCGACTCGGGGAACATCGCGGTGGGGGTCGTCGTGGGCTGCTACGCGCTGACCGGTCTCGCCTTCCGGCCGGTCGCGGGCCGGCTCGCGGATCATCGCGGGCGAAAGCCGACGGTGATCCTCGGCACGCTGCTTGCGGCCCTCGCCGGCTTGCTCTATCTCCTCCCGACGGGGCTCCCGGGCCTGATCGGGGCTCGCCTCGTGCTGGGCCTGGGCGAAGGCTCGGTGTTCACCGCGGGCTCGGCCTGGATCGTCGACCTGGCACCCCCCGGGCGCCGCGGTCGGGTGATCGGCCTCTACGGGCTGGCCGTCTGGAGCGGACTCAGCATCGGGCCGTCGATCGGCGAGTTGCTCTATCACGCGGCGGGCTTCGATCTCGTCTGGGCCTTCGCGGCGGCGGCGCCGTTCCTGGGGGCGTTGGTGGCGCTTCGCATCCCGGACCCGTTTCAACCCTCGCCGCATGCCGCTCGCGGGCCCCTGATCGCCCGCGAGTCGATTCGCCCCGGCTTTGGGCTCTCGCTTGCCAGCGTGGGGTATGCGGCGATGGCCTCCTTCATCGTCCTTCACCTGCAGGCAAACGGGGATTCGCACGGCGCGATCGCATTCACCGTGTTCGCCGCCACCGTGGTGCTCACCCGACTGCTCGCCGGGGATCTCCCCGACCGGATCGGCCCGCTTCGTTGCGCGGCGGGGGCCGCCACGGTTGAATCGCTCGGCCTCGCCGTGATCGCGTTGTCGACCAACCTGCCCATGGCGATAGCCGGGTCCGCGGCGATGGGGACCGCCTTCTCGCTGCTATATCCGTCGCTCTCGCTGGTGGTGGTGAATCAGGTGCCCGAGGGCCGGCGCGGAGCGGCGCTCGGCACCTTCACCGGGTTCTTCGACCTCGGCGTCGGCCTGGGAGCTCCGCTCGCAGGGGTCGCCGTCGCGCTGGCCGGCTACCCCGCCGCGTTCTGGCTCGGGTCGGGCTGCGCGCTCGGCACCCTCAGCGTCGCGTTGGCGCTCAGAAGAGCCGGTGCTGCCGCCCCGGCGGTGAGCTGACGCGGCCGGTCGCGGCTTCCCTGGGCGCGCTGCCGGGCGCATCGTCGGGCCTCGATGGACGGCGCCGGGTGCCGCGTGTGCCGGGCGCTCGGCGCCCGCGACGAACCAGCGAGCCGAGCCGGGTCGCCTCCGCGCGCTCCATATAGGCGCCGAGGGCGTACAGCCGCTCGTAGCGCGCGGTCAGGTCCGGGCGGTGCTCGCGCAGCCAATCGAACCAGATGTCCCGGACCTCACCGCGGAGGTGGAGAGCGACGCCTCCGACCGAGTCCGCCCCCGCCTCCTCCAGAAGCTCGAGAAGGGGATCGACCTGCTCCGGTGAGTCGTTGACCCCGGGGATCAGCGGCGCGATCAGGACCCCGGTGCGGATCCCGGCGCGCTTCAACTCCGCCACCGCCTCGATTCGCTTGCGGGGATGCGGCGTGTGGGGCTCGGTTGCTCGCCAGGCCTCCTCGTCGAGGGTCGGGATCGAGAGGTTGGCCGTGAACTCGGTCCGCTCGGCGATCTCCTTCATCAACTCCAGATCGCGGAGCAGGAGGGGCGACTTGGTGAGCACCGAGCAGGGGTTTGCGAAGTCGCGCATCGCCTCCCAGATCCCCTCCATGAGCCGGTAGCGGCCCTCGACCCACTGATAGGGGTCGGTGTTGGTTCCCAGCGCCACGTGCTCGCCCGTCCAAGACCGCCGGGCGAGCTCGGCGCGCACCAGCTCCGGCGCGTTGACCTTGACGACTATCTCGCGCTCGAAGTCCTCACGGGCGTTGAAGTCGAGGTAGGAGTGGGTGGGGCGGGCGAAGCAGTAGGTCAAGTGCAGGCATGGCTGCAACCGCGATACGGATTTATGGTCCAGCGGAACGGCATCCGCGAGCGCTTCGGCACCTTGTTCAGCGCGGAGCGCGCCCGGACCTCATAGAAGCGGGTCCCTAGCGCCTCAGGCGCCTCGAAGGTGCGTACCACCGCCGGCTCGCGGAAGCCGGGCAACCTAGCCTGGTCCTCCTCTCCGTCGACTTTCAGGTTCTCCCAACGCACGAACGCACGTTCGCACACGGATCGGACGTAACGGCGCCCCGCGCTAGCCCGGGTCCCCACCGCCCGCGGCCACCCGGGAGGGCATCGAGGGCTCGACCCGGAGCAGGCGCGCGGGCCATGCGGGGAGTATCCAGTTCCACCGGCCGAACAGCGATACGACTGCCGGCACCAGCAGCGCCCGGACGACCGTCGCGTCGAGCAGGATGCCGGCGGCCAGGCCGGTCGCGAACATCTTCAGGTCGGTGCCGGGGCCCGAGGCGAGCGAGATGAAGGCCAGGAACAGGATCAGCGCGGCGCTGGTCACGAGCCGGCCGGTGCGGCCGATCCCGCGGATCACCGCCGTCCGGGTGTCGCCCGTGGCGTCGAACTCCTCGCGCATCCTGCTGAGGATGAACACCTCGTAGTCCATCGAGAGCCCGAACAGGAACGCGAACACCATCAGCGGGATCCAGGCGGGCACCGAGCCGGTGGCCTCGATCCCCCACAGGAGGTCCGATCCGTGGCCGTTCTGCCACATGATCGCGAGGACGCCCCACGCCGCTCCGACGCTGACGATGTTGAGGATCACCGCCTTGAGCGGCAGGAGCAGCGAGCGGAACGCCCGCGCCAAGAGGATGAACGTGACCACCGCGATCAGCGCGATCATGAGCGGGAAGTTCCCGTACACGGCGCTGATGAAGTCGGCGTTTTGAGCGGGCAGGCCCCCGACCTGGACGTCGCCCCCCTCCGCGTGGGCCGCGTCACGCGCGCGGTCGAGCGTGTCGCGACCGGCCGCGGTCGAGTCGTCGGCGACCGGGAACCCGAGCACCTCGGCCAGGTCGCCCGAGCGCCACTGGGGCGGGTCCGGAGCGACCGCACCGTGCATGCCCTTTACCCGGCCCACCTCGTCGGCGACCAGGGTGGGATCGGTGCCGTTGGTCAGGATCTCGTATGGGAGCAGCGCCCCCGAGCCGATCCCGGAGTCCTCGAGGGCGATCAGGCCCTCCTTGGCGTCACCGTGCTTGGCGAGCGTGTCGGGGCTCGCGTCGCCGAGCGTCAGCCCGGTCGCTGCGACCACGAGCGCACCCAGGACGACGATCGCGCTGCCGGCGGCGAGCCACCGGTGGCGCACCACGCCCTCCGCCCACCGCGTCCAGGCCCTGCTGGCCCGATCGTCGGTGCGCCTGTGGGGCCAGTCGAGGCGGTGTCCCACCTTCGAGAGCACCACGGGGAGCAGGGTGATCGCGACAAGCGTGCTGACCAGCGGGATCAGCATCCCGCCGTAGCCCATGCTGCGAAGGAACGGCACCGGCAGGGCGACCATTGCCAGGAGGCCGATCGCGACCGTGGTGCCGCTGAACACGACCGCGCGCCCCGCCGTCTCCATCGCGCGCTGGACCGCCTCGTCGCCACTTCGCCCGTGGGCGCGTTCCTCGCGCCAGCGAGAGACGACCAGGAGTGAGTAGTCGATCGCGATCCCGAGCCCGACCAACGCGATCAGGAACTGGACGACCGGCGAGATGTCCGTGAACGCGGTGAGCCCCCAGACCAGCAGGAACGTGGTCATGATCGAGACGATCGCCATCGCGAGTGGGACCAGGGCGAGGAAGGAGGCGAACACGAACGCCAGGACGATCAGGGCGCCGAAGCCGCCGAGGACGGACTCGAGGAGGACCCCCGTCCCGCTGTCGCCGCCCGACTCGTTCTGAAGCGCGTCGAAGCCGCTCACGTGGACCGGCGCGCCGGCGACCTGAAAGCTGCTGAGCGCGGCGCGGGCGGCCTTGGCCGCGTCGGGGTTCTCGCCGAAGGCCGAGTTCGGGTCGGGCTTCGGGTAGACGATGGCGAAGGTCGTCCGCCCATCGCTGGAGACGAAGCTGTCGCTTCCGGTCGAAGCAAAGGAGGCGATTCGCGCCCCCGGCAGCGCCTTCTCGAGTCGCTGGTCGAGTTGCTCGAGCTGGGAGCGCACGCCCGCTGAGGTGACGGTCTCGCCCTGCGGCACGGTGACCACCGGCACGATCGGGGCCGTGTCGCCTCCCTTGCCGCCGAAGTGCTCGGAGATCGCGACGCTGGCCTCCCAGCCCTCCTTGCCCGGCACCGAGAACTTCTGGTCGAGGGCCTTGGTCGCCTTGTTGGCCGAGGCGATTCCCACCACGGCCAGGACGAGCCAGAAGATGGCGACGGTGCGCTTGTGGGCGAGGACCCAGCGAGTCAGTGAGGACACGGGCGATCTCCTCCTAGGTCGTGGTCGAAGCGGACCATTTGTAGCACAAATAATCTAAGGGCCGTATAATAGTCGGCGAAGTGCTGCTGAATGACGACCCGCCAGGCTCCCGAAACTCATCGTCGAGAGCCGCTGATTCTTTTGGCGCGAGCGCCCCACCGGGCATCTCGCGCGAAGCCGAACCAGGATCAAACACCCAACGCGAAGGCTCCAGAGTGAGTTGCGTCACGCTCCGATCGACTTGGGATGATCGCTGACGGATGCGCTTCGACCTACCACCGCCAGAGCCGCTCGCGAGCGCCCCGGGCTTCCTGTTGTCCTGGCACGGCCAGCGAGCCGCGCACACGTTCGCCGAAGCGCTCAAGCCCCTCGGGCTTCGCCCTCCCCATTTCGGCGTCCTGACCCTGATCGCGGCACGGCCCGGGAGCACCCAGCAGGACCTCGTGGACGACTCGATGATCGATCCCAGCTCGATGGTGGCGGTGATCGACGAGCTCGAGGAGCTCGGCCTCGCCGAGCGCCGGACGCACCCGAGCGACAGGCGAAAGCACGCCGTCTACCTGACCGACTCGGGCAACGAGACGTTGGCCCTGGCCCGCGGGGCGGCCGCCCAGACGGCCGAGGAGCTCCTGGCGGGACTCGATGCCGAAGAGCGCGACAGCCTGCGGACGCTGCTTCGAAAGCTGGCCGGGCTCGAAGGCGCCTAGAGATCAGGTCTGCTTCGACGCCTGGCGCGGGTTGACGACCGGCCGCAGCTCGGGCTCGATCCGGTCGCGCAGGTGCTCGATGAAGGGGGGCAGCGAGAGCTTCTCGCCGAGGCTCTCGACCGGCTCGTCGATCGCGAATCCGGGGCCGCCCAGGGTCGCAAGCTCGAACAGGACGCCGCTCGGCTCTCGGAAGTAGACGGACTGGAAGTAGAAGCGGTCGATCACCGCTGTGGGCCTCATGCCGGCCGCGATGACCCGCTCGCGCCAGGCCTCGTGCTGGTCGGCGGGTGATGCCCACGCAACGTGGTGCACCGAGCCGGCTCCCTCGATCCCGGGCCCGGCCGGTGGGTCGTGAAAGGCGTACATGCCCCCGCGGGAGTTTCCCCTCCGCTCCCACAGCGCGCCGCCATCGGTCTCACCGCGCGGCGCGAACCCGAGCGCCTGCTCGAGGAGCTCCCGGCTGCGGGCCGAGTCCGAGGCGTAGGCGCATACACCGTCGAAGCCCTGGAGGGCGAGCTCGGCGGGGACCTCGGGGTGCTCGGCGATCAGCGGCTCGTCTTCGGCGCTCGAAACCGCGAGCTCGTGCTCGAGGCCCTCGGGATCCTCGAACCGAAGCGCCTCGCCCCCGTCGACCGGCCAGGCCTCGATTCCCGCCTCACCGAGCCGCCCGGTCCAGAAGTCGAGCGCATCGGAAGAGCCGACCCGCCAGACGACCCGGTGGACCATCCCGTCGCCGGCGCGGCCCGGCGCGGCTCCCGGATACTCGAAGAAGGTGATGTCTGAGCCCGGGTCGCCCTTCTCGTCGGCGTAGAACAGGTGGTAGACGCTCGGGTTGTCCTGGTTGACGGTCTTCTTGACCATCCGAAGGCCCAGCACCCCCGCGTAGAAATCGACGTTTCGCTGGGCGTCCGCGGTGATCGCGGTGACGTGGTGGACGCCCTCGAGCTCCATGCCCGATGACGATAGCGACAGGCCGCTGCGGCTAACGCGCCGCTCCGACCTTGTACGCAGACTCGGCGGCGGGATCGCTACCCTCGCGGATCCAGGGTATGCCTACCGAAGGGGAGAGCCGATGACCGTCGAGACCACCGCCACCGGCCAGTCCGCGATCGATCGCGAGCGGATCGCCGAGCTCACCGAGCGCGAGATGGCGAAGCTCACCGGGAGGACGCCGGCCTCCAAGCAGCGGCACGAGCGCGCGGTCAGGGTGATGCCCGGTGGGGTGCCGTCCTCGTTTCAGGAGAACGATCCCTGGCCCGTCTACATCGAGCGCGGCGAAGGCACCCGCGTATGGGACGTCGACGGCCATGAGTACTCCGACTTCCACAACGGCTTCGGCGTCATGTGCATCGGCCACGCCAACCCCACGGTCGGCGCCGCGGTCAAGGCGCGGGTCGATCTGGGAACCCACTTCGCGGCGCCCACCGACGGCTCGATCATCGTCGCCGAGGAGCTTCAGAACCGGTTCGGCCTGCCGCAGTGGCGCTTCGAGAACTCCGGCACCGAGTCCACCATGGACGCGGTCCACCTGGCGCGGGGCGCGACCGGCCGCGACGTGATCCTCAAGATCGAGGGGTCCTACCACGGCCATCACGACGCGGTCATGGTCTCCGTCTATCCGGAGCTCGAGGACCTCGGCGAGCGCGACGACCCCGCCTCGGTCCCCTACGGCGCCGGCTATCCGCGCGCGCTCACCGAGCTGACCCGCGCGGTCCCGTTCAACGACGCCGATGCGCTCGAGGCGGTGCTCGACAAGCTCGAGGGCCAGGTCGCGGGGCTGATCATGGAGCCCGCGATGATGAACATCAACATCATCCCGCCGGTCGACGGCTACCTGGAGCGGGTCCGCGAGCTGACCTCGGCGCACGGCGTCAAGCTGATCTTCGACGAGGTGAAGACCGGCGCGACGATCGCCTATGGCGGTGCCACCCAGCGCTTCGGCGTGCGGCCCGACCTGATCACGCTGGCCAAGGCCATCTGCGGTGGCTACCCGGGCGGAGCGATCGGCATGACCGAGGAGATCGCCGAGCTCATCTCGAGCGGAAAGGTCCATCAGTACGGCACCTTCAACGGCAACCCGCTGGTCATGGCGGCCGCGCAGGCGACCCTGACCGAGGTCCTGACCCCCGACGCCTACGCCGGGCTCGAGGACACCAACGAGCGGCTGAAGGCCGCCTGCCAGAAGATCATCGACCAATACGAGCTGCCCGCCTACACCGAGGGCATCGGGGCGAAGGGCTGCGTGATCTTCTCCAGCGAGCCGCTCCGCGAGTACCGCGATTACCTGACCAAGGTGGATGGCGAGCTCTCGACCCTGGCCTGGCTCTACCACATGAACCACCAGATCTTCATGACCCCGGGGGTCGAGGAGGAGTGGACCCTGTCGATCGCCCACTCCGATCAGGACATCGACCGCTACCTCGCCGCCTTCGAGGCGTTCGCCCGCGACGTCCGCGGCGCCTGAGGGCCCCGCGACGGCGCGACTCGCGCTCTCCCGGCCCGACCTGAAGGCCGGCCGCCGCCGGGTAGCCTGAGCCGATGGCGAATCGGCTCGCGCACGAGACCAGCCCCTACCTCCTCCAGCACCGCGACAACCCGGTCGACTGGTACGCCTGGGGGAAAGAGGCGCTGGAACGCGCCAAGACCGAGGATCGGCCGATCCTGCTCTCGATCGGCTACGCCGCGTGCCACTGGTGCCACGTGATGGAGCGCGAGTCGTTCGAGGACCCCGACACCGCCGCGTTCATGAACGAGCACTTCGTAGCGATCAAGGTCGACCGGGAGGAGCGCCCCGACCTCGACGCGATCTACATGGAGGCCGTCCAGGGCATGACCGGCCACGGGGGCTGGCCGCTGACCGCCTTTCTCGACCCCGACGGGGTCCCCTTCTTCGGCGGCACCTACTTCCCGCCCGAGCCGCGCCAGGGGATGGCGAGCCTGCGGATGGTCATGGAAGCCGTGGTCGAGTCGTGGAGCGGCCAGCGCGAGGAGATCAGGGCATCGACCGCGCGGATCCGCGAGCAGCTGAACGCGATCGGAGCCCTCGCGCCGTCCGAGGAGCCGCCTCAAGCCGAAGGCCTGGGCGACGCCGTGACGAAGCTTCGAGCGATGGCCGACACGCGGCGGGGCGGGTTCGGGGGGGCGCCCAAGTTCCCGCCCGCCAGCGCGCTCGAGCTGCTCCTTGCCCGGGGAGTGACCGACGTGGTCGAGCTGACCCTCGACGCGATGGCCCACGGCGGCATCTACGACCAGCTCGGGGGCGGGTTCGCACGCTACTCCGTCGATGACGCCTGGCTCATCCCCCACTTCGAGAAGATGCTCTACGACAACGCGCTCCTTGCCCGCGCGTACCTGCACGGCTGGCAGGCGCTCGGCCACGAGCGGTGGCGCGACGTCTGCGAGGAGACGCTCGTCTGGGCGCTTCGGGAGATGCGAGGGTCGGAGGGCGGATTTCACTCGGCGCTCGACGCCGACTCCGAGGGCGAGGAGGGGCGGTTTTACACCTGGACCCCCGCCGAGGTCCGCGAGGCGCTGGACGCCGCCGGGCTCGGCGCCTCAACCGACCAGGTACTCGCCTACTACGGGGTGACCCCGGCGGGCAACTTCGAGGGGCGAAACGTCCTCCACCTGCCCGGGGGCCCGGAGGCGACGCCTCCGGGCGGCCTCGACGCGATCAAGCGGGCGCTCTACACGCATCGCTCGCGGCGAATCTGGCCGAGCAAGGACGACAAGCGGGTCACCTCGTGGAACGCGCTGATGGTGGGGGCCCTCGCCGACGCGGGGGCGGCCCTGCCCTGCGCGGAGTACCTCGAGGCGGCGATCGCCTGCGCGGAGTTCATCTGGCGCGACCTGCGCGACGAGCGCGGCCGCCTTCTGCGCACCTATCGCGAAGGCGAGGCGCGCCTCGACGCCTACCTCGAGGACTACGCGTACCTGGTCGAGGCCCTGCTGACCCTATACGAGGCGACGTTCGAGGTCCGCTGGTTCGACGCCGCCCGCCAGACCGCCGACCTGATGATCGAGCTGTTCGCCGATCCCGAGCGGGGCGGGTTCTTCACCACGGCCCACGACCACGAGAAGCTGATCGCCCGCCGAAAGGACGTCGACGACCACCCGATCCCGTCCGGCAACTCGGCCGCCGCGTACGCCCTGCTGCGACTCGCCGCGCTGACCGGAGAGCGGGAGTACGAGCGCCACGCCGTGGGGGTGTTGAAGCTCCTGCACCGCGCCGCCGCGGCGCACCCGCAGGCGCTTGCCCACCTGCTTCGCGCCCTCGACTTCCATCTCGCCGAGGTCAGGGAGGTGGCGTTGGTCTCACCGGAGACCCGAGATCCCCACGCCGCCCCCGGTAAGGGGCTCGACCGGCTCGCAGCGACCGTCCGCTCGACCCTCAGGCCGCACCTCGTGGTCGCCGGGGGCCCCGAGGGGACGGAGCGCCCCGAGCTGATGCGGGAGCGCTCGGCGGTCGACGGGCGCGCGGCCGCCTACGTCTGCGAGCGCTTCTCGTGCCGGCGGCCCGTCACCGAGCCGGGCGAGCTCGCCGCGGCGCTCGACTCACCCTGACCCGGCCCCGACCCACCCCCAGCCTCAGACGGCGATGCGGCTGGACGCGTCAGAGCGAGCAGGAAGCCGGCGAGCAGGATGGTGACCACGAATCCCCCGAGGCTTCCGGCGTTGTCACTGCTCGAGTAGTGCTCGGTCGTCGTCAGGTGATAGGCGAAGTGCGGGACCGAGTAGGCGAGGAAGGCGATCAGGGCGATCTGGATGGTGCGGCGCTCGAGCACGATCGCCGCGCCAACCAGGAAGACGACGATGGCCAGCGACGCGGCGGCGAAATCGCGCAGCAGGTGCTCGTTGTATGGCGGCAGGGCGGAGACCCAGTGCCTCCCGGCCCCCGGAAAGCTGTCGTAGAAGGACCGCGGAGAGGTCAGCCCCCAGGCGGCGATCACCGCGTTCGGCAATGCGAGCAGCACCAGCCCCGCGCGCATCACCCACGACGGGGTTGCGGGCCGCCAGCTCATCGCCTCGAGATCACCTGCCCGGCCAGCCAGGCCTAGAGGACGGGCAGGAACTTCTCGACCTCCCAGGGGGTCACCTGGACGCGGTACTCGTCCCACTCCTGGCGCTTGATCTCCACGAAGCGGTTGAAGGTGTGCTCGCCGAGGATTCGCAGCACCAGCTCTGAGTGAGCGGCGATCTCGATCGCCTCGCCCAGGGTCTCCGGCAGCTCCTCGATCCCTCGCTTCTCGCGCTCCTCCGGGGTCAGGTGGTAGAGGTTCTGCTCCATCGGCTCGGGGAGCTCGTAGCCGTGCTCGATCCCCTCGAGGCCCGCGTGGAGCATCCCGGCGAAGCACAGATAGGGATTGCACGCCGGGTCCGGGCAGCGAAGCTCGGCGCGGGTCGCTCCCTCCTTGCCGGGGTGATAGAGCGGCACCCGGATCAACGCCGAGCGGTTGCGCCGCGACCAGGCGAGGTAGGTCGGCGCCTCGTAGCCGGGAACGAGGCGCTTGTAGGAGTTGACCCACTGGGCGAACAGCGGGGCGATCTCGCGGGCGTGCTTGAGCTGACCGGCGATGAACGCCTTCGCGGTGGCCGAGAGGAAGTAGGTGTCGTCGGGGTCGTAGAAGGCGTTCTTGCCGTCGCGAGCGAGCGACTGGTGAACGTGCATCCCGGAGCCGTTCTCCGCGAACAGCGGCTTCGGCATGAAGGTCGCGTGCCAGCCGTACTTCATCGCGTACTCCTTGACCACGATTCGATAGGTCATGCAGTCGTCCGACATCGAAAGCGCGTCCTTGTAGCGCATGTCGACCTCGTGCTGGGAGGGGCCGACCTCGTGGTGGGCGTACTCGACGTGGATGCCGAGCTGCTCGAGCGCGAGGATCGTCTCGCGCCGGACGTCGGAGCCCGCGTCGAGCGTCGTCAGGTCGAAGTAGCCGCCCTCGTCGAGGATCTCCGGGGGACCGTCGGTCGGCTTCGCCGAGCGGAAGTAGAAGAACTCGAGCTCGGGGCCGATGTTGTAGGTGTCGAAGCCCATGTCCTCGGCCCGCTTCAGCGCTCGACGCAGGATCCATCGAGGATCGCCTTCGTATGCGTCGCCCCCGGGCACCCGCACGTCGCAGAACATCCGCCCGGTCGCCTTCTCGGCGGGTCGCCAGGGCAGGATCGCGAAGGTCGAGGGGTCCGGCATCGCGATCATGTCGGACTCCTCGATCGGGTTGAAGCCGGTGATCGAGGACCCGTCGAACCCCATCCCGCCCTCGAAGGCGTCGGCGAGCTCCTCGGCGTTGATCGAGAAGCTCTTGAGCTGCCCGAGCACGTCGGTGAACCACAGTCGGATGAAGCGCACGTCGTTATCGCGGACGAGCTTCATCACGTCGTCGGGTGTCTCGGCTCCAACGACTTCGGTGTCGGCCATTCCGTCCTCCATTGGGTTGTGGATGTCCCGACTCGCTGATCGGGGCCGCGCCGACCACCGCCGCCGCGAGGGCGGAACCATATCCGGCGACGCGCGGGTTGAACCGGTCCGCGCCTCGCCTACGTAGTAATAGGCGCGATGCAACCTAGACAGAGGGAATACGGCGGTCGCCGGCCTTGCCAAGCGGCGCTTGCCGCGCTATAACTTACGTACAGTAAGTAACTAGCTAAAAGTAAAGTAAAGGCGCAACTCAACGCCGGGTCGAGCGCCCAGGACGAACGACAGGACCGAGCCGATGACTGTGAAGACGGATATGAGCCGTTTCGACATCCACGACGAGCTCACCGCACCCGATGAGAGCGCCCGCCTTCTGGCGGGGATGGCGAGGGCGGGCGGCTCGGTGTCCAAGTTCGTCGGGGTCCTTGCCGGCTCTCCGGCGGCGCTTCGCGCCTTCGCGCGCATGCGCCACGAGCTTCGCGACGGGGCGCTGCCGCGTCGCACCAGGGAGCGGATCGGGCTCGCCGTCGCGCACCAGCGCGGCGACGGCTACTCGCTTGCCCAGCATGCCCGGACCGCCCGGGCCGCGGGGCTGGGCCTGGATGAGATCACGCGAGCCCGGGATTGGACCTCGAGCGACCCGCGAGAGGCCGCGCTCCTCGCATTCCTCGGTTCGCTGTTCGCCGACCAGGGGCGCCCGGCAACGCACCTGCTCGAAGAGGCTCGGGAGGCGGACTGGAGCGATGAGCAGGTGCTCGAGGCGGTCGCGCACGTGGCGCTGAGCGACTTCCAGAGCCTGATGGCCAACGCCGCCGCGCTCCCGCAGGACCAGTCGGATCCCACCGTGCTGCCGTCCGCCGCGGCGGCCTGAGGGCGTTCGCCCCCGTCTTCTCGATTCCGGGCGGCCGGACCCGGGCGGTCGGGGAGAACCGCCGCGAGCCCGCCGGCGCCCCATCCCGCCCGCCGCGGGCGGGGCGTGGCGCTACCTCTTGACGACCGCGGCTCGGACCGCGCCCTTGCCGACGCTCGTGAAGTGAAGCTTGTCGGCGGCCCGCTTGGTCAGGTCCCAGCGGGCGCCGGTTCCATAGGGGCCGCGATCGATGACCTTCGCCCTCACGAAGTGGCCGCGGTACTTGAAGGTCACCTTGGTCCCGCACGGCAGGGTGCGGTGGGCGACGCCGATCGTCGAGTGGCGCAACTTGACGCCACAGGCGGTCCGGCGGCCGCTCAGGTCGTACCAGGTCGCGACGTTCCTGTGCATGGTGCGGACGATCTTCTTACGGGTCTTCCGGCCGACCACGCCGTCGGCGTGGATGTGATGGCGGCGCTGGAAGCGGCGGACCGAGTTGTCGGTCGGGTGGTCGAACTCCTTGTCGAGCGGCACGCCGTAGGAGCTCGCCTTGAGCAGCCAGTGGAGCGTCTTGACGTCGCCGCCGCAATCCCCGACGCTGAGGACGCGGGCGCCGAACGACGCGTCAGTGCAGCGACTCGAAGCGCCGGTGCCCCCGTGCGCGC
This sequence comes from uncultured bacterium, assembly GCA_963803305.1. Classification (GTDB taxonomy): domain Bacteria; phylum Actinomycetota; class Thermoleophilia; order Solirubrobacterales; family 70-9; genus AC-56. Next base: position 109,565 of record CAWDLT010000007.1, read on the forward strand.
TCGTGCCCCCGCCACTCCCGTGGGCGCTGGCGGCCGCGGCGATCATGCCGACGACCGCCATCACGACCGCCCACAGGGCGATCCGGTCCGGGTGCCGGATCACGGCCGGTTCGGTCCTGGATCGACGATTTTCCATTCCCGCGCGCCGGCGGGGTGCGCCTTCGTACATGAAGCTCTTTCGTTCGCTTACGGGGTTAGCTGACGGGCTCGCGCCGAAAGAGATGGCGCTACGCGGCGGTTGCCTGCGATTCGCCCCAGTAACTGGGTCCCCCGATCCCCGCGATATGTGGCGAGGACTCAGCCGGAAGGTCGCGGCATGCTAACAGAGCCGCCGACGGATATGTGCAATTGATGAGCAGGCGCTAATCCGCGGAGGCCGACCGGCGCCCGGCGTGCTTCTATGCTCCCGCCGTGCCCGCCGCGCTGATCACCGGGGCCGGCCGGGGCCTCGGGCTCGAGGTAGCCCGCGCCCTCGCCGCGCGGGGCATCACGGTCCATTTGACCGACGTCGATGGCGCGGCGGCCGAGGCAGCCGCTGAGGCTCTCGGGGGCTCGGCGTACGGATCCGAGCTCGACGTCCGCGACGCCGAGGCCTGCCGCGCCGCGACGGCGGCCACCCTCGAACGCTCCGGATCGCTCGACTTCTGGGTCAACAACGCGGGCATCCTGGTCACCGGCCACGTCTGGGACCACGACGATGCGACCCGTCGAACAATGTTCGACGTCAACACCCTGGGAACGATCAACGGCACGCTCGCGGCGCTCGAGCGGATGCGCCAGGCGAGGCGAGGACACGTGATCAACGTCGTCTCGCTGGCGGGCCTCGGGGCGCCGCCCGGCGAGGCCCTCTACGCGGCGACCAAGCACGGTGCGATCGCCTTCAGCCTCGGCGCGCTCGCCGACCTGCGCCGCGCGGGCTACGACGCGATCGAGGTGAGCGCCGCGTGTCCGGACGGCATCTGGACCCCGATGATCGCCGACAAGCTCGATGACCCCGACGCCGCGCCCTCCTTCTCGGGCCGGCTCCTTCGCCCCGAGGTCGTCGCGCTCGAGATCGCCGGACTGCTCGACCGGCCACGGCCGGTGCTGGCGATTCCGCGCTGGCGCGGGGTCTTCGTTCGCCTCTTCGATGCCTTTCCCGGGCTCGCGACCCGTCTACTGCCGCTCTGGATGGCCGACGCCAGGCGCCGCCAGCGGGGCTGGAAGAAGCGGATCGAGGCCGGAGACGGCCCCTGAAGACGCCGGGCCGGCGCCCGGCTCATCGCCGATCGAGACCAGCGCATCGACGTTTTGGAGCAGCGCGTCGAGAACGACCGGATCGAACTGGGTGCCCCGGCCTTGCTTCATCGTCTCCACCGCCTCGGCCAACGGGAACGCGGGCCGGTAGACGCGATCGCTGATCAGGGCGTCGAAGACGTCGGCGGCGGCCACGATCCTGCCCTCGATCGGGATCTCCTCGCCGGCCAGGCCTCGCGGATAGCCCGTCCCGTCGAAGCGCTCGTGGTGGGTGAGGGCGATCGCCGCGGCCATCGCCATCAGCTCGGACTTCGAGCTCGAGAGCAGGTAGTGGCCGATCTCGGCATGACGCTTCATCTCGTCGCGCTCCTGCTCGGTGAGGTCGCCCGGCTTCAGCAGGATCCGATCCGCGATCCCGATCTTGCCGACGTCGTGCATCGGCGCCGCGACTCGGAGGAGCTCGACGCGATCGGTTGGCAGGCCAAGATGGGCGCCCAGCAGCGCGGAGATGTCGCCGATCCGATCGACCTCGCTGACGGTGGGGACGTCGCGCATCTCCACCGCTCGGGAGAGGCGGTGAACCGTCTCCTCCTCCGAGAGCCTCAGGCCTTCGATCACGGCGCGAAGCTCTGAGGTCCGCTCCTCGACGGCCTGCTCCAGGCGTTGGCGCAGACGGTCGTTCTGCTGGCCCACCCGGCGACGGTAGAGGGCATTTCCGACGCCGATCAGGAACTGATTGGCGCTGAGCGGGGTCACCAGGTACCCGTAGGCGCCGTTGTCGGACGCGATCTCGGCGATCATCGGGTCGTCCTCGCCGCTCGCCATCAGCACCGCCATGCCCGGACGGTCCGACTTCATCTCGCGGACCAGGTCGAGGCCCGACTCTCCCGAGATGCGCAGCCCGCAGACCGCCAGGCTGAAGTCGCGGTCAGCCAGAAGCGCGCGAGCCTCGCCGCAGCTCCCCGCCAGCGCACATTCGTACTCCGCTTCGACCAGGGTGCGGCCGTAGAAGAGACGAGCCGCCTCGTCGTCGTCAACGATCAGAACGCGATGCCGGGCTTCCACAGTTGGCCTCCTCGCCGGGTGGCGCCTCGACCAACGTATCGGCACCGCGTGATGGCGCCCTTAGCGCCGCCCTCCCAGGGCCTCCAAATGGAGAAGCCCCGCCGGAGCGGGGCTTCCCGATAGCGGGCCGTTAAGCCGGATTCTGTCTTGCGCAGCCATCTGTCTCGTCCGAGGCGTGAGCCCCGGGCGGGTCCCGTTTCGCCGGGATCCTGCGGCCTACCTGGACCTCGCCGGGCCGGGTCGTCGGTCCTGCTTGGCCTTGCACCGGACGGGGTTTGCCCTGACGCGCCGCGTCACCGCGACGCCGGTGCGCTCTTGCCGCACCATTTCACCTTTGCCTGTGCGCGGCTCACGTGTGGCCGCGCCATCGGCCGTGTGTTTTCTGTGGCACTTTCCCGCGGCTTTCGCCGGGTCGGCGTTACCGACCGTCCTCGCCCTGTGGTGTCCGGACTTTCCTCGAGGGATCACCTCCCCCGCGACTGCATAGCCCACGGCTCCCATGGTAGGCGCTCTGCGCTCGAGCGTGTCGTCGCGCCGTCTTACTTGAAACCGGCTAGTGGCTACGCGGCCCCGCGGGGCCGCTGACGCCTGAGTCAGGCGAGCTCGGCGCCGCAGGACTCGCATCCCGCGGCGCGGCCCATTGAGCCACCGCAGACGGGGCACTCGGCGCGCCCGATCGTGACCAGGTCCTCCCAGACGCCGAGGACGGTGTCCTCGAGCGTCGACCCGCCAGGCTCGAAGAGCCTGGGCGCCGGAGCCTCCGCCGGCGGTCGCTCGGCGAGGGCGGAATTCGTGGCCTCTGCGACCGCCACCCTCACAAGCTCCTGAAGACGCCGACCACCCGGCCGAGCACCTTCGCGTCGCGGGTGCGGATCGGCTTGTATGCCTTGTTGGCCGGCTGGAGCCGCACCCGGTCCTTCTCCCGATAGAAGCGCTTCACGGTCGCCTCGTCCTCGATCAGCGCGACGACGATCGAGCCGTTGGCGGCATCCTCGGCCTGCTGGACGACGACGTAGTCGCCCTCGAGGATCCCCGCGTCCTTCATCGAGTCCCCCTTGACGCGCAAGACGTAGTCGCCATCGTCGCCGCCGATCGCGGTCGGCACCTCGAGGTAGTCCTCCACGTTCTCATCGGCGAGCACGGGCTCCCCGGCGGCGACCTGGCCCACGAGCGGAAGGCCCGAACGTCCCATCGCTTTCTTCGCGCGGTCGACCAGGAGCTCGATCGCACGCGGCTTGGTGGGGTCGCGGCGCAGCAGCCCCACCTTCTCCAGGTTCGCGAGGTGGGCGTGGACGGTCGAGGAGGAATGAAGCCCCACCGCCTTGCCGATCTCGCGCACCGTGGGCGGATAGCCGTACCTCGACGCGTAGCGGCGGATGTAGTCGAAGATCTCCTTCTGGCGCTTGGTCAGATCCACGCTCTAACCCTCCTCCACCCGATCGGGGTCTCGTCGGTGTCCTCTGAACGCTTTCGGACGCTTCCGGGACGGGAACACATGTTCGTAGCCTAGACCCTCCAGCAGACGGAAGCAAGGGAATCTGGCCCCAGTCTAGAATCGGGCTGTCACGGGCGCCTGTGGCGGAACTGGTAGACGCGCAAGGTTGAGGGCCTTGTGGCCCTAGCGGGCCGTGGAGGTTCGACTCCTCTCAGGCGCATACAGGAAGTCGCTGCAAATCAAACCCCCCCACCGGCACGGAATCAGATCCGCCTCAATAGCTCGGCCTTCTTGGCCTCGAACTCCGCCTCGCTGATCACACCGGAGTCGCGCAACTCGCCCAGCTTTGCCAGTTGCTCGAGGGCGTTGGCCTGGGTCGGCGCAACACCCGACCCCGAAGGCAACGCCGACCTTTCTGGCCGCGACGCCTCCTCGAGTCGAGCAGCGCCCTGGTCAGGGGTCGTCGCTGGGGCGCTCGGCGTCTCCGAGCGCTGGTAGTTCCAGTAGACGAGGCCGGCGACAAGCGCGAGGACGGCGACGGGAATCGCCACATACCAGTAGGTGATTGCGAGGCCGACGACGAGGAGGATCGCGATGAAGGTTCCGCAGCCGGAAAGGCAGCCACCCTTCTTTCGGACCTCGACTTGGATTGGCTGCGAACTCAATGGCGAAATCCGGCGGCGGAAATCAGTGAACAGCGAACCGCGGTCCCAGCCTAGTCGGAAGTGCCCCGACGTCCCCATACCCGGACATCGATAGCGCTCGAACCCACACCACCGCTGGTGGCGGGTCAGCCCGCAGCTCGAGAGCGGACGGCCATCCTGGGCGCCGCCTTAGATGCCTTCGTCGGGACCCGCCCCTCCTCGGCATCCGAGCGAACTAACTCAGGTGAGTGTCAACGCGGGGGTGGGGTCCAGGCCAGCTCAACATGCGGAGCAAGCGCCCTGCTATTGGCGAGACGCGAGACCTGATAGGGCTCTCGCGTCGAGATCTGCATTGGTGCCCCTACGACTACTCATCTTCACTGAGCTCCTTCCGGCCCGCTTGCGGGGACCGCAAAGGCCGCTATCACGATCCCGAGCACCGGGCGGCCCAGCCGAGCCACCTCGGCAGCACCGCCAGGCTGAGGATCGCGCCGGCGGCGGCCCTACAGCATGATTGCCAGCGGGAGCATCACCACGCCGAGGCTGGCGTAGCTGAGTTCGTTGAGGGTCACGATCGCGGCGCTGCCGAGCTGGTTGTCGCCGGCGTCGCCCAAAGCCACGCCGACCGCGGCTCCGACCAGGCATCCGGCGACGGCGACGGCGCCGCCGATCAGGACCACGTTCGACCAAAGTGCTGTCTCGCGCTCGGCTGAGCGCACCGCCCCATTCGTGGCCCCGAATTGAGCGAAAGCGAGCGAACTGAGCGGACCTGCTTTAGCTCGTCGTCACCCGCACCGAACGCGACTATCGCAGAAGGGAGAGAGGTCGTCCAGGGACTTGACTTTCATCCGTCCCTCAGCCCGGCGGCTTCGAGGGCGTCGTCGTGATCCCAGAAGTACTCGATGTAGAAGACCCTTCGTTCGCGGACCGTGTGGACGACCGTGAACTCCAAGTTCGCCTCGGGGCCAAAGCCCGCGCCGTGCCAGATCATCCTTACGACCACTCGATCACCGACGTCGATGAAGTCGCTGATCGGCTCCAGGGCATCGGCGTCCCAGGTCGCGCGAAGCTGCTCGAACTGGCGCATGACCGCGTCGCGCCCTACGAACGGCCCCGGCTCGGGCCAACCTTCGAGCGCCCGCGCGATGACGTCGGGGTCGTACGTCTCACGAAGAGCGTCCATGTCGCCCGCGTTCCACGCTGCGAGTCCGGCCCGTACCACCTCCACGTTCTCCTGCGACATCGCCTACTCGGAAAGCCCGGCAGCTTCGAGGGTCTCCCCACTCAGTCCCAGTGCGCGAAGGGCGCCCTTTAGGGACAGGTGGTCCTCCCACCGCATGAAGCGCCCGTGGCGCAGCCACACACATTGGTAGAGGTCGCCGTCCAGCTTCACGCCGCTCTCGCGACCCTCGGCCCTGATCGTCGAGTGAGCGAGGACGCGATCATCGCTCACGGGGATCAGTTTGTTGACCTCCATCTCGTAGCGGTCCCAAACATCCCGGTAGTCGGCCTGGAAGCGGGCGATCTCCTCGACGCCGTGACATGGCCGTGCCTCGGGAAACTTCTGCACCGGGTAGTAGTCGGCATCAGGCTCAAAGAAGTCGGCAGCGAGTCCCTGTAGGTCACTCCGGGCGTCGCCGTACTTGTCGATGAACCTCCCCACGATCTCCACGTTCTCCTGCGACATCGCCTACTCCGAGAGCCCGGCGGCTTGGAAGGCTGCGTCCCTGGTCGAGAAGGGCTGACGCCTTGTGATCAGGCCCTCCGCGAACCAAACGATCTCCCAAACTCTCTGCTCCCCAGGCAGGCCGCTACCCCTACCGCGCCCGGATTCGGTGAGTTCGTTGAGGACGGCGTCATCATTCAGGGGCGTTATTTGCTCGATCTCGAGGTGGGCCTCCTCAAAGACTTCGGTGAGCTGCTCGAGCCACTCTCGGGCCTCGGCGCGCCCGCGGTAGACGTCTCGAAACCCGACGAGGGGCAGGGACTCCCATACGACATCTGGGCTGAGGAAACCCAACCAGGCATCCAAGTCGCCCCGGTTGACAGCATCGATCACTTTCCGCACGATCTCCACGTTCTCCTGCGACTCCGACAGCCCGGCGGCTTCGAGGGCTTCCTGAACCTCTTGATAGAGGCACATCCGCACGATCAACCCGTCGCGGATCGTGCAGAGCCAAGTGCTTCGAGCCTCTAGCTCGATCCCATCGCGTCCCGCCCCCTGCATCGTCCAGGGCACCACGACGTGCTCACCGACCTCGATCAGCTCGTGCGGTTCGACCCGAACCCACTCCCAGTTCTCGACGATCTCCCTGATCGTCGACAGCGCCCCATCGCGCCCGTAAACGCCGCGCCATGGGCCTACCGCCCTCGACAGGTCGTACTCGAAATCCGGAGCCGCATCCTTGAACGTTGCCTCGAAGTCTCCGCGGTTGAAGGCTTCGAGCGAGCGACGCACAATCTCCACGTTCTCCTGCGACATCGCCTACTCCGAGGATGACAATGGCGTCGATGCCGCCTGTCGGTGTCCGGCCGCGCGGTTAGCGTCGCCGCCACCGGGACAGGGGCATCTGGGAAAACGCAGACGGGCAGGCCGCGCTTTTCGGATGGGCCGCGAGCCCGACCTACTCACTGGCCGCCCCTGCGACTCGCCCGGTTGTGCTGAGAGCACGAATCCGTCTGTGTCGTTTGCCCGCTGCGTCTCCCACCACAGATCACGAGAGGAGGCTACATGCGCTCGATCGCACTGGACGTCCACCGCGACTTCTGCGAGGTGGCGATCAAGGAGGGCGGCGGGGTCCGCTCACGGGGGCGGATCAAGACCAGCCCGGAGGATCTCAAGCTCTTCGCCCAGAGCTTGGCAGCGGACGACCAGGTCGCCACTTGAAGCAACCGGCCCGGCGAGCGAGATCGCCCGCATCCTCGAGCCCCACGTCGCCCGGGTCGTGGTCGCCAACCCCCGCAAGGTGCGGGCGATCGCCGAGGCGAAGGTGAAGACCGACAAGGTCGACGCCCAGACCCTCTGCGAGCTGCTCGATGCGGGCTTCCTGCCCGCCGTCTGGCGCCCGGATGAGGAGACGCGCTCGCTGCGCGCCCTGCTCGGGCGCCGGGAGCGGCTGGTGCGCTCGCGGACCCGGGCCAAGAACGCCGTCCACGCGGCACTTCAGCGCAACCTCAAGGGCCGCCCGCCGATGAGCGATCTCTTCGGGGTCGCGGGAAGGCGTTGGTTGACAGAGCTCGAGCTGCCGGCAGACGAGCGCCGGATCGTCGAGAGCTGCCTGCGCGAGGTCGACTTCCTCTCGCGGGAGATCGAGGTGCTGGAGCACGAGCTGGCCCGCCTGGCGCTCTCCTCGGAGGCGATCCGCCGGCTGATCAGCGTCCCCGGGGTGAGCCTGATCTCGGCGGCCACCTTCGTCGCGGTGGCGGGCGAGATCGGCCGCTTTTCCTCGCCGAAGAAGCTCGTCGGCTACGTCGGGCTCGACCCTCGGGTTCGCCAGTCCGGCGAGGCCCCGGCCCGCCACGGCCAGATCTCCAAGCAGGGCTCGCCGGCGGCCCGCCACATGCTCTGCGAGGCGGCCTGGATCGTCGTCCGCTCGCCGGGCCCGTTGCGCGCCTTCTATGAGCGCCTGCGGGCCCGGCGCGGCGCCCAGATCGCGCTGGTGGCGACGGCGCGCAAACTCTGCGTGCTGTTTTGGCACCTGCTGACCAAGGAGGAGGACTACGCCTTCGGGCGGCCGTCGCTTCACCGTCACAAGCTGCGCCGGCTCGAGCTTGCCGCCGGCGATCCCCCGCGGCGTGGCCGGCGCTCCGGCTCTGCGGCGTCAAAGCGCGAGCAGGCTCATGAGCGCGAGCTCTCCGAGCAGTTCGAGGCGTGCTTATCGGCGGCTGGTCGGACGACTGGCAGCCGAAGCCGAAGGGAAGCGGTGCGGGCGCGACACGGGGGCGCGCATCTTGAAGGCATCTCGAAAGAGCCAAGCAGCGCGGCAGGCATCAGCCCCAGGGCCTGCGCTTTAGCTCGTCGTCACCCGCACCGGGCGTGACTCTGCCAGAAAGGGGGCCAGGCGTCCAGGGGACTTGACTTTCATCCGTCCCGCAGCCCGGCGGCTTCGAGGGCCTTCGCGTGGTCGAAGTAGAACTCGATCCGAATGATCTGGCCATCCCGGATGTCGTAGACGGCACTCAGATTGGAGCGGAGGTCGATGCCGCTGGCCCGGCCCCTACCTCCCCAGTCGGCTCGAGCCACGACCCGGTCGCCGACGGCAAACACCTCCCGGATGACGCCTAACTTGTCTCCCCCCTCCCAGCCCTCGTCGATCTCGGCGAGAAAGCGCCGGAACTCTTCGCGGCCGCGAAAAGGCTTCGCCTCGGGAAACACGGAGGCATCAGGACGAATCTCGATGTCCTCTGCCATGTATTCGAGATACGCGTCGGGACCGGCGTTGTAGGCCTCCAACGCCGATCTGATCAGCTCCACGTTCTCCTGCGACATCGCCTGCGCAGTATCTCGCGCGTCCAACCCCCCTGCCATGGGGTTCCCCCAACCGCCCGCGCCACCCGCGCCCGCTCTCGCTTCGCTCGATCGCCAAGGCCGCACGGCACCGCGCTGCCAGGCCCGGCAAGGGGCAACGCCAAGGCCATGGCCAGGCCACACGGTAGGCACTTTGGGCCTGATTAGGCCCTGGCTAGTCCCACTGGGCCAATTAAGGGGCGGAAGTTTGCCGACCGCCATCCCCTATCCCCCCAAACGTCTGGGGGGGTTGGCAGAGACGGGGTCCGAAAACTGCGGCAACCCGGACAAGGGCTGGCTTCCTGCCCTTGCCGACCGCTCAGCCATAGCCGGCCAGCTAGTCCCAGCTCCTCACCGTTCGGTCCAAAGCGCCGACACCGGGGCTGCCCACAGGCGATCGCCGAACGGCAAGGTATCCGGCCCGGTGTTCACAAGGATGCCCGCTTTGAATCGGTCCTTGAGCCTGTCTCGCAGATAACCCAGGCCGCTGAAATCCCTCTCGGTGGGGGTTGAGCCGAGTTTCAGCTCAATGCCCGCGACTGAGCCGTCTTTGTCCTCGAGCAAGATGTCGACCTCTCGACCGCCGGCCGTGCGGAAGTGGTACAGGCGAATGTCACGTTTCGCCCAGGTCGCCTGCTTGGCTATCTCGCCGGCGACGAAATTCTCGAACAGCGCACCCGCAAAGGAGTCTTGAAGATCCTCAAAGCGTGTGGTGCTGTAGCCGACCAACTGGGCGGCAAGTCCGCTGTCCGGTAGCCAGAGCTTCGGCGACTTGATCAGCCGTTGACCTATGTTCCGGCTCCAAGCGGGGACTCGTCGAGCCAGGAACAGGAGCTCGAGCAGCCTCAGGTAGCGGCTGACGGAATCGCGCTTCATCTGAACCGCCTTACCCAGCTCGGTCAGGTCCACCAGGTTGGCGATCCGCGCCGCACCCAGCTGTAGCAGCCGCGGCAGCTCATCGAGCTGCTGCGCTCGCTTGGTCAGGTCCTGGACGTCGCGCTCCAGGATCATCTCGAGGTAGTTCTGGACCCATCGGGAGCGGCGGCGTGCCCCGGACCTGACCAACATTTCCGGGTAGCCGCCGACGATCACCCGCTCCGAGATCGTGCTCCGCCCCGCCGGCGCTCCGGCGATGGAAGGAACGTCGCCACGGAACAGCCGATCGATGAATCGCTCCCGATGACCGAGAATCTCTCCCTGCGAGAGGGGCCACAGCTGCACCCTCTCTGCTCGCCCGGCCAAAGACTCCGCGATCTTCAGCGTGACCCAGACATTTGCCGAGCCCGTGAGCAAGAACATTCCCGCGGCCCGTCTCCTCTTCCTTCGCTCGCGGTCGACGCGACTCTTGATCGCTTCCAAGAGGGCGGGCGCCTTTTGGAACTCATCGATGAACAGGGGCAGCTCGCTCTGCTCGATGAAGCCAGCCGGATCGGCGTTGGCGGCCGCCCTGGGACCGGCGTCGTCCAGGGTGACCTGGCGCGCCTGCCGTTCGGCCGCGATCTGTTCGGCCAGCGTGCTCTTCCCGCATTGCCGGGGACCGACGATCACCACGACCGGGGTGTCGTGGAGCGCGACCTCTATCTCAGGCCGGACGTGCCGAGTGTAAAGCGGCTGATCGATGCGCAGATGGTAGCTGACAGACGCGCGGCTATGGTCTGCCATATGCGCAACTCATGTCTGAGATCGGCCGTCGCGATCGGACAGCCAGTTGGGTTGATGACCGTGAACCGACGATACTCGCCGCGTCCCAAGCTCAAACCGAGGCCGAGATGGTCGAGCCCGAGGTGCCAATCGAGGTGCCAATGTGAGCGAAACCAAGGCCACCCGAGAGCACCCAATACCGCTTGACGAAGCCGAATCGGGCCTGAGCTAATCCCCGTCTACAAGGTTGAGGGCCTTGTGGCCCATTTGGGCCGTGGAGGTTCGACTCCTCTCAGGCGCATGGACGTATCCCAGGTACGAAGCCGTTTCCTGCTTCCCAACTCGACTGGCCCCGACCTCGGGGGTCCCAGTCGTGGGCCCAAGCTGGGCCCTTTTTTCCGACCGGGTGGGGGGAGCTCCCTGCTGCCCTGGGGCGAATCCTTAGCGCTGACCCGCGCGCTTTTTATAAGAAAAGCTGAGCGAACGAGAGGAACAGAGATGACCGACCACGATGACCGCGACGACCAGGCGGAGCCCGACCAAAGTGACGAACCTGGCTGAGGTCCAGTCCAGGCCGCAGGGCTAGGGCCGCTACTCCCGCAGCCCGGCGGCTTCGAGGGCTTGTCGCTGGGTTCAGTACACGAAGATGAAGAAGGGGCCTGGATAAACGGAGCCGTTCTCTTGCTCCGTGTAAACGCCTGCTTGCGTATTCGACGAGAGTCCAGCAAAGTAAGCGTGTGCGTCTATGTACGAATACCCGACGGGCGTGACGGATACGAAGCGGTCGTTGACCTGGAACCCAAAGTCGATTTGGTATTGGCCACTCCCCGTGCTCGCAAAGGTCATGCCGCAGTCGTTGCTCGTTGCCTGACTGGCCGCCAGCTGGGAGTTGAAGCACTGATGGATGTGGTTCGACGTGTCACCCGGAGCGACATACGCCATCGCCTTCACGAACCCACCCTCGGTTCGGCTCTGGGTCGCGTTTCCGAGGGCCTGCATCGCCCAGCCGTGCGAGCTGTCGCCGACCACTGCTGTGCCGTTGTTCGAGTGTCCGGCGACGCCGTAGCTGTTCGCGTTGTTGTCCTGCCCGTAGACGCCGGAGGCAGGGCCCCCGGTTGTGAAGCCCTCGATCGCGTTTCCGGCAGCGCTCTCGCCGTGGATCGCGGCGGTGTGGAAGAGCCTGTTGCCGCCCGTGGCGAAGAGGCCGTAGCCACCGCCGTCGCCGTGGCCCGAGACGCCTGCGGAGTCGGCGTCGTTGCTGGTCCCGAAGATGCCGTCGAAGGTGTTGCTGTCTCCGACGACCCCGGCGTTTGAGCCGCTGTGTCCATAGACGCCCTGGCCGTGCGCCGAGGTGCCCTGGATGGCGCGCCCGCCGCTGGACGCTGTGCTCGTCACCTTCAGGGCCCCCGCCGAGTTGGTCGTCGGCGAAGTCAGTTGGGTCGGGTTACCGGCCGAGTTCGACTGGCCGAGGATGAAGTTGCCTCCGTTGGCGGCGACGGCAGTGCCCCCGAGGGCGACGAACAGCGCCACATAGGCAACGACGGTGCCGTGGCTGGGGCGAAATCGCGGACGCATTGAGACCTCCCTTGGGAGCGGCTTTGGACGGAGTCAGGTGCGTCGGCGAGTCCGTGAGGGCTGGTCGGCGAATCGGGCAACCGCCTAGATCACCGCGAACCTACATCTGGCGCGTCTGGTCCGTGTGTGCCATTCGTCACATATGCTCGCGGAGCGGGAGCGGGATGGGTGCGATGAAGAGTCGGACCTGAGGATTCCTACTCCCGCAGCCCGGCGGCCTCGAGGGCCCGCTCAGGGGCCGCGTAGAAGACGGCCCGGCTGATCAATCCCCGCTCGACCGTATAGACCATCCCGTAGTCCATCTCGACCCACGAGTCACTGCCATGCGGCTTGCCTCGCTGGTGGAGGAGGACCACTACCTGGCTCGCTCCCGCGTGGAGGATCTCCTTCGGCTCATACACCCAGTCGTCATATGGCTCCATCCAGGAGGCGCGGAACTCAAGGAACTCCAAACCGCGAAACATTTGCTCGTCCACGAAGCCGAAGCCTGAGAACGTCGTAAGCGCGTCCTGCGCGAAGAACTCCCCCCATCCCTCCGGGCCGACAAGGCCTTCATCGAGTTGTGCAAACCAGTTCAGCGCCGCCCGCGCCAGCTCCACATTCTCCTGCGACATCGCCTACTCCTGCAGCCCGGTTGCTTTGAGGGCTTCAGCGTGGCTTGCGAAATCGTCGAAGCTGACGATCTTGCCGTCGCGAAAAGTGGCCAGTTGCGCGATCTCGCCGATGAGATCCATTCCGGTAGTCCGCCCCGTGCCGGTGAGTTCGCCCAGCGCCAGGACCGAATCTCCGAGGTCGCGGATATCGTCGAATCGACTCTTCAATTCGGCATCCACCTTGAAGCTCTGCCAAGCCTGGCGGATTCCAGCATGTCCACGGAACTCTTCGAGCAGCGCGGTCCACCGGACCTCGGGGTCGAAGTTCTCGATCCACGCGTCGAAGTCATCGTGGTTCCACGCCTCGACGTTGCGCCTGAACGTCTCCACGTTCTCCTGCGACATCGCCTACTCCGAGAGTCCCGCGGCTTCGAGGGCCTGCTGCTTCGTCGTGAAGGCTCGCGCCCGGGAAACCCTTCCGTCCCGCATCTCGTAGAGCCAAGTTGCGAGTGCGTCCAGGGGAGCGCCGCTGACCCGGCCGCGCCCACGGTATCTGACTACCGCGATGACCAGGTTCTCACCCGCGTCGATGAACTCCAACGGCTCCCAGACAAGGTCACTCCACATCTCGGTGAAGTGCTCGACTGCTTCGCTCAAGCGGTCCCGTCCCACGTAGACGGCGCTCTCTGGCATCTCCGGGAACTCCTCGAACACGCAGTCCTCGGTCCAGCCCTCGAGGGTCGCCTCGACCCCTCCACTGATGAACGCCTGCCAGGCCCGACGCACGATCTCCACGTTCTCCTGCGACATCGTCCGGGCAGTATCTCGCTACTCCCGGCATGAAACTACAGCCGGTGCCCCAGCCGGGCGTCCGGCCTCCCAACTAGCGTCGGGTCGCCGAGCTCGGTATGGAGCTGGAAGGCGAGACGACGGTCGAGGGCCTTGGGTGGACCAGACCGTCGGGCTCAATGACGTCCGTGCCGACATCACCATGATGCGAACCCCGGACGGCCACGGCCGGGTCGAGCTGTCGAGGTTCCACAGGCCGCCGGCGGTCAGAGCCGAGCCGGAAAGCGCACCGGCGAACGCGCTGGGCATGCGCCGCATCATGTTCATGGTCGACGACGTCGACGACCTCGTCACTCGCCTGCGCAGCCACGGTGCCGAACTCGTGGGCGAGATCGCGCAGTACAAGGACATCTACCGGCTCTGCTTCGTGCGTGGCCCCGAGGGAATCATCATCGGGCTGTCCGAGCAGCTCAGCTGAATGTGCGGCCGGAGGAGGCCCGCCGGCGCTCCTCCCTTGCGCGACAAGGAGCACTGCACCGGCTTGGCGACATATCAATTGTTTGCGGCGATCACCGTCGGCGTCGGCGAAGCAGAGGGGGGCGTGGATCTGAGGGCTTAACGGCCTTGAGCCACATCCCCCGCCGCGGCGTCCGACCCCCAGGTGGGTCCGTCCAGCTAGCGGTTGCCCGCCAGCACCTGGCGCACCTGCCGGGCGATCTCCAGGTCTTCGCGGGCCCTGATGAGGAGGCTGCGGACCGCGGCGTCTGGCCCACTGAGCTCAACGTCGCCGCGGGCGACCTCGTTGTGCTCGGCATCGAACCGGACTCCCAGGAACGCCAGCCCCTCAGCGGCCCCGGCACGCACCGCCGGGGCGTTCTCGCCGACTCCGCCGGTGAAGAGGAGCACGTCGATTCCGGCCATGGCCCCAGCCATCGCCGCGATGCCGGCCCGCAGCCGGTGCAGATAGACCTCAAGGGCGAGCTGCGAGGCCTGCTCGCCCGCGGCGGCAGCGGCGATCACCGCGCGCATGTCATCGCTGCCCGCGAGCGCTAGCAGCCCCGACTCGTGCTCCAGGGCGTGAGCCATCTCGCGCTCCGATATCCCGGTGTGCTCAAGCAGCCAGAGCACGAGCCCCGGATCGACGCTGCCCGAGCGGGTGGCCATGACCAGGCCCTCCAGCGGGGTGAAGCCCATGGTCGTATCGACCGAGTGACCGGCGCGCACGGCGGCAAGCGAAGCGCCGGCGCCCAGGTGGCAGCTGACGATCCGCAGCTCTTCTGAGGAGCGGCCGAGGAGCCCGGCGGCACGCCGCGTCGCGTATGCGTGCGAGAGTCCGTGGAACCCGTAGCGGCGGATGCCGAAGCGCTCGCGCCACTCTTGCGGCAGCGCGTAGGTTGCGGCCGCGTCAGGGAGCCCGGCGTGAAAGGCGGTGTCGAAGCAGGCCACCGCGGGCGCCTCGGGGAGCGCCCTGCCAACCGCCTGCAGGGCCTCGATCGATTTGGCCTGGTGTAGCGGGGCCAGCTCGACCAGCTCGGCGAGCTCGGCCACGACCTGGGGACTGACGAGTACCGGACCGAGGAAGCGCCGCCCACCGTGAACGATGCGATGGCCGACCGCATCCACCGTTCCCAGCTCGGCCAGTGCTCGCCTGAGCTCGCCCTCGTCGAGCTCGCTGCGCGGCGCCGCGAGCTCGCGGACAGCGATCGGTTCATCCCCCTCGCCGAGGACGCTCAGCTTGAGGCTGCTCGAGCCGGCGTTGACCGCTAGGACGCGCATGCGAGCAGGGCCGTTCAGTGCGGCCAGACCCACTCGCGCAGGTCGAGCGGATCTTCTCCTGCCTGGCGCGTGTACTCGCGATGGCGCAAGCGCTCGTCGACCATCTGCTGGCGAATGTGGGCCGCGCGCGCGCCGAGGCTCGGCACTCGATCGATGACGTCCATGACCAGATGGAAGCGGTCCATGTCGTTGAGCATGACCATGTCAAAGGGGGTCGTGGTGGTGCCCTCCTCCATGTAGCCGCGCACATGGAAGTTGTCGTGGTTGGTGCGCCTATAGGTGAGGCGATGGATCAGCCACGGGTAGCCGTGGTAGGCGAAGATCACCGGCCGATCGGTGGTGAACAGGGCGTCGAACTGGGCCTCGGGCAGCCCATGGGGGTGCTCCTCCTTTGGCTCCAGGCGCATCAGGTCGACGACGTTGACCACGCGCACCCGCAGTTCGGGGAAATGCTCGCGCACCAGCGCTACCGCGGCGATCGTCTCCAGCGTCGGGACATCGCCCGCGCAGGCCATGACTACGTCGGGTTCCTGCTCGTCATCGTTGCTGGCCCACTCCCAGATCCCCAGCCCACGCGTGCAGTGCTCGACCGCCTCCTCCATCGTCAGGTGGTTGAGCGCCGGCTGCTTGCCGGCGACGATCACGTTGACGTAGTGGCGGCTGCGCAGGCAATGGTCAACCACCGAGAGCAGGCAGTTGGCGTCGGGCGGCAGGTAGACGCGGATGATCTCGGCCTTCTTGTTGGCGACGTGGTCGATGAAGCCGGGGTCCTGGTGGGAGAAGCCGTTGTGGTCCTGACGCCACACGTGCGAGCTCAGCAGGTAGTTGAGCGAGGCGATCGGCCGCCGCCACGGGATCTGCCGGGTGACCTTGAGCCACTTGGCGTGCTGGTTGAACATTGAGTCGACGATGTGGATGAAGGCCTCGTAGCAGTTAAAGAGGCCGTGGCGCCCTGTCAGCAGGTAGCCCTCGAGCCAGCCCTGGCACAGGTGCTCGCTGAGGACCTCCACCACCCGGCCGTCCCGGGTGATGTGCTCGTCGGTCGGGAGAATCTCCGCCTCCCAGGCGCGCCCCGTCGCCTCGAAGACGGCGCCGAGCCGATTCGAGGCCGTCTCGTCGGGGCCGAAGAGACGAAAGCCCTCGGGGTTGGAGCGGATCACGTCGCGCAGGTACTCGCCCAGCACCATAGTCGCCTCGCTGAAGCTCTTCGCGGGCTCGGTCACCTGGACGGCGTAGCCGCGGAAGTCCGGCAGCTCGAGGTTGCGCAGCAAGAGCCCCCCGTTGGCGTGCGGGTTGGCGCCCATGCGTCGCTCGCCGGCCGGCGCGAGCTCGGCGAGCTCGCCGCGCAGCGCCCCGCCCTCCTCGAAGAGCTCCTCGGGCCGGTAGCCGCGCATCCAGCTCTCGAGCTGCTCCAGGTGCTGGGGATCCTCCCGGACCTTCGGGAGCGGAAGCTGATGTGAGCGCCACGTCCCCTCCACCGGGAGGCCATCGACCTCCTTTGGGCCCGTCCACCCCTTCGGGGTGCGCAACACGATCATCGGCCAGCGCGGCCGCTCCTGCGCGTCGGCCTTGCCCGCCCCCGCCTGGATCCGGCCGATCGCGCCGACGATCTCGTCGATCGTCGCCGCCATCCGCTGGTGCATCACGGCCGGATCGTCGCCGTCGACGAAATGGGGCTCATATCCGTAGCCGCACAGTAGATCGGCGAGCTCATCCTGGGGAATGCGGGCGAGCACGGTCGGGTTGGCGATCTTGTAGCCGTTCAGATGCAAGACCGGCAGCACCGCCCCGTCCGCCGCAGGGTCGAGGAACTTGTTCGAGTGCCAGCTGGTGGCCAGCGCGCCCGTCTCGGCCTCCCCGTCGCCGACCACGCAGCAGACCATGAGGTCCGGGTTGTCGAACGCGGCGCCGTAGGCGTGGGCGAGCGAATACCCGAGCTCGCCGCCCTCGTGGATCGAGCCTGGAGTCTCCGGGGCGACGTGGCTGGGGATGCCGCCGGGGAAGGAGAACTGACGGAACAAGCGCCGTAGCCCCTCCTCGTCGTGCCCGACGTTGGGATAGATCTCCGTGTAGGTGCCCTCCAGGTAGGTGTTGGCCACCAGCCCCGGCCCGCCGTGCCCCGGGCCGGTGATGAAGATCGCGTTCAGATCGTGCGCCTTGATCGCACGGTTCAGGTGGGCGTAGATGAAGTTCAGCCCCGGGGTGGTGCCCCAGTGCCCGAGCAGGCGCGGCTTTATGTGCTCGGCCCGCAAGGGCTCGCGCAAGAGCGGGTTGGCGAGCAGGTATATCTGGCCGACCGAGAGGTAGTTCGCCGCCCGCCAATAGGCGTCGATCAGACGCAGCTCCTCGGCCGAGAGCGGGCCCCTCGTGGGGGGCTCGGCCACCCGGCTCTCAGCGATCCGGGACATCGATGTGCGTCGAGCCTGCCACCAAGAGCATGCTTGCAGCTTGGGGCGCCGACGGGCCTGGAAACGTCGAAGATCGAGCTCCTCCGGTGGGCCGTTCGCGCGCAGGGGGACCCTCGGCGCAACCGCGCCGTCCGGGCGCTATCGGCGGCCGCTCGCCGACAGCGCCGGCGGCGAAAGGCGACGCCGCCAGGGCCGAGGGGCGCGGCCGGGGATGCTCCAGCGCGAGGCGCGGTGGTGGATGCGACGCTGGCGCGGAGGATGGGGCCTGGCAACCGACTGGCCCTCGGCGTGCAGTCGATAGAACCGGCGCTTCCCGAGCTCGATTAGCACTAGATAGATGAGGATCATCGCGACCAGGGCTGCGAGGAAGGCGGCCGGGAGCGCGGTGAAGCCGAGCACACCCGCGAGCGGGGAAAAGGGCAGGAGTAACCCGACCGTCACGCACGCAAACGTGGAGATGGTCAGCGGCTTGCTGGGGCGGCTGCGAAAGAACGGGACGCGGTGGGTGCGGATCGCGAAGATCACCAGGCTCTGGGTGGCGAGGGACTCGACGAACCAGCCGGAGCGAAACAGCGTGGCGTGCGCGTTGAAGACCCAGATCATGATCCCGAAGGTGGCGAAGTCGAAGATCGAGCTGATCGGTCCGAAGAAGGTCATGAAGCGCCGGATCAACCTCGTGTCCCAGTGCGCCGGTCGCTTCAACTGCTCCTCGTCGACGTTGTCGGTGGGGATCGTCATCTCGCTGGCGTCATAGAGCAGGTTGTTGAGGAGGATCTGGGTCGGCAGCATCGGCAGGAAGCTGAGGATCAGCGAGGCCCCGCCGGCACTGAACATGTTTCCGAAGTTCGAGGAGGTCCCCATGAGGACGTACTTGATCGTGTTGGCGAAGATCCGACGGCCTTCCACGACGCCGCCGGCGAGGATCTCGAGGTCCTTTTCGAGCAGGACGATGTCGGCGGCGTCCTTGGCCACGTCTGTGCCGGTTTGCACCGAGATGCCGACATCCGCGTCGTGGAGAGCGACTGCGTCGTTGACACCGTCGCCGAGAAAGCCCACCGTGGAGCCGAGGTGGTGCTGGGCCTTGATCACCCGTGACTTCTGCTCGGGGGTGACGCGGGCGAAGATCGTCGTTCGCGGCAGCGCCGCGGCGAGCTCCCTCTCGTCCAGCCGGTCGAGCTCTGGCCCGCTGAGGGTCCCGAGCACGGGCACACCGAGGTCGGCGCAGACCTTCTGGGCGACGCGGTCGTTGTCCCCGGTGATCACCTTGGCCTCAACGCCTAGACGCTTCAGGCGCTCCAGCGCATCGGCCGCGTCGGCCTTCGGCCGATCGAGAAAGGTCAGAAAGCCGCTCAGTTCGAGGTCGCGCTCATCGTCGAAGGCCAAAGCCGTCTGACCGTTGGCCGCCCGGGTGGCGACGGCGATCACTCGACTGCCAGCCGCGAACTGGCGGTCAAGGACCTCCTGCGCCGCTGGGGCGACTCCGCGACACCGAGCAAGGACCGTTTCCGGCGCCCCCTTGACGATGATCCTGCGCTGGCCCCCATCGTCCTCGACAAGGACCGAGGAGAGCCGGCGCTGATAGTCAAATGGGCGTCGAGCCAGAGTACGGGAGTCACCGACCCCCGCCCCATGGGCGTTCGGTGCCTCCCAGAGCGCCTGATCGAGCTGGTTGCCGCCGACCACCCGTCCGTCGGTGAACACCGCTTCGTTGCAGAGCAATCCCGCTCGCAGGACGTCATCGGAGCTCCCACCGCCAGGGTCCAGGGCGGCGGAGAAGGTGATCCGGCCTTCGGTCAGCGTGCCGGTCTTGTCGGTGAAGAAGACCTCGATGTTGCCGAGATCCTCGATTGCGACCAGCCGCTTTACGACCACCGAGCGCTCGGCCAGCCGCCTGGCCCCGGTCGAGAGGCTGATCGTCACGATCGCCGGCAGAAGCTGGGGTGTCAGACCGACGGCGATCGCCAAGGCAAAGAGGACCGAGCTAAGCACCGAGCGGCCGATCACGATGTTCAAGACCAGGATCGAGCCGGCCAAGACAGCCGTGACCCGCACGAGCAAAAACGAGAAGTCACGCAGGCCAAGCTGGAATGCCGTCTGAGGCTGGCGGTCCCCGAGACGCAAAGCGATGGCCCCGAACTCCGTCCCGCCCCCGGTCTGCACTACCACGCCAAGCCCGCTGCCCTCCCGCACGACCGTGCCCATGAATCCGCAGGAGGCGAGCTCCAGCGGCGAGTCGGGGGGGCTGATTGGTCCCGCCTGCTTCTCGGCCGGCAGCGACTCGCCGGTGAGCACCGCCTCATCGCATTCCAGCCCCTCCGCCTGGAGCAAGCGCAGATCCGCCGGGATGACATCGCCCACCCCGATGCGGACCACGTCGCCGGGCACCAGCTCGGTCACATCGACTGTCGTGGCCTCCCCGTCCCGCAGTGCGAGCGCGGTGTGGCGCAGCTGGGAATGCAGCGCCTCCACGGCCCGCTCGGAGCGGTATTCGTTGAAGAAGCCGAGCCCGATGCTCAGGCAGATGATCCCGAGGATGATCACAGCGTCGGTGCCCTCGCCCACGAAGATCGACGTCAGCGCCGCGCCTACCAGCAGGATCAGCAGCGGATTTCGCAGCTGGCGCATCAGCACCGCGAGCGGCCGGGCGCCGTGGCTTCGCAGCGCGTTTGGCCCGACCTGGTTCAGGCGGCGCTGCGCCTCAGCGCTGGAGAGACCGTCGTCACTGGACGCCAGCGCGCCGAGGACACCATCGGCGGGCATCGTGGCCGCCGAGTGCAGCTTCAGCGGATGCCAGCCCCGGAGCCCGGTCGAGGCATGCCGTTCGGTGGCCGCCGCCATGTCTTCATCGTGGCAGGCAAAGCGCCTCGCACTAGACCCTCCTTGGCCGCGCGTCTGTTGCCGGGGCCCCGGGACGGGCACTTCCTGGCAACGGCGGCGTGGCCTAATGGCGCAAGCACTCGCCGTCCGAGCGATCCTCGGTGGCTCGGCGTCAACGCGCCAGCGGCGTGCGCATCAGGGATACGTAGACGGTCAATCCGTCATGCCTCAGGCCACGCTACGAGGGCTTCATGCGGTTCATCTCTCGTTGGATGTCTTGCTCGGAGATCGTCCGCTCGCCGTAGACCCTCCAGGCATGTAGCACCAGGAAGACGCCCCAGATGCCGCTGACCCAGGTCGGCCAGGGAACCGTGTCGTTGATCTCGGCGCCGCTCAAGGCCCAGATCGCCCAGAGGATCGCGTTGATGAATAGATAGGTGACGACGTTCCCCCGAAACTCCCGCTTGCGCTTTAGCCGCTTGATCGCTTGGCTTCGGGCGTCGCCCTCCTCGCCCGCACCAGCCATGCCTCTGTCGCGCTGAGCTTCGATTTTGCTCACTCCCTTCTCTGGGGCGGCGAGTCTAGTGCCGGATCCGCATCAGCGTGCGCGAACTCCTCGGGGGCATCCGCCGCAGCGCCCCGCCCACCGGCCGCGGCGAGGGCGGCGGAGATCCGCTCGGCCGCGGGCGCATCTCGCTTCTCGCCTCGCGCGACAAGCTCACGCAACTGTCACGAGCGCAGTGAGCTACCCATCCACTCATCTAGGCCGTCCGCGGCGACCACTGGAAGCTGCGGGCGGCGAACACGAGGCCGGCGACTCCCCATGCCGCGACGATCAACAGGTCCCCCGCTGCGATGCCGGCGCCGTTCGAGTGGATGAACGGAGTCAACATCGCCACGGCGAGGTGACGGATCGGGAAGACGTCGGCGATCGCGCGGAGCCCCGAGGGGATCTGATCCTCGGGCACGAACACGCCGGAGATGAAGTAGAGCGGCAGGACCGTGAGGTTGGTGACCGGGGCGGCGGCATCGGCGGCGCCGATGCGGGTCGAGATCGCGAAGCCGAGGCAGCAGAACGACCCGGCGCCGACGATCACCGTGATGAGCAGGCCAAGCATCGTCGAGCTCGGAACGTGGACGCCGTAGGCGACTCGTCCGATCACCAGCAACAGCCCCGACATGACCAGCGCGACGATCACCCCGACAGCGGCGCGGCTTGCGATGACGGTACCGGCCGGAACCGGGGTTGCCCGCGCGCGCTTCAGCACACCCGCCTCGCGCTGGGCGACGACCGCCTGGGTCAGGTTGACGAAGCTGGCGGAGATGATCCCCAGCGTCATGATCCCTGGGACGTAGTAGGTGGTGAGGTCGATTGGCTTGCCATCGACCACGGTGGTGCCATTGAAGATCGCCGCGAAGATCACCAGGAATACGACCGGCAGCAGCAAGGTGAAGTAGCGCGACTGCGGGCTGCGCCAGAAGATCTTGAGATCGGCGCGGAACTGGCTCGCGAGCAGGTGCCGATCGATCACGGCCGCCGCTCCCCGCTCTCGGTGAGCTTTAGATAGACGTCCTCGAGGGTTGGTCTTCCGACCGTCAGGTCGTCGAGGTCGAAGCCCCGCGCCAGCGCCCAGCCCGAAAGTGCATGGAGGGTGCGAGCCGGATGGCGGCTTCGCAGGTGGATTCGGCCTTCGTGCAGCTCGGCACTGGAGGCCAGCTCGGGCGGCAACTGGGAGGGCTCGACTCCCTCGGGCGGGCTGAACGAGATGTCGCTCGGTGCCGTGTCCCGGCCGCCGAGCGTCTCGGTCGTTCCCTCCGAAACGATGCTTCCGGCCGCGATCACCGCGACTCGGTCGGCCAGCGCCTGCGCCTCCTCCATGTAATGGGTGGTCAGGAAGACCGTCTTGCCGAGCTCGCGGAGGTTGGCGATCACCTCCCAGGCGTGATGTCGGGCCGAGGGATCGAAGCCGGTCGTCGGCTCGTCCAGGAAGACCAGCTCCGGGTCGCCGATCAGGGCCAGCCCGACATCAAGGCGGCGCTGCTGGCCACCGGAGAGTCGTTGGGCGCGAACCTGGCGCTGCTCCGCCAAGCCGACTAGCTCGAGGGTCTCCTCGACCGAGTTGGCGTGGGGGTAGTAGCTCGCGTAGAGCCCGAGCAGCTCGCAGACGGTTAGCTCGCCGGGCATCGTGCAGGTCTGCAGCACGACCCCGATCCGCGAGCGCCACTCGCGGCCGGCGCTGGCGGGATCCTCCCCGAGCACCGCCACCTCGCCGGTGTCGCGCGAGCGATAGCCCTCGAGCATCTCCACGGTCGTCGTCTTGCCGGCGCCGTTCGGCCCGAGAAACGCGAAGATCTCGCCGGCCTGCACCTCGAGATCGACCCCGCGGACGACCTCGCGATCGCCGTAGGACTTACGGAGGGCTCGGGCGCGGACAACGGGTTCGGTCATGCTCGACTCGACGCAAGATCGATCAGGGTCGACGGACGCTAGCGCAGCTCGACCACCAACAGGCGAATGGATCGCAAGCGGCAGCGCGCGCCATCTACTGCCTGGCTCGATGAGTCGCGCATACCCTTCCCGCGATGGCTTCCGACAGTAACCCGACCGATGCTCATGCGCTGACCTTCGACGAGGAGCTCTTGCTTTGGCTGGGGGATGAGCCGCCGGGCGTGCGCGCCGCCGACGCCGAGCGCATCCGCAAGATCGCTGTATCGGGCTTCGGTTTCGCCACTTCTTCGCGCGCAAGGTGATGTTCGTCCGCTATGCATCTGCCTTCGTCATCTGCCCCGGCGGCTACGGGACCCTGGACGAGCTGTTCGAGGCGCTTACGCTGCTTCAAACGGCAACGATCCGCAATTTCCCGGTGCTCCTCGTGGGCGAGGGGGAGTGGGACGGCCTACTCGAGTGGCTGGCTGCCCGAGCGCTCGCCGACCGCCGCCTCGACGCCGAGGATCTCGACTTCCTTCGCGTGGTCAAGCGGCCGTCGGAGTTGTGTGAGATCGTCGACGCCGCGCACCAGCGCCGGCGCGCCCACGACACCGGCAGCGCCGACGCGCCTGACCGATCAACGCCATTGCGCAGCGGCGCAGACCGCGGGTCGGCGGGATGGACGTAGAGATCCAACCTGCTCCCGGCCGGGATCTGGGTCGTATCGGTGCTGTCGGTGTCCCCGACCTCGACCCCTTGGAGCTCGGGAACGACCCGATCGACGCTCGGGACGTCGCCGTTGTCGATTCCGTCGTAGCTGTACCAGCCCGCGCGTCGGCAGCCCATCTGTACGAGCCAGGGCCAGATTTCCTGGGGCCGGGCGCGTGAACGTGAGCGAGCTCGGACTGTTCCCGGTTTAGCCCGCGCGCTTCGCCGGGCGTTTTGCGCGGCCGTCGCTGCGCGCGGCCGTCGGGCGTTTTGCCCGGCCCCCCCTGCGCGTGACCCAGACCTCGTCCAGGAACGACGCGATCTCCCCGGTGAGTCGCTCGGGGCGCAGGCGCAGCTCCACGAGCGAGTCCGCCTCCAGCAGCCGGCCGTTCGGCAGCTCTTCGGCGAGCATGCCGGCGTCGGTGAAGGGGTGAACCGGATCCCGCTGGTGACCGAGCACAAGCGTCGGCGCCTGGAACGTGCGCCGCTCGCTGCGGTGCGGGGCGATGCGCCCGAAGAACAGCCCCTGGACCAGCGCGCCGCCGGGACCGGGCTCCTGGCGGACCAGGTCGAGCAGGACGTTGCCATAGTGGGGAAGGAGCCGCCGCGGCACCGCGCGCGCGGCATGCGCGAGCGGCTTCATCACCGGCTCGCCGAACGTGAGCGCGACGAGCACCGGGGTGAAGGTGAGCGCGCTGGGGAGCAGCCCGTTGTCGAGTACGGGCATCTCGATCACCATCCCGCGCAGTCGCTCCGGCGCCGCCGAGGCCATCTCCAGCGCCGTGTTGGCTCCGAGCGAGGTGCCCATGACGACGGCGTGCTCGATCTGCAGGTGGTCCATCAGCGCAATCACCTGCGCGGCGAAGAAGGCCATCGAGTAGCGCCACATGTCGCGCGGGCGGTCCGATTCGCCGTGGCCAAGCAGATCGACCGTGATCACGCGATTCCCGCGGGCCGCAAGGTCCTCGGCCAGTGGCCGGTGCATCTCCTGGGACAGCAGCAGCCCGTGGATCAGGATCAGCGGTCGCGTGCTTGCCGGCGCGCTCCCCGCCGTCCGCCCGCGCCCGCCCGTCGGGGTGATGGCAGCAGGGCGGCCGCCGAACTCGGTGTAGGCGATGCGCTGCCCCTCGAACTGGAAAGAGGACATTGGACTGGAAACACTAGCGCTATCTGTTGCTTGCTGCAACAATTCGCGCCGATGCTTTCCTCAAGTCAGCCCTCGCGTGAAGGCCGTTGAAAGCCCGCGGCCCGGCCAGCCGGCGTGAGGTGGGCGCGGGCCTTACTAGGGTGAAGAGACGGGCGCGGGACTGGAGCACGGTGGGATGGCCCCGGAGGCCCTGAGCGAGCGCGACCCGGCCTATATCCGGCGCTCCCTTCCGTTCACCTGGGCGCTCATCGCGGCCTGGTTCCGTCCGGACATCCGCGGCCTTGACCGGATTCCGGCCGGCGGCCCGGTCCTGCTCGTAGGCAACCACTCGGGCGGGAACGTCGCCCCAGACACCCTCGCTTTCACACTCGGCTTCTACCGGCACTTCGGCGTCGAGCGGCCCTTCTTTCAGCTCGCCCATCACCTGGTGATGAGGGCGCCGTGGCTATCGCTGCTGCGAAAGTACGGGACCATCGAGGCCAGCTGGGAGAACGCGCAGGCGGCGTTCGACGGGGAGGCCGCCGTCCTGGTCTATCCGGGGGGCGACTGGGAGGCGCACCGACCGTCTTGGCACGGTCACCGTGTTGAGTTCGCGGGGCGCGAAGGATTCGTCCGGCTGGCGCTCACCGCCGGCGTGCCCATCGTCCCCGTGGTCTCGATCGGAGGCCAGGAAACCGCGCTGTTCCTGACCCGCGGTGAGGGCATCGCCCGAGCCTTGCGGCTCGACACACGGTTCCACCTCAAGGTTTTCCCGGTCTCGCTCGCCGTGCCCTGGGGACTCGACGTCGGGGATCTATTCGGCCACATCGCACTCCCGGCGAAGATCACGATCCAGGTGCTGGAGCCGATCGACCTACGCGAGCGGTTCGGTCCCGATCCCGACGTCGACGCGGCCTATCAGGCGATCACTGAGCTCATGCAGCGAACTCTCGACGAGCTCGCCGGCCAACGGCGCTGGCCCGTGATCGGCTGAGCGCACCCGGCGTCACCCGATCAGCCGACGTTGCGCTGCGGTTCTGCGCTGCTTGCCCGCCGGCGCCCTGGCTTGCGGTGACCAACCCCGAACTTGTCGCCGTCAGCAACAAATGGCGCTAGTGTGGCGCTAGTGTCTTCGGAGTACGCCGAGCCTTCTCGCTCTCGACCCAAGGGGCGCCGCCTCGCCTGGGCGCGGGCGACGGCCCGCCAACCGACTATCGCTGACGTCGTTGGGGCCCGGGCGCCGGACTCGACGCCGCGGGCGCTGATGGCTGCCTTGTCCTGGTGATGTCGCCCCCGCCCGCGCTACAGACGCTGGCCGGCCGCTACGACCGCACGGCCTTCGAGCCGCAGGGTGGCCGCGCGCGCGTACGCTTGGCGGTCGTCGGAGGCGATGCCTGGGACGCGGCACTCGACGGCGACATCGCCCGCCTCTTGCCCGCCGAGGGTAACGCCGACGCGACGCTCACCGCCGATCCGGAGACCTGGACGGCGATCGCCGAAGACGTCCGCGGCGGAATGACCGCCTACTACTCGGGTCGGCTGATGGTGCGCCGCAACCTCCACCTCGGCGTGGGGTTCCTGGCGGCGACGAGCGGCCTGAGAGAACCCGGGCGCCTGCGGTTCCGGACGGTCGCCACGCGCCGCGCCCGGTTGTCGGCTCTGGAGGCGGGCAGCGGCCCACCGGTTGCGGCTCTGCACGGGCTGGGCGCCACCAAGGGATCTTTCCTGCCCACCGTGGCCGCCCTGGCGGGCCGCTTTCGCGTCATCGCCGTCGATCTCCCGGGGTTCGGCGACTCCGACAAGCCAATCGGGGCGGCCTACGATGCGCGCTTCTTCGCCCGAGCGGTGATCGACCTGCTCGACGCTCTCGAACTGGAGCGGGTGCATGTGATCGGCAACAGCCTCGGCGGACGGGTCG
Source organism: uncultured bacterium (assembly GCA_963803305.1). Classification (GTDB taxonomy): domain Bacteria; phylum Actinomycetota; class Thermoleophilia; order Solirubrobacterales; family 70-9; genus AC-56. The sequence continues at coordinate 136,231 of CAWDLT010000007.1, forward strand.
CGCTGGAGGTTGGGCTGCGACATCGCGACCGCGTCGATCGCCTGGCCCTGCTTGCCCCCTCGCTGGCGTGGCGACGGGATCGACCGTGGGCGCCCCTGCTTCGTTTCGTGCGGCCCGAGCTCGGCCTGTTTCAGCTCGCCCCTCGGCCCGTCGTAGAGGCGATCGTACGCCGGCTCATCCCGGGCGCAGATGAAGGCTGGACCGCCGCCGGCGTCGATGAGTTCCTGCGTGCCTACCTCACGCCGACTGGCCGGGCCGCCTTCTACGCGGCTGCCCGCCACGTTTATCTGGAAGAGCCCCACGGTGAAGGCGGATTCTGGCCGAGGCTGCCGGGACTCCAGGCCGAGGCGCTCTTCGTCTGGGGCCGTCGCGACAGGCTCGTGCCGATCGCCTTCGCCCGACACGTCGCCGACGCCCTCCCCCAGGCTCGCCACGTCGAGCTCGACTGCGGACACGTGCCGCAGGTCGAGCGTCCCGGACAGACCCACGACGCGATCCGCGAGTTCCTGATCGAGGCCCCGCGAGTGCAGGATGGCGTGGCGACCCCCCATTGAGCGTCCAGCGGCGAGTGGCTGCCTGACACGGACACCCGTCGCCCAAGGCGATCCAGCTCAGGAGCAGACGACATGACACCTCCCCAGTCGAAGCGCAAGAAGGTACCGCGTGATCGCGAGAACGACTACACGCCCGAGGCCGCGGAAGCGCGCCGGGCCTTCCTACTTGACGAGACGGGCGTGGGGCTCGAGCACGTCTCCCACTACTCGGTCGATCCATCAACACTTCCCGGCAACGTCGAGCACTTCACCGGCGTCGCGCAGGTGCCGATCGGCATCGCCGGCCCCATGCTCGTCGACGGGGAGCACGCGCAGGGCGAGTTCTACGTTCCCCTCGCCACCAGCGAGGGCACGCTGGTGGCGAGCTACAACCGCGGCATGAAGACGCTGCGCGAGGCCGGCGGCGTGAAGACGACGATCCTGGACGACGCCATGCAGCGGGCCCCCGCTTTCGTGTTCGAGAGCGCCCGCGGGGCGCGGGCGTTCGGGGAATGGCTGACCGAGCACTTCGCGCAGATCAAGCAGGCGGCCGAGACCACGACGCGTATCGGTCGCCTGCGTGGCATCGAGCAGTACTCCGCCAGCCGGATCCTGTTCACGCGCTTTGACTACACGACCGGCGACGCCGCGGGCCAGAACCTGACGGGCAAGGCGACCGCCGCGGCGTGCGCGTGGATCACCTCCAACTACGAGGGCATCACCAACTTCTATCTGGAGTCGAACTTCGCCACCGACAAGAAGAGCTCGCAGGTCAACGTGCTGCGCACGCGGGGCAAGCGCGTGGTCGCGGAGGCGACGATTCCCGCCGCCGTGATCGAGGAGCAAATGCACACGAGCGGCGCCGAGCTGTTCCGGGCGCGCCAGGTGTCGAACCTGGGTGGCTTCATGTCCGGGGTCAACAACAACGGCCTGCAGTCCGCGAACGGAATCGCCGCGCTGTTCATCGCCACCGGCCAGGACGCAGCCAATGTCGCCGAATCCTCCGCGGCGCTGGGGTTCAGTGAGCTGCTCCCCAACGGCGACTACTACGGCTCGATCACGCTCCCATCGCTGATCGTCGCCACCTACGGCGGCGGCACGTGGCTCGCCACCCAGCGCGAATGCCTGGAGCTACTCGGCTGCTACGGGACCGGGAGGGTCCGCAAGCTGGCCGAGATAGTCGCGGCGACGGTGCTCTGCGGCGAGCTCTCACTCGGCTGGGCGATCGTCGTCGCTGAATGGGTGAGGGCGCACGACCTCTACGGCCGCAACCGGCCATAACGCGCGGTGATCGTCTAACCCGTGACCTACGATCTGAACGCGGTGAAGTCCCAGCCACCCGAGCAGGTCGCCGGACGTCCCAAGACCCGGCTGCAGAGCGCCCTGCTCGACGGGGAGCCACCACAGCCGCCCGGGCCGCTCGACGCGTTCAAGCTCGCGCGCCGCAGATGGCAGGCCGCCGAACGCATCGACATGAGCGCCCTCGCCGAGGAGCTCGGAGTCAACCGGGTGACTCTTTATCGATGGGTGGGCTCACGCGAGCAGCTGCTCGTCGAGGTGATCTGGTCCTTGGCGGCGCGCACCCTGGAGAACGTTGACGCGGATGCGAAGGGGACCGGAGGCGAGCGCGTCGTGCAGGTGGTAACCCGCTTCCTCGACGCGGTGATCGCCAATCCCGGGATGCGGCACTGGCTGCGCGAGGAGGGCGAGCAGGCGATGCGACTGCTGACCCGCTCCGCGACCGGGTTCCAGCCGCGGCTGATCGGCTGGATCGAAGGCCTGCTGCACGAGGAGGCCGACGCAGGGCGCCTCGAATTGCCCGCCGACCTGCACGAGGTCGCCTACGTGATCGTCCGCCTGATCGAGTCCTACACCTACCTCGACCTGATCACCGGCGAGCCAGCGGAAGCAAGACGCGCCGAGCCGATTCTGCGCCTCCTGCTGGTCCGCTGATCGCGTCCTTCGCTTGGTGCTTACTTGGCGCCGCTTGACGCGCCCAGCGACTCGCCGGCGCTGCGAACCACCTTGCGAAGGAAGTCGTACTGCGTCTCGACCAGTCGATCCGCCATTTTCAGGGCGGAGTCGACAATCTCCTCGCGCTGCGAGGGTCCCTCGTCTTCCTCCAGAGTCTTGTCGACCGTGGCGACGAACTTCCGCACCGCCTCGATCGCGGCCTGTTGACCGGCCTTTACCTCCTCGAGCACCTCTTCGGACAATTCCGTGGGCCTGTCGACGATCGGCATCATTGCCCCCTTTCTGGCGTCTGCGGCGAGGCATCCACTCCTCGCCTGTGTCGCGCCGATCATCGCGCCCCTCCCCCCGGCCTGCATCCGTAGGAAATACGGCTTTGCAACGAAATGGGTGGTCGTTGCTACTCGTCAGCTCATGCGGTCTGTGTTGCGGATAGCGAAAGCCGAGGAACCCGCCGAACAGCGAGCGGTCTTAACGACGTAGTCGTCGGCGGAGTGTCGCTTTCGGGCGAGGAGGAGCACCCCCGCCGAGCGCTAAAGAAGATCGCGCAGCTCGTCAGGGCTCAGGCCGGCATCTCGCAGAATCCCAGCAAGCGTCCCCCGCTTGAGCTCCTTGGCGCCCTGATGAGCGACCCCCCGGAGACGACCGGCTGTCTCGGGGTCACGCGGGCAGCGGGAACCTGCGGCGGATCACGCCGGTATCAAGGGATCCACCGTCCTCGCGAAGCCCCCCGACGTACAGGGCCAACGCCTCCTCGGCGTTTCGAGACGCGTCTTCGAGGTCCTCGCCCTGTGTATGGAGGCCAGGGAGGTCGGGCGCGTAGACGTGGTACCCACCCTCCTCAAGCGGCTCGAAAATCAACTCGATCTCGCGCAACAAGGTTGAGGGGCTTGTGATCTTAGCGGGCCGTGGAGGTTCGCCTCCTCTCAGGCGCACTGAACACCTGCGAATGCTCGGCTTTCTCACTCCCTCCTCGGTGACGTCCGTAACAGGGTTGGCTCAGGACGGCTTGCGACACACCACCAACACGGGGTGCGTGCGCCCTTCCTCGATGTTGCGAGCGGAGTTGCGCATCTTCTCGGGCGCGGTCGGGCCGATCAGCACGTGCAGGCCGAGCGGGGGCAGCTCACCCCGACCGGCGAGCTCGAGCGCGGCCCGGTACGCGGCCAGATATTTCGGCCCGGTGCCCTCGATCTCGATGCCCGCGAAGCCGGTGTCGGCGAGGAGCTCGCGGGTCTCCGACGGCGTGATGAGGAACTCGCCCGTTCCGTCCTCCGACCAGGGCACCGGGTGGTGCGGGCTACCCGCGGGGCCCAGGCCGTGCTCGGTGAGCGCCAAGAACCCGCCGGGCTTCAGCACGCGCCAGGCTTCGGCGAAGAAGCGCGGGCGGTTTGCGACGTTCATGGTCACGTGCTGGGCATAGGCGCCGTCGAAGCGGCCGTCGTCGTAGGGCAGCCGCTCGCCGTCCCCCTGCTCGATCAGGACCCGGTCACCCATGTCGAGGAGCGCAGTCAGCCTGTTGGCCGCCTCGACGAATGGCCCGGTGAGGTCGATCCCGCTGACCTTGCATCCGAAGCGCTGCGCGAAGTAGCGGGCGGGGCCGCCGACCCCGCAGCCGATGTCCAGCAAATGGTCGCCGGGCTCGATGGGCAGCCGATCCGCGAGGTCGACCGTGGCGGGAAAGCCGCGAGCGTGGAAATGGTCGACCGGCGCCAGGTCCTCTACGGTCAAGGAGTCCAAAGGCTTCGACGCCCGCTCGAGCGCAGAGACGATCAGGCCGTAGACGTCGCGGTCGGCCCAGTGGTCCGCGACCGAGGTTGTTGGGGACACGCTCATCGACCCTCCTCGGAACATGCTAATACGCGCTACGTCGGGCCAAGGCGACGAAGGGCACGGGGCGCCCGGTAGCTAACGACCGTGGCGCCCGCGGCGATCCTCTCCCGCATGGGTCACCTCGCCACCGCGCAGAGCGCGACCCCGGTCAGCTCGTACCCGTCACCGCTCGCGAAGGGCTCGAAGACCTGCTTGATCTCCGTGCTCAACGCGGTGCGATCCTCGGCGGAGAGGCCGCGCACTGTGAGCCCGATCGGGCCGGCGGTGTCGGCGATGAAGTCGAGGTACTCGCCGACGTCCGGGAACGCGAAACGGACCTCCACCTCAGTGATGCGGACCTCGCCGAACCCGGCGGCGGCGAGCAGCCCGCGCGTCCTATCAGGGCTGGCCATGCTGAAGGGCCCGGGTGCGGGGGGAGGGTCGGGCGGCGGCATGTGCCCGCGCTCGACCAGCTTCATCGCAGCGACCGCGAGGAAGGGGTTTTGCTCCGGCGGGCCCCAGACGGCCAGCACGAGCCGGCCGCCCGGCCGCAGCACCCGCCGGGTCTCCCCCAGGGCCGCGGCGGGGTCGACCATCAGCATGTAGCCGAAGCGGCATAGGACGCCGTCCGCCGCGCCGTCGTCCAGTTCGATCTGCTCCGCGTCGACCACCCGGTACTCGGCATTTCGGACGCCACGCTCGGCACCGCGGCGACGCGCGGCCTCCAGCATGGCGGACGAGAAGTCGGTGGTGATCAGCCGGCCGCCTCCGCCGATCAGCTCGGCGGCATCAAAGCCGGTGTCGCCGACGCCTGCCGCCAACTCGACGATGGTCTCCCCGTCGCTCGGGGCCAGCTCCCGCACCATCCACTCGCGTACGGGGGTCGTAACCTCTTCGAGCTGGGGCCTCCGGCGCTCCCAGGTCGGAGCGATCGCCTCCGCGATCTCGTGCATCGTGGTCCTGATGTCCTCGTGCGTCGTGCTCGCCATCTCATCCTCCTTCCGGGGACCTCTCGGTAGCAAGATAGAAGGGGCGCGCCGTACCCGCAATCGGGAGTTCTCCCCATGCAACCAGGCCGTGCTGCATCGCGAACAGGGCCGCCGCCGCCCGGGTTGAGATCCCGATCTTGCGATATGCGTTCTGGATGTGGTGGTCTGCGGTCTTCGTCGAGATCCCGAGGGCGCGCGCAACCTGCTTGGTCTGCAGGCCGCGCGCAAGCAGGCCGATCACCTCGGCTTCGCGCTCGGTGAGCCCAGCCGGGCGCTCGAGCTTGGGGGCCGTCTGCCCGGCCGCCTCGACTACCGCAGTCACCGCCCCGGCATCGAGCCGGCCGGCCTCGGCCTCACGAGCGAGCTCACGCGCCGCCGCACCGGCGCTCATCGCCTCCCGGTGCGGTCTCGGCTCGGTCATCGCCTGATAGGCATCTGCGGCGGCCAGCAGGCGGGCGGGAAGGGACAGCTCCGCGCCGGCCGCTCCGCGGTGATAGCCGCCTCCATCAAGGCGCTCGTGGTGAGCCCCGGCGATCGGCGCGAGCGCGGAAAGGAACTCCGAGCGCGAGAGGATGCGCTCGGTGTGGTACGGATGGAGTCGAACCCCTTCCCACTCCCCCGCGGTGAGGGGGCCGGGTTTCTGCCAAGTTCCGGCGGCGGTCGCCACCCGGCCGAGATCGTGCACCGCCGCGGCGCGCCCCAGCGCCACTGCATCCGGCGGATCGATCCGGCAGAGCTCGGCCGCGGCGACCGCAATCTTGGTCACGCCTCGCGAGTGACCTGCAAAGTAGGGTGAAACAAGATCGGCGAAGTCGCCCATTGCGGCAAGCGCATGGTCGAGCTCGCTGCCCGAGAGCACAAGCGGCGGTCCCGGCTCGCGGTCCAGACACTCCTCCCAGGCCGACGCCCCGTCATCCGGGCAGAGGATCTCGTCGGCGTGTTCGGAGAGGAATTCGGCGATCTCCGGATCCAGGCCGCGGCCCGCGTGCTCGCGGATGATCCGTGCCGCGTCCTGATCCCCGACCAGCAGGCCCTGCAGGGCGGCGTCAGTGGCGACGTGCACGATGCGCATGGCCAGAGGGACCTCCTCTCGCTTCCCGCGGCGCAACGGGCCTTTCCCATCCCAGCGATCGGTGAGATAGGCGAGCAACTCGGCCGTCGAGCGCTCGAGCCCGATGCCCTCGGCCAGCATCCCCGCGACCTCGCACATCGCCGTCAGGTGCGGACGCTGCTCCCGGGCCATCCTCGGGAGGCCACGCACAGCCTGAAGCGCCTGCACGGGCGCCGCGCGCTCGGGATCGGGCAGCGCTCGCACCAATCCGCGGACAACCTCGCGTCCGGACCCGAAGAGAACTGGATTGAGATGGGTCACGAGCGACCCACCGAAGACCTGGGCGGTCACGTGGGCGTCGGTCGTGCAGCCGGCGTGCGAGAGCAGGCAAACGTAATAGGTCTGCGACGCGGTGTCGGGATCGACGCCCAGACCGTCGGCGACCCGGGATGCGATCAGCGTGCTCCGCAGGCCGTGCTCGAACGGGAACCCCATGCCGAGGTCGGTGGCGAGGCAGAGTGCTGCAATCACCTCTGCCGCGCGAACACGTTCCTCACCTGGGTTGGCCCGATCTGGCACGCCTCGACGGTAGCCGAACCTCTCGGCGCACTGGTGGTTTGAAGGGTGCCGCCCCGGTGGTCGATGCGTGCATGCCGGCGCGCTCTGCGTGCGTACTCGCAACGGACGAAAAGCGGACGCGGTTCACCTCGGACGCGCTCTGGAGCTGCTTCCCCGATCATCGTGACCTCGCCGGTCAGTGTGCTTGTAACCCCGTCAAGCTCGGAACCGCCGGCGACACGGGCCGCCTCGGCGTTCTCCGGCGGCATCGGGGGGGCGCTCAAGGCGGAGCCACCCGAGCGTTTGCGTTGGTCGCGGCACCAGGGTCGATCTTCCAGCCCCCGTTGGTCCTGGTCAGGCTGTAATGGGTAACCGCATTAACGCCGTCGCTGGTGGTAGCGCGTGCGACCGCTCTTGCGGTGTCGCCGCTCACCGAGACGTCGCCGATCCTGACATCGGTGACCAGGGCGCGGACGCCGGGCACCTTGAGGACGGATTCAAGGGCGTCGGGGCATGCCGTGACCTGAGGGTCGGTACGTGGTCCAAGCATGTTGATGAGCTGGACCAGCTCGGTCCGTTTCGCTCCGGTCAGGTACCCACATGCCCGTCGAAGGTCACCGCTCGCCTCGGCCGCGTAATAGTCCGTGAGCACGTCGGTCACCTGCTGCGGATCGGTGTCGCCCGATGTCGTGGCGCCGCCGCCCCCGCACCCGCCCGTCGCGAGCGCGAGGACGATGATCGGCATTGCCAGGCGCACGGCCCGACCTTATCCCCTGCCGAACCCCGGATCAGGGGGCGTCGGGCCTGGTGGCGTCGACGTGGAAGTCGTAGTTCGGCGCCACGCCGTCCGGCGCCATGCTCGGGCAGCCGGCGCTCATGTTGGCGCACGTCCTGCGCCCGGTTCCGGGCACCCGGAGGTCGTACCGAGAGCGGTAGTAGAAGGAGTAGAGGTTCGGGTCCCCGTTGGGGTCCACGTTTCCGCCCCGCGTGTCGTGACGCCAGCGGTTGGTGAGCAGGCGGGCGTCGGCGCGCCGCTTGCACGCCTGGTCGTCCGCGCACTTGACGTAACGGTCGAACCAGGCGGTGGTGTACCACGCCACCATGTCCATGCCGCGAAGCGTTGCGGTCCCCAGGGGGTAGGGCAGGGTGTCGCCGGGGAGGAATGAGAACTCGTAGTGGGTTCCGCCGCGGATCGTCGCTTCCATCGAATCCACGCCGGCCCGCTCGTATGCCAGGTACCCCTGGTTCTTCGCCTGGGGATCAGGATCCGATGTGTAGGGCTCCGGGACGAGGAAGTAGTCGGCCGACATGCCCAGCGCCGGCTTCTTGATCGGCGGGTTGTCGGGTCGGCGCGAGGAGCGCGACGGACATGCGGGGTGGGTGTCCGGGGCGCTGAGGTTGTCCCACGCGACGATCGCATCCACGCGCGGGTCGAGCTGGCCGATGTAGGAGACGGCGCCCGCGCCGAGCGAATGCCCGGCGATCCCGATCCGCGAGCGGTCGACCTTCCCCCAGAAGGGGTTGTACGGGGCGTCGAGACCCGCCGCGACGCGACGCTTCTGCTTTCCGGAGTGATCGGTGGGCACGCCGCCGTTCGCGTTGCCGCAGCTCGGCCGGGGCTTGAACGGATGCTTGGGGGTCGAGAGCAGGAAGTCGAGGGCGTCCTCGGTGCCGTCGAAGAATGGCTGGCCGGCCTGCGCGGGCACACCCTCCCGCTGGTCGGGGCCCTGGCCAAGCGTGTCGGAGCGCCCCTGACCCTGGACGTCGTAGGTGAGAACGACGTACCCGTGCTTCGCGAGCGTCGCGGCGAGCCCCCAGTAGAGCGTCTCGGGGGCCTGCACCGAACCCGTCGTCAGCACGATCCCGGGGCGCTTCGCCGGTCCCGCGCGCGTCGCCCAGACGGTGCCGGAGATCGTGGCGCCGTCACGGGCCGTGAACAGAACCGGGTGCTTCAACCCGAAGCCGCGCTTCTGCCAGTCGTAGAAGCGGACATCGCCGGCGCACTCGTTCGTCCGGTGGGCGCAGATGTTCGCCGCGAAGTTGCGCTCCGGGTCGTTGGCGAGGATCGACGGATAGTTGATCGCGTCCCGGGCGTTCTGCTCCTGAAGCCTGGTCTGGAAGTCGGGCGTCAGGGTGACGTAACGCTCGCGCTCGTTGATCTTCGAGAAGTTGTCAGCCTCGCGGACGGGGTCGAAAGCGCGAGCCGGCGACGCCGCGACGAGCAGGGCAGCCGCGCATCCCACGACCGCGAGCAGGTGCCGCCTTTGCATGGTCGGGCAACGTATCGACGCGAGAGGGCCCATGCGCCGGTCGCTGTAGCGATCCCGACGCAGCGGTGCGGCCGCGACCAGCTCAGATCTTCAGCAGGACGATGGTGTTGAGCACGAAGAGGATCGCGAAGACGACGGTCCAGCGGTCGAGGTTTCGCTCCACCAGGGACCCGCCCCCGAAGGCGCTCCCCGACTGGCCGATCCCGAACGCCCCGGACAGGCCCGCGTCCTTGCCCGAGTGCAGGAGGACGAGGAAGATCAGGACCACCGAGATGATCACCTGGACTACGCCTAGGAGGGTCGCCATCGCCCCGAGAGTCTAGGGAAGCGCCGCGCGAGGGCGATCGATGAACGCCGGCGTCAGGGCGCGGGCGGGCCCTCGCCGCGGACCCGGTCGAGCTCCTTCAGGATCTCGACCGCGGCGCGGCGAAGCTCGGCGTCCTGGCGGCGCCAGTCCTCGACCGAGAGCTTGCCCTGCTCGCGATCGAGCTCGGTGTCGCGGATCTCGCGGTACTTCGCCTCCTTTCGCGCCTCGAGCGCGGCGACGTCGGGATCCTCGATCCGGCTCCGCGCCTCTTCGGCCTCGGCGTCCGTTCGGCGAAGCGGCACGGTCACGAACCAGCCGACGGCCACGACGACCAGCATCGCGAGGACGATCTCCATCGCCCGAAGGCTAGGGCGTGGGACCGCTCGGGTTCGGCCGCGCCGCGATCAGGCGTCGGAGGCGTGGGTCGTTAAGCAATGCGATGCATCGACTAACCGACCCACGTCGGCTCGGCGTAGAGCTCCGGCCCTAGGCGCGGCCGAGCTCGCGGGCGAGCCGGGCCGCGTACACGTCCGAGACTCGGCGGCGCTTGGCCTCGGGCGCCGGCCAGATCGCGATCAGGCCTCCGATCGCTGCGATCGCTCCGCCGACCCAGATCCAGCTGACCAGCGGGTTGACGTTGATCCGAAAATCGGCGGGCGGGGTGTGCTTCAGGTAGCGAGCCTCCACCGCCCTCACCGCCAGGCCCTGGAGATAGCTGATCGCCTGACCGGCCTTGGCGTTCTTCGGGGAGACGCCGCGGGCGAGCTTGGAGAGTCGGCGGTCGGCGCCGTTGATGACCGGGTTGAGCGACGTGAGGTCGGGCTGCATCGCGGTCCAGATGTCGGTGCCGACGGTGGTCTTGCGGCCCACCTCGCTGGTCGCCTCTCCCTCGAAGAAGCTCTGCACCGGCCCGGCCCCCGTCGGCGCCCCCACCCCGGCGTAGTAGTTTCGCGACGGGGTCAAGGTCGTGTACGGCTTGCCGTCCCTGGTCACGGCGAGCACCGACCCGAAGGTGAGCCGCTGCTGGATCGGGCTGATCTCGGCGGTCGGCTTCACGTAGGTGAACCGGTAGTCGTCGACGCTCGCCGACTGGCCGGGGCGAAGGCGCAGGTCGCGGCTGGTTTGAAAGCTCGAGCTCGCGGCGATCGCGATCAGGAGGATGGCCACGCCCGCGTGGACCACGTAGCCGCCGTAGCGGCGCCGGTTGCGCGCGAACAGGGCGAGGAGCGCCCCGACGTAGGAGCCCCCCGCCATCGACCGGTAGGCGGCCGCGCCGCGGGCGAACTCCTGGACCAGCGCGCCGAGCGCGAAGGCGGCGAGCGTGAACATGAGGAGTGCCAGCGGCTTCGATCCCGCGTCGGTGAGGATGATCAGGGCGGCCAACGCCGCCAGGGCGGCCAACGCCGGTCGCAGGAGGAGCCGCCGGGCCGCGCCCAAGCTGACTCGCCGCCACGCGAAGAGCGGCCCGATCCCCGTGAACAGGACGAGCAGGATCGCGAGCGGGGTCGTGTAGCGGTTGAACCACGGCGCCGCCAGCGACGCCTTGTTGCCCGTGAAGAGCTCTGAGATCAGCGGGAAGAAGGTGCCCCAGAAGATCACCGCGGCGAGCCCGATCAGGAGCAGGTTGTTGATCACGAAGATCGCCTCGCGGGAGAGAAGCGACTCGATCCGCTTCGGCGAGCGCAGGTCGTCGAGCCGCGAGATGATCAGGAGCGCCGACCCGACGATGACCGTGGCGATCAGGCCCAGGAGTGGCCCGCCCACCGTGGACGCCCCGAAAGCGTGAATCGACTCCAGGATCCCGGACCGGACCAGGAACGTCCCCAGGAGCGCCAGGGCGAAGGTCCCGCAGATCAGGGACACGTTCCAGACCTTCAACATCCCCCGCCGCTCCTGAACCATGATCGAGTGAAGGAACGCGGTCCCCGTCAGCCACGGCATCAGCGACGCGTTCTCGACCGGGTCCCACCCCCAATAGCCGCCCCAGCCGAGCTCCGAGTACGACCATCGGGCGCCGAGCAGGATCCCGATTCCCAGCAGGAGCCAGGCGATCAGCGCGAAGCGCCGCGTGGCGCGAATCCAGCTCGCGTCGAGCCGGCGGGTCGCCAGCGCCCCGATCGCGAACGCGAACGGGATCGAGAAGAAGACGTAGCCCGAATAGAGCATCGGTGGGTGGATCGCCATCGCGGGGTGGCGAAGGAGCGGCTCGAGGCCGACCCCCTCCGGCGGGACCGGGCTGAGGCGGGCGAACGGGTTCGCGTCGACCAGCATCAGGCCGGTGAAGAAGGCGCCCAGTCCCATCAGCACGGCGGTCGCCCACGGGGCGAGCTCGCGGTGCTTGTTCCGGGTCGCGAACAGGACCGCCGACGAGGTCAGCGACAGCACCCAGGCCCACAGGAGCAGGGACCCCTCCTGACTCGACCACATCGCGGTCAGCTTGTAGAAGCCCGGGGTGGTGGTCGAGGAATGGTCCGCCACCACCTTCAGCGACAGGTCGGTGCGCGCGAACGCCGCCTCGACGACGACGACGCAGATCGTCAAAAGCGCCGCGAACGCGTAGACGGCCCGCCGCGCCGAGTCGGTGAAACGGCGCTCCCCCCGCGTCCCGGCCAGGGCCGCGACGACGCCGTAGAGCGCGACCAGAAGGGCGAGCACCAGGCAGACCGCCCCGAGGGTGATCACGAGCCGCGCACAGCTACTTGCTGATCACCACGTGCTCGGGATCCTGCTGTGCCTGGGTGGCGAACTTGGACGGGCACTTCGTGATCAGGCTGTCGCGGTCGGCGATGAAAGTCCCGTCCTCGACCTTGCCGGTGACGATCACCTCGCGACCGTCGGCGAACGGGTCCGGGACCTGGCCCCGGTAGCGGACCGGGATCGAGGGGTTCGAGCCATCGCGATCGGCCATCCGGAACCGAAGGAGCTGGTCGCTTCGATGGATCGATCCGTCGACGACGACACCGGTCATCTGGTAGGACGCCCCGGGCGAAGCGTGGATCACGTCCGAGGGCTGCTTGGCCTGGCTCGAGGCGCTGAACGACGTGTAGATGAGGGCCACCGCGAGCACGACCGCGGCGCCCAGGGCGACGATCAGCCGGATCTTCCGTTTGAGGGCGGGATCCATCGGTGAGCGCAGCGATTATGGCAGCGTCGCCGCGGCGGCCAGGCACCCGGCGCGGCGCACCGGCGGCCGCCGGGCATCCGGGCTCGTACACTCGCCCGCGGTGGCAGATTCGCCCGTCCTCCTGATCACCGGCTCGTCGAGCGGAATCGGCGCCGCGACCGCGCGCCGCGCCGCCGACCGCGGCTATCGCCTCGTCCTCGGCGCCCGCCGGGAGGATCGCCTCCGGGCGCTCGCCGACGAGCTCGGCGGCGCCGAGCGGGCGATCGCGGCGCGCTGCGACGTGACCGAATGGCAGGACGTCGAGGACCTGGGCGCCGCGGCGCTCGATGCCTTCGGGAGGATCGACGCGGTGTTCGCGAACGCCGGCTTCGGCGCGCAGCGAGGCTTCCTCGAAGAATCGCCGGATCACTGGCGCTCGATGGTGCTCACCAACGTGCTCGGCGTCGCCCTGACGATCCGCGCCACCCTCCCCCACCTGCTCGAGCGCGGGACCGGCCACTACGTGCTCACCAGCTCGGTGGCCGGGAGGCGGGTGCTCCCGGGCTCGCTCTATTCGGCGACCAAGTGGGCGGTCGGCGCGATCGGTGAGGGCCTTCGCCAGGAGCTTCGCCAAAGCCACGACAACGCCGGGATCCGGGTCACCCTGATCGAGCCCGGCATGACCGACACCGAGTTCTTCGACCAGCGCCCCCAGAACGCCCTCGGCGACGAGGACATCGCGCGGGCGGTCGTCTATGCGCTCTCCGAGCCCGCCCACGTGGACGTGAACGAGATCCTGATCCGCCCCACGAGCCAATCGGGCTGAGCGCCGATCACACCGCCAGGGCGCCGATCACCTCCTGCCACCAGGCGCGATCTATGTCGCGGTCGACCCCCCGCATGCACTTGAGGGCCTGCTCGCGCACCCGCCTGGCGCTGCCGATGATCAGAAGCGCGCCGGTGACGGCGTACCGCCCGTCCTCGAGCGCGACGACCGATCCGGGCTTGTCGTGGCGGCTTCGCAGGAGCTCCACGACGCGACGCCCGGCCACCATCGTCGGTCGCGCCGGATCGCCGTCGGCCGGGGCCCAGGGACGGACGCTGAAGACTGGCGGATGTCCCGGGTATGACGGTAGGCGCCTTTCGATCGACTCGGCGGGGCCGCTTCGCCAGAGCTGGATCAGCCGGTCGAACTCGGAGGCGACCTCCTGTCGGACCAGGATGTGCAGGCGGTCGCCAGGCTCGACCCGGGTCGAGCCGCGAGGCGGGATCGCCTCGCCATCGCGGACGATCACGTTGACCAGCGCCTCACGGGGCAGCCCGAGGTCGCGGACCCGCCGCCCCGCGATCGAGTCTTGATCGCCGACCGCGTATTCGACGACCTCAGCCCCCAAGCCGCGAATCGTCCCCGTCTCGGCCAGGGGCCGGGGCAGCGCCGGCTCGGCGCTCGTGGTCCCGAGCCACCGCGCCAGCGGCTCGAACGTGGTGCCCTGGACGAGGGTCGAGATCACCACGGCGAAGAAGACGATGTTGAAGAACTCGTGGCTCTGCGGGATCCCGCTGATCACCGGGAAGGTCGCGAGCACGACGGGGACCGCGCCCCGAAGCCCGGCCCAGCCCAGGACGACGCGCTCGCGGACCGTGTAGCGCTCAAGCGCGGTGGCCACGAAGGTGGAGAGCGGCCTCGCCACGAGGACCATCACCAAGGCGACCAGAGTGCCCTTCAAGAGGACGTCGCCGAGCTGGCTCGGGAATACGAGCAGGCCGAGGGTCAAGAAGAGGGCGATCTGAGCGACCCAGGCGAGACCCTCGTGAAAGGCGGTGACCGTCCGCTTGGCGGGAATGTGGGCGCTGCCCAGGGCCAGCCCGGTCAGATAGACGGATAGAAAGCCCGAGCCGTGGATCGCCGCGGCGCCGCCGTAGGCCAGCGCCGCGGCGGCGATCGAGGCGACCGGGAAGAGCCCCGCGGTCGCCAGGTTGATCCTCTTGAACGTCCACACGGCGGCCACCCCGACGGCGAGCCCGACGGCCAGGCCGAGGCCCAGCTCGCGGACGAACAGGCCGGCCATGTCGAGGGCGCCGTAACCGGGCTCTTGGATCCAGTCGATGAACCCGAGCACGAGGAGGACCGCGACCGGATCGTTGAGTCCCGACTCGGCCTCGAGGGTGCGCGCCAGCCTGCGCCGAAGCGTGGAGCCGCGAAGCAGGGCGAAGATCGCGGCGCCGTCGGTCGCGGCCAAGATCGATCCCAACAGGAGCCCCTCGAGCGTGGAGAACCCGAGCAGCCAGCCGGCGACCAGGCCGGTGATCGCCGCGGTGACCATGGTGCCGATCACCGCCAGCGAGATGGCGGGCCGAAGGACCGAACGGATCTCCTGAAAGCCCGAGGTCAGGCCGCCCTCGAAGAGGATCAGCGCCAGGGCGATCACGCCGATCGTGCGGGCCAGCTCGTAGTCGCTGAAGTTGAGCCACCCGAGGCCGTCCGAGCCGATCGCGACCCCGAGCGCCAGGAAGAGGATCAGCCCGGGCACACGCAGCCGCCCGGCGAGGAGCGAGGCGCCGATCCCGGCGGCGAGCAGGGCGCCGCCGATCAGGATCATCTGCGGGTCGTTCACCCGCACAGCCTTTCATCGAGGCGGTGCACGATCGTCGAAGCGCGCGGCATGTCAGCCTGTTTGATCGTGAAGCGCATCGGAGCGAGGATGGCGGCGGGCGTCTCGGCGGTGACGGCGGGGGCACTCGCCCTCGCGGTCGGCGTCGCCGGCGCAGCGGGCGCACCCTCCAGCGCCATCCGGATCGGGGGCCCGAGCGAGCCCGGCGACGCGAAGGTCGCGATCGTCGGCTCACGCAAGGGCCTGAACGGAAAGCGCTACAAGGTCCTGCGCGAGGGAAAGGTGGTCGAGACCGGCACGCTTCACCCCGCGTCGGGCAAGCCGGCGCCCTGGCCGCACGCCTACCGGGCGCGCCTGGGTTCGAGCTCGGCGCCCGGCACCTACCGGGTGCGGGTCCCGGCACTCGGCCTCACCTCGCGGGGCTGGATCGTGCGCGGGTCGGGGTCCGGTGAGGCGATCGACCGGATCCTCAAGTTCTTCGCAGCGAACCGCGACGGCCGCGAGCACTCGCCCATCCACGGCGCCTCGCACCTTCACGACGCGACGGTCAAGGGCGGGGCCCACGACGGAAGCCACCTCGACCTCACAGGCGGCTGGATGGACGCCGGAGACATGATCCACTTCGCCCAGACGACCGCGTTCGCGACCGCGCTGCTCGAGGCCTCCGCGCGGGTCGACCCTGCCCGGCGAGACGAGCTCGACCGCGAGGCCGGGGTCGGGGCCCGATGGCTCGTCAAGGCGCACCCGGCGCCCAACCTGTTCATCGGGCAGGTCGGCGACGAGCGAGACCACGAGGCCGGGTTCCGCGACCCCGCCCGCGACGACGCCTCGCACAAGCCGGGCATCGGGCACCGCCTCGCGTATCCGGGGGTCAGGGCGGGAGGAATCGGCGGCGACATCGCCGGAAAGGCGGCGACGGCCCTTGCCCTCGCCTACGAGCGCACCGGCGACGCGTCCTTCCTCGACCAGGCGCGGCAGTGGTATGCGGCCGGTGTCGCGTACCGCCGCTCCACCCCACCGCTGCCCGGCGGCTTCTACCACGATGGCCTCTGGAGAGACTCGATGGCCGCGGGCGCTGCGGCCCTCTTCCGATCGACGGGCGAAGGGCACTATCTGCACGACGCCCTCGCCGACCTGCGATCACGCCAGAGCGCCGCCGACGGCACGCTGGGGGTGGGCGACTCCTTCGCGAGCTTCGCCGCGGCCGACCTGTGCGGGGCGCTCGGCGCCCCGGCGCTCGGGTCCGCGAGCGATCGCCGCTTCGCCTGCCGGCGCCTCGATGAGTTCGGGAGGATCGCCGTCGAGCAGGCCCGGGGCAACGCGTTCGGCATGCCCGGGTTCTTCACCTGGGGAACAACCGCCCAAAACGGCGCCAGCGGCGCGCTCGCGGGCCTCGCCGGTTGCGCGAGCGGCCTGGCCGGGGGCCGCTCGGTGGCCGCCGGCGCCCGCGACTACATGCTGGGGCGAAACCCGTTCGGGCGAAGCTTCGTGGTCGGCTACGGACCGCTCGCGCCGAGGCACCCCCATCACTGGGCCTCGGTTTTCGGAAACGCGCTTCCACGCGGGGCGGTGGTCGGCGGGCCGGCGCCGATCGGCCAGATCCGGGGGCAGGGATTCCACCCGGCCGGCCCCTTCAACTCCAAGTTCGCCGCCTACGAGGACCGTCGCGCGGACTACGTGACCTCGGAGCCGGCGCTCGACTACGCGGCGTCGTCGGTCCTCCTTCTCGCCACCCTCGAGCGAGGCTGCGCGGGCGCACACGGCGCCCACGGCCGAGCAGGCTAGGCTCCGCCGATGACCGAGACGGACCTCGCCCTCTCCGGGGTGGCTCACCAGGCCGAGCGGGTTCGCGAAGGAGAGGTCTCGCCGCGCGAGCTCGTCGAGCTCCACCTGGAGCGCATCGGTCGTCTCGACCCGACGATCAACGCGTATCGGACCGTGCTCGGCGAGACCGCCCGAGCCGAGGCGGAGAAGGCGGAGGCGCGACGCGACGGCGATCGAACCCCGCCGCTCCTCGGGGTCCCGATCGCGGTCAAGGACAACCAGGACGTGGCCGGCGAGCTGACCACCCACGGGACCGGCTGCGTGGACCGGCCCGCCGCCCAGGATTCCGAGATGGTCAAGCGGCTCCGCGAGGCCGGCGCGATCGTGATCGGAAAGACGAACCTGCCCGAGCTCGCCTTCGCGATGTTCACGGAGTCCAAGAGCTGGGGGATCACGCGGAACCCGTGGAACACCGATCGGACGCCCGGAGGGTCGTCAGGCGGAAGTGGCGCGGCGGTGGCGGCGGGCCTGGCGGCGGGGGCCACCGCGTCGGACGGCGCCGGGTCGATCCGCTATCCCGCCTCGTACTGCTCGCTGTTCGGCCTCAAGCCCCAACGAGGCCGCGTGCCGCTCGATCCCCTCATCCAGCACTGGCACGGGATGTCGGTGAACGGCTTTGTGACCCGGACGGTGCTCGACACGGCGCTGCTCCTCGACGCCACCGCCGGCGGCGGCCTCGCCCCCGAAAAGCCCCCTGCCGCCGAGCGACCCTTCGCCGAGGCCGCCCGTTCGCGCCCGGAGAGCCTGCGGATCGCCGTCTCGCTCGAGGGGGCCCGCGCGCTGGCGCCGCCGATGCTCGACCCGCGGTGCCGGGCGGCGGTCGAGGAGACCGCCGAGCTGCTCGCGACGCTCGGCCACCGGGTGAGCCGGCGGGGCCCCGACTGGGGCCGAGTCGGCGACGGCGTCGCGATCCTCTACCTGACCGGCCTGGCCGAGGATGCCCGCCGCCTGCCGAACCGCGGGCGCCTCGGGCGACAGGTGAGCCAGCTCGCCCGGCTGGGATCCACGGTCCCCGGAGCGCTCCTGAGGAGGACCATCGCCGCGATCCCGGCCCACCGGAGGCGGATCAACTCGATCTTCGACGAGGTCGACGTCCTGTTGCTCCCGATGATCGGCGAGCCGCCCGTCCCGGTTGGCAAATGGGACTCCCACAGCGGGCCGTGGACGCTCACCGGGATGACGCGGCGAACGGGCTTCGGCCCGCCCTGGAACTACGTCGGCAACCCGGCCGCCTCGGTCCCCGCGGGATTCACCGACGACGGCCTGCCGCTGTCCGTGCAGCTCGTGGGCAGGCCCAACGACGAGGCGACCCTGCTCTCGCTGGCGGCCCAGCTCGAGGCCGAGCGGCCGTGGACGGCGCGCCGCCCGCCACTCTCCTGAGCGGCTCGTCGCACGCTCCCACGGTGTAATAACGTGCCCCGCATGCTTCGCGCGGTTCGCGTCAGGTGGGTCGTCCTGGGGGCCGCCGGTTTGTGTCTGTCGGCCATCCTCGCCCTCGCCCCGGGCGGCTCGAGGGCCGCTTTTCCGGGTGCCAACGGCGACATCGTCTTCTCTCGCCACACCGGTCCCATTCTGGATTCCAAGGACCCGCCCCCCGGAGGGATCTTCACGGTCGCGCCGAACGGCAAGGACGTCACACGGGTCACCGAGGGCGACGATGACGATCCGGCGTTCGCCCCGAACGGGAAATGGATCGTCTTCACCCGCCGCGAGGAGGACAAGCCGGGCCTCTACCGGATCAAGGCCGACGGGTCGCACCTGAAGCGCCTGACCAAGAAGCGGGGCGACGACAGTGCCGCCTTCTCCCCCGACGGCGACAAGATCGTCTTCGTGCGAGGCGACCTCGGCCCCCTCAAGGGCGGGATGGAGCCGACCGGCCCGGACATCTGGGTGATGCGAGCCGACGGGTCCCACGAGCACGCCCTGACCAGCAATCCGGCCGCCGACGAATTCCCGTCCTACTCGCCGAACGGCAAGCGGATCGCGTTCGACAGCGGGCGAAGCAGCAGCGTCGACATCTACGTCATGCGCGCCGACGGCACCCACGAGCACGCGCTCACCACCGGCGGGCGGGACGAGCACGACCCCAACTACTCGCCCGACGGCAAGCGGATCACGTACTCGAAGCAGACGGGCCAGAACTACGACGTGTTCTCGATGAACGCCAACGGGTCCCACCAGCGCGCCCTGACCACAAGCGGCGCGTTCGAGGGACGGTCCGCCTATTCGCCCTCGGGCCGCAAGATCGTCTACGTGCGCAACACGAGGAAGGAAACCAACCTCTACGTGATGAACGCCGACGGCTCGCACAAGCACGGGCTCACGGATGGCACGAAGGTGCAGCACGACTCCCCCGACTGGGGGCCCAAGCCCTAGCCCCGGGCGTCGGGCGCGGCCCCTCGCCGCTCGTGGACGCCGAGCCGCTCGCGGGGGAAGATCGCGAAGCTCCCGATCGCCGTCGCGAGGATACGCCCGTCCTCGTGCCTCACCTCGCTGCGCAGGATCGCGACCCGGTCGTTTCGGCGATCGAGCGCCGACTCGCAAACGACCTCGCCCTCGCGAGCCGTCTGCACGTAGTTGATCGAGATGCCGATCGTCGCGATCCGCTCTCCCTCGTTGAGCTCGCGCCACAGGGTCGAGCCCATCGAGTAGTCGACCATCGCATAGGCGACCGGGCCCGCGAGCAGTCCCGCGGGGTTGATCAGCTCGGGCCGAATCGCCAGCCGCATCCGCTCCGCCGTCTCCCATCGGAGCCCGAGCCAGCGGGTCAGGTCGTCGATGCCGTCAACTTCGCCCACGGGCGGCGCCTCAGGTTGGCAGGTGGATGTCGAAGGTGAAGCGATCTCCGCTCGGCTGCTGGTCGACGGTCACGGTGCCGGTCGCACCGGCATAGTTCCGGGTGCCGCCGGTGATCGCCTGGGTGTAGGTGACGGTGCCACCGAGGCCGGGCTGCCTGAGCTGGACCATGACCTGGCCGCCCTGCAGGAAATAGGTCCCGGTGCAGAGCGATCGCCTGCCGAACAGGAAGGTGCACGAAGCGGCATCGTGGCCGATCACGTCGCCATCGGAATCGAGCAGCCTCTCGGTGAAGATCAGCACGTCGCCGACCGAGCGACCCGCGGGCGCGTTGTCCACGACATGCGCGTGCTCGAGCTGGGACCGCGCGTGAAGCGTGGTCTTCCCCGCTCGGGATTGTCCGTTCGCGGTCACGGCGAGCGCCACTGCGGCGATCAGCGCGGGGATCGCGATGCATACGACGATCTTCCGTCTCATGTCCCCTCCTGGTCGATTGACTTCGTCCGGCCAGAGCTTGTCAAGGACAAATGACGCGCCGCGCCAGATCGACGGTAGCCCGTACAGAGAATGAGTAGGCGAATCCGCAGACCCTTGCTAATGCGAAACCGCTTACCGCTGGTATGCAGCCGACCCGGAACGCCGAGCCGGCACCCGGCGGGGACGGCCCGACCTGGCCCACGTACCGAGACGGTGCGCACAACTGGGCTCGGCTGACCACCCCGAGTTGGCGAGCCGCAAGCCGCGATGGCGCCGTCGGTAGGGAGTGGCCTCAGTTGTGCACCCATACGGTGCATAACTGAGATCACACCGGGGTGGAGGCGCGTGCGTGGCGGATTGTTCGTTACGGGCGCGGCGCGAGGAAGCGGACGACGGGACTTGAACCCGCTACCTCGAGCTTGGGAAGCTCGCGCTCTACCAGGTGAGCTACGTCCGCAACGACCCGGTCATTCTAGGCGGGACGCGGCGGCGCATCTCTACCCTTCCCCTCCGTGAGCGCGCGCTCCTTCGCGGTCTTCGTCGCCGTCCTCTCCGTGGTCGGCCTACTCGCCTACGGACTGCTCAAGAAGTCGAGCGACACCCTGGCGATCGGCGACCCGATCCCCGACGCGACGACCGAGCTTCCGCAACTCGAGGGCTCCGGCACGACCTCGCTCGCCGAATACCGGGGTCGCTGGGTCCTGGTCAACGTGTGGGCGTCCTGGTGCGTGCCCTGCCGAGCCGAGTCGCCCGCGTTGGAGCGTTTTTCCCGCGCTCACCGGGGCCATGACTTCACGATCCTCGGCATCGACTCCAACGACCTCACCGACGACGCGAGGAACTTCGTCAGCCGCTACGGGATCACCTATCCGCAGGTCCGCGACGCAAGCGGCGACTTCTCGCAGGACGAGCTCGGGACCACCGGCGTGCCGGAATCGTTCCTGGTCAACCCGCGCGGCAGGCTGGTGGTCCACAGCCTCGGCCCGGTCACGGACGCCTACCTGAAGGCCAACGTCGCGCCGTACCTACGCGGGGACGCGAGGCGATGAGCGCCGTCGCCCGACGCTGCGTCGCCCTGGCGGCGATCGCCTTGGCGCTCACCGCGCCCGCGAGCGCCGTGGCGGGCGGGTCGGCGGCGCCTCATCCCGCCCCCAAGACGACCCTCCCCGATGTCGAGGACGAGGTCATGTGCACGATCTGCGGGACGGCGCTCAACCTGTCCGCCTCGCCCCAGGCCGACCGCGAGCGAGCCTTCATCCGCCGCGAGATCGCGGCAGGAAAGACCAAGGACCAGATCAAGGACGATCTCGTCGCCCAGTACGGGACCGAGGTCCTGGCCGAGCCGCCGAAATCCGGCTTCGACCTGACCGCCTGGCTCGTCCCCGGGGCCGCGCTCCTTGCCGCGTTGATCGGGATCGCGGTCGGCCTGGCTCGATGGCGACGAGCGGGCCGCAGCGAGGACGATGCGCCTTCAAGCGGCGACGACACACCCCTGGACCCCTCGGACTCCGAGCGGCTCGACGCCGACCTGGCCCGGTACGACCTCTGAGCGCACTCGACGCCCGGTACAAGCGGGCCTCGCCAAGATTGGACACCGGTCGATAGGAACGGCCGGGCCCAGGAGGCGAAGATGATCGCCGTGAGAGGCCACCATGGCATCCTCGGCGCTGCTTTGGCGAGCTAGCGCAACCAAACAACCAGTGACCGCGACCGCGCCCCTTCCCCTGGAGGGGGCGCGGTCGTTTGCATCGCCGGATACGCCCTCAACGAGTACATCCGGCACACCGGCAGCGCAGTGTTCGCGATCCCGCCCGGCGCCCGTCCGGGCGGCTACGTCGGCGAGACGCTGCTCGGCTGAGCGTCGCTCAGGGGCCGATGAAGTAGAAGGGGTTCGGCAGCTTGAAGGCGCGGTCCGCGTGGCCACCCTGGAGGTCGCTCTCCTGGTCGCCGACGTTCAGGAGGATCCGATAGCCGTGGCTTTGGATCTTGGCGCGCTCGCCGCTCTTGAAGGGGACCGTCTTGTCGCTGCTCGGCTTCAGCGCCAGTCCCGCCCAGTGCTTGTAGCCGGCGCTTTGGAGGTTCGCGACCGTCTGCGAGCGAACCATCGGGATGTCGCCGGGCCGCCCGGTGATGAAGAACACGGAGACGTTCTTTGAGCGGGCGAGGTGATAGAGCCGCAGGGTCGGGGCGAGGGGCGGGTCGTCCGCGTTGACGACCGCGAGGGCCAGCGCGCCGGTCGGGTTGGTGAAGTCCGAGCTCGAGATGTACTTGTAGTTGGAGAGCGAGGTCTCGTCGATATCGAGCACGATGGCCAGCTTCGGCGCGCGGCAGGCCTTGCGACGGGCTTTGGCCGATGCCCCGCTGGCCGTTGCGTGAGAGCAGCGCCGCGCGGCCTTGCCGCGCAGGGCGCCGACTCGCTGCTTCAGGTAGGAGCGGGCCGCGGTGTCGACTGCCTGCTGGTCGCGCCTGTAGGCACCCGAGTCGTGGTAGTCCTTCAAGGGCGTTGCGTAGTCGCCGGCGCCCACGGTCCCGCCGGCGCCGACCAGCGGCAGCCCGACCCCGGTCGGGCGCACCGAGTAGACGGGCGTGCCCTTGGTGGTCGAGGTCTGGACCAGGCCCGCCCCGGTCGCCAGAGCCGCGGCGCCCACCGCGAGGCCGGCGGCGAACACCACCGCGTAGCGGGTCGCACGGCTCGCTCTTCGAAGGCGAGCTCTCATGGCGTGGGGACCGATTCGCGAAGCGCGCGACGAACGCTGTCGGGCTGGCGGAACACCTGGTCGAAGCTTGGGGTGTAGACCGGATAGCCGTAGCGCTCCAAAAGGCCCGAGCTCTGGAGCTTGGCCATGTCGTGCGGCTTCGGCCGGGCGATGAGCTTGCCGCCGGGGGCCGCCTGGGGGGCGCAGGGCGTCTTTGCGACCGTCGGCGGATCGGGGAGCGCCGGCAGGTGGGTGTTCGGGTTCCGAAAGTCGAGGCTTCGCCCGATGTTGGTCGCGTTCAGGTGGCGCTTGTTGAGGTGGCCGAGCTTCCAGCGGTAGGAGATCAGCTTCAGGATCGACTCGTGGGTCACGGTCATGTGGTTGACCCCGCCCTTTCGACTGTACGGCGAGACGCAGATCCCCGGGATGCGGAAGCCGGTGAACCCGTAGTCGGTCGCGTTGTTTCCCGGCGTGGCGAGTCGATCGGGGACGTGGCGCGGCCTTACGTGCTCGAAGAAGCCTCCCCATTCGTCGTAGTCGATGAACAGGATCCCGTGCTTGTACTGCGGCGACTCCATGAACGCGTGCACGACGTCCGACATGAACGCCTGGCCGACCCGGATGTCGCCGTGCGGGTGCTCGTCGCCCGAGGTGCCCTGGTCCTCACCGACGAACGAGGGGTCGACGAAGGCGATGTTCGGGAGCCTGCCCGCCGCGGCGTCGGTGTAGAACTGGCTCACGGGGTGGCTCCACGCGGCCCCGCGCTTGCCGTAGAGCGCGGCGAACGGAAGGTCGGAGTAGTAGTAGCGCGCCGTCAGGCCCCGGGCGGTCGCCCGATCGAAGATCGTCTCCCACCTGTAGCCGCCCCCCGAGGGCAGCTGATTGCCCCGGGTGCCGCCGTCCTGCGCGCCCCACTGATAGTGGCGGTTGGGATAGGTGGAGTCCATGATCGAGCAGAACCAGCGGTCGTAGAGCGTGTAGGCACTCGCCACGGACGGGATGAACGGCAGGTCCTTCTTCCGGTAGTAGCCGGCGGCATAGGCGTCGCTGCCGGTCCCCGAGGAGTTGCCCTTCACGAAGCCGTTCATCTGTCCCTTGTGGTACTGGAATCGCCCTCCGTCCCAGGAGTGATCGGGGTCGCGGAAGTCGCAGCCCTGGAAGTCCGAGGTCAGGTGGTGGGTCGCGACCTGGTTGCCCATCGCGTCCGGATAGGAGAGCCCCGAGTTCATGCCGTCCGCGTTCGGGAACCAGCCGAAGTAGTGGTCGAAGGAGCGGTTCTCCATCATCAGGACGACGACGGTGTTGAAGGGCAGGTTGCGCGGGTAGGGGATCGGCCGTTTGGCTTGCTGCGCCGCCGCGGCAACCAGCGTGTCGGAAGGCAGCACCGTCGCCAGGCCGGCGGCCCCTGCCAGCGCCGCGGTTCGGGCCAGGAAGTCGCGGCGTCGCATGAAGGCCTCGGGGTCTCGGGCCTCGAAGCGCTCCGCCGTCTCGGGATCGGCGAGCTCGCCCTTTGCGAGCTTCGACGAATGGTCCTCCGGTCTTCCGATCATCTCCGGGCCTCCGCCGGGACAGTCGGGGCAGTTACCGATGCTTGTTATATCCCCATTCCGGCCCGCCGTGTTGCAGTTCGGTGAATCGGGGACGCCGGGAAGACCTTCGTCCGGAGTCCGAGGCGGCCCCGCGGGCGTTGCCCTGGCGCTCAGCCGGGCTGGCTCGAGGGGCGCTGCATGAGGCCGCTCAGCCCGCCGAGCTCGAGCGCCCGCTGGGCGACCGGCGAGCAGGCGATCGCCTCGGCCTTGCCGCCCTTCTTTTGGGCGAGCATGAGGAGGAAGCCGAGCCCCGCCTCGTCGATGAAGTCGAGCCGGCTGAGGTCGAGGTCGATGTCCGCGCGCCGCGGAAGGAAGAGCCGCCGGTCGAGCTGCTTCACGGAGTCGATGTCCAGGCGGCCCGCCAGCTCGATTCGCAGCCGGCTCTTGGCGACGCGTACGACCGTGGCGGTCAGGGGGCCACAGTGCAGGATCGCGGTGGGTTCAACGGCTGCCATATCAGGCTCGGTTCCGTGTCCCAATTCGCCCCCAAGTTGAGCTTCCCTTCCGAAGCATCCCCGCGCCCGTTAGGGGGCCTCCCGGCCGCCAGCCCCAACGACGCAGGGCGGGCGCGAGTCTACTCGCGGGCTGGGGCTTCCGGGTACATGAAAGCCCCAGACCCAGCCTCGCTTTCGCCGCAGTTTGCGGAAGGTTGGGTTCTCCGGATCGCCCCGCTCATCGCGAGCTGATCGCGATCGCGGCGATCGTCGGAACGTCGATCCGCACGTCGCCGGTCAACTCCTTGCATGCGAGCGCCACCTCGTGGCGGCCCTTGGGGAGCGGCTCAGGGGTGACCGCCGTTCGGGCGAAGCCGTTGGTTGCGAGGCTCGACGTGTTGTCCGCCGACTCTTCTCCCGGTTGAGACGGGAGCCCCGCGTGTGTCTGTCAATTCGAATCTCACAGATCGCCTGCGCTGGCGCGCCCACGCTTTCTTGGTCTCCCGTCGCGATCACGAGAAGGCGAATCGGCCCGCTAGGGCGGAGCGTGGTCACAGCACAATCCACAAACGCCGTGGACGATGATGGATTGCAATCGCCTGCCTGGCTACCCTTCATAGGCGCGAAACGCGACGCATCCAGAGTCCGCTCATCGATCTGCTTACCCCTCAAGCCGTTGCGCTTCACGTCGGTGGCGTGGACCGCCTTTCGGTTCTTCAGGTCGACGCTCCTGATCGTCCCGTTGGCGATCTGGCGGGAGTCGACCCGATTGATCGCGTATGCGCCTCCGCCGAGCGCCATCACCAGCGCCAGCGTCGCGGTGACGTTCGCGTAGCTCAGATGCCTGCCGATCCTCACCTTGTGACCTCCCTCGGCCGGGAGCGGTGCCCCTCCCCCACGACCGCGTCAGCGCTCACCGCGCCTTGACCACCAGCCGTCTGGCCCTCGAGCTTACCGGCGCCTTGTACGGCCAACCCTGCTCGCGAAGCACCTTGACGCGGAACCGGTAGGAGACGTTCGACGTGTAGAAGCGCGCGAACCGGTAGCGCATCTTGTAGTGCCCGCCGGCGTGGGTGTAGAAGGCCTGGCGGACCGTGTGCCAATGGGCGCCGTCCTTGACCTGCAACTCGATCAGCTTTCCCCCGGCGGGGATCCTCGCCGCCAGGTGTGCGACCCGGCCACGGAAGACGACCCTCCGGCCCTCGCGCACCCGCGGACGGGAGAGGTGAAACGTCGCCTTGGTCTTGACGTGGAGCCCGCCGGCCTTCGCGCCATCCGAGAGGTACCTCGTGGTCCCATCAAAGGTGGCGGTGACTCGTCGGGACGGCCCTGCCGGCAGCCGCTCGCCCCACAACCCATCCGGATCGGTGATCACCGTGCGAACCCTGCGGTCGATCAGGGCGCCGGCGCCGAAGCGCTCCGTGACCGTCACCGGCTGGCCCCGGAGCGGCCGCCCGGCGGCATCGCGAAGGCGGCCCGCCACCTTGGCCCCGTGCCCGTAGCCGACAGTGAGCCTGGACGCGCCGCCCGGCGCGAGGTGAGCGCTCAGCCTCGATGCCGTCTTGAGCGGGAACTCGAGGATCATCGGGCGGCCGTCTGCGCGTGTCGTGGTTCGCGCCACGTTCCCGGCAAGGTCGGTCGCGTAGGCGGCGAATTCGTAGCGGCCTGGTGAGTTGCCGATCGAATCGACCCGCGCTCGAAGCGCCCCGTCGCGCAGACGGGTCCCGAGGTGGCGCCAGGCGGTCTGGCCGACAGGCCTGTAGAGGATCGTCCCGTCCTTGACGCCGGATGTGGCGTCGTGGACCGAAGCGCGGATCAGCTCCGGATCGTCAGGGTCCTGAGCGGCGGCGAAGGCGATCCCTGGCGGCGTGTTGTCAACTCGAACACTGCGGAACGCGCACGTCCGGTTGCCGGCGAAGTCGATCGCGCAGAGCCCCAGAGCGTTCGTGCCATCGCGGAAAGGCGGCACTCGCCTGTCCTTGGGGCGTCATTCAAGATCGCCTGGCTGGCACAGGGGTAATGAGGCGTGGAGACGACTTTGCGGCAGGAATCGCGTCGCAGCTTCCGCGTTGGAGCGACGGCAACACTTCCGTTGACCCGGAGCACGATTCGGTCGAGACCGCTGCCCAAATCATCGGAGTCAGCCCGCAACTGCTCAACACCTCGAAGCCAGCCCTCTGCCAAGAGCGTCCCGTCCAATGAATCGCAAACACCGGATCCGAATAATCCGCCACCTCCAGGTGGACGTCCCGCACCCAGGTCTTGGCGGCGTTTGACCGACGGCACCCGGCGGGTCGCTCACAGGACAGGCCGGCGACGAACTGGCTCGATCCCCGGCCTGAAGCGCTCCAGCGGTATCGCTTGAATGCGGTGGCGCCATCGCCTCCGCTTGCGATGCCCGCGACCTGGTTGAGCTTCGCGTCTCCCATCCATAGCCGGGCCCCATGTCCGTTGTCGCGGCGAAGCTTGGCGCGCACGTCCACCGCGACGATGCTCAGGTCCGCCGATCCCGTCGCCCAGCGCACCCGGCCGAAGCCCCCGTGCTGGGCGTGCCCCGTGTTGTCGATCTTGATCGCATGGCCGTTGTGCGGATCGCCGCAGAAGCTTCGGGCCGCGTAGGGCGAGGCATCCTCGAGGATCGCATCGGCGTTGCCGCGATTCAGGGGGTCGCACTGGACCACGGTGTAGGTGCCATGGGAGGCGCCCGCGACCGGTGCGGCGAGCCCGGCAGCCAACAGCGCCGAGGCGGCGACGGCGAGCGGGCGCGCCCGCGCCCCCTTCACGGCCCGAACTCCCGCTGCGTGGTTCCCCCGCTGCCGCTCGATGGCGCGGGGGTGGCGGGGCTGGTGCTGGGCGCTGCCGACGCGACGCCGAACTCCTCTTGCGTCGGTGGCGCCGAGGGGGCGATCGGCGCGGCGGGGGAAGGCTCCTCCGCGGGGGACTCCTCCGGCGTCGTCGCCGAGGGGCCATCGGTGACGCCGCCAACCGGGGGTGCCTCGGCAACGGAGGGCTCCTGTTGCGGCACGGTCACCGCCGAGGGGTGGCGCTCCGGCAGATTTGGCTGCTGCGATGCAGCGCCGCGCGTGACGATCCTTGTCGCGTCGCCGTTCGAGCTGGGTGGCTTGACGGGAATCACGGCGGCGGCGAGGCAGGCGGTCGCCGCGGCGCCTCCACCCAGGCAAAGGGTCGCCAGCTTGCCCGCCGTCCCGGCGCCGGCGAGCTTCGCGAGCACTCCGGTTCCGGCGGCGCCCGCGCCGCGGGCGCCGGGAGCGACACCCATCGCCTGCGCGGCCCCGTCCGGCACGCCGTCGACGCCATGCCCCCCGAACAGGCCCGCGGTCGACTCACGGACCCTGTGGAAGGCGTCGCCGAGGCGGTCCGGGAGCGACAGCCGGCCGTCGTCGATCGCGTCGGCGGCGCCTGGAACCGCGAGCGGTCCGCCGAGGTCGTGGAGGTGGCGACCGAGCTTGCCGACGAACTCGCTGCACTCGCGGCAATGCGAGAGGTGGTGCTGCGCCTGGCGTTGCTGCTCGGCATCCGCGAGCCCGGCTGCATAGGCCTTGAGCACGGGCTCTCGATCGGCGCACCACTCTCCGCGTTCGACCAGGCGGAGCTTCTCCGTCAGCTCGTCGACGCCCCTCGTGATCTCCTTCCGATAGGCGCGCGGGGAAAGGCCCTGGACCAGCGCGCAGACCTGGGCCGGGTCGAGCCCCCACCCGTATCGCAGCAACATCACGGCCCGGCGACGAGGCGGCAGGCTTGACAGCAGGTCTCTCGTCAGGCGCGATTGCTCGCGCTTGGCCGCGCTCTCATCGGGAGGCAGGCCGTCGTCCGCCACCGTGTGCACGGTGTCGAGGGCCGTGGTCGGCCTCCGCCGTCGTCGGCGAAGCTCCTTGCTCGCGTGGTTGGCGACCGCGGTCATGACGTATTTGCGGATCTCGGCATCGGTCAGCTTCTCGTGCCGGGTCTCGAGCGCCCGGAGGGTTCCGAGCCAGGCGTTCGAGTAGATGTCCTCCACCTCGTGGTCGTCGAACGCCCGCCGGTAGGCGCGCCGGATCATCGCCCGCGCTGGACGACGGAGCTCCTCGTACAGGCGCGCCGAGCGCTCGTCCCACCTTGCGGAGGGCGACTTGGACGTAGCGCCGATACGGCGTAGGGAAGCGGCCGCTCTCATGCGAAGCTCTCGACGGTCGAAATCCCGTCGGGCCGATCCGTGCCCCCTCTCACCGACCACCTCCCCCTATTGCGGTGCCGACGAACTTGCGCCGATCCTAGGCTCGCCTTTCAGGCGCCCGCGCCGGTCCATCCCCGAATACCGGTACTCAGAGCCGAAATTCGCTCCTAGCTGGGGAAACTGAGTAGCGGGAATCGCCCGCGGCGGCGCCCCGAGGATCGGATCGCGTCGCTCGAGGGTTCCCGACCCGGGTTCGCCTCAGGCCCCGCCGATCGCCATCTCGCCGATCAACAGCGCCGGGGTCCTCACCGAGCCGCCGAAGGGGACCCAGCGGGCTTCGGACCCCGCGGCGATCACGGCCTTCAGCATCTCGGTCAGGTTCGAGGCGATCGTGAACTCATCGGCCGCCGCGGCGAGCTGGCCGCCCTCGATCAGGCGGCCCGTGGCGCCGACCGAGAAGGTGCCGGAGACGGGGTTGACCCCGGAGTGAAGGCCCGCCACGTCGGTCACGTAGACGCCATCGCCGGCGTGGGCGAGCAGCCCGTCGAAGCTCTCGTCGCCCGGCTCGACGATCAGGTTCGAGGTCGCCACCGATGGAGGCGTGCGATAGCCCGAGCGCGCCGCGTTGGCCGAGCTTCGCGCCTCGCCGCCCTCGCGGCGGGCCGTGTAGGAGTCGTGCAGGTAGGCGGCCAGGCGGCCCGACTCGATCAGGGGGGTTCGCCCGCAGGGCGAGCCCTCGGCGTCGAACGGCGATGAGTTGAGGCCCGCCGGGTCGGTCGCGTCGTCGATCAGGGTGAGGGCACCCGCCGCGACCTCCTCGCCGAGCCGGCCGGCGAACGGCGAGCGGCCCCGCTGAACCGCGTCGGCACAGAGCGTTCCGCCGATGAACCCGGCGAAGCTCGCCGCGACGATCGTGTCGAGGACAACCGGGCAGGTGCGCGAGGCCGGCTTGGAGGCGCCGAGGAGCGAGGTCGCGCGGCCCGCCGCCTCCCGGCCGATCTGCCCGGTGTCGAGCGCCCCGGGGGAGCGGCCCATCCCGAATCCGAGCCCCGTCTGGCGGTCACCGTTGGCCTCGGCGATCGCCTGTAGGTACGCGTAGGCGGTGGTCGCCTGGTATTGGCCGGCAAGGCCCGTGGACGACGCCAGGGCGACCCGCTCCTCCTCGTCGGCGTAGACGGCCGTCTCAACTGCGACCACGCGGGGATCCGCTTCGCGACACGCCCTCTCGATGGCCTTCGCCAGGTCGACCTTCTGGGGCGTCTGCCACTCGCCCAAGCGCAGGTCTGCGAGGCCGGGGATCTGGGGCTCGGGAGCGCCCGTGACCTCGGGCGCCGACGCGTGCTCGTCGGCGTCTGCGACCCGGGCCGCCTCGACGGCCGCCGCCGCGATCTCCCGAAGCCCGGCGTCGGCGAGGTCCGTGCCGTAGGCGTAGCCGACCCGGTGGTCGATCCAGCACCTGACGCCGATCCCGCGCTGGCCCGCGTCGGTGAGGCTCTCGACCTCGCCGTCGAAGACTCGGATCTCGCGCCCCACCGAATCCTGGACGAAGGCCTCGGCATCGCCCGCTCCGGCCGCCAGCGCGGCGTCGACGGCCTCGGCCGCGATCCCCTCGAGATCCATCTCACCAATCTATTGGGCGGCCGGCCCGACCGATCGTCGCCGTGGCGGCCGACTCCGAGCCGGGGCGACGCCGCGCCGATAGCATCGCGAGCCGAGGTGGCCTCGAAGGCATCGAGCTCGCGCGGGAGGCGGTTCAGCCGGCGTAGACTCGCGGCGCTCTCGGCGTCGGGGGCCGCGGCCGCTGGATTCGCGGGGGCGGAGCTCGGGCGCCCGGCAGCGGCGAGCGCCGGTCGCCCCGGCCGCGGCGTCGATGTGGCGGTCATAGGCGCCGGGCTGGCGGGGCTCACCGCCGCGATCGAGATCCGCCGCGCGGGCCTCTCGGTGGTCGTCTTGGAGGCTCGCGATCGGGTCGGCGGGCGAACCTTCGACCGCCGGATCGGCACCGGCAAGGTGGTCGAGCTCGGGGGCCAGTGGGCCGGCCCCGGCCAGGACAAGGTTCTGGGGCTCGCCAAGCGCCTCGGGGTCGAGACGTTCGAGACCTACTCCAAGGGCAAGAGCCTGATGTACCGCGACGGCCGGCTCACCCGCTGGAGCGGGGACATCCCGCCGGTCGACAACGCGGCCGTCGCGGAGCTCGCCCAGCTGATCGGAAAGCTCAACTCGATGGCGTCACAGGTCCCCGAGCAGCCCTGGCGGGCCGCGAAGGCAGCGCAGTGGGACTCGCAGACGATCGCCACCTGGGTGAAGGCGAACACGCGGACCGCCGACGCGCGCTGGCTGGTCGAGCTGGTGATCGAGAGCGTCTATGGCGCCGAGCCGGTCGACGTGTCACTCCTCGACCTCCTGTCGACGATCCGAAGCGTCGGCGGCAACCTGTTCACCCTGATCGGGGATGCGCAGAGCATCCGCTTCGTGGGCGGGACCCAGCAGCTCTCGGAGCGACTCGCGGGACAGCTCGGCGGCCGCGTCGTCCTGGGAGCCGCCGTGCGCGAGATCCGCCGGCGCGCCGACAGGCTGCGAATAGTCACGGGAAAGGGAGAGTGGCGGGCCAGGCGGGCGCTGGTCGCCGTGCCGCCTCCCCTCGTGTCTCAGATCGCCTTTCATCCTCCGCTTCGGCCCGCGAGCGCGCAGCTCGCCCAGCGCCAGCCGATGGGAACCGCGATCAAGTGCAACGTGGTCTTC
Source organism: uncultured bacterium (assembly GCA_963803305.1). Lineage (GTDB taxonomy): Bacteria > Actinomycetota > Thermoleophilia > Solirubrobacterales > 70-9 > AC-56. The sequence goes on from CAWDLT010000007.1 coordinate 168,169, forward strand.
GATCAGCCGTTCTGGCGATCCGAGGGGCTGAACGGCGCGACGATCAGCGACACGGGGCCGGTCAAGGTGACGTTCGACAATTCGCCCCCGGGCGGATCTCCCGGCGTCATCGTCGGCTTCTTCGAGGGCATTGCCGGCAGCGACTTCTACGACGGGTCGCGGCGGCGCCGGCGGGCGGCCACCCTCGACTGCCTGGCGCGCTACTTCGGCGAGCGCGCCCGCCATCCGCGCCGCTACCTGGAGCTGGTCTGGGCGGCGGAGCCGTTCACGCGCGGCGCCTACGGCTCCTACAACCCCCCGGGCGTCCTGACAAGCATCGGCCGCGTCGCGGGCAAGGCGGACGGGCTCGTCCACTTCGCCGCCTCCGAGCTGACCGCCGAATGGATCGGCTACATGGACGGCGCGATCCGCTCGGGGGAGCGTGCGGCTGGGGAGGTCGTCGCGGCGCTCGGCTGACCCGGGTCGGCGCTCAGACCGCCGTGCCGCCGACCGTCAGCTCGCGGATTCGCACGTGTCCCTGGCCGGTCCCCACCGGGACCCGCTGTCCGCCCTTGCCGCAGAAGCCGGTCTTCATCTCGAAGTCGCTCGCGACCCCGTCGATCTTCGACAGCGCGTCGAGGCAGTTTCCGATCAGCGTCGCGCCGCGGCACGGCCGGGTCACCTTCCCACCCTCGATCAGATAGCCCTCGGAGACCCCGAACACGAAATCCCCGGTCGTCGGGTCGACCTGGCCGCCCGCGAACGAGACGGCGTAGAAGCCGCTTTCGACCTCGGCGATCAGCTCGCTCGGCTCGGCCTCGCCCGGGGCGATGTACGTGTTGGTCATCCGGGGGATCGGGAGGTGCCGAAAGCTCTCGCGTCGCCCGTTTCCAGTCGAGTCCACCCCGTCCTTTCGCGCCCGCACCAGGTCGTACAGATAGGCCGTGATCCGGCCCTCGTGGATCACCGGCGTCCGCTGGCAGGGCGTCCCCTCGTCGTCGATCGCGTCGGTCCCCCACTCGCCGGGAAGGCGGCCGTCGTCGAAGGCCTCGAGGGTCGGCTCGGCGACCTGCTCGCCGAGCTTTCCCGCGTACACCGAGGCGCCCTTTTGGATGTGGTCGGCCTCGAGGCCGTGACCGGTCATCTCGTGAAAGAGGACGCCGCCGAAGCCGCCGCCGACCACCACGGGCATCGCCCCGGCCGGAGCCGGGTCGGCGTCGAGCAGTGTTAACGCGACCCGCGTGGCGCGGTCGGCGATCCGCTCGCCGGCGCCGCCGGTGACCAGCTCGAAGCCGCGATGGCCGCCCAGCGTCTCGAATCCGGTCTCGACGCCGCCGTTTCGCGCCGCCACGACCTGGACCCCGAGCCGGACCCGGGTGCGGTCGTCGGCGGCCAACCGGCCCTCCGAGTTGGCGACCGTGACCCGGCGGCGATTCTCCGCGTAGCTCGCCTGGACCTGGGTCACGTCGCTACCCGCGGCCCGCGCGGCTTCGTCGCAGGAGCGAAGGAGCTCGGCCTTTCGTTCAGCCGGGACGCCGGCCGGGTTGACCTCGATCTCCTGGAGCGCGGGCGACTCGCCGGCCTCGAGGGCCCGCGGCTCGCCTCGCTCGCCAAGCGCGGCCGAGGCGACGGCGTCCGCCGCCCGCTCGAGGTCGCCCTCGCCGAGCCCGTCGACGTGCGCGAAGTAGCTCGTCTCACCGCGAATCACCCTCACCCCCGCCCCCCGCTCGGCGCCGCGCTGCACGCTCTCGACCCGCGACTCGTCGATCGACAGCCCGAATCCCTCGCGCTCCTCGCAGAAGAGCTCGGCGAAGTCGCCGCCGTGGGCGAGCGAGCGCTCGACGATCCGCGCCGCGAGGCCGGCGTCGATGAGCGGCTGGGCGCCCGGCGCGGATTCGGGCGGCCGGGCCATCATCGGCGCCCGGCCACGGCGATCAGCTCGGCAGCGGCGCGAAACAGCTCTCGCCCGGCGTCGGTGTCGGGAGTATGCGAGGCGCTCTTCCCCTCCGAGTCGCGGACGCGGGCAAACGGCTCGCCCGCGCTTCGGCGACGGCGCGAAGGGGCGCCGTCGCGGGAGCGGGTGAGCGTGCTTTCCCTCCCCTCGTCCATCAACCGGCCTGGGCCGCCAGATCGCCGAGCGCGGCGCGCATGTCGAAGAGGATCAGCTCGGCGAGCGCGAGCGGCTCCGCGACCGCGACCATCGCGAGCCCCTGGTCGCGAACGGCGAACGCCTCGCCGTCCTCGGTCGCCACGCGGGCGTCCGCCGCCGGCCCGGGGCCCGCGGCGTCGGCGGCTTCGAGGAACGCCGCCGCGGCCCTCCCCCACGCCTCGCGGTCGCCGCTGGCGGCCAAGACGACCCGGTCGGAGTCGAGAACCGCGCAGCCCCGGAGGTCCGGCGAAAGCGCGGCCACCCTCCTCACGGCCGCCCGCGCCGAGGGCGTTTCCGGGGCCGGTCTCGCCTTGGCGCTGGTCACTCAGCAAACATATAGGCCGTGTCCCTCGAGCGAGCGTCATGGCTCACGGTGGTCGTTGCGTGCGCGATCGCGGCTCTGATCCTGGCGCTGAACGGCTACGTCGGCTATCCGATTGTGCTCGGAGCGGTGGGCCTGTCCGCGGCCGTCAACCTGCTCTAGCGCCCGGCGCTCGAGCCCTCAACCGGCCCGGTATGGCGCCGCGTCGTCTGAGTCCGGGTCCCGGAACGCCCCTTCGGGCTCGACGTGGATCAAGACCTCGGAGCGGGGGATCTCGGCCTCGATCGCGGACCGGAGGGTGTGGGCGAGCGAGTGCGCGTGCTCGAGAGTCGTGCCGGAGCGAAACTGGACGTGGAGGTCGATGTAGCGGCGCACCCCGGCGCGACGGGCGCGCAGCTTGTGGTAGCCGACCATCTCCGGCGGGCGGGCCGCCGCGATCGCGGCCTCGATCCGGTCGAGCTCCGCGGGCGGAGGCGCCTCGTCGACCAGCACCCGCGAGGAACCCGTGAGGATGCGGATCCCGGCGAACACGATCGCCGCCGCGACGAGGAGCGCGGCGATCGGGTCGAAGACCGGGTCGCCCGTCACCTGGACCAGCGCCAGACCGGCGAGCACCCCGATCGAGGTGACGGCGTCGGCCCGCAGATGGGCGGCGTCGCCGGCGAGCGCCGGTGAGCCGAACTGGCGCGCGCGGCGGGCCAGGTTGGCCGAGACGACGAGGTTGGTGAGTGCCGAGAAGCCGATCACCGCCATGCCGACCCCGAGGTGCGTGACCTCGGAGCCCTCGACGAGCCTGCGGGTCGCCTCGTAGACGATGATCCCGGCGCCGACCAGGATCAGCATCCCCTCGATCGCCGCGGCCAGGTTCTCGACCTTCTCGTGCCCGTAGGGGTGCTCGGGGTCGGGGGGCTCGTCGGCCTTGCGGACGGAGATCAGGGCGATCACCGAGGCGAGGAGGTCGATCGAGGAGTGAGCCGCCTCGGTGATGATCGCAATCGAGCCGGTGAGCGCCCCGGCCGCGATCTTGAGCGCTATCAGCAGCGCGTTGGAGGCGATCGAGAGGGTCGCGGCCCCGCTCTTGGTGCGGATCACCGCTCGTCCTCGAGCAGGCCGGCGAGCCGCCGCGCGGCGCGGCCGCGGTGGCTGATCGCGTGCTTTTCGCCCGCGCCCAGCTCGGCCATCGTCCGGCCGTCATCCGGGCCGGTGTCGGCGGGTACGAACGCCGGGTCGTATCCGAAGCCGCCCGATCCCCGGGGCGCGAGCGCCAGCACGCCCTCGCAGCGGCCCTCGACCACGCGCTCGATGCCGCCGCCGTCGATGTAGGCGAGGGCGCAGACGTAGGCCACGCCGCGGTCGTCGGCGCTCTCGAGCTCACCGAGAAGCAGGCTCAGGTTCTCCTCGTCGCTCGCCGCGGGGCCCGCGTAGCGGGCCGACCGGACCCCGGGCCGCCCCCCGAGGGCGCGGGCCTCGATTCCCGAGTCGTCGGCGAGGGAGGGAAGGCCGGTCGCCTCGCGGGCGGCACGGGCCTTGCCGAGCGCGTTATCGGCGAACGTCTCGCCGTCCTCGGGCGGAAGCTCGACCGCTTGCGGCAACCCGATCAGGTCGAGCGAGGCGAGGATCTCGCGAAGCTCGCGAAGCTTGTGCTCGTTTCGGGTCGCGACCACGGCTCGCGGTCGCGACATCAGCCCGCGGTGAGTGCGCCGACCGCCCCTCCCTGTGCCTCGCCGAGGCGGGCGATCGCCGGCTCGGCGAGCGCGAGCAGCTCGTCGAGCGAGGCGCGGGAGACGGGCATCTGCTCGGCCGTCGCCTGGACCTCGACCAGCCCGCCATCGCCGCTCATCACGACGTTGGCGTCCATCTCGGCCCGCGAGTCCTCCGAGTAGTCGAGGTCGCAGAGCGCATCGCCCTCGACGATCCCGCAGCTCACCGCCGCGATCGAGCTCGTGAACGGCTCGCGCTCCAGATCGCCCGCGTCGATCAGCTTCGCGACCGCGAGCCGCAGGGCGACGAACCCGCCCGTGATCGACGCACACCGCGTCCCCCCGTCGGCCTGGAGAACGTCGCAGTCGATGTAGATCGTGTGCTCGCCGAGCGCCTCCATGTCCACCACCGCCCGCAGCGAGCGGCCGATCAGGCGCTGGATCTCGACTCCCCGCCCGTCCTGGCGTCCCCGCCGCGAGTCTCGCTCCTTTCGCTGGCCGGTGGAGGCGGGAAGCATCGCGTACTCGGCCGTCACCCAGCCACGGCCCGACCCCTCGAGGAATCGCGGAACCGAGTTGCTCACCGACGCCGTGCAGATCACCCGGGTCTCACCCTGCGAGTAGAGCGCCGACCCGTCGGCGGTCCGCATGAAGCCGGGTTGGATCTCGACCGGGCGCAGATCCCCGGGGCCTCGATCGTAACTGCGCGCCGGCACGCCGCCAGTCTCGCAGACCCCCGCCCGACGCCTCCGCAACTTCGGCTCGCCCGACGGGTTCGATGGGTCGAGGTCGTCGAGTCCAAGGAGGGCGGGATGCGGGAGTCAACGAGGACGCGGTCGAGGCGCGCGACCGACGCGAGCGGGCTCCGTACGGCCGCCGCGGTCGCACTGGCGCTGGTGGCCTTCGGCTCGCTGATCGCCGCCACCGTGCCGAGGCCGCCGGGGAAGGCGCCCCTGCGCTATCGCGACGTCGTCTTCTCCTCGGTGAACGTCGCCCGTGACCTAACCTACGGCATGGCGCCCGACAACGACGGCAACCCGGTGGCGCTGAAGCTCGACCTCTACCGGCCGGTTGGCGACAAGGTGGGGCGCCGCCCGGCGATCGTCTACGTGCACGGCGGGGGCTTCTCCCACGGCGACAAGGGCGGCGGGGCGCAGTTCGCCACCTACTTCGCCAAGCGCGGCTTCGTGGTCGCCTCGATCAACTACCGGCTGCTCGCGCCCCCGGGCTGTGGCGGCCACGCGGAACCGCCGCCGGAGTGCGTCACGGCGGGTTACGCCGCCCAACACGACGCGCAGGCCGCCGTCCGCTGGCTTCGCGCCAAGAAGACGGCGCGTCGCATCGACCCGACTCGAATCGCGATGGCGGGGTCCTCCGCGGGGGCGATCACCTCGCTGCTCGTGGCCTGGCGCCACGAGAGGCCCGGCACGAGCGGCAACCCCGGCTACTCATCGGCGATCCGCGCCGCCTCCTCGATCTCCGGCGGGACGCCGACGAATCAATACATCACCCGCGACGACGCCCCGGCGATCTTCTTCCACGGGACCGAGGATCACACCGTCCCATACTCGTGGGCGGTTTCCAACTACCAGGCGATGCGAAAGCTCGGCATCTCGTCGGTGTTCCACTCCTTCCAGGGCGCAGGACACGGGCTCGTCAAGGCCGGGTACGGGGATGTCATCTACCAGCAGACCGACTACTTCCTCTATCGCCGGCTCGACCTCGCGCACGCCGCGCGCTGAGCACCCGCCGTCGGGCGCCCCCTAGCTCGGGGGCGCGCCCGGAAAGCCGCCGGGGGCCGCGCCGGACGGTCCCCCGCTCGGCGCGTACTGGCGACAGGCCTGCATGGCCCGTTGGATCTTCTTGCTCGGCTCACCGCCGCGGCCGGGGATGCCTCCGCGGGGCGGTCGAGCGGGTGTGGTCGGGGGCTGGCCGGCGGCCGGCGGGGCGCCACCCTGGGGCGGCTCGACGCCATGCTCGCTCAGGCATGCCTGGAACTTCTGCAGGGCAGCAGAATCGGGCCCGGGGGTCGTCGTCGAGTCGGACTCACCGCAACCCGCAATGCCCGCCGCGACCGCGGCGGACACCGCCACCGCGGCGAGCAGCCGTCCCGGTGCGGCGATCATCGCTTGCTCCCCGAGGCCGCGTCCGGGACCCGATCGGCTTCCGGGGGCTCTTCGCCGGCCATCTGGCCGTCGGCGAGCCGCAGGACCCTGGGCGCGGTGCCGGCGATCGCCGGGTCGTGGGTGATCAGGATCACCGTCACCCCCGTCTCCTCCCACAGGGAGTAGAGGAGGGCCAGGATCGCGTCACCGGTCCTCGTGTCGAGGTTGCCGGTGGGCTCGTCGGCGAGCAGCACCTCGGGCTCGTTGGCGAGCGCCCGGGCGATCGCCACCCGCTGCTGCTCGCCGCCGGAGAGCTGGGACGGCAGGTGGCCCGCTCGCGGTCCGAGCTCCACCCGCCCCAACAGCTCGCGAGCTCGACGCTCTCGAGCTCGGGCGTCGAGGCCGGCGGGAGCGAGTGCCACCTCGACGTTCTCGAGCGCGGTCAGGGTCGGGATCAGGTTGAACTGCTGGAAGATGAACCCCAGGGTCCGGAGGCGCAGCGCGGCGAGCTCGTGATCGCCAAGCGCGGCCAGGTCGCGACCCTCGAAGTGGATCGCTCCCGCGCTCGGTCGGTCCAGGGCTCCCAGCAGCTGAAGGAGCGTCGACTTGCCGGAGCCGGAGGGGCCGGCGATCACCACGAACTCGCCCTTGGCGATCTCGAGGTCGATGCCGTCCACGGCTCGGACCGAGGTCTCGGCACCGCCATAGCTCCTCACGACTCCGCGGAGCCTGTACAGGCCCTGCGCCGGGCCGTCCGGCGTGTTCAGGGTGGTCACGTTCATCGTCACTTCCTTTGTCGTTCGATCGTTCACTCGACACTCCCCAGGGCCTCGGCCGGGCGCAGTCGAGCCGCGCGGCTGCCGCCGACGGCCCCGGCGATCAGGCCCCCCAAGGTCGCCAGCGCGATCGCGAGGACGATGGTCCCGGCCTCGACGGGCGCGTGGAGGGAAATCGAGCTCGCTCCCGAGGTCACCTGTCCCTGGCCGAACGGGCCGCCGCCCGGCGGGCCGAAGCCGCTCGACTGGGCCGCCACCGTCGCCTTGAGCGTGATCCCCAGCGCGTCGATCAACAGCGCGCCGCCGAGACCGAGGACGGCGCCGATCGCCCCGCCGAGGAGCCCCTGGGCCACCGACTCGCCGCTGATCTGCCGGATGACCAGCCACTGGCGCCAGCCGACGGCCTTGAGCGTCCCGATCTCGCGGGTTCGCTTGTTGACCGAGGACAGGGTCAGAAGGCTGGCGATCGCGACCGCTGCGGCGAGGGCGACGACGGCGAGGGCGGTCCCCAGCTTCGAGGAGAGATTCTTTGCGTCGAGGAGCGAGCCGCTGACGCGGCTGGCCAGGTCCTGCGAGGTGGTCGCCTGCGAGCCGTCGAAGGTGTGCTCGATCTCGCTGGCGACGGAACCGACCTGATCCGCGCTCGTGGCGCGAACCTGGAGGGTGTTGATCCGGCCCTGTCGATCTGAGAGCTTCTGTAGGACCCTGAGCGGGACATAGATGTCCGACGACTCGCCGCCGAGCGGCGCCTTGGAGATCCCGACGACCCTGAAGCTCTCGCCGCCGACCTTGACCTTGCCGCCGACCGAGACGTTCTCCTGGTCCGCGTAGGTCTGGGAGAGCACCGCCTGCTTTTGGCCCGGATTCCCGAGATAGCTGCCCTCGATGATCTGGCTCGGGGTGATCAGCCCGAGGTCCGCGTTCGAGGTGTCGACCCCGGAGACCGAGATCGGCTGGAAGTCCACGTTGCCCCCGGGCCCGCCTCCACCCGGCGGGCCGACTTGGTCCTGCGGCTGGCTTGAGCTCTTCGGCACCGTGCCCGAGAGGTGGATCATGTTGAGAGTCAGCCCGCCCGAGGTGCCCGCGACACCTTGTAGCGCATCGATCTTCTTGGCCTCGGCGGCGGAGAAGCTCAGGTCCGTGGTCATGAAATTCGTCGTGCTGAAGTGATCACCGGGGTTTCCGAGCTTGTTGATGTCGACCCGGCCCCCGCCGTTCTCCCTCTGAAGCTCGCGCTGCTCCTTCTTTGAGAGCTGCGGTCCCTGGCCGGGGGCGAAGCTTTGGTCCTGGCCCGACCCGGTGACCTGGATCGGCCTGGTGACCGACATGTCGGTGCCGACCCCGGTCAGGGGCTCGAGCACCTTGGATTGGGCGTCGTCGAGCCCGCTGGACAGCGCGCTCACCGTGACCACGAGTCCGACGCCGACGCCCAGGCCGAGCGCGGTGAAGATCGTCCGCCCGCGGCGGCGGCGAAGCTCGGCCCAGATGTAACGGATGTAGAACATTGCTCGAAGTCGTCCTCTCGTAGCCGTTTGGTGGTGTTCGCGCCCGGCGGCCGGCCCAGGGACGGATCGCCGCCGTCGACCGCCGGGCCGAGCGATCAAACCGAACGGGTCTGAGAGGACCGCGGGAGAAAGCTGAGAGGAGGCCGAGAATCCCCGTCCGGCTAGGCGCGGCTCCGCTCGGTTACCGCGACGGGAAGCGTGAACGTGAACTCCGCCCCGCCCCCCTCGGCGTTCGCCGCCTCGACGCTTCCGCCGTGCGCCTCGGCGATCGCGGCGACGATCGCCAGGCCCAAGCCGGCCCCGGGCCCATCGTCGTATCGAGAGCCCTCCCGCCGCCAGAAGCGCTCGAAGACCTTCGTCTCGGCCCCGGGCTCGAGGCCGGGGCCGTGGTCGCGCACCACGACGCTGACGGCGCCTTCGCCGGCGCCCACGGAGACCTCGATCGGCGTCCCGGCCGGGGTGTGGGCGACAGCGTTTCGAAGCAGGTTGGTAACCACCTGGCGGAGCTGATCGCGGTCCCCCGAGACGATGCCCGGGCGCTCGGCCCAGACCGTGATCGCGCGGTCCGGCGCGGCGGCACGGGCGTCGTCGCAGGCCTCGATGGCCACGGCTGCCAGGTCGACCGGCTCGCGAGCGGGCTCGCCGACCTCGTCGAGGCGCGCCAGGGCCAGGAGGTCGTTGACCAACCCGCCCATCCGTTCGGCTTCCTCCTCGATTCGCCGCATGGCCTGGGCGAGCTGCCGTGGCTCGCGGGCGGCGCCGGTGCGAAAGATCTCGGCGTAGCCGCGAATCGAGCTGAGCGGAGTTCGGAGCTCGTGCGAGGCGTCGGCCAGAAAGCGCCGCAGGCGGTCCTCGCTCGCCTGGCGCTCGGCGAAGGCCTCCTCGATCTGGCCCAGCATGCCGTTCAGGGCCAGCCCCAGGCGCCCAACCTCGGTTCGCCCGTTGGCCGGCTCGACCCGCCGGGATAGGTCGCCGGCGGCGATCGCGTCGGCGGTCTCGCCCATGCGGTCCAGGGGACGAAGGCCCGCCTTGATCACCCACCAGGCCAGGCAGGCGAGGGCGACCAGGACCGCGGCCGTGACGATCAACTCGATGGTCCGAAGCCGGTCCAGCGTCTGGGTGAGCTCCCGAAGCGGCACCGCGGCGACGATCGTTCCCGAGCCTCGGGGGACCTCGAGGGCCACGACGCGAAAGTCCGGCGACGACCCGTCGGTGGCGGGAACCGTGAACGGGTTCAGGGAGTCGGGTGATTTGGAGAGTGGGAGCTTGGTCGGGAGCTCGGGCCGCGGCCAGGTGCCATACGAGAACTGGACGTGCTTGACGACGTTGCCCGCGGCGTCGAGCCGTGCGCCGTAGGTTCCCGGCGGGAGCTGAGGCCCTCCGGGCCGGCTGCCGGCTCCGAAATCGCCTTCGTGAGGCGGGGCGGCGGCCGGCGGCTTTCGGCCCTTCGGCTCCCCCTGCGGCCGAGGCGGATGGCCCCCGAGGAGCGAGCGTCGCTGGTGGGGTGTCAGGGAGTCGAGATAGACGGTCTGGGCGACCGGCCCGATCGCCGCGCCGACCTGTTGGTCGACCCGGTCTGACAGATAGGAGTGAAGCGCGGCGTAGGAGACGAGGTCGAGGACGAGGAGCCCGGCCGCGGCGAGGGCCAGGAGGCCGAGCATGAGCCGCGCTCGAAGGGACACCTCAGGACCTCGGGCGCCGCAGCGAATAGCCCACGCCGCGAACGGTGTGGATCAGCGACGGGCCCTCCCCGCCGACCTTCTTTCGCAGATAGCTGATGTAGGTCTCCAGGATCCGGCCGTCGCCGCCGAAGTCGTAGCTCCAGACGTGATCGAGGATCTGGGCCCGGGTGAGCACCCGGCGGGGATTCTGCATCAGGTAGCGCAGGAGGCGGAACTCGGTGTCGGTGAGCTCGATCGGGTGGCCCGCGCGAGACACCTCCCTGGTCTCCTCGTCGAGCTCGAGGTCCTCGAAGGCGAGGCGAGCCTCGCCGGCGCCGAGTCCGGTGCGCCTGAGGATCGTCCTGATCCGGGCGATCAGCTCCTCGACGCTGAACGGCTTGGTCACGTAATCATCGCCGCCCAGAGTCAGGCCGCGGACCTTGTCCTCGGTCGTGTCACGGGCGGTCAGGAAGACGATCGGCACCCCGCTGCGGCGGGCGGCGAGGCGCCGGGCGACCTCGAAGCCGTCGAAGTCCGGCAGCATCACGTCGAGGACGAGGACGTGGGGACGAAATGCGTCGAACTTCCCGAGCGCCTGCTCGCCGCTCGATGCCGCCTCGGCCTCGAAGCCCTCGTAGCGCAAAGCCATGACGAGGAGCTCGGCGATGTTCGTCTCGTCGTCGACGACCAGGACCCGAAGGCCCCCGGCGGCTGCTTGCTCGCTCACCTGCCCATGATGAGCGCCAAAGCTGAGAGTTTCCTTAGAGCCGCGTGATCAGGGGCTGCGAGCCCAGGGCGTCTCGGTCGTCCGCCGGGTGCCGGTGAGGACCGTCGCCTCCCGACACGATCCGCGATCACGGCCGTCCCCCGCCAGCCGAGAAGCGATCAGGGCGGCCCGAGCAACCGCGGCGGCGTTCGCGGCGAGGCAATCGAAGAAGGAGCATGGATCACCGCACAACGTGAGCGGGACTCCGCCTCCTCATTTCCATCCGTAACCAACGGTCCGACCAGGGCCACGCCGCGGCGTCCGCAGGGAGTGCGAAACTCGCGCGCCGACCGGGCATCCAGCAGATTGGAGGCGTACCAATGCAGCGAGACACCCTCGAGCGACTGGCCCCACTGACGGGCGTGGTGTTCTTCGGCCTGATCGTGGCCTTGTTCATCCTCAGTGGTAGCCAGCCGGATGTGAAGGACTCAACCACGACGATCGTTAACTTCTGGCACGACCACAAGACGAAAGAACAGGTGGCCGCGGTACTTGGCGGCTTGGCAGTCCTCTTCTTCCTCTGGTTCGCTGGCAGCCTGCGTGCGACGCTGCGTGAACTCGAGGGAGGGAGCGGCAGGCTCTCCGCGATCGCGTTCGCGGGCGCGATCGTCTATGCGGCCGGCGGCGCCATCGCCTCGATGATTCAGTTCACCGTGGCGGATGCCGTCGATCACGTTTCCCCGACCGTAACCCAGACTCTCTCGGCCCTCAACAACGACGACTTCCTGCCGTTCGTCGCCGGCGGGGCGGTGCTCCTGCTCGCCACCGCCGTGGTGACGCTTCGGCACGGTGGGCTGCCGAAGTGGCTGGCCTGGGTCGCCATCATCCTCGCAATCGTGAGCTTCACGCCGGCCGGCTTTGTTGGCTTCCTGGGGACGCTCGTCTGGGTCCTGATCGTCTCGATCACCCTCTACCTGCGCCAGCCGCAGGCAAGTGAGCCCACGCCGGCGGCCACCGGCGCCGAGTAGCCCCGACGAGCGCACGCGCGGTCGGCGTGCGTCTCTCCGGACATAACTGCCGCAGGCGGCGGTTCTCTAACCGCGCCCCCGTCAACGGGCCCCGCGATCGGCTGCTGGATGGGGCCGGACTACCGCCGCTCGCTCTCCTCACACGAGTGTCTCGGGTGATCGGGGCGGGCGGCGGAGCTCGCGTCCCGGGACGCTCAGCGGAAGGTGATCGCGTTCACGGCCTGCTTGATCTTGTTCACGATCACGTCGGCCAGCTCGGTGCCCTGCCGGCCGTTGAAGCCCTTCATCGCGGCCACCATGCCCACCATCAGGAGCGAGACGAGGAGGATCAGGCCAACGTACTCGACCGTCCCCTGGCCGCCCTGGCCCTCGAGCGCGGCGACGAGGCGTCTGGCGCGCCGGGTGAATGACGCCTGGATGTATGCAGCGAGTCGGTAGAGCATCGGACCTCCTGTTCGGGTTTTGACCGATGCTGGCCGACCGGATGCCACCGCTCCAGACCCGCGTGATCCGAATCCGCGTCTGAATCGTCAAGCCCCACGCGCGTCCCTCGAGTGCGCGCCGATCGGGGTGAAGAGCATGATCGCGATGACCAGAGCCACCCAGCCCAGCCACCTGGGCACCGCACCCGCCCCGACCGTCGCGCCGCCGGCACCCAACAGGCGATCCCGATCGCCCCGGGAGCGGATGCATGGGACCAACCCGGCGGTCAGGGGATGTACGTGATCTGAAGCTCGGCGCGGTCGTGCTGGCTGGCGCTCAGGCCCGAGGAGTTCCGCACGTACATCTTGACCGTGACCCCGTTCGCGATCGCCGCCGTGTCGACCTCCGGGAGCAAGACTGTGTCGGTGACGTAGCTCGAGGTCGAGCCGTTGCACGAGAGCGGGCTGGCGGCGCTGCCGTGGGTGCCGATCAGGCTGGGGCCCGAGAAGACCTCGAAGTACACGCAGGTTGTTCCCAGCGTCCCCGAGCGGTAGGAGTGGACAAACGTGACTCCGTTGACCGGCGCCCCGCTCGGCACGTAGGACGGAAAGATGAGCTTCAGGTATCGGGAGGCGCCGAAGGCGGTCGGCCAGCTCGCGGCGCTCTGGTAGAAGGCCCCGTCCCCGCCCGCGGCAAGGCCCCACGGGGTGGTGGTTGGGGTCAGCCCGGTCGCGTCGGTGATGCTCGTCTCATAGAGGGTGAATCCGGTGCCGGCCGCTGTTCCCGAGACGGTCGCGAGGTCGCGAGTGATCCCGCCGAGGAGCGAGTTGTCGACGAACACCCTGACCCGCAGGTCGTCGGCGATGTCGCTGCTGGCCACCTCCGGCAACGGCGTCGTGGTCGCGTTCAGCGCCGTCCCCGTCTGGCACGCCACGGGGCTGCCGGTGCTGCCGTGCGTGCCGATCACGGTCCCGGTCGAGGCGCGACGGACCTCGAAGTAGAAGCACGTCGTCTGCCCCGCCCCAGCGGCGGCGAAGTTGAAGTTGAAGCTGGCGCCAGAGACGCCGAGGCCGCCTTGGAGCGGGGAGTCGAGGTCGAACTGGAGATAGCGCGAGGTGTTGAAGACGCTGAGCAGCCCGCCGCTCGTAGCGGTCCTGTTGTCGGTGGCGAAGGCGTGAGGCTCCGACTGGTTCGACTCGGCGCCCGAGGACGCGTCGCGCACGTCCCAGGCGGAGGTCGAGATCGTGGTCGGGACCGCAACGGTGAGGGGAGCGCCCGCCGTGTCGCCCTGGTCGCCGACCGCGTAGATGGTGTGGGACCCGTTCGCCGTTCCCGACGGAACCGTCACCGAGACGCTCGCGGCGCCGCTACCCGGCACCGGGCTCGGCGTGATGCTTCCGCTCAGCGGCGTGCCGGTGCTCGGATCGTCGAGGCGGAAGCTGACCGCCTCCCCGCTGATGAAGTCGGTGATCTGCCCGGTGAGGGTCGTGGGGAGGCTCGAGGCCGATGAGGAGTCGAGCGCCAGCGTCGGCGCCCCGACCGTGATCGGTGAGCTCTCGGAGCTCTCGGCGCCGTGCCAGTCGAGACGGGCGGGAGCGACCGTGTACCTCCAATTCCCGGGCGCCACGGCGTGCTCGGTGCAGCTCAGGCCGGGGACGGTCCCGGAGCAGTCGGCGCCGACCGAATGCTGGGCCCCGCCCGCGTCATACCGCCTCACGACGTAGCCGTCGACGGGCACCGTTCCGCTCGAGGCCGACCAGCTCAGGCTCACGTTTCGACCCGAGACCGTCGCCGTGGGCGCGTTGCCGGACGGCATGCTGGTGGCCCCCGAGTACGCCGAGCCCGATCCGTGGTCCTCCCAGGCGCCCGCGGCCGGCGCGCTCGAGGCGGCCAGCGCCAAGGTCGCGAGCATCGCGGCGGCAAGACCACCCCGCATGGCTACCCCCAGACCTTCAGCTTGACCCGGAAGCGGAGCGGGAATGTGGCGCCCTGGCACGTGTCGGGGGCCCGGGCGCGCATCCTGAGCCGAACGCGCGCCCGCCGTGTCTGGTGCGCCGGAATCCGAACGTGACGCCAGTGGCCGCTCTTCAGCTGCCGAAGGCCGCGGCTTCGCCGCGGAACGATGTTGCCTTGCGAGCAACCGGGGCCGGCGTCGCTCACCCTGGTGCGAATCCACCGCAGGCGCGCCCGGCGATCGAACGGGTTTCGCACCCGTACCCACACCGGCCGGTGGCGCCCCGGATAGAGCCCCGTCACGTGCCCCTCGGCGCGCAGGCCTGGAGGCTCGCGGGGAGGCGGCGGGCTCCCGTGACCATCGCGAAGCGCCGCGTAGGCGAGGGCTCCGCTCGCCACGGCGGCCACCAGCGCCAGGGTGAGGGCCTTGGTCTTCATCTGTGCCGGGTCAGCTCCCCACGGCCGCGTCGAGCGTCGCCGTCAAGGAGCGGGCTCTCGGATCGCCCAATGGCGGGCGGCCATCGCGATCCCGCTAGGGCGCGTTGCTGTGCCCGGACAGGCTGACCGGGATCGTGAACGTCGCGCCCTGGCAGCTGTCATCGGACGCGTTCGACATGTGAGCGGCGTTCGTGAGCGTCGTCTGGGCGCTCGAGCCCGCGGCGACGTCGATCGTCTGGCCGGTCTGATCCGTGAACGTCACCCCCGTCGGGTGGCCGGCGTCCGATCCGCAGGTCGAGTGTCCCGCGTCCGCCGTGACGGCCCCGTTCCCGGTCACGTCGGTCACCCGGACGGGATAGGGATTCGGGTTGGTGATCTTGATCAAGACGTTGCCATCCGCGCCCGGATAGAGGCTGGCGGTGGTGCTCGCCGAGACGTCAGCGGTGGTCAGTGCCTGTGCGTTGCCGGCCTTGGCGTAGCCCGATCCGCCGCCCGTCGCCGTCCAGGCCGCGTAGACGAGCCCCGCGGCCGCGAGGCCGAGAAGGGTGACCCCCGCCGCGACGACGCGTCGCCTCGAAGTTGAATTGCGCATGCTGACTCCTTCCCTCCTCGGCCTGGAACCGCCCGCACGCCGCGAGCCGCCGATGGCCTGTTGTGTCACTCCTCACATCGTCAGGAGAGGGCGGCGCCCTGAGCCGCGAGGCGCGGGAATTCAGCGTCCACGAGCGACGCTGGGAAGAACCTTGCGCAGGGGACGCCCGGCGCCGGCTAGCCGCGCCTGAAGCCGAAGTCGGCGGTGTAGGTGCCGACCCGCGAATGGCGATGCCCGGGTCGTCCCCAGGCGGCCCCGACCCCGATGTCGTGGAGCCTTCGGCTGAGGATCTCGCTGCGGTGTGGCGGACTGTGCATCCACTGCCTGACGATCGCCGCGGGGGTCGCCCGGCGCCCGTGCCCCCGGGCGATGTTCTCCCCGAGCCCCCAGGTGCACCCGCACGGCAGGTAGCGGGTCCGCTCGACCCGCGCGACCAGGCTCCCCTCGCCGGCGCACTGATGCGAGAAGCAACGGTGGCGCCTCATGTATCCGGAGTGGCGGCTTCCCGCCTTGTTCAGCGCTCCCCTGACGCGCAGGGCATGGCGCCGGTGGTGTCGGCGCATCTTGCCGATCAGGCAGACGATCGCGTGCCGGGCGTGCCGAGGGGACACGTGGTGCGGGGTCCGGTGCGAATACCGGCACTTCGACTTGCCGGCCGAGGCCGGCTCCACGGCCCCGATCGACGCCGAGGCAACCAACAAGAGGGCCGTCGCGACGCCCAAGCCGACCGCGAGCGCCAGTCGCGGGACGCGCCGGTTTCGGGCCGAGGATGCCCGGCTCGAAATCGGTGCCTCGTGTCGGAGCCTCGCCTCTCGGCGGGCGGCGCTTCCCTCCATCTGCCTCTCTGTCGCTTACGGGGTTAGCTGACGGGCTCGCGCCGAAAGGACAGGCGCTACGCGTTCGGTTGCCGCGATTCGCCCCACTGTGGGATTCGGGTCCCCCGATCCCCGTCCTTCAGGTGCGACGGGGACTCAGCAGGAAGGTGATCGCATGCTAACACGGCGTTAAGCGTTTCAAGACAATCCAGGCGGCGGGCGCCGACCGATGGCTGCCGGGCGCGCGGATACGCTGGCCCGCAGACGATCGGATGCGGGTTCTCGCGGTGACCAACATGACGCCCGACGCGGCTGCCCCGGCCCGCGGCAGGTTCGTGCGCGACCAGGTGGCCGCCCTGCGCCAGGCCGGCGTCGAGATGCGCCTGCACTCCTTTCCGGTCGGCTCGCGGGAGTATCCGCGGGCGGTCCGCGCAATCCGGCGGCTGCTGCGGGAGGAGGCCTTCGACCTGGTGCACGCGCACTACGGGCTCGCCGGCTGGTGCGCCCTGCTCGCGGGCGCGCGCCCGCTGGTCGTCACATTCCATGGCACCGATGTCCGCCACCGCGTGGTCGGCCCGATGTCGCGTCTGCTCGCGCCGCGCCTCGACCTGGTCGCCGGCGCCTCGCGGGCCCTGTTCGACGCCGAGTCGGGGCGCGCCGGGCTGCCCAGGATCGCCGGGTCGAGCGCCGTCCTTCCCTGTGGGGCCGACCTCGAGGCCTTCAAGCCGGCGCCGCGGTCCGAGGCCCGATCGCGGCTCGGGCTCGACCCGGAGGGCCGCTATCTGCTGTTTCCGGCATCGGCCTCGCGTCGCGTCAAGCGCCACGACCGGGCCGCCGAGCTGGCCCGGCTGGCCGACGCGGAGCTGCTGGCGGGCGGCTCGATCGAGCCCGATCGGATGGTCGACTGGATCAACGCCGCCAACGCGGTCCTCGTCACCTCCGACAACGAGGGGTTCGGCCTGGCGGCGCTCGAGGCACTCGCCTGCGACGTACCCGTCCTCTCGACCCCGGTCGGGATCGCGCCGGCGCTTCTCGGCGACATCGAGGGATGCCTGGTCGCGCCGTTCGACGCCCAGCGCTGGGTCGGAGTGGCACGAGCCCACCTCGACCAGCGCGATCCTCGGATCGAGGGCCGCGAGCGTGCCCGCTGGCTGTCTGTCGGGCCGATGGCCGAGCGGGTGCTCGTCGCATACCGTGAGCTCCTCGCGCGCTCGCCCGGCTAGCGGCGCCTCAAGAATTGGGACCGACCCGATTTGTAAGGTGACCACCGATGGCAACCCGCCTCACCGCGCTGCCCGCGCTCGAGCCCGATCCGCTCGAGCCGAGGCCCGAGAGCGTCGCGCGCTACATAGAGGCGCTCCAGGGGCTGAGCAAGGCGAACGCCGAGCTCGCGCGGCGCGCCGTCTGGAACCAGATCCGCCTCGCCGGCGCCCGCGCCGCCCGCCGCCCCGAGGAGTCGCGCCAGACGCTCGATCGGATCTTTCGCCTCGGCGCCCCGCCGAACCCGGCGCTCGACGGGCCGACCCGCGGGATCATGGTCGCCCCCACGGTCCGGCGTCCCCTCGACCTCGGGCTTCGGGCCGCGGCCTCGGCCTGGCTGCCGTGGACCGGCAAGCGCTTCGACGCCGAGGCCGAGGCGGGTGACAACCTGCTGATCGGAAGCGCTCGCTGGCTGGCACGGGTGCTGTGGCCCTCCTACGTCCCGGAGCGGCTCGGGGCGGGACTGGCGGCGTTTCGCTTCCGCACCTACGTCGGCCCCGGCGCGATCGACCCCGGGACCGAGACGCTGAAGATCGACTATGACGCCGAGGAGAACCCGAGGCTCCTGATTCGCGACCTTCTCGATGAGCTGGTCCAGGTCGTCCGCGGCGCCTACCTCGGCAAGGTTCTGCTTCGGCGCGGCGACGAGTGGCATCCGATCGGGTATTTCGCCCTTCAGCCCGCCCTGACGATCGCCGGCGGGCAGCCGGTCGCCGTCACCGGCGAGGCCGCCGCCGAAGCGGCGGCCGCCGCCGCCTAGCCGGGGTCAGACCTGCGGCCAGTGCCGGCGCTGGCGTTCCAGGTGCGCCTCCGCCGGCTCGGCCGATGAGGCCCGGGGCTCGCGGTCGGCCGCGAGCGCCTCGACCGTGACCAGCACCGAGGCGGCGAGGGCCTCCGGGGCGTAGCCGCCCTCGAGGCAGACGAGGACGGGCGCGCCCAGCTCGGCGCCGAGCTCGCGCATCGCGGCCGTCATCTCGCCGTAGGCGTCGGTGTCGACGAGGCAGTCGGCGAGTGGATCGTCGCGGTGCGCGTCATAGCCGGCCGAGATCGCGATCAGCCCGGGCTTGAAGGCGCGCGCGATCGGCGCCACGGCGTGCTGCACGAGCGAGAGGAAGTCCTCCGAGCCCGAGCCCGGCGGAACCGGCAGGTTGACCGTGTAGCCCTCTCCCGCACCGACCCCCACGTAGTCGGCCTGGCCGGTGCCGGGATAGAGAGGCGACTGGTGGATGCTCGCGTAGAGCACCCGGTCGGAGGCGGCGAAGATGGCCTCGGTCCCGTTGCCGTGGTGGACGTCCCAGTCCAGGACCAGGACCCGCTCCACTCCGCATCGCGCCAGCGCGTGCGCCGCCGCGACCGCGACGTTGTTGAACAGGCAGAAGCCCATCGCCCGGCCGGCCTCGGCGTGATGCCCCGGCGGGCGGGTGCCGCAGAACGCGTAGCCGTCCTCGCCCGCGAGCACCCGCTCGGCCGCCTCGGCGGCGCCGCCGGCGGCGTGGAGGGCGGCCTCGAAGGAGAGCGGGCCGGTCGGCGTGTCGGCGTCGATCAGGCCGCCTCCCGCGGCCGAGTGCGCCTCGACCGCGTCAACGTGTCCCTCGGAGTGAACGCGCAGGAGCTGCTCGCGGGTCGCGGCCGGCGCCTCGGCTCGCTCCAGGCCTGGCCAGCCTGCCTTCTCCAGCGTCTCCTCGATCGCCCGCAGGCGTCCCGCATTCTCGGGATGCGCCCCGGTCTCGTGCTCGAATGAGGAGGAGTGGCCCATGTAGAGCCCCATCGGCTTACGGTACCGCCCGTGGTCGCGCCGATCGAAGCCGAGCCGGCAGGCGCCGATCTGGCGGTGATCGGCGGGGGCGCGGCGGGGCTGTACGTCGCGCTGCGAGCCGCCGAGGCCGGCGCCCGGGTGGCGCTCGTCTCCCGAAAGCCGCTCGCCGAGAGCTCGAGCTTCTGGGCCCAGGGCGGCTTGGCGGCCGCTCTGGGGCCCGACGACTCCCCGGCCCGCCACGCAGCGGACACCTTCAACGTGGGCCGCGGACTGTGCAGGGCGGCGGCGGTGGACGTGCTGACCCGCGGCGCGCCGGACGCGGTCCGGGAGCTCCAGGAGCGCGGGGTGCGCTTCGACGCCGAGGACGCCGCCTCGGGCGCCGGCGGTGCTCGGGCGGGAAAGCTCAGCCTGGCCCTCGAGGGGGGTCACTCGGCGCGACGGATCGTCCACTCAGGCGGCGCCCAGACCGGGCGGGCGATCACCGGCCGGCTCGCCGAGCTGGTGGCAACGAACCGCCGGGTCGAGGTGCTGGAGGAGACCTCGGCCCTCGCCCTGTGGAGCGACGGCAGCCGCTGTGCCGGCGTGATCACCGACGGCGGCGTGGTCCGCGCCCGCGCCACCGTGCTGGCGACGGGGGGCGGCGCGGCGCTTTGGGCGCGGAGCACCAACCCGCGGGGGGCGATCGGCGCGGGCGCCGTGCTCGCTCACGCCGGGGGCGCGGCGCTCGCCGACCTGGAGTTCTGCCAGTTCCACCCCACAGCCCTCCACCTGCCGGGCGACCCCCACGACGGGGCGCTGCTGACCGAGGCGCTGCGCGGCGAGGGCGCGACCCTGCTCGACGCATCCGGCGAGCGGTTCACCGACGAGCTCGCGCCGCGCGACCAGGTGACCGCGGCGATCCTGGATCGAATCGAGACCGACGGCTCCGACCATGTCCGCCTCGACCTGACCTCGATCGCGCCGGAGCGCTTCCCGAGCCTGTTCGGGGCCTGCCGCGAGGCGGGGCTCGAGCCCGAGCGCGCGCCGGTGCCGGTTTCGCCCGCCGCCCACTACCTGATGGGCGGGGTGGTCACGGACCTCGAAGGGGCGACGACGCTGCCCGGCCTCTACGCGGTCGGGGAATCGGCCTGCACGGGGGTTCACGGCGCCAATCGGCTCGCCTCCAACTCGCTCAGCGAATGTTTCGTGTTCGGCGCCCGCGCCGCCGCCTCGGCGCTCGCCCTTCCCGACCCGGGCGGCTCGGTGGCGATCCCCGAGTGGCGCTTCGAGGCGCCCAGCCCGGCCACCCGTGAGGCGGTCTGGCGGGCGGCGGGGCCACGGCGAGACGCCGTCGGACTCGAGGCGCTCCTCGACGACCCCTATCCCCTCGCCCGGATGATCGCTCGCGCGGCGCTCGCGCGGCGGGAGTCGCGCGGGCCCCATCGCCGCGCCGATTTCCCGCTTCCCGACCCGGCGCTCGACGGCGTGCACCTCGTGGTCGGCCCGGACGACGAGCTCGGCACGGAACGTTGGACATAATGGACAACGCTTTATTGGCCAGCCAGCCAAACGGGTGTATTTAACACCACCTTAATAGAGGCCCCACTCGACTTAAAGCCGGGCTGGGATATTCCCGCTCCCTCCGGGACGCGCCATAGAGCAATGGAGTGCTTGGAGGCACTGGAATGGAGATCCAAGAAGGGGGTCGGGCCGATGTATCGATTCAGTCGTTCCATCTACCGGGAGCTGGCGCCGCGCGTGATCGAGGACGCGCGCCTGCCGGATGAGGGCCAGAACAAGCAGCGGGTGCTCGAGGCCTGCGAGGGCGCGATCCGCCGCCTCGCGTGTGATCGGCGCTACTTCGCCCGCCCGGCCCGTTCGCTCTTCAACGAGATCCGCCCGTACTTCTCGGTCAACGACCAGCGCCTCGTCTGGATCGTGGTCGAGACCAACATTCACCTGGCGATCGATTTCCTGGCCCGCCTCCCCGAGGAGATCGGGCTCGACGGTCGCCCGCCGCAGTGCAACGCGCACACGCGCAGGGGAACGCCCTGCCAGCGCACCCCACTCCCCGGGCGCGACTACTGCCCCTCGCACAAGCACCTCGAGGAGACCTTCGAGACGGCCGAGTTGCCGGCCGAGACCTACGACCCGGCCGGCGTCGAGCTGATCGCGGCGTGAGCCGAGCCGAACCGAGCCTCGCCCGACAAGCCTGAGGAGGCAACACGAGAGGCCCCGGCCCCGGCCGGGGCCTCTCGTTGTTTACTGGTCGCATGCTGCTCGGGGTCGACGTCGGCGGGACGTTCACCGACGCCGTCCTGTTCGACGGCCGCGACCTTCATGCCGCAAAGGCCGCCACCACGCCGGACGACCAGTCGCTTGGCGTGCTCGCCGCCGTGGAGAGCGTCCTCGAGCGGGCCGGGGCCGACCCGAGCGCGATCGAGGCCTTCGCTCACGGGATGACGGTCGGCACCAACGCCCTGCTCGAGGAGCGGGGCGCGCGGACCGCGTTGATCGCGACCGAGGGGTTCACCGACCTGATCGAGGTCGCCCGCCAGGACCGCCCCCACCTCTATCGGCTCTGCGCGCCGAAGCCCGCCCCGCTGGTCCCGACCGAGCTTCGCCTCGCGGCCCGCGAGCGCACCGCCCCCGAGGGCGTCGTCGAGCCGCTCGGGAAAAACGAGCTCGACCGGCTGGCGGGCGAGGTGCGCCGAAGCGGCGCCGACTCGGTCGCGGTGTGCCTTCTGTTCTCCTACCTGGACCCCGCTCACGAGCGCTCGGTGGCGGAGCGGCTGCGAGCCGAGTTGCCTGGCCTGCACGTCTCGGCCTCGCACGAGGTCCTGCCCCAGTTTCGCGAGTACGAGCGCTGCTCGACGACGGTGATCGACGCCTACCTCTCCCCCCTGCTCGGCCGCTACCTCGGCCGCCTCGAGGCCGCCGCGGCCTCAAGCGGGCTCCCGGCGCCGCTCGTCATGAAGTCCTCCGGCGGGGTCGCGCCGGCCGAGGAGGCCGCCCGCGCGGGCGCGTGGAGCGTCCTCTCCGGCCCGGCGGGCGGGGCGGTCGGAGCGGCGCTCCTGGCCGGCCTGTCGGGGGACGGGAATGTGGTCGGCCTCGACATGGGCGGCACCTCGTGCGACGTCTGCGTCGTCGAGGGCGGCGGGGTTCGGCGAACCGACTCGCGGCGAATCGGAGGGCGCGTGATCCAGCTCCCGATGGTCGACGTCCATACGGTCGGAGCGGGCGGCGGGTCGATCGGCTGGCGCGACGCCGGCGGCGCCCTTCGGGTCGGGCCGAGGTCGGCGGGCGGCGTGCCCGGGCCCGCCTGCTACGGGCGCGGGGGCGATCAGCCGACGGTCACCGACGCCAACCTCCTGCTCGGATACCTCGACGCCGAATCACCGCTGGCGGGAGGGGTGCGGCTCGACCCCGATGCGGCGCGCCGGGTCGTGGAGCGGCTCGGCTCGGACCTGGGCCTCGACGAGCTGGGCGCCGCCGAGGGAATCGTCCGGGTTGCAAACCAGGAGATGGTGAGAGCGCTTCGCGTGGTGACCGTGGAGCGCGGCATCGATCCACGCGGGTTCGCGCTGATGCCGTTCGGCGGGGCCGGCCCGATGCACGCCGCGGCCCTGGCGCTCGAGCTCGGCATGGACCGGATCCTTTGTCCGCGGGCGAGCGGGGTCCTCTCGGCGCTCGGCTTGACGGCGTCGGAGCGCCGCCGCGACACCGCCCGAACCGTGCTGCTGAGCGGCTCCGAGCTGACCGCCGAGCGAATCGCGGCCGAGGTCCGGGGGCTTCGCGACTCGATCGTGGCGGGCCTCGAGGAGGCGCGGGAAGAGGCGACATACGAGCTGCGCTATCGCGGGCAGGCGTTCGAGCTCGCGATCGCGGGGCCTCCTGACCCCGATCCCGCCGACCTGGGGGAGCGATTCGGCGCCGAGCACGAGCGCCGCTACGGCTATCGCGAGCCCGCCGGCGAGGTCGAGCTGGTCAACGTCCGCCTCGCGCTGAGCGTCGCGGGGCCGGCTCCGAGGCCGAAGGCCGCGCCCGCCGGACGGCTCGGGCGCGCAGAGCGCCCGGCACGATTCGACGGCGGATGGCTTGCCACCGAGATCCTGATCGGCGAGCCCCCGGCCGGAACCGAGGCGCTCGGGCCCTGCGTCTTCGAGCTGCCCGAGGCCACCTTCGTGGTCCCGCCCGGATGGCGGGCCGAGTGCGACGAGCACGGGACGATCGCGGCGGGTCGCACCGGATGAGCTCGCTCGACCCGGTGACCCTTCAGGTCCTGATCGGGGCCCTCCAGGCGATCTGCGAGGAGATGGGCGCCGTGCTGGTCCGGGCGGCGCATTCGGCCAACATCAAGGAGCGCCGCGATTGCTCCACGGCGCTGTTCGACTCCTCGGGTGAGCTCGTGATGCAGGCCGAGCACATCCCGGTCCACCTGGGCTCGATGCCCGACGCGGTCGCCGCGGTGCTCGACTTCGAGCAGCGACCCGGCGACCTGTGGATCCTCAACGACCCGTATCGAGGCGGCACCCACCTTCCCGACATCACCCTGATCTCGCCGCTGTTCTCGGGCGGCGAGCGACTCGGGTTCGCCGCCAGCCGAGCCCACCACGCCGACGTCGGCGGCCCCACCCCGGCCGGGATGCCGGTCGACTCCACGGTGCTCGAGGACGAGGGCGTCGTGATCGCGCCGACCCGGGCCACCGACGAGACCCTCGCCGAGCTCGCCGCCCGGATGCGAAACCCGAGCCAGCGGCTCGCCGACCTTCGCGCCCAGCGGGCCGCCAACCTCTGCGGCGAGCGCCGCCTCTTCGAGCTCGTGGCCCGCCACGGCATGGCGACCCTCCGTGCCGGGATGTCCGAGATCCTCGACTACGCCGAGCGCCGGGCGCGCGCCGGGCTGGCCGAGCTTCCGGACGGCGAGCACCACGCCGAGGACGTGCTCGAGGACGACGCCCGCGGCCCGCTCCGAGAGATCCGCCTGCGGGTCGCGGCGAGAGTCGACGGCGAGCGCCTCAGCCTTGACTTCACGGGGACCGACCCGCAGGTGGAGGGCAACCTGAACTGCCCCCTCCCGGTCACCAAGTCGGCGGCGTTCTTCGCCGTTCGGGCCCTGCTCGACCCGGATTCGCTGCCCTCGGCCGGCGCCTTTCGCCCCATCGAGGTGATCGCGCCCCCCGGATGCCTGTTGAACGCGCGCGCGCCCGCCGCGGTCGCGGCCGGAAACGTCGAGACCTCGAGCCGGGTCGCCGACCTGGTGATCGACGCGCTCTCCGGCGCCACCGCCGCGCCCGCCCAGGGCCAGGGGACGATGAACAACCTGACCCTGGCGGGGAGCGACTGGACCTACTACGAGACGCTCGGGGGCGGGCAGGGGGCGTGTCCCGGCGCCGACGGGCCGAGCGCGATCCACGTCGCGATGTCGAACACCCTCAACACCCCCGTCGAGGCGCTCGAGTCAGAGCTTCCGGTCAGGGTCCGCGAGCTGTCGGTTCGCCGCGGCAGCGGCGGCGACGGGCACAGGCGCGGCGGGGACGGGATCGTCCGCGAGATCGAGGCGCTCGAGCCGATCTCCTTCACCCTGCTGACCGAGCGGCGAAGCCACGCGCCGAGGGGACGCGACGGCGGCGGTGACGGGCGGGCGGGGCTAAACCTCCTGAACGGCGACCAGCTTCCCTCCAAGGCGTCCGGAGAGCTTCGGCCCGGCGACCGGCTCCGGATCGAGACCCCGGGAGGCGGCGGCCTCGGGAGGGGCTAGGCGGGCGAGGCCTCGTCGAGGCCCTGGCGCCAGCCCTCGAATGCGGCCAGTATCTCTTCCCGCGCCCGGGGTGAGAGGGACTCCGGGGGCAGGTGGCCGAGTGCGGCGATCGTCGCTCGCATCTGCGCCAGATAGGCGCCGCAGGCATCGCATCCCGCGAGGTGGGCCTCGAAGCGGGCGGCATCCGCTCCGTCCATCGTGCCCTCGAGGTAGCTGGTGATCACCTCGACCACCTCCCGGCATCTCATCTCATCCGTTTGAAGGGTGCTCATGGAACCGCCCCCTCTGCCTCGAAGAACCGCTCGAGCGCCGCGCGGACCTTGGACCGCGCCCGGTGAAGGAGCACTCTCTGGTTCGTCTCGCTGAGCCCCAGGGCGTTGCACGTCTCTGCCGCCGACCAGCCGCTGATGTCACGAAGCGCGATCACGTCGCGCTGGCGCGGCGGCAGGTCGGCAATCGCCTCGAGCAGCACCTGGCGCGCCTGATCCGACGCCAGGCGCTCCTCCGGCGCCTGCCACGCAGAGGGCGGGCGCGCCCACTGGCCCGCCGACTGAAAGCGATCGGCGTCGACGGCCGGCTCGTCGCGCCCCTCCTCGCTTCGCCTGCGAAGGAAGGAGAACGGCAGCACCCGTCGCTCGCGCTTTCCGCGAGTCCTGGCCTTGTTCAAGACGATGCTGGCGAGCCAGGTCCGAAGCGAGGAACGCCCCTCGAAGCGGCCGATGCCGTCGAGCGCCGCGAGCCAGGTGTCCTGCACGACCTCCTCGGCGATCGCGCGGCTCGGCAGGTGCATGAGCGCGAGGCGCAGCAGGAACGGCCCGTGCTCGTCGACGACCTCGCGGAAGGCGGCCTCGTCGCCGCGCCGAAGCGCGTCGATCAACTGACGCTCCCCGGCGGGCGGCGTCGCGCCGTCGACGGGATCGCCGGGCGGGGCCTCCTGCTCCGGCATCGTGGCCATTCTGTCACGGGGCGGGCGCCCGATTAGGCTGACGGCATGTCCGACCGGGTCGATCTCGACGGCCTGTCCCTCGTGATCGAGGAGCGCCACCCCGGTGCGCGGGCCGGGCCCGCCGTGGTGTTCGTCCACGGCCTCGGCGGATCGTCGTACTCGTGGTGGGCCCAGCTCGCGGCGTGCGAGTCACGAGGGCGCAGAGCGATCGCCTTCGACCAGCGCGGAGCGGGGCTCAGCGGCAAGCCGCCGGGCCCCTACTCGGTGTCCCTGTGGGCCGATGACCTCGAGCGGCTGCTCGACCACCTGGGGGTCGAGAGCGCGATCCTGGTCGGCCACTCGGTGGGATGCATGGTCGCCGAGCAGGCGGCCGTTCGGCTCGGCGAGCGGATCCGCGGGCTCGCAGTGGTGGGAGGGGCGCTTCGCTGGCGTCCCGAGGCGGGGCCGGTATTCGCCGAGCGGGTCGAGCTCGCCCTCGCGGGGCGCATGGGCGAGATCGCCGCGACCGTGGCGCAGACCGGGCTCAGCGAGCACTGCCGGGAATCGAACCCGGCGCTGGCCGGCCTCCTGCGCCACCTGATCGCCTCGAACGACCCGCGCGCCTACGCGGCGTGTTCGGCCGCCACCGCGGAGGCCGAGATGATCGACACCGACCTGGTCCCTTGCCCGGCGCTGGCGGTCTGCGGCGAGCTCGACCCGGTGGCCCCGCCCGCCTTCGCCGAGGCGATCGCGTCGGCGATGCCCGAAGGCCGAACCGCGGTCATCGAGGGCGCCGCTCACTGGTGCCAACTCGAAGCACCGGCGGCGCTCAACGACGTCCTGACGAGTTTTTGGGAGGGACTCGCAACATAAGTCACAAATTTGGCGAATTTACGTCTCTCCCCTAGAATTGCCCGCTCTGAGCCGGCATGGAGCTTCCCAGGAGGGGATCTGCCGGCGACCCCAAGCCGCTGACACGATCTGACTGAACGACCATGCCGATTGCCTTCAAAGAGTGGGCCGTGACGGTGCGCGCCCTCGCCGAGGGTGAGCAGCTGGTGACTCTCCGAAAGGGCGGCATTCGCGAGGAGAACAAGCACTTCGAGGTCGAGTACGACCGCTTCTTCCTCTACCCGACCTTCGATCACCAGCGAAACGACCTGGTGCGTGAGTCGCACCACCCGGAGCTCCGCCGCGCCCTCGAGGAGGGGGTGTGGCCCGACGAGGAGCCGCCCCCGCGCGCGCTGCTCCAGGACGGGGGAATCGCCCAGCCCGACCGGGTCCGAATCCGGTCCTGGGCCGAGGTCGCCGGCCACTTCGAGACCAGCGACCCCCGAATCGTCGACAGCCTGTCGCCCTTCCATGTCTGGACCCCCGACTACGCCCACAAGCGCCTGCGGTGGAAGCGCCAGCACCCGATGCACGTCCTGCTCCTTCGCGTCCACCGGATCCCGCGCCCGGTCACGGTCCGGGTCCGCGACGAGTACCACGGCTGTCGCTCATGGGTCGAGATCGACCGCGACCTGCCCTTCGAGGGCACTCCGGTGATGGCGGACGAGGAGTTCGAGCGGGCCACGGCCGAGATCCGCGGGATCTGCTCGGATCCCGAGGGCGCGGCAGTCCCGGCCTGAGCAATCGCCGCCTGAGCAATCGCCGCCTGAGCGACCGGGCCTGAATGACGCCCGCCGGCTGCTCGGCCCCACGGGACCGTGACGAGGCCGGCCGAGCCGCTGAGGGCTGGTGTGGGACCGAGACGCCCTCATCGGCCCTCCAGGAGCCATCTCGAACGCCGCCGCTCACCAGGCGCCGGGAGCCATGTCGAACGCCGCCGCTCACCAGGCCGCCGGGATCCATCCCGAACACCCCCTACCAGCCCTTCCCGATACCCATCGCGAACGACCGACATTTCCGCACCCTCAAAGCGCGCGTCGGCCCAAGAGGCCCCTCATTCGCCTCTGTTCGTGAAGGCTCTGTGGGCCCGTGGACCCAGAGAGGACACTAAGAGAGAGACAGGGGAGCCAAACGCCGCCGAAAAGAACATAGGGACGGGGCTTTGCGAGATGGGAAGGGGCTTTGCGAGCCCTCCGAATGTCGGCGATTCGCGACGGGTCCCAAACACCACCTGTCAGCCCTTCTCTGAGAGCACCCTACCCAGCCCGTTTTTTAGGATTGTGGCTCCGCGGGGCCGCGGTGGCTCCGCGGGGCCGCGGTGGGGTTGTGCTCCGGGAGGCCGGGGCGGTACCGTCGGCGAGCGGCACCAGACGATGATCGACGACGGCGACTCACCCACCGGCGCGCAGGGCCTGCACTCGATCGTGCGGGGGGCACGGCGAGCGCTCGTCCTCGGAATCGGGGGCGGAGGCGACGTGGTCGGCGCGCTGGCCCTGGCGCGGATCTGCGAGGAGCTCGGGACCCCGTTCAGGCTCGGCGGCGTCTCGTGGGAGCGCTCGGTGGTCGACCCGCGGCCGGGGCCCCGCTCGGTGGCCGAGATCCGCGACGCCCGCCCCCTCGGCGACCACGCGGTGCTCGCGGGGCCTAGCACCTCGACGCCCGAGGGCGTTCTCTTCTCCGAGTCGGCGATGGCCGGGCACCTGGGCACCGACACCGTCCTGGTCGACCCGAGCGCGGGGGCCGCCGGGGCGTCCGAAGGCATCGTCGCGGCGGCCGAAGCGCTTCGGTGCGACCTCGTGGTCTGCGTCGATGTGGGCGGCGACGTCCTCGCGCACGGCGAGGAGCCCGGGCTGGCGAGCCCGCTGTGCGACGCCGTGATGCTGGCGGGAGCCCGCCACGCGTCCGATCGCGTCAGGTGCCTGCTGGCGGTGCTCGGGCCGGGCTGTGACGGGGAGCTGACCGCCGCCGAGGTGCTCGGACACGTGGCCGAGCTGGGGCGGACGGGCGCCTGGCTCGGGACCTGGAGCGTGACGCCCGAGGGCGCCGATGAGATCCACGAGGCCGCGCTCGCGGTTCGAACCGAGGCGAGCCTCCAGGCGGCGCGCTGCGCCCGCGGAGAAGTCGGGCAGGCGCCGATCCGCGGCGGGCGCAGGAGCGTCCAGCTCGGCCCGGTCGGGGCGCTGATCTTCGCGCTCGATCCCACGCTTGCCGGAGCTCGGGAGCTTCCCCTGGCGCGCGCCGTGGCCGGTACCCGGAGCCTCGAGGAGGCCCGCGACGCCCTCGCCGCGCTCGGCGTCCAGACCGAGCTCGACTACGAGCGCTCGCGCGCCGCCGCCGCGCCTGGGTGAACCGGCGCATCCGCGCCATCGAGCAGCTACATTCGCCGCGCCTCGAGGAGACCGGAGGAGGCTCCCCTCGGGCCCAGCAGCCGCCGCGCGATGCGCGGCGGCTGTGCTTTCGGCCAAGATCGCGCAACTACCGGGACTTGGCGCGGGACCTGAGCGGGACGAACCGGGGGGTGAACTAACCTCGTTGGAGGATGGCCTGGGTCGAGACCGAGTCGCTCAGCTTCATCGCCCGCCACGAGGCCGAGGACACCGAGTGCGCGCAGCGAACCCTCGACGCGCTCGAGGACCTTCGCCTTCGGCTCGAGGAGCGCTTCGAGGAGGCGCCCGGCGAGATCACCGTGATCGTCCACCCGACCCCCGCCTGGCTGGCCGCCGCCCACCCGTTCCTCCCCGCCGCCCGCCTCGCGGCCGCCCCGGCGGGGCGGCGCTACCTGGCCGGCTGGGCGATGGCAACCGAGCTCCATGTGCTGAACGACGAGTTCCTCGATCGCCGCGCCGCGGGCGAGGACTCGATGGCCGCCCTTCGGGGGACGGCGGAGCGGCTCTACGTCCAGGTCGTGGTCGGCGAGAACAACGACCGGCTGCCCCCGCCGTGGGGCCCACGACGCTTCGTCCGCTACCTGCGCTGGACCTGGCTGATCGAGGGCGCCGCCCAGTACTACGCGGGCCAGGTGCCGCTGTTTCGCGCCGCGGTCAGCACCCGGCTTCGCGACCGCACCCCGCCCGCCTTTCCTCCCTCGCCCCGCGACGCGATGATTCTCGGAGGCACGATCTTCGACCTGCTCGAGCGAGACCGCGGCCGTGACGCGTGCGACGTGCTGGCCGCGCGGCTGCGGCGCGACGGCCCGCGAGCGGCGCTCGAGCTCGCCTTCGACGCCCGCTTTCGCGACATCGAGCGAGAGTGGCGCGACTACCTGCGAAGGCTCAGCGAGCGCCGCCTCGACGACGAGGAGCTCGGGCCGCTCGGGCTGACCAACGAGCTCTCGGTCTGAGGCGGGACTCCGCGCTCGGCCTACGAGCCGTCGCGAAGGGTGATGATCCCGCCGGTCGTCCCGAGGTACTCGGTCCCGTGGGGCCCGATCGCGAGCCCCGCGTAGTTGTTGTTGTATGCGAGCCCCGAGCCCGCATAGCGCTGCCACACGGTGCGGCCCGTGTGGAAGCCGATCGCGGTCCAGTAGTAACCCTGGGCGCCGCTCGGGTCCGGCGGCCTCGTGTAGGTGTAGACCAACCCGGTCTTGGTCGACAGCTTCGGGACCACGGTCGGCGCGCGCGCCTGGGTGTTGGTCCACACCTTGTGGCAGCCCTTGCCGTCGCGGTCCACGTCGACCCGCGCGAACCCGGGCTCGGTCACCGCGCCCGTGTTCGGCCCGAACGGGTCCTGGTAGCCGTAGTTGTTCTCGACGATCAGCGAGCGCCCCGCGGTGACCAGCGCGTTCTCGGTGGCGCTCGCGCCCTTATGGAACACCGGGACCCTGCAGACCGTGCGCGGCTGCCCGGGGCGCAGGTTCGGGGCGATCCGATAGACGACAACGTCCATCGGATCGGCGTTGTCGGTGATCGCGACGTAGCCGCCGCTCATGATCGTCGGCGTCGTCCCCGTCCCCGCGTCGACCTGGCTCGGCTTGACGATCCCGGAGTTCGGGTAGCCGGCCTTCCAGACGATCCGCGGGGCGCCGGACTTGGTCGCGTGGAACCTGTACATCCGCCTGTCCGAGGCGATGTAGACGCCGTTGCGCCCGACCGCGAAGGAGTTCTCGATCTCCTCCCCCAGCCGCATCACGTGAATCGCGCCGGTCCTTCGGTTGATCGTGCCGACCTTGCCGCTCTTCTTCGACACGAACCAGATCCGCCCCGAGAAGTCAGAGAGCGCCGAGGTGATCCGCTCGGTAGAGGCGTCGAGGACGCCCGTCAGGTCGAAGTCGCGCTGCTTGACCAGGCCCTGTCCGTTGGGGGTCTCGGCGAGGGCGAAGATGTGGTCGGTCCTGGTGGGAACCCAGATCTTGTCGTGAGCCCCGAGGTAGAAGTAGCCGCCCCCGGAGAAGTTCTGGTACGGCTTGGTGCCGGGCGGGTCGGGGGCGGTGGGCAAGGTGTAGGTGGCGATGATCGCCAGCGTGTGGGGATTGATGATCCTCGCCTGGGGCGGCGCGACGAGGGAGGGGCAGACGGTGACGATCCGCCCCCGGCTGTCGAAGGTGAGCGATCCGCAAAGCGCCGGGGACATGCTCTCCGAGTCCGCCACCAACGACTTGCCCAGGGGGCCCTTGCGCTGATAGGCGTCGGTCATCCAGGTGTCGTCGTGGATGTTGTTGTCGGGGTTCGGGGCCATGAACGGGTTCTGAGGCGCGATCGTCGCCTGGGGGGTCGGCACTCCCTTCGATGCGTGGCCGCTGAAGGCCGGCCGTGACGGCGGGGGGCCGGCCGAGGTGATCGGCGCCGCCGATGCCGAGGTGGCCTCGAAGAGCAGCCAGACGAGCGCCGCGGCGCCGATCAGGCCGATCAGGATCCCCGCCAGGAGCCGGAACGGGCGCTCGCCGGACGGCTGAGGCTCCGGGTCCGGCTCTCCCTGTCGCAGGTCCGCGAGCAGCTCGCTCGCCGCCTCCAGCCCCGCCTCTCCGACCAGGATGTCCCGGGGGCCCGCCGCGAGGAAGTCCGGGACGTCGAAGCCCCGGGTCCGGCGCTGGACGCTCGGGATCCCCTCCTCGAGCAGGATGCCCTGGATCAGCTCGGCCTCGGCGAGGTTCCCGGCCCTCGCCACCCGGACCTGGCGACCCCCCGCGTACTGGGGCTTGATCTTTCGCGCCCGCTCGTGGGCCTCGGTGATCGGCTCCTCGTCGCCGCGGCCGATGTAGACGAGCGGCATCCCGCACTCGGCGCAGAACCGCTCATCGAGGGTGTACTTGCGGGCGCACCGCGGGCACCCCAGGGGCCGAACCTCGGCGGCACTCACCTGCCCGCCCACGTGGCGACGCTCCTACTCGACATCGAGCTGGGTCTCCTCGACCCTGCCGTCATGGATCGCAAAGCCGCGAACGGAGGGGCCCTCGGGGTCGGCGAGGGAGCAGATCAGATAGACCGGATCGGGCCAGTTGTCGGCCAGGTTGACGTCGGTCTGAGACGGCTCCGGGGGCGTCTTGGTGTGGGAGTGGTAGATGGCCGCGATCTCCTCGCCGCGCTCCTCGATCTCCGACATGATCCGGATCTGATCCTGTGGGTGGATCGTATACCGCAGGGGACTCTCCTCGGCATTGCGCGCCCGGTGGACCCGGGTCGCGCGACCGTCGGCGCCCGCCACCATCCCGCAGCATTCGTTCGGGGCGTCGTCGCGGGCGTGGGCGACGATCTCGTCGATGAGCACCTGGGCGATCCGCATCGCGGTCAGGCTAGCAACGGCGCAGTAGGCTCCCAGGGCGCCGGATCCAGCGCGGGGCGGCACAAACGCCGCGAACGGGAATGCGAAGTGCTAGTGTGCTAGTGCAATGGCACAGTCGCCCCAGTCGAGCCCGGAGCTCGCCCCGGACCTGGCCCGCGCCGACGACCTGCCGCTGGGTGCGCAGCTCGCGTGGCGACTCCGTGTCCTGATCGCGAGCGGCGAGCTTGCCCCGGGGGATCGGCTGCCCGGCGTCCGCGAGCTCGCCGACGGCGCCGGGGTGAACGTCAACACGGCCCGCGCCGTCTATCGCCGGCTGATCGACGACGGCCTGATCGCCTCCCGCCACGGCCTTGGCACGTTCGTCGCCGACGATGCCCCCGGCTCTCCCGAGCTCGAGCGGCTGGCGGCCGAGGCGGCGCAGAGCGCGCGGGCAAGCGGTGTCGACCCCCGCGACCTCGCGCGGGCGATCTACGCGGGCAGCGGCGCATCGCCGATTGAGCCCTCCTCGATGCCCTCCGTGGAGGGGGACGAGCGGCTCGGCCGCCAGGAGCTCAGGCGCCAGATCGCCCGCCTCGAGGCGGCGCTCGCCTCATACCCGGCGGCCCGCAAGCCGGGAGAGCCGGCGCATCCGCTCCTTCGGCCCAAGGGCCACGTCGCCGACATGGTCGAGCTCGAGCAGACTCGCGACGAGTTGATCGAGCGCCTGGCCCGCGCCCGCGAGGAGGAGGGGCAGCGGGGCGAGCGCCAGGGCGAAGCTCGCGCCCGGCTCGAGAGCATGACCGCCGACCCGGCGGGCCATAGGTGGGAGATCGTCTCCAGGCAGGAGATCGGCGAGCCCGGGTGCGCAACCTGGGAGGTGGCGCCGAGGTGGGGGCCGATCGGAGCGCTGATGAACTGGTGGCGAGTAAAGGTCTCGTCCGGATGTCCGCCACTCGTGCCGCGTGAGGCGGTCAGAGGAATGGGAGAGGGCTGATGGTCCGAACCGTCGCCGATAGGGCATTTTTACCTGCCAAGAGCCTGTTCGAGCAGGTGGGGAACATGATGATCCTCACCGGCAAGACGATCACGGCTGCGGTCAGGCCCCCCTACCCCTACGGGGGGGAGTTCATCTCCCAGTTCATCTTCGCCCTCCAGCTCTGCTGGTTTCCGATGTTGATCTCCACGGTCGCCTTCGGGTTCGGCGCCCCGGGGCTTCAGGCGGCGAACTTCCTGACCCTGTTCGGGGCCCTTGACCGCCTCGGGGGCTTCTTCGTCTTGGCCTCGATCCGCGAGTTCGCGCCGTTCGTGACCGCGGTCGTCGTCGCCGGGGTCGCCGGGACGGCGATCACCGCCGACCTGGGGGCCCGGAAGATCCGCGAGGAGCTCGACGCCCTCCAGGTCCTCGGGGTCGACCCGATCAAGAACCTCGTCGTCCCGCGGTTCCTCTCCTTGATGCTGATCACGGGGCTTTTGGACATCTACGCCCTCTTGTTCGGAATCGCCGGCGGGATCTTCGCCGAGATCGCCTACAACGCCCCCCTGTCGGGCTTCTTTGCCACCCTTCAGTCCCAGGCCGAGACGACCGACCTCTGGGGCTCGATCTTGAAGTGCACCCTGTTCGGGGCGATCATCGCGATCGTCTGCTGCTACAAGGGGATGAACGCCTCCGGCGGGGCGGCGGGGGTCGGCCGGGCGGTCAACGAGGCGGTCGTGATCGCCTTCCTGGGCGTCTTTGCCTTCAACTACGTCTTCACCCAGACGCTCTGGCCACCCACCCCGAGATACAGGTGATCAAGTGACGACGGCGCCCCCGACACGTCGCATCTCGGGGTCGTCGGCCGAGGGTCTCGCCCGGGCTAGCGACGAAGTCGCGGGTCACGCGAGTACGACCTGCCGCCACGTAACGCGCCCGAACCCGGCGACAGCGGAGGCGAAGCCGAGCATGTCGCCGGAGGTGCTCTGATGGGTGGCTGGCTCGCCCTGCCGCGCGACTGGCTTTCCTCGCTCGGGGAGATCGGCAAGTTCTGCGGGAAGACCATGGGGCTCGTCTACTCGGGCCGGGTGTTTCAGTTCTTCGGCGAGGCGCTTCGCCAGGCGGGGATCTTGATCCTGGGGTCCGCGGTGGTGATCTGGGGGCTGGTCTTCATCCTGGGCCTGCAGTGCGGGATCGAGGGGGCGTATTTCTCCCGAAGCGTCGGAGCGCCTCCGAATGCCGGGGTGTTCGCCGCCTGGTGTGACCTTCGCGAGGTGATCCCCTATGCGTTCGGCTACATGATGGCCGCCAAGGTCGGGACCGGGATCGTCGCCGAGCTCGGGGCGATGCGGATCTCCGATGAGATCGACGCCCTCGAGGTGATGGGGGTCCCGCCGATGACCTTCCTCGCCGCGACCCGCCTGCTCGGCGCCTGGATCTGTCTCCCGTTCCTCTATCTGGCCGGCATCGCAGTGGGCTACTTCGCCTCATACCTGGCCGTGGTGGTCCAGATCGGCGATGTCTCCAAGGGCGGCTACTTCCTGATCTTTTGGATGTTCCAAAACCCGCCCGACCTCTTGTTCAGCCTCATAAAGGCGATGGTCATGGCGACGGCGATCGTCTTAGTCGGCTGCTACTACGGCTACACGGCGTCCGGGGGACCCGTTGGCGTGGGCCGGGCCACCGCCAAGTCGATGGTCTTGAACCTGGTCCTGGTGCACGTCATCGGGATGATGGGGACCCTGGTCTTCTGGGGGGCGAACCCGAGGGCGCCGATCGGGGGGTGATGTGAACGCGCGCGCCGAGATCGCCGAAGCGGCCCGCGGGCGCCGGTCCGCGGACCGGCTCGCGGGCGCGTTCGTGCTGATCGTGATGGGCGTCGCCACGCTCGTGTTCTGGATCGGGATCCCTGTCGGCGGGCTCTGGCTCCTCTCCAAGCTGACCGACTCCTGGAACGGGCACTTCCTGCTCAGCCTGGTGATGATCCCCGTCGCCATGGCCGCCTTCTCGCCGGCGCTCTTTTGGCTCAACTGGCTCTACCTTCGGACTACCGGGGCGCTCCAGGGTGAAGAGGACGCGGAGGGCAAGAGAAGGCGGCTCGGCGGACCGCTCGAGATATTCCTGTCGGTGGGCATGGTGATCGCGGTGGTCCTGCTGTTCGTGTGGTTCTTCTTCTTCGCGAAGTACCCCCCCGAGGTGATCTGGTAGCCGCTCTGGGGCGGCCTACCACCAGACGGTGGAGTCGATGTCCTCGAGTTCGTCGACCGACTTCGTGTAGACGCCGGACGACAGGTACTTCCAGCCATCATCGGGGGCGATGAAGACGACGTTGCCCCCCTCCAGCTCGCCGGCGATCCGGACCGCTATCGCGGCGATCGCGCCCGTCGACACCCCCGCGAACAGGCCCTCCTCGTGAAGGAGCTTCTGGGTCCATACGATCGCGTCGCGGTTGGAGACCATGATCTTTCGGTCGAGAACCGAGAGGTCGATGATCGGCGGGATGAAGCCGTCGTCGAGCGAGCGAAGCCCCTGGACCAGCTCGCCCTGCATCGGCTCGGCGGCGACGATCGTGGTCGCGGGGTCGTTCTCCTTCAGCGCCCGGCCAACCCCCATCAGGGTTCCCCCCGTGCCGAGCCCGCCGACGAAGGCGCTCACCTGGTCCAGCTCCTCGAGGATCTCGGGCGCGGTGCCCTCGTAGTGGGCCCGGGGGTTGGCCTCGTTGCCGTACTGGTAGGGCATGTAGTACGAGGCGTCTCCCTGAGCCATCTCGAGCGCCATCTCGACCGCCCCGTTCGAGCCCTTGGCACCCTCCGAGTAGACGACCTCGGCGCCGTACATCCGCAGCAGCTGGGTGCGCTCCTCGGTCACGTTGTCGGGCATCACGACCCTCAGCGGGTAGCCCTTGCGCCGGCAGATCATCGCCAGCGAGATCCCCGTGTTGCCCGAGGTCGGTTCGAGGATCGTCTGGCCCGGCGAGATCGCTCCGCCGGCCTCTGCGGCGTCGATCATCGCCTTGGCGACCCGGTCCTTCACCGACCCGGTGGGATTTCGCCCCTCGAGCTTGACGAAGATGTGGACGCCGGGCTTGGGGGAGACCCGCGGCAACTCGACCATCGGAGTGTTGCCGACCGCCTCGAGGACGTTTGCGTAGCGGCCCCCGCACGGGCGGTTGAGCGTCTCCTCGAGCATCGCTTTCGCAAGTGTAGTGAGCGAAGGGGTATGTTCCCGATCGAATTCGTACATCCGGGCAACAGAGAGGACGAGCATGTTGAGGGGCACCTTGAGGAGGCTCGCCGCAGCCGCGGTCATCGCGGTGGCGACGGCCGGGATCGCGGCCGGCTGCGGCGGATCGAGCAACGACAACAGCACTACGGCGAGCGCGTCTCTCACGGCGACGCCGGACATCAACGTGTCCGTCGACAAGCAGGTCGCGTCCCAGGTTCCGAGCTCCATCAAGTCGAGTGGCACGCTCAGCGTGGCGGCCGACGCCACCTACGCGCCGAACGAGTTCATCGCCGAGAACGGCAAGACCGTGATCGGGATGGACGCCGACCTCGCAAAGGCAATCGCTCAGGCCATGGGGCTCGATGCGACGGTCAAGAACGCCACCTTCGACAGCATCATTCCCGGCCTCGCAGCCAACAAGTACGACCTCGGGATGTCCTCGTTCACGATCACCAGGGAGCGGGAGAAGACGGTCGACTTCGTCAGCTACGCGATCGCCGGCACCTCGTTCTACGTCAACACCGATGGCGGTCCGGACATCCAGTCCCTCGCGGACCTGTGCGGCGAGAGCGTCGCGGCGGAGCGCGGGACCACCCAGGCCGACGACGCAACCGCGCAGGACAAGAAGTGCAAGTCGGCGGGCGATCCGGGCGTGGAGGTTCAGGTCTTCCCCGACCAGAACGCGGCCAACCTCGCGCTCTCCAGCGGTCGCGCCGACGTCGTGATGGCGGACTCGCCCCCCGCCGCCTACGCCGTTGAGCAGTCGGACGGCAAGTTCAAGCTGACCGGCAAGCAGTACGGGACGGCGCTCTACGGGATCGCGATGCCCAAGAACAGCGGCCTGGCGAAGCCCGTCCAGGGGGCCCTCAAGGCGGTGATGGCCGACGGCACCTACGATCGGATCTTCTCGTACTGGGGCCTGATCAAGAAGGGCGACGCGGGGTGTCCGTGCACGATCACGAACCCGGAGATCAACCCGACCGACGTGCCGGCCAGCTAGCCGGACCAGGGCGTGGCCGATCCCGGCAGCGGGACCCATGAGATGACAGCGGCGGAGCCGCCTGGCGAGATCCAGGCGGTTCCGGTCCGCCACCCCGGGCGCTGGGTAGCGGCCGGGGTGATCGCGGTCCTCGTCGCCGCCCTCGCGCGTTCGGTCGCGACCAATCCACGCTTCGAATGGGGCGTCGTCGGCGACTACCTGTTCAGCAGCAGGATCCTCAATGGGCTGGTGCTGACGCTCGAGCTCACGGTTCTGGCGATGACGATCGGGGCCGCGTTGGGGATCCTCTTGGCGCTGATGCGAATGTCGCAAAGCGCGCTCATCAGCGGGACGAGCTGGGTCTACATCTGGCTGCTTCGCGGCACGCCTGTGCTGGTGCAGATCCTGTTGTGGAACTTCATCTCAGCGCTTTACCCGAGCATCGACCTGGGGATCCCGTTCGGCCCCTCGTTCATCCATCTGGACGCGAACACTCTCATCACTCCCTTCATGGCGGCAACCCTGGCGCTCGGGCTAAACGAGGGGGCCTACATGTCGGAGATCGTGCGCGCTGGGATCATTTCGGTGGACGAAGGCCAGCACGACGCCGCGCAGGCGCTGGGGATGACCCGCCTCCAGACGATGCGCCGCATCGTCCTCCCCCAGGCGATGCGGGTGATCATCCCGCCGACCGGCAACGAGACGATCTCGATGCTGAAGACGACGTCACTCGTCTCGGTCATCGGCTTGGGCGACCTGCTCTATTCGGCGCAGCTGATCTACTCGGTGAACTACAAGACGATCGCGCTGTTGATCACGGCGAGCATCTGGTATCTGGCAGTCACTTCGATCCTGTCGGTCGGCCAGTACTACCTCGAGCGCTACTACGGCAGGGGGAGCACACGGGAGAGGGCGCCGACTCTCATGCAGCGCATGCGGACCGGCCTCTGGCCACGACACGCCGAGGTCGAGGCGCCGCCGGAGCGCCCGCCCAGGCTCCCCGAGGACCACCGTTGAGCGAGTTCATGGTCAAAGCTGAGGCCGTCCACAAGCGGTTCGGTCGCCTCGAGGTCCTGAAGGGAATCTACCTCGAGGTCGCCCCCGCGAGCGTCATGTGCATGCTCGGCCCGTCGGGGTCGGGGAAGTCCACCTTCCTTCGCTGCGTCAATCACCTCGAGAAGATCGATCGGGGCCGCCTGTGGGTCGACGGCGAGCTCGTGGGGTACCGACAGCGGGGGGACAAGCTGCACGAGCTGCGCGAATCGGAGATCGTCCGCAATCGTGCCAAGATCGGCATGGTCTTCCAGCGCTTCAACCTGTTCCCGCACATGACCGCGATCGAGAACGTGCGCCTCGCCCAGGAGATGGTCCTCGGCCGCAAGTCGGATGTGGCGACCGAGAAGGGTGTGGACCTTCTGACCCGAGTCGGGCTCGCGGACAAGATCGACGAGTACCCTGCTCGCCTGTCCGGCGGCCAGCAGCAGCGGGTGGCGATCGCGCGAGCGCTGGCGATGGACCCGAAGGTGATGCTGTTCGACGAGGTCACGAGCGCGCTCGACCCGGAGCTCGTCAAGGAGGTGCTCGACGTGATGCGCAAGCTCGCCTCCGAGGGGATGACGATGGTCGTCGTCACGCACGAGATGGGCTTCGCGCGCGAGGTCGGCGATAATGTCGTCTTCATGGACGGCGGGGTGATCGTCGAGCAGGGTCGGCCGGCCGACGTGCTCGACAGCCCGAAAGAAGAACGTACGAAGCGTTTCCTGGGATTGGTGTCGGAACATTGAGCAATCGGAAGATGGACGTGGTGGTGGTGTCGTTTCGGTGCGAGCCGATGCTGCGCGAGTGCCTCGAGTCGCTGCGGCGCTATCCGTCCGGCACCGAGATGGCGGTCCATGTGGTCGACAACGCCTCCAAGGACGGGACGGCCGAGATGGTCGCCAGGGAGTTCCCGGAGGTTCACCTGACGGCGAGCGATGAGAACCTCGGCTTCGGCGCCGCCAACAACCTCGTGATCCGCGAGAGCACGGCTTCATACATCCTCTGCCTCAACCCCGACACCCGCGCGACCGAGGGCGCCCTCGGCCGGCTGATCGACGTGATGGACGAACGCGTCAAGCTGGGCATCTGCGGCCCCCGCCTGGAGCTCGAGGACGGCTCCCTCGACCACGCGGCCAAGCGCTCGTTCCCCACGCCGCTCAGCGCGCTCGGGCACTTCACCGGGATCGGGCGGCGCCGGGGCTCGGGGGTCCTGGCCGCCTACCGCGCCCCGGAGGTCGACGCCGGCCCGGTCGACGCGATCAACGGCGCCTGCATGCTGTTCCGGCGCTCCGCCCTGGAGGAGGTCGGTCTGTTCGACGAGGGGTACTGGATGTACATGGAGGACCTCGACCTCTGCTACCGCTTCGACGAGGCGCGCTGGGTGACCTGGTACGAGCCCTCGGCGACGGTGGTCCACGTGAAGGCCGGCACCACCGGCCCCGTGCGCGCGCCGAGGCTGACCTATGCGTTCCACTACGGCATGTACCGCTTCTACCACAAGCACTACGCGGCCCAGAAGAGCCGGATGGTGAACGCCGTCGTCTATATCGGCATCGCCCTGAAGGCGATCGGCTCGATCATCAACAGCACCGCCAAGCGGACCGTCCGCGCCGCGGACTGACGCGGACGAGCGCCCACCGCCCCACCTGGCCCCTCAGCGCAGGGGCCGAAGCAGCAGGACCAACGCGACGGCCACGAGGCCGAGGCCGATCGAGATCGCGTTGACCCAGCCGGCGAACATGATCGTCGAGCCTCCGGCGACCAGCAGGATGGCGACCTCCGAGATCGACGCGACGGTGTATCCGATCCCCGATACGCCGGGACGCCCCCATCCGATCGCCGACATGGTGATCGCGACGAAGGTCGCGTAGACCGCCATGCTGACGGTCAGCGCGACGAGGGCGTCCCCCGCCGCCTTGTAGGAGCTCCCGAAGACGACCGCCAGCAGGGGCGAGCGGACAGCGACGATCACCACCGCGCCCACGACGGCGAACGCCGCCAGCCGCAGCACCATGACCTTTATGAACCGGCGGGCACGGCGGTCCTCCCCGGCGGCGCGAAGCTCGGCCACCCGCGGCATCACGACCCCGTTCGACCCCGCGATCAAGACGAAGAACGCCTGGATCACGGTCTTGGCCGCGCCGTAGAGGCCGACCTGGGCGGCGCCGAGCTTCGTGTCGACCCAGATCTGGTCGGCCGAGAACCACACGATGAAGCCGGCCTGGGTGACGATCAACGGAGCGCCGATCCGCCACAGCGCCCTGGCGCCCCGCCGCGCGAAGCGCACCCCGCGGCCGCGGATCACCGGTGCGATCAGCTCGCAGCTCACGATCGCGACGATCGAGCTCGCCCCGAAGATGATCAGCGCTCCCGTCGCCCCGATGCCGGTGGTCGCGACCAGCACGATCAGCAGGCCGAGCTGGAGGACGGAGCCCCCCACGTAGGTGATCGCGATTCGCCTGATCAGGCCCAGCCCGCGGGAGATCTGGTAGTAGAGGTTGAAGGTCGCGAGGCCGGCGAGGACGACCACGAGCCCGGTCAGGTTCGCGTTGCCGGTCAGCCCCAGGCCGCCGGCCGCGATGCACAGGACGACGGTCGCGAGCCAGACCGCGAGCGCGATCGTGAGGCTCGAGCCCAAAACGACCTTGGTCTGCTCCTCGCCCGCGCGGGCGGCACCGAGCTCGCGGTTGGTGGCGGTGGCGAGGACGAGGAGCGGGGCGAGCGCCAGCAACGCCAGGGTGATCGTGTACCTGATCACGCCGAAGCTGGCGACCGAGAACGAGTGCGCCGCGACCAGGTAGAAGGCCAGCGCGAGGACCCGGGCGAAGGCCTCGATCCCGGTCAGCGCGAAGACGGCCCGCCGCTCGGACCGGAAGTCCCCGGCGGAGCGTCGCAGCCTGCCCGGAAGTGCGGCACGGGACCGAAGCGTCCCCGCCAGCGAGCGCTCGGGGCGGCTCACTCGGCCTGCCAGCGATACCCGTAGTGGCGCAGGAGCGGCAGCGCAGGGGCGGCGGCGAGGGCCTTTTCGCGGCGGGTCATCCGGGTCCGCCAGGCCTCGTCGGCGTTGATCTCGATCGGCGCCTGGCGAAGGCGAAACGGGTTTCCAGAGAAGGTGTGGTTCTCCTCGAAGCCGACCCGGCCGTTGTCGAGGAACCCGAGGTCGGGGTCGGCCTCGCCCGCGAACCGGGCCACCGACCGAACGGCTCCCGCCGGGTCTCGAGCCAGGTCCTCGTAGCGCATCCGCATGTAGCGGCCTCGCAACCGCGGCCTCAGCACGGTCTCGCAGAGGGTCTGGCGAAGGTCCCACCGGACGGCGGTCCCGAAGGGATTCGAGCGGGGCATGTAGTCGAAGTCCGGCTGCGGCTCGCGGATCTTCTTGGAGAACGAATGGGCGACGGCCCTCGGGTCACGGACCAGGTGGACGACGTGCAGGTCGATCCCGGGGTTCCAGCTCGTCAGGTAGGCCTCCTCCGGCTCCTTGGAGGAGTCCACCACGACGCCCGCCTCGGCGGTCCTGGCGACCGCCCGTGCCAGCGCAGAGGTGGCGAGCTGGTAGCGATGAAGCGGCGAGCCCTCCTC
Organism: uncultured bacterium; assembly: GCA_963803305.1. GTDB lineage: Bacteria > Actinomycetota > Thermoleophilia > Solirubrobacterales > 70-9 > AC-56. The sequence goes on from CAWDLT010000007.1 coordinate 210,384, forward strand.
GCGCGAGTGGGACGCGCCGGCCACCAGCCGTGCGAGCGGCCCCGGGCGCAGCCGCAGGTACCGCGCCTGAAGCTCGAGGAAGCCCGGGTACTCCTCGGGCGAGACCCCCGCCGTGGCCAGGTCGGCTCTGACCCGGGCCCAGAAGTCGCACTCGGCGAGCAGCCGTCCGCAGCCGCAGACCCAGTCGCTGAACGCGCCGCCATGCCAGTACCGCCGCAGCTCGCCCCCCGCCACCCAGCCCCCGAGGCGCCCCAGCAGCAGCTCGAGGAGCGTGCTGCCGCTTCTGCCCATGCCGGTGATGAACACGACCTTCGTCGGTTCGGTTCCCTGCCTCGGCTCCGCGGCCGCCAGCCCGCTCGCCTCCATGCCTGAGCTCACCCTTGCACCTAAGCAAATGAACGGTGCCCGTGGGGCACCATTTGTGCCGGGCAGGCACGTCCTGGGTCATCCGAGCGCGGTCCCCGCATGTACTGTGTTCGCGGCGGGATGCATCTGACGACCGACCAACCGGTGCCTCAGGCCGAGCCCGAGGGTCTTTCGGCTGCGCCCAAGGTGCTCTACATCGCCGGGATGACGCGCAGCGGCACGACCCTGCTCGACACCCTGCTGAACGAGCTTCACGGCTTCATGGGCGCCGGCGAGGTGCGGACGTACTGGCGCGCGATGCGCGAGCCGCGGACCTGTGGATGCGGTGCTCTGGTCTCCGAATGCGAGTTCTGGACCCAGGTGACGGCCTGGATCGAGCGCCACCACGGGGCGCTCCCGGTCGACCGGGCCCTCTACCTCCAGCGCGCCCACATCCGCTCGCTCCCCCTGCACCTCGCGCGGCTCGCGCGGGCCAGGGGCGATGAGCCCTCGCCGGGCGCGGAGTACGCGCAGCTCATGGAGCTTCTGTACCGCGGCATCGCCGCCGTCAGCGGCGCCGATGTCGTCGTCGACTCGTCCAAGGGGCCGCACGACGCCTACGTGCTCTCGAGGTTCACGGGGGTCGACCTGTTCGTCGTCCACCTGGTCCGGGACCCGAGGGGCGTCGCGTACTCGTGGTCTCGGCGGGCCTGGCATCCGGACAAGCCCGGCGGCGAGTTCGAGCGGATGAACGCCTCCGAGGTGGCGATCCGCTGGTCGAGCCGCAACGCCTTGACCGAGGCACTGCTGGCCCGCCGCCTCGGGCCGCGGTACATGCGGGCCAGGTACGAGGACCTGGTCAGCGATCCCCAGGGGACGATCGAGCGAATCGCCGCCATGTGCGGCGTCCGGCCCGAGGGCCCGCGGATCTCCGACGGCGAGGTCTCGCTGGGCCCGAACCACAGCGTCGCGGGAAACCCGAGCCGGCTCACGAAGGGGTCGGTCCCGATCCGCGCCGACGTTGCATGGACGGAGCGGATGCCTCGCCCCGCGGCGTTGGCTGCGTCGCTGGGCTCGGCCCCGTTGCTGAGGCGCTACGGGTACCGAGTCCTCCCGAAACGCTCGCAGGGTTAGGCCCGCGTCCCCGGAGCGCGTCCCGGTCGGCCTCAACCGGATCGCAGCGGATACCCGTAGCGCCCCAGGAGCGGCAGGGCCGGCGCGGCCGCGAGCGCCTTCTGGCGAGGCGTCATCTTGGCGCGCCAGCTCTCGTCGAGACGGATGTCGATCGGCTCACGGCGAAGCCGGAACGGGCTGCCCGAAAACGTGTGGTTGGGCTCGTACTCGACCCGGCCGTTGGCGAGAAAGCCCTCCTCCGGGGCCGGCTCGTGCGAAAAGCGCGCGATCGACCTCACCGCACCGGCGGGGTCGCGGACCAGGTCCTCGTAGCGCAGGCGCATGTAGCGATCCCCGAGACGCCGGGCCAGCAACGACTCCGTGAGCGCCTGGCGAATGTCCCAGCGAAGCGCCGTCGCCGACGGATGGGACCGGAATCGGAGCTCGGAGTCGGGCTGGGGGTTCTCGGTCCGCTTCGAGAACGAGTTGGCGACCGCGCGAGGATCGCGGACCAGGTGCACCGCGTAGAGATCGACCTCGGGGTTCCAGCTCGCCAGGTAGCCCTCGGGGGGCTGCTTGGAGGAGTCCACGACGATCCGCGCATCCGCGGCGCGGGCGACCGCCCGGTAGAGCTCCGCCATCGCGAGCTGGTAGTCGCGCAGGGGCGAGCCGGCCGTCGCCGAGCGCCGAGCGCCGAGCACGAGCCGGGCGAGCGGAGCCGGCCTCAGCCTGAGGTGCGTTCGCTGGACGTCCAGGAACCGCAAGCCGTCCTGCGGCGAAATGCCGCCCGCGCGAAGCTCGGACCTCACACGGGCCCAGAAATCGCACTCCGAAAGCGGGCGCCCGCAGCCGCAGACCCAGTCGGGATAGGCCTCGCCGTGCCAGTAGCGGCGAAGCTCGCCGCCCGCGACCCAGCCGTCCATCCGTCCGAGCAGGAGCTCGAGCAGGGTGCTCCCGCTGCGCCCCATCCCGGCGATGAAGACAACCTTCGTGGTGCTCGCGGCCCGTTCCCGGCCCTCGGCGGGCGAGGTCGAGGTCATGCTCAGCGCCCGCTTCCGGCCGGCCCCGGCACCTCGGGAGCGTTGGCGAGCAGCCAGTCGGCCGCCTCGGCGAGGGTCGCCGCGACGTGGTCCGGTGCGGGGCTCTCGGGGCTCTCAGGCCGCGAGGGGTCGGCCAGCAGGACGGTCGTCATCCCGAGCCGCTCGCCCGCCTCGACGTCGGTGATCGAGTCGCCGACCATCGCGCTGCCCTCGAGGTCGATCGAGGGCTCGTCCTCGACGGCGCGCAGGAAGAGCCCGGGGCCGGGCTTTCGGCACTTGCAGGAGCCCCCCTCGTGCGGGCACGCATAGATCGCGTCCAGCTCGGCACCCGCGCCGGCCAGCCTCGCGGCGAGCTCTCGATGGACCGAGGCCAGGTCATCCAGGGTCATGCGGCCGCGCGCGACCCCGCGCTGGTTGGTCACCACGACGACCCGGGCGCCCGCCGCGCGCAGGCGGGCGATCGCCCTCGCGGCGCCGTCGAGGAGGACGAGCTGGTCGGCGCTCAGCACGTACTCGCCCTCCGGAGCCTTGCGGTTGATGGTCCCGTCGCGGTCGCAGAACACCGTCCAGCGGCCATCGGGGCCGACCGCGGGCATCAGGCCGCGAAGAGCTCGCGCTCCACGAACTCGCAGACGGCGTGGCCGATCAGCATGTGGGCCTCCTGGATCCTCGGGACCTGATCCGAGGGCACGCGCAGGCAGTGGTCGCAGCGCTCGCCGAGGGTGCCGCCCTCGGCGCCGGTCATCCCGACCGTCACGACCCCGAGCTCGGCGGCGCGATCGACCGCGGCGAGGACGTTCTCGGAGCGGCCGCTGGTCGAAAGCGCGACCAGGACATCCCCGCTTCGCGCCACGCCTTCGAGCTGGCGCGAGAAGATCTCGGCGAAGCCGTAGTCGTTGGCGATCGCCGTAACCGTCGAGATGCCGTCGGCGAGGGCGACGGCGGGCAGGGAACGCCGGTCTCGCAGATACCGGCCGAGGAACTCGCCGGCCAGGTGCTGGGCGTCGGCCGCACTGCCGCCGTTGCCACAGAAGATCGCCTTGCCACCGGCGCGATAGGAGTCCAGGATCGTGGTTGCGACCGATGCGACCTGCTCGGCCAGATCACCGTCGAGCATCCGGCCGGTCAGGTCGCCGGCCTCACGGATTCGCTCCTCGACGAGGCCCCTCGCGTCACTCATGGCGCGGTGACCATCTGGTCAACCCGTCGTGGTCGAAGGCGAAGTCGGTGATCTCGACGCCGAGCTCGGTGAGCGCCTCGGCGACCCGGTGCTTGCGGTCATACCGGCAATAGAACAGCATGTAGCCGCCCCCGCCGGCGCCCGTGACCTTGCCCCCGAGGGCCCCCTCGCGCATCGCCGCCTCATAGGCGCTGTCGATGAACTCGTTGGTGATCCGCGGCGACATCCTGCGCTTCGCGTTCCAGGCTTCGCCGAGGAGCTCGCCGAAGCCAGTGGTGTCGCCTCGAAGCAGCGCGTTCTTCATCGCCGTCGCGAGCTCCTTCTGCTCGCGCAGGCCGGCCAGGGTGTCCTCGTCGCGGGTCTCGTAGCGAGCCGTCTGGTCGTCGATGATGTGATCGGACGAACGCGTCGCGCCCGTGAACCCGAGCAGCATGTTGTACTCGAGCTCGGCGATCGTGTCGGCGCTGATCCGCAGCGGGTTGACGATCACCCGGTCGGCCTCGAACTCGATGTAGTTGAACCCCCCGAAGGTGCTGGCGTACTGATCCTGGAGCCCTCCCTTGAGCCCCAGGTCGACACGCTCGATCCGAAACGCCAGCTCGGCGATCTCGTAGCTGGTCAGGGGCAGGCGGTAGAAGCTCGCGAGCAGCCCGATCAGGGCGACCATCATCGCCGAGGACGACCCCAGGCCCGACCCCGGTGGCGCCGCGGTGTCGAGAAACAGGTCGAACCCCTTGCCGTCGCGTACGCCGACCCGGCTGATCGCCGCCTTGACGAGGTCGAGGTCACCCCCCTTCTCGAGCGGCTCATCGGCCCGGTAGCTCGCCGCGACGCCGAGGTCCAGCGACTCGATCGCGATCTGCTGATCGTCCCGGGGACGGAGCGTGCCGTGCGCGCAACGATTGATCGTCGAGCTCAGGACGAGGCCTCCCTCGCGCTCCGGAAAGGGCGGAACATCGGTTCCGCCGCCCGCGAAGCTGACCCGCAGGGGAGCCTTGGCCCGATAAAGATGCCCCGTCATCTTCTCCTCGCTGGTCGCGTGGTTGGCTCCCGCCCGGCCCGTGATCCTAGATTATTGGTGCCGTGGAGTCCCGGGCCTCAGCCGAACAGGTCAGCCTCGTGGTCACGCTCTTCAACGAGGCGGACTCGCTGGAAGGGTGGCTCGACTCGCTCGCGCGCCAGACCCGAGCCCCCGATGAGATCGTCCTGGTCGACGCGGGATCGAGCGACGGCACGATCGAACGCCTGCGCGAGGTCGCCGAGCGCGACCGGCGGTTCAAGGTCCACGTGGTCCCAGGCCTCAACGTCCCGCAGGGGCGAAACGAGGCGATCCGCCGAGCCGAGAGCGGCCTGATCGCGGTCACCGACGCGGGCACGCTGCTCGACTCGAGCTGGCTCGAGCGACTCCTGGAGCCGATCGACGGACGGCCCGAGATCGGGGTGAGCGGCGGATCGTCGGCGCCCGACGGCCGGACCCCCTTCGAGTACGCGCTGGCCACCATCATCACCCCCCGCGCCGACGAGATCGACCCGGAGCGCTACCTCCCCTCCAGCCGCTCGATCGCCTTCCGTCGCCCGCTCTGGGAGATGGTCGGCGGGTATCCGGACTGGCTGCGCGCCGGCGAGGACCTGGTCTTCGACATGCGGCTGAAGGCGGCCGGGGCGCAGTTCGCGATCGCCCCGGACGCCGTGGTGCGCTGGCGCCCCAGGCCCACGCTACGAGAGTTCTTCAAGCAATACCGCCACTACGCCCGTGGGGACGGGCACGGCCACCTGTGGACCAAGCGCCACGCGGCCCGCTACGCCTCCTATGCGGCGGGCGGCGCGCTGGTCATGCTGGCGCGCTCGCATCCGTGGCGTTGGGGCGTGCTCGCGGCGGGGTTCGCCGCCTACGCGCGCAAGTACGCGCGCCGGGTCCGCAGCGAGCGCCCCTTCACGACCCCGACCGCGATGGCGGGTGCCTACGCGCTGATCGGAGTCGTGATCGTGGTCGGCGACGCCGCCAAGATGATCGGATATCCGCAGGGGCTGTGGGAGCGCTGGCGGGCGGGCGGGCCGGACGGCCTCGAGAGGGCGGCGATCGACTCCCACCGTGCCCACCTGGGCGGATCCGGCGCTGCTGCGGATTGAGCGGAGCCGCTAATAGGCCCCGGTGCCGCGCCACATCACCGGTATCGTGAGCAGCAGGATGCGCAGGTCGCGCGCGAGGGTCATGTGCTCGATGTAATCCTGCTCTACGGCGAGCCGCTCGGCGAACGTGAGCTCACCGCGACCGCAGACCTGCATCGGACCCGTGATCCCAGGTTTAACATCCAGTCGGAACATGTGCTCCGGCTCGTAGCGCTCGACAAGCTCGAGCTGCTCGGGCCGGGGTCCGATGACACTCATGTCCCCCTTCAGGACATTGAAGAGCTGGGGCAACTCGTCGAGACTCAGCCGGCGAAGGAGCCGCCCGAACTTCGTCACGCGCGGATCCCGGCGCAGCTTGAACACCGGCTCGTTGAGCTCGTCGAGGGAAACCACCTCCTCCAATCTGTCCTCGGCGTCGGTGGCCATGGTCCGGAACTTGTACATTCGAAACGGTCGGCCCCCGAGGCCGGCCCGCATCTGGGTGAAGAAGACCGGCCCAGCACTGTCCAGGCGGATCCCGAGGGCGATCAGGGGAAAAAGCGGTGACGTGACGGCGAGCATGCCCGCGGAGATGACGATGTCGAACGCCCGCTTCAGCATCATGGTGGATCGCGAAACATCCCAGGTGTCGAGCTCGAAGACGGGGAGATCCGCCACCTGGGAGAGCCGCGCCAGTGGCCCGGTCCTGCCCCTCAAGGGCGAGACGACGCTGAGCTTGGCTTGATGGGATCGGCACGATGCGACGAGGCGGTCGATCATGTCGGGGTCGATTCGCTGGGAGGCGACGACCAGCCGATCCGCCTCCTCGGCGAGGTCGTCGAGCTCTCGAGCGGGCACGTCCGCGGAGGGCACGGGCTGTTCGTCGCGAACCAGGGTCAGGTGCATGTCAGGGAACAGCTCGAACTTGCGGCGAAGCGAGGCCGCGAGGGCGCCATTCCCGAGGATGATCGTCGCTTCCGGGGCCGTCACCCGGCGCCAGGTCCAGCGCGCCAGCGACCGCAGCGCGACGGCGACCAGGACGGCGGCCGCCCAGGCCAACAAGAACCGCCAGTCGGGAGGCTGCTGCGCCGCGCGCACCCCCACTCGCGGCCAGCCCCCCGGGCCGAAGAAGTCGAGCGTCAGCGCGACCGCGATCACGCCGGACGCGGCCCAACCGGCGAGGGCGGGGAGCTCGTCGATCGTCAGGTGGCGAAGCGCACGGTGGTCGCGATCGTAGAGCCCGAAGAGCTTTGCGAGCAGGAGCCATATCGGGATCGCCAGCCAGGCCCAGCTCCCCCCGGACACCGACGCCGTCAAGATCGCGGTCGCGATCAGCGCCGTGATCAGATCCGTGAGGGCGAGCATGCGGCGGCGAACCACGTCCCGCCACCAATGGACACGGCCGCCATCGGCCGCTTCGCGGGACCGAAATCGGCTCCCGTTTGCACCCACGCCCGGAACGAGCGCCTCCGGCCGGGTCTCCTCCCTGACGCTCATCCGATGAGCGATGAGACTCTGCTAACCGCCATCAATCAACCCTCCTCGGTCGAAGATAGAGAAAATCCTCGCCGCTCGTGCCGTTGCATGCTTGCATGAGAAAGCCCAACCTGCCAACCCGTCGCCTGATCTGGATCGCGCTTCCGCTCGCGTGCGTGATCGCCGGGGCCATCGTGGGGGCGATTCGCAAGCCCCCGTCCGAGGACAACGCGGGCGTGTTCGTCTTCCCGGTCAAGCCGGCGCAGCTCGAGCACACGGGGCTGCCGAGCTTCGGACCCCCACCGCTCCAGGGGGCGACCTTTCACCCCAACACCACGGCGGGACTGGACAGCGGCTCGATCAAGGCGAGCCGGGCGAACGAGGTCGCGGCGCTGGCCGCCGCCCGGGCCGGCGCTGATCGCTACCTCCACTCTCTGCTCATCCGCCAAAACGGCTGGCTGCATCGGGCCCTCGCCCGTGGAGGCAACCACGGCGTGACGGCCGCCCGCCAGGCGGCCCTTCGCGCCCGGGTCCGCTACGACCTCAAGTACATAGTGCCGACCACTGGCGCCGGCGGCGCGAGCCCGGAGTTGCGGGGTGCCCTGCTCGGGCTGCTGATGGCCGGCCTCGCCGGGTCGTTGATCGGCCTCCGGCGACGCCAGAGCCCGATCGCGCCCGGGGACGGCGCCGCCCCCGCGGTCGCGATCACCGGGCCGCCGTCCGTCGCCGAGATCGCGGCCGCGGCGCTCGCCTCGGCGGCGCTGGTGGCACTCGGCGCCGGGCTCTCCACGGGCGCCTACACGTTCCTGTCGATCGCGCTCCTGTTCGTGCTCGCGTTCATCTACGCGCTGCAGGCGGGCCGGCGAGCGATGCGGACGATCCTGATCGTGGTGATCGTGGTCGCGGCCCTGCGCGGGGCGCTTCTGGCGCTGGCCGACTCCATCGACCTGCCCAACACCTACCTGATGTTCAACGCGATCCAACCGACCCTGATCGCCGCCTGCGCCGCCGCCGTGCTGGTGGCTCACCGGCCGCTGCTGCGCGACGAGCCCCCGCTCCTGCTCGTCGGCTGGGTCGCGATCGCTGTGGTCTGCGTGCTCGACTTCGCGACCCAGACCGTGGGGTTGAAGCTGTACGCGATCGGGGTCGCCCAGTACCTCGTCTATCCCACCTTCGCCCTGCTCGTCTGGCCTCTGCTCGAGCCCGGGGACCGGCAGCGTTTGGTCTGGGCGCTCGCGGGGCTCGGTGTGGTCGTCGCGGCGTCGATCTTCCTCGAGGTCGCCGGGGTGTACTTCACCGAGGCGGTCCGCGACCCACATCGCTTCGGAGGCGCGACGGGCAGCTACCTGCACTCGGCGATCTTCCTCGGCACCACCATCGTGCTGGCGCTCGGACTGCTGTTCGCCGACTGGAGGCCGCGTACGGCGGCGATCGCGATCGGCGCGGTCGGGCTGATGGTGGGCGGCATCGGCCTCACCTACAGCCGTGGCGGCTTCGGGATCGCGATCCTCGGCGCGCTCGTCCTGCTCGTCGTGCTGAAGGGCCGGGACCGCTTCCGGCTGATCGCCGTCGTGATCGCGGCGACCGCGGTCGGCCTGGCCCTCAGCTCGGCGGCCGGCCCGAGCGCCGGGAACCTCGCGTCGAGGACGACATCGGGCGCCTCGGTGGAGAGCGATCCGGGCAACGCGAAGCGGATCGCGGCGATGAAGAAGGCGCTCCACGAGTACAAGGGGCTTCCCGCCAAGGAGAAGGCCCTCGGCAAGGGGCTCGCCTCGACCGGTAACGCCGGCAAGCTCACCTCGGCGGAGCCCGACCCGACCGAGAGCTACCCGCTCAAGCTCCTGGTCGAGACCGGCGCCTTCGGCCTGCTGGTGATCGGCGCGGTGATGATCTGGGCCACGATCCGCTTCGCTCGCACGGCATGGGAAGAGGCCGACCCCGTTCTGAAGGGCGTCGGCGCCGCGGGGATCGGTCTCACCGCCGAGTCGCTGATCTATCCGACCCTCGAGGTCCAGCTCCTGTCGCTGACCTGGTGGCTGGTGGTGGTGATCTGCGTCGAGGCCGCCGCGACTCCGCTCTGGGACCGCATAGTGACCGCGAGATCGCGGCGCGCCGGAGCGGTCGAAGCGGCCCCCGAGCGCGACTGAGACACGCCTCGCCGGCGGCTTTATCTGCCGCCAAGGTCCGTCTGTACCCTTCGGCGTTCGATGGCCGGTCGAACGATCAGGTGAGCCGCCCCAAGATCATCGTCGCCGGGGCGCTGTCGGTGGCGCTCGTGGGCGTTCTCGCGTTCTCGGTGCTGCGCGACAGCGGCGGCTCGAGCGCCGCGCCGGCCTCCACCGACACGAGCCAGTTCTTCGGCATCGTCCAGGGAATTCGCCTCGACAGCCGGGACTTCAAGACGATGGCCAAGTCGGGCGTCGGCTCGGACCGCTTCCTCCTCATCTGGGGCTCCGTGCAGCCGAAGAAGGACGGCCCCTACGACTGGGGGCCCACGGACTCCCTGATCGGGTCCTTCGCCTCCCACGGGATCCAGGCCGTACCCGACCTGTGGCGTAGCCCCCCCTGGGTGGCCGGCCCATTGGTCGCGCCCCCGATCGATCGACCCGAGGACATGAAGGCGTGGCAGGCGTTCCTGAAGGCCGCGGTGGCGCGCTACGGTCCCGGCGGCACCTACTGGTCCACCGAATACAGGGACAAGTACGGGGACGCGGCGCCGCTTCCGGTCCACTCGTGGCAGATCTGGAACGAGCCCAACCTGTCGAAGTACTTCGCACCCGGCCCCTCGCCGGCGCGCTACGCGAAGCTCCTCAAGGTCTCTCACGACGCGATCAAGAGTGAGGATCCGAACGCCCAGATCGTGCTCGCCGGGATGCCCGGCTACGGCGACGTCAAAGCCTGGAAGTTCCTCGACCAGCTGTACGCGGTGCCGCGTGTCCAGGACTACTTCGACGCCGCGGCGCTCCACCCATACGCCTCGAAGGTGCAGCAGCTGCAGCACGAGATCCAGAAGGTCCGCCAGGTGATGGAGAAGAACTCCGACCAGGCGACCCCGCTGTGGATCACCGAGATCGGCTGGGGATCGGCGCCACCCAACAAGTTCGGCATCAACCAGGGCCTCCAGGGACAGAACACGCTGCTGAAGAAGTCCTTCGGCCTGATCCTCGCCCATCAGAAGGAGTGGCACATCGGCCGGCTCTTCTGGTTCGACTGGAGGGATCCGAGCAAGTCGAGCGTCGTCAAATGCAGCTTCTGCGCCAGCGCCGGACTGCTTCGTTACGACCGCACACCGAAGCCCGCCTACCACACGTTCGCGTTCTATACGCGCAGCACCCCGGGCGGCGAATCCGGCGGGGACTGAGGCGCCGCCTGAGGCCCCCTCGGCGCCCTGGAAATCGGCGGAGATGCTCTACGCTGCCCCCAAGATGGGCGACACGAGGCGAGGGCGTCGAAGACGGGGCCGGGCGGGCCGCTTGCCGCTCTCTCCGGGCGAGTCGGGTAAGCGGGAGCATCGTTGAGCCGGTCCCTGCGGCTGCAGCTCTGGAGCTGGAACTACGAGCCCGAGCCCACCGCGATGGGCCCGATCGCGGCCCGGTGGGCCGAGGCGATGCTGGCCCGGGGGCATCAGGTCGAGGTGGTGACCGCGCATCCACACTATCCGGGCGCGCTGTGGGGCCGGCGCGCCGGCCCGTACCGCGAGACGCGAAACGGCATCCCGGTGCTCCGGCTTCCGCTCGTGATCGGGCACAGGACGACGGCTGAGAGGATCACCGAGGAGGCGACCTATGCCTCGGCGGCGGCGGTGGCGGCCGCGATGCCGACCGCGCCCGACGTCGCGGTGGCGGTCTCCCCCTCGCTGCTCGGCCTGTTGCCGGTCCTGGCGAGCGCCAAGGCCCGGCGCTTCCCCTGGATCCTGTGGCTCGAGGACATCCTGCCCGACGCGGCCGCGACCACCGGGCTGATGCGGGAGGGGGTCGCGCTTCGAACCGCCCAGCAGCTCGAGCGGTTCGTCTATCGCTCCGCCGACAGGATCGTCGTGATCTCGAACGCGTTTCGCGAGAACCTGCTGGTCAAGGGGGTGCCACCGTGGAAGGTGACCCACATCTACAACCCGTATACCCGCGGCCTCGGCGAGCAGCGCACCGCGAGCACCGGCAAGGAACCGGCACGCGTCCTCTACATGGGCAACATGGGCTTCTCGCAGAACCTCCCCGCGCTGGTCGAGGCGTTCGAGTGCTCGCCCGAGCTGAACGGCGACGTGCGGCTGATCCTCGCCGGCACCGGTGAGCTGGCCAGAGCGGTGGCCGCGGAGATCCGCACCGATCGCGTCGAGATGCCGGGCCTGCTCCTGGACGAGCTCGAGAACGAGATGAAGCAGGCGACGATCGGGCTCGTGCCGCAGCGCCCCGACGTGGACGAGTTCAATCTCCCCTCCAAGCTGATGAACCTGATGTCCGGCGGCGTGCCGGTCCTGGCCAGCGTCAACCCCCATTCCGAGGTGGCCCGGATCGTCCGCGAGTCTGGAGCCGGATGGGTGGTCGACGCGGTCGACCCGGGCACCTTCCCCCGCGCCCTCCGAGACATCCTGGCCAACCGCTCCGAGCTCGCGCGGCGAAGCGCCGCCGGGCTCGAGTTCGCGCGGCGAAACTTCAGCCCCGAGGTCGTCGCGACCCGGTTCGAGGACGTCCTCTACGAGGTCACCGCCGGCGACGGCCCGCCCCGAGGCGCCCGGGCATGAGCGTCGCGGTGATCACCGGCTCGACCGGGCTGATCGGCTCCGAGGCGGCCACCCATTTCGGCGGCCTCGGCATGGACGTGGCGGGGATCGACAACGACATGAGGCGCGAGTTCTTCGGCGCCGAGGCCTCGACCGCCTGGAACCGGTCGAGGCTGGAGAAGGAGCTCGGCTCCGCCTATCGCCACCATCCGGTCGACATCCGGGACCGGGACGGGGTGGACGCGATCATGGCCTCCTACGGCGACGCGATCGAGCTTGTCATCCACGCGGCCGCTCAGCCCTCGCACGACTGGGCCGCCAAGCAACCGATGACCGACTTCGACATCAACGCCGTGGGAACCCTGAACGTGCTCGAGGCGACCCGCGCCCACGCACCCGAGGCGGTCTTCATCTTCACCTCGACCAACAAGGTCTACGGCGACCTCCCGAACTCGCTGCCCCTGGTCGAGCTCGAGACCCGGTGGGAGATCGATCCCGAGCACCCGTTCGCGAATGGGATCACGGAGGAGATGTCGATCGATCGATCGCTCCACAGCCTGTTCGGGGCGTCGAAGGCCGCGGCCGACATCCTCGTGCAGGAGTACGGGCGTTACTTCGAGATGCGGACCGCCTGCTTTCGCGGCGGCACCCTGACCGGGCCCCGCCACTCGGCGACCGAGCTTCACGGCTTCCTCGCCTACGTGATGCGCTGCGCGATGACACAGACGCCCTACACCGTGTTCGGTTACAAGGGCAAGCAGGTCCGCGACGCGATCCACAGCCTCGACCTGATCCGGGCATTCGACGCCTTCTTCAAGGCCCCCCGGACTGCCGAGGTCTACAACATCGGCGGGGGCAGGTTCAGCCACGCGTCGGTGCTCGAGGCGATCAGCCTCAGCGAGGAGATCTCGGGCCGCAAGATCGACTGGACCTACGACGACCGAAGCAGGGTCGGCGACCACATCTGGTGGATCGCCGACAACGGGCGCTTTGAGTCTCACTACCCCGACTGGAAGCTCGAGTACGACGTCAGGCGGATCCTCGAGGAGATCCACGCCCAGAACGCGGACCGCTGGAGCAGCGACGCTCAGGGCCTGGCCGAGGTCTCCTCCACCAAACGGCCGTAGATCTCCTCCACGGCGACCGCGTACTGCTCGGGCGAGTGCCTGGACGCGACACCGTCCGCCCCCCGCGAGGAGAGGACCTCCCACGTCTGGGGGTCGGCGGCGAGGGCCGAGCACTCGCGAGCCAGCGCGTCGCGATCTGGCTCGATCACCCTTCCGCCCCCCACCTCCCCGACGTACTCGGCGAGGCCCCCGCTCGCATAGGCGATCACCGGCGTCCCGACCGCCATCGCCTCGAGGGCGGCGATGCCGCCCGGCTCCTGCCAGCGCGAGGGCATGAGGCTGACCCGGGCCCGCTCCAAGAGGCCGAACACCCCCGCCCGGTCGAGCTTGCCGGCGAACTCCAGGTTCTCGAGCCGCCCCGCGGCGGCGGCGACCTCGCCCTCGAGCGGCCCATGGCCGGCGATCCGAACCCGGATCCCGGGGGAGGACTCGGCGAGGGCGAGGACGTCTCGAACCCCCTTCTCCTCCGTCAGCCGCCCGACGAAGGCGGCGCCGGTTCGATCCGCGAACCCGGGGACCGGGCCCTCGATCGGCTCGACGAAGGCGGCGAGGACCGTCGAGCCGAGGCCCCGCGACGCGTAGCGGGCGGCGACGTAGCCCGAGTTGGCGATCCACGCGTCCACCCTGGGCGCATGAAGCCAGCGCCGAGTCGCGAAGGTCGCGGCGTTCAGGGCGCGAAAGGAGAGCCGGCGCTCGTCGTGGTCGACCCACCCCCCGCGGTGCTCGAGGTAGCTCGCCGACATGAACTCGTAGTCGTGGAGCGTCTGGACGATCGGCACCCCGGCTCGCGACGCGACCGCCACCGGCGCCGCAGAGAGCTGGGGGTAGAGCTTGTGGGCGTGGACCACCTGGGGGCGAAACCACCCGAGCAGGCGCCGCATGGCCGCCGCCGCCTCCCGATTCCAGATCGCGCTCTTGGCGACCTCGATCCGCGCCCGCGGGCCCAACTCGGTGCGCGAGGCGTGGGTCACCGAGGCCTCAACGAACTCGCCGTCGGCGAACTCGTTGTCGGGGCTCGCGGTGGCCAGCATCACGACCTCGTGCCCCCGGCCGCGCAGGAGCTCGGCGAGCTGCATGCAGTTCAGGTCGGCGCCGCCTGTGACGCGCGCGTACTTGTTCACCATCAGGATCCGCATCGCTTGGACCGACCTAGGCGTCGTAGCCGAGTCGCCCCAAGAGGCCCCCGGTGACCTCGTCGAACAGCGCCTCGTCGCTCTTTGAGAACGCCTCGGTCCAGTCGCCCGGGCCGGCCGTGCGGACGAACATGATGTCGCGGCGCTTCTTTCGCTCGTGGAACTGCGAGCTGCGCTCGCGCTCGCGCATTCGATCGGCGCTGTAGGCGCGAACGGTCTCCTCGGCCCGCTCCGCATCGACGGGCGCGCCGAGGAACTTCATCGTCGCCCCCAGGCCCTCGACCGGTTCGCGCAGCATGTCCTCGTAGCGGAGGGTGAGCAGCGACCCGTTCGCGGCGAGCGGACTGCCGAGCCACGAGGAGACGTGCTGGTGCCAGGGGCCGTAACCGTCCACGCCGCCGGCCAGGAAGAGCCTCAGGAACGGGCTGAACTTGCCCTCGAATAGGCCGCGGCGGATCAGCGTGTAGTAGTAGGAGACGGCGACGTCGCGGCCGTCGCGGATCAGGTGGATCGCCTTTCGGTAGACGCGCCGCTGAGGGCCCGAGTAGGGCTCATGGCTCTTGATCAGGCGCCCGCCGTTCGGCAGCACCGCGGGGGTCGAGCGGTGCGACCCGACGTCGGCGATCACCGTCGAGTCGTTGTCCAAGTCGGCCTCGCGGCCACCGAGCAGGTCGGTGAGCATGAACTTGAGCCAGGTGTTTCCCGACTTCGGGTAGGAGACCAGGAAGGCATCGCGCCGGGACACCCCGACGTGCCGGTAGACGACCGGCAGCAGCCGGACCTCGCGGCGATGCCTCAGGCGGGGGAGCTTCGTTCGCACCTGTGACAATCATTGAAGCCCGACGCCCAAAACACGGTCGAAAACGATCGGTCAGCCCGGGCCGGTTCGTGTACAACGCCTGACTTCACCGCGTAAGGTTAGCCTCGTGTCAGCCACGGAGGAGGCCAGCCTTCAAGCTCCCTCCGGCTCGTCTGAGCGGACCGACCAGGGCTCACCGCAGGGGTTGAGGCGCGACGCGGCCCTCGCGGTCGCGACCGGGTTCGCGATCCAGGCGGTGCTGGTGGTCACCGGCCCGCTCCTGGCGCGGATGCTGGGCCCCGACGGCCGTGGGTACCTCGCGGCGCTGACCCTGTGGCCGCTGGTCATCACCCAGCTCGGGAACCTCGGGATCCCATCGGCGCTCACCTATTCGATCGCGCGCGACTCCTCGGCCTCGAGGGGGCTCGCCCGGCTCGGCCTCGGCTTCGCGATTCCCCAGGCCGCGATCCTGGTCGTCTTCCAGGCCCTGTGGCTGCTGCTGATCCTGAACGGCGATCCCCACTCGGTCCGGGTCGCCGGCTGGCTCACCCTGGCGCTCGTCCCCGCGATGCTGGCCCAGCAATACGGTCTCGCGCTGCTCCAGGGACACCTGCGCCTTCGGCTCTTCAACGCGATGCGGTTCCTGCCCTGGTTTTTGTACGCGATCGGGGTGGCGACCCTGTTCGTGGCCTCAGACCACGAGATCGTGCCGATCGTCGGCGCGCTCCTGGCGGCGTTCTGGATCACGGGCAGCACCTGCCTGATCAGCGGCCTACGGCTCTGCCGGGGAGCGGCGGCCCCGTCGGTCGGCCGTCGCTTCCTGGTCTCGTTCGGGCTGCGCGGCCTCCTGTCGAGCTTCTCGGCGGTGGACGTGCTTCGCCCCGACCAGGTCGTGCTGGCCCTCTTTCTCTCACCCTCTTCGCTCGGGCTCTACGTGGTCGGCCTGGCGTTCACGAACCTGCCGTACTTCATCGCCAAGAGCGTCGGCCTGATCACCTTCCCCTGGGTCGCGTCGCGGACCGACCAGGCCGACGCCCGGAGGACCATGTGGTCGCTTCTGTGGCTGACGACGTCGATCGCGGTCGTCCTGGTCGCGATCCTGTGCGCCACGGCCCAGTGGCTCGTCCCCCTCTTCTTCGGGGGCCGGTTCGACGCCGCGGTGACCGTGACCTACATCGTCTTGCCCGGGACGGTGTTCCTGAGCGCCCGCCGGGTCCTCTCCGAGGGCCTGAAGGGTCGCGGATATCCGCTCGCGGGGACCCTCGGTGAGCTCCTCTCGCTGGCCTGGGTCGCGCTCGCCCTGGCGGTGTTCGTTCCGGCCTGGGGGATCTACGGCGCCGCGGTGTCCCTGTCGAGCTCGTACATGGTCAGCCTCCTGCTGCTCGTAGTGCTGGCGGGGCGCCACGGCGAGCTCGGGTCCGCGCGCAGCTCGCTCCGCTCGCTCCCCCGCGACCTGATCCGGGCCGCGAGGCGCCCCGCTCGGCGGGACGAGGTCGCCTTCCAGGAGGGGGAGCGGCCTGCCCGCATCTCCTAGAATCAGCCGCTTGCGAGCTCGCGGGGCCTTCGTCGCAGCGCTGGTGGCAGCCGGGTTGGCATCGGGATGCGGCTCGAGCGCCAACGACGGCCCTCCCCTTCAGCCCGACGACATCAAGGACCCGGCCTCGCTGCTCGTCAGCGATGCCGACATCGGCGCGGTGGGGAGCTCCACGCCCTACGGAGCGGTCCTGCGCTGGTGGCAGGCGCTCCAGCGCGGAGACGTCGAGGGGGTGCGGAATAGCTACGCGGAGCCGATCGCACCGAAGGAGGCCCGGCGCCAGATCGCCGGCCTTCGGCCACGCTTCTCGCAGCCGATCAACCCGACGGTTCAAATTCACGGCTTCATCGGGTCGATCGACGCGCACATTCGCTCCGCTGGCGAGTTTCAGCACCGGCCGAACGTGATCGCGGTGCGAGACTTTCGCATCCACCTCTATCTCGGCCTGACGAAGGATGGGTGGAAGATGCGGGCCGTCGACTACGGCAACTACTCCAAGGGGCGTCACCGGTCGCGGCTCGCGGTGGGTTGACCTTCACCAGCGGGACTCCCACGGGAGCGGCCTCGACAACAGATCGGCCAACCTCTCCGCCTCGGGGCGATAGGTCTCGACCAGCAAAGCCCGCGCCGCGGAATCCATCGGGGGGCGGCTCGTCTGCTTCAGGAGCGCCCTTCGCATCCCGCTGCGCATCCGTCGCGGAACCACAGCCCGGGCTGCGGTTCGCGCCGCGCCACTGGACAGGAGCCTCCGGGTGAGCTTGTTGCGGGGCAACGAGGCTGGATTCATCCTCCCCGTCGTAGGGCCCGCGTCGGCCGGCGCGAGCTCGAGGAAGGAGTGGATCCGGGCGATCGCCGTTGCCTCATCGCCGGCGAGGTCCTCGAAGAGCGACACGTGGACTCGGGCGCCGAAGCGGTCGAGGTACCTCTGCACCTGGGCCACGTAGAGGCCGCAATCGATGTAGAGCGAGGAAACACCCCACTGGCCGGGGCCACGGCTTCGCTCGTCGATCAATGCATCGAGGAACGGGCGGCGCTCGAGGCCTTCGCGAACGTCGTTCCAGTACTGCGAGTAGGCGCGCTCCACCGGGTCGCGCAGGATGATCAGGATGTTGGCTTCGGGGACCGTTCGCTTGATCCGCTCCGCCGCCCCGGTGTCCCACAGGTACGACGTGCTCGCCTCTCCGATCAGCCGCTCACCGGTGGCGTCCGCAAACAGCGCCAGGTAAACGTCCTTGTCGCTGACGTGGGGAAAGAACGCCCGCCGCTCCGCTGATGGCTGGATCCGGGAGAAGTAGTGGGGCTCCTTGACCGGCGACATGTAGATCGCGGGGTGTCGGGCCAGGGCGTCGTAGACGGACGTGGTCCCGGCCTTCGCCGCGCCGACCAGGAACAGATTCGGCCACCTGTGGCTGGCCTGTGGCACGGGCGGGCTATCTGGGGGCGGGGCGGACTGGCCCGGCGCCGGCGTCGTCGGATCGGACCCGACACAGGATCCCGGCGATCACGACGGTGACCAGGACCATCGCGGCCTGAAGGGCCTGGAGCGTGAAGTTCGCCCGCATCCAGCTGATCATGAACGGAAGCAGCATCGCGCAGACGATGATCGCCAGGACGCTGTCTCGGTGACGAACGTAGTACAGCCAGAGCGTCCTCCAGAAGGCCCCGAACAGGATCGCGAAGATGAACACCGCGAC
The DNA here is from genome assembly GCA_963803305.1 of uncultured bacterium. Taxonomy (GTDB): domain Bacteria; phylum Actinomycetota; class Thermoleophilia; order Solirubrobacterales; family 70-9; genus AC-56. Next base: position 228,651 of record CAWDLT010000007.1, read on the forward strand.
CAGGCCTCCGTCCCGATACGGCTCCCCGAACGGTGAGAACGTGCTGCATTGGCCGTTGAAGCCACACGGGGTCCCGCCCCAGACCGAGGCGAGCACCTGCTGATCGGCCGGCAGGGGCTTCCCGTGCCACAGCTGCCTGGGGATCATGGTGACGAACGGGCCCAGCACCGTCGTCGTCCCATATGTGTAGTGGAGGTCCTGGGGCACGACGAGCATCTCGGTCGCAAGGGACGGCGCGACGCCCGTGTCCTGGGTCTCGAAGAGGTGGGTCACCGCGTTCCAGGGCAGCCACTGGACCGGGTGGGCGCGCGTGATCCGCGCGTGTGCGAACCGCAGGTCTCTGACGGCCGAGACGACGGTCAGAGCGATGAGCGCCGCGATGACGAGCGTTCGAGCCGATGGTCGGCGCCCCTTCCTCAGGTAGTAGAAGACAGCGAGCGCGCCGACCATGACGATCACGTAGCGGCGCTGTCCGGCGCCGAGGTTGTAGGCGAGGAAGGCAAGGATCGACGCGACGGCGGCCCAGCCGGCGATTCGCCCGATCCTCGTCGCCGCGCCCTCCTTCTGGCGGATCGACCAGAAGAAGAGGGCGACCGGCACCATCAGGAGGATCGAGGCGAGGAAGTACTTGCTGGTGGCCTGGGGGCTTGCGGTGAGCTGCGCGAGACGCTTCTGGCCTCGGAAGAAGAACCCGGCGGGGTCGCTGTAGCCGTGGGAGTTGATGAAGAAGATCAGGAAGGCGACCAGCGCCAAGCCCAGGACGACGAACGAATAGGTCATCAAGCGGCGCGAGTCGAGCGGCTGCGGGCGGGGCAGCCGTGAGACCAGGGATCGCGCGACAGGGCTGAGATAGCCGATCACGAATCCCGCCCCGCCCAGCAGGCCCGCCACGATCATCCTCGTGAAGGTCGGCGAGATCAGCCTTCCCGTATAGATGAAGTTGTGGTGGGCGAGGTCCCATGCCGGGCGACCGACGAAAAGGAGCAGGAACATGACCGAGAACCAGATGATCGGCTCGAACACGTCGAGCTTTCCCTGAAGGGCCAGCACCGCGCACGGGCCGAGGACCGTCGTGGCGGACAGAGCCAGGAGCACCCACCGCCAATCCACCCATGACGCGGCCGCCGCGCCGACCAGGATGGCCAACCCCGCCCCCACGGCTACGGCGAGGGGCCCGATGATGCGTTCGCGGCCCGAGTGGGGGGCCGAGGGCCCAGCCTCCGGGACGGGCGCGGGCCCCCCGGGGCCGCTCACAGGCCCCGGACCGAATCGGCCCTCACGAAGCTCCTGATCCCCGCGCCGCGGTCGAACATGCGGGGACAATGATCGCAGGCGTCAGGGGCCCGAACGGCGTCTCTGCTCAATGGGCAAGGAACGGAGCTCGGGGGTTCAGCATCCGCGCCCGGTGCAGGGCGCGGAGGGCGGCGTCTACGTTGCCGATCTTGACCTCCAGCCGGGCCCGCACGAACCACAGCTGCCAGTCGCGCGGGGCGCGCTGAATCGCCTCCGTCAGGTCTCGGTTCGCCGCCTTCAGGTGTCCGGCCAGCTCCTCGACCAGCGCGACCTGGAGCCTCGGGCCGGCTGACCAGGGCTGAAGCGTGCTTGCGTCACGGGCGTCCTGGGCAGCGGCGGGCAGGTTTCCGGCGTTGACCGCATCGCGGCTGTCGCCGAGCTTGGCCTCGGTCAGGAATGAGATCCCGCCCGCCCAGATCGCCGCCGCGGCGATCACGAGCGTCGCGATGCCGAGCCACATCCGGGGGGACCGCCGCGCCGCCCCGGCGCCATCGACCACGCCCTGAGGTGGGCGCATCGCGCCCTCGACCTCCAGGGTCGCCGGCCCGGTCAGGACGGCGGCCGCGAGCACCACCAGCCCGAAGCAGGCCGGCAGCTCCCAGGTCCAGTCGATCCCGGCCGAGACGATGCCGGTGGCGAGGACCGCCAGGGCGGCGCCCAGCGCCGCCCCGCGATCAGTGGTCGGCCCGCGGCGCGATCCGGAGACGATGGCAACGCCCAGGAACCCCAGGACCACAAGGAGGCCGACGATCCCGAGCTCGGCCAGGCTCTCCAGGAAGAGGGAGTGGGCATCGCGGACCGGTACCGCAAGGGAGCCGTGCTGGTGCCAGTAGGCCTCATATCCGCCCGCGCCGATCCCGTCGAGCGGATGCGCCTTGAAGGCGTCGAGCGCCGCGGACCAGAACTGATAGCGGCCGCTTCCGCTTCCGCTGCTCAGGTGGGTCGCGACATACGTGCTCTGGGTCTCGAGGTGCCCCACGGACTTGAACTCGTCCCAGCGCTTCGCGGGACCGGCCACCAGGATCCCGGCGATCGCCACCACCACGACCCCCACCGCGACCGCTCGGGTGAAGGGATATGGGACGTCGAGCCATTCGAGGGGCTCGTCGATCATCAGCCGCAGGACCCCGACCGCGAGCACGACCCCGATCGTGATCGCAAGCATCTGGTCGCCCTGGGCCGCGGCCGTCGAGTTGCCGAGCGCGTCGACCAGCTCATGCCGGCTGCTCGCGAACGAGATCAGGATGGCGCCGCCGACCCCGCCGATCACGAGGCCCGCGAACATCCGCGCCCGGGCCGGGCCGATCGCCAGCAGGACGGCGAGCCCGATCGCGCCCGCCGCCACTCCTCCCCGCGAGGAGGCCAGATAGACGATCAGGACCGGGAGGGGGATCGCGGCCACCGCCAAGGCCCGGGCTGCGGCCGCGCGCGCGTGGGCCCCGAGCCAGACAAGGAGAACCGCCGCGATCGCCATCGCCGCCGCGAGTCCGTTCCAGTAGCCGATCGGGTAGCTGAGTCGCCCCGCCGCCGCCGGAAGGAACATGCCGACCTGGCGATCGCCGCCGAACGACGGCTCGAACCGGCTGAGCAGGGCCAGGCAGGCGACGACCATCAGCCCGAGCGCCGCGCCCCCGAGCCACGCGCGAACGCTCGCTCGGGGCGATGCGACGACGATGAGCGTGAACAGGCCGAGGTATCCGAGCGTGCGAACGAGCTCGATGAAGGTCCCGCCGTCGTCGCTCGCCCAGCCGATCGAAGCGGAGGTCCAGGCGCAGATCCCCGCCAGGCACGCGCCGGCGCCGAGCGCAGCCGGCGGGATGCGGGAGCGCGGCCAGCCGCCCAGGGCGAGTGCGACCACGACGGCCCACCAGACCACCACCGTCGCCGCGGCCTCGACCTGGCTCGAATACCCCCCGTTTCCGATCGCGATCGCGACGTAGGCGACGGCGACCCCGATCGCGATCGAGGGGTGAAGCGAAGGTGGCCGAGCGACGCTTGGATGCCCTATCCTCCGAACCGCGTGGCCAGGGATTACGAGCCTTCGAACGACGCTCGGGGAAACGGTGCCCGAGTCCGGCTTCTCGGCTGTCACCTGAGTGGAGTGGCGGTCATATTGGCTCTGCTCGGCGCGCCAGCGACCGCGGTGGCCAGTCCTTCCGCGGTCGATCAATATACCCAACACCTTCCGACCGCCAATGGCGGATCAGCGGCGGGCGCGGGCGGTGCTTCCATTGCCCCGGTGGCCCGTCCGGGGCTCCTTCCCCACCGCACCCTCGCAGCCCTTTCCGGTCGCGACGGGGCGCTCTTGGCCCAGATCGCGACGGCCCGCGACCTCGGCGCCCCGGTGACCTCGAGCTCCGCCAAGCCGCTCGGGTCGACCAGCCGCGGTTTCGTCACCGTCGTCGCCGACGCGGTCGGCGGAGTACCCAGCCTCGCCCTGATCGGCGCCCTGGTGGCGATTACCGCAGCCGGGGCGTGGGACCGCCGCCGCAGATCGGCCGCCGACCGCCTCTGATGCGGCGGCCGGTTGCCGCCGTGATCGCCGTGATCGCGGTTTCGATCTGGGTGCCGGCGGCGGCCACGGCGCGCCCGCCGAGTCAGTTCTTCGGGGTCATGAAGGGCCAGCCGCTCGATCGCCACGACTTCCCCCAGCTCGTCTCCGCCGGAGTCGGGTCGGTGCGCTTCGCGATCAACTGGTATGCGGTCCAGCCGCACGAACGCTCGCAGAACTGGGGCGCCACAGACAAGCTGGTCGGCAACCTCGCCGCCCGCGGGGTCCGGCCGGTCCCGTTCATCTACGGGTCCCCGAGGTGGGTCGCCAGGCGAGCCAAGCAGCCGCCGATCGGCAACCCACACGACATCCGGGCCTGGCGCTCCTTCCTCAGCCTCGCGGTCGATCGCTACGGCCCCGCCGGCGCATACTGGAGCGGGCCCTACCAGACCGCCCACCCCGGCAAGACACCCGTCCCGATCGATGCCTGGCAGATCTGGAACGAGCCCAACCTGTCCAAGTTCTTCCCGCGCGAGGCGAGGACTCGTAAGTACGCGAAGCTGGTCCGGATCTCGCACGCTGCGATCACAGCGGCCGACGGGGGCGCGAAGGTGGTACTCGCGGGCATGCCCGGGTACGCCAGGCCGACCGCCTGGAGCTTCCTGGACAAGCTGTACGGGGTCGAGGGGATCAAGCAGGACTTCGACGCCACCGCGGTCCACCCCTACTCGGCCAACATTCCCCAGTTCAAAACGATCCTCCACAGGATTCGCCGGGTGATGAGCGACCACCACGACTCCCAGACCGCGCTCTGGCTGACGGAGCTCGGATGGGGGTCCGCATCGCCCACCCGACGGTGGCCGATCAACAAGGGTTATGAGGGACAGAAGAGGATGCTCCGGAAGGCATTCCGAGTCGTCTTGAACCGACGAGCCTCGTGGCACATCGAGCGACTGTTCTGGTTCGACTGGCGCGACCCGGCCGGGGGCACCGGGCACTACTGCAGCTTCTGCGATTCGGCCGGCCTGCTTCGTCACAACCACAAGCCAAAGCCCGCGTACCGCGCCTACCGGCACTTCTCCCGCCCGGGCTGACCGCAACCCCGGGCCGAGCCCGGAGAGCGCCGCGCGCGACCCATTCTTGGCGCCGCGCGCGGCCCATTCTTGTTGTAGGCTTCCCGCGGGATGCGAGGGGCATGGATGCAACAGGGGGGCTACCGCCTGTCCGGACTGGCGATTGCGATCGCCGCCGTCGCGGTTTCGCTGCTCGGCGCGTCGAGCGCTTCGGCGATCCGCTCCGAGTTCTACGGGACCGTCCAGACCGCGACCCTCGACTACAAGGACATCCAGGGGCTGCGGACGGCCCACGTGCGGACCAACCGCTTCGTCCTCAAGTGGGGCTGGATCGAGCCCTCCAAGAACACCTTCAAGTGGAAGTCCT
>CAWDLT010000008.1:0-98817 GCA_963803305.1 uncultured bacterium
CACGGACGCATCTACATTAGATTCCGCTCGGCTGGGGCCGAAAGGTCGCGAGTTCAAATCTCGCCGCCCCGACTACTCGGAAGCCCGCTCGGGAAGCGGGCTGCCCGCGGCCCTTGCGCTGTGACGCCGCGGTTGCTTGAAGTCCAAGCGCAGCGAGAGACGGCCCAGCAGGCACTCCGAATCCGTCCGGGCGAATCGCGCGGCTCGCGATTCGGGCAGGGAGAGTGCCTTCTGCCTTAGGCTGACCTGATCAGCGAGCCCGCCCACGGATTCAAGGAAGGCCAGGCGATCTGGGTCGAAGACGGGGACGGGAAGATGCATCCCGCGATTTTCCTCGGCGAAACCGAGAGCGCGAGTTGGCTGGGCGGCGTTCCGCGCGCCCACGTCGTGTACCCCGAGACCAACCAGGAAGAGGTGGTCCCAGTCTTCCGCATTACTCCGAGAGACGAGTAGCCGATGCCTTGGCTACCCGAGCTGTTCTCCGCGCCGGCGCTGGCGGAGGTTCAGGACAGACTCCGGTTGGAGGAGCTTCACACGGTGCCGTACTTCGCGGGTTTTCTGACCGGCGAGACGGACGCCCTGATTCAGTCCTTTACAGGCGAACCCGAGGTCCACTATCCGGTACGTGGCCGCGTCAAGGGCGAGCGGGCGTTCGCCGCATACGCGGCCGCCACCAAGCGATGGCTTGAGGAATGCGACGCCTCGATTGAGGAGATCGCCCTCCTGAGGACCGAGCGGCGCAGCGTTGGTGAGGCGATCCTCCACCTCGGCGGTAAGGACGGGAGGGTCGATCTTCCGGTGGCGATCTCCGCCGACCATCGGTCCGATGGATGGCTTGAGGAAGTGCGGATCTACTACAGCAGCTGGCCGCTGAACGGCCGACACGTGCACCGCCCGCCGCTGCTGCAGCCCGATCCGGACTTGCGCAAGTCAGACGTCGTGGGCGAGTACCAGGATGCGCTGGGGGCGGGCGACGTGGACGCGATCGTGGCGGCATTCGAACCGGACGGCTACGCCCGCGAGCCCGCGGGTGGCCAGCACGTTCACAGAGGGCCCGACGGCCTACGCGCGTTCTACGAGCACTTGTTCGCGAATGGCGGCGGCATTCCGCTGGAGCACTGCTCGGTGATTGATGACGGCCGCACGTGTGCGCTGGAGTACAACGTGGTGCGGTGGGGAAAGACGGAGCTGCGCCCAGAGGCCGGGGTTGCCGTCTACGTGCGGGGTGAGAGCGGCAAGTTCGCCGCGGCCCGCACCTACGACGATGCGGACCCGCCGCCGCTCGCCGTTACATAGCTCCTCGACTCAGCGGCGGTTCTGCTTCCCGCACCGCGCTTGTTCCAGCCATGGAAGGGCGATAGGTCGTCCGCCTCCCAGGCCTCGCGCAGGCCCGAGGCGCTGAGGTCCCAGTCGGGGCGGATCTCGCTATTGGCAGCCCGCAGGTCGCGCCAGAGCTCGTCGACTGAGGGGGCCCCCAGAACCAGTAGCCCTGATAGATGCTGTGGACGACGAGTCCGGGCTTAAGCACGAGCGTGTGCGGGATCATCGGGTCGTTCTCGGGGTCGGTGTACTCCTGGATGTCGAGATCCTTCTGCACCATGCGCTCGGGGTCCGATAGGAAGGGCCACTGGGCGCCGACCGACGCACGGAACTCCTGGAGCGTGTGATGCTCGTCGGTCGTGATCGTGGCGATCTGGGTGTAGGCGACCGCGATCTTCGGATACAAGGTGGCGAGCTCTAGGTGCTGCTGGTGCTCCTTCGGGCAGTAGTGGCCGCGCGCGAGCGTCAGGATCAGGGGATCGTCGCCCTGCAGCTCGCTGAGCCTTCGGGGGACGCTCTCATGGTCGGGCAGCTCGTAGTCGGGGAAGGTGGCGCCGGGTTGGATGTCAAAGCGCATGGTCGGACTCCTTTCGCTGTGGTGTTCATTAGCCGGAGACGAACTGTTGCCCGCCGTCGATGTCGTAGGTCGCGCCGGTGAGCGCCGTATTGGTCATGATGTGAACGGCGAGCGCCGCGACGTCGGCGGGTCCAACAACGCGGCCGATGGGGAGCTTCGTACGGAGCTCGTCCCGCCTGGCCTCGAGCCCTTCGCCAAGGAGCGAAGCCGACAACGGTGTGTCGACGAAGCCGGCGGCAATCAGGTTGACCCGAACCGGCGCGAGCTCGAGTGCCAGGGCCGCCGTGAAGGGAGGCAGCGTGGCGGTGGCCGCTGAGACAAGCCCGAGCTGACGACTGATCTTCCGCCCCCCGGTGCCGCCCATGAAGATCAGGGTGCCGCCGGGCCTCATCTTCCCGGCGGCATTGCGCGCGACCTCGAGCCCGAGCACGACGTGGTCGCCTAGAGCGTCCCGCACCTGCTCTGCATCCATCTCGAGCAGCGGCACGTAGCTCGGGCCGGGGCCCGTGACCATCACGTGGTCGATGGAATCCGGCAGGTCCTCGAAGAATCGCTTCAACGCAGCCGGATCGGTCGCGTCGAAAGCGGCGGTGCTCCGCGCGCCGACTTCCTCCGCTGCGCGCTCGAGCCGCTCGGGGTTGCGGCCGGTGAGGGCGACGTCGGCCCCCTCCGCGCGGGCGCGGGCGGGCTGTCTCGAGACCGATCCCAGCGCTCCCGCCGATCAGGACGACCGTCTGTCCGAGCAATTCGGGTTCGCGCCGGGTGGGCGAGTCAGTGGTTTCGGTGCTCATGGTTCCTCTTAACTGTCTGGGCGACGGCGTCAGTGTCCAGCGGCCTGACCGCCGTCGATGTGCAGGGTCTCGCCGGTGACGAACGTCGCCCGGTCGAGGTACAGAATCCCGTCGACGACGTCGCCGATTTCGCCCACTCGGCCAAGCGGGTGAAGGCCGGCAAGGCCCTCGTATGAGGCTGGGTCGTGCTCGGGGGTCTTGATCACCCCAAGGGCGACCGCGTTGACCCGTACGCCGCTTGACGCGTACTCGATGGCGAGAGAGCGGGTCGCTGCCGCCAATCCGCCCTTTGACAGGGACGCCAGCGCGGAGGGTCTCTTGCTGTCGGGCTGGTCGACGAGGCTCGTTGTGATGTTGACGATGTGGCCGCTGCGCTGCCTCACCATTTGCCGAATGGCGCGCTGGGTGATGTGGAAGAAGCCGTCCAGGTTCACGGCGGTGATCGCGGCATAGTCATCGGCCGTGTAATCCGTGAACGGCTTGCCGATGAAGACGCCGGCGTTGTTGATCAGGCTGTCGATCCGTCCGAATCGATCGAGCGCCTGCTCTACCACTCGCTGCGCGGTCTCGACTTCGCCGATGTCACCCTGCACCGTGAGCACGTCGGACTCCTGGGAGGCGTGGATCGAGCGCGAGGTGGCGACGACTGCGTAACCGGCACGAAGGAACGCGGCCACCAGGCCTGCGCCAATGCCTTGTGAGGCGCCCGTGATGACCGCGACCGTCGGCGACTCGGCGAGTTGGCCGAGAGGCGGTCGGGGATCGGGCGCCGGACTCATGAATTAGGCACCTCTGCCGGATCAGGCTTGGCGCTTGGCGGGATGGGACGACGTTTCAACCTCGCGGCGCATCGCTTTCAGCGCAGCGACGTAGATCTCAGAGAACGTGGGGAAGGGCTGGATCGTGTCGCGCAGCACCTCTAGCGGGACGCGGGCGCGAATCGCCAGCGTGGCCTGCTGCAGCCACTCTCCGGCCTCGGGGCCGAGCGCGTAGGCGCCGGTCAACCGTTCACCGTCGCTGAGCAGGGTCAGGAAGCCGTTCGACTCGGCGTAGGCGCGCGTGTAGGTCTCCGTCTTGGGCAGCGCCGACACGGCAGCGGTCGCGCTGAACGGAGCCTCGGCCGCGCCGGCCGCTGCCGCCTGCGGGTCGGTGAACACCACCCGCGGCACGGCATCGTAGTCGGCCTCGCGCGGCTCGCCGAGGATGTTCGCCGCGACGACCTCGCCCTGGTACTTGCCGATGTGGGTCAACGGCCAGATCCCGACCACGTCGCCTATCGCCCAGAGCCGCTCACCCACACGCAGATGCTCGTCGACCGGGATTCCGTGGCCATCGGCGTTGACCCCGACGGTATCCAGACCCAGACCGTCGACCCGCGGGCGGCGCCCGGTGGCGACCAGGAGGCGGTCTCCGCGCAGTTCGTCTCCATTCTCGAACTCGAGGACGTAGTCTGCGCCGTCGCGGCGCGCCGCGATCGCGCGCGCCCCGACGACGAGCTCGACACCGTCGCGACGCAGCACCTCGGCGAGAGCCTCGCCCAGCGGCGCGGGCTCCCGCGGAAGGATGTGCTCGGCGCCCTCCACGAGCGCCACCTCGCCTCCAAAGCGACGGACGGCCTGCGCCATCTCGGCGCCAACCGGCCCCCCGCCGAGGACGAGCAGCCGACGGGGAATCGCCCTCATGCCGGTCACCTCACGGTTGGTCCAGATGCCCTCGAGTTCACGCAGGCCGGGGACGGGCGGCACGATCGGATCAGCGCCATTCGCAAGCACGACGCTGTCGGCGGTGTAACGCTCGCCATCGACCTCGACCACCCCCGTTCCGGCGAGCCGACCACTGCCCCGGAGCAGGTCGATGTCGTTGTCGGCCAACCAGCGCTCCTGGCCGGCGTCGGAGTAGTCGGAGACCATGAAGTCGCGCCAGGCGAGGGCCACCTCGACGTCGACCTCGGCGCTTGCCGCCGCATCGCGCGCGGCATGCACCGCCTCTCCCGGGCGCAGCAACGTCTTGGACGGTATGCATGCCCAGTACGAGCACTCGCCCCCGACCAGCTCCCGCTCTACGAGCGCCACCCGCAGGCCACCCTCGGCCAGCTCGCCGGCGCAGTGCTCGCCCGGAGAGCCACCGCCGATCACGATGACGTCGTAGTCGGTGTTCATGCCAGTAACTCCTCTCCGCCCGGTGCGCGGACACTGGAGCCGCTGCCACCGACGTCGGTCCTGCTCATCTTGGCCTCCGGGATCGCCGCTCGTTCCAGAGGTTGAACCTATCGCCGGCAGGCCGAGGCCGCTTGCAGGTTCGCTGATTCCTCATGAATTAGATTGACTTGCCGGTGTCCCGGTGGGAGGCTGGTCTTTCCGGCCAATGCCGGAATCGCCCACCCCCCCGAACCGGAACGGAGGTCGAGATGGCCGGCATCGACGCAAGCAGTGAGGCGACGGGTGGGACTCGAGCCGCACTGGGCGTCGACATGAACCTCGAGGTCGTGTCCTTGCCCGTTTCCGATGTCGACCGGGCCAAGAGCTTCTACGAGAGCCTTGGATGGCGGCTCGACATCGACCTGGTCGTCAGCGACGATGTCCGGACGGTCCAGTTCACGCCGCCCCACTCGCAGTGCTCGATCCAGGTCGGCAAGGGCCGGACCACGGCTGAGCCGGGGTCGGCTCAGGGGATGATCCTCGTGGTCGAGGACATCGACGCCGCTCGGAACGACCTGATCAGCCGCGGCGTCGAGGTCAGCGAGGTGCATGAGGCGCGCCCGCCGGGCTTCGACTCGCCAGGCCGCTCGTACTTCGCGCGAGCCTCCTTCAGTGACCCAGACGGCAACCGCTGGGAACTCCAAGAGATCACGGAGCGGCTCCCGGACCGCGAATGGGAGGACTGACATGGACGTCGCCTCGCTGGCCGACCTCTTGCACGAGACGTCCGAACATCACGGCGCCTTCGAGGCGGTCGCCCCGCCGCACGACTGGTGGGACTGGTACGCGGCTTACATGGACGCACGCCAGAGCGGGATTACCCCGGAAGAGGCGTCCGGTGCTGCCGGCCGCTACATGGCGGAGGTCAAGGGCGTCGTCGTCCCGTCCGCCTGAGCCCAAATACGCCACGCTGCTGGAGGATCGACAGCACCGCGACTAGTCCACCAGCGACTGTCCGCTCCTGTGGCTCAGTCATTAGAAGGGATGAATCAGTGGCCCACTGCACCCATCTCGACCACGTTGAGATCACCCGGCTCCCCGAGTCCGTAGAGGGCTGCGAGGAGTGCCTGGCCGCGGGAGACCCCTGGCTCCATCTGCGCATCTGCCTGGAATGCGGCAAGGTCGGCTGTTGCGATGATTCGCCCAACCGTCACGCCAGTGCTCACGCGAAGAGCAGCGGCCATCCGATTATCCGCTCGCTCGAGCCGGGTGAGGATTGGTCCTGGTGCTTCGTGGATGTGGTCGCGCTGCTGATCGCCGATGTGCACGGCGAGACGCGCATCCCGCCCTCGCCCTTGGGGCCATAAGCGTGAGCAACAGTGCCAGTTGGTGGGGGACGGCACCCAGTCAGGAGCCAGCCGCCGCGGCGGCTGTGGCGAGCACGTGCGTGCTGTCCAGAGCGCGATCGCGTCGGGGGAGGTGCGCGGAACGCCGACCCTGTTAATCGACGGAATGGTGCGCCGAGGTAGCTACGACGCCTCTGCTCGCTTGGAAACGCTGGCCCGGTAATCGGTTTGCTCGTACAGCGCTGAGTGGAGGATGGGGGCGTAGCCGGCCCCGGAGGCGCGGGCTAAGCCGGCCGGGTTGGCCTCTCGAGAGCTCAGTCCGACGTCGGGCGCGTGGGCAACGGCATTGTGATCCGCCCCGCCCCGAGCACCTCGACCTCCTGCCCGGGTACGCACGCGCGGATGTCGTGGTCCTCCTTGCGCAGCCGCCTCCGCAAGGACGCCAGGGCGGGGAGCCCGACCGCCGCGGGAACGAGCAGGAGCAGACTCCGGTAGGCGAGGACCGCGACCGCCGCATCGGTCGCGTTTACGCCGTACAGCAGCAGGGCTCCGAGCAACCCGAGATCGAGGCCGCCGATCCCCCCGGGTAGTGGGATCAGCCCGCCGAGCTGTCCAATGATGTAAGCGAGGATCAGGGCGTCGACCGGCGGAAGCGGGTTGCCGAAGGCGGGAAAGCAGACGCCGAGCACGGCGATGTCGAAGAGCATGTATCCGGCGGAGCCGATCGCCACCGCCGGGAAGCGAAGGAGCGCCCCCGCCTCGCTGACCCCATCGTCTATTGCGCGGAGCGTCGCCTGGATCCTCGGACGCGCCGACCGCGTGCCGAGCGCCCGCGCCACCGCTCCCGCCGCTACGGCCAGGACGATTGCCCCGATCCCGACCACGGCCGGGATGGCGCCGAGGAGCCAGCGGTCGGACGGTCCCGCCAGGACCCCGGTCGCGAGTGCCAATCCGCCGACGGCGAGGAAGCCGACGTTGGCGAGGCTGGTCAGGAGGAAGAACGCAACCGTGCGGCGCGCGATCTGTCCGGCCGGCACCCCACCACGACGGAGGATCCAGGCGCCGAGTGCCAGGCCACCCGCACCTCCGACCGACAGCAGGGAGTTCGCCGCCTGCTCGGAGAGGCCGATTTCGGCGCTGGTGCGCAGGCTCATCCGCCGGCAGAACACCGCGCGGAAGATGACGACGTAGGAGGCGCAGGACAGGAGCTCGAGGATGGCGGCGAGCGCCAGCCAACCTGCGCTGGCGCCGGCGAAGGTATTCCTGAGCGAGCTGAGACCTGGCAACAGGAGGAGAAGCGCGACGGCCGCTGCAGCGACGGCGACCACGACGAGAACCGACCGTCGCAGTCGCGATTCCGCGAACTCCTGCGGAAGAGACTCGGCGTCGACGCCGAGAGGCTCGAGGTAGGTGACCTGGATCTCCGCTCCTCGGGTCATGTTCAAATCTTCCGCGATCGAGCGGGGATCAGCTTCATGGAAGCGTTGTTGCGGCTCGCCCGCAGCACAGCTCAGCTGCGTGGTACCACTTTGGTACCGACCGCTACGTGCAATGCGTCCAGATCGTCCATGACCGGGGACGATGGGGACGCGGGGGGCGCTCACGGACGCATCTACACCAGAGCCCCTCGGCTGGGGGCAAAAGGTCGCGAGTTCAAATCTCGCCGCCCCGACTAGACCTAATGCGGAGCGGTGCGGGGCTATGCGCACGAGCGACGCCCGCTAGGCCAGCATCGCCCCGCACCGGGTCCCACGCGAGCCAGTCGCAGGGCAGTAGCACGGGGCGGCCGAAAGCAGTAGCACGGATGCCACGAACCGGCCGCCTCGTGGTCGCCCGCTGATCGACCATGCCCGGCGCTGGGGTCGCTGGGCCGCTGGGTCCTCCGCCGCCCGGTCGCTTGGGTCGTGGCAACCGGGGCCGCCGGCCGGCTGCGCTCGGGTAGCGGCAAAGGGACGCCCTGTAAATCGGCCGAGACATCGGTCCCTCCCAGACTGAGGACCGGCTCCGCCGGCTACAACCGACATGAGCGAGAGAGCGGCCTAGCTTCGCCGTGATTCCGCTCCCTGCCGGGCTATATAGGCTCGCGCGATGGCGATCCGGGAGGAGCTCCAATCGGTGGGAACCGGGATCGCCACCGCCCGCAACGAGTCCCTCACCAACCACCCGCTCGCCCACCGCATCACCCACGGATGGCGCGACGCGGTCGAGTCGGTCGTCAACGACCCCAGCTACAAGGTCGAAGGGAGTCCAGGGAAGGGGAATTGGGCAGAGACCGTCTGGCTCTCGGTGTTTGACCGCACGATCACCGAGACCGCCCAGCAGGGCTTCTACGTGGTCTATCTGGTCGCCATCGACGGCTCGGCGATCTACCTCTCCGCTGACCCAGGCGACCGTGGGCGCGTGGGCGAGATCAGGTCGTCGAAGAACGCTGCCCACCAGAGGGCCGTTCGAGTGTGGAAGGACGAGCGACCCGACTCCGCAATCTTCGAGACCTAGATCCTCCTGGACCTGCGCCAATGCCGGCTCGCCGAGCTCGTCGCCGCGTTGGCCCTCCAATTGGGCGGCCCGATCACGCCAAGGGGTGACGGGCGCCATGGTCGGCGGAACTGGCAAGTACGAAGGAGCGACCGGCACCAGCGCTACCGCCACTTCGGCCGCGCGGAACTTGGCACGAGGTCAAGAACTGCGGCCTCCGCGCCACCCATGGGGGGGATTGGGTTCGGGTCAAGCTCGGCAACCCCCGGCTCACCAACCCGCACCCCTTCCGCGTGTGGTGCGCTGTCGCCCAGTGTCCTGATCAAAAGGACCGAGAGGTCAACACACTCTCGATCGACCTTTCCGGGGTGGGCCGTTTCCGCTCACCGCCGGTGACGCGCGGCCGTCGACCAAGACGCCGGCGACAACTCGACTATCCGCGGGATCCGAAGGTCCTCGACGGCCGGCACGTGGCGCTCGACGTGCCGGCGAGCTAGCTATCCGCCACGGTTTCGGAGGTGGATTGCCTGGCGACTCGCGCCAGCCGGGCTATGACCAGAACTCGTCCCAAGCGTAGAGATCATGAAAGTGCTCGCGACCATCGGTGACCCGGCCGTCCTTGAGCTCGAAGACGATGCAGTTGCCAACATCCAGGCGCTTGCCATTTCGCTCCCCAGTGCTGCGCTGGATGCCGACGACGCGGTCACCACCATCTGCAAGCAAGTCCTTCAGTTCGGCCCGGAATGTGCCCCCTGTCTTCTGTCCCAGCTGGCCGAAGTAGGCCAGGATCGCCTCGGAGCCCTGGTAGTCGGTGGCCATCGAGCTTCGCCCCGGCAGATGCCACACGGCGCTCTCGTCGAAGATTTCGGTGAGCGTCTCCAAATCGCCCTTGTTGAAGGCGTCATAAGCGCGCCGCATGATCGCCACGTTTTCCTCGGCTCCCATCGCGTCCTCCTTTTCGTTGCTCTCAGTACCCGTGCGACCCTACAGGCTGCGGCGAGCTCGGTCGCCTCTGGGGCCTTGGAAGTCCGGCCTACCAGGATCGCCGGCAGCGCCAGCCCTCTGGGACAGCCGGTAATCCTGGCTGCCCTGGCTCTGAGGGCCTTGGGACCGGCCCGTCGTGGTACCGCTTTGGTACCGACCGCTACGTCCGATGCGTCCACGTCGTCCACAACCGGTAATGATGGGGACGCAGGGGACGCTCGGCGACGCATCCAAATGAGATTCCGCTCGGCTGGGGGCCGAAAGGTCGCGACTTCAAACTCGCCGCCCCGGCTAGCTAGGAGCCAGCTAACTACTTACCTCCCGGATGGACAGCGGCGCGCTCGGCACTTCACCGAGCGCGCCAACCGGGCTCAGTCCTTCTTCTCGAGATCCGCTACCTCTTCGGCCTTGTCCTGGACGGTCTCCTTAGCGTTGTCGAGCTCGTCCTTGGCCTCGCCCTTCTTCTCGTCCTTGGTGCCCTCCCGGCGTAGCGAGGCATCGCCGCTCAAGTCGCCGGCCGCTTTCTTGGTCCGGCCTAGGACCTTGTCAATGATGTTGCTCATCTGATGTCTCCTTTTGGGGGGGATGGCTTTACGGTTTTCGGACACGCTCGGGTTACGGGACCCGCGAACACGGCGTGCGCGAGCCTGTGGTGCGCGTGCCGAGTTGAGGGACCGGATGTCCGGCCGGTCACCAACTCTTCTCGTGCCCTCAGTGCTGCCCGACCTGAGGCAAGGACAACACTGGTAGCTCGACTGGTCTACACGAGCCCTGACGCGTGCAACTCCGCATCGTCCGCGTCGTCCGCATCGTCCGCGTCGTGAACTGCCCAGCCGACCCGCTCGATGAGCTGGGCAGACTGGTGTCCGCGACGCAGATCCGCGGATGCAACACGCTCGTCGAGGGTGACCGTCCCCTCACGCTCGGTGCTGTGATCGCTCACCACAATGATTCTCGCCATGACCGTCGTCCTTTCGGTGGAGGGACCCCGGGGGACCACCAGGCGCCGGTCAGGCATCAATGGCGATTGAGGCTCTTGACAAAGCTAGCAGGCGAGGCTCGCCGCGCTGAGCGCGTACGAGACGGCCTCACCCACGCCCAGGACCGGCGTCCGGTGGGTTCCGCGGTCTACGACATGGCGGCACGGAACGAGCGCAGCGCCTCCCCAGCAGAGGAGTACGCGGGCAGCCCCTTTGCGGCGGTCGCTCCGACCCTCCGCTCGAGCGACGAGCCGGGGGTTGTGACCAGATTGATACCCCCATCACCCCGCCCTTTCAGCTTGCCGGAGGCCGCCACCAGGACGGAGAGGCAACCGAGATCGATCGTACGACAGCCACGAAGGTCGACTGTGATTCCCGTGGCGCCATCCGTGATCGCCAGGTTTACCAGCTCGCTCCAGCGACTAACGGTCGGCGCGTCCAAGTCGCCCTCCACGTCTAGAAGCATTACGCCATCCTGGGGAGTCGGCTTGGTCAGGTTGAGTAAGGCCGGAGGACGCGCAGCTACGGAGTCGGCCAAAGGCAGCTGCACGTCCTCGGGAACGAGGTCTGCGGTCCTCATTGGGCATCTCCTCCCACTCCTCTCGAAATCGGTGCCGTCTTGCCAAAAAGGAAGAGAGGAATGAAGAGCGCCCTCAAACGGCTAGAGCCAGCGTACTCCTACTTTCTGAAGGCTCGCCTGCGAAGCTCCCGGGGCGAGGCTCGCCATGAAAGAAGCGCAGACGGGAGCGAATGCCCCGCTGAGTCCATGGAACGTCGCAACCGCCCTACGGAGCGTCGCGAGAGCGGTTCAACCTCAACTCAGCCAAGTTCCACGCACGCTCAAGCTCTCGAAGCCTTGCGGGGCTCGTCGCGCGAGGGCCATGCGCCTTGGCCCTGTAGAGCTGGTACCGCTCGCGGGCATATCGCTCTTCGGCTTCGAGGACGACGAGGCGTTCGTCTGCGGCTCTGCCCATGTGTGGGGCTTCGACGGTCGTCGCAGCTGTCAGGCGCTCAGGCGACTCGCGTTCGGGAGAGCCGGAACCTCTTGGTCCGCCGCCTGTCCGCGAGCGCGGGCGCGCCTCGGTTGAGCGATGGCTCGAGGGTGAACACCTCGGTGGCGACGTCCGTTTGTCCGTCATGGCTGCTCAGGAACGCCTCGACGCGCTGTCGAGTCGCCCTGCCGACCGCCGCGACGGCGTCGCTCTTGTAGTCGATCGAGGACAGTCCCCCCTCACCATGGATCATGCTCCTATTGAAGTCGCCCACTCCGTCCACGAGCACGCAAGTGACGACGTTGCCTCGGATCTGTGTTCGTGCGCTCGTGGGCGGCTGGCCCGCATACTTTGTCCACAGCCAGACGAGCGAGCGTGTGATCTCTTCCGGCAATCCCTCGGACTGCCGGGTTGTGCTGTCGGTCATAGCCGACCCTCTTTCTCGACCCCCTCTGCGGAAGCAAGCGCTCGAAGGGCGGAGGGGATGCAAGGAAGACCCACCGGGCAGCTACGAGCAGTCTACTTCGTCGGCATGCCCGTCCCAGAGCTGCCACTCGCCTCATCGTGAAGGCGAAGACGCTTTCCTCGTCGCTGATCGAGTTCAGGCCGAAGAGCTGGGCAGGCGGCTGTTGGAGACGTCGTGGTAGCGGCCGTGGTGAGCGAGGATCGCCACCGGGAGCTGGATTGGCGCTTATGATGGCGGCCGAGTTGGCACAAACACGACGATTGAAGCGCCAAGGCAGAGGCCAGGAACAGGGAGGGATTAGAGCATGAAGTCGAACGTCCGCACCACCGGGCGCACTGCGATGGCGATCGGCGCGGCCCTCGCCCTCTCCCTCTTCGCCGCCGCCGCGCCGGCGGGCGCTTCCTCCAAGCCCGTCACGATCTCGGTGCTGTCGGGGCGCGCCGACCTCGTCAGCGGTGGCGATGCGCTCCTGCGCATCGGCGGCGTGGGCTCGACGAAGGGCCTCAAGGTCACCGTGGGCGGCACGAACCGCACGAAGGTCTTCGCCAAGCGCGCCGGCGGCACGGTCGTCGGGGTCGTGCGCGGCTTGAAGCTCGGACGCAGCAGGATCATCGCCCGAGTCGGCGATCGCGCCGCCCAGTTGACGGTCACCAACCATCCAAAGAGCGGGCCGATCTTCTCCGGCCCGCAGCTCAAGCCTTGGAAGTGCCAGGCGACCGCGAAGGACGGCCGGTGCAACCAGCCGGCGAAGTTCACCTACGTGTACAAGTCAACCGACCCGAGCAAGTCCGGCTTCCAGCCATATAACCCGGCCAACCCACCTTCGGATGTCGCGACGACCAAGACCGGCAACGGCCACACCCTGCCGTTCATCGTGCGCATCGAGACAGGCTACCTCGACCGCGACCAGTACCAGATCGCCGTGCTGTTCCAGCCGGGCAGGCCTTGGTCGGCCCCGGCACCGCAGCCGCAGTTCAACCACAAGCTGCTGATCCACCACGGCGCCTCGTGCGGCGCCGACCACCAGACGGGCACCGCGCCGGGGGTCACCAACTCCGAGGCGGAGCAGGCACTCGGGCTCGGGTTCGCGACGATGTCGCACGCGCTCGACAATGCCGGGCACAACTGCAACCTGGCGTCGGAGGCCGAGTCGCTGATCATGACCAAGGAGTACCTGATCGACCACTACGGCACGCTGCGCTTCACGATCGGCACCGGCTGCTCGGGCGGGTCGCTGGCCGAGCAGTGGATCGCCAACGCCTATCCGGGCGTCTACCAGGGGATCATGCCGACCTGCTCCTTCCCCGACGCGTGGAGCACGGCGACGCAGTTCCTCGATTACCACCAGACACTGCGCTATTTCGACGACCCGAGTCAGTGGGGCACGGGCGTGACGTGGACGCCAGAGCAGATGGCGGACGTCGAGGGTGGCCCCGACGGTGTCGCGAATGCACAAGTTTCAGACAACGCTCAGTTCCACGTCGTGATCCCGACCGATCATTGCGCGGGGATCAGCGACCAGCAGCGCTACCAGCCGACGACCAACCCGGGTGGGGTGCGGTGCACGATCCAAGACGCGGCGATCAACGTCTTCGGACCGCGGCCGAGGTGGGCGTGGACCCCGCAGGAGAAGCAGATCGGCCACGGGTTCGCCGACACGCCGGTGGACAACGTCGGCGTTCAGTACGGCCTCCACGCGCTGCAGCAGGGCAACATCACGCCGGCCCAGTTCGTCGACCTCAACCAGAAGGCTGGCGGCCTCGATCCCGACGCGAACCACACGCTCCGACGGATGCGCGCCGACCACACGGTGCTCGCCAACGCCTACCGCAGCGGCATGATCAACGAGACCAACAACCTCAACCGCACCGCGATCATCGACTGCCGCGGGCCCAACCCGGGGCTCTTCCACGACGCCTACCGGGCGTTTGCGGTCCGCGCCCGGCTCAACCGCGCGCACGGTAACCACGCCAACCAGCTCATCTGGGAAGGGCCGGTCGTGTTGACCGGCGACAACCAGTGCGGACTCAACGCGTTCTTGGCCATGAGCCGCTGGCTCACCGCCGTGGAGAAGGACAAGGCCAAGGGGACGGTGGCCCGGAAGATCGCCCGCGACAAACCCACGCACCTCACCGACCGCTGCTACGACGGGAACGGCCACAAGCTCTCGAACGGCCTCTGCCCAGGTGGCGTGGTGAACGTCGAGGGCACCCCCCGCACCGTGGCCGGCGACGGGATCACCACCGACGCCAACAAGTGCCAGCTCAAGCCGCTCAACCGCGGAAACAACTACGGCCCGATCGCATTCACCGATCAACAGTGGGCGCACATGCAGACGATCTTCCCCAACGGCGTCTGCGACTTCTCCAAGCCGGGCGTCGCGCAGCAGGGGACGGTCCCCTGGATGACCTACCAGGACGCCCGGGGCAACGTCATCTACGGCGGCCGGCCGCTCGGCGCGCCACCCACGAGCAAGGTGCTACACCCGTAGCTCGCCACGGGATCGTCGGCAAGCACGCCGGCGACGGTGGCTCGGCGCTGTTTTTGGCCGACGACTTCGACCGCACGGAGTTCGCCGCGGCGCCCCCGGCGATTGAGGCCGCACGGGCAATCCGCGATGGCGCCGCGCACGTCGGCCCCGATGACGTCACGCAGGAGCCATGCCCGTCACCGCGATTTGACCGCAGCGGTTTCCGCGCCTGCCTCCCAAGCAGCCCCCAATGAGAAAGGCTCATGGTCCCCTGCGCGACGGGGCGTCGGATCGCGAGGTCGAGCGGATCGTCCGCGAAGCCGTCTGGCGCAAGGAGCTGAAGCACCGGATCGGAGAGCCCGGCTTTCGCCCGCCCACCAGGACGATGAGCGCCATCGGCGGCTAGCCTCTCCTGCCCTGCCTATGCGATGCTTAGGCAGGGATGGCGGACTTGAGTCTTGGCGAAGCGGCGACGGCGCTGGGGGTCAGCGTCGACACGCTACGGCGTTGGGATCGCTCCGGGAAGTTGCGCACGACTCGCGACCAGCGCAACCGGCGCCGGGTGCCGGCAGGCGAGATCAAGCGCCTGAGCCGGCACCCCGCGCGCCATCGAGCCGGAGACAAGCTCTCGGCCCGCAACCGATTTCCGGGGTTCGTCACGTCGGTCGAGGTCTCCGGCGTGATGGCGCTCGTCGAGATCGAAGCCGGCCCGCACAGGGTGACGGCGGCGATCACCCGCGACGCGGTTGAGGAGCTGCGCCTGTCCGAGGGGGTGCGAGCGACGGCGACCGTGAAGGCGACCTCCGTGATGATTGAGCGGGAGCCTGAGTGAGGGCACGCGCGCTGGTCCTCTGCGCGATCGCCGCACTCGCGACGGTCGGGTGTGGCGGCGGCGACGATCGGCCGGCCGTGGTCGTCAGCGCCGCGAGCTCGCTGACCGACGCGTTCGGCCATTACGGCGATCACTTCAACTCCGCCGACGCCAAGTTCTCCTTCGCCGGCTCGGATGACCTGGCAGCGCAGATCCGTCAGGGCGTGGCCCCGGACGTCTTCGCCTCCGCAAACACGGCCCTCCCCGAGAGCCTCCACCGCGAGGGACTGGTGGACAAACCGATCGTCTTTGCCGCCAATCGCCTCGTGGTGGCGGTGCCCGCGAATCAAGGCGAGATCAGATCGGTGAACGATCTAGCCGAGTCGGGCGTCACCGTGGCGATCGGATCGGCCTCCGTCCCGATCGGCATCTATACGCGACAGGTCCTCGCCGGGCTGGGCACGGCAGAGAGTTCGGCGATTCTCCGAAACGTACGGTCAACCGAGCCCGACGCTGCCGGCATCGTCGGCAAGCTCACCGAGGGGGCGGTCGACGCCGGGCTCGTCTACGTGACCGATGTCGACGCCACCAACGGCCAGCTCGAGGCGATCGAGCTGCCGGCCAGGCTGGAGCCCTCGGTCGATTACGCGGCGGCTGTGGTGAGGGGGAGCAGACATCCGCAGGAGGCCAGAGCGTTCATCGTCGGATTGCTGTCGGGGACCGGCCTGAGGGCGCTCCGCGCGGCCGGCTTCGAGCCGCCGCCGGAATGAGGGCCTCGCCGTGGTTCACCGCCCTCTTGACGGTCGCCCTGGCCGCAACGCTTGTCTTCCTCGGCCTGCCCGTCGTCGCGATCTTCGTCGACACGGGGCCAGCGAAGCTGATCTCGAGCCTCGGCAATCCGGTGGCCGTCGATGCCCTGCGCTTGAGCCTCGAGACGACTGCGATTGCGACGGCGATCATCGTAGTCGTCGGCACCCCCGCCGCGTATCTGCTTGCGACCCGCTCGTTCCCGGGCCACTCGGTCGTCGTCACGCTCGTCGAGTTGCCCCTGGTGCTGCCCCCGGCGGTGGCCGGGATCGCTCTGCTGGCGGCGCTCGGACCCCACGGAATCCTGGGCGGGCTGGTCGAGGACGCCGGCCTTAACCTCGTCCTCCAGACCGCGGGGGTCGTCGTGGCCCTGACCTTCGTCGCCGCGCCCTTCTTCCTTCGCCAGGCTCAAGCGGCGTTCGCGGCCGTCGATCGTAGCTCGATCGAAGCGTCGCGAACCCTCGGGGCGGGGGAGGCCCGAACGGTCCTGCGGGTCGCGATTCCCGCCGCGAGGGCCGGGCTGGCCGCCGGCATGGCGCTCGCCTGGGGCCGGGCCCTCGGGGAGTTCGGAGCGACGCTGATGTTCGCCGGTTCACTTCGCGGGGTCACCCAGACCGTTCCGCTGGCGATCTACGATCGCTTCGCGACCGACTTCCCGGCGGCGCTGGCTCTCTCGGCCGTCCTGGTGGCGGTCTCGGCGGCCCTCCTGATGTCGGTCAAGATCGTCTTCCGCGCGCCCGGTCGAGCCGATGCTGCTGGCTGAGCTCGAAATCCATCTAAACGGATTCGACCTCGACCTGGCCCTGGGGGTGGGGCCCGGCGAGTGTCTCGCGCTCGCGGGGCCCTCCGGGTGCGGCAAGACGACCACCCTGCGGGCGATCGCTGGTCTGATGGCCCCGCGGAGAGGCCGCATCGTCTGCGGGGCGGACCTGTGGCTCGACACGGGGCGGCGGGTCAACATCGCTCCGGAGCAGCGGCGCTGCGGCTACGTATTCCAAAACTACGCGCTCTTCTCGCACCAGCGAGCGTGGCAGAACGTGGCCTACGGCCTACGAGACCTGCGCCGCTCCGAACGCCGACGACGCGCCCTCGAGCTCTTGGATCGTTTCGGGATCGCAGACCGGGCCTGGGCCCGGCCGGCAGAGCTCTCCGGGGGGGAGCGTCAGCGTGTGGCTCTGGCTCGCGCGCTCGGATCGGACCCGGTGGCACTGTTGCTTGACGAGCCGCTGTCGGCACTCGACGCCCGCACACGCGGCGAGTCGGGCCGGGTCCTCGCCGAGGTGCTGGCAAGTGCCGGGGTCCCGGCGATCCTGGTCACCCACGACTTTCAGGAGGCTGCGCTGTTCGGCGACGAGGTCGCGATCCTCGACGCCGGCCGGGTGATCCAGCGAGGAGCGCCCGCCGACCTCGCCGCCGCGCCCGCGAGCGCGTTCGTGGCCGACTTCTCGGGCGCGGTGGTCCTCCGCGGCACAGCCCGATCGGCACCCGATGGAGTGACGATCGTGGAGCTCGACGGCGGTGGACAGGTGACGAGCGCGGCGTCGGCGAGCGGGCGAGTCGCGGCCAGCGTTTATCCGTGGGAGATCAGCCTCGATCGGCCCAACGCAGCGTTTCGAAGCTCGATTCGCAACCACATCCCGGCGACCGTGGGGTCGACCACCGTGCTCGGGGGGAGGGTGCGGGTCGGCCTTCGCGCATCCCAGCCGCTCGCCGCCGAGATCACCGAGGCTTCGCTTCGCGAGCTCGGCCTGCGGCCCGGATCTTCGGTGATCGCCAGCTGGAAGGCGGCTGCCACCAGGCTCTCGCCACTGTAGTGCCGTGGCCTAGGAGCGTTCATCGGCGCTCACGACGCGGAACACAGGCGACTACTCTCGCGGTGCGAGAGACGATGACCCCAGAGTTGATCGAGATCTCTGAGGCGCGGAGGCTCGTGCTCGAGCATTGCGCGCCGCTCGACGCCGAGACCGTGCCACTTGGGGAGGCGCTCGGGCGGGTGCTGGCCGAGGAAGTGTCGAGCGCTGAAGATGTGCCGGCATTCGACAATTCGGCGATGGACGGATTCGCCGTGCGCGGCGCGGACACGCGCGGCGCCACCAGCCAGGCGCCCGTCCTCCTGCGGGTCGTCGATGAATCGCGTGCGGGAAGCCCGCCCCCTCCGGGCTCGCCCCCGGCGAGGCGATCGCCATATCCACCGGCGCGATGCTGCCGTGTGGAGCCGACGCTGTGGTGCCGGTCGAGGACGCCTCGGCGAGCGACAACCGGGTTCGAATCGAAGCCGAGGTGAGCGGCGGCCGCTACGTGCGCCACGCCGGCGACGACGTCCGGGCGAGTGAGCTCGTGCTCGCCGACGGCACGGCCGTTGGTCCGGCGGAGGTCGGGGTCCTCGCCGCGCTCGGGCGGCCCTCCGCTCGCTGCACGCGCCGGCCCCGCGTCGCCCTGTTGACCACGGGCGACGAGTTGCTCGGCCCGTCTGAACCCAATCGTCCCGGGGGCGTCCGCAATTCGAACGCCTTCTCGGTTGCGGCCCTGGTCGAGAGGGCGGGCGCCGAACTGGCGACGGCTGACGCCGTGCCCGACGACCCGGCGGCCCTCGCGGCCGCGCTCGAGCGGGCGCTGGAGCAGGATTTGACCGTGGTCTGTGGCGGGGTCTCGGTCGGGGATCACGACTACGTTCGGCCCACGCTCGCGGAGGCCGGCGCCGAGCAGGTCTTCTGGGGACTTGCGTTGCGGCCGGGCATGCCGACATGGTTTGGCGTTCGGGCGGACGGGTCTCGCAACGCGCCGGTCTTCGGGCTGCCGGGGAACCCGGTCTCGGCGATGGTCACCTTCACCCTGCTTGCGAGGCCGGCGATCGGCGCGATGCTGGACGTCACTCCAACGGATCCGTGGCGCGCCACGGCGATCCTCGACGAGTCATACGAGAAGCGCCCCGGTCGGGCCCACGCCGTGCGCTGCCGTTTGGAGCTGCGTGACGACGGATGGCACGTTCGCCCAACGAAGGACCAGAGGTCGCACGTGCTCACGTGGATGCTGGGGGCTGACGCCCTGGCGATCGTGCCGAGGGCAAGTGGCTCAATCGACGCGGGAGACCGGGTCGACATCGAGCTTCTCGAGTAGGTCTTCGGCCGGCCCCACGTACGATTCCCTGCATGCGGGTGCGAGTACGCCTCTTCGCCATGTTGCGAGAAGGCGCCGGGCGCGATTCGGTCGAGCTGGCGCTTTCCGACGGCGCCACGGTGGCCGACGCGCTCATCGCCCTCCGCGCCGAGCCGGCCCTCGACGAGATGCTCGGCCGGCTTCCGGTCCGGATGGCGGTGAACCGCGATTACGCCTCGCCCGAGACCCGGCTCGCGTCCGGCGACGAGCTCGCGCTGGTGCCCCCGGTGAGCGGAGGCGCGGGCTCCGTTCAGGCGCGTGTGACCGGTGCAGCGCTGTCGGTCGAGGCGCTGTCGCGTGCTGTCGTCCGCCCGGGCGCGGGTGCGACAGTCGTCTTTCAGGGCACGACCCGCGAGGTTCCCCGGCTCGAATACGAGGCCTACGCGGAGATGGCAGAGGAGCGAATGGCCGCGATTCTCGACGACTGCGTTGAGCTTCATGGGCTCGAGGCGGCGGCCGCCGAGCATCGCATCGGCGCCGTGCCGCTTGGCGAGCCGAGCGTGGTCGTCGCGGTATCGGCCGCCCATCGCGAGGCGGCCTTTGCCGCAGCCCGCGAGGCGATCGACCGAATCAAGGCCGAGGTGCCGATCTGGAAACGCGAGGTCACCGAGACCTCCTCCGGCGAGCACCGCCGGTGGGCGGATGGCACCTCGGTATGAGCGATCCCGAACTGCCGCATCTGGACGCCGCCGGCAGAGCACGGATGGTGGACGTTGGCGGCAAAGAGGAGACCGAGCGCGTCGCTCGTGCGCAGGCGAGGGTGCGGATGTCGACCCAGACCGCACGGGCGGTGGAGCGAGGCGAGGGACCGAAGGGTGACGTGCTGGGCACCGCTCGCATCGCGGGCGTCCAGGCCGCAAAGCGAGCCGCGGAGCTGATACCCCTGGCCCACCCTCTGCCGCTGACGTTTGCCGACGTCGAGGCGACGATCGACGCGGGCGCTGGCCTCGTTTTGCTCGCGGCGGAGGTCCGGACCGTGGGGCGGACCGGCGTCGAGCTCGAGGCGATGACGGCGGCGGCCGTCGCCGCGCTGACCGTCTACGACATGGTCAAGGGCGTCGAGCGCGGAGTGATCGTGGAGCGCGTCGCCCTTGTGGCCAAGGCGGGTGGGCGGAGCGGCGAGTGGCACCGCGAGGACATCTCAACCGCGGGCGAGTCGCGCTGACGTGGCGCCGTTTCGAGCCGCCGTCGTCACGGTGTCAACCTCGAGGGCCCGGGGCGACGGCGAGGACGACAGCGGGATGCGGCTCGTCGAGCTCGTGGCGCGCCTGGGCGGCGATGTCGTGGGCCGAGAGGTGATCCCCGACGATCGGGAACTGATCATCGAGAGGCTGTGCCACTGGGCGGATGCCGAGGGATGCGCCCTGGTCCTGACCAGTGGCGGGACCGGGTTCGCGCCGAACGACGTGACCCCCGAGGCAACCAGGGCCGTGATCGATCGCGATGCTCCGGGGATCGCCGAGGCGATGCGCGTCGCCTCGCGTCGGCACGTTCGTCATTGGATGCTCTCGCGCGGAGTCGCCGGGATGCGTGGCCCCAGCCTGATCATCAACTTCCCGGGCAGCCCGCGGAGCATCCCCGAGGCCGGCGAAGCGATCGCCGAATCGCTGCCGCACGCATTGCAGCTACTGGCCGGGGAGCGCCCAGATCACGGCTAGCTCGGAGCGCGGCTAAGTAACCCGAGCGGGCGATCTCAGTGTTGCCCGAGCGAATTCCCGCACCCCCTCGCCGAACCCGATGCGGGCCGAGAAGCCGAGCGCCTCGGCAGCTCGCCGAGTGGAGGCGAACACGTGACGGACGTCGCCGAGGCGGAACTCGCCGGTCGTCTCCGGCTCCAGCCCGCCACCCGCAGACGAGAGCTTGCTGGCGAGCTCGCCGACCGTACGCGGTGTGCCGCTGGCGACGTTGAAGGCGCCGCCGATTCCGGCCGGCGCTTGCAGGGCCGCCAGGTTGGCCTGGGCCACATCGCGCACGTGAACGAAGTCCCGGCGCTGGCCGCCATCCTCGAAGACCTGCGGCGGGCGGCCGCTGGCCACGGCGCTGCGAAAGACGCTCGCGACCCCCGCATACGGGGTTCCGCGCGGCATTCGCGGTCCATAGACGTTGTGGTAGCGGAGGGCAATCGCGTCGATGCCCGCCGTCCGGGCGAAGGCAAAGCAGAGATGTTCCTGGTTGAGCTTCGTGGCTGCGTAGACATTGCGCGGATCCGGCGCTGCTTCCTCGGGGACCGCCTCGGGGATGAGCTCTCGGCCACAGCGCTCGCACGGCGGGTCAAACCGCCCGGCGCGGAGTCGGTCGAGGGGCCGGGGTCCGGGGCGAACGAGACCGTGCTCCGGACAGCGGTAGCGCCCCTCGCCGTAGACGACCATGCTGCTGGCCAGGATGAGTCCGCCCGTGAATCCGCGCTCGTGGAGCACGCGAAGCAGGACCGCGGTTCCGAGCGAGTTGTGCTCGACGTAGCTCGGCGCGTCGGCGAAGTCGGTTCCCAGCCCGACCATCGCCGCCTGGTGAGAGACTCGATCGACCCCCGCAACCGCCGCCCGGGCGGTGTCCGGGTCGCGCACGTCGCCCCACACGTATTCGGCCTCGGGGTTGAGGTAATCGGGCTGGCCATCGTGGGCGAGCGGATGCAGATGGTCAAGCACGCGAACCGCGTCTCCCGCCTCGACCAGGGCATCGACGATGAAGGAGCCGATGAAGCCGGCGCCTCCGACGACGAGGGTGCGGGGAGAGCTCACCACGGCGTGTGCACCAGCGCCTCGATCGCGATCGCGCAGCCGGCCTGGGCCGCCAGCCAGCTGCGAACAGAGCCCGGGGGCTTCCAAAGGCAAGCGCATGCAACGAGCAGCCACGGCATGAACGGAAGCCAGATTCGTTCGACCTCGCCCTTGGACATCCCGCTGAGGTCTGCAAGCGCGACCGCGGCGAGCGCCCCGCCGACCAAGATCAGGAGTCGACGGTCGCGCAACCGCGCGATGGCGACGAAGGTCGCCGGGCCCACGGCCGCCGCCAGGGCTGCGAAGTCGTTGAAGGCGAAGTAGCCGTACGGCCGGCTGATCGCCACGCTCCTCAGCAGGTACTCCTGACGGGTTGCCTCGAGGCCATCGAGCCACCAGAAGCCCAGCGCCCCGAACGCGAGCATGATCGGGGCGATTCCCAGCGTGGCGACGAGCAGGGGCCGGACCCTGCGGGCGCCAGCCGCGACCCCGAGCGGAATCAGCGCCAGCAGGACGAGGCCATAGGAGAGAAACACCGTCACTCCGAACAGGAGACCGCCGATCACCGCAGCGAGGTCCGAGCGCCAACCGCGGCGATGGATCGCGATCACCATCGAGGCCACCGCCCAGGCACCGACACCGGCGTAGAGCGCGTCGGCCGAGACCGCGATCCAGATCGCCGCGGGAGCGATGACGAGGAATGGGGCCGCGCGCCGCGCGACCACTTCGCCGGCGATCTCGCGCACCGCGATCAGGCTCGCCGGCGCCATCGAGGCGCCGCCGATCACGATCAGTACGCTCGCCGGCCAGGTGCCCCCGAGCCCGATCTGGGCCAGGCCCCAGACGATCAGCGCCATCCCGGGAGGGTGGCCGCGGATGTGAGTTGCGTACCCGCTGATCCGCTCGGTGAAGTGCGAGAGGAAGTCCCCTGGCGAGGAGATTTGTGGCACCACGGTGAGGTACTCGTGCGGGCTGGTCAGCGGAGCGGCGATCCCCACGGTCCCCCCGACCAACGCCAGCCCGGTCGCCCAAACGGCGACCCCGGCCATAGAGCTCACGAGCAGCATTCGCCAACCGAGCTGCATCGTGAGCTTCGGCGCGGCCCACACGCCACCGCATGCGATCGTGACCGGGATCAGCAGCTGGGGCCCGAGCCGAGGGTCGACGTTTCCGACCAGCGGCGGGGCGTTGAGATAGAGGTCGTGACCGGAGAGAATCAGCCCCGCGCCCCAGCCGGCGCAGACCGCGATCAACCCCGCCCAGGCCCCGAGCGCCACGCGCGTCGGCGTGAGCCAGCTCGCGCGGGCTGACCAGCGTGTGGCCGGCGCTCCAGCGGTCGCGCGCTCCATCGGTTTGACGCTAGGGAGGACTGATTACGGACCGATTAATGGCTTTGTAATCCACCCCTGGCAGCCTCAGCCCTGTGCCCGATGTGGTCCTCCCGGTGCTCGACGAGGCGGCGGCGCTGCCGTGGGTGCTGGGACACATGCCTGACGGCTATCGGCCGGTTGTCGTAGACAACGGCTCGACCGACGGGTCGGGCGGGGTCGCGCGCGAGCTGGGCGCCGAGGTCGTGAACGAGCCACAGCGTGGCTTCGGCGCCGCGTGCTGGGCCGGGCTGGTGGCGACCCAGGACGAGGTCGTCTGCTTCATGGACTGCGACGGATCGCTCGATCCGCGTGAGCTCCCGCAGGTCAGCGCCCCGGTCCTCGCTGAGCGCTGGGACCTGGCGCTTGGCCGGCGGCGCCCGGCGCCCGGCGCCTGGCCGCTCCACGCCCGGCTAGCGAATCGGGCAATTGCCTGGGAGCTTCGTCGTCGCACCGGCCTGCGGCTGCGCGACCTCGGCCCGATGCGTGCAACGCGCCGCCGGCCCCTCGCCGCCCTCGGGATTCGCGACCGGCGCTTTGGCTGGCCGCTCGAGATGGTCCTGCTGAGCGCCCAAGCCGGATGGCGGGTCGGGGAAGTCGACGTTGCCTATCGGCCCCGCACAGGGCGATCGAAGGTGACCGGGACGCTGGGCGGCACCTCCCGCGCCGTCAAGGACATGATGGGCGCCCTGGGATGAGCCCGGCGCTGATCGTGATCGCCAAGGCCCCGGTGGCGGGCCGCGCAAAGACACGGCTGTGTCCTCCGTGTACCCCGTCACAGGCCGCGGCGATCGCCCAGGCCGCGCTCGCCGACACGCTCGAGGCCGTTGCGGCGGCGCCGGCGCCGCGGCGGGTGCTCGTGCTCGAGGGCGCGCCGGGCGACTGGCTTCCCGACGGCTTCGAGCTTTACCCGCAGGCCGACGGCGGGCTGGATTGCCGCCTGGCTGCAGCGTTTGGAGCAGTCGGCGGTCCGGCCCTGCTGGTCGGCATGGACACCCCTCAGCTGAGCGCCGAGCTTCTGGGCCACTCGCTGGAGACGCTTTCGCGTCCCGGCATCGAGGGGGTGCTCGGTCCGGCCTTCGACGGTGGCTACTGGGCAATCGGACTGCGACACCCGCGTCGCGAGGTCTTCGAGGGCATCCCGATGAGCACCACCTGGACGGCCCGAGCCCAGGGCGCGCGGTTGCGGCGGCTGAGGATCGAGTGGCGCGAGCTTCCGGCGCTTCAGGACGTGGACACGTTCGACGACGCGCTGGCCGTGGCGGCGGGCTGTCCCGGCACGCGGTTCGCGAGCGAGGTCGAATCGGCGGCCGGCGCTCTGAGGGCGCCGGCCGCCCAAGCCGCGGGGCCGTGAGGGCATCGCGGATGACCCCTGCAACGTTGGTGCCGGCCGCCGCTCTTGGCCTGGCGCTCTCGGCATGCGGCCTGCCACCGGCGGCCGAGCCGGCACCTGCCCCGTTGCTCGCGCATCCCCCGGCCGGCCGGCTTTACCTGGTTGGGGCGCGACCGGAGGGGATCACCGTCGACCCGCTCACCGGACTGGTCGCGGTCGATCTTCAGGGGACGAGTCGGCTCGCCCTCCTGAGCACTCGCAGCGGACGTGTCGTTCGCCGTCTCTCGGTTCCGGCCGCATCGCGTCACCTCTCCCTGGCCCGCCCCGGCGGACCCGTCCTGGCGCCGGCGGAGGCCGCCAACCGGCTCCTCCTGGTCGGCCTTCCCGGTGGTCGGATCCGATCGGTTTCGGTCGGGGAGCATCCGCACGACGCGGTTGCCGCCGCCGGCCGATACTTCGTTTCCGACGAGTTCGGCGACAGCGTCTCGGTGGTCCGGGGAAGGCGCGCGATCGCCACCCTGCCGGCCCCGCGTCAACCGGGCGGGATTGCCGCCTCGGGGGATCTGGTCGCTTTGGTCGCCGTGCGCCAGCGCGTCATGCGCGTCTACGACGCCCGCACGCTGCGATCACTCGGCGACGTCCCAGCCGGAGTCGGGCCCACCCATGTGGTCGCCGCCCGGGGCCGGGCCTTCGTCGCCGACACCGACGGGGGACGGATCCTCGAGTTCGGACTCGCGCCGAGCCCGAGGCGGATCGCATCGGCGCCCGCCCCCGGAGCGCCCTACGGGCTCGCCCTTGATCGGAATCGCCGGCTTCTCTGGGTGACGCTCACCGCCCGCAACCGGGCGTCCGTCTTTCGCGTCAGCCAGGACGGTCTCCGGCGCCTGGCCTCGTACCCGACCCTGCGCCAGCCCAATGGCGTCGCCGTCGACCCCCGCACAGGTGCCGCTTGGGTCACCGGGACCGATGGCGATCGGATCGAGCGGCTCGCCGCTCCATCGATCGGGGCCGGCCGGTGAGGCAAGCGCATCGGCTGACGGGCGAGTCGCCGCCCCCCGGTCCGTTCCGGCGGGAGTTCTGGCGGAGCCCCCTGCGCGGACCCTGGCTCGCCTCGGCGCTCGGCTCTGCCCTCCTGCCGCTGATCGTCATCTGCGCGGTCACCGGCTTTCTGTCCCACGTCGCCTACTACCCGTGGCTCGACGGGAACTCGGTCACCGGCAGCGGCGGGATCGACGTCGGCTTCGATCTCTACTTCTTCGGCTGGCCCACCTCGCCCGCCTGGCTGTATGCGTTCACTCAGGGCCTTCACGTCACCAGCGGGGTGATGGCGATCCCTCTGCTCGGAGCGAAGCTGTGGTCGGCGATGCCGAAGCTGTTCGAGTGGCCACCTGTGCGCTCGATCGCGCATTCGTTCGAGCGCCTCTCGCTGGCATTCCTGGTCGGTGGAAGCCTGTTCGTGTTCTTCACGGGAATCCTCAACATCCAGCTCTACTACCCCTGGGGGTTCAGCTTCGTCCCGGCCCACTACTACGCAGCCTTCATCTTCCTCGCCGCTCTCGGGCTCCACCTCGTGGTGAAGATCCCGGTCGCCCGCCGGGCCTTTCGAGACCGGGGCGTGGTCCGGCCGCTGAGGCAGGACCTCGCCAACACCGAGCCCGAGTCTCCCAGCGAGGGCACCACGGCTCCCGCCGATCCGGCGCGCCCGACCGTCTCGCGTCGCGGCCTGTTGGCAACGGTCGGCGCAGGCTCGCTGGGCCTGGGGTTGATCGCGGCAGGCCAGCAGATCGGCGGCCCGCTGCGGCCACTCGCCTTCTTGGCCCCGCATGGCCGCTCGCTCGGCACCGGGCCGAACGGGTTTCAGGTCAACAAGACGGCCAGCGCGGTCGGAATCGCTCCCGCCCAGGTCGGCCACGGCTGGCGGCTTCGGCTCAACGCCGCTCGCGCCCTCGAGCTGACGAGAGAGGAGCTGCTGATGATGGACCAGCACACGTATTCGCTGCCGATCGCCTGTGTCGAGGGCTGGTCGACCACCCAGTCGTGGACCGGGGTCCGGCTCCGAGACCTGCTCGCCAGGGCCGGTTCCGCCGAGCCCGGGCCGGTGCTGGTCGAGTCGCTGCAGCGGGGGGGCGCCTTCAGCAGGGCGGCGCTCGCGGCCGAGCAGGTGCGTGACTCCCGCTCGCTCCTCGCCCTGGGCGTGAACGGGGCCGATCTCTCCATCGACCACGGCTATCCGGCCCGCGTGATCGTCCCGGCCGCGCCCGGGGTCCACTGCACCAAGTGGGTATCGGCGATCAGCGCGCTCCCCGCGTGAGATGGCCTTCCTTCGCGATCGCTATGGCGCCGGGGCCCTTCACCTGCTCGCGGTGGGAGCGAGCATGGCGGTGGTCGGCTATGCGTTCATCGCCATCGTCGCGCGGCCCAGCGCGCTCAACATGCTGCTCTGGTTCGGCGGCGCGATCATCGCCCACGACCTGATCGCCTTTCCCCTCTACTCCGCGCTCGGCCTTGTGGCCGGCCGTGCGGCCCGGGCCGGGGCGGGGGCGGCGTCTGCCGACCGCGAGCGCCTGGGGGTGATGGCGCTCAACCACCTCCGGGTGCCCGCCCTGCTGTCCGCATTCGCGCTGGTCGTCTGGTTCCCGCTCGTGTTCGGGTTGAGCGAGGATCGATATCGCGCCGACACCGGGCTCTCGGCGAGCGTTTACCTGGGCCGTTGGCTGCTGCTGACGGCGGCGCTGCTGGCAGGGTCGGGGCTGCTGTACGCGTTGCGGCTCCGACTCGCGCTCAGACGAGCGAGTTGATGGCGCGCTCGAGGTCTTCCCAGAGGTCCTCGGGGTCCTCGCAGCCGACACTCGCGCGGAGCAGTCCCGGCGGGAGGCGGTCGTCCTCGCCGAGGCGGGCGCGGTGGTCGATCAGGCTCTCGACCCCACCGAGGCTGCCGGCGTGCGTGAGCACCTGCACGGACGCACAGACGGCGGCGGCGTCTGTGCTTGAACGCATCTCCCAGGCGATCATCGCCCCGAAGCCGTCGAGGAGCCTGCGAGCCCGCTCGTGGCAGGGGTCTGACGGGAGTCCGGGGTACCGCACGCCCCTGACCAGCGGGTGATCCTCGAGCCGCCGCGCCAGAACCAGGGCCGTCTCGCAGCTGCGCTCAACGCGAAGCGGCAGGGTGCGAAGGCCCCGGAGTGCGAGGAAGGTCTCCATGGTCCCGGGGACCGCGCCGAGCGCCGTCCGCGCTTCGCGAAGTCGTGCGGCTCGGGCTGGGTCGCGGGTCGAGGCGACGCCGAGCAGCAGATCGGAGTGGCCACCGATGTACTTGGTGGCGCTGTGGATCACCAGGTCCGCGCCGAATTCGAGCGGGCGCTGGAGCGCCGGGGTCGCCAGAGTCGCGTCGACGATCGAGACGACGCGATGACGTTGTGCGGCGTCGACGATGATGTCGAGCTCCGGAACCTCGAGCATCGGATTGGTGAGCGTCTCGAGCCAGACGAGGTCGGTGCCGTCGAGTGCTGCGAGGGCAGCGTCGGTGTCCATCGCGTCCACGGTGAGGACCTCGAGCCGACCTGCGGCGGCGCGCCCGGCGAGCAGACGCCGCAGCTCGA
Source organism: uncultured bacterium (assembly GCA_963803305.1). Classification (GTDB taxonomy): domain Bacteria; phylum Actinomycetota; class Thermoleophilia; order Solirubrobacterales; family 70-9; genus AC-56. Next base: position 28,330 of record CAWDLT010000008.1, read on the forward strand.
AATAGGTGCTCCGCGAGGCGAGCACGCGCGCTCCGATCGGCAGCTCCTCCAGTGCCGCCGCGATCGCCGCCATCCCGGACGAGAAGGCGATCGCCTCCCCGCCCTCGAGCACCCCGAGCGCCTCCTCGAACGCCTCCCAGGTCGGGTTTCCGTCCCGGGCGTAGCCGTGTGAGCCGTTGGCGTGGAACGCCGACGCGAAGATCGGCGGCAGGTTCAGCGGCTGGCCGCTCCCGGCCTCGCCGCGTCCTGCCATCACCGCCTTCGTGGAGGGGCGAAGCCGGCTTTGCGAGGTCTCCGGGCGCTGCGTGGTTCGGAAGCGCAAGACCGCGGCCACGCTAATGACGACTCCTTTCGCAGCGCTTACGGCGCCGCGCCGCCCTCGCTCGGCCCATCGGGGATGAGGACGGCGAAGCGGGACCCCCGGGTCGAGTCCGACTCGACGGCGATGCTGCCGCCGAGTCCCTCGACGATGCGCTTGGCGAGCGCCAGTCCGAGGCCGGAGCCCTCACCCGTGCGGGCAGAGTCCCCGCGCCAGAATGGCTCGAAAACGCGGTCGAGCACCGCCCCGTCGATCCCGTCGCCGCTGTCGCGTACCGCAAGCTCGAGCTCCCGCCCGCGATGGCGCGCCTCGATCACCACGGTGCCATCGCTGGGGGTATGGCGGATCGCGTTCTGCAGCAGGTTCTGGACCACACGCGTCAGCCGGGGGGAGCAGGGGACCTCGGCGGCCCCGTCGATCTGGGCCCGGACCGCAAGGCCCTTGGTGGAGGCCTGTGCGCCGCACGCTGCGAGCGCCGATCCCACAACCTCCTCGACTCGCGCGCGCTCGGTCTCGGCCTGGATTGCGCCGGCGTCGAGCTGAACGAGCTCGAACAGGTCATCGACCAGCGCCACCAGCGAGTCGACGCTCGAGCCCATCTCGCCGAGGTAGCGTCGAATCGTCGTGGGCTCGTTGACGACGCCGTCCTCGATCGCCTCGACCATCGCCCTCAACCCCGAAAGCGGCGTTCGCAGATCGTGGGATACGGCGGTGACCAGGTGGCGCCGCTGAGCCTCTGCCTCGCGCTCTCGCTCAAGCGAGGAGCTGAGCCGCTCGGCCATCTCGTCGAGCGTGCGAGCGAGCGATTCGATCTCGCTTCCCCCTCCGACCCGGCCCGCGCGTGCCTCGAGATCCCCCGCCGCGATCCGCCGAGCGGTCGCGCCCACGTTGGCGAGTGCCTCCGACGTTTCGCGGGTGGTGGCGAGCCCCGCTCCAACCGCCGCTGCGGTGGAGTAAACGAGCAACACCGCGACAACGGTGGTCGCGTGAGCGTCGACGAGCATCAGCAACGAGAGCACCGTGAGGTTTGCGAACCCGACGAGGGTTGCGAAGGCGGCGATCGAGATCAGCCGCACGCCGAATGACGCCCGGGCGAGGCGCGGCGCCGCCAGCGCGGTCGCGACGGCCGTCAGGGTGATCGCCACGAGCATCATCAGCCCGAGCTGGCCGACCTCGGCGACGCTGAAGGTGCCGAGCCCGATCAACAGCGTGCCCAGCGCGCCGATCGCGGCGATCAGCACGGCGATGAGCAGCGGCGGGATCCGCCTCGCCCTCACGGTTCGAATCGGTACCCAATCCCCCAAACGGTCACAAGGTGCCGTGGGCTCGAGGGATCGCGCTCGGTCTTCTCGCGAAGGCGCCGGATATGGACGGTGACCGTCGAGGGATCGCCGGCGTAGGCGAGGTCCCAGAGCTCTTCGAGTAGGCGCGCTCGGCTGAACACCGTCCTCGGGTTTGCCGCGAAGAAGGTCAGCAGGTCGAATTCCTTCGGGGTCAGCTCCACCCGCCGGCCCTCGTCGGTCACCTCGCGGGTTCGCAGGTCGATCTCGAGCCTGCCCATCCGCAGGAGCTCCGGCTCAGCGGTTGCCGGGGCGCCATTGCCCCCGGTCCGCCGAAGTACGGCTCGCGCCCTTGCGACGATCTCGCGAGGCGAAAACGGCTTGGCGACATAGTCGTCGGCGCCGAGCTCCAGGCCAACGACACGGTCGGTCTCTTCGCCGCGAGCGGTGAGCATGATCACCGCCGTCCTCCCGCGCCGCGTGCGGATCCGCCGGAACACCTCGAGCCCGTCGATCCCGGGCAACATCAGGTCGAGCACGATCAGGTCGGGACGTTGGGCGTCGAACGCGTCGAGGGCGCCCTGACCGTCGGTGGCGGCGGCGACCTCGAAGCCTCCGCGCCGCAGGTACCGCTCCAGGATCTCGCGAACGATCGGCTCGTCGTCGACTACGAGGACGCGTCCCTCCGAGGCTGCCATCGGTGAATTGTTACCGCTGGATCTTGCAAAACGGTAAACGCGAAGTCTTGACCGGGCTCAATGTCCGTGAACGGCCCGCCTTCGAGCAGCGGTGCGGCTGGTGCTGCCACCAAGGGATTTGTGTCCGCTCGTTGGCGAGGTCAGTGCGCTGTAGGGCGTCCCTGGGTCTCGTACATCTCGGTCGCAAGTCGTGATTCGCGGACCAAGGCATCGCTGGCCGGATCAGCTCGGTCCCGGGATCATTCGCCCGATCCCTCCAGCACACAGGGGCATCACAGCCGGGGGTCCTGGTGGCGCTGAGCGCGACCCTGCACGTTCTCGCGATCGGCGGCGGCGTGGGAGCCGTTGTGCTTGTGACGAAGGTCGATGACCGTACCGGAGTGATGCTCGGACGCGTCCCGGGGCGGGCCTAGCCAAACGTGACTTCCCGAGGCAATCGGGCGCCTACGATTGAGTGCGTGTCGATCCGAAGCGGATCTCGAGCGCCAGCGGGGGATGAACGCCACGCCCTACACACGCGCGGTGTCGCTCACGTGCTGGAGGAGGATCCGGAGCTAGGCGGGGGGCTCGAGCGCGATCGCCTCCTCGTGGCGAGCCAGCGTTGTCGCGCTCCGATCATGCGAGCTCCCACCGGCCCGTGGCAAGAGCCGGAGTGGCCCGGCCGGGTTCGGCGTGGGCTCGGGTTGCTCGTGCTCGACGGGTTGTTGCTCCGGCGCGTTGGACTTGACGGGCGATTCGGAGCCGAGCTGCTGGGGACCCGCGATCTCCTTCGACCGTGGCAGCGAGCTGACGCCGTAGCATCGGTCCCGCGCCGCTCGAGGTGGCGCGTCCTAGAACCCAGCCGAATCGCGGTACTCGACATCAGCTTCGCCCTCGAGATCGCGGCCTTCCCCGAGATCCACGGCCAGATCGTCGCCCGAGCGCTTCAACGCTCGCGCCAGCTTGCGGTGAACATGGCCATCGTCCACCAACCGAAGGTCGAGGTGCGCCTCCACATGCTGCTCTGGTACCTCGCCGATCGATGGGGCATGAACCGCCCGGGCGGCGCGTTCGTGCCCCTTCCGCTAACGCATGCGATGTTCTCCGACCTCGTCGCCGCTCGACGCCCGACGGTGAGCGCCGCGCTCGGCATCCTGCAGCGATCAGGCACCGTCAGCCGCACCAAGGAGGGCTGGTTGCTCCACGGCTCGCCTCCCAGCGAGCTCCTGGCCGTTTCGCCAGTCGCCGCGGATTGAGAGGAGGCATGATTCCGGGGGGCGACAGCGAGGACGGTCCGAACTCTGTCGTTAGCGCTCGACTCGTTGGCCACCGAGCGCTACAAGCTAGGCCTGATGCACGCATCGCAGCGATGGCACCCCGCGGTCCTGGTCGCATCGGCCGTCGCCCTCGCGCTCGCGGGTTGTGGCGGCGGATCCGGGAGTACCTCGAGCGCCTCTCCGGGAGCGAGCCTGACCATCTCCACCAGGATGCTGCCCGGGCTCGGGAGCGTCCTGGTCAACGGACAGGGCATGACCCTCTACATGTTCGTGCCAGACGCACGCAAGCAGGTCACCTGCGTTGGCTCGTGCGCGGCGGTCTGGCCGCCGGAAAGGCTTGCGAGTGGTCAGCGGGCCGTCGCCGCCGGAAGCGCGAAGTCCGCGCTTCTCGGTAGCGATCCCGATCCGGAGGGAGGACAGGTCGTCACCTATGCGGGATGGCCGCTCTACACCTACGCCGCCGACACCTCCCCAGGGAGCGCGGGGGGCCAGGCGGTGGACCTGAACGGTGGGTTGTGGTACGTGCTCTCGTCTTCCGGCAAGGTGATCCGCAAGCAGCGGTGAGGCCCGCAATCATCCGGTTCCTCCTTTGGATGGCCGGGTGGGGTCTCATCCCCCAGCCTCCAGGGAGGGCCGGTCGGAAGAACATGGTTGGGTCGCAGGGCTAGGTGGAGGCCCGCTCGGGAAGGGCTTTCGGCATTTGCGCCAGTCGTGCGATCGGCCGGACCTCGTGGTACCAAACACGGTGACGCGGCGAACTGACCACACCGCAAACGCGCGACCCAGGAGGACGAGCGATGCCAGAGCACAAGGTCGGCACACAGGAGGAGTTCGATGCGGCCCGTGAGGCGCTTCTCGCCGAGGAGAAGGAGCTCACTCGCCGAAGCGACGAGCTCGCTCAGAAGCGGCGGGAGCTGCCCTGGGTCGCGGTCGAGAAGCAGTACAGCTTCGAGACCGAGGCGGGGACCAAGTCGCTCGTCGAGCTCTTCGACGGTCGCTCGCAGCTGCTCATCTACCACTTCATGTTCGGCCCGACTTGGGAGTCGGGCTGCCCCGTCTGCTCATCGATCACCGACACCATCGCCCCGAACGCGGTTCATCTGGCGGCACGGGACGTGACGATGCTGCTCGTCTCTCGGGCGCCGGTCGAGAGGCTTCGGGCCTTCAAGGAGCGGATGGGCTGGACCCTGGGCTGGGTCTCCGCCGCCGGCACCGACTTCAATCGCGATCTGGGATTCACCCACACCGAGGAGGAGTTGCGCCCGTTTCTCGGGGGCGAGATCCCGCTGACCGTGACGCAGAACGCGGAGATGTGCGGAACGGACGTCGCGGGCTATGTCGCGGAGGGCCCCGGGCTGAGCGCGTACGCGCTCGAGGACGGGACGGTCTACCGGACCTACATAACCACGGCACGGGGACTCGAGCCGGCGATGGCCTACTACGCCTTGCTCGACCGCACGCCGATGGGTCGAAGCGAGGCCACCGATCGGCCTCTGTGGGTGCGTCGCCACGACGAGTACGAGACGGGCTAGGTGCCGTCGGAGGAGTACGCGAAGGCCGACTCGTAGCCGCACCTGCCGCTCAGCTCGAACTCGAGCGGGCCATCGGTCACGGCCAGCTGGTCGGCGATCACCTCTCTGCCGGGCTGATGGTGCCCGGGGATCACGCACGTAACGGCCTCGGGGTTGGCCGCCGGCTCGCGCACCCGAACTACGACCTGGCCACCGGCGCGGAACCAGCCGCGGCCCGGCGTGTGGTCGATCTCGATCGCCACCTGCCGTACCGCGAGCAGCCTGCTTTCCTTGAAGACCCAGGGGAACTGGGCCTCGGGGGTGCCGCCAAGGCGACCGAGAAATATTCCCTCCAGCGCCTCTCGCCGCCGCCGATCCGCTCGCTCGTCGATGTATAGGACGAAGTCCCACGGCGAGCCGGGCTCGTCGTCGTCGTACCGAATGGCGAGCACGGCGCGAAGCCCGGCGAGATCCACCTCACCGGCGGTCCCCGCTTCGATCTGCCACGAGAGCGACCCCATGCAGATCCCCTCGGTCGATCGGCCGCCCTTCGTGTCGCCGACCGTCCGGCAGGGACAGATCGCCTCGCAGTTGCAGGCCTCCAGGTAGCTGCCCGCGATCTGCCATGGCAGATAGCTCGGCTCGTTCACCTGCATCTCACGCTTCGTTCGGCCCGGACCAGTCAAAGCGAAAGTGCTTGCTGGACCGACCGCCCCCGAAGCTCGCCTGGAGCGCCTCGCGCTGGCGCTCGTCGGCTCGCTCGTCGATGAAATACCCCATCAACGCGGAATCTCGATCATCGCGTTCTCCTCGAAGTCGGATCTGGATGCCGATCCTTTCACCGGGCGGGAACGCGGTCAAGGAGGGCGAAGTCGGGCCACCGACGCCGGCCGGCCGGCCGCGTCGGCAGGCTCGGTGCGATCAAGCCGCGGCGACGGTTGACCCGCTCGCGCTTGTGGATTACAGTCACTCGTAACCCCATTCGCTCCCAGGAGGCGCCATGCCCTGGAACCTGGCCGGCTCATATTTCGAAACCTGTTCGTGTGACGTCATCTGTCCCTGCACGGCCTCCCTTTCGCTCGGGGCGACCAGGGACCGCTGCAAGGTCGTCCTGGTGTTCAACGTCCGCGACGGCGAGGTGGAGGGGACCGACGTGAGCGGACTCACGGTCGCCGCGGTCTGCGACACCCCGAAGGTGATGAGCGAAGGGAATTGGCGGATGGGCGTCGTCATCGACGCGGCGGCGTCCGACCAGCAGGCGGAGAAGCTCGGGGGCGTGTTCTCGGGTGCGCTTGGCGGTCCGATGGAGGCCCTGGGCCCCCTGGTGGGCGAGAACCTGGGCGTCGAGCGGCTGCCGATCGCCGTTCACGAGGACGGGCTCAAGCACTCGATCCGGATCGGCGATGAGATCGACTTCGAGATCGAGGACGTGGTGCCCTTCGGGGTGGAGACCGGCGAGCCCGCGAAGCTGACCGGGATATTCCACCCCGCGGGCTCCGAGCTCACGGTCTCGCGCGCGACCCGCTCCAAGGTCAACGCCTTCGGCATCTCCTACGAGGCAAAGGCGGGATTCTCCGCCTCCGAGTTCGCGTGGGCCGCCTGAGCGCGGCGGTATCCCCGCCCAGCTGAGCGGCGGTCATGGAATCAGCGACCATACGCCGCGCCCCTCCGCTTCCGGGGCTGATCCAGCTCGGCCTCATCGGGCTGCTCGTCACCTTGGCCGCGGTCGGCTGGGTTCTCACCAGCGACCAGATGTCGGGGATGGATGCGGGGCCGGGCACGGACCCCGGAACGCTCGGTTTCTTCATCGGCGTCTGGGTGGTGATGATGGCGGCGATGATGTTCCCGTCGATCGCGCCGATGGTCCTGATGTATGTGCGGATCGAGGAGGGACGGCGCGAGCGGGGAATGTCGGTCCCGTTTGGAGCGACGGCGCTCTTCATCGGCGGATACCTGATCTCCTGGGCGGCCGCGGGCCTGCTGGGCTACGGGATCTACCGGCTCGGCAGGGCGGTCACCGGCGACGTCTTCGCATGGGACAACGCGGGCCCGTACCTCGCCGGTGGCATCATCCTGGGGGCGGCCGTCTACCAGCTCACCCCGCTGAAGGATGTCTGTCTGCGCTACTGCCGCAGCCCCCTGATGTTCCTGATGACGCGTTGGCGGTCCGGGCGGCTCGGGGCACTGCAGATGGGGGTCATGCACGGCGGCTGGTGCGTGGGGTGTTGCTGGGCGCTGATGGCGGCGCTGTTCGCGCTCGGGGTGATGAGCCTCGGCTGGATGGCCTTCATCGCCGCGCTGATCGCGCTCGAGAAGCTCCTGCCGTGGAAGGCCCTCGCCAATCGCGGGATCGCCCTCCTGCTGGTGATCCTCGGCCTGGGGGTCGCCTTCACGCCCGCGAGCGTTCCCGGGCTCACCCTGCCGGACTCGCCCGAGGCCATGAAGGCGATGCAGGGAATGGAGGGGGGGTCGATGAGCGGCGGATCCATGAACGATGGCTCCTCGAAGCACGACGCGATGGAAGGTGGCCCTGGCGGCGGTTCGATGAACGGCCATTCCGGAAGCGGCGACTCGATGGGCGCCGGCTCGATGCCCTGAGACGTCTCCGACGGCGAGCGGTGCGGGCCGTTTCGGCTGGTCATGCGAAGCGGGAGTGGAGCCCGCCACCCCTGACGTTAGACTGGTGGACGGGTCGAGCGTTCGTCCGGCTTCGAGGGAGCGGGTGAGCCGGTCCGACGCGACGCAGTGCGGAAGCCGACGTCTTCTGCGGCATCTCTGGGCCCGGCCGGAATCCGGCGGCATCCGCAGAGCTCGACGGACCCGATCTGCTCGCCGGCCTCGAAATTCCAAGACAGGAGGACAGGCATGGCTTCAGGCAGCAAGCGGAAGACCACGATGGCAAAGCTCAACCGCGAGCGCAGGCTCGCCGAGCGCCGGCTCGAGAAGCAGGCCAAGAAGGAGGCAAGGAAGCGGGCGGCAGCAGAGCAGGCAAACCCGGCCGGCGAAGCCTGAACAGTCACGATCGGCGGTCCGCTCGGCCAGCGAGTTCAGCCGCCCAAGCTGCGGTCGGACCCGCCGGCCATCGCGAGTAGGATGTCGATCGACTTGGATCCAGGGAGGGAGGGAGCTTGACCCACCGAGCCTGCCCGCGTTTTTCGGGCCCGCCTACTCGCCGTCATCATCGCCTCGGTCGCGCCGATCGGCCTTCTGGGCGCCGCCGACGCCGATGCGAGCGTCCGCGCCGGCCCCGCAGGGCTTGCCTTCTACCATCCTCCGAGGCCACCCCGAGGCGGTCACGGGAGCCTGATCTGGGCGCGTAAGGCCCACGACCTGGTGCCGCTGGCGAACGCCTCCTCGACCAAGCTGGTGCTGTACACGTCCGTCATCGCCGTCGGCAAGCTGATCGCCGTCTCGGGCTCGGTCAGCGTGCCCAAGGGCTAGCCGCCGAAGGGCGGATGGCCGGTGATCAGCTATGCCCACGGCACCACCGGCACGGCGGACATCTGCGCCCCGTCGCGAAATCGCAAGGGCGATCCGGTCGAGGCGTACATCTCCTATGTGGACCCGCAGCTGAACGCCTGGCTTCGAGCCGGTTACGCGGTGGCCCGCACCGACTATCAGGGCCTCGGGACACCCGGGCCGCATCGATACCTGATCGGCCCCGCCGAGGCCCGAAGCGTCCTCGACATAGTCCGCGCCGCACGCCAATTGGACCCCAGCATCGGCAAGCGCTTCCTGGTCTCCGGCCACTCCCAGGGTGGCCACGCGGCGCTGTTCGCGGCCGGGGAGGCAAAGAGCTACGTCCCGGAGTTGGCGTTGCGCGGAACGGTCGCCTACGCCCCGGCGTCGCATCTGAAGGAGCAGGCGTCCCTGCTGCCGGCGCTCACCTCGCCGAGCGGCCTCACGGCGCTCGCGGCCCTGATCGTCCAGGGCGCGGCCACCAGGTCGACGCCCGAGGCGCCGATTCACCCGGACGCGCTCCTCTCCGACCAGGTCCTCGGCTACTACCCGCTGGTCGACCGGCTCTGCCTCCCCGGCCTCAGCGCGACGAACAGGCTCGGGGGCATCGCGCCCTCGACGATGATCCGCCCCGGCGCCGACACGACGGCCCTTTTCAAGGTGCTCGCCAAGCAGAACCCCGCGGTGAAGACGACGCCCCCCCGGTGCTCATCGCCCAGGGCAGCGCCGATACGACCGTGTTCAAGCAGTTCACGGACCTGCTCGTGGGTGAGCTGAACGGCGCCGGTGACAACGTCGCCTACGACGTCTACCCGGGCGTTGACCACGGCGGCATCGTCGCCGCATCAGAGCCCAAGGTCCTCGCCTTCTACAGGTCGAAGCTGCCGCCCCACTGAGCCCGCGACGCCCGGCTGGTCAGGGATCGAACCGGCGACCGTTTGAATCGGGAGGGGGAGGGTAACCGCCCGGTGTGAGGAGGAGGGACGGCCCCCGGCGCACGGGCCCCGAGCTGTCGGTTCTGTGCAGCCCCCTTCCGGGCCGTCCCTCCCTCCTTTCCCTGTCCGCTACCTCAGCTCGGATTCGGTTGACCGGCGGCGGACTCGTGCTCTGCGATGACGCGGCCGCCGATCACCGTTGCGACGCCGCCCACGAGCCCCGCGCCGAGCGCGCCGAGCGCCCAGCCGGTGCCGGCCAGGTCGAGCCCCAGCGCGTGATCCAGGGACCATTGGCCGGCGCCGACAGCGGCCAGGGTGAACACGGCCGTCGACAGCACGAGGTTGTACTCGAAGCCGTTCTCGGTGACGAAGAACCCGTTGCGAAGATGCACGGTCAGCGCCGCGGCCGTCATCACCGCGATCAATGCAGCCGCGGCGAACGGGGTCACGAGCCCGAGCGCGATCGACGCGCCTCCGAGGAATTCAGCCAGACCCGCGGCCCATGCGTGAACCCTGCCAGGGCGCAGGCCGACCTGCTCGAAGAAGCCGGCGGTGCCCTTGATCCCATGGCCCCCGAACGTCCCGAAGAGCTTTTGAGCGCCGTGGGCCGCGAAGCCGAGCCCGACAACCAGTCGAAGTGCGATCAGGCCAACCTCCATCGTTTGTCCTCCAGTTAGTTGCCGTGGAAACTGATTGGAGCCGAGCATAGCAAGGTAGTTAGCAAAGAAACTATTTCCTGCATTACGATTCCTCTCATGTCGATCGGCCAGCGACATCTCGACGCGTGGCGAGCAGTGGTGACCAGCCACGCGGCCGTAACCGATCGAGTTCAGGGGGCGCTTGCGGCTGCGGACCTTCCGCCGCTCAGCTGGTTCGAGCTCCTGTGGGCGGTGAAGAGCAGCCCCGATGGTAGCCCTCGAATGGGCGAGCTGGCCGAGTGGCTCACCCTGAGCCGCGGCGGGATCACGAAGTTGGTCGACCGCCTTGAGCAGGCCGGGTACATTCAGCGTGTCGCCTGCTCGCAGGATCGCCGAAGCCTGCACGCCGAGCTGACCCCTGCGGGCGACGGGATGCTGGCTGAGATGCGGACCGTCTACGTGGCCGAGGTGGAGCGCCACCTCAGCACGCTCAGCGCGCACGAGGCCGAGCTTCTGACCTCGGCGCTCGGACGGGTCGCGGGAAGCACCTGCGCCGAGGCCGGCGCCGCCGAGGCCGCAGCCGTCGCCCGATAGGCGTCGCATCGCGGCCCCCGCCCGGGGCGACCGGAGCGCGGGAACGGGCCATCAGCATAGGGTGGCATTCGCGACTCGCCCATCCAATGAGAAGGAGCGTTCAGTGGAAGCCATTGAGCCGGGCCACGCGGCCGGCCCTTTCAGCATCCGAACCGACGCAGGCGCTGACGTTGCCGTCGTAACGGCCTCGGGGGAGATCGACATCAGCACCGCCGAGGCGTTCGGGCTCGAGCTCGAACGGGCGCTCTCCGGCGGTGCGGAGTCCGTGGTCCTCGACCTCGAGGGAGTCTCATTCATCGACTCGACGGGGCTGACCGCGCTGCTCAAGGCGATTGAGAGCTCGAACGGGCGACTCCGAGTCGTGCGCTCCCTGTCGCGCGCCGTGGAGCGAACGCTCGAGGTCAGCGGCCTGATGGACGACCTGCCCTGGACCTGATCGCTCGGCTCGCCCGCCGCTGACCCTCCGGGCGGCGGACGCTAGGCTCGTTCGGCATGAGCGGGGCAGCGGGAGCACAGGCTCGTGGCGGACGCCCTGGCGCCTCTCCCGCGCGCGACTCGTTCACCGGCCACTCGGCTTGGGCGCGCAACCTCGCGGCGCCGGTTCGCGACTTCATGGGCGCCGAGACCGGCGGCGCGCTGGTCCTCTTGTGCGCGGCCCTGGCGGCGCTCGCATGGGCCAACTCGCCATGGCCGGGCTCGTACGAGTCGCTGTGGACGACGAAGCTGGCGATCAGGCTCGGAAGCGAGGGCATCTCCCTGGATCTGCGGCACTGGGTCAACGAGGGCCTGATGACCTTCTTCTTCCTCGTCGTCGGGCTCGAGGCAAAGCGCGAGCTCGACACCGGGGAGCTCCGCGAGCGGCGTCGCATGGCGATTCCGGTGGTCGCCGCGGCGGGCGGGATCGCGGTGCCGATCGCGATCTATCTCGCCTTCAACGCGGGGGGGCCGGGAGCGCACGGCTGGGGAGCGGCGATGTCCACCGACACCGCCTTCGCGCTCGGCGTCCTGGCCCTCGTCGCGCCCGGAGGCACCCGCCTTCGCGTCAGGCTCCTGACCCTCGCCGTGGTGGACGACCTGATCGCGCTGGTCGTGATCGCGGTCGTCTACACCGAGCATCTCTCCCTCTTACCGCTGGCGGTTGCCGTCTGCCTCTTCGCCGCCCTGCTCGGGCTTCGATACGCGCCGGCGGGGTGGCGCCGCCAGATCGCCGTGTTCGTCGGCATCGGCGTGTGGGTGGCGCTGCTCGAGTCGGGGATCGACCCGGTCATCTCCGGTCTCGCGGTCGGGCTCGCCACCAGCGCATACCCGCCGAGCCGCGACGACCTCGAGCGGGTGACCGAGTTGACCCGGTCCTTCCGCGAGCAGCCAACCCCGCAGCTCGCCCGGTCGGCTCAGCTCAGCGTGGCTTCCGCGATCTCGCCCAACGAGCGCCTCCAGCACCGGCTCCATCCTTGGACGAGCTTCGTGATCGTGCCCGTGTTCGCTCTCGCAAACGCCGGCATCCACGTCGACGGGCGGCTCCTCGGCGACGCGATCGGCTCGCCGATCACGCTCGGGATCGTTTTCGGCTACCTGGCCGGCAAGCCGCTCGGCATCGTCGCGGCGTCGTGGCTCGCATCGCGGCCCCGGCTCGCCGGTCTGCCGCGCTCGCTGAGCTGGCCGGTGATCGTCGGGGGAGGGACGGTGGCCGGGATCGGGTTCACGGTCTCGTTGCTCATCTCAAGCCTCGCGTTTGACGGCCAGGACCTGGAGGAGGCCAAGCTCGGCGTGCTCGCGGCCGCGCTGCTGGCGTCGGGGCTGGCCTTCGGCGTGTTCAGGGTGATCAGGCGGTTGCCGACCGCCCTGAGGGCGCGCCAGATAGCCGGCACGGTGGAGGAGCTGCTCGACCTCTCAGACGAGGTCGATCCCGATCGCGACCACATCCGAGGGCCCGAGGAGGCTCCGGTGACCCTGATCGAGTACGGCGACTACCAGTGCTCCTACTGCGGCCAGGCGGAGGTCGTGATCCGCGAGCTCCTCGGCTCGTTCGGCGACGACCTGCGTTACGTATGGCGCCACCTCCCGCTGACCGACGTCCACCCGAACGCGCAGATGGCCGCCGAGGCGACCGAGGTGGTCGCCGCGAGGGGGGACTTCTGGGCCATCAACGACAAGCTCCTCGACCATCAGGACAGGCTCACCCCGCCTGACATCGCGCGGTACGCCGAGGAGCTCGGCATCGATGCCGAGCTCCTGTGGGACGAGCTTCGGCATCGAAAGCACGCCCCACGCGTGGCCGAGGACGTCGCCAGCGCCGATGCCAGCGGGGTGGCGGGAACGCCGAGCTTCTTCATCAACGGCAGGCGCCACAACGGGGCCTACGACACGGAGACTCTGACCCGCGCCGTACGGGCGGCCAGGAACAGCGTGCGGTTGCGCGAGAGTGCCTCCGCGCAGGCGTCCGGGCGGTAGGCGCCTCAGGCGCGGACGATCCCGCCGACCAGCATCCCGGAGCCCAGATGGGCCCCCAGGACGGGCCCGACCTGGGTGCAGAAGAGCGGCTCGGCCCCGAAGATCGCGGTGCCCCTCTCGACCAGGTGCTCGGCGTCGGCGGGCGACTGGGCGTGCTGCACCACCCAGTCCGTCGCGCCGCGCTCGTGGAGCTGCTCGAGGTAGGCGTCCATCCGCTCCAGCGCCCTGCGCCGCGTTCTGACCCGCCCGACCGGCGCGATCTCCGTGCCGAAGGTGAGGATCGGCTTGACCCTGAGAGCGGTTCCCAGCATCGCCCGCGCGGCTCCGATTCGCCCGCCGCGGCGCAGGTACTCGAGGGTGTCGAGGCAGAACCAGATCTCGAGGCGCTCGCGGGCCCCGCGCACGGCGTCGACCACCGCGTCGAGAGCAGTCCCCTGCTCGGCCTCGCGCGCGGCGGCCACCACGAGGCAGCCCAGGCCGCCCGCTCCCGTCTGGCCGTCGACCACCTCCACGCGACCCGGGTGTCCCCTGTCTCGGGCGACGCGCGCCGCCTCGTTCGCCGCCTCGCAGGTCCCCGAGAGGCCGCTCGCGATGTGGACTGAGATGACGTCGCGCCCGGAGCTGACGAGCGGCTCATAGCAGGCGAGGAAGTCCCCCACTGAGGGCTGGGAGGTCGAGGGGAGCGAGGGAGACTCGCGAAGCCGCGCATAGAACTCGTCGAGGTCGCGGTATTGATGCTCGGGGCGCAGGTCGCCATCCCAACCCACGTAGAGGCTCACCTGGTGGATTCCCCAGCGATCGATCAGGCCGGGGGACAGATACGGAGTGCTGTCCGTTACCACGGCGACGCCGGCTCCGCGGGCCGGCGTCGAGGCGTCGTCAGGGGCGTTCATGCGACGCGAACCCTACGCTGCACGACTTCGATCGAGGGCCCACCCATGAGCCGGCGAGCCTCCAAGCCACCCGCTCGGGTCGCAGCCCGGCCCCCCGAGTCGGGTGCTGCCAGACTTGGGCGGTGGCGGATCGGCGGCAGCGCGGCCCGACCAGGGGACGCGGAGCGCGGACCCTGCGGCTCGGGCAGGTCGCCGCCGGCGGAGCCGTTCGCTGGGCCAGCGACCGCGTCGACGGGCGAGGTACCGACGAGGACCGACGCCGGCGGCGGGGCGACCGGCTGGTGGCGACGATCGACTCGCTCGTCGATCAGCTCCAGGCGATGCGCGGCGCGGCGATGAAGGCCGGCCAGGTCCTGTCCACGGTCGAGTTCCCGGGGCTCGATGCCGACCAGGCCGCCCACCTGAAGGGGCGGCTGGCGTTGCTTCGCGACGACGTTCCGCCGGTCGATTGGAACGAGATGCGAGGGGTTATCGCCGGGGAATGGGGGGACGACCCCGAGCTGGTCCTCGCGACGATCGACCACGAGCCGGCCGCCGCGGCGAGCATCGGCCAGGTCTATCGCGGGCGCACCAGGGAGGGGCGCGATGTGGCGATCAAGGTCCAGTACCCGGGGATCGCGGAGGCCGTCGAGTCGGACATGCGGAACCTGCGCATGCTCGCGCCGGTGCTGCGCCGCCTGATGCCGGGCCTCGACGTGAAGCCGCTGCTCACCGAGCTCGGCGAGCGGATCGCTGCGGAATGCGACTACGAGCTCGAGGCATCGAGCCATCGCCGCCTCGCCCGCTTTTGGCGGGGCCACCCCTTCATCGTGGTCCCCGCGGTCGATACGCGGCTCAGCCGCCGCCGGGTGCTGGTCAGCGAGTGGGTCGACGGGATCGACTTCGACGGGGTCGCTCGCAGCGCCGACCCGGTTCGCGACCGCTACGCCGAGATCGTCTATCGCTTCTTCTACGGCACCGCGCGGGAGCTCGATCTGGCCCTGGGGGATCCCCATCCGGGCAACTACCTGCTCTGCGACGACGGCCGGGTCGCCTTCCTGGACTTCGGCATGCTGCGGGAGCTGCCCCGCCGCTACCTGGACCGCGAGGCGGTGATCTTCGCAGCGATTCGAGACTCCGATGCCGCGAAGCTGGTCGAAGCAATGCAGGGGCTCGGTTACCTGAGCGGGGACGGCGATTGGAACGGCCCGCTGTTGGTGGAGCACATGCGCGCGATGTCGTGGTGGCTGCAGAGCGATGACCCGATTCGCCTCGCGCCGGAGGACGTATGGCGGGGCAGCGCGCCCCTGAGGGCGGAGCGTGACGGGCGGCTCATGGATCAGATCCGGCAGATGACGATGCCACCCGAGGCGCTGCTCCTGCGGCGAATGGAGGGCCTTCTGTTCCAGGTCGCCTCGACCCTGCGCGCCCGGGCGCCGTGGGGCGCCCTGCTGCGTGAGCTGATCGAGGGCGGCCAGCCGGTGGGAAGCCTCGGCTCCCAGCACGCCGAGTGGCTCAGCGAGCGACGGCCTCAGACTGCTTGAACATGCGGCGAGGCTGTTCCGTTCGCCGACATGAGCAGGTCGAGCCGCTCGCCGAGCTCAGCCCGGAGCGGGCGGGCGGCTCCGTCGAGTGGTTCGCCGCTGGTCCGGTCGACGAGGTTCCTCGCCTCGTCCGGATCACGCTCGAGGTCGTAGAGCTCGTACTCGCTCGGCGCCCTTCCCTCGGGGTCGAAGTAGATCGCGAACTTCGCGCCCGCGGTCCGGACGGCGCGGATCCGGTTCGGCTGTCCCGGCACGTCCTGAAGCGCGGTCGCGGCCTGGTGATCGTCATAGGTGAAGTGGACCGCCTCCTGGATCGACGGCGCGGGCGACGGGTGACGAAGGATCGGGTCAAGGCGGGCGGAACCGGGGTGCCCGCGCTCGGGGCTCGCCGCGTCGGCGAGGATGGGGGAGAGGTCGCGGCCTCGAAACGGCGCCGGGGTGTCGGCGCCCGCGAGCGTCGCGATGGTCGGCATCAGGTCGATCAGCGACGCGAGGGCGTCGGTCTCGACCGGCCGCGGGAACAGGACGGGGTTCGAGATCACGATCGGGACGTGGATCGTCTCCTCGTAGGCGTTGAAGGCCTTCTGCCGCAGCCCGCCATGGGAGAGGCCCATCTCGCCGTGGTCCGCACAGCGGACGATCACCGTGCGGGAGCGCAGGGACCGCGGATCGGCCGGGTCACCGAGGGCGTCCAGGATGCGGCCCACCTGGCGGTCGACGACGCGGTGCAGATGGGCGTAGAAGTTGACGTAGTCGAGCTTCGCGCGCTCATCGCCCAGCGGGCCGAGGTAGGCCGTCATGCCCATCCGCATCAGCGTGTGGACGGTCGGCTTGTTGCGCATGTCCTCGTCGACGGTGGGCGGCAGCCGGACGTCCAGGTCGCGGAACTCCGACCGCGAATAGCCCCCTCCCAGGTACTGGGCCGGATAGCCGAGCACGTCATGGGGGTTGACGAGCGAGACGACGAGGCAGAACGGCTCCGGGAGGTCGGGACGGCCGAGCCACGCCACGGCCTGGCGCGTGTAGAGCTCGTCCCATCCCTGGCCGAGCGGACCGGCGTTGCCCGCCCCGAAGTGCTCGGCCCTGGCGTTCTCGCCGGCGTCGGGGGGTTCCCAGCCGGCGAACCCGTAGTCGCGCCGCAGCCGCTCCGCGTCCGCCGGGCCCCAGCCCGCCATCAGCGGGCCCTCGCCGCTCGGATGGGTCAGGTGCCATTTGCCCTTGTAGCCGACCTCGTAGCCGGCCGCCCGGAGTACCTGGGCCAGGTTCGGCGTGTCGGGGCGCAGCTCCGGCTCGTCGCCGGACTTCGGGCCGAGCTGGAGCAGCCCACGTCCGAACTGGCGAAGCGCCCGCCTTCGCGGTGCGTTTGCGGCTCTCAGGATATCGACGAGCGTTCCGGTCACGGCGGCCGCATTGCGCAGGTCCGGCCGAAGGTCGGCGCGCGTATGGGTGAGGGTGACCCCGTGCTGCGCCGGGTATTGACCGGTCAGGAGCGTCGCCCGGCTCGGGGAGCACATCGACGTGTTGCAGAACCCACCGCGAAAGCTGAGGCCCGTCTGCCTGAGCCGGCGATCGTTGGGCATCAGCTCGCCGAGCCACCCAGGATCCTGGGGCCAGTGGCACGGCTGGCGCTGCTGGTCGGTCATCACCAGCAGGACGTTCGGCGGGCGAGCGCTCACCGGTGGTAGGGGCGGCCCCCGCCCTCAACCGTCATCGACGCGCAGTGCCCTCGGCGGACGACCGCCCGGCGGCCACCGCGGCCTCGATCGCCGCCACCAGCGTCGCCCCGAGCATCCGCACGAGCTCGGACCTGGGCACGCCGCTTCCTCGCCAGGCGTCGATCGAGGCCTCGCCGAAGGCGAGGAACCCCTCGAGCGCGATCCGGACCTGCGGTGGCGGCTTGGGTGTACCGAGATGGTTGGTGGAGATGTTGGCGATCACCTCCTCGCGATAGGCGGTTGCGATCTCGAGCACCTCGGGGTCCACGGAAGCCCCGGACTGGCGGTGGAGAAGCCAGGCGTCGGTGGGCGCCTCGGCGTGGTCGATCATCCGCTCGAGGTTGGCGGCGAGTCGCTCGGCGAGCGGGATGGCGAGGTCGGTGGACCACTCGCCGGTCAGCTGGCTGCCGGCCCTGTGGACGGCGGCGCGGAGCAGCTCCCTGCGCCCGCCCGGGAAGTAGTGGTAGACGAGGTTCCTCGTCACCCCGGCCCGTTCGGCGACTCGCGCGAAGCCGAGTCCCTGGGCCCCCTCGCGGGCGGCGATCGCGAGCGCCGTGTCGATCAGCTGCTCGCGTCGGACATCCGGCGAGAGGCGCTTCGTCGCGGCTACGGCTGCCACGCCCTCATCCTAGCCTATTTGGCGGCTCGCTAAATAGCACCATGTCCCCGGGGCCTGGCGTTAGGAGTGCCTAATTAGGGAACCCTAAGTTCTGATAGTGTAGCGCCCATCCCAACCGCCGCGATCGGATTTGAATTGGTGAGCGCTTGATCCCCACATACGTGATCGGCCTCCGCGAGGGCCTCGAGGCCGCGCTGATCGTCGGGATCGTGGCGGCGTTTCTGCGCCAGCAGGGCCAGGGAACGGCACTGCGCTACGCCTGGGCCGGGGTTGCGATCGCGGTCGGCCTGTGCGCTGCGGTGGGCGTCGCCCTCGAGCTCCTCAACGAGCAGCTCCCACAGCGCCAGCAGGAACAGCTCGAGACGGTCGTGGGTTTCGCGGCTGTCGGGATCGTCACCTTCATGATCGTCTGGATGCGCCGCCACGCCGCCGGGCTTCGCGCCGAGATCGAGCGAAGCGCCGCGACGGCGCTGGCGGCCGGGTCGGTGATCGGCTTGGTCGCCATGTCCTTCTTCGCCGTCCTTCGCGAGGGCCTCGAGACCGCCGTGTTCCTGCTCGCCGCCTTCCAGGCCGCCGACAACGCGCTCCTCGCCGGCTTCGGGGCGCTGCTCGGCGTGATCACCGCGCTCGTCATCGGGGTGGGCATCTATCGCGGTGGCACGCGGATCAACCTGGCTCGGTTCTTTCGCATCACCTCGGCGCTCCTCGTCCTGATCGCGGCGGGCCTGCTGGCTACGGCCGTTCACACGGGCCACGAGGCCGGGTGGGTCAACAGCCTGCAGGGCCAGGCCCTCGACCTGAGCTGGCTGGTGGTGCCCGGCACCATCACCTCGTCGCTTTTGACCGGGATGCTCGGGCTCCAGCCGCTTCCGACATACGCCGAAGTCGTCGTCTACCTGGGTTACGCGGTTCCGATGCTCGCCTACGTGCTGTGGCCGAAGCGGTGGACCCGTCCCGCGCGATCGAGACCCGAGGCCAGACGGCAGGCCGTCAAGGAGACCGCAAGCGCCTGACGGACGTGTCTCGATCGCCTCGCCCGACCCGGTTCACCAACCGCCAATGGAGGTCAGGATGAAGAACGGAGCCTTCGCGCTCGGCGCCATGCTCGCGGTCGCGCTTGCCGCGTGTGGATCGAAGGACGGGGACCCCGGTTCTAACGATGTCGCTGTGACCCTGACCGACGCCGGGTGCAGTCCCGTGCAGATCAAGGTCGCTGCGGGACCGACGACCGTCAAGGTCACGAACGGCGGTACCTCGAAGGTCAGCGAGATGGAGCTCAAGGACGAGTCCGGCGCGATCCTCGGCGAGAGCGAGAACGTGGTCGAGGGCGTCCCCGGCCAGTTCTCGCTCAACCTCGAGCCAGGTGAGTACGTGGTCAGCTGTCCGAACGGGAACACCGATGACCAGGGGACCCTGGTGGCCACGGGTGCGGCCAGCGGGCAGCCGAGCGGCGCCCAGTCGTCGCTCCTCGCCGAGGCGACGGCGAGCTACCGCCGCTACATCGAGCACGAGGTCGGACGGCTTCGCGCCGGGGTGGAGGAATTCCAGGCCGCCCTCGAGTCCGGCGATCCGGCTCGCGCCAAGGCGCTCTACGGACCGGTGCGTCGCCACTACGAGGCCGTCGAGCCGGTCGCCGAGAGCTTCGGTGACCTCGACCCGGAGATCGACGCCCGGATCAACGACGTCGCGAACGCCGAGGATTGGTCCGGTTTTCACCGCATCGAACGCACCCTGTGGCAGGATGGGACCACCAAGGGCACCGGGCATTACGCGAGCAAGCTCACCGACGACGTCAAGACGCTCCAGCGCAAGGTCAAGACGATCGAGCTCCAGCCCGCGCAGATCGCGAACGGCTCGGTGGAGCTCCTCAACGAGGTGGCGAGCTCGAAGATCACCGGCGAGGAGGAGCGCTACTCGCACACCGACCTCTCCGACTTCCAGGGCAACCTCGCGGGCTCCCGCGAGGCGTTCGTGGTCCTGCGCCCGGCGCTTCGCTCCGACGGCGAACAGACGCTGGTCAAGACGATCGACGAGCGCTTCGCCGCGGTGCAGACGGGCCTCGACGCCTACCGCAGGAACACGCCGCTCGGGTTCGCGCTCTATGAGGAGCTCACCCCGTCCGACCGCCGCGAGCTCTCACAGCAGATCGACGCGCTCGCCGAGCCGCTCTCGAGCGTGGCGGCGAAGGTCAGCGGCGCCTCCTAGACTCGCGCGATGCACGCCGCGCAAACCCGAATGCGAGCTCTCGCGCCGGGAATCCAGATGCCGCTCTTGGGCTTCGGCGTCTGGCTGCTCGACGACGGGCCGCAGGCTGAGCGCTGCGTGGGCTGGGCGCTCCAGGCCGGCTATCGCCACGTCGACACGGCGCAGAACTATGGCAACGAGGCGAGCGTCGGGCGCGCTGTTCGAGCCAGCGGGATCCCCCGCGAGGAGCTGTTCGTGACCACCAAGTTCCTCCCCGGCTCGGGCCGGCCTGAGGAGCAGGCGGAGCGCAGCCTCGAGCGCCTTGGGATCGATCGGCTCGACCTGTACCTGGTCCACTGGCCGCAAGGGGGCCCGACCCGCGCCTGGAAGGGGATGGAGCGCGCGCTCGAGCGGGGACTGACCCGCGCGATCGGGGTGAGCAACTTCGACCTCGGCGAGCTGACCAAGGTCACTGAGGCCGCCGACGTCCCGCCCGCCGTCAACCAGGTCGACTTCAGCCCGTTTCGCTTTCGCCGCCGGCTGCTCGCGGGGTGTACCGAGCGGGGAGTCGCCCTTGAGGCCTACAGCCCGCTGACCCACGGCCGCGACTTGGCTGATCCCATCGTCGCGGCGGTCGCCGAGCAGGTCGGCCGCACGCCGGCCCAGGTCATGCTGCGCTGGGCGATCCAGCGCGGGGTCGGGGTGATCCCGAAGTCGAGCCACCGCGAGCGGATCGTCCAGAACGCCGCCATTTTCGACTTCCAGCTCGCCCCCGAGCAGGTGTCGAGGCTCGATGGGCTGGATCGAAGCGACGGCTCGGCCCAGGCGACCGACGGCAGGTGGTGGACCGCGCGCGGCCGGGCCCGGAGCTTCGCGGCGCGGCTCGCGCGACCGCTCCGCGGTTAGCTCTCCAGCGCGCCGAGCTGGGTCAGGACTCCGAGCAGGTCCACCTCGTCCCACGCCGCTTCGATCAGCCCGTTCCGGACTCGCAGCACGGCGGTCGATGTGAACCGGATCGCCTTTCCGGTCGGCGCTACGCCCAGGAACTCTCCGCGGTGGGTGCCCCGCCAGGTCTGATGCGCCGCGACCAGGTCGCCTTCGGCGAGGATCAGCTCGATCTCGTGGGCGAGGTCGGGAAAGGCGTCGAGGAACGCCTTCACCGCCTGCCGCTGGCCGCCTCGGCCCCGGCGCTCGCCGTCGTGCTCGAACGATTCGCTGAGCAGGCGCTCGACCGCCCCGAGGTCGCGGCCGTTGATCGCTTCCTCGTAGAAGCGGCGCACGACCTCCTTGTTTCGATCCGACTCGGGGGCCGCCATCGCCGCCAATCGTAGGGCCCTAGGGCCGCCGCTTGAGCAGCCTCGCGGTGACCCCCTGGATGGTCGAGATCCCGTAACCCATCGACGGGTCGCCGTCTGTCATCACGGCGATCGCGATCCGAAGGCGACCGCGCTCGAGCCTCGCCACCTGATGGACGAGCTGTCCGCGTCCGGTAGGGCGCCATCCCCCCTTGAAGAAGACCTTCCAGCCGCGCGGCCTTGCGACCGCCGGGATCCCCCAGCTCTCATACCCGGCGATGTGCGAGAGCAGATGGTTCGCGAAGGAGCGAAAGCGCCGCGGCACGAGACGGTTCATCTCGAAGAAGAATCGCGACTGGTCGGCGGCGCTGATCATCGCGTTGGTCCACAGGCCGTGGATCGAGAAGTCGCTCATCTGAGCGCGGTGCGCGAGGCGGCGCAGCCGCGGGTCTCCGACGCGCCTCCAGACCGCGGTCGCCGCGGCGTTGTCGGAGACGTGGATCATCGGCCGAAGGAGTGAGCGGCTGTGCGCGTCGAGACGGTCGCCTCGCTTGGCGAGCCGGCGAAGATAGGCGACCAGAAGCATCGCCTTGACGACGCTGGCGCTGACGAAGCGCCGGTGTGGGTGGGCTCCGTATAGGCGCCCCTGGCTTCCCACGACGGCAAACGAGGTGACCCCCGAGCGCCGGGCGAGGTAGCGCCGCGCGGAGCGGATCGCCCCATGGCCCGGGTAGCCGAACGGGCCGTCGCCGCGACCGGCATAGGGACCCTTCGGCGAGCCGTGGAAGCGATGGCCGCGGCAGGGCGGGTGGGACCCGGCCGGGCCCATGGCCCCCGTCGGTCTCCGCTTGAAGCAGGCGGCGAACCGAAACGGGCCGGCAGGAACCGGGACCGTCGCCGCAAGCCGGGTTCGCCCCGGCGTCGCTTCGCGGGTGCGGGTGACCTCGGCGCGCTTCATCGGGCCGCGCCCGCGGGAGGACAGGTACCACTTGGCTCGCTCGCCGCCCCAGCGAAGGTCGGCGGGGTGCCGCGAGCGGATCGAAAGGCGGGCCCTGCCGCGCGGCAGGTAGCGAACCCGGGTGCCGATGCGCTCGTCGACCGTCACATGCGCCGGGTGGCTGCGGACCGCCGGGGGGCCTTGAAAGGCGACCCGGTAGCGGGTGTTTCGATCCGGCGAGATGCGGAACGAATACGTGCCGTCGGCGTCCGTCGTGGTGGTGGTCGGGCCCGGAGCATAGGAACCGTAGGGAAAGGGATCGGCCCGCAGCTCGATCGCCTGGCCGGCGCTCGCGTCGCCGTTTGAGAGCCGGCCCGACACCGCGGTCGACCCCTTGAAGCGGATCTCGGCTCGGTGGACGTGGACGGTCAGGGTCGTCGCGCCGCCGGCCGCCGCCGCCGCCGCCGCCCCGAACAGCGCCAGGCCGGAGCATGCGACGGCGACGGCACGGCGCCGGCGCGACCACCCCCCGTCCTCGTGTCCGGCCGGGATCGAGGTCTCGGCGGTGATCATCGCGCTCAGGGCCGCAGGCCCCGCGCCCGCGGGCCCTCGGTGACCCGGAGGCCGACCAGCTCGTGCGCTCGCTCGCCCCAGTCACAGAGCAGCGGGCGGGTGTCGCGAGGGTCGATGATCTCCTCGATCATGAATCGCTCCGCGGTGCGAAAAGGCGATCCGACCGCGTCCAGCCGGGCCTGGATCTCGGCTCGCAGGGCGGCAGGATCATCCGCGGCCTCGAGCTCTCGCCGGTATGCGGCCTCGAGCCCGCCGGCGATCGGAAGCGAGCCCCAGCTCCCCGACGGCCACGCGTAGCGCAGGTTGAGCCGCGACGCGTCGCCGGCCGCCGAGCCGGCGATCCCGTAGACCTTGCGGACCAGGATCGAGACCCACGGGACCGTCGCCTGGTACACGGAGACGAATGCGCGCGTCCCGCGGCGCATCGTCCCCGCGCGTTCGGCCCCTGTCCCGATCACGAACCCCGGCTGGTCGACGAGGTTCACGACCGGGAGCCGGAACTGGTCGCACAGGTCGACGAACCGGGCGAGCTTGTCCGATGCGTCGGCGCTCAGCCCGCCGCCGTAGACCTTCGGGTCCGATGCGAGCACGCCCACCGGCCGGCCGCCGAGCCGGGCCAGGGCGGTGATCAGCGGGCGCCCGAATCGGCGCCCCACCTCGAACACGGACCCGCGATCGAGGACCAGCTCACAGATCCGGCGCATGTCGTAGGGCTGGCGCTCGTCGCGCGGGACGATCGCGATCAGCTCCTCGGCGCGGCGTTCGGGGTCGTCGGAGCTCGGCTCGCAGGGAGGAGCCTCCCAGGCACAGCCAGGCAGATATGAGAGGAAGCGCCGTATCTGCGCGAGCGCGTCGTCCTCGTCGACGGCCTCGTTGTCGACCGCGCCGGCGGCCGTCTGGGCGCGTGACCCGCCGAGCTCCTCCTTGTCGGGCGTCTCGCCCATACCCGCCATCGCCACCACCGGGGGGCCGGCGACGAAGAGCTGCGAGGTGCCCCGCACCATGACGCTGAAGTGAGAGGCGACCACCCGCGCCGCCCCGAGCCCGGCACACGGCCCGAGCGCCGCGGCGACCACCGGCACCGAGGAGAGGTTGTCGACCGCGACGTCCCATCCGGGGACCTCCGGCACGTAGGTGAAGCCGAGCTGCTCGAGCTGCTTGACGCTGCCCCCGCCCCCAGTGCCGTCGACCAGCCGGACGAGAGGGATCCGCAGCTCGTTGGCGAGCCGCTCCGCGTAGACCGCCTTGCGAAAGATCGCCGCGTCCGCCGCGCCTCCCCGGACCGTGAAGTCGTCGCCCTGGACCGCGACCCTGCGTCCATCGATCCTGCCCCGTCCGACGATCGCGTTGGCAGGCGTGAAGTGGTCGAGCTCGCCGTCCGGGCCGTACTCCGAGACCCCGGCGAGCGCCCCGGTCTCGTGGAAGGAGTCAGCGTCGAGCAGGCGCTCGATGCGTTCGCGGACCGTCAGCCTCCCGCTGGAGCGCTGGCGCGCCACCCGCTCGGCGCCGCCGAGCTCGCGGGCGAGCGCCTCGCGGCGGCGAAGCTCGTCGATCTCGGCCTTCCAGCTCATCGGTCGAGCATATTCGCGGGCGCGGGACGTCGGGCCCGGCGCGTAGCTTCATGCGATCCGGCTGGAACCGAGCGTCTGGAAGCTGCGCGCCCCAGTGGCCCCGGCCCTGCGTCGCGGGCTACTCGTGGCGATCCCGGTCGGCCTCGCGTTCGGTGTCGACCTGGAGCTCGACGCTCCGGCGGCCGGGGCGATCTCCACCGGAGCGATGCTCGCCGGCTTCGTCGCCTTCGATGCTCCGGCCCGTACCCGGCTCGTCTGGCAGGTCTGCTGCGCGCCGGCGATCGGGGCGGCCGCGGCGCTCGGAGCGCTGACCGGAGGCCCCGGCTGGCTGGCGGCCCTGACCATGACGGCATTCGCCTCGTCGGTCGGGCTGTCGGTCGCCGTCTCGCCGCGAGCGGGCGTGGCGGGGATGACCTGCGTGCTGGCACTGCTCCTCGCACAGGGCCTCGGGATCTCTCCCGGGGAGGCGCCCGAGGCGCTCCTCTTCGGTGCTGCCGGAGTATTGGCGCAGGCCCTGACCTCGGCCGCGGCGGCACTGGCCGAGCGGACCGCCGAACGGGTCGAGCCGCTCACCCGGATGAGGGGCGCGGTGCGGGACGTTCGCGCCAACCTCTCGTTACGCTCGACCAGCCTCCGTCACGCCCTTCGCTGGGGAACCGCCCTCGGGCTGGGCGTCGCCTCGTATCACCTGATCGACGTCGGAGAGCACGGGTACTGGATCCCGCTCACGGTCCTGTTCGTCCTGCGGCCGGCGCCCGACGAGACCGTGGAGCGGATCGTGATGCGGGCCGCCGGGACGCTCGCCGGGCTCGCGATCGCGACGCTCCTTTCGGAGGTGGTCGGTCACCACGGGTGGGCCAGCGCGCTCGCGGTCGGCCTCACCGCGGCGTTCGCGTTCGCCCTCCTGGCGATCGAGTACGCGCTGTTCACGGCGTCGATCACCGCGTTCGTCGTCCTCGTCGCGCACGCGCTCGGGCAGTCCGCCGTCCAGGCCGCCGGCCAGCGCGCGCTGGCGACCGCGATCGGGATCGGGATCGCGGCCCTGGCGGTGCTCGTGTGGGGGAGCCGCGACCCCGGGTCTAGTTCCCTTCGCGCCTGAGCCCGACCTGCGCGTGCCCGGGTGTATGGTCTTCGGTCTGGGAGGATCGGAGATCGAGCGCAGGGCGCTCGGGAGGAGGAGCCGCATGCTGCGTTCGGTCAGGGTGTTGTTCGGGATGTCCCTCGTGTTGGCCCTCGGGGCCCAGACGGCGATGGCATCTACCGGCGACTTCGCGCAGAAGGCGCGCAACATCATCCCCTCGGGCCAGTTCGGCAGCGCCCCGACGCCGTCCGGCGCCGATACCCAGGCGAAGATGTACGACGGGCTGACGCCCCTGTTCGACAACGTAACCGGCGCCGATCTCAACAAGTACTTCAAGTCGGAGCGGTTCGGGATCGACACCGACGGGCCGGGCACCGTGGAGACCGTGCCCCACCCGGGAGTGTCGATCGTCCGCGACAGGTTCGATGTCCCGCACGTCCACGCGACGAGCTACGACGCCGGCGTGTGGGCCGCCGGCTGGATCGCGGCCGAGGACCGCGGGCTGCTCCTCGCGCAGGCTCGCTACAACGCTCGCGTCGCCGCGATCGACGCGCCCGGGCTGAGCGCCCTCGACCTGATCGTCGGGCTGAAGCAGTTCACGCCGAGCGCCCAGACCGAGTCCGAGGTCGCAAAGCAGACCCGGGCGCTGAAGCGGCGCGGGCCGGACGGCCTCGCCGTTCTCCACGACATCGACACCTTCATCTCGGGGATCAACGACTACCTCGCCATCCACAGCCCCTCGACCGCGCCGTGGACCCGTAACGACGTCTACGCCCTGAACGCCCTCAAGGGACAGTTCGTCGGGCAGGGCGGCGGCGACGAGGCCCGTCGCTCGCAGTTCCTCGGGGGGCTCGAGCAGCGCCTCGGCGCCGCGAAGGGCAGGAGCGTCTTCCACGACCTGCGCCAGTTCAAGAACCCCGCCAGCCCGACCACGGTTGACGGCTTCTTCCGCTACGGCCAGATTCCCAAGCACGCCCCGGGCAGCGTGGTCCTCGACCCGGGCAGCTTCCAGACCACCCCGGCCGTCTCGAAGAGCGACGTTCCGAAGCAGGCGACCGAGGAGCCCGCGCGGGCCAGCAACACGCTGATGATCGACGCCAAGGACTCGGTGACCGGCCATCCGCTGATGGTCGGGGGCCCGCAGATCGGCTACTTCTACCCGGGCCTCACCTATGAGATCGACATGCACGCGCCCGGGCTCGAGTGGCGAGGCGCGACCTCGGCGCCCTTCCCGGGCTACATGCTGATCGGTCGAGGAGCGGACTTCGCGACCACGCTCACCTCCTCCAGCGGCGACATCATCGACCAGTACGCCGAGACCCTCTGCGGGGGGAGTGACACCAAGTACCGCTACAACGGCAAGTGCCTGGCGATGAAGACCTTCAACGCCGGGACCCTGAACGGCGACCCGGTCAAGTTCAAGACCACCGTCCACGGCCCCGTGGTGGGGTACGCGACCGTCAACGGACGCAAGGTCGCGATCTCGTCGAAGCGCTCGAGCTACGGCAAGGACGTCCTCGACCAGCTCTTCTTCCGTCGCCTCTCGACCGGCCAGGTCGACAGCGTCGGCTCGTTCTTCAACGCCGCCGCCCAGACCCCGCAGACCTTCAACTCGTTCTACATCGATTCCAAGCACGTCGCCGAGTACACGAGCGGCAAGCTGCCGATCCGGCCGAGGAACGTCGACCCGGGCCTGCCCACTGTGGGTACGGGCAAGTACGAGTGGCGAGGCTTCCTGTCGGGCGCGGGGCACATCCACGGCAAGGACCCGGCCGACGGCACGATGACCAACTGGAACAACATCTCGGCCCACGGGTTCGGCGCCGCGGACGACAACTGGGGCGGCAACGGCTCGGTTGCCCGCGTCAAGCTGCTGGACCGCAACCTGAAGCGCCAGAGCAAACACGGGAAGTGGAACCTGGCGAGGGTGACCTCGGCGATGAACGCGTCGGCGACCCAGGACGTGCGCGCCATCTTCACCGTCCCGCTCTTGAGCCGCCTGCTCGCCGGGAGCGCGGCCCCGACGCCCCAGGCGGCGAAGATGCTCTCGCTCCTCTCAGCATGGCGCCAGCACGGCGGCAACCGGCTGGATAAGAACCTCGACGGCAAGATCGATGACCCTGGCGCGGCGATCATGGACGCCGCGTGGCCGAGGATCGCCGATGCGTTCATGAAGCCGCAACTCGGGCCGCAGCTCGACGAGCTGAACTCGCTGTTCTCCCGCTTCGATGCGCCACCCGGTGGCCAGTACGACGGCTGGTACCAGTACTTCGACCGTGACGTCAAGCACCTGCTCGGCGAGCACGTCGCCCTGCCGTTCCAAAACAGCTACTGCGGGCACGGAAGCAAGGCCGCGTGCCAGAGGTCGATCTGGAAGGCGATCGCCGCCGCCGGCGCTGAGCTGACCGCCGACCAGGGGACCTCGAACCCCGCGGCCTGGCGCGCCGACGCGACCGCGGAGCGGATCCACTTCGCGCCAGGGGTGCTCTCGACGACGATGCGCTACACGAACCGGCCGAGCGGGATCCAGCAGGTGATCTCCTTCAACGGCCACCGCTAGACGTGGGCGGCTCGGTGAACCCGTGGTAGGGTCCCCGACGCGCGGGGCGGTTCCGCGCGAGGAGAGATGCAGGTGACGAGGAGGCGACACGCGACGGTCCGGCCGATTGCGGCCGTCCTCGGCGTCCTCGCAGCCACCCTGGTCGTGACCTCGTCGGCGGCCGCTGCGCCGCAGCCCTTCGGGCACTCGTGCACCGCCCAGAACGGGGTCCGGTTCTGCCCGACCGCCAACTCGAGCCAGCGGATCCCGACCTTCGACGGGGTGCCGCTCGACGCCGACGTGACTTTGCCGGCGACCGGCAACGGGCCCTTCCCGACCATCGTCATGATGCACGGCTACGGGGGCAGCAAGACGGACTTCGAGTCCAACTCGCCGGCCGGCCACTACGACAACAACTACTACGCCAAGCAGGGCTACGCCGTCCTGACCTATTCGGCGCGCGGCTGGGGAGCCTCATGCGGCGGGGGGCCGAGCGGCGATCACTCCGGTCCCTGCGGACAGGGCTACATCCGCCTCGCCGACACCCGCCACGAGGCCCGCGACACCCAGTACCTGCTCGGGCGACTGGCCGACGAGGGGATCACGAAGCCGAAGTCGATCGGCGTGACCGGTATCTCCTACGGCGGGGGGCAGAGCATGGAGCTCGCCTTCCTGCGAAACAAGATCCGAAAGACCGACGGCACGCTCGCGCCCTGGCGAAGCCCGATGGGCAAGGCGATGCAGATCACCGCCGCGTATCCGCGCTGGCCCTGGTCGGACCTGATCGACGCGCTGCTTCCCAACGGCCGCTACCGCGACACCCAGGTTGCCCCCTTCAAGCAGAGCATCAATCCCGTCGGGGTCCCGATCCAGAGCTACATCGGCGGCCTCTATGCGCTGGGCCAGATCTCCGGCTACTACTGTGGCAGCGCCCCGGCTTCGAGCCCCTGCACGGACACCGAGGCCGACATCACGACCGACCTCGGATACACGCAGGCGGGCCGGCCGCTCTCGCCGATGGCGAGGGCGGCGCTGACCGGCTTCTATCTGCACAGCGACGCCTACCCGATCCGGTTTCTGAACGGCCACTCGAGGCCCGCCCCGATGCTGATCCAGAACGGGTGGACCGACGACCTGTTCCCGCCCTCGCAGGCTCTCCGGGTCTACAACTACGTTCGCGCTGCGTACGGGTCGAGCTTTCCGGTCAGCCTCCAGTTCGGCGACCTGGGACACAGCCGCGGCTCGAACAAGGCGGCCACGAACCTCTACTTCGCCAACCAGGCATCGAAGTTCTTCGGCGCCAAGCTGAAGAGCTCGGGCGGCGCCCCCCGGGCCGGCTCGGTGACCGCGTTCACCCAGACCTGCCCCCAGTCCAAGCGCGATGGCGGGCCGTTCAAGGCCGCCACCTGGCGAAAGATCCAGAAGGGCCACGTGACCTTCGGGGGCCCGCGTACCAGGACCTTCACCTCGGCGGGCGGGAGCTCCTCGGTCGCGCAGGCGTTCGATCCGATCGCCGGGACCTCTGACTCGTGCAAGACGATCTCCAAGACCAACGAGCCCAACGTCGCGACCTACGGGCACAAGGTCAAGAAGGCCTTCACGATGCTCGGGCTGCCCACGATCAAGGCGACGATCGCCGCCACCGGCCAGGCCGGCCAGATCGACGCCCGCCTGTGGGACATCTCCCCGGGCGGAACCCAGCGGCTGATCACCCGGGGCGTCTACAGCCTGAAGAACAACCAATCCGGAAAGATCACCTTCCAGCTTCACGGCAACGGCTACCGCTTCGCCGCCGGCCACTTCGTCCAGCTCGAGCTGCTAGGCCGTGATGCCCCCTACTACCAGGCGGGGAACTTCCCGGTCACGGTCAACGTCTCGCACCTGACCATCAGCCTGCCGACCAGGTAGCGCTCCAACCGCGACCGCGCCCGCGGTGTCCGTTGCATAGGATCCCGGCTCGGTCTTCCACCTCGCCCGGAGCTGAAATGCGTCGCCCACCGATCATCATCGCGCCCGCCGTCGCGCTGGTCCTCGCGCTGCTCGCCGGCTGCGGAAGCTCGTCGAGCGACTCGACGAGCACGCCGACGACCGCCGCGGCCTGCAAGGCCGGCAAGCTCGACACGATGACGGCCGGACAGCTCACCGTGGCGACCGACGAGCCGGCCTACCCGCCGTACTTCGAGGACAACGATCCCACCAACGGCAAGGGGTTCGAGAGCGCGGTGGCCTACGCGATCGCGGGCCAGCTCGGCTTCAAGCCCTCGCAGGTGCATTGGGTGACCGAGCCGTTCAATGCCTCCTATGCGCCGGGGCCGAAGAGGTTCGACTTCGACGTCAACCAGATCTCGATCACGCCAGCCCGCGAGCAGCACGTCGACTTCTCCGCCCCGTACTACACCGCCAACCAGGCGATCGTGGCCTCGAAGGGCTCCCCGGCGGCCGACGCCACCTCGCTCGCCGACCTCAAGGACGCGACGATCGGCGTCCAGATCGGGACCACCAGCCTTGACGCGGTCAACGCCCAGATCCAGCCCTCGACCGAGCCGAAGATCTTCAACAACTCCAACGACGTGGTCACCGCGCTCAAGGAGGGACAGGTCGACGCGGTGGCGGTGGACCTGCCCACGGCCCTCTATCTGACCGCGGCGCAGGTTCCGGACGCGACGATCGTCGGCCAGTTCAGCGCCCCCGGCGGGGATCAGTGGGGTGCCCTGCTCGCCAAGGACTCGTCGCTCACGAGCTGCGTCTCGCAGGCGATCGACAGCCTTCGCTCGTCCGGTGAGCTCGGCCAGATCCAGACCCGCTGGATGAGCCAGGCCGCCAAGGCGCCCGTACTGAACTGATCCACGCGACCCGGCGCGGCTGCCGCCGGTCGCGCTGGGAGCATCCCGCGCGTGAGCGCGGACGCTGCCACGGTGGACCGCCGCGCGGCGCGAGCGGTGGCGAAGCGGCGACGCGCCCGGCGCGGCCAAACGATCGCGGCGGTGTCGAGCGTGGTCGTGCTCGGCGGTCTCGCGGCGCTCGTGCTGACCAGCCCGGGCTGGCCGGCCGTCCGCGACACGTTCTTCTCGTGGAGCGCCTTCCGCGACGCCTTTCCCAAGGTTTTCTCCGCCTTCTGGCTCGACGTAAAGCTTTTCTGCGTCGTCGAGGCGGTCGTGCTCGTGCTCGGCCTCGTCATCGCGCTGATCCGCACCAGCCGGGCGCCGGCGCTGTTCCCGTTGCGCTTGCTGGCCACGGTCTTCGTCGACCTATTTCGCGGCATCCCGACGATCATCCTGATCTACCTCGTCGGCTTTGGGATCCCGGCGCTCGAGCTCAGCGGGCTGCCCACGGATCCGATCGTGCTCGGGGGCATCGCCCTGACCCTGTCCTACGGCGGCTACGTCGCCGAGGTGTATCGGGCGGGGATTCGCTCCGTCCACCGCGGCCAGCGCGACGCGGCGCTCGCGATCGGACTGACCGAGGTGCAGGCGCTCAGGTACGTGATCCTGCCGCAGGCGGTCCGGCGGGTAGGGCCGCCCCTGCTGAACGACTTCATCGCGCTACAGAAGGACGTCGCGCTCGTCTCCCTCCTGGGGGTGGGGGAGGCGTTCCAAAAGGCTCAGGTGATCACCGCGACGACGTTCAACTACACGCCGCTGATGGCGGCGGCGCTGCTCTATCTCTGCGTCACCGTCCCGCTCGCCCGGCTGGTTGACAGAACCGGCCTCGGGGGCAGCGCGCGCTGATGAGCCCGCCGGTCCTCGAACTGCGGGGCGTCACCAAGTCGTTCGGCGACCTGGAGGTGTTGCGGGGGATCGACCTCGCCGTCGCCGAGCATGAGGCGATCGCCCTGATCGGCGCCTCCGGCTCGGGGAAGTCGACGCTCCTTCGCTGCGTCGACCTCCTGGTGGAGATCGACGACGGCGACATCGTCCTGGACGGTGACGTGATCACCGACCCGTCGGTGGACCCGGTCGGGGTACGCCGCCGGCTGGGCCTCGTCTTCCAGGCCTACAACCTGTTTCCGCACCTGACCGCGCTCCAGAACATCGTGCTCGGCGACATGCGAGCCCATGGCGCCTCCCGCGCCGAGGCCGAGGAGCGCGCGCGCCGCCTGCTGGAGCGCTTCGGCCTCACCGGCCGCGGCGACGATCACCCCGACGAGCTATCGGGCGGCGAGCAGCAGCGCGTCGCGATCGCCCGCGTGTTCTCCGGCCGCCCCCGGGCGCTCCTCCTCGACGAAGTGACGAGCGCGCTGGACCCCGAGTTGGTGGGCGAGGTGCTCGACGCGGTGCGCGACCTCAAGGACGAGGGGGTGACGATGATCATCGTCACCCACGAGATGGGCTTCGCCCGCGAGGTGGCCGACCGGGTCGGGTTCCTCCACGACGGGAAGATCGTCGAGATGGGGCCGCCCGAGCGGGTCCTCTCGGAGCCCGAGCGCCCCGAGACCCAGCGCTTCCTGAAGCGGCTGCTCGAGGCGGGCCGGATCTAGGCGGCCTCGACCTCGCCCTTCAAGCCCTCCGCGGCGCCCTTGGTCAGGTGCTCCTTGACCCTTCCTTCGATCGGGCCTCGCAGGAGCAACCCCAGGACGCGGCCGGGGTCGGTGCGAAGGCCGTAGATCGCCCGGGTCCGCCCGCCCTCGAGCTCCTCGAACGCCCACGAGCCGGTCAGCCATTTGGCCTCCCCCTTCTCCTGCTCCCAGCTCATCCCGTCCGGGGGGTCGTAGCTGAACCGAAGCCAGGAGCGGACCTTCTTGACCATCGCGTCGGAGACCGTCTCGACCACAAGCGCGCGCCCCTCGGCGTCGTGCTCGAGCACTTCCACCTCCTCGAGCGTCCCCTGCCATCGCGCGGAGTTGGCGACGTCCGCGGCGACCTCGTAACAGCGCTCGCGCGGGGCGTCGATCTCGACCGTCCAGCTTGCCTCCAGAGTCGCCATCGCCACCACCCTATTCGGAGCGGCGAAGGGCGGTCGGGATGGTCATCAAGAGGATCTTCAGGTCGAGCCAGAACGACCAGTTCTGGATATACCAGTTGTCCCACTCCGCCCGGTCGGCGAGCGAGGTGCCCGGGCCGAGGCCGTTGACCTGGGCCCACCCGGTGATCCCCGAGCGGACCCGATGGCGCTCGTCGTAGCGGCGGACCCGGTCGGCGAAGGCCCCCGCCAGCTCGGGCCGCTCGGGGCGAGGGCCCACCAGGCTCATCTCGCCGCGGAGCACGTTGACGAGCTGTGGCAGCTCGTCCAGCGACCACGCCCGGATGAACCGGCCCACAGTGGTCCTGCGGTCCTCGCCCTCGACGCCGCCCGGAGCCCGGTCCCCTGCCCCGCTCGGCAGCGGCCCGGTTCGGGGGGCCCCGGCCATCGAGCGGAACTTGAGCAGCTCGAAGCTCCGTCCGTCGCGGCCGACCCGTCGTTGGCGAAACAGGACCGGGCCGGTCGAGGACAGCCTGACAACGAGGGCGATCGCGGCGATCAAGGGCGAGAGGACGAGAAGCATCGCGGCCGCGATTACCCGGTCGATCCCGTGCTTGAGCGCGAACTGCCACCCCTGCGGGTCGACCTGGCGGAGCTCGAACACCGGGATCCCGCCCACGTGCTCGAGCACCATCCGGTTCGTCGCGTCGTCGAACAGGCGCGGGACGAGGGCCATCGTCAGCCCGCGATCGCGGCAACGGCGGACCAACCGCCGAAGCGTCACGTCGGGCTCGATCTGGAACGCGAAGATCACGTGCCGGGCACCGGTCTCGCTTACGATCGCGTCGAATTCGGTGGGCGAGCCGAGCACCGGGGCACCCCTGCGAGACAGCTCGTCCCTCGATGCCGGGTCGGAGTCGACGAAGCCGACCGGGATCAGCCCGAGGTCTCCGATCCCAAGAAGGTGCCGCTCCAGACGGGCCCCGGTCTCGCCCGCGCCCACGATCAGCGTCGGACGGCCCACCCGCCGGGAGCGCCGTGCCCGCAACCGCAGGGTCGACCAGCAGACCCGCCAGATGACGAGGAGCGCGGTCGCGAACCCGAGCTGAATCGCGATCAGGTCCGAGTCCGTGCTCGCGGGTCGAACCAGCTGGATCACTCCGGCTACCGCGACCGCTGCGACCGCCACCGATCCGACGATCCTGGCGAGCCGGTCCAGGCGGGTGAGCTGGGCGTGGGGGTCATAGAGGCGCGCCGCCGCGAGCAGGATCACGGTCAGCGGGCTGACCACCAGCGCTCCCGCATAGGAGGGATCGGGGTTCACCGCATCGGCGAGCACGAGCGCCGCGAGCAGCATGACCGCGTCGATCGTCAGCGTGACGTAGAGGTATCCCTCGTCCTCGAACAGCCAGTTCAGTGGGGCCGAGAGTCGCTCGACCTGCCGCGTGGCCGGGCGCGCCCCGGCCCCCGCGGGAGGCGAGGCCGCAACTTCGGTCGAGCGGTCGGTTGGCGCCACGGTCGAATCCCCTCGCATCCAGCGATCAGCCACCGGATGCTAGATGCGAGTTCGGAGCGCTAGAAGAGGAACCTCGCGAACCGCGCCCGGCTCGGGCCTCGGCGCTCTCGAACCAGGTAGGCGCTTCCCCCTCCCGCAAAGGCGATCTTGAAGCCATGGGCCTGGAGCGCCGCGATCGCGCCCGGCAGATGGGCGATCACCGCACCGACGTGGAGGCGGTTCACATCGCGGGTGGGGTTGGGGTGCCACCCCCGCAGGATCCCGTAGTTGGCGCGAAGCTCCTTCGGCTTGAAGTGCTCGAGCCAGCCGTTGATGACCACCGGTGTGCCCGGGGAGCGCCACAGGACGTATGAGCTCGCGCCGGCATACGCGGCGATTCGCCCCTGCTTGGGAGGGTGGTTGACGGCGTAGCGGGCGACGGCGTAGCCGGGCCCGTCCGACCGGGCGGGTCCGAGCACCGCGAAGTAGACGAACAGCGACGAGACCGCCGCCACCGCCACCGCAGAGGTGAGCGCGATCGGCATCCGAGCCCGGGGCGGGGCGCGGTCGGGCGCCGAGCAGGCGATCTGGAAGGCGAGGGCGGGGGCCACGAAGATCAGGTTTCGCATCGAGAAGGCCGCGAACGCGACGAACCCCGCCACGACGAGCACCGGCA
This sequence comes from uncultured bacterium, assembly GCA_963803305.1. Lineage (GTDB taxonomy): Bacteria > Actinomycetota > Thermoleophilia > Solirubrobacterales > 70-9 > AC-56. Next base: position 63,471 of record CAWDLT010000008.1, read on the forward strand.
TGAGGCGCCGCGGGGCGGGCGAGCGCCACCACAGCCACGCCGCGAAGCACGACACGATCACCAGATGGGCGATCGCCGGGATCGACTGCGTGACCGGCTCCCACTCGGTCGTCGCGAGGGCGATCGCGGGGTTTTGAAAGCTCGCCACGTAGCTCCAGATCGCTCCTTCAAGCGGGGTAGCCAGGGTCACGGCGAGGCTGGCCAGGAGCCCGGTCAAGGCCAGCGCGGCAACCCGATGGCGCGCGATCGCGCCCGGAACTCCGCGCCAGCCGTCCGCGGTCAACCCGGCCGCCGTCAGCCCGATCAACAGCAGCCCGGCGATGAACCCGGCGTGCAGGTTGGCCCAGAGGCCGAACATCACCGGCACCCCGATCAGGGCCCAGCGGAGCCGCCCGCCGGCGATCCCCTCGCGGGGCAGCCATACCGCGAGCAGGACGCAGACGAGAACGCAGAAGGCGAGCAGCGTGAACCCCGCCGCCCTCGGGTGAACGATCGCGAGCAGTCCCGGGATGTAGAGGGCCGAGATCGCGATCAGCATCGCGGCGCCCTTTCGACGGATGCAGAACAGGACGATCGCGAGCGGGGCGGCGAGGAGCGCCGAATAGAGGATCGTCACCCCGGTGATCCCGACCCATCGCGCCGCCGTATAGAAGCCGAGCTCGGAGAGCCACTGCTGGTTGAGCCATGGCCGACCGTGCCCGATCGTCGGGAAGGGGTCATGGGTGACGAACCCGTGCTGGGTGATGAACCGGCCGGTGAAGAGCTGCAGGTAGAGATCGCCGTTTCTCGTTCGATCGACGCACAGGGCGACGCCCGCGACCAGCAGGGTCAGGGCGGCGATCAAGATCTTCGTGCGTCCGGGAATCGGGGGCGCGGCGAACATGCGCGAGTCGCGCATCATCTCGAAACCGCAGGCGGCGCGGGGCCCGTCAACCGGCGCCCTCGACTCGGACGAGCGCCTCGTGGGCCTCGTGGCTGAGCGCCGGGGACGAGATGTCCACCCCTGGTGGCAGCTCGAGGTGGAGAGCCGCCGAGACGTCGATCCGGCCTCGAACGCGCCGCGGCTGGCACCCGAGCACATGGCCGCCTCGGGTGCGATCGGTCGAGATGAAGTGGAGGTGGTAGCCGCTCACCTCGACCCCTTCGCTGTATTCGGGAAAGCGAAAGCCGACCACCGTGCCCTCCACGTCCGCGAGCTCGAAGACGTGCTGGTCGCGCACGACCTCACTGAGCGGTCGGTAGGGAGGGGTCTGGCGCGGGACCGAGCGCGCCCTGATCGACGCGAACGAGCCGTCGAGCCGAACCGCGCAGGCGGTGGCCCCGTCGGGGACATGAGCGTCCAGGGACGCCTCGAGCGTCTCCTCGGCAGGCGGGATGCCGAGCTCGAACTCGATCGTCGGCATGAACCAGACGAGCACCGCGAACGGCGTTCGCAGCTCGGGGTCGACCGGGTTCACGATGCCGTCGACGTCCGCTCGGAAGAATCGCCCGTCGACGGCGATCATCTCGCCGTCGAGGCCGTTCAGGGTGCCGAGTCCGAGGTCGCCGTGCTCGGCGAGCTGCGCGAAGGTCACGTCTCCGTCGTAGGCCCCATCCAGCAGGGCGCCGATCGTCGAGGCCTGAAAGAGGTGATGGGGCCGATGCTCGGCGTGGAGCTCCTCGGCCCTGAGCGTCTCCACGTGCAGGGCCCTGACCAGACGCTCGTCGAGCACGGCGCGAAGTCTCGCACGGCAACCGCCCGGCGTTCGGGGCGGAGTACGATCACTCTCGGGAGGTCGCTGATGAACGAGAGCTTCGATCCGGCATTCGCAAGGGGCTTGACCGAGTCGCGGTTCTCGCGGCGCCGGCTTCTGCGCACCGCCGGAGCCGGCGTGGCCGGGGCGGGACTGATCGGGTTCCTGGAAGCGTGCGGGATCGCGGGGACCCGCGGGACGGGCGCGCAGGACGTCAACTGGTCGGTCTTCTGGGCCCAGCAGCGAAAGGCCGGGGTGCTCGACTGGGCCAACTGGCCGCTCTACATCGACAGCGCCCACGGCGGTGACCACCCCTCGATCGACCTGTTCACCAAGCGGACCGGGATCGATGTCACCTACAAGGCCGTGATCCAGGACAACCCGTCGTTCTTCGCCCAGATCAGCCCGGTGCTCCAGGCCGGCCAGTCGACCGGCTACGACCTGATCGTGATGAGCGACGGCTGGGAGCTGACTCAGCTGATCCAGAACCGCTGGCTGATCCCGCTGGACCAGGCGCGAATGCCCAACTTTCACAAATACGCCGGGGCCATCGCCCGCGATCCCCCCTTCGACCCGGGCAACCGCTACAGCGCCTCCTGGCAGTCAGGGCTCACCGGGATCGCCTATGACCCGCGGATGACGGGGCGCGAGATCACGAGCGTAAAGGACCTCTGGGACCCGGCATTCAAAGGCAAGGTCGGCATGATGAACGACGACACCGAGATCGGCGCGATCGGAATGCTCGCCCTCGGGATCACCGACCAGACGAAGTCGACTCCCGACGATTGGCGGCGTGCGGCGGCGCTCCTCACCAAGCAGCGCGACGACGGGATCGTTCGCCAGTACTACGACCAGAGCTACATCAAGGCGCTCGAGGACGGCGACACGTGGATCAGCCAGGCCTGGTCGGGCGACATCTTTCAGGCCAACTACTCCGGGTACCCCAATTTGAAGTTCGTCGTGCCCAAGGAGGGCGCGATGCTGTGGCACGACAACTGCCTCATCCCGCTTCACGCCGCCCACCCGGTGGATGCGATGGAGTGGATCAACTTCTTCTACCAGCCCCCTGTCGAGGCGATGATCGAGGACTGGGTCAATTACTTGTGCCCGGTTCCCGCGGCGAAGGGGGTGATCGCCTCTCGCCTCGATGATCCGAGCGTCGCGAACAGCCCGCTCGTGTTCCCCCCGAAGTCGATGCAGGCACGGTTCCGCAAGTACTACGACTTCAAGGGCGTCGAGGACCACGCGACCTATACGTCGATCTTCGACCCCATCGTCCAGTCGTGAGGCTCCCGGCATGAGCGCACGCGGCGCCCGCCTGCGAGAGGGTGCCGTTCCATACCTGCTCGGGTTGCCCGCGGGGGCATGGCTTGGTCTCTTCTTCGTCGTTCCGCTGGTCGCGATTCTGTCGGTCTCCCTGATGACCGGCAACCCGGTCGACGGCTTCAAGCTGACCTGGAACTTCAGCGTCTACCCGGACGTGATCGACTCCTACTCGACCCAGTTCGGGCGCTCGTTCCTATACGGCGCGATCTCGACCCTGATCGCGCTGGTGGTCATGTACCCGGTTGCGTACTGGATCGCCTTCCGCGGCGGCCGCTACAAGTCGACCCTGCTTTTCCTGGTCCTCCTGCCGTTCTTCGTCTCGTTCGTGATCCGGATCCTCTCGTGGCAGTTCATCCTCGCCGACCAGGGGATCGTCCTCGGGACTCTCAAGGACCTGCATCTCCTGCCGAACAGCCTCCATGTCCTGTCGACCCCGTTCGCCGTGATCGCGGGGCTCACCTACGACGCGCTCCCGTTCATGGCGCTGCCGCTCTACGTGGCGCTCGAGAACATCGACCGCTCCTACGTCGAGGCGGGAGCGGATCTCTACGCGAGCCCGATCCAGCGCTTCCTTCGGGTGATCCTTCCGCTGTCCGCGCCGGGCGTGTACGCGGGGATCCTGCTCGTCGCGATCACCAACGTCGGCGACTACGTGAGCGCGGCGATCCTCGGCGGGCCGAACACGACGATGATCGGCAACATCATCCAGACCCAGTACGTGCAGAACGCCGACTACCCGGTGGCCTCGGCGCTCGCCCTGATCCTGATGGCGGCCCTGCTCGCCGGCATGTACCTGTACGCGCGGGCGTTCGGAAGCCGGTCGATCCAGGAGTACGTGTGATGGAGGCCGCCCGGGGCGCGATCACGCCGCCCAAGCGGGGACCGCGGCGCTGGACCCGGCTCATCCTGCCCGGGTACTCGGTGCTGGTGATCCTCTACACGCTGATCCCGATCGGCGTGATGATCCTGTACGGGTTCAACCAGGCGCCGTCGGGGCGCCTCTCGTTCGCCTGGAAGGGCTTCACGCTCGAATGGTACCGGCACCTGTTCGACATCCCGGACCTGACGACGGCCCTGGTCCACTCGCTCGAGATCGCCGTCCTCAGCACCCTGATCGCCACCGCGCTCGGCACCCCGGCGGCGATCGCCCTGGCGCGCTACCGATTTCGCGGCCGCGGCATGGGCGACCTGGTGATCCTCGCCGACGTCGCGGCTCCCTCGGTCGTCGTGGGGGCGTCGCTGCTCGGCTTCTTCGTCTATTTCGGGGTGGCGCGGGGGCTCGCGACGATTCTGATCGCGCACGTCGCCTTCAACATCGCTTTCGTCATCGTCGTCCTCCAGGCGAGGCTCGCCGATCTCGACGAGTCATTGGTCGAGGCGGCGCAGGACCTCGGGGCCAACCCCTGGACCGCCTTCTGGCGGGTGACCTTCCCGCTCATCTTTCCCGGCATCCTCGCCGCGGCGCTGCTCGCCTTCGCGCTCTCGATCGACGACTTCATCATCACGAGCTTCGTCGCCGGCCAGACGCTCACCTTCCCGCTGTGGGTATACGGGTCGGTCAAGGTCGGGATCCCGCCGCAGGTCTTCGTCATGGGGACGCTCATCTTCCTGGCGGGCGTCCTGTTCGCGGCGGCGGGGGTGATCGCTCAGCGGCGCGGCGCGGCAGGCGCCGACCGCAGGGCGCAGCCGGTGACGTAAGGGCAATCGTGGCAGCGCCGGCGGCGCGCCGGCGGCGGTGACGATCCGGACGTTGGTGGATCGGGCTGGGTAGGGAAGGACATTTGTCACGGTCGCCGTTGGGGTTCCGGGGCTCGACTGGCTGGGTAGGACACAAGGTCGGTCACTGGTCGAAGTTCGATCCGGCCCCCGGACAAAATGTGGATTGCCGGCGCCTCGCGGTCGCTACCCCTTTACTTGCCCGTCGTTAGTTAGGTCCCTTACCCGCCCGTCGTTCGCGCGAGCCGCCTACGCCGCGAGCCGCTCGTCTCGCTGGCGATGTCGCGCGCGTGGGGCGAGCATCGCGGCCCAGTCGGCCTCCTCGATCCGGGCCGGCTCGGTGTCCTCGAGGAAGTCCCGAAGCGCCGCCTCGAGGCCCTCCGGGTCCTCGAGGTGCGGGAAGTGGGCGGCGTGGGGGAGGGTGAGGAACCGACTGCCCCGGATCGACTCGTGCGCGCGGCGTCCGTGGGCGAGCGGAATGGTCCTGTCGCGATCGCCCCAGACGATCAGGGTCGGGAACCCGGACAGCAGATAGAGGCGGTCGCGCGCGCTGACCCGCTGGCCGCGGAAGTCGATCACGGAGCGCAGGGTCTCGAGGAATGCGGTTCGCGCTCCGGGGCGCTCCAGGGGCCGAAGCGCTCGTGCGACCGCCTCGAGGTAGACGCCGCGGCGCGAGCCCCGCTCTCGCATCCATGCTCCGGCGCGGGCGATCGCGTCGAGATTTCGCGGATGGGCCGCGACGCGAAGCGCCCCCGACGCGACCGGCAGCGCGGCTCCGCGCAGCAGCGGGCTCACCTCGCGGCCGAGGCCGCCGCTCGAGACCAGAGCCAGGCGCTCGACCCGGTGCGGGAACTGGTAGAAGAACTGCATCGCGACGCCGCCGCCCAGCGAGTGGCCGACGACCGTCGCCCGGTCGATCCCGATCACCGCGAGGAGGTCTCGGATCACGGCCGCGTGGGCCCCGAGCGAGTAGTCGCCGCGAGGGGTCGCGGAGTCGCCGTGGCCGATCAGATCGGGGGCGATCACCGTATGGTCACGTGCCAGCCCGAGTGCCACCGTGCGCCAGTGAAGCGACGAGTTCACCATCCCGTGGATCAGGAGCACCGCGGGGCCGCTCCCGGCGGTCCGGTAGATGACCCGGTGACCGTGGAGCTCGACCTCCCAGGCGCCAAACGGACCGCTCATGGCGGCGGACGTTATCCGGGTGGCCCCACCGGCCGCGATCCGGAGCGGGGCCCGGGGGCGCTCAGGGGGCCAGGGACGCCTTCAGTTGCTGGAGGCGGCCGCCGTACTGGTCGCCCGGCGGGGTCCCCGGAGCCGGGCCGCCCGAGCCGGTTGGTCCTCCGCCCAGCGTGGCGGTGAGCCCGGCCGTCGCCGGATGAGCCGCGACCTGGCGTCTGCCGGCGGAGGCGGCGAGACGCGCGTGACCGCCGGTATTTCGGCCTCCCGCTCCGCCCTGGGGCTGGTGCACCCGCACGACGCCGCCCGAGGGCGCCTCGCCGCCGCTCGGAAACGTCTGGCCGCCGCCGTTGATGAACACCAGCGCCGCGACCAGCACGGCAGAGACGAGTACCAGGGCGGTGCCGAACACCAGCCAGGCGACCCGGCTCAGGTACACGATTTACCGCCCGGCGTCATGGCGCACCGCAAGCTAGCTCAGGGGTCCCATGCACAACTAAGGAACTGCGCTAGGTGCGCGTAACTTGTGGCCGCGATGGCGATTTTGGGGGCCCGCAGAGCGCCGATCATCGCCGGGCCCCACTCATCTAGGCTGCCCGCGTGGGGTTGATCGCCTGGATTCTGCTCGGCCTGATCGCGGGGACGTTCGCGCGGGCCCTCATCCCCGGCCGAACCGAGCCGGGCGGCTGCATCGGCACGACGGCGGTCGGCATCGTGGGCGCGCTTCTCGGAGGCCTGATCGCAAGCGCTCTCGACCTTGGCGAGATCAAGCACTTCTTCGACCTCGAGACCTGGCTGATCGCGATCGCCGGGTCGGTCCTCCTGCTCCTCGTGGTGCGCGCGATCGCCCGCCCGCGCCGGGACTGATCGCAGCCGGCGTCGCGCCCCGAAACCTCCCACGGCGCACGACCAGAGTGTTAGGTTCTGCTCATGCCCACCGGCACGGTGAAGTGGTTCAACGAGGACAAGCGGTTCGGTTTCATCACCCCCGACGAAGGCGGCAAGGACCTGTTCGTCCATCAGACCGGGCTCGCCGACGGCTCGCGGTCGCTTCCCGACGGCGCGAGCGTTTCCTTCGACGCCGAGGACGGGCCCAAGGGCCCGAAGGCCGTCAACGTCAAAGTGGAGGCGGAGGCCGCCTAGCGACCCCGCCACCCTCACTCGGCGAGCTCCTCCTTGGTCAGCCCGTCGAGCAGGTGGACGAGCTGTGGCTGGCGCTCGTCCTCGAGCACGATGACGGTCCCGGGCCAGTAGGGGCTGTCGGCGGCGCTTCGCCCCAGAAGGGCGGGTGAGAAGACCCAGCTCCCGGTGTTCCAAAGGCGGGTCCCGCTCTCCAGCCGCCAGCCCGTCTCACCGCGGATCGGCCCGCGCCTGTGGGTGTGGCCGAAGATCAGGTGATCTGCCTCGATGTCGAGGGCGCGCGCGACCTCGGCTATCGCGGCGAGGCCCGCCCGCGTCACGCCGCCCGGCGAGAGGTCCGACCTGACCGGCCCCAGGCCGAGGCGATTCGCCACGCCCACCGCCCCCGGGACGGCGACCGTGCCGAGCAGCCAGCCGCGAAGCTTCGCGGCGCGGCCGTAGCCGCCCCCCACCGCCTGCCAGACCCGCGCCGAGGGGTTCGAGCCGCCGAGCCGCTCCTCGGTGCCCCCGGCCTGGGCGAGCGCGAAGAGGAACGCGTAGACCGGCGCCTGGGAGCGCTCGTAGTCGTCGGGGGTCGCCGAGCCCCGCTCCGGCTCGACCTCCGGCCCGCCGCCCTCGCCGCCCGTGCTCAGCACCCGTTCGACCGCCGCGACGGCCAGTCGCTCGAAGGTCGGCACGGTGAGATGGCGATCGAGGAAGTGGCCATGGGTGGCGTAGACACCCGGCCGAAGCCACACCCCCGGGTAGGCGAGCTCGACGTCGGCCAGGCCCGCGCCCCGCATGATCTCCGCCGCCGGGCCCGACGCGGCGGGGATCCGCTCCTCGAGACCGAGCGGCGGAGCTCCCTCGATGCGCCGCCGCTCGAGCCACCCCTCCAGCAGGTGATGGTCGTGGTTGCCCGGGATGAGCAGGAGTGGCACATCCCCGATCGCAGAGCGGAGCTCGGCGAAGAAGGGGCGGGCCGCGTCGAGCGCCGCCGACAGCGGACGATCGCGCAGCTCGACGGCGTCGCCGAGCAGGACGACGCGGTCCGCTCCCTCGAGCTCGTTCCACAGGATGCGGCGAAGGTCGGGGCGACGCAACAGGTCGGCGCCGCCGCTCGATCCGAGGTGGAGATCGGAGAGAATCGCCGTCCGCATTCCGGAATCGTGCACTAAGCTCGCAGATTGATGTCCGCGGGTGCGGTGAGCGAGCCTGTGACGAGCGCCGGTATCCCGGTCGAGAACCCCGCGACCGGCGAGACGATCGCGGTCGTTCAAGACCTCGGCGCCGACCAGGTGCGAGCGATGGTGTCGCGGGCCCGCGAGGCCCAGCCTGTCTGGGAGGCAATCGGGTTCGCGGGGCGCGCCGAGGTTCTGGACGCGGCGCGCCGCTGGATGGTCGCCAACGCGGAGCGGGTCGTGACGACGATCGTCGCAGAGACTGGCCGGCCCGCCGACGAAACCCAGTTCGCCGAGCTCGGCTACGGCCTGTCGGCGCTCGAGTTCTGGGCCGACAACGCCCCCCGCTACCTTGCCGACGAGCCGATCGACTCCGCCTCGCCGTTTCTGCGTGGCCGCCGGATGGCGGTGCGCTACGCGCCGCTCGGCGTGGTCGGCGTGATCGGCCCCTGGAACTACCCGTTCAACAACTCGTTCGGCGACTGCATTCCCGCACTGGCGGCCGGCAACGGGGTCGTCCTCAAGCCCTCCGAGATCACCCCGCTGACCTCGCTCCTGATGGCCGAGATGCTCGCCGAGGCGGGGATGCCCGAGCACGTCTTTCAGGTGGCGACCGGGTTCGGCGAGACGGGGGCGGCGCTGGTCGACGACGTCGACATGGTGATGTTCACGGGGTCCGCGGCGACCGGCAAGAAGGTGATGGCCCGTGCGGCCGAGACCCTGACCCCGGTCAGCCTCGAGCTGGGCGGCAAGGACCCGATGATCGTGCTGGCCGACGCGGACCTCGAGCGGGCAGCGAACGCCGCGGTCAGCTACGGCCTCAACAACTCGGGGCAGGTGTGCATCTCGGTCGAGCGCATCTACGTTGAGGGGCCCGCCTACGAGGACTTCCTGGAGCGCCTGACCGGCAAGGTTCGCGCCCTGCGCCAGGGCGCTCCGGGCGAGCCGGGGTCGGTCGACGTCGGGGCGATCATCTTCCCGCCTCAGATCGACCTGATCGAGGCGCACGTCCGCGACGCGGTCGCCAAGGGCGCCCGCGTGATCACCGGCGGAGGGCGCCTCGAGACGGCCGCCGGGCGCTTCTTCGAGCCGACGGTTCTCGCCGACGTGGATCACTCCATGCGCTGCATGGTGGAGGAGACCTTCGGGCCGACCCTCCCGGTGATGCGGGTCGACGATCCCAACCAGGCGATCCGGCTCGCGAACGAGGGGCCGTACGGGCTACAGGCCTCAGTCTGGACCGGCGACACGGAGGCGGGAGAGGCGCTCGCACGCCGGGTGGACGCCGGCGTGTGCTGCGTCAACGACGCCCAGGTCAACTACGCGGCTCTCGAGTTGCCGATGGGGGGCTGGAAGGCCTCGGGACTGGGCTCGCGGCACGGCCCCGACGGGATCCGCAAGTACACCCGGCGTCAGTCGCTCTTGATCACGCCGGCCTACGCGCCCTCCCGCGAGGCCCACATGCTGCCCTACTCGGCCGCCGTGACCCAGCAGATCGGCCAGGCGATCAGCGCGCTCGCGGCGAGCGACATGTTCACCGACCCGCAGCGCCGCACCCTGTCGGTCTTCTGCGACACCGTGATCCCGTCGCTCGAGCCGCCTGACGGTGAGTCCGACCCGGATGGGTTCTGGGCTCGGGCGGCCTCGCACCTCGGGATCGGTGAAGCGATCGAACTCGCCCTGCTTGCTTCGGGCGCGCCGGCAGATCAGATCGAGGGCCTGCGGCGCCTGCTCGATTCGCTCGCGGAGCAGGGGATGGCGGCCGAGACCCCGCAGGAAGCGCGAGAGCAGATCGTGCACGGGTTCGCCGACTCGGGGCCCGACGCCCTGGCGGGGATCGTGTCGCTTCGAGGCCTGACGACCAGCCTCTATTACGCCCTCCCCGACCTGGGCACGGGCCGAAATCCCAACTGGGATGCGATCGGCTACCCGGGCCCCCGCTCGGGCCCCCTCGAGGTCCCGAAGCCGCTTCGGGTCAGGCGTCCGACTTCATCGGACGAGGTGATCGAGGCGGACGTCTGCGTGGTCGGGTCCGGCGCCGGGGGAGCGGTGGTCGCGGGCGAGCTCTCGGCGGCGGGACGCCAGGTCTGCGTGCTGGAGAGCGGCGGCTACTACAACGAGGCCGATTTCGACCAGCTCGAGCTCCCGGCTTATCAGCGCCTCTACCTGAACGGGGGTCCCTTCCCAACCGCGGAGGGACAGGTCTCGATCGTCGCCGGATCGACCCTGGGCGGGGGGACGGTGGTCAACTGGACCAACTGCCTGCGCACCCACCCGTGGGTCCGCGAGGAGTGGAGCCGCACCTTCGGCCTCGAGGGTCTGGACGGAGCGGAGTTCGACCGCCACCTCGACGCGGTTCTCGCCCGCCTCGACGCCAACAACACCTGCAGCGACCTGAACCCGGTCCACGAGCGCCTTCGCGAGGGCTGCGAGCGCCTCGGGCACGACTTCCGGCTCACGGTCCGAAACGCCGATCGCGATTCCTACGACCCCGAGAGCGCGGGTTACATGGGGTTCGGCGACCAATCAGGCTCGAAGCTCTCGACCCAGAAGACCTACCTGACGGATGCCACCGACCACGGCGCCGACCTGGTTCCCAACTGCCGCGCGGAGCGGATCCTCCTCGAGGGTGGCCGGGCGGCGGGAGTCGAGGCGCGCTGGATAGACCCCGAGCAGGCGCAGGCGAACGGCGCCGGAGCGCGGGTCGTGGTCCGCGCCCCCACCGTGGTCGTCGCCTGCGGCTCGATCTGCTCGCCGGCGCTGCTCCTGCGATCCGGGATCGGGGGCCCCGCGGTGGGCGAGCACCTGCGGCTCCACCCGACCGGCGCGATGACCGGCGTCTATCCGGACGACCAGAGCTGGTGGTGGGGCCCTCCGCAGTCGGCGATCTCGCATCAGTTCGCGGACCTCGGCGAGGGGTACGGGTTCCTGGTCGAGTCGGCGCAGGCCACGACCGGCCTGTTCGCCGCCGCGTCGCCGTGGCTCTCCGGTCGCGATCACAAGGAGCGGATGCTCGCCTGGCGGCGCTGCGCGCCGTTCATCAACCTGACTCGCGACCACGGCGAGGGCCGGGTCACCGTGGATGGCGCCGGCAACCCGGTCATCGAGTACCGGATGACCGACCAGCTCGACGTCCGGAATTTCCGCCGCGGCCTCGCCGAGCTGATCCGGATCCACGAGGCGGCGGGCGCCGAACAGGTGATCAGCGGAGGCCGCAAGGCCCCGATCTGGGAGCGAGGCGCCGACCTCGAAGCGTTCATCGAGGCCGTGACCGCGCATTCGCTCGAGCCGCGCGAGTACGCGGTATTCAGCGCCCACCAGATGGGAAGCTGCCGGATCGGCGACGACCCCGAGACCACGGTCGGCGACCCCTGGGGCCAGCTCCACGACACCCGTGGCGTCTGGATCGCCGACGCGAGTGCATTCCCGACCGCCTCGGGGGTCAACCCGATGCTGACCATCATGGCTCTCGCCCGCCGAACCGGGGGCGCGATCGCCGCGGCGCTTTGACGCCGGGGCGGATTCGCCCACGCGCGAATCGCCGCCGCCTCGCATAGGATCGCTCCGTGTCCGTCGACGCCTTTCGCACACCCGCCGAGCGCTTCGAGGGCATTCCCGGCTTTCCGTTCGACCCGCACTACCGGGAGGTCGACGGGCTTCGCCTCTGCCACCTCGACGAGGGGGATGGGCCGCCGGTCGTCTTCTTCCACGGCGAGCCCACCTGGTCGTATCTGTGGCGCAAGGTGATCCCGCCGGTCCGCGAGGCGGGTTTTCGATGCATCGCTCCCGACTACGCGGGGTTCGGGCGTTCCGACAAGCCGCTCGACTTCGAGTGGTACACGTACGATCGCCACACCGAGCTCGCCGCGAAGCTGCTCGCCGACCTCGACCTGCGCGACGCGACGGTCGTCGTCCACGACTGGGGCGGGCCGATCGGCCTTCGATGCGCGGTCGAGCATCCCGACCGGATCTCGAGGATCGTGATCATGGACACGGGGCTGTTCACCGGCGAGCAGCCGATGTCGGATGCCTGGCACGCGTTTCGCGACTTCGTGGAGCGAACCGAGGACCTGCCGATCTCGATGCTGGTGCGAAACGCCTGCGCCCGCGGGATGTCCGACGAGGTCGCCGCCGCCTACGACGCGCCGTTCCCGACCCCCGAGTCGAAGGCAGGCGCCCGGGCCTTCCCGCTCGTCCTGCCGACCTCGCCCGACATGCCGGGCGCGGCGGCCGGCAAGCGGGCACTCGAGGGGCTGCGCGGCGCTCAGCGGCCAACCCTCGTGATGTGGGCCGACGCGGACCCGGTGCTTCCGTTCAAGGTGGGCGAAGCGTTCGCCGAGCTGATCGGCGCCGAGCCACCGCGCGCGATCGAGAACGCCTCGCACTTCCTCCAGGAGGACGCCGGCGAGGAGATCGGCGCTGTGATCGCGGAATGGCTGGCCCGAGGCTGACGCGGGCCCGCTAGGGACACCGGTGGCAGGTCGGCGAAACCCCACGCTTCGAACCCGAGGAGGGAGGTGAGCAAGGCCCTCTACGCGCTGGGGCGCTTCTGCACCCGGCACCGCTACCCGGTGCTCGTCGGGTGGGTCGCGGTGATGATCGCAATGGCGGCGATCGCCAACGCGGTCGGAAAGCAGACCAGCAACAACCTGACTCTCCCGGGCAGCGGCTCGACTCAGGCTCAGGACCTGCTCTCCGACAACCTGCCCAACCAGGCGAACGGGACCAACCCGGTCGTCATGGAGGCCCCGCACGGCACGCTCGACTCCAAGGCCAACGCGAAGACGGTGAAGGCGACGACCGAGTCACTGAGCAAGGCCCCCCACGTGCTCAAGGCGGTCAGCCCGTTGAGCAGCGATGGCGCCGGCGCGCTCAGCAAGAACAAGCGGATCGGCTACATCTCGCTGACGCTCGATCAAGGCGCCGCCGACCTGACCGAGGACGAGGGGAACGAGATCATCGACGCCGAGGCCCCGGCGACCGATGCGGGGTTCGATGTGGCGAACGGCGGGTATCTCGGGCAGGCTGTCTCCAAGCCGTCGACCGAGTCGAGCGAGGCGGTGGGGATCGCGGCCGCGATCATCATCCTGCTGCTCACGTTCGGTACCGCGATGGCGATGGGCCTGCCGATCGCGACCGCGATCGTCGGCCTCGTCACCGGGCTGGCCGCGATCGGCCTTCTCGGCCACGGGATCGACATCCCGACCGTCGGCCCGACGCTCGGGACGATGCTGGGGCTCGGCGTGGGGATCGACTACGCGCTGTTCATCGTCACCCGCCACCGCGGCTTCATGGAGCAGGGCCATCCAGTGGACGAGGCCGCCGCGCGCGCGGTGGGGACCGCCGGCGGGGCGGTCGTCTTCGCCGGGGGCACCGTGGTGATCGCCCTGTGTTCCCTCGCGGTCGCTCAGATCCCGATCGTCAGCGCGCTCGGCTACTCGGCGGCGATCGTCGTCTTGATCGCCGTGATCACGGCGGTGACCCTGCTGCCGGCGCTCCTGACGATCCTCGGCGAGCGTATCAACGCCCTGCGGGTTCCCTTCCTTCGTCCGCCGGCCCACGATCACCGCCCCCACGGCTGGGCGCGGTGGGCCCGTGGCGTCGGCAAGCGTCCGCTGCTCGCGATGCTCCTCGGCGTCGCCATCCTGCTCGCGCTGGGGATCCCGGCGCTCAACCTCCAGCTCGGCCAGCAGGACAACGGCCAGATGCCCAAGTCGACCCAGACCAGGCAGTCCTACGACCTGTTGCGTCAGGGCTTCGGCCCGGGCATCAACGGCCCCTTCCTGATCGCCGTGGACTTCGGCGCCAGCCCGGCTCACAACGACTCCAAGCAGCTGCACCAGGTCCAAGGTCAACAGAAGCAGCAGGAGCAGAAGGCGGTCGAGCAGGCAACGGCGCAGCTCGAGGCGCAGGGCCTGCCGCCTGACGAGGCGCAGTCCGAGGCCCAGCAGGAGGTTTCTTCAGCGCCGCCCACCAAGCAGCAGAAGCAGGCCTCCCAGCAGGAGGCGTTCCTGAAGACGCCCGCGAGCGATCCGCGGCTCGTCAAGCTCGAGAACCAGATCGGCAAGGCGAACGGCGTCAAGGACGTCTCGCCCGCGACCCTCGACAAGTCGGGCGACACGGCGGCCTTCACCGTGATCGCGACCACCGCCCCGTCCGCCGACGTGACCTCCGACCTCGTGCGGCACCTACGCTCCCCGGTGATCCCGGACGCGCTCAAGGGCACCACCCTGACCGCCTACGTGGGAGGCCAGACGGCGGGCTACATCGACCTCGCCGACCGGATCGGCGACAAGCTCCCGCTGGTGATCGCCACGGTGCTGCTGCTCAGCTTCCTCCTCCTGCTGATCGCGTTCCGCTCGATCGTCGTTCCGCTGACCGCGGGGCTGATGAACCTGCTCTCGGTGGGCGCCGCGTACGGGATCCTCACCTTCGTCTTTCAGGAGGGCCACGGCGCCACGCTGATCGGGCTCGACGGACCAATCCCGATCGTCAGCTACGTGCCGCTCCTGATGTTCGCGATCCTGTTCGGGCTCTCGATGGACTACCAGGTGTTCCTGCTGACCAGGATCCAGGAGCACTACCGGGAGAACGAGGACAACCACGAGGCGGTGGTCGACGGCCTCGCCGTCAGCGCCCGGGTGATCACCTCGGCCGCGCTGATCATGGTCAGCGTCTACACGAGCTTCATCTTGAACGGGGACCCGACCGTGAAGCAGTTCGGCCTCGGGCTGGCGGCGGCGATCGCGGTCGACGCAACGATCGTCAGGTGCCTGCTCGTGCCGTCCGTGATGGTGATGCTCGGCCGGGCGAACTGGTGGCTGCCCGGCTGGCTCGAGCGCCTTCTGCCCAGGATCGGGATCGAGGGTGACGACTACTTCAGGGCGAAGGACGCAGCCGCTTCCGTCCCGTCCGGCGACTGAAGCCAGGCGCTCCTCAGAGCCACCCGGGCAGCCGAGTGCGCCGGTCCGTCAGAAGGTGGCGGAGTCCTTGCACCCCTTCGTGGCGACCCAGGCAGCCTCATATGGGGTACCCCATATGAGGTATAAACCACCCGCTTTCAGGTAACACCCCTGCTTATAGTCCCATTTTAAGTCTTGACTCCAGACGCGATTCCGGGTTACTTTGACTCCGGACGCGATTCCGGGTTACCTTGACTCCGGACGCGATTCCCGGTTAGAAGAACGCCTGTCTCCGGTGGACCCGATCCGCCGATCAAGGCCAACAAGTTGAAGAGGGATGGGTGTGGTCGGGGCGGTTACTACAGATAGCGAAACAACTCGGGTCACCGGGGGGGAGGTCGGAGGGGCGCCCGACCAACGTGCGGGTAAACGCCTGACGGCGGCCCCGCTAGGTTCGAAGATGCCCGAATCCGCGCGGGTCGACCGGCTCATGCGGGTCGACCGGCTGCAGACCAACGCGGTGGCTGGAAGGCCGCCGCGCAAAGGCGTGGACTACGAGCGCTTGGGCAAGCCGGTGCTGGACCGAGTAGGTGCAGTGGCCCTCGGCGTGGTGACGCTCCCGGTCATCGCAATCATCGCAATCATCATCCGGTTGACGCTGGGCTCTCCGGTGTTTTACATCCAGGAACGCGTCGGACAGCACGGGAAGCGCTTCCGGATGTACAAGTTTCGCACCATGCGTTTTGATCGGCGTCGAAAAGAGCGACCCTTCGGTGGCCGTGATCGCCGGGTGCGCCACAAAACAGGCGAAGACCCGCGCCATACGGCCGTGGGTAGATTCCTACGACGGCGGAGTCTCGACGAGCTCCCTCAGCTCTGGAATGTGGTGCTCGGAGACATGAGCTTGGTCGGCCCTCGGCCGGAGTTGCCGAGCGTTGTCTCCGGGTACGGGCGATGGCAGCACGAGCGGCACCTCTGCAAGCCGGGTCTGACCGGTCTGTGGCAGGTCTCCACCCGCAACAACGGCGATGGCTCTCTGATGTGCGAACACACGGAGGTGGACCTGAACTACATGCGAGCGGTTTCGCTTCGAATGGACGTGTGGATTCTCTGCAAGACGCTCAGCGTGCTCGGGGGAGGCGAGTGAGGCCGCCCCCAAGCGCCGTAGGAGCCGCGATGTGAGCGGCGCGGACCAGTCGGCTCCGGGCCGCTGGGCCTGGTCGGTGGGCCGCAGCGCGTTACACCGATCCGACCAACTTGCCGCTTGGGTTGCACCCAAGGACCGCCAGGGCTTGGTCGTCTTCATGTTTCACATGGTGTTCGCCGACCAGGCTGAGGCTGAAAGCGGTCTCGTTCACCCGCACGAGCGGGCCACCTGCGAGGGACTTTCGCGGCTCTTCGCTCACTTTCGCGACCATGGCTATCGCTTCGTGAGCGCGAACGAGATCGACCGGGGTCTGCCCGTCGGCGGGCGCTACGCGCATGTCACCTTCGACGATGGGCTTGCCAACAACCTTCGTCTCCTCGACCTGCTCCCGCGCGAGGAGGTGCCGGTGACGATCTTCCCCTCGGTGAGTCACGTCCGGGATGGGAAGGCGTTCTGGTGGAACGTGGTTTACCGCGAGTGGCGGGGGCACAATCGGCTGGCCGACATCGAGATCGAGCTCGCCCGGCTACGCGAATTGGCGATCCCGCTGATCGAGCGCTACCTGTTGTCCGAGTTCGGATCGCGGGCGCTTGAGCCGCGAGGGAACGTCGACAGGCCCCTGACCAGAGAGGAGTTGGGTGAGCTGGCAGCCTGTCCGTGGGTGGAGGTCGGAAACCATGGCCTCGACCACGTTCCCCTGACCCAGTGCACGGATGCCGAGGCCGGGCGTCAGATCGGCGGAGCTCAGCGATGGCTCACCGATCTGCTCGGCCACGAGCCGTACTTCATTGCCTACCCGAATGGCGATGTTGACGCCCCCGTCGTTGATCTGTCGAGGCGTCAAGGACTGCGGCTCGGTGTCACGGTGGTGCCGGTCCGGAATCGGCTGCCCACCCCGGGCGCTGCCCGGATGGAGCTTGGCAGGTTCGAAGTCGTTTTTGATCGCAGGGAGCGTTCACGCATGCGGGCTGTACGGAGCTCTGTGCAATTGACCGCCGCCGCGCGCAGTGCCGCGCGCAGCCTCGGGCTTCGGGCGGGCTGACTCGCCGCCTCCCGGCCTGCCGGGTGCCCGGGGATCAGCCGATGGCGCTGGTGAACCGGGAGGCGCACGCTGCGCCCACCAGGATCCAGAAAACGTAGCTGTCCTGTGCGATCGAGAACGCGCTGATCGTGAGGTTGATCGCCGTGAACGCGCTCAGCCCGGCGAGAACGCCAGTCAGAACGATGGCGTCGCCTTGGCCGGCCTCGGCGCGAGCAGCGCAGATGCTCGCGATCGCCACCACGAGCAGGATCGCAAACGCCACCGTGCCCACTATGCCCACCTCAGCAAGCAAACGCAGCACGTGGCTGTCGGCGCTAGTCAATTGAACGGTCAGGCCTTGAGTGAAGCCCGTGATGCCGATCTGGTCGAATGTATTCGCGCCGAACCCGAACCAGGGCCGCTTCGCAACCACCGCCAGGACCTGTTCGTGCAAGAAGAGGCGATAGCCCGATGTCGCAGTGCTTGCGTACCCCTGGGTCACGAATAGCTCCCGAAACAGCGCGTCAATGCTGGCCACCCGTCCCGGGTTGGTGATGATTGCGGCCACCGCGACGGCCGAAGTGACCCAGGCGTGTCCCCAGAGCCGCTGCCAGCCCCTGCGGATCGCCGCCACCCACACCCAGATCAACGCGCCGCCCCCAGCGAGCCAGGCGGCTCGAGTTACCGTGAGCGCGAGGCCCGCGAGGCAAAGAACGAGGACGAACATCAACCACCGGCGAGGGATCGGCCGGGCGACGATCGCGAGCGCATAGATCACCGGTGCCAGCATCGCCAGGTATGCCGCGAGGAACGCAGGGTGCTGGAACGTCCCCTGAACTCGCTGGAATCCCAGGCGCACGTCGCCGGAGCTCACGAGCGGGTTCCCATTTCCGACCACGGCGTCCGCCCGCGCACGAAGTGAGGTCAGCGGATCAATCCCGGCGAACTCGACTAGCGCGATCCCGGCGTTCAGCGCTGCGCCGATGGTGAGGGCGATGAGCACCTGGCGGTAGCTATTCCGATCAAAGTTGAGGTAGACCATTCCGGCGAGCGCGGCCGTCTCCAACAGCTCGGAGAAGAGGCGCAGCTCACTCGTCTGTGGGTCGATGGATCCGGGCCAGCTCAGCGCAACCGCTCCCAACCAGAGCCCCAACGCGGGCCACAATGCCCAGCGGCGCGCATGTACGCGCCCTCGAAGCACCTGGATCGTCGTGGCCACGACCACGACGCCGATCAGTACCCGCGAAGCGGTCACCAGCGGCACCGCCGGACTGATCTGTGCATATAGCCCGATCGGAAGGACGCCCACTAGGGCGATAACGACGAGGATCGCTTGCCGAAGCCTGGCCGCAGCCGCCGCTGTGAGCCCCCCGAAGCACGCCACCGCGAGCAGCATCGTCGGGGCCTTGGTTGCCACCAGGCCGGCCCCGACCGCAGCGGCCAGGCCGGCGAGACGTACGTAGGTTCCTCTCACGATTGCGGTCCGGCCACCGCGACCTCTCGCTGAGCCCGTGTGTATCGAAGCAATGCTCCGACGCCCATGGCGAGAGCGCAGGCGGTCGCGGCGGCTCTTACCGAGAATGACACGTCAACCAGCACCAGCGCGAGCGGCGCGATGAAGAGCAGCGGGACGGCCACCGGCCTCAGAATCTTGCTCAGATCCGCCGCGCCCAGTTTCTCGCCGCGCCAGGAGTCGCGGATGATCATGGCGGAGCCGATTGCCACAGCGGCCGTGACCGACCAGGCCACGCCCACCAGGCCGAACGGATCGATCAGGATCGCCAGGAGGGCGATCGCCACGATCAGCTGGATGGTAAGCGCACGGACGACGAGGCCGGGTCTTCCCCGGGCTCGCAGGAGGCTTGCGCCCGGAGCAGCCAACGACGCGATCAGGCCATACAGCGATAGCACCTGTAGTGGCGGACCTGCTCCCGCGTACTCCGGCCCGAAGACGAAATCGATCGCGGTTGGGCCGAAGACGATGAGCAAGACCGGGATCGGGAGCGCAACGAACAGCACAGCTCGGTTGGAGCCCAAAAAAAACTCTCGCAGGAACGGATCGTCTGATCGGATCGACGAGTAGGTCGGGAAGGCGACTCGCTGGACGATCGCCGAGAGGCTCACCGTGGTCACGAACGCCAGATTGAAAGCGAGGGCATAGCGCCCAAGGTCGGCCCCTCCTATCTGCCAGGCCACCGCGGCCGTGTCGACGTTGGTGAAGGCGAGGGTGAGGCCGGCCGCGGTCAGCGTTGCAAAGCCGTAACGGATCAGCCCGCTGAGCGCGTCGCGAGAAAAGACGAGGCGCGGTCGGTAACGGGCCAAGTAGAACATGATCACCGTTCCGACCGCTGCGCCTATTCCTTGTCCGATTCCGACCGCGTTTGCACCGAGGCCCATGAACAGGAGCGTGAGCGCGCTGCCCGCATAGGCCACCGCAGCCGCCAGCTCAGCCAGGGTTTGGGCTCGGAACCGCAGCTCCCGCTGTACCAATCCGGTCGGGACGGCGCTAATGCCGGAGAGCACGAGGGCGACCGCAAACAGCGCGAGCAAGGGTTGGGCGTCGTGCCCGGTGGAGCTGGTGATCAAGCCTGAGAGGGCGATCAGGATCCCCCCAAGCACGATCGACAAGAGCAGCGTCAGCCACCACAAGGCGTGGTGGGAGCGTCGTTCGCCCGGCCCGTATACCACTGTGCTGGCGATCGCTTGATCTCGCATCAGGGCCGCGCCGTTGTAGAGGACCCAGCAGATCGCGACGAGGCCGAAGCGAGATGGCGACAGGGTGCTCGCCACCGCCAGCGTCACGATCCACGCGAGAACGCGAGTTCCCAACGTCGCCACGGCGCCCCACCCCATGCCACGAATGGCTCGCTGCATCGGCGATAGCCCCGACGCTCGAGACCGCGAGCGGAGGTTGAGCATCAGCTTCGGTACGCGGCGGCACCTCGTGGCCGGTTGATCACAGGGCGTACCCCCTCTCGAGCAATCCAGCGATCGCAAATCCGAGTAACAGGCCGGCTATGCCCGCGGCGAGCCCGTTGAGGAGGTAGGCAGGGTGTACTTCACTGATCTCGCCCTGAGCGTCAACCGGTGTGAAGGAAAGGCTGTGACCATAGATCCGGTCGACGGCGCTCTTCGCTTCGCGCAGCATCGCCTCGAGCGTCCGTTGAGCCAAGCCCGAATCCTCGTCGACCACACTGAAGCGCAACAACTCCGTGTCTTGTCTTGCTTCAACGGAGACGGTGTTCGGGTCCGGCTCTCCCGAGGCCGGAGCCACGCCTGCATCCCTCCAGGCAGCGTGAACCACCCCCTGATCGCTGGCGATCTGCTGGACGGTTTGCAGGACCTGGTTGATGTACGCCGGGTCGCTGAACGTGCGCGGAAGAGCGGGCGGCCCAACGCGAGCCAGGTCGCTTGCCTCCCACTTGGTGCTCGACGTGAAACTGGTCACCGCAGCGCTGACAGCGATCGCCGCAATCGTCATGCCCACGATCAGGCGCCAATGCAGGCTGAGCAGCGTTCCAGCGCCAATGCCGGGGGGTCGATGATCCCCTGAGGGGCGGCCCAACGACCGCTCCCGATCCTCGCCCCCGTCGGATGACTTGGCTCCCCCGGATTCGTGTCCGCCGGAGGTCATTGGGTGAGGCTCCGATCGAGTCCGTGACTCCGCACGGTCGTCGTAGAGTTCCATCAGCGGCAACCCTCGAGCTGTTCGATCTGGTACTCGAGCATCCGTTCGATCCCTCGGTCGATTGCCACCTGCGGTGTGTACATGGCCCTCATGCGCGTCACATCCGCAACTCGACTGAACACACCCTCGGGCTTTGTGGTGTCGGTGACGATCTCGGTTTCATGGCCCGCGATCTCGCACGCCAAGCCGGCAAGCTCGGCGAAGCTCGTTGCAACTCCAGACCCGAGGTTGAGCGCCTCGGCGGGCGCAAGCCGGTCACAGGTTGAGAAGACGGCGTCGACTACATCATCGATGTGGAGGAAATCCCGCTCCTGCTCCCCGCTTCCCCACACAACCAGAGGGTCGTCGCGGCGAGCGACGCGTTGCATGATGCTGGGAAACGGATAACTCAAGTCTTGGTCCTCGCCGTACCCGGAGAACGGCCTATAGCAAACCACATCGAGGTCGTGCTTTTGGGCGGCGAACCGGGCCAGCAGCTCGCCGGTCAGCTTCGACCAACCGTAGGTCATGTCGGGAACACCGATCTCGGCGGCATCAAAGTCGATCAGCCCCTCGTCCAGTACGGTCGGATCGTCGCGCGTCTGGAGACCGATCGGGTAGGCCGCAGAGGAGCTGAAGTAGAGGACCTTCGATGGCCTCGGAGGCTGCACCATCCAGTTGAACAGGTCGGCGTCGATTGCGAGATCGGTGGCGACGAGCAGGGGGCTCGATTCGATCACCAGGCGGCCACCGACGACGGCGGCGAGGTGAACGATCAGGTCGAACTCCGCGTCCGCGTCGCGCACGAAACCGCGCACATCGCTCTGCAGGAACTCGAAGTGGGGACTGTCCTCGATCGACCTTGCCAGGCCCACGGGCCACATTCGGGGGTCAATCCCGGTTGAGAGATCGTCCACCACGGTGACCGCGTACCCGCGCTCCAGAAGCCCGACCGCCATGTGGCGCCCTACGAAACCACATCCCCCCGTGACCAGGGCACGCTTCCTCATGCGTACCGCCGACGGTTGGCTCGCCGGGCTGCGACCGCAACCGCCAAGTGTCCGAGGAAAGGACTGTCCTCGAGCAGGTAGCGGCGGGCGAGGCGCCGAGGATCCTGTGCCATCCGATACGCCCACTCCAAACCCGAGTCGCACATCCACTGCGGGGCTCGGGGCTTGTCGCCGGACAGGATGTCGAAAGCCGAGCCGATGCCAACGCCCACCACGGCGCCCGACGCTTCGAGGTTGTCGTGAACCCAGCGTTCCTGACGCGGCGCGCCCAGGGCGACCAGCAGGATCCCGGCGCCGTTCTCCTTCACCGCGCCGACGACTTGTCGAGTGGCTTCGGCGTCGAGCGGATGGGGGGTCGTGATCGCGTGCAGCTGGGCATCGGGCGCTTCGGCGAGCAGGCGGTCCGCTGCGCGCTTGGCCACGCCCGGGGCGGCGCCTACCAGGGCGATGGCGGTCCCCAGCTCGGCAGAGACGAATGCACAGGACCGGACGAGCTCGGTTCCGCTGACCCGGGCTCGCAAGGGCGTACCCAACAGTGAGGCCGCCCACACGATCGGCACTCCATCGGCGACGACCAGGTCGGCATTCTCGAGCTGACGACGGAATTCCGGATCCCGCCGAGCCTTCATCACGAAGTCCACGTTCCCGGGCACTATCTGCAGGCGGGTCCCAGAGCGCAGCGCCGTCCGGATACGCTCGACGGTTTGGTCGAATGAGATGGCATCGAAACCCATGCCAAGTACATCGACACGCGTCGGCGCTCGGGCATCGGTCGAAGCGTGGGTCATCGGAGGGGGCCGTGCGTGCGGCGGTGCAGAGCAAGATATCGCCAAATGGTTCGCAAGCGGACCGGATCCCGGCGGCATCCCTCTTCCCGCCATCGTCGGCGGGCCGCCGGAAGAGCGCCCCAAAGCGCCCGAATCGATCGCCCGTCCCGGCGCGCGGCGACCGACATGGTGCATACGCGCGCCGCGATCGCAACCGGCACCAGCGGCAGCGGAAGTCGACGGAAGATCACCATCACCCCATTCCGAAGCTCAATCTGCTTGCGCTCTGAGGAGCTCATTCGCCCGGCCATGCCCGGATAGTGGCGAATCGTAACCACCGGGTCGTAGTTGATCGTCCAGTCCCGATCAAGCAACGCGAGCGCGAGGTCCTCCTCTTCGCGCGCGTAGGGCAGAGCCTCCCAGAAGCCCCCCGCCGCCTCAAACGCCTCGCGGCGCACGAAGAAGCAGCCACCGGTGA
Organism: uncultured bacterium; assembly: GCA_963803305.1. Lineage (GTDB taxonomy): Bacteria > Actinomycetota > Thermoleophilia > Solirubrobacterales > 70-9 > AC-56. The sequence continues at coordinate 86,717 of CAWDLT010000008.1, forward strand.
ATGTGAAGGTCGAGAAGCGGCGGTCCCGCCACGAAACCGCCGGGCGCCTGAACACCCAGGCCCCAGGGTCGACCTCGTCGTCGTCCCGATGGAGCACGCGGCAGGCGACGAGGCCGAGGTCGGGTTCGGATGCGAAGCGCTTGGCGATGCGTTCGAGGCCGTCGTCGACCTCGACCACCGCGTCGTTGTCGAGAAAGAACAGCAAGGAGCCCGTCGCCCTGGCGGCGAGGAGGTTCCGCGATTCCGACACTCCGAGCTGAGCGCAATCGCCAATCGATGTCCGGATCCCGGCGGTACGAAGAGCGCCTTCCGCGGCCTGGATCACGGAGCCTGAGTCATCGGTCGACCCCGCATCGAGAAGGACGAGCTCGAGCGGCCGGAGGCGCTGGCCCGCGACGGAGGAGAGACAGCGACTGAGCGCGGGGCCACGGTCGCGATTGTGCACGAGGATGCTCATCATCACTCCGTGCCCCCATGCCCCGGTGGGGCACCGTCCGCGAAGGCCGAGTGCGCATGGGTCAGGAAGCGCGACTTGGAACTGACGGCCCAGCGCAACATCACTGAGGCCCGGTGGACTGCGGTTGCGAGCCGATCGGCGGGCCGCCGCGCGAGCCGGGCGAGGGCAAGGGGGCCCACCATCAAGATCAGCCTGAACAGGCTGCCGGCGGCGATCGCAAGAGCGTAAGCCGCCGCGGCGCGGGGGCCACGATACCGACGTTGGTACATCCAGGGGGCTTGCCCGTCCTCCATGGCCAGCAGCAGATCGCGACGCCGGGAGCGGCTCGAGCTATGGGCGCCGTCGTGGAAAACCCTCGCGGCGGACACGTAGAGCATCTTGAGGTTCGCGCGGGCCATGCGCGCGCAGAGATCAATGTCCTCCAGGTACATCGGCAAAGCCTCGTCGAGAGGCCCCACGGTTTCGAAGACCTCCCGTCTGATCATCAGGGCGCCGCCGCTGAGACAAGGCACGGCCGTCGGCTCCGGCCCGAGCGAGATTGCCAGCGCCTCGCCTCGCCCCGCCGCCCACAGGAGCTGGCCGAGTCCGAACTGTCGAGCCAGCGCGTACCACGGGGAGGGAAAGCGCTTTGCGGCGTATGGATGGAGGGCTCCGCTGGACTGCACCTGGCTTGGGCCTGCGGCGCCAGCCTCGGGCTCGGAGTCGAGCGCGGCGACGAGCCGACCGAGGGCGCCGGGAAGTAGACGGGCATCGGGGTTGAGGAGCAGAATTCGTTCACCTCGCACTTGGCGGATCCCGAGGTTCGCCGCGGACGCGAAGCCCGAGTTCGCCTCTCTTATGACGATCCCGGCACGTGGAAACTTGCGGCGAACCAGCTCGACCGTCCCATCCTCGCTGCGGTTGTCGACGATGAGGACGTCGACATTCTCTCCTCCCTGGTCGAAGACGCTCGAAAGGCAATCATGGATCACCGCTTCGGCGTTCCATGTCACGACGACTACCGACACCTCCGGTCTTGCCGTGGGGTGCATGCGACCGCGTACCTCGGGAGCCTTCGGCGGAGGGCCCTACGGTCGCAGGGAGGGCCTGCCGATGGAACTTGTGGCAGGCTCCTTGATGACCGCCGGGGCGCCCGCCTCGGCTGCCCCGACGAAAGACGCCGTGTCGGGCACAATGGGGACGGTGGGAGCTATCGGTGAGATGATGCCGCTATTGAACAGGATTCAACGCACCCGGTGCCGATGTGGGGTGATTTCGGTGCTGCTCGTTGCCGGGCTGCTGATGGTCGGTGCGCCAGTCGCCTCAGCATCGGTGATCTCGGTCGAGGGCAAGCGACTCGTCGACGGCCAGGGGCACGTGATCCGGCTTCTGGGGGTCAACCGTGCCGGGACCGAGTACGCCTGCGCGGATGGCTGGGGCTTCTTCGACTCGCCACACCCGAACCGTGCGGACGATGCGCGGATCATCGGCGCGATGCGTTCCTGGAGGATCAACGCGGTCCGGGTACCACTCAACGAGGCGTGCTGGCTCGGAATCAACGGCGTGGCGGCCCGGTACGCAAAGGACAACTACCGTCGGGCCATCGACACCGAGGTTCGCCACCTGGAGAATGCGCACATCGTCCCCATCCTTGACCTACACGAAGTCGTTCCCCGCCACTTCACGGTCAACCCCGACGTCTGGGGGCTGCGACCGATGCCGGACGCCGGTCATGCTGTCCCCTTCTGGCGTTCGCTGGCCAAACGATATGGGCACGATCGTTCGACTGTGTTCGACCTCTACAACGAGCCGAACACGGTCAGCTGGCGCTGCCTGCGCGACGGCTGCCTGATCACCAGGGATGCCTTCGATAACTCGGTGCCGAATTATCGTGCCGTAGGCATGCAACGCCTGGTCGACGTGATCCGTCGGCAGGGCGCTCAAAACGTGATCATGGCCGCGGGCCTCGGGGGTGCCGCCGATCTCGGCCACTGGCTGCATTGGCGTCCGCACGACCCGCTGCACCGGCTCGCCGCTTCGTATCACAGCTACGAGGACGCAAGCTGCCAGGCGGCTTGCTGGAATAACACGTTGGCGCCGATTGCTAAGCGGTTCCCCATCATCACGGGTGAAATGGGCGACGTCGACTGCAATCACGACTACATCCGGGCGTATATGAACTGGGCCGATCGGCACGGCGTCTCTTATCTGGGATGGGCCTGGAACGCATCCGTGTTCTCGGACTGGGATTGCAGTCGGGGACCGAGTCTGATCCAGGCTTACAGTGGCAGGCCGACGGGTTACGGCGTCGGTCTCCGCGAGCATCTCCGGGCACTCCGTCCCGGTTAGCGGCCGATCGACGCTGCCAAACCGGCGATAGCGCACTGCCGACCTCCCCCATAGGCGGACGTCTCAACCTACGTCGGCCCTCGCACGGGGGCGGGCCAGACAACGTAATCCGGTCAGGCCTCGCGCCGACACGCAGTATCGCGCCGGGCAACGGGGGCTCGCCTGGCGATAGCGTGGTGGCTGTGACAAGCATCCGGATCTTCGGACGAGCCGATCTGCCGGCGGTTGCGGCCCTGATGGAAGCGCGGTTCCCTCGTTGGTCGTACGGCCGATCCTTTCTCGCGGCGACCCTGCTGGATCATCCCTGGGCGGACTCCGACCTGCCTTCATACGTGGCGGTCGATGGGCGGGACGAGGTGATCGGATTCATCGGCGCACAGGCGCGGCAGCTGCGCCTCGGCGATCACCGGCTGCGCGGAGTGTGCTGCTCTCACTTGGTGGTCGTGGCCGACCGCCGCGCCGGCATCGCTGGCGCACTCCTCCTACGGAAAATCCTCTCGGGGCCCCAGGACGTCACTTGGACGGACAGCGCCACCGACACCGTGATGCGGCTGTGGGCGTCACTCGGTGGCGAAGTGGACTATTCGCGGAGCTATAGCTGGATGCTGGTCCTGAGGCCCTTCCGCTGGCTGCACGCGATCGTGGGTGCGGGAGTGCGGCCGCAGGCGCGCGGTCGACTTAGGGGAATTGCCGATCAGCTTGTACCGGTCGGCGGGCTTCCGGTCCAGGCAGCCGGACCGCGGCTGATGCCCTCGGCGTTCCCCGCCCCCGCTTCCGCCACCGATAGCGAAGAGGCGACGGCCGCCTTGATCGTCGCCAATCTTCCCAACATCGCCGGCGATGCACGCATTCGAATCGACCACGACCAGGCTTACCTCGACCACCTGTTGGCGCTGCTGGGCGCCTCCGCTGGTCCACTCGTAAGCCGAATGGTCCGCCGTGGGGGCGAGCCGATCGGCTGGTACGCGTACCTTCGCCGGCCGGGTGGCGTGAGCCGGGTGCTGCACCTCTCGGCGCTGGCCCCGGAAACCGACGCCGTCGTCGGCGACTTGGTGGAGCACGCCCGTGCGGATGGCACGGCCGCGCTCACCGGGCGCGCCGAGCCTCACCTATGCGAGCCGCTGCGAAGCCGCCTGGCGGTGCTTGGGTGCGGCGGGCGAACACTGATCCACACGCGAAATCCCGAGATCCGCTCCCTGTGGACGACCGGATCAACCCTGCTCACCCACCTCGACGGCGAGTGGTTCACGATCTGACGCCACCGTGGTCCGGGCCGGCTGGCCAGGCTTCAGCGCTGCGTAGCTTCGAGCGGCGCCCGCGCGTCATCGGGCTCCTCGTCGGCCCGCGTTCCACACTGCGAGCGGGATCCTCTAAAGCCTGACCGCGATCGCCTCGGTGATCAGTTCGGCGAGTGGCCCGGTGGGGTAGCCGGCGACCGTCCCGCCGCCCGAGACGACCACCAGGCGCCCGCCGTCGCTCGTCAGGCTCATGTCGAGCCGGACCGGGATCGACTCATCGGAGCCGAAGGCACGCTCGGCGAACTGCCCGAGTAGCCCGCTCCCCGGGAGCCCGAGCCGCGAGGCCCCGTAGCTCGCGAGCGCGCCGGGCGTCGTTCGCGCTTCGGAGACGAGGTGGTACGGAGCCGAGGCCCCCGAGCGGGCCAGGTCGAACCCCGCGACCGCGAATGGACCGGCGCGGAAGTCGCTCAGGCTCACATCGACCCGGTCGAACCCGTCGAGCTTGTCGAACACGGTGCCGTTCGCGGAGTCGAGCGGCAGGTCGAGGCCGCTGCCCGTGACCGAGATCCGGTCGCCGTCGCCCCACAGGAGCCGCGCCGCCGGGAAAGCGGACACCGAAACCTGCGCGGTCCCGCCGCCGTCGGTGAGCCGGTCCTCGATCCGGTGCTCGGCCACCGGCGGGATGATCAGCTCGGAGGCGACCGCCAGGACACCCAGCACCAGCGCGGCGGCCACTAGCCAACGGGTCATCGACAGAACACCTTCTTACCTTCGCGACCCAGCCTACGGCACCGCCGTGCGGGCGCGAAAGCTCTAGCTGGCTGTCCTACCCCCGGAGCGGATCGCGCGCCAATCCGGCCAATCGGCCGGCGATCCCCCGGGGCGGCGAACGGCGACCGGGTCGCCCGGTGGAAGCTCGGCAAGAAGCTCGCGGTTGCGGGGCTCGGAGATCTGCTCGGTCACGGTGCGCCGCGCGACCTCGATCACCCGGTTTCGGTTGCGCGGGCTCATCAGGTTCGGTCCCATCGCCTCGAGGTCGTCGTGGGTGGGCTGGATCAACACGACGTCGGTCCCCGCTGCGTGAAGCCGCTTGGTCTCGCTGCCGAGCCGCTGACTCGACGCCCGCCGCATCCCCAGGTTGACCCACTCGCGCGGGTTGAGCGCCCCGCGCAGGGGGTGGAGGGTGGAGGTCGGGTTGAGACAGACCACGAGGTCGAGTCGCTCGCCTCGCAGGAGGTCGAGGTTCGAGGCCGAGTAGATGCCGCCATCGACATAGCGGCGCCCGCCGATCGTCACCGGGTGGTAGAAGCCCGGGATCGCGCACGAGGCCGCGACCGCATCGGCCAGGTCGGCGTGCGGGGAGCTCGGTCGGCCGAACGCGACTCGGCGGCCCGTCGTGTAGTCGCAGGTGGCGATCCACAGGTTCGGGTGGGGGCTCCAGCCGGCCGGGACGACGCGGCGGATCGTCTTCCTCAGGGACTCGGTGGAGAAGACCCCGCGCGGGATCCAGCCGGCCGCGACCGTCACCGGCGTGTAGCGACGCGGGTTCGCAAGGGTGCGGAGCGCCAGGCGCCACGAGCCCGGCCCGATCGGCGGCCAGGTTCGCACCAGCTCGAAGCGGGCGCCCGCGGCCCGGTCGGCGTCGGCGGCCGGGCGCCCCTCCGCGTCGACGACGCCGTCGAAGATCTCGCCCCGCGAATGGGCGACCATGAACCAGGGCGGGATGCCCGAGGCGCACAGGGCCCCGATCATCGCCCCGGCCGAGGTGCCCACCACGTAGTTGGCGTCCGCCGGGTCCCAGCCGGTCTCGAGCGCCAGCGCGTCGAGCGCACCAGTCAGCCAGGCGCCCCCCTGGATGCCCCCCGCGCCGAGGACGAGCCCGACCCTCATCCGAGGAGCTTATTTGGGAGAGCGGGCGCCAACCCCCGGCGCGCTAGATTTGGGGCCCCAGCGGCTGTGGCGGAATTGGCAGACGCGCGGCGTTCAGGTCGCCGTGTCCGAAAGGACGTGGAGGTTCGAATCCTCTCAGCCGCACCTCAACGGGCTCCGAATCCGGCCAGCGGATCGGAGGCCCGTTGCTATCCTGGCCGGCTGATCCCGCCGCTATCGTCTAGGGGACTAGGACGCCGGATTCTCAGTCCGGAAACCGGGGTTCGAATCCCCGTAGCGCAAAGCGGAAGCCGCGTCTTAGCTCGAGACGGAGAGCAGTGTCTTGGACGGTGCTGAGCGCTCTTCGATGGCTTGGTGTACCGCGTTGGCACGGGCTAGGGGCTCGATCGCAGGCTCCGGCTCGCGCAGCGCACCCCGGGCGACCAACGTGGTGACGGCGGCGAGCGCGTCCGAAACCAATCCCGGGCGCAGATCGGCGGTGCCGCCGACATTGAGCCCAATCAGGGTCCGCGTATTCATCCAGGCGTCGTCGCCAGAGATCGGCGGATCGTCGCCGCTGGCATTTCCGAGGATGACGTGGCGCCCGAAAGCCGCCAGCCGGTCGAACGCCGTCGTGCGCAGGGCACCGCCGACCGGATCGATGACGACATCGACAGTACCGTCCTCGCTGAGTTGCTCAAGGCGGGCGTCGAGCTCCTCGGCGATGACGACTTCACTGCATTCCGCGGGTCCTCGCTCCGGGTCGTGGTCGACGACGCCGACGATGAGCGCGGCAGGGTGAAGCGCGGCAAGACGAGCGGTGGTGGCGCCGAGTCCGCCGCTGACGCCGAGCACCAATACTCGATCGCGTTGCTTGAGGGCCGACAGATGGTGGAGTGCGATCCAAGCAGCAACGCCGTTTGAGATCACGGCGGTGATCCGCTTAAGATCCGCGTCTTCGGGCAACGGGGCGACCATAAGCTGATGGGCGACTGCGACCTCGGCATATCCCCCGGCACGCTCGGTGCGCCCGAAATCATTCAGCAATGCGGCGACCGGCTGACCGGAAGGGAGCCCTTCGACGTCGGGCCCGACGGCGCGGATGCGGCCGGTCACTTCGATGCCGGGCACGAACGGCAGCCCGAGCGGGAAGGCGCCGGAGCGCAGCATGGTGTCGACAAAGCCAACCCCCGCGTACTCCACATCGACGCTTACTTCGCCTTCGTCAGGCTCTGGAATCGGCCGATCGACGAGCCGAAGGTTCTGCGGTGGCCCAAACTCCTCGACGGCGACGGCGCGCATCATGGACGGGCTCACGACCTCGCCTCCACGGCAATGCCCAACTCCTCGAAGGTTTCTCTTGCCACCCGGAATCCGTTGACAGCTCGAGGATGACCCGCATAAAGGGCGACGTGGAAGATGGCCTCGGTGATCTCCCGTGGCGAGACGCCTACGTTCAATGCACCGCGAAAGTGCACTGCCAACTGCGCTTCCGGACAGATCTCTGCAGATGACCGTCGTATGCGCTCGGCAGCCTCTTGATCCTGAGTCTCTTGCATGAGCTCAATACCGAGAGCATGTCGGTCGGTCTTCGAGTTCATATGCGCTCCTTTCGCAAGAGCAACTCGCGATTCGGGTGCTTTCATCCTTGCAAATTCTTCCAAGCAGGCTCCTAGGTACATACAAGGGAACGCGGTCGCCCGCCCGCATCCACCTGCATGGGTTCGCGGTCCATCTCGCCCATTGGGGAAGCGCCGAGACATCAGCTCGCGCTTCCGCTCCTCGTCCGGACCGAGTCTCGGACTCGACCATCGACGCGCTCGCTCTCCTGCTGGCCAGGTAGCTCGTTCAGGACCCTCGCGCCGGGACGCGGGTGACGACCTGCTCGCGCTGCCCGCAGCGTCGCCCTGAACCCCCGATCTCGCCCGCGTGAAACTGGGTGCCGCCCGATGGTGCGTGTGATCGTGTTGACGCCGGTCGTGATCCCGGTCTGGTCGGCCGGCATGGCCTCGACGATCAGGTTGGCGCGCGCGGTGCGGACCTGGCAGCCGACCAACTGGCATCTCAGCCACAGGGGCCGGAAGGGCGTTCCTGCGAATACTCGGTGAGGAACGTCTCAACGAAGGATTGGTCTGGATCTCTGGCGGTGGAATGGACGTTGACACAGGCCAATCAAGCTGTGACCGTTGAGCCTCTGGTTATCGAGTCACCCCGCGAAAGGAGAAGCGCAAATGCAAATGTCAAGATCATCTGGAGCGCAGCGGCGTCGGTTGCCGGTCATCGCATCAAAGGGCCGCGTGAGCCAACACGGTCGTATGAACCTGCCGCGCGGCCTGCTCGCCGGCACCCTCGCCGCGCTGATCCTGACCTGGGGCATGTTCGCCCTGAACCCAGGCGCCTGGCCAGGGCTCGTGTCGCCGATCGCGCAGAGCGCCGTGATCCTGGCCTTGGTCGTTGTCACCGCGAGAAGCCGCCGGGTCAAGGTCCTGATCGTGCGGGCGGTTCAGCGGTGGACCCTAAACCCGCTGATGCGCCTGCTGTTGCGCGTCGGCGTCAACCCGCTGGGGCTGGCGATCCTCGAGACCCGCGGCCGCGTGTCCGGGCGGCCGCGCCGCACCCCGGTCGGCAACGGCCGACAGGGCAGCACCTTCTGGATCATCGCCGAGCACGGGACCCGCGCGGGGTACGTCCGCAACATCCAAGCGGATCCGCGGGTCCGGGTGCGGCTACGAGTTGGGTGGAGGTATCGCTGGGTGCCCGGTATCGCTGAGATCGTGCCCGACGACGATGCGCTCGCCCGCCAGCGCCGCATCATCCGCTGGCACCCCCTGCGTGCGCTCAACGCGATCAACGTGCGCGTTCTCGGCGCGGACCTGCTCAGCGTGCGGGTAAAGCTGTTGCCTGACCAGGATGTCGTCCCCGAGCATCGTTCGCGGGTCTCGCGCGAACACACGAGTAGAAGACTGACTCGTCAAGGCGCTGCGCGTGCTCGTGGCGACGCCGCCCATCGCCCTCACTCGGAGCGCGTCTCGAGCGAGTGATAGGCGTCGCTGAGGGCCGCGATGCCGCGCGTGGCGCTTGTCTGGTGCAGGGTTGCGTATCCGACGACGAGTGCCGGTGGTGCGACTTTGCGGTCGGCCCAGTTCCGTGCAGCGCCGTCGACTTGGACGCCATGCTGGCGCGCCGCCTTGATCAGGTCGTCCTCGCGAAACTGCCGAGGCAGCCGAACGTACAGGTGAAGGCCGGCGGCGATGCCGGCCGGCGTGGCGTCGGGCAGGAAGGCCGCGAGGGCATCCAGCAGGGTGTCGCGTCGACGTCGATAGATCGGTCGCACGCGACGCAGATGGCGCGCAAGGCCGCCCTGGTCGATGAACCGAGCGAGGGTCAGTTGGCCGAGCGTCTCGGTCGCGATGTCGTCGAGGAACTTCGCCCGCAGCAGATCGCCCATGAGCCAGTCCGGTGCGGCAAGCCAGCCGAGCCTCACGGCCGGGCTGAGCACCTTGCTGACGCTTCCGCCGTAGGCGACGTGTTCGGGGGCGATTCCTTGGAGCGCGCCAACCGGGCTGCGGTCGTAGCGGAACTCGGCGTCGTAGTCGTCCTCGATCACGAGCGCATCGGTGGCCCGGGCCCAATCGATGAGCTGGACCCTGCGGTCGGAGGAGAGGACCGCGCCGGTGGGATACGAGTGGGCCGGGGCGAGGAGAACCGCGCCGACCGAAAGCGTGCTCAGCCTGCCGACGTCGATGCCGTGCTCGTCGACGGGTACCGGGATCGGCTCCAGGCCGGTTGCCCTGATCAGGCGGCGGTGGAACGAGAAGCATGGGTCCTCGACCGCGACGCTCGCCACTCCACGATCGCCTAGCGCACGGCAGATCAGTGTCAGGGCCTGGGAAAAGCCGCCGCAGACGAGGAGTTGGGCCGGGTTCGCGCGCACGGCGCGAACCCGCCCCAGATAGCCGGCCAGCGCGCGGCGCAGCTCGATGGCGCCCTGTGGCGTCGGATAGCCGAATGCCGCGTCTGGCTGGGTGCTCAGCACCGTTCGATATTGCTTTAGCCACTCGCGGCGAGGAAAGCTCGCCGGGTCGGGGAGGCCGCTGAGGAAGCGGACGCTGACGCCGTCCTGGCGCTCACGCTCGGGGCTCGTGGGGCTGGCTGTAACTTCCGTCGCCCTCACGCGGGTGTTGGACCCTTGGCGCGCCTCGAGGTAGCCCTCGGCGACGAGCTGGCCATACGCCTCGACGACGACGGAGCGCGCCACCGCCAGCTCATGCGCGAGCGTCCGCGAAGGCGGAAGTACCGAGCCCGCCGGCAGGCGACCCCCTTGGATGGCGTCGCGCAGCCCCCGTTCGAGCTGGGCGCGTAGTGCGCGGGGCTGGGAGCGATCGAGGGTGACCAGCAGGTCGGCGGGGAATGCCTCGGCCGGCGCCTGATTGGCCTGGGATTTAGGCGCTGAAATGGATCGTGACACAGGCCAATCGAAGTGTAACCCTTGCGCCTGTCGAATCTCAACCACTCGTTGAAGAGGAGCAGAGCAATGGCAGAATCATCTGGACGGAAGCACCCTCGAGTGCTGGTCATCGGCTCACAGGGTGTCCTGGGCTCGCTGCTGGTTCGCGCATTCGCCAGCGCGGGCTGGGACGTGGTGCGAGGCGGTCGCCGGCCCGACGAGCAGGCCGGCTTCCGTCACGTCGACCTCGATGAGCCCGAGACCGTGGCCCGAGCGATCGGGAACGTGGACGTCGTCATCAATCCGGTGCCCGACCGTGGGCTGCGGGCCGAGAGGGCCGTCCTTGACCGAGGTGGGCTGCTGCTGAACCTCTCGGCGATGCCGGCCGAGGCGGGCCGCCAGCTGGCGGCGGAGACGAGGATCGCGCGAGGCACCGTGGTGATGAACGCCGGCATCGCCCCGGGGCTCACCAACCTGGTCGCCGCCGAGCTTCTCGCCGACCATCCCGAGGCCGACGAGGTCGAGCTCGCGTTCACCGTCTCGACCAAGGGCACGAGCGGCCCGGCCGGCGGCGACTTCGCCCATCGCAACCTCACCACTCGCGGACGCCACCGGACAGCGTTCATTCCCCTGCCCGAGCCGTTCGGCAACCGACGCTGCCTGGGGTTCGCCGAGGGGGATGCCGGTTGGCTCGGCGCGGCTGCCGCGGATCGAGCGGTCAGCCCCTACGTTTGCCTCGCCGAGAGCAGCGCACACCGCGCGATGCTGCTCCTCAACGCGGCGGGGGTCATTTCCCGGGTCCCCCGCGCCGCCTTCGGGTCCAACCCGGCCACCGATGGCGACGAGGCAAGCCGAGAGCCCGTGGCACATTGGGTGGCGGTTCTCGAGGCGGGCAGACGGATAGCCGCTCGGACACTCGAGTGCCGGGGCGACTACTGGAGCGCGGCGGAGAGCGCCGTCATCTTCGCCGAGGCGCTGGTCGACGATGGCGGGGGCGCTCAGGGGCGGAACGGCGTCTTCGGTCCGGAGGATCTGCTCGCGCTGGACACGCTGACGGCTCCCCTGCGCGCGGCCGGGATCTCCGTGGTCGATCGGGAGGTGAACGCGAGTGCAGCCTCCGGAGGGCTCGCATCGATGTCATCGGGGAAGACCTGATGAGGTCGCGCCGCCGACCGCTGCTCCTCGCCACCGCCGTCGTGCTCGCGCTCGCGCTCGCGCTCGTCGCTCTCGTGGCCGTTGCGCTCGCGGGTGGCTTCGACACGATCACGACCAAGCGCGTTCGGGGCAGCGGCACCAGGGTCGTTCGCGTCGAGCTCGTCGACGCCACCCTCGGCTTCGACGTAACGCCCGATGTCATCGAGGTCGACCCAGGGACGCACCTGGTTCTCCGGGTCATCAACGACGGGGATGAGATCCACGACCTCGCGCTTTACGGCGGCGCGACACGCACGAGGTTGCTCGACCCGGGCGAGGTCACAGCGGCTCGATGTCGGCACCGTCACCGAGGATGTCGAGGCCTGCTGCACGGTGTCCGGCCACAAGCTCTTCGGGATGACGGTTGAGATTCGGGTCGCCCACGCGCCCCGGGCGGGCGCCGGTTCCTAGGCCGGCCGGCGGCGGCTCGATGCCTTCGCCGCAGGGCTCACACACCTGCGGACTCGGGAGCACGGACGCGCTTCTACTGTGCGAGCGTCACCGCCGGCGGCCAGCAGGCGCTCGGTCCGGACGCGAAGCAGAAGCGAAACCTGGTGGTGCGCTGACG
>CAWDLT010000009.1:0-692516 GCA_963803305.1 uncultured bacterium
GGCGGCTCAGGTCCATACGATGCGATATCTGTTCAGCTGGGAATCGGTGCAACCGAGGTCCAAGAACAAGTTCAACTGGGGCACCCAGGACAAGTTCATCGGCCGCCTCGCCGCCAAGGGCGTCCGCGTCGTCCCGGCGATCTGGGGGAACCCGAGCTGGGTCGCCGGCTACACCGCCCACCCGCCGCTCGATCGGCCTCAGGACGTCCAGGCGTGGCAGACCTTCCTGAAGGCGATCGTGGCCCGTTACGGTCCGGCAGGGAAATACTGGAAGGGCCCGTTCAAGCACAAGCACCCGAACTCGACGCCGCTCCCGATGCAGGCCTACCAGATCTGGAACGAGCCGAACCTCAAGAAGTACTTCACGCCCTATCCGGCGCCGAAAACCTATGGCCGCCTGCTTAAGGCCGCGCACTCTGCGATCAAGAGCAAGCAGCCCGGCGCCCAGATCGTGTTCGGCGGTATGCCCGGCTACGGCGACCTGAACGCCTGGGACTACCTCAACCAGTTCTACAACCAGGTGCCCCAGGCCAAGACGCTGTTCGAGGTCGCGGCCCTGCACCCTTACGGCGGCAACCTCAAGAAGGTCAAGTCGGAGATCTCGAAGTTCCGCGGCGCGATGACCAGTCACGGCGATGGCGCAACCCCGCTCTGGATCACGGAGATCAGCTGGGGATCGGCGCCTCCTGACAAGTACGGGATCAACAAGGGCCCGAAGGGACAGTCGACGATGCTGAAGAGCGCCTACAACATGTTCCTGGCCAACAAGAGCGCCTGGAACCTCCAGCGGGTGTTCTGGTATCACTGGCGCGATCCGCGCAGATCGCATGCGAACTGCAGCTTCTGCGCCAGCGCGGGCCTGATACAGACGAACCGCACCCCGAAGCCCGCCGCCGCGACGTTCAAGAGCTTCACCGCCGACTCGAAGCCCCCGACGGTGAGCTTCACGTCGGGCCCGGCCGACGGCGCCACGATAAGCAGCGCCACCCCGACCTTCAAGTTCCGCTCGAGCGAGCCGGCCTCGACCTTCGAGTGCCGCGTCGACGCCGGTGCGTTCAAGGCATGTAAGTCGCCGTTCAAGACGGCGCACCTGTCGAACGGGAATCACAGCGTCTCCGTCCGGGCCACCGACGTGGTCGGCAACATCGGCGTCGCCACGACGCGTTCGTTCACGGTCAACGCTTCGTAGACAAGCGCCGAGCCGCAACTCAGTACGCTTGGCCCGTGGATGATGTGCAGGGCAAGGGGATGAGCGCACGGTCCCGGACGTGGTGGGTCGTGGCCGCGACTCTGGTCGCAGCCGCCTCCCTCGCGCCGCCGGCCGCCGCCGCCGTCCGCTCGGAGTTCTACGGGGTCGTCCAGACCGCGACCCTCGACTACAAGGACATCCAGGGGCTGCGGACCGCCCACGTGCGGACCGACCGCTTCGTCCTCAAGTGGGGCTGGATCGAGCCCGCCAAGAACAAGTTCAAGTGGAAGTCGCCTGACCAGTTCTTCGGCAGTCTGGCCGCGAACGGAGTCCGCGTCCTCCCAGCCATCTGGGGCAACCCCGGCTGGGTGCCGGGGTCCGCTTCCTCGCCGCCGGTCGGTGGAGCTCCGATCGAGAACGACTGGCGTGTGTTCCTGCGGGCGATGGTCTCTCGCTACGGCCGCGGAGGCACCTACTGGAAGGGCCCCTACCACCAGCAGTTCGGCGCCCACGCCAAGCCGTTGCCGATCCAGGCCTGGCAGATCTGGAACGAGCCCAACCTGAAGAAGTACTTCGCTCCGTACCCGTCTCCCGGCAGGTACGCCCGGTTGATCCAGATCTCCCACGACGCGATCCGCAGCAAGGATCGGAAGGCCCAGACCGTGCTGGCCGGGATGCCCGGCTATGGCGACGTCAACGCTTGGGACTTCCTGCGGGCCTTCTACTCCGTGCGCAACATCAAGAACTTCTTCGACGCGGTGGCCCTTCATCCATACGCGCCCAACCTGAACTCCTTCCAGTCCGAGATCCAACAGGTCCGCAACGTGATGAGGAGTCACGCGGACGGCTCGACGCCGCTGTGGATCACCGAGATCGCATGGGGCTCGGCGCCGCCGGACCACATCGGGATCAACAAGGGCCCCGCGGGCCAGGCCCAGATGCTGACCCGCGCCTACAAGCTCGTCCTCGCCCACCGGGCCGCCTGGAACATCCAGCACCTCTTCTGGTACCACTGGCGCGACCCCAAGAACACGCATGCGTCGTGCAGCTTCTGCGGCAGCGCCGGTCTGCTGAACTTCAACCGTAGCCCGAAACCGGCCTACGCCGCGTTCACCAACTTCACGGCCGACACGACCAAGCCGACGGCGACGATCACCGGGGGGCCGGCCGACGGGAAGGTGATCCGAAACCCGACGCCGACCTTCAAGTTCACCTCGAGCGAGCCCGGCTCGACCTTCCTGTGCTCGACGGGGGGCGCCCTCAAGAGCTGCTCCTCGCCTCGCAAGCTCGCCCACCTCGCGGACGGCGCCCACGTCTTCTACGTCCGCGCGATCGACGCCGCGGGGAACACGAGCCCGGTGGCCGGCCGCCACTTCACCGTCGACACGCATCCGCCCCCCACGCCGAAGATCACCGCGACGAACCCCGCCTCGCCTGCCGATGACAACAACCCGAAGGTGCTCGGCACCGCGGCGGCCGGCACCACTGTGAGGGTCTTCAAGACCGCGGGGTGCAAGGGCACCCCGGCGGCCAAGGGGGCGGCGGCCCAGTTCAAGTCGTCCGGGCTCACGATCCACGTGCCCGACAACTCCACCACGGCGCTTCGCGCCAAGGCAACGGACGCGGCGGGCAATGCGTCGAAGTGCACCGCCACCGCCGTGAAATACGTCGAGGACTCGACGCCCTAGCGCGGCTAGCAGCACCGTTCGTCCCCGAGGCCATCTCGGACGGGTTCCGCCCGTTCATCAGTGGCAAGTCGTGCCAGGCGGAGAGAGCCCAGGGCTGGACGGACGTCCTACGTATTAGCACTACCCCGTCCCACTACTCATTAGCGCGTCAAGCGGCGTCGGTGAAAGAAAACGCCAATACGCTGAGTACCGTGGATGTGAGCGGGACGGACAGACGCAGGGTACGATCGCGCCTGGGCTGCGTGGCCATGGTTGCCTCGCTCGCGATCGCCCTGTTCATCCCGGGCACCGCGGGAGCGGTGCGCTCCGAGTTCTACGGCATCGCCCAGGGTCCGACCCTCGACGGGCGCGACCTCAAGGGACTGCAGAAGGCGCGGGTTCGAACCGACCGCTTCATGCTCAACTGGGGCTGGGTTCAGCCGACCGGCGGGACGTACAACTGGTCCGGGCCCGATCGGCTGATCGGCTCCCTGGCCGCGCACGGAGTCCGCGCCGTGCCGGCCGTGTGGGGAAACCCGGGATGGGTGTACGGAGCTCCGGCCCTCCCGCCGCTTCAGAGGCCGAAGGACGCCGAGGCATGGCGGTCCTTCCTCAAGGCGGCGGTCGCGCGCTACGGGCCTGGTGGCGCGTACTGGAAGGCGCGATACCACAACCAGCACGGGGCCCACGCAAGGCCGCTGCCGATCCAGTCCTGGCAGATCTGGAACGAGCCCAACCTGAAGAAGTACTTCGCTCCGCAGCCGTCGCCCCCCAAGTACGCGCAGCTTCTCCGGGTCTCCCACAACGCGATCAAGAGCGCCGACCCCGGCGCGCAGATCGTGCTCGCTGGAATGCCCGGGTACGGGCAGATCAACGCCTGGGACTTCCTCAGCCGCCTCTACAGAGTAGGTGGCGTCAAGCCCTACTTCGACGCGGCCGCGATTCACCCGTACGGCCGCACCGTCGATCAGTCCGGCGAGGAGATCAAGAAGGTTCGGGCGGTGATGGCCGCTCACGGCGACCAGGCGACACCGCTTTGGATCACCGAGATCGGCTGGGGCTCGGCTCCTCCCGACCGCTTCGGGATCAACCAGGGCCCGCAGGGCCAGCAGGAGCTGCTCGGCCGGGCCTTCAAGCTGATCCTCGCGAAGCGAAGGGAGTGGAACATCCAGCGCCTCTTCTGGTTCCACTGGCGCGACCCTCGAAGCGCGAAGCCCGGAACCTGCAGCTTCTGCGGGAGCGCCGGACTGGTTGCCCACAACCGGGCGCCCAAACCCGCCCTTGCGACCTTCAAGAGCTTCGCGGCGGACGTCACGCCGCCCACGACAAAGCTGTGGTCGGGACCCCGGCAGGGAACGACGATCCGCAAGTCGAGGCCCAGGTTCATATTCAGATCCAGCGAGCCCGGGTCGACCTTCAGGTGCGGCTTCGGCGCGCAGGCCCTCTCGCCGTGCACCCCACCCGTGACACCTTCGGCGCCGCTCACCGACGGGCCCCACAAGTTCGTGGTCAGGGCCACCGACGCCGCCGGCAACCTCGGCCCGGCGCTGATTCGCTCGTTCAGGGTCGACACCGTCGCCCCGAAGGCGAGGTTCACGGGTGGGCCTGTCAACGGTGGAACCTCCAGCAACGACAACCCCACGTTCAGGTTCACGGCCAATGAGTCGGCCGTCAGGTTCTCCTGCCAGCTCGACGGGGGCGGGATGGCGGCCTGCACCTCGCCGGACTCGCCGGGCCCGCTGGCCGATGGTCAGCACAGCTTCCAGGTCATGGCGACGGACAGGGCCGGAAACGTCGGTCGGGTCGTCACCCGGACCTGGACGATCCAGGCGGCCCCCAAGGCGAAGACCTCTTCGGACCCCCAGGGACAGGATTAGGTCGACCCCGGTCGATCGTCCAGGTTTCGAGCCCACTGCTTCGCAGCACGACATTCGAGCCCCTACCCTGTCGCGAGGCGATGCGTGCGGCAAGGGTTGACAGCAGGGGACCCTGGATCCTCGGCGCGGTTCTGGCGACCGTGCTCGGATGCATGCTCGCCGTGCCCTCGAGCGCGGGCGCGATTCGCTCGGAGTTCTTCGGCATCGTCCAGGGCCAGTTCCAGGCCGAGGGCCAGCTCGACGCCCAGGACCTCAAGCAGATGGCGAGCGCCCACATCCGAACGGACCGTTTTCAGCTCGGCTGGAAGCAGATCGAGCCGAGGCGGGGCAGCTATCGATGGGACGCGACCGACGCCTTCATCGGCGCCCTTGCGTCCCGCGGGATCCGCGCGGTCCCATTCGTCTGGGGATCACCCTCGTGGGTGGCGAGCAGTCCCGGGCGCCCCCCCATCGACACCGCGGGACACGAGCAGGCATGGGCACGCTTCCTCAAGGCGGCCGTCGCTCGATACGGGCACGGCGGCAGCTACTGGTCCGGCCCGTATCACCAGGCGTACGGCGCGGGCGCCACGCCCCTGCCGATCCAGGCCTGGCAGATCTGGAACGAGCCCAACCTGAAGAAGTACTTCGCCCCCGCGGGTTCGAACTCCCAGCTGGCACAGAAGTACGGCACCCTGCTGAAGATCTCGCACGATGCGATCACCGCCCAGGATCCGCAGGCGCAGATCGTCTTGGCGGGGAATCCCGGCTACCCCCCGAGCGGGGGACCGAAGGCATGGGAGTTCTTGAACAGCTTGTATTCCGTGCCGAATATCAAGAGCTACTTCGACGTGGCCGCGCTTCATCCCTACGCGTCCGACGTCTACCACGTCCAGATCGAGATCCAGAACGTGCGGGACGTGATGGTCAATCACGGAGACCAGGACACCCCCCTCTGGATCACGGAGATCGGATGGGGCTCGGCGCCGCCCGACCACTACGGCATCAACCAGGGCCCCGAGGGGCAGAAGCAGCGGCTGTCAGGTGCCTACAGACTGATCCTCGGCCACCGAAACGCCTGGAACATCCAGCGCCTGTTCTGGTTTTTGTGGCGCGATCCCGATCCCTCCTCCGCGTTCGCCAACCGGTGCAGCTTCTGCTCGAGCGCCGGCCTGCACAAGTTCGACCGAAGTCCGAAGCCCGCCTTCGCCCTCTTCAGGGGCTTCACCGCGGACACCAAGCCACCAGTGGCGACCATCCCCGCGGGCCCGAAGAACGGCGCCGCGATCAACAACGCGAGCCCGACCTTCTCGCTGGCGGCAAGCGACATAGGCTCGACCTTCGAATGCCACGTCGACGCCACCCCCTTCGCGCCCTGCGGCCCGCGCTACACGGTTCCCCACCTCTCCGACGGCGACCACACCTTCTTCGTCAGGGCGATCGACCCCCCGGGGAACGTCAGCCAGGTCAATTCGCGCCACTTCACCGTCGACACCGTCCCTCCGGCGATCTCCATCTCCTCCGGACCGTCGAACGGGTCTGCCACGTCGGACCGAAGCGCCTCGTTCAGCTTCACCGCCAGCGACGGCTCGCTCACCTGCTCGCTTGACGGCGCCGGCTTCTCGCCCTGCAGCTCGCCGTTCGTGACCTCCGGCCTCGCGGACGGCTCGCACACCTTCAAGGCCAAGGCAACCGACGCGGCCGGAAACACGCGCACCGCCCCCCGCACATGGACCGTCGACACGGTCGCGCCGACGGTGTCGATCACCTCCGGCCCCGCGGCGAACGCCACGTCGCATGACCCGAGGCCGTCGTTCCGCTTCACCGCGAGTGAGCCGGGCGCCAACCTGGTGTGCCAGCTCGACGGCGCCGCCTTTCAGCCCTGCGCCTCGCCGTTCAGGGTGTCGGGCAGGCTCGACGACGGGGTACACACCTTCGAGGTTCAGGGCACTGACCGCGCCGGGAACGTGGGGCCGACCACGACGAGAACCTGGACGGTCGACGTGCAGGTCACCGTGCGGATCACCTCGGGCCTGGCCTCGGGATCGGTCACGAACAAGCGCGTCCCGGGGTTTCAGTTCACGTCCGCGGACTCACTGGCCACCTTCCGTTGCCGCATGGACGGTCCAGGACATCCCTTCCACGCCTGCTCCTCGACGCCTTCGAAGCCCTATAAGCCGTCCCAGCCGCTGAAGGACGGCCGGCACATGTTCAGCGTCAAGGCGGTCGATCCGCCCGACGAGAGTGGGGTCGCCTCGAGGTCGTTCAGGGTCGACACCCGCGCGCCGAGGGCCAAGATCACGTCCGGCCCGGCGAACGGCTCGGCGTCGGCGGACCCGACCCCCTCATTCGCCTTCACCTCCAGTGAGGCGAACTCCCACTTCCGGTGCAGGGTCGACGCCAACCCGTGGTCGCCCTGTTCATCGCCGCGCGCGATCGCCCCCCTGAGCGACGGGGGCCACGAGTTCGGGGTCACCGCGATCGACGCCGCGGGGAACCGCAGTAAGCCGCGGCGGGTGCGGTTCACGATCGACACCGTCCGGCCCGGGCTGAAGATCAAGGGGCCGGGCGAGATCAAGACGCGGAACTCGAGGGCGTCGGCGGCGTTCTACCTCAAGACCTCCAAAGGGGTCTCGCGTCGATGCCGGGTGACCTCAGCCGGCTTCAAGCCATGCTCCAAGCGCTACCGGACCCCGAAGCTCGCCACCGGCCCCCACGTCCTCAAGGTCAGGGCCACCGATCGAGCCGGCAACGTGACCGCCAAGCAGAAGCGGTTCAAGGTCGTGCAGACAAAGCGCCACAAGGGCCATCCGCACCGCCACCGAGGCCACTGACGCGGCTGGGCCCGGGCTTGGGGGCGGCTAGATCCGGGAGCCGCCGGCCATCGCCGGCAGGATCACGACCGTGTCCGAGTCCGAGACGGGGGTCTCGAGCCCGCCCAGCACCCTGACGTCCTCGTCGTTCAGGTAGACGTTGACGTAGCGGTTCAGCTCGCCGTCCTCGGCGAACAGCTGGCCGCGGGTGCCGGGATGGGACTCGGCGACGGCCTCGAGGACCCCGCCCACGGTCGCGCCCTCGGCGGAGACCTCGGGGTCTCCCCCGGTCTCGGGGCGCAGCACCGGCGGGATCTTCACGGTCGGCATCGCTCGGAGCCTAATCGTTGCTAGTGGTTGGCGCCAGCGATGGAGTCGCGGTATGGGCGAGTACAACCTGCCGCCCGGCAACGCGCCCTAACCCGCCGCCCCCGGAGTAATCCGAGCAAAAAGCTCGGATCACCGGTCGCCTGCGGCTCCCTGCGAGGAGGCGGCGGAGGGATTCGCAGGCGAGGAGGCGGCAGAGAGATTCGCATGCGAGGAGGCGGCGGCGAGGTTGCCGTTGCAGAACGCCTCGTAGTCGGGGAACTTGCCCATCTCGGCATCGGAGATCTCCGGCGCGCCCTCTCCGCAGATCGGGCAGTCGGGGTCGCGCTTCACCTTCAACTCGGTGAACCGGGTCCCGAGCGAGTCATAGAGGAGAAGTCGGCCGATCAGGGGCTCGCCGATGCCGGCCGCGAGCTTGATCACCTCGTTTGCCTGCAGCAGGCCCATCACCCCCGCCATCACGCCGAGCACCCCGGCGGCGCCGCAGCTCGGCGCCATCTCGGGAGGCGGCGGAACCGGGTAGAGGCAGCGATAGCACGGGCCCTCGTAGGGCACGAAGGTGGAGAGCTGTCCGTCGAAGCCGAGGATCGAGGCCGAGACGACGGGCTTTCGCAGCCGCACCGCGGCGTCGTTCAGCAGGTACCGGGTGGGGAAGTTGTCGGCCCCGTCGACCAGGATGTCGTATCCGCTGATGATCTCGAGGATGTTGTCGGCGTCGAGGCGGGTCCGATGCTCGACCACCTCGACGTCGGGGTTCAGGGCCTCGATCGAAAGCCTTGCGGACTCGGTCTTCGGCATCCCGACCCGCTGGGTGTTGTGGATCACCTGGCGCTGGAGGTTGCTCTCCTCGACGACGTCGTCGTCGACGATCCCCAGCGTCCCGATCCCGGCGGCCGCCAGGTAGAAGGCGGACGGGGCGCCGAGCCCGCCCGCTCCGAGCAGCAACACCCGCGAGTCGAGCAGCTTGAGCTGCCCCTCGACCCCCACCTCGGGGAGGAGGGTGTGCCGCGAGTAGCGCATGCGCTGCTCCGGCGTCAGCCCCTCGGCCTCCACGACGGGCAGGCCGTCCTGGCGCCAGGCCTCGATCCCGCCGGCCACCGAGGCGACGTTCTCATATCCGAGCTCCGAGGCCAGCGTGTCGGCAGCTCGAGCGGAGCGGTTGCCGACCTGGCACTGAAGGAGCACCCGCTCGCCGCGGTCGGGGGCAAGCTCCTCGATCCGCTCCGCGACCGCGTTCATCGGGACGAGCTTGGCGCCCTCGATGTGGGCCTCGTCCCACTCGTGAGGCTCGCGGACGTCGATCAGCAGGGCGCCGTCCTCGGTTACCTCCCGGCGAGCGCTCGAGGGATCGACTTCCTCGATCCTGCTCTTCACCTGTTCGATGGGCTCCACCGCGGTGGCCATTCCGAAATCAATACTCCTAAATCTCGATCCGGTTTTACTACAAAAAGTATAGCGCCGGCCGGCGAGAGATCCCAGGTCCACTATGCTCGGCCGGTGGACGATGCACGCGCCAGGGAGCTGATCGCCGAGGCTCGCACGCGGATCGAGGGCTCGCTCGCCGAGCTCTCCCAGGTCGAGGACCCCGACACGGCCCAGTCTCCGGC
Source organism: uncultured bacterium (assembly GCA_963803305.1). GTDB lineage: Bacteria > Actinomycetota > Thermoleophilia > Solirubrobacterales > 70-9 > AC-56. Next base: position 9,460 of record CAWDLT010000009.1, read on the forward strand.
CGACCAGGCCTCCCAGCTCGCCGACCGCGAGGTCGACGAGGGCCTCGCCGAGGGCCTTCGCGACGACCTGGCGGCGATCGAGCGCGCCGAGTCGCGGCTCGAGGAGGGGACCTACGGCCGCTCGATCGAGAGCGGAGAGGCGATCCCGGACGCGCGCCTGGAGGCGCTCCCCTGGGCCGAGCGCACGGCCGCCGAGGAGGAACGGCGCGCGTAGTCGTCGAGCCGGCCGCCGGTCGTGACGGCTAGCTGAGCGTCGGGCGCATCTGGCGAAGCCGGCGAACGCGCTCCTCGATCGGCGGATGGGTCGAGAACAGGCTCGCGATCCCGCCGCCCGCGAACGGCTTCACGATGTAGAGCGGCTCGGTCGCCTGGTTGACCTGCATCGGCATCGCCTTGGCGCCCTCCTCGAGTCGCAGGAGCGCCGAGGCGAGCGACTCGGGATTGCCGCAGATCTCTGCCCCCGTCGCATCGGCCGAGTACTCGCGCTGGCGTGAGATCGCGAGCTGGATCAGGCTCGCCGAGATCGGCGCGAGCAGGAACAGGGCGAGGTTCGCGATCAGCCCCAGGGGGGAGTTGTTGTCATCGCCGAACCACAGGAACAGATAGGCGATCCAGGTGATCATGGCGCCGATCGCCGAGGCGACCGACTGGGTGAGGATGTCCCGGTTCTTGACGTGGCCGAGCTCGTGCGAGATCACTCCGCGAAGCTCGTCCTCCGATAGCAGCTTGGTGATCCCCGCGGTGACCGCGACCGCCGCGTGCTTGGGATTTCGCCCGGTCGCGAAGGCGTTCGGCTGCTCGCTGGGGATCATGTAGAGGCGCGGCATCGGGAGGTCTGCCCGGGTCGTGAGCTCGCGGACCATCTGGTAGAGCTGCGGCGCATCCGACTCGGAGACCGGCTTGGCCCGGGCGCTCGCGATCGCGATCTTGTCGCTGAACCAGTACGCGACGCCGTTCATGACCAGCGCCAGGATCAGGAAGAAGCTCGCGACCTTGACGCCGCCGATCGCGGCACCGATCAGCACCAGGAGGGCGCCGAGGGCCGCCATCAGGATGGTGGTCCTGAGCGCCGCGGTGAAGTTGGACTTGCGCGTCGTGGTCATGGTGTTCGGAGGCGCTCCGAGCCTGGGGGGTCGTACGGGCGTCCAATCTTGGCACACCCGACGCACGGTGCTATGAGGTCTGACCCCCATTGGACTAGGGGTTTCCCCCCATGCGACGCGAAACGCGCAACGGCCCGCGATGGGCGCTTATCGGCCGCCCAGCGACCGAAAAGCGCCAACTTCGCGAGGGATCGGGCCCCCAGGGTTCCCAGCCGCGGTGGGGAGCGCCGATACTACGGGTGACGATGCGCCGAAAGGACCTCCTCACCCAGGTGCTGTTCGCAAACCTGCTGCTGATCGTGGTCGCCGTCGTGGTGACCTGGATCGCCGGCAATCCCGAGCTCAACGTCGCCAAGCGGCCCGGCCTGGCGCTGATCCTCGCCCTCGCGGTCGGGCTGACGATCATGGTCAACGTGTTCATGCTCCAGCGCCGCTTCCGCCCCCTGGAACGCCTGGTGGACGAGATGGAGCGAGCCGACCTCTCGCGCCCCGGCGCCAACCTGCGCGGCTCTCCCGACGGGCGGGCCGGCCCCGAGGAGGTGGCCCGACTCCAGCGGGCATTCCGCCGGATGCTCGAGCGACTCGACGCGGAGCGCCGGCGCACCTCGAGCGCCGCGCTCGCCGCCCAGGAGGAGGAGCGCGCGCGGGTGGCGCGCGACCTCCACGACGAGGTAAACCAGTCGCTCACCGCCCTCCTCCTGCGCCTCGAGGCGGCGCGGGTAAAGGCGCCGGCCGAGCTAGCCGGCGAGCTCACGGAGACCAAGGCGCTCGCCAACCAGGCGATGCAGGAGCTCCTGATGCTCGCCCGCCAGCTCCGCCCCACCGCCCTCGACGACCTCGGCCTCAAGGCCGCGCTCGCCTCGCACGTCTCAGAGCTCGGACGGGGCGGGGAGATGAGCGCCGGCTTCGAGCCCGACGGCGACTTCTCCGACCTGCCCGCGGACGTCCAGCTGGTCGTCTACCGGGTCGCCCAGGAGGCGCTCTCGAACGCCTCCCAGCACTCCGGCGCCGCCCACGTCTCGGTCCGCCTCGCACGGGAGGGCGACCGGGTCGAGCTGACGGTGAGGGACGACGGGTCGGGCTTCACCTTCGACCGGGCGGCACGCGGGCTCGGGATCGCCGGCATGCGCGAGCGCGCCCTGCTGGTCGGCGGCGACGTGAGGGTCGAGTCGCGCCCCGGCGTCGGCACGAGGGTCGCCCTCACGGTGCCGCTCGACCAGGCCGATACAGAGGGGACGAGATGGAAGCCCAGGTCACCAGCCGAGTCGCTTCGATGAAGGTCCTGATCGCCGACGACCACGGGATCGTCCGCTCGGGCCTGCGGATGCTGCTCGAGCGCCAGATGGACATCGAGGTGGTCGGCGAGGCGTCCGATGGCCTCGAGGCCCGCGACATGGCGATCCGGGCGCGACCCGACCTCGCCATCCTCGACGTGAAGATGCCCAAGCTGACCGGCCTTCAGGCCACCCGCGAGATCCGCGCCCAGGCGCCCGACGTGGCGGTCCTGATCCTCTCGATGTACGACGACGAGCGCTATCTGTTCGAGGCGCTGAAGGCCGGCGCGTCGGGCTACGTGCTGAAGGCGCAGGCCGACTCGGACCTGATCGACGCGGTCCGCGCCGTGGAGCGCGGGGAGCCGTTCTTGACCCCGGAGGCCCAGCGGGCCCTGATCCAGGACGTCCTCGGGCAGGGGTCCTCCCACGACGAGGATCTGACCCCGCGCGAGCAGGAGGTCGTGAAGCTGGCCGCCGAGGCGCACACCAACAAGGAGATCGCGGCGATCCTCCACCTCTCCGAGAAGACGGTCGAGAACCATCGCTCGAACGCGATGCGAAAGCTCGGCATGCGAGACCGCGTCGAGCTGGTCCGCTACGCGATCCGCAGAGGCCTGGTCGATCCCTAGCCGGGGGGCCGCCGGGCAGCGACGCGCGTTGCACTTACGACGCAGGTAGGGCGCCACCACCATCGATGGCCGAATAGCATCGAATAGATGAGCGCTATTCGGCCATGGGTGAAAATCGGTGGTGTGTGGCGCGACCCGCAGCCGCCGCTACCCAGCCCTGGCCGCCTGTGACGGGTCTCACGCCCGAGAGTCGCCGGAAGCGCGCGTGGCGCGTACCCTGGAGCCGATCGGCGTGGACCTCGAGCACCTCGACACGGAGCGGGCAACGCTCCCCGACGGCACCGAGCTCGTGGTGCGCCAGGTGGGCCCGGACGACAAGCGGCTGCTGGCCGATGGGCTCGAGCGGCTCAGCCCCGAGAGCCGCTACCGGCGGTTCTTTCGCCCCCTGACCGAGCTCTCCGAGCGTGACCTGGCCTATCTGACCGAGATCGACCACCGTGACCACGAGGCGCTTGCGGCGATCGACCCCCAAACCGGCGACCTGATCGGAGTGGCGCGGTACGTCCGCGGCGCCGAGCCCGAGCTTGCCGAGGTGTCGGTGGTCGTCGGCGATCCATGGCATCGGCGAGGCGTCGCGACGATGCTGCTCGAGCATCTGGTCGAGCGCGCCCGGGCGGCCGGGATCACCCACTTCGTCGCCCTGGTCATGGACGAGAACACCAATGCCATCGAGCTGTTCGAGCATCGAGTGCCCGGCCACGCGCGGCCCCGGCGCTCGAGCTCGGGGCACCTCGAGCTCCTGATCGAGCTGCCCGAGCCCGGCGGGATGCCCGACTCCACCCTGGCGAGGGTGCTGGGGGCGGTCGCCCACACCGCCGTGGTCGTCAACCCCTACCGGGCGATGCGTGACGCGATCCACAGGCTCAGCGGCGAGGCGCCCGCCGGGTCGTGAGGGACCGGGCCCTTTCGGCGGGGCTCGAAGGTCAGATCGGCTGGGTAGAGGAACGGCGGCGTAGGTGATCCACATTTTGCCCGGCCCCCGGGCAAAAGAACAACCACCGCGCCTGTCGGCAGCCGCTCGGCGATCAGCCGGGGTGCGCCGGCGCCCAGCCCTGCCTGTACCCAGCCCATCCCCGGCGCATGGCCGGCGCCGCACGCGGTCGGTGCCCCTTATCCGACCTGTCGAGTAGGATTTGCCTCAGATGCTCTTCTCGACGAAAGCCGAGTACGGCGTGAGGCTGATGGTCGAGCTCGGTCGTCGCGCGCAGGACCAAGACGGCGGCGAGGCCGAGCCGGTTGCCCTGAGCAGGGTGGCGGAGACCGAGGTGCTCCCCCTCTCCTACCTCGAGCACCTGGTCGCGAAGCTTCGCCAGGCCGGGCTCGTGACCTCGGTGCGCGGCGCCCACGGCGGCTACAGGCTCGCCAAGCCGGCGGCTGAGATCGAGATGCTCGACGTGGTCCAGGCCCTCGAGGGGCCGATCGCCCCGATGGAGTGCTTCCACGACGAACCCGAGGGCCGTGTCCTCTGCTCGCACGAGATCGACGGCGATCGCGCCTGCGCCACCAAGCTCCTCTGGACGCGGGTCCACGGCGGGATCACCAAGGCGCTGGCCGGTACGACGCTGGCCGACCTCGTCGAGTTCGCCGACGAGCACGCGCTGCGCGAGCCGCTCGCCGATCGCGCCGCGTAGCTCCCCCGAAAACCACAAGACAAACGGAGACAGATGGCCGATCTGGAGATCAGAAACCTGCACGTGAGCGCCGAGGGCAAGGAGATCCTCAAGGGGCTCGACCTCGAGGTCTCGAAGGGCGAGATCCACGCGCTGATGGGGCCCAACGGGTCCGGAAAGTCGACCCTGGCCAACGCGATCATGGGGCAACCCTCGCTCGCGGTCACCGACGGCGAGATCCTGCTGCGCGGCGAGAACGTGACCGACGCCGCCCCCGAGGAGCGCGCCCGAGCGGGCGTCTTCATGGCCTTCCAGTACCCCGTGGCGATTCCCGGTGTGACGGTTGCCAAGTACCTGCGGACGGCCGTCAACGCGCACCGAGAGGCCAGGGGCGAGAGCGAGATCAAGCTCAAGGACTTCCGCAAGGACACCGAGGCGGCGATGGAGCTGATGGACATCCCGCGCGCCTTCTCCAGCCGCTACCTGAACGACGGGTTCTCGGGCGGCGAGAAGAAGCGGATGGAGATCCTCCAGCTCGCCCTGCTGAGGCCGGAGCTCGCGGTGCTCGACGAGACCGACTCGGGCCTCGACATCGATGCCCTGCGGACGGTCGCCGAGGGCGTCAACAGGTTCGCCGGCCCCGAGCTCGGGATCCTGATCATCACCCACTACCGGCGCATCCTCCACCTGGTCGAGCCGGGCTTCGTGCACGTGATGTATGACGGGAGGATCGTCAAGGAGGGCGGGCCCGAGCTCGTCGAGGTGCTCGAGGAGCGCGGCTACGGCTGGATCCGCGAGGAGGTCGAGGCGGCCGCCTAGGAGCCGCCGATCGGCATGGAAACGGCCTCGGCGACCTCGCCCCCGTTCCCGCTCCCGCGGCCGATCGAGGAGCTGCGCTCGGAGTTCCCGATCCTGTCCCGGCGGGTCCACGGCGAGCCGCTCGCCTACCTCGACAACGGCGCGACGTCACAGAAGCCGCGGGCCGTGATCGAGGCGCTCGATCGCTTCTGGACCGAGCACAACGCCAACGTCCACCGCGGCGTCCACACGCTCTCGGAGGAGGCGACGGCGATGTACGAGGGCGCCCGCGCGACGATCGCGCGGCACCTCGGGGCCGAGCCGAGCGAGGTGGTCTTCACGCGCAACGTCACCGGGTCGCTGAACCTGGTCGCCCACGCATGGGGGCGCGCCAACGTCGGCGCGGGCGATCGCATCCTCCTGACCGAGATGGAGCACCACTCCAACATCGTGCCGTGGTACCTGCTGGCCTCCGACGTCGGCGCCGAGCTCGACTGGGTGCCGATCGACGGCGAGGGGCGCCTCGACATGGAGGCCCTCGCGGCCGCCCTGGCCCGCGGCCCGAAGCTGGTCGCCGTCGCGCACATCTCCAACGTCCTCGGCACCGTCAACCCGATCGCCGAGGTCGCGCGGCTGGCCCACGAGGCGGGGGCGATCGTGGTCGTGGACGGCGCCCAGGCGGCCCCCAAGCTCGAGCTCGACCCCTCCGAGCTCGGGGCGGACTTCTACGGGTTCACCGGCCACAAGCTCTACGGCCCGACCGGGGTCGGCGTCCTTTATGGCCGACGCGACCTGCTCGAGGAGATGGGGCCGTTCGAGGGCGGCGGCTCGATGATCCGCAAGGTGACCAAGGAGCGGATCACCTGGGCGAGCGTCCCCGCGAGGTTCGAGGCCGGGACGCCGCCGATCGCCGAGGCGATCGGGCTGGCCGCCGCGGTCGAATGGCTCGACGAGCTCGGGCTCGATGCGGCCCACGCTCACGAGGCCGAGGTCGGCGCCTACGCCCTCGAGCGCCTCGCGGACGTCCCCGGGCTTCGGCTATTCGGCCCGCCGGCCGGCGAGGATCGGGTCGGCATCATCTCGTTCGCGCTCGAGGGAGTCCATCCCCACGACGTGTCGGAGATCCTCGACCGCCACGCGGTTGCGGTGCGCGCCGGCCACCATTGCGCCCAGGTCCTGATGGACCGGCTGGGGGTCCCGGCGACGACCCGTGCCAGCCTGGCGGTCTACAACACCCGGGCCGAGGTCGACCGCCTGGTCGACGCGCTCGCTGACGTTCGCCGCATCTTCGAGCTGGACTGAGAAGGCCGTGGACGACCTCTACCGAGAGCAGATCCTCGAGCACTACAAGCGCCCCCACAACTTCGGGCGGCTCGACGACTCGGACCTGAGCTACGAGGACACGAACCCGTTCTGCGGGGACGAGCAGCGGGTGCAAATCAAGCTCGACGGCGACGGACGGGTCGCCGCGGTGGGCTTCGAGGGCAAGGGCTGTGCGATCTCGACCGCCGCGACCTCGATGCTGACCGACGAGCTCGAGGGCATGTCCGCCGAGGAGATTCTGGCGCTGCCGAAGGAGTTCGTGCTCGACCTGCTCGGGATCGACATCTCGGCGACCCGGATGAAGTGCGCGCTGCTGGGGCTCAAGATCGTCAAGAGCGCGAGCCTCGGGCGGTCGGCCGGATGGGAGGACGAGGGTGAGCGAGGCGATCCCTCCGAGGCGACCCGCGCCGGGATCTAGCCCTCGCGATCGCGTCGCCGCCCCGGCGGCCGCTAAAATCCGAGTCCGCGACTAGGAATAATGTGATGAGCGACACAACCACGATCAGCGAGACGAGCTTGTCCCAGACGATCACCGTTTGCCCGGAGAGCGACCTCCCCCAGGGGGCGATGCGGCTGATCGAGGCCGATGGCCGAAAGATCGGGGTGTTCCGCTCCGACGACGGCGAGCTTCATGCGATCGAGGATCGCTGCTCACACGACGACGGCCCGCTGGCCGAGGGCGAGTTCGACCCGGCCGCCTGTACAGTTGAATGTCCGCGGCACGGCTCGCTGTTCGATCTTCGAACCGGCCGGCCGAAAACCCTCCCGGCCTTCCAGCCGGTCGAAACGTTCGAGGCCCGAGTCGAGGACGGCGAAGTGAAGGTGGAGGTGTAGAGGTTTTTCCATGGCTGCCCCTGAAACACAGGTCCCGACCGGCTCCACCAAGGAGCTGACCGACGCCGAGAGCTCCCTGAAGGGAATCGGCTCCGACTACGCGGAGCGGTTCGGCTTCCACGATCCCGAGACCGGCTACGCCTACAAGTCCCCCAAGGGCCTCTCGGAGCAGGTCGTCCGCGACATCTCCGACTACAAGTCCGAGCCCGAGTGGATGCGCGAGTTCCGGCTCAAGGCGCTCGAGCACTTCATGCAGCGCCCGACGCCCACCTGGGGCGGCAACCTCGGCCAGATCGACTTCGACAACATCCACTACTTCGTCCGCGCCTCCGAGAAGAACAGCCGGAGCTGGGACGAGGTCCCGGACGACATCAAGAACACCTTCGACCGGCTGGGCATCCCGGAGGCCGAGCGCAAGTTCCTCTCCGGGGTCGGCGCCCAGTACGAGTCGGAGGTCGTCTACCACCAGGTGAACGAGGCGCTCGAGAAGCAGGGCGTGATCTTCATGGACATGGACACCGCCCTGCGCGAGCACCCCGACATCGTGCGCGAGTACTGGGCCACCGTGATCCCGCCGAACGACAACAAGCTCGCGGCCCTCAACTCGGCCGTCTGGTCGGGCGGGTCGTTCGTCTACGTGCCCGCCGGCGTCAAGGTCGACATGCCGCTCCAGGCCTACTTCCGGATCAACACCGAGAACATGGGCCAGTTCGAGCGCACCCTGATCATCGCCGAGGAGGGCTCTGACGTCCACTACGTGGAGGGCTGCACCGCCCCCGTCTACTCGACCGACTCGCTCCATTCGGCGGTGGTCGAGATCGTCGCCAAGCCGGGCGCCCACGTCCGCTACACGACGGTCCAGAACTGGTCGCACAACGTCTACAACCTGGTCACCAAGCGCGCCATCGCCCAGGAGGGCGCGACGATGGAGTGGGTCGACTGCAACCTCGGGTCCAAGCTGACCATGAAGTACCCGTCGATCTACCTGCTGGGCCCCGAGGCCCACGGCGAGATCCTCTCGATCGCCTTCGCCGGCCAGGGCCAGCACCAGGACGCCGGCGGCAAGATCATCCACGGCGCCCCGAAGACCACATCATCGATCTTCGCCAAGTCGATCTCCAAGGACGGCGGGCGCGGCACCTACCGCGGCCTGCTCGAGATCGCCAAGGGGGCGACCGAGGCCCGCTCGAAGGTGGTCTGCGACGCGCTGCTGCTCGACCCCCAGTCGCGCTCGGACACCTATCCGACGATCAGGATCGACGAGAACGACGCCAACGTCGGCCACGAGGCCTCGGTCTCGAAGATCGGCGAGGAGCAGCTCTTCTACCTCCAGGCCCACGGGCTCGACGAGGAGGAGGCCTCGAAGATGATCGTCAACGGCTTCATCGAGCCGATCACCAAGGAGCTGCCGATGGAGTACGCGGTCGAGATGAACCGCCTGATCGAGCTGCAGATGGAAGGCTCGATTGGCTAGTTGGCGGGCCAGGCACGCCCCTGGCCATGTCCGCGGTCGGGGGCCGTGCAAAGCACTGTCCCCCTCCCGCCTCCTCGCCAGGAACGCTCCTTGCCTCGCCAACTGACCGCCACCGAGCCCGATTGGCTCACCGAGCGGCGCCGCAAGGGCGCCGCGCTCGCTTCTCGGCTCCCCCTGCCCACCCACAAGGACAAGGGCTGGGAGTTCACCGACCTGAGCTCGCTCGACCTCGGCGCCTTCAGGGCGAGCGCCGGTCGGGTGGTGGGCCTCGAGCCGGGGGTGGACAGCGCCGACGGCCCCCCGGTGATCCTGCCGCTGCGGGTGGCGGCCGAGCGACTCGACGACCTGGTCGGCGAGCGGTTCGGCGCCCTGGTCGGATCCGATGACCCGTTCGTGGCTCGAAACGAGGCGAACTGGCAAAGCGGGGTTCTGGTCTACGTCCCTCGGGGCCACCGGCTGGCCGAGCCGCTTCGACTCTCGGTCCTCCAGGAACAAGACCCCGACGCCGGGCTCGACTGGCGAGCCCTGATCGTGCTCGAGGAGGACGCCGAGGCAGAGGTCTGGGAGACCTACGGCGACCACGAGGGCGAGGGCGGCGGGCTGTTCAACGGCGTGGTCGAGATGTCGATTGGGCCCGCCGCGAGGCTGCGCTACGTATGCGAGCAGCAGCTCCCCGAGCAGAGCTGGGTGTTCGCGACCCAGCGGGCCGAGCTCGCTCGCGACGCCTCGCTTGACTGGGTCGCCCTGGGGTTCGGCTCGGCTCGCGGGAAGGTGCGCATGGAGACCAAGCTCGCCGGCCGCGGGGCCTCGGCGCGGGTCACCGGCGCGTACGCCGGAGCGGGAGCCCAGCACCTCGACTTCGACACCACCCAGGAGCACGCCGCCGAGCACACCACCTCGGACCTCGCCTTCCGGGGAGTGCTCTCCGACCGGGCGACCGCTGTATGGCGCGGGATGATCCGGGTCGACCCGGGCGCCCAGCAGACCGACGCCTTTCAGGAGAGCCGCAACCTGCTGCTCTCAAAGCAAGCCCACGCCGACGCGATACCCGGGCTGGAGATCGAGGCCGACGACGTTCGCTGCACCCATGCCGCCGCGGTCGCGCAGGTCGACGCCGATCAGCTCTTCTACCTTCGCTCTCGCGGGCTGCCCGAGCAGCGGGCCCAGCGCCTGATCATCGACGGGTTCATGCAGGAGCTGACCGAGCGAACCCCCGAGGGCCCGGTCCGCGACCGGCTCTCGGAGTCGATCGACCGCCGGCTCGCCGAGATACTCGCCTAGCTGCGCCGGGGCGCGACGCGGGACCGCACCCGGTGAAGCGCCATTCCCAGGCGGGACGGGGCCTTCGGCTTGACCTCGCGCCAGCACCGGGCCAGCTCGTCGTCGGCCCGTGGATCGTGGCACCAGGCGTCGAAGCCTTCGAAGAAAGTCTCGTAGCCGAGCCGCTCGAAGTGGGCGATGGCCTGGTCGCGATCGTCGCCTGAGAGGTGATTCGTCTCGAAGATCAAGAGTCGGGGCCGGTGGCGCGCGAAGTCGATCCCCCTGATGATCTCCCAGTCGTAGCCTTCGGCATCGATCTGGACGAGGTCGAGCCGCTCGATTCGATGCTTTCTGCACAGCGTGTCGAAGGTCAGGCTCGAAACCCGGATCGAGTCGATCCGCGAGGAGAGATCCGGGAGATCTACCCCGGACCCCTTCGCCGCATACTCGCGCGCGGCCGCAAGCGTCTGCTCGACCTCAGCGCGCGAGAGCGATCCCATCGCGTCGGACCAGGTCGGGCCCTGATCGGCGATGCGGTGATCGACTGGTCGCACGTAGTAGAACGGCACCGTCCCGTCGACGGGGCCGATCGCCGCGTTTTCGAACGAGATCCCCTCGCGGTCTCGATAGTTGGCGCGCAGCCGTTCGAACAGCCACGGCACCGGCTCGACCATGACTCCCTTCCACGGAAACGATCGGATGAAGGGAGCGAGCTGGTCGTACTGAACGCCGTCGTTGGCACCGATCTCGACGAAGACCGCGCTCCGATGGACGGCGGTGAACGCTTTCAGGATCCTCGAACCGGCCGACTGATCCGACACGGTGCGTTGGCTATCCGCCCGTGTCGATCGCGTCCATGGCCTGACGAAGATCCTGGACGGAGACCGCGCCCGAGGGCACCGGCTCGGCCCTGTAGCTGAAGGTTGAGTCAAGGGTGAGGAGGAAGGTGCGCTTGCCGTCGGGCCGATAGCCGCCGATCGGCAGGTTCTGGCCCCAATCGATCAGCCAGTCGCCGTTGCCGAGCCGTCGAGCCGAGCCGCAGCAGCGCGAGCCGGTGATCTGGGGGTCGGTGATCGAGTCGAGCAGGGTCGCGGTTCCAGACGCCTTGTTGATCCGAAACCGCACTGCGCGCGGCTGGTGGTTTTGGAGGTTGGTCCGGTTGTCGAACACGGTCAGGGTGCCGTCGGGCATGAGCCGGGCGTCGTGCTGTGCACCGAGCGAGGCGCCGCGTGGGTCGCCCTTCACGGTCAGGCTCTGGGGGGTGATCGTTCCACCCAGCTTCCAGATGATCTCACCCGTGCTCTTACGGATCTTGTAGACCGCGTCGAGATTCCTGAACGAGGCGATCACCGCGTTGTCGCCGGCGGCCTCGATCGAGTTCCAGTGAACGATGTCGTAGCCGCCCAGCCCAGAATGGTGAACCGCCCAGGGCCAGCGGTGGCCGGTCTCCGACAGCGAGATGTGGTCCCGGCTGTTCCAGTCCCACAGCAACTGACCGTCGGAGCTCACCTCCTGGAGCTCCGCGTTACTGACGTACGCGTCGCTGGCGCCGCCATAGGCGCTCGTGTCAACGGGGCCCTGCGTTACGTAGGCGCCGGCCAGGTAGTCACCTTGGCCCGTGAACTGGATGTCGTGGGGATTGGCCTGCTGACCGACGGTGTTCATGCCATCGACGAGGAGGCTCCCGTCGAGCCCGTGGATCTGGAACACCGTGGACGACGCGTTCCACCACAGGAGGGTTCCATCGGGGAGCACCCTGGAGTCCCATGCCGGAGCTCGGTTCCACCAAATTGGCACCCCGTGATTGTCGAAGATCATCGAGTAGCGCTTGCTGGGCGCGGGAACGAATGCCTCGTCGACCGAGAAGAACCTTGGTGAGACCGGCCCGTCGTGGGTGAAGGTGTACTTGGGGAAGCCACCAGGCAGGCAGCGCACGTGGTAGCGGTAGAGGCGCGAGCCGCTCTTGGCGGTGGCCGTGAACGCTTTACCGGCATGCAGGTCGACGTTTTTTGAGAAGTCGCCACTGCGAAACGTCTGGTTGCCGATCGCCAGCCGCCAGCCGCCGGAGGCGTGCCCTTTCACGGTCACCGGCCCGTCCTTGCAGCGGACGACGTAGTCGTAGACGCCGGAGCGGAACTTCGGGAACTGAGTCGGCGTGCTGAAGCTGAGGCTCCCGGGCGGTGGCGGGGACGCATCCGCTGCGCCCGCGAGCCCCAAGAGGGTGGTCAGGGCACAGGCCGAAACCACCGCCAGCCGACGTTTACGGCACCCCCGCATGCGTCGATCCTACCCCAGCCAGACTGTGCCCCGTCGGACGCGCATCGCGGCGGCCCGGCAGCGGCTTCGCTCAGTGCTTGATCGCCATCCGACCCGCGTAGTCAACCCGGGAGAGGAGAAGGGGCGGGGGATTGTGGGCGAAGTACTCGTCGACCGCTCCGCGGGCGCCCTCCCAGTGGCCGTAGTCGTCGATGATCAGCACGCCCCCGTTCTGGAGCCGCGGGTAGAGATGGACCAGCTCGTGGCGCGTGGACTCGTACCAGTCGGTGTCGAGGCGAAGCAGGGCCAGCCGATCCGGCGCCTCTCCCGGGATCGTGTCCTCGACCGGGCCGCGGACGAAGTGCACCCGTTCCTCGGGGTATCCCGTTGATCGCACCAGGTCGCGCACCGCTTCTTCGTTGAACGTCTCGGGGCCGAAGAACGCCGGCCACGGACGCCCGCCCGTTTCCTCCCACAGCTCCTTCGCGGGTGGGTGATAGGGCGAGGTGTCGTGTTCGGTCGGCTCCGTCATTCCCTCGAAGGTGTCGTAGAGATAGAGGTCGCGGTCGGCACGGTCGAGGTCCTGGAGGGTCAGGATCATCGCCAGGACCGACCCGCCGCGCCAAACGCCGCATTCCGCGAACGATCCCGGGATCTCGCGCGAAACGCAGTAGCGCACCGCGTCGATCAGCGATTGCAGTCGGGCGGCGCCGGTCATCGTGTAGGGGACGGCGCGCTCGATGATGCGCAGATCCTCGGGGGTGGCGGCGGCCTCCTCGCCCGGAGTCGGCAACGCCATCACGGCAACTGCCTCCCGAGCAGGGCGTCGACGCCGTCGAAGACGCATCTAGGCGCCGCCGGCAACCGCGATCTGCCACGTTGACGTAGCGCTCTCCTTGACGGTCACCGGGCCGTCCTGACACCGGCCACCGCGCGCGCTTTGCTCCCCGCAAGCACTGCGAACACCATATCCGGGTCGCCGCGTGGCCGATCCAAGTCCGGAGGGGCGGCCGCGCCGGCGAGCCCCCGGCCGACCGGAGGACGAAGGCGACCGGGGCGCGAGTGGGGGCGCGGGGTACCGGATAGGGTCCGCTCGCATGGGCAACCTGGTCCGGCGGCTCCTCCCTCGGTCCCTGAGGCCGACTCTCGACCTGTTCCTGGTCCAGCGGGGCGCGCTCCGCCCGATCTTGCGGTTCCTTCGCCGCTACGGCCTCACCGTGCGCGCAGGGCCTTTTGCCGGTCTCAGATTCCCCCGCTCCGCGGTCCTTCAGATGCCGAGCCGCGTGCCGCACCTGGCGGGCACCTTCGAGGTCGAACTGCACCCGGTGATCGAGGCGATCGTGAAGAGCCGACCGAGCATGTTCGTCAACATCGGCGCGGCCGACGGCTACTACGCGGTGGGGATGGGGCTGCGCCTACCGGACGCCCAGGTGATCGCCTTCGAGGCCGACCCCCTTCGCTTCCGCCTCTGCTCCCGCGTCGCGCGACTCAACGGGACGAAGATCGACCTGCGGGGCCTCTGCACAACGCAGGCCCTCGACGCACTGGACGCCACGGGTGCGACGGTGCTGTGCGACGTCGATGGCGCCGAGATGGAGCTGATCGACCCGGAACGGGTGGGCTGGCTGCGGACCGCGACACTCTTGATCGAGGTCCACGAGGCCCTGGCGCCCGGGGTGACGGAGGGGCTCCGTGAACGGCTCGGCCCTACCCATTCCCTCGAGTGGATCGAGCAGCGCCCTCATTTTCTTGCCGACCCCGCGCACCGCATGTTCTGGAGCTTGGGATTGAGTCCGATCCAGCAGCAGATGATCATCTCCGAATTGCGGCCGATACCGACGCCATGGCTATGGGCAATCCCGAAGGGCAGGGACTGATGCCGTTCGCCTCGCTGATCGCCGCCGCAGAGGTCGAGCACCGCGATGCAGGTTGATCCATAATCCTGCGCTGTGGAGCCAACCCCACCGGCCGCCTTCTACTGCGTATCGAGTGGCGAGTATTTCCTCGGCGCTGTGGCGATGGTCAACTCACTGCGGCTCTTCGGCCACTCCGAGCCGATCTTCATGCTCGATTGTGGAATGAGCCCCACCCAGCGGGAGCTTGTCTGCGACGAGGTCACGGTGGTCCGGGCGCCGGACGATTCCCAGCCGTTCCTGTTGAAGACCATCGCGCCACTTCGTCACCCCGCCGAGGTGATGGTGCTGATCGACGCCGACATGATCGTCACACGGTCGCTCGCGGGCCTGATCGAGCGCGCGTCAGGAGGACGGGCGGTGGCCGTCGAAGATCGGCTGGACCGATTCTTTCCCGAGTGGGGGGAGCTCCTGGGGACGGGAACGGCGCGGCGGCGGCCGTACATCTCGTCGAGTCTGATGTTCCTGGGCGGCGACTTCGGGGTTCGGGTGATCGAGGAGGTCGGGCGAGGCATTCATGCGGATCGATATGAGGGGAACGGCGTACTTCGGCCCCCAACGCGGCTTCCACTATGAGCAGGGCACCTTCGACCCCGCCTCGATGGAGCATCCCTGGTGCTTTGCGGATCAGGACGTGTTCAACGCGGTCCTCGCCGTGGAGGCTGCGCCCGAGCAATTCGAGACGCTCGACGCCCGGCTGACGGCCGCGCCTCCGTTCACCGGGGTGAGCGTCCTCAGCGAGCAAGCCCTGCGGTGCGCCTACGAGGACGGCACGGAGCCGTATGTCCTGCACCACGTCTTCCCGGTGAAGCCCTGGATGGAACCGACCATTCCCGGCGTCTACTCGCAGCTCTTGACTCGATTGCTGCATGGCGAGGACGTTGCAGTTCGGGTGCCGAACCGCGAGCTACCGCCTCACCTGCAGTCGGGCATCCTGGCGGCGGCGAGGAACTTGAGCCGAGGCGGCCTGTCCGCGAAAGCGCACGCGTTTCGTGACCGCTTCCGGCGCGAGCCCGCCCCCGAAGCGCTCGAGGACAACGACTGACGGCGCGGGCTCGGGAGCCGCACCGGTCGTTGCTGGCGAGACTCAGGCGGAAGCTCGCGCGGCGCCGCGTCGAGCTGGTCGGGCCGAAGTTTCTCGCCGAGTTCGCGAGCGCGCATCCGAGGGCGACCTTCGTCGAGATCGGGGCTCACGACGGCGCGTGGAGCGATCAGCTTCGCTCCTTCATCCTGAACCGCGAATGGACCGGCGTGATGGTCGAGCCGGTCCCCTATCTGTCCGACCGGCTTCGCGACAACTACCGATCCCTCGATCGGGTCACGGTGGAGAACGCCGCAATCAGCGATACCGAGGGTCTTCAGCCCTTCTACCGGCTGGAGCAGGTTGACGACCCGCAGCGCGAGGGACTTCCGTCGTGGTACGACGCGATCGGCTCGCTGTCGAGAGAGAACCTTCTCAGCCATCGCGACCTGATCCCGGACATCGAGCAGCGCCTCGTGACGACCGAGGTTCCCTGCATGACGTTCGAGTCGCTGTGCATCAAGCACGGGCTGCGCAGAATCGACCTTCTGATGGTTGACACCGAGGGCCACGACTGGGTGGTGCTCAAGGGGATGGACCTCGACGTCCACCTCCCGGTTCTGCTCGTGTACGAGCACCAGCACCTCGACGACTCCGACCGTGCCGAGTGCCGCGCGCACCTGGAGCGACACGGATACGAAACCCGCGAGGAGTGGTGGGACACGTGGTGCCTGCACTCGAGCGCCGACGAGCGGCTCAAGCGGGCGTGGCAGGGCCTGCGGTGGCAGGTGCGCGGCGTCTCATCGCGCGAGCCTCGCGAGGCGATCCTGGAGGCGTGGTCGCCTCGGTGACCACGCCCGCCGCCTTCTACTGCGTCTCGAGCAGCAGGTACTTCCTGGGCGCGGTAGCGCTTGTCAACTCACTGCGCCTTCTCGGCCACACGGAGCCGGTGTTCGTTCTCGACTACGGGCTGAGCGAAGCGGAGCGAGAGCTTCTCGCACAGGAGTGCACCCTCGTCGCGACCCCCGGCGACACGACCCCGTTCCTGCTCAAGACCGTGGCACCGCTCGCCCATCCTGCCGAGGTGATGGTCCTGATCGACGCCGACATGATCGTGACCCAGCCGCTCACGGAGATGATCGAGCGCGCCGCTGAGGGCCGGGTCCTGGCCGTCGAGCACGGGCAGGACAGGTTCTTTGAGAGCTGGGGGGAGCTGCTCGGCCTTCATCGGGCCAAGCGCCACAAGTACGTCACGTCGAGCCTCGTGATTGCCGGTGGAGAGCCGGGGCGCCGGTTTGTCCGGCTGATGCACGACGCGCAGCCCCGGATCGACATCGAGCGAACGCCCTATGCGGTGCCCGACCCGGATCTGAGCTCGCTCGGCAGCAACTTCAAGGACGTGGAGAGCGCCGACCCCTTCTTCTATGCCGATCAGGATGTCCTGAACGCGGTCCTTGCGTGCGAGATTCCCGAATCGGAGGCGGAGGTGCTCGACCGTCGCGTGGAATCCGTGCTGCCCTTCCTCGGCCTCGAGGTAGTCGATGAAAGATCCCTGCGGTGCTCCTACGATGACGGCGTGCAGCCGTACGCCGTCCACCAGATTCTCGGGAAGCCGTGGCTGAAGCCGATGCTGCCGGGGGTCTACACCCAGTTGCTGATCCGCCTCCTGTCGGGCTCGGACGTGGCGGTGAAGGTCCCGCGGCGGAAGATCCCCCTGTACGTGCGCGGCGGCCTCGGGGGTCGGGCGGCGCGCGCGGCGCTCAAGGCCGCCTGGCGCCTGCGTTACGGGCGCCGCGGACGGGGGTTGTTTGCGGGCCCGGACGAACCCGCCCGCCGCCCCTTGAGGAGCTGAGAATGGGATCTCCGCAGGCCGCCTTCTACTGCGTGTGCGACTCCCGCTACTTCCTGGGCGCGGTCGGGATGCTCAACTCGTTGAGACGCCTGGGCCACGACGAGCCGATCTTCGTGCTCGACTGCGGCCTGACGGAGGGCGAGCGGCGCCGGCTCGCCGGGCATGCGACCGTCGTCGCCGCGCCCGACGACTCCCCCCCATGGCTGCTGAAGGCGGCGGCGCCCCGTCACAACCCCGCCGACGTCGCGGTCCTGATCGACACCGACCTCCTCGTCACTCGACCCCTGACCGAGTTGATCGCCTCCGCGGCTAAGGGGCGGGTGGTCGCGTTTCGAAACGAGAGCGATCGCTTCTTCAGCGCCTGGGGGGAGCTCCCGGGGCTGGGCGAGGCGCGGCCTCGCCCGTACGTCTCGTCGAGCCTCGTGTTCCTGGGCGGCGAGACCGGCGCGAACGTCCTCTCCCTGATGGACGGGCTGCGGGACTCGGTCGACTTTCGGCGCACCTTCTGGCGGGCGAACGACGAGGATTACCCGTTCCTGCTGGGCGACCAGGACGTGCTCAACGCCATCCTCGCGACCGAGGTGGATCCCTCGCGAGTGGTCGAGCTGGACCCCCGGCTGGAGGCTGTCCCCCCGTTCGCGGGGTTGAAGGTCTCAAACGAGGACACGCTCAGCTGCAGCTACGAGGACGAACTGGAGCCCTACGTACTGCACCACTACGTCACCAAGCCGTGGCTGGAGCCCACCCTGCCCGGCGTCTACACCCAGCTCCTCCTGAGGCTGTTGCGGGGCCGCGACGTCGCGGTCCGCATACCTCGAGACGAGCTTCCGCTGCACCTGCAACCCGGCCTGATCGCCGGGGCCAGGCGCTGGTATCGAGGCCCGTTCTCGAGGCGCGTCCGCGCGCTTCGGGGCCAGGCGACCCGTGAAACCGAGCCGTCGAGGAACTAAAGCTGTCCGAGCGATCGACCGCCTTCTACTGCGTGGCCAACGACCGCCATTTCCTGGGCGCGGTCGGGATGCTGAACTCGCTGCGCCTAGTCGGCCACCGCGAGCCGGTGTATCTGCTCGACTGCGGCCTGACCGCCGAACAGCGCGAACTGCTGTCTCCCCACGTCACCGTCGTCGAGGCGCCGCGCGATGCGCCGCCGCCCTACGTCCTGAAGACGATCGCTCCGCTGGCCGATCCCGCCGAGGTGATGGTCCTGATCGACGCCGACATGATCGTCATCCGGCCACTCACGGAGCTGATCGACGTGGCGCGCAGTGGAAAGGTGCTCGCGTTCGGGGCGGGGTATGAGCGATTCTTCTCGCAGTGGGGCGAGCTTCTCGGGCTCGGTCCGGTGGAGCGCCGGCCATACGTCTGCTCCGGGCTCGTACTGCTCGGCGGTGACGAGGGCCGGGCGGTGCTTCGCCTCATGGACGCCGGCCAGGCGCAGCTATCGCCCCGCACCGACCAGCCGCACGACCCGCAGCGGTTCTTCGAAGCGGTCGCCCAATCTCCCTTTCAGCTCGCCGATCAGGACGTCCTGAACGCCGTCCTGAGCAGCAGGCCCGACCCCGAGCGCCAGGTCGCGCTCGATCACGCCCTGGCGCCGGAGCCGCCGTTCCCCGGCGTCCGCGTGGCCGACAACGATCGGCTTCGGTGCGAGGGTCAGAACGGCGCGGAGCCGTACGTGCTCCACCACCTCGGCGCAAAGCCCTGGCTGGTCCCGATGGCCGACAGCCCGTACTCGCGCCTCCTCGCGCGCCTGCTGGTCGGCCCGGGGATCGAGGTTGAGATCCCGCAGGCAGGCGTACCCGCGCGCCTTCGGCGGGGGCTCCTCGCCGGGCCCGCCCGCAGGCTGGCGGGGCTCCAGGGTCGGATGCGGTCGATCGCCGACGCGGCGTCGTGGCGAATCGGCTGGCTGGCAGCGCTTCGCAACCGTCGCGCGACCCGCACCGCGAGGCAGGGATGAGCGAGGCGGCCTTCTACTGCGTGTGCGACTCGCGCTACTTCCTGGGCGCGGTGGGAATGCTCAACTCGCTGCGAGTCCTGGGGCATCGCGAGCCGCTCTACGTCCTCGACTGTGGCCTCGAGCCCGGCCAGCGAGAGATCCTCGAGCCGCACGTGACGCTGGTCCCCGGGCCTTCGGACGTCCCTCCCTACATGCTGAAGACGATCGCCCCCCTTCGGCACCCCGCGCCAACCATGGTGCTGATCGACACCGACGTGATCGTCACGCGTCCGCTGACCGACCTGATCGAGACGGCCGCGGGCGGCCGGGTGGTCGGATTTCGCAACTTCAGTGATCGCTTCTTTGAAGAGTGGGGATCGCTCCTGGACCTCGGCACCCCGCGGCGTCGGCCCTACATCTCGGTCAGCTTGGTGCTGCTGGGCGGCGAGCTCGGCTCCGAGGTGATGCGGCTGCTCGACGATCGCCAGCGCCGGATCGACTTCGACGACTCGCTATATGGACGCAACCTCCCCGGCTATCCCTTCACCTATCCGGAGCAAGACGTGCTGAACGCGATCATCGCCACCAGGCAGGAGGCCGACCCGCTCGTCGCGATCAACTCGCGCGGTGAGGTGGTGCCGCCATTCGAGGGGCTTTCGGTGATCGACGCGCGGAGCCTCCGGTGCGCCGACGAGGACGGGACCGAGCCCTACTTCCTCCACCACTTCATGGACCACAAGCCCTGGCTCGAAGCCACCGAGCCCGGCGTGTACTCGACGCTCCTGACCAGGCTGCTGGTCGCCGACGACGTGGCGGTCAGGGTCCCCGGGCGCCAGGTTCCGCTCCGCCTTCGTGAGGGTTGGGCGGCCGCCGTGGAGCGCAAGCGAGTCCAGGCCGTGCAGCGGTTTCGCTGGCATGTCTCGGAGCCACTGTCGGCTCGAATCCGCGGGCATCGCTCCCCCGCCGCGAGGACCGGAGACTGACGTGGACCAGCCCCGTGCCGCCTTCTACTGCGTCTCGAGTGCCAAGTACTTCCTCGGCGCCGTGGCCCTCGTCAACTCACTGCGGCTCCTCGGCCACCGCGAGCCGATCTTCGTGCTCGACGCCGGGCTCAGCGCCCTCCAGCGCCAGCAGCTCGAGCGCGAGGCGACCGTGGTGTCAGCGCCCGGTGACACCACGCCGTTCCTGCTCAAGACCGTGGCGCCGCACAGTCACCCGGCGGAGGTGATGGTCCTGATCGACGCCGACGTGATCGTCACCCGACCGCTCATCGAGCTGATCGACAGGGCGAGCGAGAGTCGGGTGCTCGTGGTCGAGCACGAGCACGACAGATTCTTTCCCCAGTGGGGGAAGCTCCTCGGCCTCCGAGCCTCGCGGCGGCGACACTACGTCTCGTCGGGGTTCATCGTGGCGGGAGGCGCTCCGGGCGGTCGGGTGGTCGAGCTCATGCACGAGGCGCAGCCCAGGATCGGGATCGAGGAGACCCCGTACTCGGCCCACTCGCCCGACCTCGAATCGCTTCGCATCTCGTTTCGGGACACGCCCGAGGGCCATCCTTTCTTCTTCGCCGACCAGGACGTCCTGAACGCCGTGCTGAGCAGCGAGATCGCCGAGGACGAGGTCGAGACCCTGGACCGCTGGGCCGAGGCGAGCACGCCGTTCGAGGGGCTGAGGGTGCTGGACGTTGCGGCCCTTCGCTGTCGATACGACGACGGGAGCGAGCCCTACGTGGTGCATCACTACATGCCCGCGAAGCCGTGGCTCGAGCGGACCTACGACGGGCCCTACTCGCGCCTGTTGCGGCGGGTCCTGGCGCGCGACGACGTCGCCATCCGGCTGCCGAAGGGCGAGCTGCCCCTGCGCCTGCGCCGCGGGCCGGTCGCCTACGCCGAGCGCAAGCGCATCAATACGAGGGAGCGACTGCGGTGGCGGCTACAAGGCAGCTGAGGATGTTCCTGAGCGCGTTCGGGGGGGCAGGGCACGTGTTTCCCGTGCTCGCCCTGGCTCGCCGGCTGCGAGACCGCGGCCACGAGGTGTGGGTGGAAACGATCGAGCGCTGGCGCGAGCCCACCGAGCAGCTCGGCCTTCGCTTCGTCGCAACCCCCGATTACATCGCCCTGCGGGTCCCGCAGCCGGGAGAGCCGGCGCGACCGACCCTCGCGGAGGTGGTTCGAGCCCGCATACCGCTGATGCGCGAGCTCCGTCCCGACGTGGTTGTCAATGACTTCCTCCATGTGCCCTCGTCGCTCGCCGCCGAGGTCGTGCACCTGAAGCGCGCCACCCTCGTTCCACACCCGTATCCGCTCAACGAGCCAGGCCTCCCCTATTTCCGCGTGAATCTCCTTCCCGCCCGAACGCCGGTGGGACGCGCCGCATGGCGACTGAGCCGCCCCTGGTTCGCGAGGCGCGCACGCGAGGACCGGCGGGAGCTCAACTACGCCCGCCGGGATGTGGGACTTCCGCCGCAGAGCCGCCTCTACGGCGGGATCAGCGAGCACCTCGCGCTGGTGGCCACCTATCCGCAGCTCGAGTATCCGCGGCGCTGGCCGCCCGGGATCCACGTCACCGGCCCGATGCTGTTCGAGCTCCCGTATCCCGAGATCGAGCTCCCGGAAGGTGACGACCCGCTGGTCCTGGTCGCGGCGAGCACGGCACAGGACCACGAGCTGCGGCTCGTCACGACAGCGATCGAGGCGTTCGAGGGCGAGCCGGTGCGGGTCCTGGTCGCGCTCAACCAGCGCGGGATGCAATGGCCCGGCCCGGTGCCCGACAACGTGACCGTCGTCGACTGGGTCTCCTACAGCCAGGTGCTTCCCGAGTCGTCGCTGATCGTCACCAACGGGGGACACGGAACGGTGGTCCGGGCGCTGAGCGAGGGCGTTCCCCTGGTCGTCTGCCCGGCGGGGGGCGACATGGGCGAGAACGGATCGCGAGTCGCATGGGCGGGCGCCGGGCTGATGATCCCGTGGGGTCTGCTCGGGGCCGGCCCGCTTCGCTGGGCGGTCCGGCGGGCGCTCGGGGATCGGCGGTTCGCCGAGCGGGCCGGCGCAATCGCCGACTGGGGACGCCGAAACGAGGGCGCCGCTCGCGGGGCCGCGCTGCTCGCCGACTACGCGGGCCGCTGCGCAGGAGCGGCCCGGTGATGGCGCCGGCCCGACCACCGGCCGCGTTCTACTGCGTCTCGAGCCCGATCTACTTCCTCGGGGCGGTCGGCATGATCAACTCGCTGCGCCTCCTCGGCCACCACGAGCCGATCTACCTGCTCGACTGCGGCCTGAACAGCGAGCAGCGTGAGCTCGTCGCGGCAGAGGTGACGCTGGTCGAGGGCCCGCGAGACGTGCCCCCATACGTCCTGAAGACGATCGCCCCGCTGCGCCACCCCGCCGAGGTGATGGTCCTGATCGACGCCGACATGGTGGTCACCCGGTCGCTCGCCGAGCTGATCGACCGGGCGGCCGAACCAAGCGTGATCGCGGTCGAGAACGACACTGACCGGTTCGTGCCCGAGTGGGGCGAGATCCTCGGCCTCGGCACGATGCGGCGCCAACCCTACGTCTCCTCGGGACTCGTCTTTCTGGGCCCGGGCGTCGGCGAGGAGGTGCTCGGGCTCACCGCGTCGCTGATCGAGAGGATCGAGCTCGACCGCACCTTCGACCGCCGAACCGACCCGAGCTATCCGCTCTTCTACATGGAGCAGGACGTCCTGAACGCGATCCTCGCGAGCCGACTCGATCGCGACCTGACCGTCACCCTCCCCCACCGCATGGTCCCGACCCCGCCATTCGAAGGCCTGGGCCGCCCGGACGAGGCGACCCTGCGCTGCGCCTACGGCGACGGCACCCAGCCCTACGCGCTTCACCATTACGCGATCAAGCCGTGGCTCGAGCCGACCTTCTACGGCCCCTACGCGCGACTGCTTCGAAGGCTCCTGATCCGCGACGACGTCGCGCTCAAGGTACGCGAGGCCGATCTTCCGCCACGGATGCGGACGGGGCCGCGAGCCTTCGTCTCGCGAACGATGATCAGCGCCTACGACCTCGCTCGCTGGCATCTGCGCGACCGGCTTCCCTCGTGGCTTCGCGCCAAGCTGCACGGCGGTTGGCGGGCGGTGGAGGGTCGATGAGCGAGGCCGCCTTCTACTGCATCGCCGACTCGGACTACTTCCTTGGCGCGGTCGGGACGATCAACTCGTTGCGGCTCCTCGGCCACTCCGAGCCGATCCACGTCCTTGACTGCGGCCTCACGCCGCACGAGCGTGAGCTCCTCGGCCGCGAGGCGACCATCGTGCCGGGCCCGGGCGACGTTCCGCCGTGCCTTCTGAAGACGGTGGCCCCGCTGCGCCACCCGGCCGAGGTGATGATCCTGATCGACGTCGACATCGTCGTCACCAGGCCGCTCGGCGAGCTGATCGAGCGCGCGGCCGGCGGGCGAGTGGTGGCGTTCAAGGACGACCAGGACCGCTACTTCCCCGATCAATGGGGCGAGGTCCTCGAGACCATGGTCCCCGACCACCTGCCCTACGTGTCGTCGAGCCTGCTCTTCCTGGGGGGCACCGCCGGACGGCGGGTGGCGGGCGGCTTGGACGCGCTGGCGCCGAAGCTCGACATCGACGGCACCCCGTTCGCGACCCGGGTTCCCGATCGCGACTTCTTCCGGGGGGACTTCGCGATGGCGGCCGCCGGCCACCCGTTCACCTACCCCGAGCAGGACCTCCTGAACGCGATCCTCGCGGCGAGGCTCGACCCCGGGACCGTCGAGGTGGTCGAGCGTCGCCTCGAGGCGACGCCCCCATTCGAAGGCGTGCGGCTGATCGACGAGGCGACGCTTCGCTGCGCCTACGACGACGGGGCCGAGCCCTACGCGCTCCACCACTACGCGGTGAAGCCGTGGCTCGACCCGGCGCGCCACGGCGTCTACTCGCGCCTTCTGAGCCGGCTCCTGAGGGGCGATGACGTCGCGATCCCGATCGCCGACGCGAAGCTCCCCCGCCGGCTGCGGTCGGGTCCGCTCGCCTGGCTCGATCGAAAGCGCGTCGACCTCGGCGAGACCCTCCACTGGCACGTACGCGAGCCGCTCGCCGCCCGCCTGCGGGCGAGGGCGAACGGCGACTGAGCGATGCCGCCGTCGGCCGCCTTCTACTGCGTCACCGACTCGCGCTACTTCCTCGGCGCGGTCGCGACCATCAACTCGCTTCGGCTGCTCGGCCACGAGGAGCCGATCCACGTCCTCGACTGCGGGCTTACCCCGCAACAGCGCGAGGTGTTGGAGCCCCACGTGACCCTGGTCAGGGCGCCCGAGGATGCCCCGCCCTGGCTGCTGAAGACCGTCGCGCCGCTCGCCCACCCCGCCGACGTGATGGTGCTGATCGACGTCGACATCATCGTCACCCGTCCCCTCTCGGAGCTGATCGACCGGGCGGCCGAGCCGAAGGTGATCGCGGTAGAGAACGACACCGACCGGTTCGTGCCCGATTGGGGCGAGCTCCTCGGGCTGGGGCCGGTGCGGCGCCAGCCTTACGTCTCGTCGGGGCTGGTTGCGATCGGGAGCCCGCTCGGGACCAAGGTGCTCTCGCTCATGGGCGAGCTCCAGGACCGGGTCGACTTCGACCGCAGCTTCTGGCGCGGCAATGACCCCGACTACCCCTTCCTCTACGGCGACCAGGACGTCCTCAACGCGATCCTCGCGAGCGACCGCGTCGAGGGCCACCTGCTCGAGGCGCTTCCGAACCGGCTGATTCCGAACCCGCCCTTCGAGGGAGTCCGGGTTGAGGACCGCGAGACGCTCCGCTGTGACCATCGGGACGGGACCGAGCTCCTCGCGCTCCACAACTTCTACCGGAAGCCCTGGCTGGTCCGGACCCGGAGCAACCCGTACTCGCGGCTGATGACCCGCGCCCTGCTCGATCCCGACGTGACGATCCGCCTTGAGCGGTCGGAGCTTCCGCTCCGGCTCCGCGACGGGATTGCGGCGACGCTCGCCCGCCTCACGGTCGACATCGGAATCGGGGTACCGGCCTTCGTCCACCGAAAGGTCAGCCCGGGGCCGCGCGGGAGCAAGGGCTGGGCGGACCCGACCTGGTCGAGCCGCGGCGGCGGGCGGCGCTAGGTCAACTCCGGTGTGTCGCCGCCCCGGTAGTCGCTCACCACCTCGGCGAACGGCCCCTCCTCGACGATCCGTCCCTCGGCGAGCCACATCGCACGCGGGCAGATGCGCTGGAGGGCGGCGTGGTCGTGTCCGGCCGCGACCACGATGCCCCCGCGGTCTCGAAGGTCGCGCGCGAAGTCCTCGACGATCTTGCGGAACTCGTGGTCGAGCGCCTCGAAGATCTCGTCGAGTAAGAGCACATGCGTCGAGACGCTCTGGATCACGGACAGGTGGAGACGCGCCCGCATCCCCTGCGAATAGGTGTGAATCGTGCGCTCGAATGCGTCGCCGAGCCTCGATCGCTCCTTGATCTCGTCGATCCGCGCTCGCGTCTCATCGATCGTGAGCCCGACCAGGACGCCGAGCAGAAGCGCGTTCTCGCGGCCGGTGAGCATGCTCTCCAGGCCGACCTGGATCGCGAGCAGCGAGCCGATCCGTCCCCGGGTCTCGACGCTCCCCTCGTCGGGCTGAAGAACGCCGGCGAGGAGGCGAAGCAGCGTCGTCTTGCCCGATCCCGTCGGGCCCACGAGGGCGAGCCCGGCGCCGGACTCGAGGTGGAGGTCGACGTCCCGCAGGCCCCAGGTGCTCTCCCTGACCCGTCGAACGCGGGCCAACAGCGGGGACAGGACGCGGCTCCGGCGATCGAAGTCGAACCGCACGCCCGCCTGCTTGACCCTCACCTCCGCGTCAACCTGGTGGCCCTCCGCACGAGCGGCCTCAACCGTGACGCTCATCAGCCGATCTGCTTCGCGAACGAGTACTGCTCGCGACGATAGACGGGCACGACAAGCAGCAGGAGTGCGATCCCTGTCCCCAACGGGACGAAAATCTGCCAGGCCGGTGGCGAGTGGCCGTAGAGCAGGGCGTCACGGTAGAGCTCGAACAGCCCGGTGAGTGGGTTGAGCGGCATTAGCTCTCGGGCAGTGCCGGTGATCTGGCTCAAAGCGATCAGCCCGGGCGCAAGGAAGAAGAGCGTCCTCATCACCGAGGACGCGAACGGAACCAGCTCCGGGTACCAGAGCCCGAACAGGGCCGCCGGGTAGGCGATCGAGGCCGCGAGCACCACGGTGACGAAGATCGCCACGATCAGCCACAGCGCCGCAGGGCTCGGTGCGACGCCATAGACCGCCATCATGATCGGAAGCATCACGAGGCTGGCGCTGAACGCGATCGACTCGGTGACGATCGCCGAGAAGGGGATCAAGATGCGCGGGAACGACATGTTCAGGACGATCGATCCCCGCCTCAGCACCGACTGCATGGAGGTAATCGTTCCCACCATGACGAGCTGGAACGGGACTATCGCGCAGACCAGCACCAGCCCGGTCGCCTCGGTGCCCCTTCGCAGGAGGAAAACGATGAGCACCAGGTAGACGCCGAGCGCCGCGAACGGGTCGAGGAACCATTTCATGGCGCGCATGCCCCCGCGCCCATAGCGAGTTCGCAGATCGGAGATCGAGAGAACCACCAGAACTTCGCCGGTACGCCGAGCCCGCTCGAGAAGAGCATGAAGAGCGGCTGTCACCTGGGCGGGTCGATCCTTTTGCGCGGTCAGGAGCGTGGCCGAGCGGAGAGCGTGTCCCCCATTTCTCCCCAATACGACCGGCCTGGCAGTGTAGCCGGGATCGTCGAGTGCCGGCAGGCCTGGCCTGCTAGAGGTAGGTCTCGGGCTGCCAGACGGTTCCGTGCTTCGGAGAGTCGAAAGGCTGGACTGGCCGCTCAGGCTTCTCGAGCACAGTGAGCTGCGGATACCGATGCACCGAGGCGATGTGCTGATGAACGGGGGCGACCGGGGCGTTGGCGTACACGTCGCTCAACCGCCGGGTCGTCCCGTCGACAAAGGAGTGGAACTGGTGGTGGGAGGAGAGTGCGTCTTCGACGATGTAGACGCCGCCCATCGCCATATGGGGAAGAAGGCAGCAGAGGCTCGTTATCTGCTGGTGAGCCTGGTGTCCGCCGTCATCTATCACCACATCGATGCGCGGGACCTTCGTGACGAACTCTGCCCAGAAGCCGGGGTCGGCCTGGTCGCCGATGAACACGCGAACGCCTTCCTGCTCGTGGGCGAGACATGCCGAATCGATGTCGACCCCGTAGACCTGGCAGCCCTGACCGAAGGCGGAACGCCACATCGGCAGACTGCCGCCGCTGTAGATCCCGATTTCGACTACGTGCACCTCGTGGTCGATGAACTTGGACAGGTGGCGATCGTAGATCGGGAAGTAGTGTCGCCACTTCCAGACTCCGGGCCCTTCCGTGACCGCATCGAAGTACGCCTCGAAGGGGTTGCTCCCATTGCCATGAACGACCGAAGGGGCTCCGGTTTCGGCGGGCAGCCCGTCGGCGAATCGGAGTCCCGCGCGCATGTTGCGGAGGGTGGCGAGCATGAGCCTCGCGTTGTAGGACACCTGGCGGGGCAGGTAGCGCCGCCAGCCTTGCCGTCTCCCAGACACTGGGCGACACCCTAACGCGTTCCCTCATCCCCTTTTCGTTGTCGTGGCGTTCGCTCAGCGGACCAGGACCCGGTCAACGAGCGCCGCGCCGCACCGCGCGCCGTCGTTCCTTTGACTCCAGTCCGCGAGCGCCCTGGCGCGAGACGCGAAGCGGCCGTCCGCAAGAACCCTCCTGACCGCCACGCGCAGTGAGCGCGTACCGAATACCCCTCTTGGGAGCATCAAGCCGACGCCCGCCCACGCAACCCGGGCGCCGTTCTCGCCCATGTCGGCGCCGGCTGGACGGATGATCACCGGGACACCGGCTGAAAGCGCCATCGCCACCGTCCCGAGGCCCCCGTTGCAGACGACGAGTGACGCGCGGGGCATCAGCCGCGAATACGAGGCCCAGCTCACGACCTTCGCGTTGGGGGGCGTCGGCCCGGCCCAGCTCCTGTCCTTCCCGGCGAGCACGGCTAGTACGCGGACCGGCTCGTCCGCGAGCGCTTCGAGCGTCGTTCGAACGAGCTCGAGTCCATGGTCCTGCGCCGTGCTCCCGGCCGCCACCACCAGCGGCTCATCTCCCTGCGGCGGCGCGGAGTCCTGATCGGGGAGCTCGAACATCATCGGCCCGGTGACATGGACATGCGGTGGCCAGCGGCGGGGGTACTCGAGCTGTGGAAAGTTCGCGACCAGCGCCAGCTCGTCGCTTATCGACCCGTAGAGACGTTGAAGCGGCTGGAGTCCGAGCTCCGCCCGGGCGGCGTTCAGCTCCCGGCGCTGCCTTTCCGCTCGGCGCGCGAACCAGGGTCTTGTCGCGCGCCAGGCGACGGCGCCGAGCGGCGTGCGAGGCGGGAGGAGCCCGACCATGAAGTACGGAAGCCCGGGTTCGTTGACGGGGTAGGGATGATGGATGGTGGTCGCGCGGGGAACGCCGTCGAGCTCTGCCGCCAGCGCCGCCGGCAGAGTGAAGACGTCGTTGATCACCACGTCTGGACGAACCTCGCGCGCGACCTCCCGAAACGAGCGGGCGCACTCCGGCAGGGTGGGGGTAGGGGGCATCCCGGGCCGCGGTGCCGGAAAGGCGATGTAATCGGGGGCGGCGACGAACTGAAACCCGAGGCCGTCGACCGCATCCCGCCAGCGTTCCCAGGTCTCGAACCAGATCTCGTAGCCGCGCTCATCGAGAGCGCGGGCCAGGGCCATGGCTGGAAACACGTGTCCCGGAGCCCCGAAGGCGCTGACGACGGCTCTCGGCCGTCGCCGCATACCGCGTCTCGCGGGGGCCGGCGGCGCGGACACAGCGCTCGTTGGCTCTCGTTCCTCTTCGGCGGTCAGGAGACCAGGTCGACGTCGCCGAGTCGCTCGGCGAGAGGGCCCTCTTCGAGGTACTCGGCCCTCGTGTTGACGGACCAGACGTCGTGGCTGGCGCCGTCGGTGTGGTTCAAGGTCGCGAGGATCGCGGTCCACATCGAGTGATCCTGGTTGTTGTAGCGGTGCAGGCCGTTGCGCCCGAAGGTCCTCAGGTTCTCGAAGTGCTCGAGGTAGCCGCGGATGGTGGCCACCGACTCCCGATATGAGGCGTCGTACATCGGGTAGGCCTTCGGCACCCTGACCTTGACGCCGTTGAACACCTGCTCCGGGTCGAGGATATCGATCGAGGAGAGGTCCGTGATGGCGAGCCTGACGGCGTCCTCGTCGGACATCGTCCAGATGTCGTCCTCGTCGTTGCAGAAGTACTCGACCCCGAGGCAGGTGGTGCCCTTGCGGACCATGTCGGGGCTCCAGGCGCCGAAGTTCTGGACCCGGCCGGCCTGGGTCCTCGGGTCGTGGAGGTAGATCCAGTTGTCGGGGAAGGGCTCGTCCTCGGTGGTCATCAGCGCCACCAGGCACAGGTTGCGGTATCGCAGCCGCTCGGCGGCCATCTGCACCTCGATCGGGGCGGGAGGATCGAGCGAGCCGATCAGGTCCCGTAGCGCGATGCTCGACATCACTGCGTCGACATCGTGCTCGCGCTCCTCGCCGTCAGTACGCACGACGACGCTCTCCACCCGGCCGCTGTCGTGGCGGATGCCGACGCACCGGTGGTTGAGGCGGACCGGGATGTCGTGGTCGGTGACCCAGTCGCTGAACGACTCCCACATCTGGCCGGGACCGAGCCTCGGGTAGAGGAACTCCTCGATCAGGGTGGTGACGTGCTGGCGGCGCAGATGGAGGACCCCGAGTACCGCCTGCCAGAGGCTGAACTCCTGAATCCGCTGGGCGGCCCACTCGGACTGGATCTCCGAGCCGGGTATCCCCCACACCTTCTCCGTATAGGAGCGAAAGAAGGCGTCATAGAGCCGCCTCCCGAAGCGCCGCACCACCCACTCCTCGAAGGTCTGTGGCCGCAGATGGCGCAGGCGCCTGCGCCAGTAGAAGAACGACCACGCGCAGCGCGCGGACTCGATCAGCCCCAGGCCCTTGACGACGTCCTCGGCGCGAAGCGGGTAGTTGAAGAACCGGTTGCCGAAGTAGATCCGCGAAAGCCTCGGGCGGGTCAGGAGCTCCGTGCCGAGCATCTGCTCCCACAGGCGTCGGACCTCCTCGAGCTTGGTATAGAAGCGGTGCCCCCCCAGGTCGAAGCGGTAGCCCTCGAACTCGATCGTCTTCGAGATCCCGCCGACGGTCCCGTCCGCTTCGAGGACCGTCGCGGAGCGACCTCGCCGGGCAAGCGTCCACGCAGACGTCAGCCCCGCTGGCCCTGCGCCCAGTACAGCGACTCCCAGTCCGTTGTTCTCGCGTGTACCCCCCATCCGCCAGGCGGAAGTCTAGCCGTAAAGACCTCCAAATAGACCTCGACGCACCCCCGACTTTCTTCGCACCCGATCGAGCTTCGTGACGATGCGCGATGCTTGGCGAGTGAACTTCGCGCCCAAGGCCCAGGCCGCCCGGGCCGTACAAGCGGTTCTGAAGCCTCCGATGTATGAGCGGGCGTCGATGGTCGCGAAGCTTCCGGGCGTCGCGCGACATCGCGACCCGACGTCACGAGCACTGGTCAGGATCCTGTCCACGGCCGCCCTGAGGCGGCTTCCCGCTGAAGAGCACGATTGGGCACGCCGGATCGAAGGGAGGCGCCGCGAGCTGGTCGCCGACCGCACCGCGGTCGCGCCAAGCTTCGACGCGGGCGCGGGCGCGGTCCCCGGCGGCTTGCTGAAAGGCGGCGAACCGATCCCGATCGGGGGAATCGCCGAGGCGTTCAGCATCCCGGAACGCTGGGGAGTGTTCCTGTTACGCCTCGTCCGCGAGCTGGCGCCCACGACCTCCCTCGAGCTCGGCACCGGGCTCGGCATCTCGAGCGCATACCAGGCCGCGGCGCTGGAGTTGAATCAGCGGGGGACGCTGACCACCCTGGAGGGGGCCCGCGCCTGGGCCGAGGTCGCCCAGCAGGGGCTCTCCTCGCTGGGGCTCGCGGAGTGGTGCCGAGTCGAGGTCGGGCCGATCGACGAGACGCTCGCGCGGGTGCTGAAGGAAAGCCCCCCGATCGACTACGCCTTCCTCGACGCCGATCACAGCGAGGAGGCGACCGTGAAGCATTTCGACGCGGTCCTCCCCCAGATGGCGCCCGGCGGCGTCCTGGTGTTAGACGACATCTCGTTTTCCTGGGACATGTGGCACGCCTGGACGAAGATCTCCCGGGCCGAGCGCGTCAGGGTCAGGGTGGCGCTCGGCCGGATGGGCATCCTCGCCGTCGACTAGACGAAACCGCGGGCAGGCCCCGGGTGGCACCCATCAGCGATGCTTCACGCCGATGGGGACAACTACCGAAGCACACGACGCGCCTCAGCCCGACGTCGTTTCGCGGGATCGGCTGCTGACCCGCTTGTCGATGGCGAGCCGGGTGCCGAGGCTGATCGCGAGCCGCGATCCGGCCTCGCGGGCCGCCGCCCGGGCGCTCTGCTCCACCGCCATCGGCCCGGGCGGAGGACGCGCGAGTGACTGGATCGACCGGATCGAGGCGCGACGCAAACAGCTCGCCTCGGAGCAGACCGCGGTCTCGCCGAATTTCGACCCCGCGGCCGGCGGAGTCACGGGCTCGTGGTTCGCGGGCATCGACGGCCCCGTTCCGATCTGGGGGATCGCCCGGATGTTCAGCATCCCGCCCGTGTGGGGAGCCTTTCTTCTCCGGCTGATCCGCGAGCTGTCGCCAAGCTCCTGCCTCGAGCTCGGCACGGGCCTGGGGCTCTCGGCGGCCTATCAGGCCGCGGCGCTCGAGCTGAACGGAGCGGGATCCCTGGTCACCCTCGAGGGAGCCGACGCGTGGGCCGCCGTGGCCGAGCAGGGCCTGGACGAGCTCGGGCTCTCAGGACGGGCACGCGTCCGGCGAGGGAGCATCGACGACCTGCTCCCCCCCTTGGCCGCCGAGCTCGCGCCGATCGACTACGCCTTCCTCGACGCCGACCACAGCGAGGAGGCGACCGTCAAGCACTACGAGATCCTCGAGCCCCATCTGGCCAGCGGCGCGGTCGTACTGCTCGACGACGTAACCCATTCCGACGACATGCGCCGCGCGTGGAAGTCGATCGGCCGCAGCGAGCGCGCATCCTCGCGCACCGAGCTCGGCCGGATGGGGCTCGTGACGATCAGTTGAGGTCGCTCGTCGAGCTCCCCCCAGCTCGGCCCTCGCGGGGCCCGCCTACCGTGCCCTGATGGCGCGCGGCGCGGCGCGGCTCGCGGGTTGTCGAGACCGTGGATCGGGGGCCTTGCGACGGGCCCTCTGGGCGACCGCCGCGGGCAGGTTCGACCCCGACGAGCGCGCCTGGATCGAGCGGATCGAGGCGCGCCGAGCGGAGCTCGCCGCGAGCGAGGTCTCCCAGTTCGCCCAGTGGGCGAGCATCGCCCCGGTCTGGGGGCGGCTCCTGATGCGCACGGTGAGGGAGCTCCAACCCCGCACCTGCCTCGAGCTCGGGGCGGGCTTCGGGATCTCCGCCGCTTACCAGGGCGCGGCGCTCGAGCTGAACGGCTATGGGCACTTGACCACAATGGAGCGGATCGAGGGCCTCGGGAAGATCGTGTCGCAGGGCCTCCATCGACTCGATTTAGATAATCGAGTCACGCTTCGAGTCGAGTCGGCCGACGAGGCGCTCGATGTCGTCCTCGACCGGATTGGGCCGGTGGATTACGCGTTTCTCGACGCCGATCACACGGTCGAGGGAACCGTCGCCCACTTCACCACCCTCCAGCCGCACCTCGCCGACGGCGCGGTGGTGGTCCTCGACGACATCAACTGGACTCCCGGGATGCGCAGGGCGTGGGCAGAGATCTCAGCCCGCGACCGGGTGGCGACATCGGTACGCCTTCGCCGCATGGGAGTGGTGGTCCTCAGCGACGAATCCGGGGGCAACTCGTCGGTATAGGGTTTCTCGATCCGTGAACCTCGGCGCGCCCGCCGGAGCCGTTTCGCCGACGACCTGTCCCAGCATTCGATCGATTTCCTAAGAGATGGAACGTGCCATGCGCCTGGATCGGTCTCAATACGCGATCGTGGCGATCGTCGCCGCGGGCGCGATCATCAGGTTCGCGACCCTGGACTCACAGGGCTACTGGTTCGACGAGTACCAGTCAGTCGCGACGATCAGTCAGGGGCTCAGCGGCATGCTCTCCCGCATCCTCACGGCGGAAAGCAACCCCCCGCTGTATTACCTGGCCGCCGAGGGATGGACGAAGGTATTCGGCGCGGGCGAGTTCGGCCTGCGTTCGCTGTCCGCTGTTGCGGGGACCGCGACCATCGTGGTCGCGTACATGACCGGCCTCGCGCTCGGATCCCGGCGCGCGGGGTTGTTCGCCGGGGCGCTCACGGCAACCAGCCCTTTCATGATCTGGTATTCGCAGGAAGCGCGCTCATACGCGCTGTTCGCGCTGTTCGCCTCGCTCGCCTTCCTGGCCTTCGTAAACGTCGTCCAGGGCCGGGACCGAAAATGGCTGTGGGCCTGGGCGATCGCATCGATCCTTGCTTTCGGTACGCACTATTTCGGGTTCCTCCTGACTGGTATCGAGGCGATCTGGCTTCTCTGGCGGATGCGCGAGAGGCGAACCGAGATCGCCCTCTCGATCGGCGTTGTGGCCGCCGCGGCGGTGCCCTTGATCCCGCTTGCGGCGGCCCAGCGCGGTCGCGCGCCCTGGATCCCGGCCCTCTCCAGAAGTGACCGCCTGCTCCAGGTTCCGCAGCACCTGGTGACGGGGCTCAACTCACCCTGGGAATTCCTGCCGCCGCTCGCGATCGCCCTCGTGATCGCGGTGGTGATCTACGCCCTGGCCCGCCCGGATCCGGGCGGGCTGCGGATCGCCGTGATCCCAGGCATTGTCGCGCTGGTTGCGATCGCCATCCCGATGGTCGCCGGCAACGACTACCTCCTGACCCGGAATCTGATCGGGACCTGGGGCCCATTCGTGGTCGCGCTGGGAGCGCTGCTCGCGGCTCCTCGCGTCCACGCGGTCGGAACTGCCGCGGTGATATCCCTCTGTCTGCTCGGTGCCACACTGGCGATCTGGAACGCTGCGACGCCGGCGGCCGGCCGCCCTGACTGGGATCCGCTCGTGGCGGGACTCGGCCCGGCGACGGCGCCACGCCTGATCGAGTACCAATCCCCGCTTATGGCTCCGCTGGTCGACGAGGTCCCCCACTCACGCGTACCGACTCCTGGCAACCGCCCAGTCGTCAGAGAGATCGACACAGTTGCCCTCCGGATGCGGCCGAACTACAGCGTCGGGCCGTGCTGGTGGGTCGGATTCTGCGGCGGAAAACCCATTCTGGGGCCAGCGGGGACCTTCGACTACCCGGTCCCCGCCGCCTTCAAGCTCGTCGACGAAGGCCAGACTCCGCTGTTCGCGTTCCGCCGCTATGTCGCGGCCAGACCCGCCGAGCTGCCGCCAGTGCCGGGCCCCTTCCCTCACGTGATCGTTCAGTCACGGTGATCGTGGAGTAGCTCGCGTACGCGATGGTGCGCTGATGAAGCCCCCGAGAACCACCACACACGGCGACCCCGGGTGGAAGCGGACCGTTCATGACGACCGGGTGGCCGCGGGATACCCGCTCGGCCGCATGGGCGCCGCCGTTGTCGCCTGAGGCCCGGCGGGCGGGCGCCTATAGCCTGTCGCGGATGCCGGCCCCCGACGGCAGTCAGGCGGATCATGGCGCCGTTCCGGGGCTGGATCGTGACCTCGGCTCGGGCGCCACCCTCGCGTCGCTGGCGCTGATCCTCTCGGCGGGAGGCCTCGGCCTAAATAGCATCGCCGTGTCGCGAATCGAGGGAGCGGGCGGCGCGGGATTGATCGCTCTGGCCACCCAGTTCATCCTCCTGGCCACCCTGGTCGCGGGCGCCGGGCTTCGGACCAGCGTCGCGCACCGGGTGGGGGGCGGCCTGTGGGCGCCTCGAAGCGCGGTCAGGGGAGCCCTGATCGCCTCGGCGGGCCTCGGCGTGCTCGGCGCGGTGGTCGGGATCGCAGCCTATGCCCTGCTGCGAGACAGCGCGCTGAGCGGCTTTTCGTTCGCGATGGCCGCATCGCTGATGGCCGCGCTGCCGTTCGCCCTCGCCTGGTGGATCGTGCCGGCGATACCTCTCGCGCGGGGGCTGTTCGAGCAGTACGCGGCGCTGACGGGGGCGGGGCCGCTCGCCGTGCTCCTGATCTGCCCGCTGCTCGCCCTCCTCGCGGGACGAAGCGGGGCCGTGATCGGGTTCGCAGCCGGCTGGGTGGTCGGCGGGCTCGTCACCGCGGCCTGGGCGGTGCGTTACGCGCGCCTTGCCGAGGCGAAGCTCGGGCCCGAGCTTCGCCTGCGCGATGCCGGGGGCTTCGGGCTGCGAGCCTGGGTCAACGACCTCTTCCAGCTCGTAAACCTCCGTCCCGACCTGTTCATCCTCAGCGCCTACTACGGGACCGCCGACACCGGGGTCTACGCGGTCACCGCTTCGATCACCTCGGTCGTCTGGCTCGTCTCCCAGCCACTCGCCTCGGTGGTCCTCCCCCGCGCCTCCGGCGCGGCGAGCGGGCTGTCGCGCGCCGGGGCCGACGCCTGGGCGTCCTCCCAGGCCTCGGCGGTGCGCCACTCGGTTCTCGTCTCCGCGGCGGCGAGCCTCGGGGTGATCCCCCTGCTCGCGATCGCCCCGCACGTCTGGGGCCCCGGGTTCGGGCGCATTCTTACCCTCGGGCTGATTCTTCTGCCGGGCGTCGCCCTGCTCGGCGTCGGCCGGGTGATGGTCGCGGCCTTCACAGGTCGCGGAGCCGCGAACCAGGCCCTGATCGTCGGACTTGTCAGCTTCCCGCTCGCCTTCGTCGCCTTCCTCCTCGTGATCCCCGATCACGGCTCAACCGGGGCGGCGATCGTCTCGTGCTGCTCCTACGTGGTCGCCACCCTCGTCGCGGCCGTGCTCTTCTTCCGCTCGACCGGGACGCCGCTCGCCGCGGCGCTCGTGCCGCGGGGGAGCGATCTTCGCGACTATGCGAGCCTTGCCCGCCGGGCGCTCGCCGCTCGGCGGCTACCGTGAGTATTTGCGCGAGGGCAGCAGGTGGCTCCGGTGCAGGAGCAGCCGAAACGCGGCCCAGAGCGTCTTGAAGCCATACACGGTCGAGGCCCAGGGACCAACAGATGAGGCTCCCTCGAAGTAGCGCGTCCGGGCGGACACCTCGGTGATCCGAAAACCGAACTCCGACGCCTGCATCAGCATCTCGGAGTCGAAGCTGAAGTCGATCGAGTTGCGGAGGAATGGAACGGTGAGCAGAAGCTCCCTCGAGTACGCCCGGTATCCGGTGTGGAGCTCGGTGAATGAGGTGCCGAGCACACGGTTCTCGATCGACGTCAGGACCCGGTTGGCCACGTACTTGTAAAGAGGCATTCCGCTGGCGCGGGCGGCGCCCGGCTCGGCGAACCGCGAGCCGAGCACCATGTCGGCCCGGCCCTGCAGGATCGGGGTCAGAATCCTGGGAATGATCTCGGGCTCGTACTGCCCGTCGGGATGGAGCATCACGACCGCGTCGGCGCCCCGCTGAAGGGCCTCGAGGTAGCAGGTCTTCTGGTTGCCGCCGTAGCCGACCGTGTGGGGGTGCCACACCACCCGCACGGATAGGGCGCGAGCCAGCTCGACCGTGGCGTCGGAGGACTTGTCGTCGACCAGGATCATCTCGTCCACCCACTCGGAGGGAATGCCCGAGACGGTCTCGGCCAGCGTCCCCGCCGCGTTCAGGGCGGGCATCACGACGACGATCTTGGCATCGCGACCGATGGGGCGCCGCTTCTCCCCCGCCCGTGCCGCGCCT
The DNA here is from genome assembly GCA_963803305.1 of uncultured bacterium. Lineage (GTDB taxonomy): Bacteria > Actinomycetota > Thermoleophilia > Solirubrobacterales > 70-9 > AC-56. The sequence goes on from CAWDLT010000009.1 coordinate 46,610, forward strand.
CCCGAGCTCCCAGCCATGGCTTCGCGGCGGATCCTAGCTGCGGGCTCGCGCGATCGACCGGACGACGGCCTCGCGGGCGAAACCCGCCGCGGTTGCGAGCTGGGACAGGAGCAGGTAGGCGGCGACGGAGAATCGGCCGTGGGCGTCGTGGTGGCTGAGCGCCTCACCCGCCAGCCGCTCGAGCACCGCCTTGCGGTCCCCCCGCCGCCGCTCGGCCGACTGCACGCCGTTGAAGGCGAACGCCCCGCGCCCGTACCCGTAGTGCTGGCCCATGAACTCGCGCAGGTCGAGGGTCCGCATGTGTACGACGACCGCGTCGGGCGCCGACACGAAGCGGTGGCCGGCGGCGATCCAGCGCTCGCACAGCTCGCGGTCCTCCGCGTATCGCTCCTCCTCGTCGAACCCGCCCAGCGTCCTGAATGCCGCCGAGGGAAAGGCCACGTTGCTGGAGGCGAAGAACCGGGGCGCGTCGAGGTCGCGGTTGAAGCCCGCGTGGAGGGCGTCGACGACCGCCTGGGTGGCGATCGCCCCGAGGTTGTCGGTGGCGCCGTTTCGAACCGTTCCCCCGCAGGCCGCGCCGGGGTTCGCCACCAGCGATCGCTCCAGAGCCGAGAGCCACCCCGCCTCCGGCTCGCAGTCGTCGTCGGTGAAGGCCACGTATTCGCCGCTCGCCGCGTCGGCGCCCGCGTTGCGGGCGGCCGACGGCCCGGAGCGCTCGGGCGTGGTCGTGGACGCCCGAAGCCGATCTTTGAACCGGGCGACCAGCGACTCGACCTCGGGCATCCCGCGATCGTTCGACACCACGACCTCGAACCGGTCGCGTGCATAGTCGGCGCGATCGAGGGCCTCGAGGCAACGGCCGAGCGAGCGCACCCGCCCCTTGGTCGGGACGACGACCGAGATCACCCGGGCCGCGACGCTCACCGGTTCCGGGTCCCCGCCTTTGCCCTCACCCGCCCGGGGGCTATGGTTGGCGCGCAATGGCTCGCTCGGCCGCCGCCTCGAGGATCGGCGTGATCATCCCGGCCACCAACGGGCCGTCGACCTTGCCGCAGTGCCTGGACGCGATCCGCCGAAGCTCCGACCCGGCTGACGAGGTGATCGTGGTCACCGATCCGCCGAACTCGGGGCCGGCAGCCGCCCGAAACGCCGGCGCCCGGCAGAGCACCGCCGAGATCCTCGTCTTCGTCGATGCCGACATCGTCGTCCACCGCGACGCCGTGGCCCGGATCCGAGCCACGTTCGAGCGCGACCCTTCGCTCCAGGGGGTGTTCGGCTCCTACGACGACGAGCCCGGCGCTCCCGGAGCCGTGTCGGGCTTCCGGAACCTGCTCCATCACTACGTCCACCATCGGGCGGCCGGTCCGGCGGAGACATTTTGGACCGGGCTCGGGGCGATCCGGCGCCAGGCCTTCCTCGACTCCGGGGGCTTCGACGAGGAGCAGTTCGCGGGCGCCTCGATCGAGGACGTCGAGCTCGGGATGCGCCTGGTCGACGCCGGGGCGCGAATCTGGCTCGATCCGCAGATCCAGGGCACCCATCTGAAGCGGTGGACGCTTGCGGAGATGCTCCGCACCGACTTCGCGCAGCGCGGCGTCCCCTGGATCACCCTGCTGCTTCGCACCCGCAGGATGCCGCGCCATCTGAACCTCGGCTGGGACCATCGCCTCAGCGCTCTCGCCTCGCTGGTCGCCCTGTTCGGCATCCTGGTTCGCCGGCCCGCCGTCCTGGTCGGCGCTCTGCTCACCCTGGTGGGGCTGAACCGCTCGCTCTACGCGCTGGTGCTCAGGCGCCGGGGGGCCGGTGACGCGCTCGCGGGGGTGGGCGTCCATGTCCTGCATCATCTCGCCGCGAGCGCCTCGGTCGCTTTCGGGCTGGTCACCGGCGTGCTCGCGGGGGACGATGAGCGTGGGGACGGCACCTGGTCTCAGAACGGCTCGGCCGAGGACCGGTCAGGACTTCCGGTACCAGTCGACGAACCGACCGCAGGCTCGGCCTAGCGGGACGGTCGCCCGCCTGCCGATCGCAGTCGCGCCGATCCCAGCCAGTAGGCCCGGTGAGCCCGTGTTCAGGCGGCCGGGCGTGGTGAGCAGGTCGCGGAACCCGGGGAGCGGCTCGAGTCCGACGGTGAACGTGACGGTGCCGGGCCTTTTGACAACGATCGTGCCGACGGGCCAGAAGGCCCCCAGTCGCTGGGAATTCGGCGGCAATCGGACGTCGAGGCCGCCGCCGCGGATCTGGACGGGCTCAGCACTGTGGTATTGGAGAGAGATCGCCCACCGCCCCCTCCCGAGTCGCAGGCCCTGGCTCAGGGTCCGGCCGTGGACCAGGGCGCTGTGGCGACGAAACCCCTTCGACGCGGGCACGGGGCTCGATGCCTTCCATTCCGCGGACAGGCCGTGAACGGGAGCCGGTGACCAGACGCGAGCAACTCCACGAGCCCGAGAGAGGCGGCGCCCGCTCGGGCTCGAGCAGCGGAGCCGGTCACCGGGCAACGCATGCTCTACGAACGTCTCACGGGGGCGCGTGGGTCCGATCCGCCTCCAGAGCACGAACGAGTCGGTGGTCGCGACGAGTCGGAAGTTCGGGGGCGTCTGGCTCATCATCGGGCTCCTGGCAGCGATCACGTACTGGGCGGCGTCGAGCTCGCCCGAATTCAGCGAGTCGAAGTCGTAGCGAGTCCAGGTGGAGGTCGACTTCGGAGGCAGGTAGCCCACCCCGCTCCTTCGACCGGGCGAGAACACCTCTGCCCCCCGAAGCTCCCAACCGATGTAGTCGTCGGACCCGAGGAAGATCACCCTGGAGCCCTTGACCTTGCTCCCGAGGAACTCGAGCTGGCGCGACTGCGTGCCGTCGTTGACGAGGGCCCCGGCCAGGGCCAGATAGGTGGACCCGAGCGCGCCGAAAGCGAATACCGCCGCGACGGCCCCCCACGCCAGCGAGCGGGCGCCAAGCCTCCGCCCGCCCGACTGCCCGGCAGGGGTCTGTTCGGCGGATCGCACCCCTCGCAGGCCACGTGCCGACAGGGCGGAGGCCGCGCCGTATACGGCGACGAGCATGATCAGTGGCGCCATCACGGCGATCGCCTTGGACTGAACGTAGGGCCCGGAGCCGATCCGCGCCGCCAGATAGAGGATCATTGCGGTCACGGTCGCGGCCAGGATCGCGAGCTCGCGACGGCGCCAGAGCCCGAACAGCCCCCGCGCCAGCACGATCAGCGCCGCGGCGACCAGGATCCTCTCGGCCCAGAGGTTCGGGACGGCGGTGCGGTAGTCGGTCACGGGCCAGACCCCGAGCGCGGTGAACAGCCGCGGGCTGCCGGGCAGGTCCCCCGAGACGGCGCCGCCGCTCAGGGCGCTGAGCGCGCCTCGCGCCCGGGCGAACTCGACCACCTGGTTGAATTCGGGGATCGCGACCGCGACCACGGCGACCACCGCGACCACCACCGCGACGATCTTGGCACGTCGGGTTCGTGGAACCTGGAGCCGCCATCCGCGGAACTGCGCCCTGAGCCGCCGGCGGCCGAACACCGCGGAGCCGACCAGCCAGACGCCGAGCGTGCCGAGCGGCCAGTAGAGGCCGGCGAAGCTGTACGTGTACACGGCGGCGCCGGCGATCAGGGCCATTGGGACGACGACCGCCAGCGAGCCTGCGTCTTCGCGATGCCGCTCCTCGGCGGCGAGCTCTCGCAGCAGCAGGGCGAACGCGAGGGCGAACAGGCCCACAGCCAACTCCTTGAAGCTCGACTGGACGAAGAAGGAGGCGCCCATGTACGGCAGGCCGACGAGGAAGGCGGCGACCGTTCGCCGCACCAACCCGAGCTCGCCGAAAACCGCGAGCGCCGCCAGCGCCCCGGCCACCGCGACCGTGATCGTGAACGCGGTGAAGGTGGCGACCAGGCTGGCGCCGCCGGCCGCGTCGGAGGTCACGGCCGCGAGTGCGGGCGGGCCCATCGGGAACCCCTTGACGATGTGAGAGGGCTCGAACCCGGTATGCATCTCCAGCCACTGGGCGTCGTAGAGGTAGTACCCGAGGTCGCTGGACTTGCCCTGGAAGGCGCCGAATCCGCCCGCGGCCACGAACGCGATCGAGGCCGCGGCCACGACCAGTACGACGACCGGGAGCCCGGCGCGAAGCGCCCCGGGGGCCTCGGGCCGACGAATCCAGATGACGGCGATCGCCCCGACCGTGGCGAGCCCGACGACCACGGTGGCGGTCAGATCGTTGGCGGGCAGGCGGATCGCCGCCCCGGCGAGGATGGTCAGCGATGCCAGGCCGACGGCCGGCGAAAGCCAGGACCAGGCGCGCCACCCGCATAGGCAGAGCACGGCCTGCCCGATGACCGCCGAGGCCGCGATCAATAGAACCACCGATGCGTAGAGGTCGAGGGCGGGGTACACAGCCGTCATCCATCCCGGCCAGCGTCCGCCCCACGGCATCCAGACGGGGCACGGAGATGGCGCATTTCGAGTCTATCCACGATCCTGCGCCCTCAAGGCGACGAGCCGGCGACAGTCAGGCGCGCCACGTCGATGTGCGAGGCCGTGACGAGAAGCGGAAAGCTCCCTCGCTTCGAGGCCCGAAACGAGATCGCGGTCGGCTGATCGGCCGGAACCGTGCGCTCGATCCCATAGCCCGGCAGCCCGACGTCGACGGTCGCGTCCGAGACGACGCTCAGGCGCACCAGGTCGCCTGTCCGGTAGCCGAGCTGTGCCGGGCCGCTCGGCGGCGGGGCCCCGCCGACCACCCTCACGGTGGCGACGGGCGGAGTGGCGTCGTGCTTGGGCTTGGGGGTGACGCCGTGGTGCTCGTGAGAGCGCGACGGGTGGCTGGAGAGCGAGGGCGCGTCCACGGTCTGCTCGCTGAACACGAACACGAACAGGACCACGACGCCGACCCCGAGCGCCACCCCGAGCACGACGCCGATCAGCCGGTCGCGCCACAGCATGCGTCAGGCCACTGCTGCTCGGCGCTCCGCGGCGCGGCTAGACGCCGTCGAGCAGGCGCCAGTTCGCCCTGAAGGCCGCCTCCGCCGCGCCGACGAGACGGTCCTCGTCGCCGCGCTCGGCAAGCTGGGAAACGAGCTCGCGAGCCTCGGCGGCGTGCTCGACGTCGCGGCGCTCGTGCACCCGGAAGTACTCGGTCGCCGGGCCTTCATCGAATCCGTAGCTTCCCAGCAGCCCGTCGAGCTTGGTGCGCGAGATATCGGGCTGTCCGCTCTCGATCGCATAGAGGGTGATCAGCGTCTCCGGCAGGTCCGCGCCGCGAGTGGCGTGCGACCAATCCCTCACGCAGGCCGCCGTCTCCGAGGTGGGCTCGGCGTCGCCGTCCCCCCCGGCGGCCTCGACGAAGGAGTCCCAAAGCGCGACGTGGTCGTGCTCCTCCTCGGCGTGGCGGGCGAGCTCGGGGCGCTCGGGGGCCGATCGCGCCGCGGAGTCGCTGAGCTTCGCGATCGCCTCCACCGCATGCCGGTACTGGCCCGAGTAGCGGGCGAGCTCCTCGGAGCTCAGCTCGCCCGCGGACCAGCGGCGATAGAAGGGATGGCGAAGGACGTTCCAGCGTTCCCGTGCTTCCTCGATACGACTCCAAGTCCTCTCCGTCACGCGACCCTCCTTATCTGTCACCGATCGGCCGAGGCATGAGAATACCGGCGACGTGAGACCAGACTCGAGCGGCATAGCGGTTCCCCCCTTCCCACCCGGCATGGCCTGGATCGGCTCCGAGCCGGCCGCGGTGGAGCGGATCTGCGCCGCCGGCCCGCTCCTGGTCCACTTCGTGGACGTGGCGCATCTGTCGAGCGTTCGGACGATCCCCTACCTGCGCGGCTGGGCGGAGCGATACGGGGGCCTGGGCCTCTCGGTGCTCGGCGTCAACTCGCCGCGCTTTCCGTTCACCGCCGACCCCGGAAAGCTGGCGGCGGCGCTGGAGCTGCTCGAGGTCGGGTTCCCGTTCGCCTCCGACCCTGCCTACGACGCGTGGCACGCATACGGCTGCGAGGGCTGGCCCTCCCTCTTTCTCTGGGGCACCGGCGGGGGGCTTCGCTGGTACCACTTCGGCGAGGGGGAGTACGCCGCGACCGAGGAGGCGATCCGCGACGAGCTGGAGGGCGCCGAGGACGGCCTGCCGGAGCCGATGGATCCCCTGCGGTCGACCGACGCTCCGGGAGCGATGGTGGCGGTGCCGAGCGACGAGGTCTTCCCGGGCGGCTCGATCTCCGAGCCGTGGGTGGCGATGGCCGATCAGCCGCCGCTCGAGCTCGACTACGCGGCGGGCGAGGCCTGGGCGACCGTCGACGGGAAGGGGTCGCTGCGGGTTTCACTGGACGCAGGCGCGCCGACCGAGGTCGAGGTCATCGCCCCCGGCGCCTACCGGCTCGCGGGCCACGAGCGACACGAGGCCCACCGGCTGTCGGTCGCGGCCTCGCCGGGGCTGGCCGTCCACTGCATCGGGTTCGCCGCCGGCGTGCCCTGAACGGACGGAGCCAGCCGCGGCGTCAGTGCCGGTGCGAGTGCCCGCCGCCCTCGGCGTGGACGTGCGGGTGCGAGTGGACGTGGTCGCCGTGGCTGTGCTCGTGCTCGTGGGGATGGCGCGCGCCGCCCGAGGCCTGATCCCCGCCGGCCTCGGCCGCGCAGCCCGGGCACAGGCCGATGATCGGGAAGTGATCGAAGCGCGCCTCGTACCCGAACCTCTCGCGGACCTGATCGCGCACCGGGTCGAGGTCGCCGGGGTCGAGGCTCCGCACGCGGCCACAGCGCTCGCAGGCCAGGAACTCCCTACCGCCGGCTCCGACCAGCATGTAGAGGCCGGGGCCGTGGCCGAGGTGGACGTGCTTGACGACGCCGAGCCGCTCGAGCCGCTCGAGGTTTCGGTATACCGAGGCCGGATCGGGGGCGGAATCCCGACCTTGCAGGGAGGCGGCGATGAACTGCGCCGACGCGGGGCCGTCGGCGGCGAACAGCGCCTCGAGCACCAGCCGGCACGCGGCCGAGATCCTGTGTCCTCGCTCGCGCAGGATCGCCAGGACCTCGTCGATCGCCTCGAACTCGAGCGGCTCGGCCTGGGGGGAGTCGGTCATGTGCTCGAAGCTGGGCCCGGCTCGCCCGACCCAGTCAAGTCCGCTCGGTGGACGCCATGCCCGCCGACCAGCGCTCCTCGATGCGGCCGAAGCGCCAGATGGCAAGCGCCGCGATCCAGGTGAAAAAGAACATCGCGACGATCGCGTAGCCGACGTAGTTGAGGTCGAGGTTGGAGACGAAGTCCCAGGGCTGGCCCGTCAGGCTGAGCTTGTCGGAGAGCACCGACATCAACTCGATCGTCCCGATCACCAGCGCCACGACGACCGACAGCCAGGTGATCGTCATGTTGTAGAAGATCTTTCGGACCGGCTTTGCGAAGGCCCAGCCGTAGGCAAAGTTCATGAACGCGCCGTCAACGGTGTCGAGCAGGGACATGCCCGCGGCGAACAGGATCGGCAGGCAGAGGATCGCGTAGATCGGGAGGCCTCCGGCGGCGGCGGCGCCGGCCGTGGCGAGCAGCGCGATCTCGGTCGCGGTGTCGAACCCGAGCCCGAACAGGAGGCCGACGGGGTACATCTGCCAGGGCTTCTTGACGGCGTTGGTGGCTCGCTTGTAGAAGCGGTTCATGAACCCCCGGCTGTTCAGCTCCTCCTCGAGCTCTGCCTCGCTGTAGTGGCCGGTCCGCATCCGCTTGAAGATCTTCGTGATGTTGATCAGGACGAGCAGGTTGAGGACCCCGATGAGGGTCAGGAACGTCCCCGAGACGGTCGGGCCGATCAATCCGGCCGCCTGATGCAGCCACGAGCTGTCGTCGCTGACGGCTCCGCTCAACCCCCGGATCCCGATCGTGAACGCGAGCGCCAAGAGAAAGACGATCGTCGAGTGGCCGAGGGAGAAGAAGAAGCCGACGCTGACCGGCCGCTGGCCGTCGGTCATCAGCTTTCGGGTCGTGTTGTCGATCGCCCCGATGTGGTCGGCGTCGAAGGCGTGGCGAAGGCCCAGCGTGTACGCCGTGATACCCACCCCTACCGTGAACAGCCCGGCGCTCCCGAGGCTCAGGTGGCTGGGCACGACGACGGCGAACAGGAGGAAGAACCCGAGGAAGTGAAGGCCGAGGACCACGGCAGCCATCCCCGCCACGGTCCTCCACTGGGAGGGCGTCAGGCCTCCCTTGATGCGACGCCAGCGCGAAACCGCGCCGGCCGGCAAAGCGGTCGCCTCCATGGTCGCTCCTCTCCTCGAGGTACCCGTCCCAACGGGGAAGCTCGTGCCGATCGCCACCCTATCGCTATTGCGAACGGCTTGCAGATGAGGCGCGGGTCCCCGATCTTCGGAACCGATCGCCCCGCCCGTCGGGCAGGATCGATGAGGAGGGCTGCCGGCTGACGCTAGTCGCCGAGCAGCCGGCGTGCGGCGTCGGCGATCGCGGCGGCGTCGATCCCGGCCGCCGCGAGAAGCTCGTCCCCCTTGCCGGACCCGGGCATCTCCGCGATCGCCAGCCGGGTGATCCGGGGTGACTCCCCCGCCTCTGCCAGCGCCTCGAGGACGGCGTCGGCGAGCCCGCCCTCGGGCCAGTGGTCCTCGGCGATCACGACTCGCCCGGTGCCGGCCGCCGACGCGATTCCGGCGACGTCGATCGGCTTGACCGAGTAGCAGTCGACGACCCGCGCCGCGATGCCCTCCCCATCGAGGATCTCGGCCGCCCCGATCGCCTCGTGGACGGTGATCCCGGTCCCGATCAGTGAGACCCGGTCGTCTGCGGAGCTCCGCACGACCCGGCTTCCGCCGATCTCGAATCTCTCGGACGCCGGGTAGATGACGGGGGTCGAGGGCCGCAGCGTGCGCAGGTAGCGGATCCCCTCCCCGTCGGCCATCCGGGCGACGAGCTGGACGGTCTGATTCGCGTCGCTGGGGCTCAGCACCGTGCTCCCGTGGACGGCTCGAAACATCGCCAGGTCCTCGAGGCCCATCTGCGAGGGGCCGTCCTCTCCGATCGAGACACCCGCGTGAGAGCCGACCAGACAGAGGTCGGCCCTGCTCACGGCGGCCATCCGAATGAAGTCGTAGGCCCTGGTCAGGAAGGCGGCGAAGCTGGAGGCGAACGGCGCCCAGCCCCGCACCTGGAGCCCGACCGCGGCGGCGACCATCTGCTGCTCGGCGATGTACATCTCGAAGAAGCGCTCCGGGTGCGCCGCGGCGAAGATCTCCGTGAAGGTGGAGTTGCCGACCTCGCCGTCGAGCGCCACCAGGTCGGTGCGGGCGTCGCCGAGGGCCGCCAGCGCCTCGCCGTAGGCCTTCCGAGTGGCCACCGCGGACCCCTCCTCGTAGGAGGGGAGCTCGAGCGGGGAGGACTGGAACTCGCGCGGCGTCGCGGCTGCGGGCCTCGCGACCTCGATCCGGATCTCGCTCGCGCCGCCGAGCTCGGCGATCGCGGCGTCGGGATCGTCGAGCGGCTTGCCGTGCTTGCCATCACGGTCCTCCACCGAGCTCGCGCCCCGTCCCTTGAGCGTCCGGGCGACGATCACCGTCGGGCGGTCACCGGCCTCGATCGCCTCCTCGTATGCGCGGTCGATCGCATCGAGGTCGTGTCCGTCGATCGCGATCGCGTGCCAACCGAAGGCGCGCGCCGGCTCGGTGAAGCGGTCGAGGTCCCAACCGTGCATCGTCTCCCCCCGCTGGCCCAGACGGTTGACGTCGATGATCGCCGTCAGATTGTCGAGCCCCTCATGGGCGGCATGCTCGAACGCCTCCCACATCGATCCCTCGGCCATCTCGCTGTCGCCGCACAGCACCCAGACCCGGTAGGGAATCCGGTCCAACCGCTTGCCGGCCAGGGCGACGCCGACCCCGGTGGGCAGGCCCTGGCCGAGCGATCCACTGGCCACGTCGACCCACGGGAGGACCGGCGTCGGGTGCCCCTCCAACGGGCTGCCGATCGTGCGATAGGTGAGCAGCTCCTCCTCGGAGACCGCGCCGACCGCCTTGAAGATCGAGTAGAGGAGCGGTGAGGCGTGGCCCTTGGAGAAGATCAGGTGGTCGTTCGCCGGGTTGTCGGGGTCGCCGAAGTCGTAGTGCAGGTAGTCGCTGACCAGAACGGCCATCAGGTCGGCCGCCGACAGCGAGGAGGTCGGGTGTCCGGAGCCGGCCGCGCTCGAGGTCCGGATCGAGTCGACCCGGAGCTGGCGGGCCAGATCCGACCAGGCCTCGGAGGCGGCAGGCTCCGGACGCGCCGGTGTCTTGGTTGCCTGCGAATCATCGCCCTGACCCAACCTGCTCACCTCCTCTCTTCAGACTGACCTCGGAGCGTGAACATACTCGGTGGATCAGGCGGCCGCTCGACCATCGACCGCGCGGTCGCAGGGTCCCTGCGCTGCCGCCTGCCGCCTTGCAACCCCACGGATCGAGTGGTAGCGTCGCGGGTCCGCTACGGGACGAGAGGAGGACGACGCCGAGATGTGCTTGGCAATTCCGGGTCAGGTCCTGGAGGTCGTCGACGAGACCAACCGTCTCGCCCGGGTTGACGTGGCCGGCGTGCGGCGCAACGTCAACATCGGGCTCCTCGACGCGGAGGGCGATGGCGCCGAGCCGGGCGACTGGGTGCTGATCCACGTCGGCTTCGCGATCTCGAAGGTTGACGAGGCCGAGGCGATCGCGACCCGCAAGCTGCTCGAGGGCATGGGCGCCGACTACGAGCAGGAGCTCGAGGAGCTGAAGGCCAGCGTGATCGAATGACCGTGCGGGCGCTGTTCGCCTGGGCGGGCAGCAAGCCGGGGCGGATGTAGTGACCGCCCCGCGGCCAGAGCTCTGGGCTCATTCGGAGTGCGATCCCGAGCTTGGCTGCATCACCTGCGGCGACGTCGCCGTCGAGATGCGCGTCTCACAGGTGGACCGGGATCGAGGCCTGGCGCTCTGCGCCGACGAAGCCGGCCGCCGCCAGACGGTCGAGGTCGCCCTGGTTCAGCCGGTCGCCGTGGGCGAGGGGCTTCTGGTCCACGCGGGAACAGCGATCGCCAAGCTCGATCGGCAGGAGCTCCCGGCATGAGGTTCGTCGACGAGTTCCGCGACGCCGAGCTCGGCCGGGCTCTGGCGGGCGAGATCCTCTCGCTCGTACCGCCGGACAGCCACTACAAGCTGATGGAGGTCTGCGGCGGGCACACCCACTCGATCTACAAGTACGGGATCGACGACCTGCTCCCCGAGAACGTTGAGCTCGTCCACGGGCCCGGGTGCCCGGTCTGCGTGATCCCGATGGGCCGGGTCGACGACGGGATGGCGATCGCAGAGCGCGAGGGCGTGATCTTCACCTGCTTCGGGGACATGATGCGGGTCCCGGGGTCCGAGCGAACCTTTCTCGAGGCGAAGGCCCAGGGGGCAGACATCCGGATGGTCTACTCGCCGCTCGACGCGCTGCGGATCGCCAAGGCCAACCCCGACCGCCAGGTCGTGTTCTTCGCGATCGGCTTCGAGACGACGGCACCCTCGACCGCCCTGACGATCAAGCGGGCCAAGGCCGAGGGCGTCCAGAACTTCTCCTGCATGTGCAACCACGTGACGATCATCCCGCCGCTTCGCGCCCTGCTCGAGTCGCCGGATCTGCGGCTCGACGGCTTCATCGGTCCGGGTCATGTGTCGACGATCGTCGGCGCCCGGCCATTCGAGTTCATCCCCGCCGACTACGGCAGGCCCCTGGTCACCTCGGGGTTCGAGCCCCTGGACGTTCTGCAGGGCATCCAGATGATCCTCAAGCAGATCTCCGAGGGCCGTTGCGAGGTCGAGAACCAGTACAAGCGGGTGGTCCCCTACGAGGGCAATCAGGCCGCCCTGGCCGTGATGGCGGAGGTGTTCGAGCTTCGCCCGCACTTCGAGTGGCGCGGGCTCGGCTTCATCTCACAGAGCGCCCTGAGGCTGACCGACGAGTACGCGGACCTCGACGCCGAGCTTCGCTACGAGGTGCCCGGGGTGCGGGTCGCCGACCCGAAGGCGTGCCAGTGCGGCGAGGTCCTGAAGGGCGTCATCAAGCCCTGGGAGTGCAAGGTCTTCGGCACCGCATGCACCCCCGAGCACGCGATCGGGACCTGCATGGTCTCGCCGGAAGGGGCCTGCGCCGCCTACTACAACTACGGCCGCTTCGCCCGCGAGAAGGAGTTGGTGTGAGCGCGGTGCCGCAACCGATCCGAAACATGGTTGCCCGGCGCGTACACATCGGCGCCGCGACGAGCTGGTGGATGGGGTTGGTGTAGGCGTGACGGATGTGAGGGTCAGCGGCCGCCGCACCGACGCGGATCGCGAGCAGCGGATCCTCGAGATCATCGAGACGACGCGCTCCAAGCGGCCGAAGTTCAAGGATCAGCAGCTGACGATGGCCCACGGCGCGGGTGGCAAGGCGACCCAGACGCTGATCGAGGGGCTCCTCGTCCCGGCCTTCGACTCCGGGGCGCTGGCCGAGCTGGGCGACGCGGGGAAGGTCTCCATCGACGGGGTGGGGCTGGCGCTGACCACCGACAGCTTCGTGGTCAAGCCGATCCGCTTTCCCGGCGGCTCGATAGGCGAGCTGGCCGTGAACGGGACGGTCAACGACCTCGCGGTAGCCGGCGCCCGCCCGCAGGCGCTCACCGTCTCGCTGGTGCTCGAGGAGGGCTTCGCGGCCGAGGAGCTCCGTGCCGAGGTTTCGGCGATCGCCGAGGCGGCGCGCGCGGCAGAGGTCGAGATCGTGACCGGCGACACCAAGGTCGTCGAGCGGGGGCACTGCGACTCGATCTACGTGTGCACCACCGGGCTCGGCCGAATCGATCCGCGAGCCGCGCTGAGCCCGACCGCGATCCGGCCGGGCGACCGGGTGCTCGTCTCGGGGACGATCGGCGAGCACGGCACGGCGATCATGCTCGCCCGCGGGGAGCTCGGGCTGGACGCCGAGATCGAATCCGACACCCGACCGCTGTGGCCCGCCGTGGACGCGCTCCTCGACGCGGCGGGCCCGGACCTTCGCTGCATGCGCGACGCGACCCGGGGCGGCGTCGCATCCGCCCTCAACGAGCTCGCCCGCGCCTCCCAGGTCTCGATTCAGGTCGCCGAAGCCGACGTCCCGGTCCTCCCGGAGGTCGCGGGTGCGGCGGAGCTGCTGGGCATCGACCCGATGTACGTCGCCAACGAAGGCGTGCTCGTCGCCTTCGTCGCGCCCGAGTCGGCGGACTCGGCGCTCGAGGCCCTTCGCTCGACCGCCGGGTTCGAAGGTGCCGTGGCGATCGGCGAGGTGAAGACCGAGCCGCCGGGGATGGTGCTGGTGGACACCGCGTTCGGCGGCCGCCGGGTCATGGACCTGCTGGCGGGCGATCCGTTGCCGAGGATCTGCTGAGCATGAAGCTCGAGAACCCAAGATCGCGCTTGCCGACACACCGCAACCTGGATTCGTTCGTTTGCCCCCGACACCGAGGAGAGGTGACATGGCCGAGCTGAGCACGGAAGTCGTTCCCGATCAGGCGAAGACCGAGGGGATCACGGCGCACATCATCTGGATGACCACGGGACTCGGCTGCGACGGGGACTCGGTGGCAATGACGTCGGCGACCAACCCGAGCCTCGAGGACATCATCACCCAGGCGATCCCCGGCATGCCGAAGGTCGTGGTCCACACGCCCGTGCTGGCCTACGAGAACGGCGAGGAGTTCATGCAGGCGTGGTGGGACGCCGAGGCGGGCAAGCTCGACCCCTTCGTGCTGATCATCGAGGGCTCGATCCCGAACGAGAACCTGAGCGGCGAAGGCCACTGGGCGGCGATGGGCGTGGATCCCACGAGCGGCCAGCCCATCACGACCAGTGAATGGCTCGACCGCCTGGCGCCGAAGGCCGCCGCGGTGGTGGCCCTGGGCACCTGCGCGACCTACGGCGGGATCCCGGCGATGAAGAACAACCCGACCGGAGCGATGGGGGTCGCCGACCACCTGGGATGGAACTGGAAGTCGAGCGCCGGCCTGCCGGTGGTGAACATCCCCGGCTGCCCCGCCCAGCCCGACAACACCACCGAGACGTTGCTCTACCTGGCGATGCACCTGGCCGGACGGGCGCCGGCGCCGGACCTGGACGACGCGCTTCGCCCGAAGTGGCTGTTCGGCCGGACGGTGCGCGAGGGCTGCAATCGCGCGGGCTACACCGAGCAGGGCAACTTCGCGACCGAGTACGGCGACGATCCCCGGTGCCTGGTCAAGCTCGGCTGCAAGGGGCCCGTGGTGAAGTGCAACGTCCCGGTTCGCGGCTGGGTCGACGGCTACGGCGGCTGCCCGAACGTCGGCGGCATCTGCATGGCCTGCACGATGCCGGGCTTCCCGGACAAGTACATGCCGTTCATGGACGAGGATCCGTACGGGCGCGTCGCGGCCAACGCGGCGCGGTTCACTTACGGACCGATCCTGAAGTACTTCCGCAACCGAAACATCAAGAACAAGTACGACAAGGAGCCCGAGTGGCGTAAGCCCGGCGACCAGCTCCTGACGGGGTACCAGCCGAGGAACTATGCGCGCAGCTGACCCCCGGCCCAGACCCCTCAGCGACAGGAGGAGATGACATGGCGACCACAGAGACCCCGCGCGGCGACCAGAAGGTCATGGTCAAGGAGATGTCGTGGGACCCCATCACCCGGATCGTCGGCAGCCTCGGCATCCACACGGAGATCGATTTCACGAACCAGCAGGTCCTCAAGTGCTACAGCACCTCGATGATCTTTCGCGGATTCGACATCTTCATGAAGGGGATCGATCCCCGCGACGCGCACTTCATCACCAGCCGGATCTGCGGCATCTGCGGGGACAACCACTGCACCTGCTCGTGCCTGAACCAGAACATGGCCTACGGGGTGAAGCCGCCGCCGCTCGGCGACCTCGCCTTCAACCTCGCCGAGACCGCCGACTACATGTTCGACCATGCGATCTTCAACGACTGCATGGCGAACGTGGACTTCTGCGAGCAGATGGTCAAGGAGACGAACCCCTCGGTGCTGGCCAAGGCGGAGCAGGAGACGGCGCCCCACTCCGACATCCACGGGTACCGGACGATCGCCGACATCATGCGGGCGTTGAACCCGTTCACGGGAGACTTCTACCTGGAGACCCTCCAGGTGGCGCGCTACACGCGCGAGATGTACTGCCTGTTCGGTGGCCGCCACACCCATCCCTCGACGATCATGCCGGGCGGGTGCAGCGCTCACATCACCCACCAGACCCTGACCGACTACTACGTGCGCCTGATGCGCTACTTCGAGTACGTGAAGCGAAGCGTCCCGATGCACGACGACCTCTATGACTTCTTCCTGAGGGCGTTGCCGGGGTACGACATGGTCGGCTACCGGGAGACGAACCTGGTCAACTGGGGCTCGTTCGACGACCCCGACTACGTCGACTACGACTACCGCAACATGACCGAGTGGGGTCGCAAGCGCTACATCACGCCCGGCGTGGTGATCAACGGCGAGCTGATCTCGACCGACCTTGTGGAGATCAACCTGATGATCAGGATCCTGCTCGGGAGCTCGTACTTCGACGACTGGACCGAGACCGAGCAGCCGTTGGTGACCAAGGACCCGCTGGGCAACCCGGTCGACGCACACCACCCGTGGAACAAGGTCACGATCCCGCGGCCGCAGAAGCGCGATTTCGCCGACAAGTACAGCTGGGTCGTCTCACCGCGGATCTACGACGCCCGTACCGACACCCACGTCTGCTGCGACACCGGAGGCGGCCCGTTCGCCCGCCAGTGGTGCACGGCGAAGGCCGGGCTGGTCGACTTCGGCTACGCGAAGGCGACCGGGGAGAGCATCCAGATGGTGCTGCCGAGGACCGGAGGCACCCCGGAGATGGAGCTCGAGTGGAAGATCCCGGAGAAGTCGAATGCGATCGAGCGTGATCGAGCGCGGACATACCACCAGGCGTACTCGGCCCTGATCGGCCTGCACTGCCTGGAGCGCGCCTTCACCGAGGTGAGAGCCGGAAGGACGAAGAGCTGGAACAACTTCCGGGTCCCGCAGGAGGCGGTCAGCGTCGGCTTCCACGAGGCGGCGCGTGGCGTCCTCTCCCACCACATGGTGATCCGGGACGGGAAGATCGCGAACTACCAGCCCTACCCGCCCACTCCCTGGAACGCGAGCGTCCGGGACGTGTACGGGACCCCGGGACCCTACGAGGACGCGGTGCAGAACACGCCGATCTTCGAGGAGAACGGGCCGGAAAATTTCAAGGGCGTGGACATCATGCGGGCGGTGCGGAGCTTCGATCCGTGCCTGCCGTGCGGCGTCCACATGTACAGCGGCGGCGGCCAGGTTCGGAAGGTGGTGCACACGCCCACCGGCATGTGCTGAGGACCGCGGGCTAGGCGACATGGCAGCGGATGACGCCACACCAGACGGCGGTGCGGGCCCACAGGGCCCGCCGCCCGGCGATCCAGCGTCGAGCAACGGAGCGGCGGCCGAGGCCCTGATCCAGCGGGTCTCCGAGCTGACCGCGCGGGTCGGAGAGCTCGGGGACCCGGCCGCGCGGGCCGGGGCCGAGGAGCTGGTCAGCGCGGTGATCGAGCTCTACGGCGAGGGGCTGACGCGCATCTTCAAAGCCGTCGACGGATCGGGCGAGGCCGGGGCCGAGCTTCGATCCCGCCTCGCCGACGACGGGGTGGTCGCCAGCCTGATGCTGATCCATGACCTATACCCCGTCGGCCTTCGCGAGCGCGTCGTAGAGGCGCTCGACAGCGTCCGCCCCTACATGGAGTCCCACGGCGGCAACGTCGAGCTGCTCGGGATCGAGGACGGCGTGGCGCGCATCCGCCTCGAGGGAAGCTGCGAGGGCTGCCCCGCGTCGGCGTCCACCCTCGAGCTGGCGATCAAGCAGGCGCTGGACGAGGCGGCTCCCGACCTCGAGGGACTGCTCGTCGAGGGCGCGCTCGAATCCGGCTCGCCGATCGGCGACGGCGCGATGGAGCTCCCGATGGTGCAGGTGGCTCCCGGCCGCGCCGAGGCGGAGCCGTCCTGGTTCGACCTCGACGGGCTCGACGGGCTCGCCGAGGGCGCGGTGACGGCGTCGGAGATCGCCGGCATCGGCCTGATCGTCGCCCGCGTCGAGGGCAGCCTGCTCGCCTACCGGGACGCCTGCCCGGGTTGCGCCGGCCCGCTCGCCGAGGGCGAGTTGACCGACGGAGTGCTGTGCTGCCCGTCCTGCGAGCGCCGCTACTACCTGCCCCGAGCGGGGCGCTCCTTGGACGAGGACCACCTGCAGCTCGAGCCGGTGCCGCTGCTCGCCGGCGGCGCAGGCGTCAGAGTGGCCCTGGCCGCATGAGCGACTCGGTGGAGCGGCGCCTCGCCGCCCGGCGGCGGGCCGAGCTGGTCGCGGGCCTGCGCCAGCTCGGCAGGACGCCCGATCCGGTCAACGGCTCCAAGGCGCCCCAGACCGACGGCTCGCTCGCCGGCGAGGAGAGCTGCGACCTGTGCGGCAAGGGGATCGGCGCCGACCATCGCCACGTCCTCCATCTGACCGAGCGCCGGATCCTCTGCGTATGCGAGAGCTGCATGGCGCTCCGCTCCGGTGACCCCGAGCTTCGCCCCACCGGGACCCGCGTCCTATGGCTCGACGACCTCGAGCTCTCAGACGAGCTGTGGGCGCGGTTCGCGATCCCGATCGGGCTCGCCTTCTTCCTGCGCGACAGCGCCGCGGGCGGAATCGTCGCCCTCTATCCGAGCCCGGCCGGCGCGACCGAGTCCGAGCTCGACCTCGACGCATGGAAGGAGCTCGTGACCGCGAACCCGGAGGTCTTGACCCTCGAAGCGGATGCCGAGGCGCTGATCGTCAACCGGATGTCGGATCCCCCGAGGTACGCGGTCGCGCCGATCGACGAGTGCTACAAGCTGGTCGGGATGATCAAGGTGAGCTGGGAGGGGATCTCGGGGGGCGAGGGGCCGCAGGAGGCGATCGACGCTTTCTTCGACCAGCTCGAGGCCAGGGGCGCCGCCGCATGAGCGCGCTCGAGGGCGAGAGCGCCGCGGCCCCCGCCACGGAGCGAGCCGGCGAGGAGCCGACCGACCGCTCACTTCCCGAGTTCGAGGTGCTGGACGCTCAGCCGGTCGAGCGGGCGGCCTCGCCGACGCTTCGCTTCGAGGTTCGGGCCACCGACCGATCGGAGCTGCCCGTCTACATGATCGCCCTGTCCGTCCTGATCACGATCGAGCCCGCGAAGCGCTCATACGACGGACCGACCCGCGAGCGGCTGATCGAGCTGTTCGGCGAGCCGGAGCGCTGGGCCACCACGACGACGAGCTTTCGCTGGACCCAGGCCGACGTGTTCGTCCCGGGCTTCGCCGAGACCACCACGTTCTCCATTCCGGTCGCCTGCACCTACGACCTCGAGGTCGCGGCGAGCAAGTACTTCCACGGCGTGGAGGACGGCGAGGCGCCGCTTCGCTTTCACTTCAGCGGGACCGTGTTCTACGAAGCCGAGAACGGGTCGATGCAGCAGCTCCGGATCCCGTGGGACCGCTCGGTGCGCTACTCGATGCCGGTCGCGGCCTGGGACGAGATGATCGCCGCCCACTACCCGTATCGCGCCTGGATCCCGGTGCACACCGAGACCCTCGCGAGGCTGGCTCGACGAAAGGCCACCCTGGGCCTGCCCACATTCGACGCCACCGCAGCCAAGCTCCTCGACGAGGAGGGCGACTAGCGTGGAGGAATCGCTCTCGCAGCTCGTCTCCTCGCTCCTCTTCGAGGGGTACGCGCTCTATCCCTACACGCCGGGAGCGACCAAGAACGCCACCCCGACCCCGTTCGGGATCTTGTATCCGCCGGCCTACGCGAAGCGCAACCCGAGCACCTTCGACCACCTGCGGATCGAGTGCGTGCTCGAGGGCGGACCGAACGTGCAGGTCGGCGCCACGGCCCTCTTCCTGCAGGCGGCCGGCGATCGCCACCAGGGGATCGAGCGCCGCCTCGAGCTCCCCCCCACGCCGCTCGCCGAGCTGATCGACCAGGGCACGGGCCAGGAGTTCGGATTCGACGGAGATCCCGCCCTCGAGGGCCGGGCTCGCCTCCGAGCCGAGGAATCGCGCCAGCCCGGGCTCACCCGCGTTGCGATGTGCGTCCACAACACGACCGAGCTGAGCCGAGACCCGCGCGAGATGGAGCGCTCGGATGCCCTTCGGGCCAGCCTGCTCTCGACGCATGTCGTGCTCGAAGCCGAGGGCGGGCGGTTCGTCTCACCCCTCGAGCGCCAGGGCCCGGCGGGGGAGGTCGTCGAGGGGTGCCGCAACGTGAACACGTTCCCGGTCCTCGCATCCGATCGTGGCGACGCGGTCCTCGGCGCCTCGATCGTCCTTCCCGATCATCCGCGGATGGCCCCGGAGAGCCGCGGCAATCTGTTCGACAACACCGAGATCGAGGAGGCCCTCCTGCTGCACGTCAAGGCGCTGAGCGACGGCGAGCGACGCGAGATCGCCGATTCCGACCCGGCGGTGCGGGAGATGATCGAGGCAGCCGACACGGCGGGCCCAGAGGAGATCATGGCCCTGCATGGCCGGGTCGAGCTTCGCGACCCCGAGCCCGGACACCCCAACCCGGGTGAGAGCGAGGCGACCATCGACGGGGTCCGGTTCCAGAAGGGCGGGAAGGTGGTCCTTCGGCCGGACGTCGAACGCGACGTCTACGACCGGATGCTCGACGGGCGCACCGCGACGGTGGAACGGATCTACGTCGACTACGACGGCGAGACGCACCTGGGCGTCACGGTCGACGACGATCCGGCTCAGGAGTTGTTTCGCGAGACGGGTCGCTACCTGTTCTTCAAGCCGCACGAGGTCGAGAGCGGAGCCTGATGGACCGGCCCCCAAAGCAGATCCTGGTCGCCGGCATCGGCAACGCGTGGATGAAGGACGACGCCTTCGGTGGCATGGTCGCCGCCCGCCTCGCCGACCGCGACCTGCCTGACGGCGTCACCGTGCTCGACTTCGGAACCGGCGGACTGGACCTCGCCTACGAGGTGATGCGAGGCTACGACGCACTGATCCTGGTCGACATCAGCCGCCAGGGCGGCGAGCCCGGGACGCTCTACGTGATGGAGCCGGATCCCGAGGACACGACGCCGATCGAGGACGGGCAGGTGGTCAACCCGCACGGGATGGACCCCCAGACCGTGCTTCGGTTCATCAAGACGGTCGGGGGCTGGCCCGGCAAGGTCACGGTGATCGCGTGCGAGCCCGCCGAGGCCGAGGAGATGGGCCTCGGGCTGTCGCCGAAGGTCGCCGACGCGGTCGATGGAGCGGTCGCGCTGGTCCTCGAGACCGCCGAGGAGCTCGGCACCGACGCCGCCTACGAGGAGGCCTGAGCGTGCACGAGCTATCGCTCTCGAGCGCGATCGTCGACACCGTGGAGCGCCACGCCGACGGTCGCCGGGTGACGGTCGTCTCGATGCGGATCGGCGCCCTGCGCCAGGTGGTGCCGGACTCGCTCACGTTCTACTTCGAGATCGTCGCGCGCGGGACCGTCTGCGAGGGGGCCCGCCTGGAGCACGAGCTCGTCGAGGCGCTCCTTCGCTGCCCCGAGTGCGATCGGGAGTGGAACCCGGCGCCCTCACCCGTCGCGAGCCACGGTGGGCAGTTGGACGCGATCCCCGCTCTGCCGAGCTTTCGGTGTCCCGAGTGTGGAGACGGCGGCGCCGAGGTGCTGAGAGGCGGAGAATTCGAGGTCGAGTCGATCGACGTGGAGACGAGCGAGACGAAGGAGGAGCGATGCACCGCACCAAGGTGAAGGTGGCCGAGGACGCCCTCGACGCCAACGAGACGATCGCCCGCGCAAATCGCGACGACTTCGACCGCGCGTCGGTCACCGTCGTCAACCTGATGAGCGCCCCCGGCGCCGGGAAGACGTCGCTGCTGGAACGCGGCCTGGCGGATCTGGACGGGATCCGCGCCGGGGTGCTCGAGGGTGACGTCCAGGGGAGCATGGACGCGGACCGGATCGCGGGACTGCACGTCCCGGTGATCCAGCTCAACACGGACCCGGGCTTCGGGGGCGAGTGCCACCTGGACGCCAACATGGTGCGCTCGGCGATCCCGTCCCTGCCGCTCGACGAGATCGACCTCCTGGTGATCGAGAACGTCGGCAACCTGGTCTGCCCGGCCGAGTTCAGGGTCGGCGAGGACGCGCGGGTGATGGTCGCCTCGGTGGCCGAGGGCGAGGACAAGCCGCTCAAGTACCCACTGATGTTCCGCACCTGCGAGCTCGTCCTGGTCAACAAGATCGACCTCCTCCCCCACCTCGACTTCGAGCTCGACCGGTTCCTGCACAACCTCGATGCGGTGAATCCCGACGTCGATCGCCTTCAGGTCAGCGCTCGGACGGGCGAGGGAGTCGACGAGTGGCGGGCCTGGCTCGAGCGGGTACCGGCCCGGACGGGTGCCCCCGCCTAGCCGACCTCATAGGCCGGGGTCCGGGCAGGCGGCGAGGTGATCGCCGAGGTCGCGTCGCGGCGGATCGACGAGCTCCTCGCCGCGCGCACCGAGGCGAACGGGGAGTTCTTCGCGGCCGAGGCCGAGCGCCTGGCCCGTTGCTGCCATCGGATGGCCGAGCGCTTCGCCCGCGGCGGGCGGCTGGTGGCGCTCGGGCACTCGCCCGCGGCGCGCTCGGACGCGCGCCACGTCGCAGTCGAGTTCGTCCACCCGGTGATCGTCGGCAAGCGCGCCCTGCCGGCGATCGGCCTGGCGCCCGAGGGGGGGCCGCTCGACCTCCAAGTCGGATTGGTGGCCGAGCCCGACGACATCGCGATCGCCTTCGGGCTCGAGGAGGAGGGGTCCGAGCCGCTCGCCGGGGCGCTCGGGCTGGCCCGCGAGCGCGGCTGCATGACGATCGCCTTCGCCGACGGCGACGCCGAGTGGGTGTTCCTCCTGCCCGCGGCGGACCCGTTCGTCCGCCAGGAGCTGATCGAGACCCTGTACCACGTGCTCTGGGAGCTGGTCCACGTCTTCTTCGACCATCGCGGGCTGCTCGAGGGCCGCACCGACGCGCCCGTCCACGATGCCGGCGCGTCCGGCTTCCTGTACCCGTTTCTGAGCGAAGGCGAGCGAGACCTGGAGGCGGTGATCGACGACGTGAGGGGCTCGATCCGCCTCAAGGCCGAGGAGGTCGGCGAGCTCCGGCGTCAGACCCTGGCCGACAACCGCGAGGTCCTGCTCGACGCGGCCGCCGCGCTTCGAGGCCGCTTCGATCGAGGAGGCAAGCTGCTTGCGTTCGGAAACGGCGGCTCGGCCACGGACGCGATGGACGCGGTGGCGGACTTTCGCTTCGCGCCGCAGGGCTGGCCCTCGCGCCGCGCGATCGACCTGACCGAGGACGCGTCGATCCTGACCGCGATCGCCAACGACATCGGCGTCGAGGAGATCTTCCAGCGCCAGGTGATCGCCTACGGGCGCGACGCGGATGCGACGCTCGCGCTGTCGACGAGCGGCGACTCCCTGGACGTCATCGAGGCCCTTGCAGAGGCCCGACGGCGCGGGCTCGCGACGATCGCCATGGTCGGATACGACGGAGGCCGGATCGCGGCCGAGGCCCTCGCGGACCACGTGGTGATCACCCGCTCCCAGCACATTCCTCGCATCCAGGAGGCGCAGGCGAGCGCCTACCACGTGCTGCGCGAGCTGGTCGAGCTGGCTGACCCCGCCCTGGGATGAGCTCCGAATCCGGGACGGCATCCCCGGCCGGCCGGCGGCGGGTTCGCGCCCGAGTGACGGGGACGGTGCAGGGGGTCGGGTTTCGCCCCTATGTGTTCCGCCTGGCAACCGAGCTTCAGCTCGGCGGCTACGTCCTGAACGACGAGCGCGGGGTCCTGCTCGAGGTCGAGGGGGCGCCCGAGCGGGTGGCCGGATTCCTGGCCCGCCTGCCCGAGGACGCGCCGCCGCTCGCCGCGGTCGAGGCCGTCTCGGCCGAGGACTCGCCGGTGAAGGGGGAGCTGGGGTTCCGGATCGTCGAGTCAGGGCGCTCGGGAGATCCGCAGGCGCTGGTCTCGCCCGACGCCGCGACCTGTCCCGACTGTCTTGCCGAGCTGTTCGACCCCGCCGACCGCCGCCACCGCTATCCGTTCATCAACTGCACCAACTGCGGCCCTCGATTCACGATCGTGCGCGGGGTGCCCTACGACCGGCCGTCGACCACGATGGCCGCCTTTCAGATGTGCCCCGCGTGCCGCGCCGAGTACGAGGACCCAGCCGACCGCCGCTTCCATGCCCAACCGAACGCCTGCCCGGAATGCGGGCCGCGGGCCCGCCTGATCGACGGCGCCGGGCGCCAAGCCGCTCGAGACGACCCGATAGGAGCCGCGGCGGTGCGGCTGGCGCGCGGCGCGATCGTCGCGATCAAGGGGCTCGGCGGCTTCCACCTCGCCTGCCGAGCCGACGACGAAACCGCCGTCGCCGCGCTTCGCTCCCGAAAGCACCGCGAGGACAAGCCGTTCGCGCTGATGGCGCCCGACCTCGAGACCGCCGCCTCGCTGGTCGAGCTGACCGATGCCGAGGCCGGGCTTCTGTCCGGCACCGAGCGACCGATCGTGATCGCACGACGGAGAGAGGGAGCCCGGGTGGCGCCCGCGGTCGCGCCGCGGTCGCGCGACCTCGGGGTGATGCTCCCCTACTCCCCCCTCCACCACCTGCTCGCGGCGGACTTCGGTGCGGCGCTCGTGATGACCTCGGGGAACGTCTCCGACGAGCCGATCGCCTACCGCGACGACGACGCCCTGCGGCGCCTGGCCGGGGTCGCGGACCTGTTCCTGATCCACGATCGCGAGATCCACATCCGCACTGACGACTCGGTCCTCCGATCGATCGATCCCGCGCTCGCTCACCGGCCGATGCTGATGCGTCGCTCGCGCGGCTTCGTGCCCCGAAGCGTGGACCTCCCGGTCGATGCCGAGGTCGACGTGCTCGGCTGCGGCGCCGAGCTCAAGAGCACCTTCTGCGTCGCGAAGGGCCGCCGCGCATGGGTGGGCCATCACATCGGGGACCTGAAGAACTTCGAGACCCTGACCTCGTTCACCGAGGGAATCGATCACTTCGAGCACCTGTTCGCGGTCCGGCCTCGCGTCGTGGCGCACGACCTGCACCCCGACTACCTCTCGACCCGTTACGCGTTGGAGCGGGAGGGAGTCGAGACGGTCGGGGTCCAGCACCATCACGCCCACCTCGCGGCGGTGCTCGCCGAGCACGGGATCGAGCGGCCGGCGGTCGGCGCGATCTATGACGGGACCGGGTACGGGCCCGACGGCACCGTGTGGGGCGGAGAGCTCCTGGTCGGCGATCTCGCCGAGTGCGAGCGCGCCGGGATGCTCTTCCCGGTCCGGCTTCCCGGAGGCGACGCAGCGATCCGCGAGCCCTGGAGGATGGCCTGCGCGTGGCTCGCGGTCGCCACCGAAGAGGCCTCGCCGGCGATCCCGGACTCGATCGGGCGCGCCGGGGTGGACGAGCGCAGCTGGCTTGGGGTCTGCGAGCTGGCGGCCACGGGCCTGAACTCGCCTCCGACCACCAGCGTGGGCCGGCTGTTCGACGCCGTGGCTGCGCTCTGCGGGATCCGCCCGAGGGTCAACTACGAGGGGCAGGCGGCGGTCGAGCTCGAGGGGATCTCGGATCCCGCCGAGCGGGCGGCCTACCCCCTGCCCCTGATCGACGGCGGCGAGGGGCCCGGCCCGGCGGGGCCGTTGATCCTCGACGCCCGCGAGACCGTGCGGGCGATTGCATCCGAGATCGCCGCTGGCGAGCCGCCGGAGCTGATCGGGGGCAGGTTCCACGAGTCGATCGCGCGCGCCACCGCTTCGGCGTGCGAACGGCTCGCCGAGCGGCAGGGCGTCGACCTGGTCGTCCTGTCAGGGGGCGTGTTCGCCAACAGGTTGCTGATCGAGCGCGCGACTGCCCTCCTTCGGGAGGCCGGCCTCCGGGTCCTGCTGGCGGGGGAGTTGCCGCCCAACGACGGAGCGATCTCCTACGGGCAGGTGGCGGTGGCCGCCGCGCGGCTTCGGCGAGGGACGCATCGAGCCGCCGCCGCGTCCCTAGATCATGCCCTCCTCGGGCGACAACACCCACAGCTTCTCGGCGTAGGAGACGACGGTTTCGGCGTCGAGCTCGCCGACCGTGGCCGCCTGGCCTTCGTCCAGGAGGGCGGCGAGCTCGGCCCAGGCGCGCGCCACCGGGATAACCCTGGTCATCGGCCCCCAGGTGCCCACCTCCTTGAGCTCGGCCGCCCGCGCTTGGGCGTCCTCGGCGGTCAACTCGCCGAACGGCCGGTAGCGACCGCCGAGGTGGACCATGCCCGCGAGCGCCTGCTCGAGCCGTGTCGAGGGCGGTTGCTCGTCGCTCACGAGCCCGATGATCACCGATCAGCCGCCGGCCCGCGACGCGGGCCGCGGGCGGGGTCCCACCGCTGGGTAGGAGCCCGGTGGCGCGTATCGGTCGGTATGCGACCGAAAAGCGCCACCCGGGGCGGGCGGGGCGGACCGACGGGGGGGCGGGGGCGGGCGGGGGCGAGCCTCGGCGCCTAGCCCTGGACGACGACCTTGCCCTTCATGAACTGGTGGAACTGGCAGATGTAGTCGTAGGTTCCCGGCTTGTCGAGGACCACCTTGGCCGTCGCGCCGTTCCCCTTGATCGTCCCGGTGTCGAAGGTACCGTCGGTGGCGGTGGCGGTGTGCTCGGTCGGGTCGTCGTTCTTCCAGCTCACCGTGGTGCCGGCGGGGACCGTGATCGGGTCGGGGTCGTAGGCGTAGCCCTTGATCACCACGTCGTGGGTCGCGGCGCTCGCGGCGGTCGAGGACGTGCTCGAGGACCCGCCGCAGCCCGTCGCGGTGAGCGACGTGGCGGCCACTACGACCACGACCAAGAGCGCCGCGACCCACCTGGGCCGGGTCGCGGCGCTTCTCGGACGTCCGGGCATCGGTGCCCTAGGACTTGATGAACGGCTGAACTGCCTTCAGGACCTGTGCCTTGGGCAGCGCCTTGTCGAACGCGGCCGGGGCCGGCGGGGCCCCGTTCGCCAGCCGGATCGCGGCGGCGTGACGCGCCTCGACCTGGACGATCGCCCCCGCGGACGCGAGCACATCCTTGGAGGAGATCTGGGGCGCGGCGCCGTCGTAGGCGCCGACGCCCGTGTCCTCGAACGTCTGCGCGAGCTTCAGGAACCCGGCCTCGTCGCTGAACGGGAACGAGAACTGGGGCGACGTCACCGGCTTGCCCCCGGTGCCCTTGATAGCCATGGTCAGCGCGGCCACGTGCTCGTCCTCGTCGCCGCCGATCAGCTTCGCGAGGCTCTTGGTGTCGCCGCTCAGCTTGACCTTCTGCTGGGCCTCCTTGTAGAAGGTCGACTCCAGGTACTCGAGGGTCAACGCGAAGTTGAGGATCCCGATGTCGCCGCCGCCGGCCTTGGCGAGCGCCTGGCGGACGAACGGGCCGACCATCCCGGTGCCGTATACGGCCCCGGCGGCCAGGGCCCCTCGGGTGATGAACGCGCCGCGGCTCATGCCGTGAACCTCCACGGCGGCGAGCTCCGGGTTCGACATTCGCTGGGTATTCATGGTCGTTCCTTTCTTCAGCCGTTGGAGCCGGACGTGACGATGAACGGCTGCACGCTCTTCAGAACCGTCGCCGAATCAGCGGGCTTAGCGAACGCGCCGTCGGGGGTGATCGTCTTGCCAAGCACCGTGTTGAGCGTTGCCGCGTGCCGTCCCTCGACGGCGTGGATGGCGAGCGCGGAGGCAAGGATCTCCGGGCTCTTGATGTACGGAGCCTGGCCCAGATAGGCGGCCGCTCCGAGGTTTTCGACCGTCGCCGCCAGCTCGAGAACCGACTTGGCGTCCTTGAGCGGGAACTTGGTCTGGGGCTTCTTGGCGGGGGTCCCGCCGATCTTCTTCAGCGCGGCCGTGAGGGCGGCCACGTGCTCGGCCTCCTGGGACCCGAAGGTCTTGATCGTGTCGAGGTCGGACCCCTTGAAGAGCCCGCTCGCGACCACGTCCTGATAGAAGGCCGTCTCGAGGTACTCGAGGGTCAGCGCATAGTTGAGGATGCCGGTATCGCCCTTGCCGAACTGCGAAGGCACGCTGGCGGTCGACCCCGTGGTCGCGGTCGACGTGGTGCTGGACGAGTCGCCGCCCCCGCCGCACGCGGCGAGGAAGGCCGAGAGGGCTCCGGCGGCGCCGGTCCCCCCCGCGACCCGGAAAAAGCGGTTGCGGGAAACGGGGTCGCGTGCGAGCTTGGTCAGAGCGCCATCGGCGGGCGGGCTCGCCTCGGGCTCGGAGGTCGTCGCGGACGACGAATGCTCGGAGGTCGTCGCGGACGACGAATCTGTCTTGTTCATGGCGGTGCTCTCCTTCGGCGCCGGCTGGCGCCCATCGACTGCTCTCGTGGCCGTCACGGGGCCTCTACGCGGGGCTTCGGCGATCGGATCAATCGCTCGGGCCCTGGGCGGGCTTGGATCCGCCCGAGATCGAGCCCCTGAACTCACGGATCCCCTTGCCGACCGAGCGGCCGACCTCGGGCAGCTTCCTGGGGCCCAGCACCACGAGGGCGACGATCACGACGACCGCCAGCTCCATCGGTCCTACGTTCGGCAGCATCTGACGACTCCAATCGTTGGGGGTCGCCGTCGTGTACGGCCGCGATCCGTCAGCGGATCACTGGAACGTCAGGGCCGTGGGGCGGTGTGCTGCGGCGATCAGCCGCGCGCGGCCAGCGCCGTCCTGATCTCCTTCGGGAGCATGAAGCGGACGTCCTCGTCGACGGTCCGCAGCTCGGAGACGTCGTCGGCGCCGCGGTCGCGGAAGAAGGAGACGAGCTGGGAGACAAGCTCCTCGG
The DNA here is from genome assembly GCA_963803305.1 of uncultured bacterium. GTDB lineage: Bacteria > Actinomycetota > Thermoleophilia > Solirubrobacterales > 70-9 > AC-56. Next base: position 74,468 of record CAWDLT010000009.1, read on the forward strand.
GGGCGCTCGCCCCCGAGGTGATGCCGACGGTTTCGACGCCGTCGAGCCATTCCTCTCGCACCTGGAGCGCGTTGTCGATCAGGTGCGAAGCCGAGCCGTGCTCGCGCGCCACCTCGACCAGGCGGTTGGAATTGGACGAGTTGGTGGATCCGATCACCAGCACCAGGTCGCACTCGCGGGCAAGCTGCTTGACGGCGATCTGGCGGTTGGTCGTCGCGTAACAGATGTCATCGGACTTCGGGCCGACTATGTCGGGGAACTTCTGGCGCAGGCGGTCGATGATCTCGGTCGCCTCATCGACTGAAAGTGTCGTCTGTGTGATGAACGCGACTCGATCGTCGTCGTCCACCTCGAGGTCGTCCACGTCGTCGGCGGTCTGCACCAAGACGATGCTCGACGGCGCCTCACCGGTCGTCCCCTCGACCTCCTCGTGGCCCTCGTGGCCGATCAGGATGATCGTGTAGCCCTGCTCGGCGAACTTCCGGGCCTCGACGTGGACCTTGGTGACCAGGGGACAGGTCGCGTCGATGGTCCGCAGGCGCCGCCGCGCCGCGTTCTCGTGCACGCTCGGGGCCACCCCGTGGGCGGAGAAGACGACCAGCTCGCCCTCGGGGACCTCGGTCTCCTGGTCGACGAAGATTGCGCCGCGCTCGGCGAGCTGCTCGACGACGTGCTTGTTGTGGACGATCTCCTTGCGGACGTAGACCGGCGGCCCGTGAAGCTCCAGCGCCTCCTCGACCGCCTGCACGGCCCGGTCGACGCCCGCGCAATAGCCGCGCGGGGCGGCCAGCAGAACGCGCTTCGGGACGCTCGGTGAAGGGAGCTCGGTGCTCGAAGGCATCGCCGCAAAGGGTAGCTGCGCCACCGGGTCGCAGGCGCACGCTCAGCGGATCGCGGGCAGCGCGGCGAGCGCTGGGGTGCCCACCGCGGCGAGGCTCGGCGCACAGACGTGGCGCAGGTCATCGCGCCGCGTGTGCCACCAGGCGCCCGGGCTCGGGCCGGGGCCGTATTCGAAGTCGATCAGATCCACCGCGGGGACCCCGGCGTCGGTGAACGGAGTGTGGTCGTCGAGGACGCCCGAAGCCTCGCCCTCGAACGGCCCGCTCGCCCCCGATGCGGCGGCGAAGCGCCCGTAGAGATCGGCGTCGGAGTTCGCCTCGAGGGGGATCCGCAGGTCGCAGTCCCCCACCATGTCGAAGAGCACCATCGCGCGGATCGCGGAGAGCGGCGGCGTGCCCTGCTCGCCGCCGCTACGGGCGTAGCGGACGAACTGCTCGCTCCCGCGGTCGCCCGACGCAGCGAACGCGGCCGGGCCGCCCGCGGTCCCGCGCGACTCCTCGGCGTCGAAGAACGCGAGGTCGAGGGAGGGGCCCGGCAGACGGCGAGGGAGGGCGCGCGCGAGCTCCAGCAGCACCGCGACGCCGGAGGCGCCGTCGTTTGCACCGACGAATCCGGGGACGTCCTTGGTGTCGTAGTGCGCGGCCACCACGACGACGCCCGGCTGGGCTCCGGGAATGGTGGCGACGACGTTCCGGTGGGGACGCTGCACCCGAACGGGTGAGACGCCGGCGTCTTGAAGGCGGCGGGCGATCAGCCGCACCTCCCGGCGAGCTCCGGCCGACCCCGTGGGCCTCGGCCCGATCCGGACCTGCGCGCGGAGGTCGCGGAACGCGCGCTCGGCGTCGAAGTGGCTGCCCGGCAGCGGCGCCGGCGGGCTCGAGGCGCCACCGGCACAGCCGGCGAGAAGCGCGCCGAGGGCGAGCAGTCCCGGGCAGAGGCCCTTCCAAGGCCGAGCGCCCGCGCGGCGTGCAGCGGTCAATCGGCCGGCTAGCCGACGTCGCGGCGGGTGTCGATCGCCGCCGTCACCGCCAGCAGGACCCCGGCGTAACCCAGGTAGACGAGAGCGGCCACCCCGAGCGGCAAGAGCTCGAAGCCGACGTCTTGGCCCGAGCCGCCGCTCAGCTTCGTCCCCAGGCCCTGGAGGCTGAACTTGCCATACGTATGAGCGAGCGCGCCGACCACGGGGTCGACCACGAAAAGGACCACGAACACGACCACCAGGGCTGTCACCTGGTTCGTGGCCAGCGCACCCACGGCCACCCCGAGCGCCCCCGAGATCGCCAGGTAGGCGAGGACGCCGGCCACGAGCACGACGAGCTCTCCGGTGCCGAGCCCCAGCGATCCCAGCGGATGCCCCTGAGCCGACAGCCACGGAGCCGAGATGCCGAGGACCACAGACGCGGTGACGATGCCGACGGCGAAGCCGCCGATCGCATACGCCAGCGCCTTGGCGACGAGGACGCGCCGGCGGTCGGGCGCGACGAGGAAGGTCGAGGTGATCGTTCCGTGCCGGTACTCGCCGGCGGCGCCGACGACGCCCAGGATGATCATGAACAGACCCGGTACGCCGACGTTCGCGAGCAGACCGCGCGCGTCCCCCTCACTCTCGATGGTGCTGGTCGCGAGCGTGACGACGATCAGGAGCACGGTCAGCACGAGGCCGAGCGCGGTGACCCACCAGAAGGTGCGCGTGGTTCGCATCTTCAGGAACTCGGCGGCGATCAGGTCGCCGAATGCATGCGGGCGCCGGCGGCGCCCTGACCAGCCCGTCTCGGTGCTGACGCTCCTCATGCGGATTCCCGGCGCTCCATCTCGCTCGTCAGCTCGAGGAAGACGTCCTCGAGGGACGCATCCGCGTGTTCGGCGACGAGCTCGTGCAGCCGGATCCCGTGCTCGGCGGCGAGGTCGCCCACCTGCTCGGGGGCCACACCATGGACGACGAGCAGCCCCGGCTCCGGCGCCTCGACCGAGCCCGCAACGGACCCGAAAAGCTCGGCCAGGCGCGCCGCGTCAGGGCTGCGAACCCGGACCCCGTCGCCTCCGCGGCGCCTCGTCAGCTCGGCGAGCGTTGACTGGGCCCGCAGCCTCCCGCGATGGATGACCACGACCTCGTCCACCGTCTGGGCCACCTCCGCCAGGACGTGGCTGGAGACGAGCACGGTGCGGCCCTCGGAGGCCATCGAGCGCAGGAAGTCGCGCAGCCATCGGATCCCCTGCGGGTCGAGTCCGTTGGCCGGCTCGTCGAGAACAAGCGTCCGCGGGTCGCCGAGCAGGGCGGCGGCCAGGTTCAGCCGCTGCTTCATGCCGAGCGAGTAGGTCTTGACGCGGCGCCGACCGTCTCCCTCGAGCCCGACCATGCGCAGCACCTCGTCGACGCGGCCGGGCGGAAGGCCGGCGGCCCGGGCCAGCACGCGCAGGTGGTTGCGGCCCCGGCGCCCGGGGTGAAAGCCCGAGCTGTCGAGCACCGCACCCACCTCGCCCGTCGGGTCTGGAAGCGAGCGGTACGGCTGCCCGTCGATCGTCGCGGTGCCGGAGCTGGGCTCGGCGAGGCCGAGCAGCATCCGCAGGGTGGTCGTCTTGCCGGCTCCGTTGGGGCCCAGGAACCCGAGCACCGAACCGGAGCGCACCTCGAAGCTGAGGCCGTCGACCGCGACGGTCCCGCCATAGCGCTTGGTGAGCGATTCGACTGCGATCACTTCGTGGGGCCAGATCTCGGTCCGCGCGTTAGGGTAATCACATGGCACAGGGACACTTGGATCGACTCAGCGCGGTGGATGTCTCGTTCCTCACCAACGAGAGCTCCTCGAGCCACATGCACGTCGGCGCGATCATGATCTTCGAGGGGCCTCCGCCCGGCTACGACGACCTGGTCGAGCACGTGGGCAGCCGGCTCGACCTGGTGCCGCGATTTCGCCAAAAGCTCGCCTACCCGCCGGCCCAGACCGGACGGCCGTTCTGGATCGACGACCCGACGTTCAACATCGAGTACCACGTCCGTCACTCGGCCCTCCCCGCCCCGGGCTCCGAGGATCAGCTCCGGCGGATGGCGGGACGCGTCTTCTCGCAACAGCTCGACCGCACCAAGCCGCTTTGGGAGCTCTGGCTGGTCCAGGGGCTGACCCGAAAGCGCTTCGCGGTGATCACCAAGACCCACCATGCGCTGGTTGACGGCGCCTCGGGGGTCGACATCGCCACGGTCCTGTTCGACCTGAAGCCCGTTCCCGAGCCCGCCGAGCATGACGACGACTGGGTGCCCAGGCCCGAGCCGTCGTCCGGGACCCTGCTCGCAAAGGGGGTCGAGGACGTGGTCAAGGCGCCGATCCGCGCCCTTCGCCGCCTCGAGAGCGCGGTCGGCCATCCGCAGGCCGCCGCGCGCCAGGTCGGGCAGGCGCTCGAGGGGGTCGGAGAGATCGGCTGGGCTTTCGCCAACCCGGCCCCGCGGATGCCGCTGAACGTCGAGATCGGCTCCCACAGGCGGTACCTGTGGGTTCGCAGCGACCTGGCCCACTTCAAGAAGGTCAAGGACGCGCTCGGCGGGACCGTCAACGACGTCGTGCTCGCGGTCGTCGCCGGGGCGCTTCGCGGCTGGCTTCAGAATCGCGGGGTGCGGACCGACGGCCTCGAGCTGCGAGCCCAGGTCCCGGTCAGCATCCGCGCCGAGGACGAGCGCGGCCAGCTCGGAAACAGGCTGGCCGTGATGCGCGCGCCGCTCCCGGTCTACATCGAGGACCCGGTCCGCCGCCTCCAGGCGGTGACGGGCGCGATGCAGGGGCTGAAGCAGTCAAAGCAGGCGCTCGGGGCCGAGATGATCTCGCGGTTCAACGACTTCGCTCCGCCCACCCTGCTCGCCCAGGCAGCGCGGATCAACTTCTCGACCAGGCTGTTCAACCTCGTGGTCACCAATGTTCCCGGCCCGCAGATGCCCCTCTACGTGCTCGGGCGAGAGCTCGAGGACTGCTTCCCGGTCGGGTTCCTGCCGCCCCACCAGGCGCTGTTCGTGGCGATCATGAGCTACAACGGCGGGATCACCTTCGGCCTGCTCGCCGACTACGACTCGATCGACGACCTCGACCTCCTCTGCGCAGGGATCGAGCGCGCGATCGCCGAGCTCACCGAGGCCGCCGAGGCGACAACGCGAGCCCCCGAGGCGAGCGAGGAGCCGGCGACGGCCTAACCGGTCGATTCCCGGTGGCCGTGGTTCCGCGGCGCCGAATCGGGCCTGGTGGGGCAGCCGGGCCGCTCCCCGCTGAGCCGGGAAATCGGTTGTCGCCTAACTCGGCCCCAAGCCGAGTAATCCGACACTCGACCGGAAGTCAGCCGCCGGCTGCCTCGGCCAGCTGGCGGGCGACGCCGCCCTGGTACGGGCCATAGACGCCGTAGGGGTCGTCCCGGTACCCGTAGCTGGTCACCGAGGCGACGTAGGCGCGGCGATGGAGCCGGATCACCCAGCCGCCGCCGCTCGCGCCACGGGTCATGTCGCACGAGATCCGGATCGCGGGGGGCGGCCCGACGGCGCCGTCGGAGCGCCGGAACGGCGATCGGCACCGAAACAGGTGGCGGCCGTCGAACTCGGGGGGTGGACGCTCGGCCGGGTACCCGAACGCGCTGTAGGTCTGCCGCCTCGGCTGGTTGAAGGCGATCCAGCGCGCGCCGATCCGCTCCTGGAGGTCCCTGCCCGCGCGGGTTGCGACGGTGGCGGCGCCGAAGTCGAAGGCCGAGTCCCCGCCGCCGAGCGGCGTCGTCCCATGCCATTGGGGCGTCGTGGCGAGGCTCGTCGCCGGCCATTCGCCATAGGGCTTTCGTCCAGCCCGGTAGGCGGGCACGAACTCCCAGTGGGTCGCGAACCCCGCTCCGAGCGCGCCCGGGTCGAACACGCAGTGTCCCGCGGTCCAGACGAGGCTGCGGCTCGGCGAGCGGACCGCGGTGCCCGAGCACTCGTAGTCGCCCCCGTCGGGGGGCCCGCCGGGCAGCGTGAAGAAGACCTTGCCGTTGGTGCGGTTCGGATAGCTGCCAGTGCCGTTCACCCGCTCGTGGAGGGCGCGACGCTTGGCCTCGGCCCCGACGGCGATCCGACCTCCGGGCGCGCCGAGCGGTGAGGGCGGGATCGCCTCGAGCGGCTTCGCGGCGCGCATCCGCGCGGGGGTCCAGTAGGCCCTCACCGCGTCGGGGGACTGGGCGAGTCGCTCGATCCTCGGGCCATGGTTGGCGAACGCCGCCGGCGCCATGCACAGCACCCCGAGCGCGCACGCCCCGATCATCGCCCCGCTCCGCATCCCGCGCATGGGCGAACTGTAGTGCTCGGCGCCCCCGCAGCGTGGATGAATGCGCCTGGGGCGGCGGCGCTGCCAATACCATTGCGGTTCCACGATCGATGAGGTGAGTGAAGGCGTGAACGACGAGGGTTCCGACAGCGGGCAGACGACGCAGTTCCACTACCACCTGGAGCTGACTCCGTCGCAGCTCAAGATCACGCATACGGCCCTTCGGTCCCTGCTCGACGACTTCGGCCACGACGAGCGCGAGGTGCTGCGGATCATCAACGAGGTGCTGGAGAAGCTTCCCGACGAGCACGCGATCCGCGCGATCCAGCTCGACCGGGAGGTTGAGAGCCAGCTCGCCTCCGGCGACGGATCGGGCGACGACCCGCCGCCCGCCGCCGCCTGACGTCTCCGCGCCGGGCATCCGCGGGTAGCCTGATCCGATGAGCCTCTCGGTCCAGCTCGGGCTGCTGCTCGCGCTCGCCACCGCGTTCAGCTCCATCCTCGGGTTCCTCTACAAGCACCGCGGGGCGGTCGCCTCGCCCCCCGTGGAGCTAGGACGCCCGGTGCGAAGCTCGCTCGCCCTGCTTCGATCGCGCTGGTACCTGCTCGGCCTGGCGATCGCGACGGCGTCCTGGAGCCTTCATGTCGCCGCGCTCTCGCTGGCGCCGATCTCGCTCGTGCAATCGGTGATCGCCGGCGGCCTGGTGCTCTTGACCGTGACCGCCGACCGGCTGTTCGGCCAGCGCGTGACGCGCCGTGAGTGGATCGGTGTCGCGCTGGCCGCCCTAGGTCTCGCGTTCCTTGCCGCGACCCTCGGCGACGCCGGCCGAAGCGCCCACTCCGAGTACGACTCGTCGCGCCTCGTCGCGTGGGTCGCCGGGCTGACGGTGGTCGCGACCGCGATCGCCGCGGCGGGCGGCCGCGGGGTCCGCGCCGGAGCCCTGCTCGGGATCTCGGCGGGCCTGTTTTGGGCCGCGTCGGACACGTCCATCAAGGCGCTCAGCGGCCAACTGGGCGACGGCGCCGCGTCGATCCTGCTCAGCCCGCTGGCCGCCGTGGTGGCGCTCGCGTCGTTCGCGGGCCTCGTGGTCTCGGCGCGAAGCCTTCAGATCGGCAGGGCGGTTCCGGTGATCGCGGTGACGAGCGTGGCGGCCAACGTGTTTACGATCGCCGCGGGCCCGGTCGTCTTCGGAGAGCCCCTGCCCGGCACGTCGCTCGGCATGGCGGTCCGCCTGGTCGCCTTCGCGCTGGTCGTCTCCGCAGCGGCGCTGACCCCTGCCCCCAGACGGGCGGCCGATCTCGAGGCGGGCTGAGCGCCGTGGACGTCCATCTCGTCGACGGCACCTACGAGCTCTTTCGCCACTTCTTCGCGGTCCCGTCGCGCCTCGACGCCGACGGACGCGAGGTCGGCGCGGTTCGCGGCGTCGTGGGCACCGTCCTGACGATGCTCGAGGACGGCGCGACCCACCTGGGCGTCGCCACCGACCACGTGATCGAGTCGTTTCGCAACGAGATCTGGCCCGGATACAAGACCGGCGCGGGGATCGATCCCGCCCTCGTCTCGCAGTTCGAGCCGCTGGAAGAGGCCCTCGAGGCGCTCGGGGTTCGGGTCTGGGCGATGGTCGAGCAGGAGGCCGACGACGCCCTCGCCGCCGCCGCGGCGGCGGCCGCCGCGGATCGGCGTGTCGAGCGGGTCCTCGTCTGTACTCCGGACAAGGACCTGGCCCAGTGCGTCTGTGACCCGCGAATCGTTCAGTTCGACCGACGGAACCGCCGGCTCCTCGACGAGGCCGCGGTGCACGAGAAGTTCGGGGTCACCCCGGCCTCGATCCCGGACTGGCTGGGCCTGGTCGGAGACAGCGCGGACGGGTTCCCGGGGCTCTCCGGGTGGGGAGCCAAGTCGGCCGCGAAGGTGCTCGACCGCTACGAGACGATCGAGCGGATCCCCCAGCAGTCGGAAGAATGGGAGGTCGACGTTCGCGGGGCCCGGAAGCTCGCGGCGACGCTGAACGGCGACCGCGACCTCGCCCTCCTGTTTCGCGACCTCGCGACCCTGAGGACCGACGCCCCCGTTGGGACGGTCGACGATTGGCGCTGGCGCGGGCCTGCCGAGGAGTTCGGCGAGTGGGCCGGGCGACTGGGCGCCGAGGGCATGGCCAAGCGCGCCCGGCGACTCGCCGAGCGCCGCGCGGGCTGACGGCTCAGCGGCCCCGGTAGGTGGCCGTGTAGGTGGTCGACGCCGTGGCGGTGACGGTGTGCGTCGCCGCGCCGCTGTCCGACCACGACCGGAAGTCATACGTGGTGCCGCCGAGCGGTTGCGGGGTCGGGGCGCTGATCGTGTTGGTCGAGTTGAGGATCACGGTCCTCGTGAACGGGGCGGCGGCCTTGTAGTCGCCGAGCGCCAGCGAGAGCCCCGGCTGGCTCGCTGCCATCGTCAGGTCCACGGTCTTCGGATCGAGCCTGACGCTCTGGCTCTTCTTCAACCCCCCGGAGTCAGTGGCCGTGAGGCGCAGCTCGAGATGCGAGGGATAGTCGTGGTCCGGGGCGTTGAACGAGCCGCTGCTCACCCCGTGGAAGTTCTGGATCTTGTGCGTGTGGCAGTTGGAGGGGCAGTGGTGCAGGATCATCGACCACGAGAGCGCCGAGGCGGGCAGGGTCCCGTCCTGGGCGTCGGTGGCCGAGCCGCTGAACGAGATCGGGTCCCCCACCCCCCATGTGAGGCTGGACACGGGGGTGGTGATGGTCGGGGTGGGGGGCGTGTTCCCGACCGAGATCGCGACTGTGTCGGTCGACGACGCCCCGTGCGTGTCGGTGACCTGGAGGCTGGCTCTGTAGACGCCGGGGCTGGTGTAGGTGTAGCTGGGGCGTGCGGCGACCGAGTCACCGTAGGTGCCGTCGCCGTTCAGATCCCACGAGTAGCTCAGGTGGTCGCCGTCGGGGTCCGAGGATCCGAAACCGTTGAAGTCGACCCTCAGCGGGGTCTCGCCGGAGGTCGGAGTCGCCTTGGCGACCGCGATCGGCGTCTGGTTGCCCCTCTTGTACTCGATCCGCTGGATCGTTCCCCCGGTCAGATCCACGTAGTAGAGGTTCCCGTCGGGCCCGATCTGGAGGTCGACCGGATGCGACGCCCCCTGGACGAAGTCCTTCACGTGACTGGGGCTCGGAGTGCTCGACCCTCCGCGCTTCATCGCCCAGATGCAATTGCGGGAGTAGTCGGCGAAGAACAGCGCCCCCTTGTAGGAGGGCGGGTATGGACCGCTCGAGGGATAGAAGGCGAGGCCAGTCGTCGACGAGCTGCCGGTCGGGCAGCTCTCCCCCGAAACCACCTTGTTCTGGTGGCGGTAGCTGTAGAACGACCGGGCGACGGCACCCGACTGCGAGTACAGGGAGGCGCAGCTGTCGAGGCCGGCGGACCTGTATGACGGCTGGGGGAAGACGCCCTCATAGCAGGGCCAGCCGAAGTTGAGCGCCGGCTTCGCGGTCGGGTTGACGATCTCGTCGATCTCCTCGACCGAGTTCCACCCGACGTCGCCGAGCCAGACCTGGCCGGTGCCGTACCGGACCGCGAACCGGAACGGGTTGCGCAGGCCGTAGGCGATGATCCGCCGCGCGTTCGCATCGGTCGAGCGGGCGAAGGGATTGCCGGGGAGGCCGTTTCCGGTCGCCGGGTTGACCCGCAGGACCGTGCCGTTGAGGGTCCTCGGCTCGTCGGCCGGGCGCCTGGCGCTCTGGCTGCGAAGCGCCCCGCCCTCGGCGCTCGGCGGGCTGTCCGCCGTTCCCTGGCCGCCGGGGGGATCGCCGCACGGGTTGCCGCCCAGCTGTCCATAGTCGGTGTCCGTGAAGCTGGCGCCGTCCCCTCCGCTCACGTAGAGCGGCGGCGAATTGCCCCCTCCGAACGCGAGGTCGCCGACCGAATGGCTCGGGTACTGCTGGCACCAGTCGTTGATCAGGACCTGCTCGTCGCCGGTCATCCGATCGCCGGATGCCGTCAGCCGCGAGAGCCGGCCACTGACCACGCAGCCGTCGGTCGTCGGGCCGGGCGGGGTCGGGCAACCGTCGCTCGTGGTCCCGGGAGTGCCCCAGGTCGGCGCCTGGGCGCCGATCGCCGCGTCGTATGTGTACAGGACGTACACGTAGGGCTTGGCGGGGAACTTGGGGTCGAGGGCGATTCCCAGCAGACCGCGGTCCCAGTAGTTGTGGACCTCCGTGCGAAGGTCGGCGAAGGTCGTCGGAGTCTTGTCGCCCAGGCCGTCGAAGACCTTGATCAGGCCGCTCTTCTCGGCGACGAACACACGCCCGTCGGGCGAGAAACGGAGCGCGGTCGGCGAGTGGAGTCCATGGAACGCGACCGACTGCGAGAAGCCCGAGGGCAGAGTCGCGGCGGCGCCGGCGCTGCCCGGCCCTCCGGCGGCTCCGCCGATCGAAGCGACGAGCGCAAGGGCCGAGACCCAGGCGGCCTTGCGCCTCGGGTGGCGAATGCGGGTGGACGAATGCGTGCCGAGCTCCATGCGTGCGCCTGCTGAACCAACGTTGGTGCGACTTGGACCTTGCAAACGCGCTGCTCAGCCTACGCTCTCCCGTCCCCCGACGAGGGGACGACCGTTGCGGCCTTACGCGAACCCGGCGCCTCCCGCGAGCCGGGCCGGGCGTCCGGCGCTCGGCCGCCGCGGGGGCCGGCCCGCGCTCTCGCCGTGGAGCGAAAACAGCGCTCCGAGTCCCTGGTCGGCGTGCCGCGGACCGCCGGATTCGCGCCATACTGCCCGGGCGATGGCCAGGCACGACCACCGAGCCACGAAACCCGGGGATTAGGCATGTCGAGGAAGGCCGCGGAGATCGTGCGGTCGAGCCTCGAACCGTTCGCGGGCGTCGATGTCGCCTCCGTCGACTGGAGCCACGAGGGGATCCGCGAGGTGATCGGGCCCGCCTATGCGCCTGACGTAGAGCTGAGGACGCTGGAGTCGGGGATCGGCAGCGGAGTGGACAGCGTCTACCACGGCTGGGACGGCCTGATCCGCTATCTCCAGGAGTGGTTCGAGCCGTTCAGCGAGTACCACGTCGAATGGCTCGACTACATCGAGGAGGGGGATCGCGTCCTCGTTCCCTCGCGTCAATGGGGGATCGGCAAAGCGAGCGGTGCGCGGGTCGAGCTCGAGCTCGTCCACGCGCTCCAGGTGCGTGACGGCAAGATCGCCCGCCTCGACCAGTACGACACCCTGGAAGACGCCCGCCGCGCGCTCGCAGCTTCGGACGGATGAAAGTCAAGTCCCCTGGACGATCTTTCTCCCTTCTGCGATAGTCGCGTTCGGTGCGGGTGACGACGAGCTAAAGCGCAGGTTCCGGGGCTGATCCCTGCCGCGCTGCTTGGCTCTTTCGAGATGCCTTCAAGATGCGCGCCCCCGTGTCGCACCCGCACCGCTTCCCTTTCGGCTTCGGCTGCCAGTCGTCTGTGAGCCGGCGGTAGGCGAGCTCGAACTGTTCGGAGAGCTCGCGCTCGTGGCGCTGTTCGCGCTTTGACGCCGCAGAGCCCGAACGTCGCCCCCGCCGCGACGGATCCCCAGCGATCAGCTCCAGCCGGCGGAGCTTGTGACGGTGAAGCGACGGGCGCCCGAAGGCGTAGTCCTCTTCCTTGGTGAGCAGGCGCCAGAAGAGCACGCAGAGAGCCTCCTCTCGTGATCTGTGGTGGGAGACGCAGCGGGCAAACGACACAGACGGATTCGTGCTCTCAGCACAACCGGGCGAGCAGGCTTCCGCTCAGTCTTCCCTCACAGCTTTCAGAACCGGCAAGTCCTGATCATCGAGGCTGCGTGGGGCCCACCGAAGGCAGGACCGAACCCTGAAGGTCCGGCCCTGCCCTGCTGCCTCAGCAGGCGGGGTTGGCGGTGATCCTGCCTAGGAGGCGCAGTACGGCGAGAGCGTGGAGGGCCTCGACCTCTGCGGGAACGGTGAATTCGGGGGCGGGCTAGTGCCGGCATAGAGAATGATGTCCGTGAAGTAGTTCTGGTTGGACGTTCTCGAGCCGCTCTTCGGGCAGGTCAGCCTGTAGAAGCGAACACCCTTCGGCTGGTTGACCACGCAACCCGGGACGCATCCCTTCTGCGCCACGGTGATGTTGCGGAACAACGGGCGATCGAAGCGGTGATCCGAGCGCAGGCGTGACCTGATCGTCATCTTGGTCGCCTTGGGGCAGATCACCTCGGTGTAGCTCGTGACCTGCTGATTCGCGTCGAGATACGGAGACTGAACTCTCGCGGAGCACCCCGATGACGGGTCGGTATGGAAGCCCTCCCACACCGGGCCGCCGGACGGCGGAGGTTTCCCGGTCCAGGTCTTCTTCGCGGTCGCCTTGGCCTCGGCGGAATCGCAGGCGTGGTTCTTGTTCGCGTCGAAGCAGGCCGTGATCTTGTCGTTGCCCGCGTTCGCGCCGGTGTAGGTGAACGACGCCTTACCGCCGCTGTCGGTCGTCTTCGATCCCGAGGCAGAGTTGGCGCCGGTCACCTTGAACAGGATCGTCTGGTTTGCGAGCGAGCCGCACTTTTGGAGCGTGGCCGTCACCGTGTGGCTGGTGCCGACCTGGTTCGTCGCGATGGCCGGCGTGAGGGCCACGGTGCCGCCGCCGCCGCAGGTTCGCTCGCCGAAAACCGCGAGGCCAGCCACGTCCACCTCCGGGTTGGCACTGAACTGCTTCACCTGATTGCCGGTGGCGATGTTGATCCTCGTGATCAGTCCCGAGTTGATGTCCGCGGTCCAGAACGTCTTGCCATCGGGGTCCAAGTTGAGCGCGAACAGGAAGCTCGACCCGTAATCCGAGGCTGGATAGTTCTTGACGACGTTCCCCGATGAATCGAGGCGTACCACCCGATCCGTGTCCGCCACGAGCGCGCCGCCGCCGGGCAGCACCCGGAGGGCGTATGCAGCGGAGCCGGGCAGGCCCGTCGCGAAGTCGGACAGCTGGCTATCGGTGCAGACGTTGAACCGCTTCACGCTGGTTCCCTCGGACGTGTAGTACATCGTGCACTGGTCGGCGGCGAGGTCGATCCAGTCCGTGCCCCTGTCCTCGGTGGCGGGATCGAAGGAATCCACGGCGCCGCCCGAGGCGTTGAACTCGAGGATGTCGCCGCTGCCATCGGCCTGGCCGGCGTAGATGTGGCCGCTCGCGTCGCGGACGCAGCTCTCGGGGTCAAAGTTGAACCCGGTGCCGAACGGGTAGGCCAAGACGTTCCCAGCGTCATCGAACTTCGTCATATCGTTGGCTTCGAAGTTCGTCGAGTAGAGATTCCCGGATGAGTCGAAGCACATCCCCGTGTCCTCGGAGCTTCCACTGGTTGTATCTAGCGTTTTCTTGAGCGTGCCCGTCGGCGAGAACTGCTTGATATGCCCGTTCCCGACCCCGGCGAACACGTCGCCAATGGAGTAGGGCGCCGCCGAGGCGGGCTGCACTCCGAGCACAAAAGCGCCCATCGTGGCTGCCACCAGCAGCCAGCGCTTCCTTGCAGCCAATCCCGAGCGGATGGGCCGCAAACGGCTTGATGTGAACCGCCCTCGTTGAGAAGGGATTGCGAACGCGCGGTGCAGCGACATGCAGACCTCCCGTGGAAACCGAGGTCAGGCGAGTCCAACCGATGACGAGTCAGAGCCTGCATGGCTGGTCAACCGCTTAGCCGTCTGACTATGCTTACAAGAGCGACCCTATGCACACGCCACCCTCGGTGTCAATACCGAATTTTGGGTAGTTCGTCGGCGGCCTCCAGCACCGACGACGCGCAGATGGAGGCGATCGTCCAGGTCACGTCGGGCCGCGTCGATCTGTCCCGACTGTCTCTTCGGCCTGGCCCGCGAGAGCGAGGATGGACAACGTCGCGCTTGCGCAAGCTCCTGTTCTCCCAGGGCTACGTCCCATCGACCTCGTTTGAGGTTGCTGGAATCGGGGCCACAGACGTGGCCCGTTCCCCCGGCCTCAGCGGACGTCGAAGCGTCGGAAGGCGGCCACGGCGGCGAACGCCACCGCGACGGCGACGCCCAGGAGCACCGCGAACGACGCGATGCTGGCTCCATTCTCCAGCTGCTGGTTTCCGACCGCCCAGTAGAAGATCGATGCGAAGCGAAGCGGCCTGACCCAGTCGATGACCGGGGCGAGCGAGCTGATCAGGTAGGACACGGCCGCGAGCACGGTCGCCACCCCGATCGCGGTCCCCCGGCGCCCCGTCGCCGCGCCGATCGCCAGCGCCACCAGGCCCAGATCCACCCCGAGAAGCATCACCGCCAGGGACGCGGTCGCCACGTTCAGCGGATCGAGCGAGACCTGGAACGCCCGGCCTATGTAAACGCAGATGGCGACGGCAACGGCAAGTAGCAACGCCTGGCACGCCATCGTCGCGACCTTCTGGGCCAGGATCGTCCGCCGCGACAGTGGCATGGTCACCACGAGGCCGAGCGTCCCGTCCTCGTCCTGGCCGGCGATCGCGGCGGCCCCGTAGCCGATCGTCAGCAGGAGCATGATCAGCGGCAGGAAGTTGGTGTAGGCGTTAGCGTCGATCCAGCCGGCCGGTGAGGTCAGCGTGCCGGTCGCCCCGAACAGCGCGGCCGCCGCCGAGTCGCCGGATGTCAGCTTGTTGAGCTCGCTCGAGTCCTTGAAAGCCGGGTAGAGCGCCACGATCACGAGCATGTAGAGCGCCATGCCGGCGACGTAGCCGATCAGGACGCGCCGGCGGCCGTGGAGGTCGAGTCGGGCGACGTCAGCGCTCAACTTTGGGTCCTAGTGTCCCGGTAGTAGGTCAGGAAAAGCTCGTCGAGGTCAGCGTGGCGGGCGACGAGGTCGATGGGGTCGTGGTCGGCGATCACGCGAAGGACCGACCCCAGGTCGCCGACCGCCTGGAGGGTGACGCGGTTCCCGCTGACCCTCACGCGCTGGACGGCCTTTAGGCCGTCCAGCTCCCCGGTGGGGAACGGCGTGGCGAAGCGGGCCTCGATCGTCTGCGGCGTCTGCCGGCGGAGCCCCTCGACCGATCCGGTGATGACGAGTCTGCCTTCCCGGATGATGGCCACACGGTCGGCGACCCGCTGGACCTCGTCCAACTCATGCGAGGAGAGGAAGACGGTGCGCCCGTCTGCGGTCGTCTCGCGCAGCAGAGCGTGGAACTCCTCCTGCATCAGGGGGTCGAGTCCCGAGGTGGGCTCATCGAGGACGAGCAGCTCGGGGCGGTGCATGAAGGCGAGCACCAGACCAATCTTCTGGCGGTTGCCCTTTGAGAGCTCCCGGATCGGCCGGTCGAGCGGCACCTCGAAGCGCTCGACGAGGGCTTTGCGAAACCCGTCGTCGGCCGCACCGCGGACCCGCGCGAACGAGTCGAGAAGCCGCTGGCCACTCATCCGCGGATAGAGCTCCAGCTCACCGGGCAAGTACCCGCAGCGGGCGTTGATCGCAAGGCTCTCGCGCTCGGTGTCGAATCCGAGGAGGCTGGCCCCGCCAGCGGTCGGGTGATGAAGCCCGACCAGCATCCGGATCGTCGTCGTCTTACCGGCCCCGTTGGGCCCGAGAAAGCCGAACACCTGACCGGACTCGACCGAGAGATCGAGGTGGTCGACCGCCACCGTCTCCCCGAAGACCTTGGTCAGTCCCCTGGTCTCGATTGCTGCCTGCACAGATGGATCGTATTGGCGGCGCGGCGCACGGACTTGGGCGTTACATCAATTTGTTATCGCGCATGCGGGCGGTCGCTTGTGGAGCTCCGCCGGCAGCGCCGCCGGCACCCAGCCGGTGAGTGCCCCGTCGAAGGAGGGAGTCCAGCCATCCGGAGGTCGGGACGCTCAAGCCGGGGCCTCGTTGCACGCCAAGCGCTGTTCAGCGCCGTGTCGGCCGTCGTTTTCCTTGCCGCCTCATCCATCGCTCATGCCGCACCGAGCGCGACCCTGGTCAAGGACATCGACCCCGGGAGCGCGAGCTCCGGGCCGAGCGGGTTCACGAACTTTGCGGGCACCACATTCTTCTCGGCGCTCGGCCCGAGCGGCCGAGGGCTGTGGACTACGGATGGAACCGAGGGGGGGACGCAACCGTTCACCAACAGGACCGCAGGGGCCGTCGATCCCACGGTCGTCGGCAACACCTTGTTCTTCGAGGGCTCCGATCCAGACCACGGCAACGAGCTCTGGAAGTCGGACGGAACCGCGGCCGGCACGAAGCGGGTCAGGGACATATCCCCAGGCAGCATCGGCTCAGGGCCCGCCAACCTCACGGCCCTGGGCGGACGGCTCTACTTCACTGCCGCCAACTCCGCCCACGGCACCGAGCTCTGGAGATCCGACGGCACCTGGGCGGGAACGAAGTTGGTCCGGGACATCCGCCCAGGGCATCCTGGGTCGAGGATCCGCCGCCTGATCGCGTTCTCCGGAAGGCTCTATTTTCGGGCCAACGACGGTACCCATGGCGATGAGCTCTGGAGGTCGAACGGAACCGCGGCAGGGACCAAACTGGTCAAGGACATACGCCCTGGAAGTGGGGGCTCGTTCCCCAACGAGCCGACGAAAGCCGCCGGCACCCTGCTCTTTAGCGCCAACGGCCATGGCCCGCACGGTCGCGAGCTATGGCGATCCGACGGCACGCCAGCCGGGACCAGGCTGGTCAAGGACATCAACCCTGGGAGCGGGGGCTCCTCTCCCAAGAACCTGCGGGAGGTGGCCGGCGAGCTCTTCTTCCAGGCCAACGACCCCAAGCACGGCTACGAGCTCTGGAAGTCGAACGGCACAGCGGCCGGGACGCAGTTGGTCAAGGACATCTACCCGGGACCGTTTCCCAACGACGGGCTCCCGGCGCAGCTCACCCGCGTCGGAAGCATGCTCTTCTTCGAGGCCATGGACGATGTCCATGGCGACGAGCTATGGCGGTCCAACGGCACGACGGCCGGGACGCAGTTGGTCAAGGACATCAATCCAGGCCCTCAGTCGTCAGTTCCGTTTAGGCCGACGGCGCTCAACGGCACTCTCTACTTCGCCGCCATCGACCCAACCCACGGCGGCGAGCCGTGGGAGTCCGACGGCACCGACACCGGGACGCGGCTGATCGACGACGTGAACCCCGGGAGCAGCTTCTCATACCCGTCGAGCTGGGGATCCCACGGCGCGACGGTGCTGTTCACGGCCGACGACGGTACGCATGGGACCGAGCTTTGGAAGGTCGTTCCCTGAGCGCTAAGTAGCCACTTCTAAGGTGGAGGAATGCGCTCGGCGGAGCGCTTCGAGGACACGGGACGGGTGCAGTCGGCCCCCCTCCCTGGCAGGATCTGGAACGGGACGGCCGCCTGACTGACACCTGAGCGGTGGCCTAGAACCCGAGCGCGAACTTGGCGTCCTCGGACATCATGTCGGCGTACGCTCGCGCGAATAGCCTGCAACTGAGGTACTCTCTCGGGTCCGTGGGTAGGGGGATGGGTACGGGGATGGGTACGGGCTGTCCATCGTGAGCATCCAGGTAGGCGCCGAGTAGGTCGCGGGCCTCGGCCTCGCTGCCGGGGAATAGATGACCGTGGAGGTGGTCGATCGTGATCGCGATGTCCAGCCAGCTGATCGCTGATCGCTTGGACCTGACCCGCTCTCGTGGACACTTCAGCGCTTGGGACCCGTAGGGTCAAGCGAAAGGAGGCCAAGTGCCACGTTCACGACCCCCATATCCGCCGGAGTTCCGCGCTGAGGCGATCCGCCTGGCGAAGTCCTCGGGCGAATCGATCGGCCGAATCGCCAAAGACCTCGGGATCTCCGACCAGACGCTTCGCAACTGGGTCAACCAGGACGACGTCGACGCCGGCCGCCGCAGTGGCCTGACTTCCGACGAGCGCGTCCGGCATGCGCGAGCTCGAAAGGGAGAACCGCAGGCTCCGCGAGGAGCGCGAGATCCTAAGAAAAGCCGCGGCCTTCTTCGCAACGGAGACCGGGCGGAGGTAGCGGCGGTGCACCGCTTCATCGCGCGCGGAGAGGGCAAACCACTGCGGTCACGACCCTCTGCCGGGTGCTCGAGGTGAGCGCTCGGGTTTCTATGCGTCCCAAGACGGCCCGCCTGCAGGCGGGCCGTCGAGGACGACCGCTATCAAGGAGCTGATCAAGCTGGCCCACGAGCAAAGCCGCGCGCACCTACGGCGCTCCGCGCGTCCACATCGAGCTGCGCCGAGACGGCGAGCGCCTTGGCAAAAAGCGCGTCGCCCGGCTGATGGGCGAGCTCGGGATCTCACGGGCTCGTTCCCAAGCGCGCAGCGGCAAGACGACGATCTCGGGTCCCCGGGATCGAGACCGCCCGGACCTGGTCCGCCGCGAGTGGAACCCGACCGAACCCAACCGTCTCTGGGTCGCCGACATCACCTACGTCCGCACCTGGGAGGGCTGGCTCTACTGGCCGCGGTCACCGACTGCTACTCGCGCCGCGTCGTCGGCTGGTCGATCGCCGACCACCTACGGGCCGAGCTCGTCGTCGACGCGCTCGAAGATGGCGATCGCCCGCCGCCGGCCAGATGCCGGCCTCGTCCATCATTCCGATCGCGGTTCGCAATACGTCTCGCTGGCGATGGGCAACCACCTGCGCGAGGCCGGCATCGACACCTCGATGGGCGCCAAGGGCTCGGCGCTCGACAACGCCGTCGCCGAGTCGTTCTTCGCGACCTTGAAGAAGGACCTGATCAACCGCCGCAGCTGGCCGACCAAGGGCGAGGCGCGGGTGGCGATCTTCGAGTGGATCGAGGCCTTCTACAACCGGACCAGGATCCACACGACGCTCGGTGGCGTGGCCCGATGTAGGTCGAGAGCGTACGGCTCTCGGCATCAAAGGAAGCGGCTTGAATCCAAGCCGGAAACTGTCCACCGAAACTGGTCAGGTCCACTTGGCGTTCATTCCGGCTGCGATGTTGATCGAGGCGTAGGTATGACGCGCCTCGTGGAAACCGAGCGGCTCCAGCCCCAGGTCCAGCCAACGCTTGGCAGCACGCCGGCGAAGGATTGCCGGATGAACCGGGAAGTTCGGATCGCGACCGGGAAACAGGAGGCCCGCGGACGGATGGTTCAGGAGGATCAGATGGTTAGCCAGGAGCGAGGCGAGCCGGTTGCTGATCGGCACGGTCCTGCCCTCCCTGGACTTCGCGTCGATGAACTCGCGGGCTGTCGGGTCCCAGCCACGCCGGACGTGGAGGACCTGAGAGTCGAGGTCGATGCTCGCCCGATCGAGGGCCAATAGCGCGCCCACCCTAAGCCCGCCGTACACGGCCAAACCGAGCGCCACCTGGTCGTTCGGCGGCAAAGCCGCGATCAGCGCAGCAGCTTCGCTAGGTGTCGCAACTCGATCCCGTGCCTCGGCACCAACTGGAAGGGCATCGCGGACAGTAGCGCCGCGGGGGCCGACAGTCCGGGACTCAGCGGCTGACTAACGACTCGCCGAGTAGGATACCGCTCCTCGGCAGGGGTGTCTGGGGGTCCGGGTGGGGGCATAGCTCGTGTGACAACACTGCGCGCGTCATTGGCTCGCGCAGGTGATCGCCCCGCCGATCCGTATGTACCACGGCCGTAGTGCCTGGCTCGCGCCGGTCTTAAGGACCAGGGGCCCCGATCCGGCGGGAAGGCTGACCGGCTGAAACGCAGTCGCGAAGCGTCGCGCACCCACGGTTAGTTTCGAGCTCGACGTCTGAGCGCGGATCACCAGGCCCGAGGAAGGAATACGGATTGGCTTAGCCAAACCGGACGGGGTTGTGGGTGCAGCCCGACAGTCGCGCGGGGGAGGTGTCTTCGATTGAAGACTTGAGGCGCTGAGGTCCCCGGCCTTGAGAAGTACTTGGTCGACAGCTAGCCGCTGGGGCTCTGGTGCGGCCGCGATCTCGCTGGAGCTGTCGGCCGGGCTGCCATAACGATCCACCGCGTTGAAGTAGCTCGCGGCCAGGATCGACCCCTGCGGGTCGAGACTAATGAAGCCGTTCACGTTCAAATTCGGGATCGCCTCGGCCGGGACCTCATTTCTGAGCAACTCGAGCGCGCCGAGTTGCGACCGTTCGGTCGCAGTCTGGTTTCTGATGTTTGTCGCCTCAACCTTGAGGTTCAGCAGGTTGGGCACCAACGAAACGACCAAGACGCCGGCCGCCAACCAGACGAGCGCACGGCTCGGGCGAACGCTTCTCATGAGCTCAAGTCCGATGAGTAGAAGAAAGACAGCACTCGGGTAGAGGTAGCGACTTGCCTCCGGGGGGCGAAGTGGGTTCGCGACCGTGCCGAGCAAGAACCAATAGGCGAGCGCAAGGGAGACGAAAACCCAGATCGTCGGGGAGAGCCGCGTTCCGCTTCGCACCCACCAGGCGACCGCGACGATGCCGAGTGCGAGCAGCAGGTAGCCGGCGGTGAGGTTGAAGAGCTGGACGCCTTCTATGCCGGAGGTTCCGAACAAGCCGCTCATGGCCGAGAGCCCGGCTGCCCCTGACGAAATTATCGTCGAAGGAATCTCGCGGAAGTTCTCAATATGAACCTGCTCGTTGGTTGGGCCCGAAGCTAGCCGGTACCAGGCAAACCAGGCCACGTAGATAAGCGCGGGGACCACAACGATCCACATCCGGCTGGCGAGGACGCGGCCGTCTTGCAGGCCGATCAGAACAGCCGCGCCAACGATGAAGGCCAGACCAACGCTCTGCGACGCCACCGCGGCAATGAGCAGAAGACAAGCGAGCGGATCGGCAACATCTGGGAACCGCTCGAGGCAGAGCAGTGCGCCCAATCCGAGGGCCATCGGAAGGAGCACCACAATCCCGAAGGGGGTCGCCACGACCTCCCAGGCTGAGCCCAAGAACAGGACGATGAGAGTCGCGAAAAGGGAAGGCCAGGGCTCAGCGCGGATTCGCGCGACCGCATAGAAGAGCAGGCCGCATGTCCCGACCAGCCCAGCCTCGACGAGGCGAAACGGCAGATACGAGTCAGCGCCGAAAAGGTCGAACAGGGCCTTGTAGAGGAGGAAGTGCAGGACCACCAGATGCCCGCTGTATCCACGCAACAGCGATTCGAGCGAGCTGCTGTCGAAGGTGAAGCGGCCCCACTCATCTGAGAAGAAGGTCTGACCCCGCGTCATCCAGAGGTTTAACCCCACGGCGACGATCACCGCCGCTGCGAGGACCAGCTGCGGACGTTCCGAAATTCGGGCCACGCCCGTGGCTCCGATCCGGTCTGATGATTGGTAGGCGTCCTGGTGCTCCATGCGTTGGCTCCTCTTGTTGTGAGCGGCCGGCGGCCCGAGCAACCCTCGCACGCCGTCTGACGGCGCGTCAAGGGGCTCTAACTAAAGCTTTCCTGAAGTACGCAACACCCGTGCGTAGGGTCCTGAAACGAGCTTCCGGCTGCATCACCTGGGCCATGCCTCGCCCTGAGCGACTACTTCCGCAGCCCGGTGGTTCAGAACGGGCTCTGCCGGTTTCGGTTTAGGCTCGTCCGATGAGGTTGCCGTGGCAACGTCGGCACGTCTTTGCCGAACTCGAACCAAGCACCCCGCTCCCCACCGACGTCGCGGAGGATCACGCTCTCATCGAACAAGCGATGCCGTTCACTATGACCGGGCCGGCGCGCCTTCAGGCAACGATTGATGCCGCCCGCTACTGCGTTGCGGCAGAAGTGCCCGGCGCTTTCGCTGAGTGCGGAGTCTGGCGAGGAGGCTCGGTGCTGGCGATGATCCTCATCCTTCAGGAGTCGGGACGCGACGATAAGGACATCTGGCTCTACGACACCTTTGAGGGCATGACCGAGCCGACTGAGTACGACGTCTCGGCGTTCGACCGTCCGGCACAAAAACGCTGGGAGCAAGACAGTGGACGTCCGTGGCCGACGCTCTTCGGCTCGGAAACCTTCAATGAGGAAGGGGTCCGGGAACTCCTGATCGGGACCGGCTATCCCGAGGAGCAGTTGCACTTCGTCCGAGGGCCAGTCGAGCAAACTATCCCCGACGAAGCGCCAGAACATCTCGCTCTCCTGCGCCTCGATACAGACTGGTACGAGTCGACGCGCCACGAGCTCGAACACCTATTCCCGCGGCTCGTACCGGGGGGAGTTCTGATCCTCGATGACTATGGTCATTGGGACGGCGCGCGCAAGGCGGTCGACGAGTTTTTCGTCGCAAACCCGCCAGGCCGCTTCTCTCCCGGATTGACTATTCGGGGCGCATCGCCGTCAAGGGCCCGTGAGGCTCGCCGCTTCGATAGCAGCATGCCGGCGCGGCTCCGTCCCTTTCGGCATAGCTTGCGTCATGGGATGGCGTGCGTGGTGGCACACGCCAACCTCAGGAGCGAAATCGCCGCTTCTCGTATCGGTGGCGGATCAACCGGCACATGGCCTCGCTATCGGCGCGTTCATCCGGCATCCGATCGCTGGCCAGGTGCTCGGGGGCCTTGATCACGGGCAGATCACGATCGGGGCCGGGACTCTGCTCGAACCCGACTGCTGGCTGGTTCTGAGCGCAGCCGATGCCCGATTGAGATCGGCCAGGGCTGCTTCCTGAACCGGGGCGTCCTACTCCACGCGTTCGAGCGAGTGGAACTTGGTGATTACGTCATGCTCGCTACGGCTGCGTCGTCGGCGACGCCGGTCCACCGACACGATGACCCGACCCGAACCTCGCAGCCCAGGGGTTTCTCTCCGAGACCCGACGCGGATCGGGTCGAGCTGCTGGCTTGGCGTCCACTGCGCCTTGACCAGCGGGGTGACCATCGCCGAGAGATCGGTGATCGGTGGGGACTCGGTGGCCACCGAAAACATCCCGGCGGCGTGATCGCCGCAGGTGCGCCCGCGCGGGTGATCCGCGACATCGACTTCGTGGGAGACTCCCGACCATGAAGCTCGCCTGCGTCCTCCTCGGACACCGCTGGAAGCGCGGGTTCCGCCACGGCACCCCTTATGCCCAGTGTCAACGTTGCTGGAAGACAATCATCGAGCCGATTACCCCAGATGGCGTCTATCGGCATCAGTAGGGGAAGACGATCGCGAGGTGGGTCGGGTTCGCGGCAAGGTCGTGGGCCGACGATCGCGTTCCTGATGCGACCCCCCGCGGGCCCCGAGCTGGTGATAGAACGCCCCTCTGCCGCTGTGGCCGAGGTGAGATACTGCGCGGGCGATGTCGCGGAAGAACGTCAAGTCCGCGGGATCGCAGATCCTTGAGGCGTTCGCCGATACCTATCCGCGAGCCGTCTTCGTTGAGATCGGCGCTAACGATGGCGTGAACTCGGATCATCTGACGTCGTTTATCACGGCCTCCGAATGGCGGGGGGTCTTGGTCGAACCGCTGCCCTGGGTTTTCGAGCGGCTTCGGAGCAACTACGAGGGCTTCGACGGGTTGGCTTTCGAGAACGCGGCGGTAGGCGACACCGATGGGCGGGTCCCGTTCTTCTATGTCCCCCCTGACCAGGGGAAGGAGGTTCTGGGGGACAACTGGCAAGACTTGATCGGCTCGCTCTCGCGCTTCGAGGTCGAGCAATCGGTAACGAGATTTCACAACGGCTTCAACGTTGCGGCACCCGACGTGGAGATCCAGAGCACCGAGGTCCCGAGCCTAACCTTCGAATCGCTGTGTCGCAAGCACGGGATCGAGGAACTCGATCTGCTCATGATCGACGCCCAGGGGTACGACTTCAAGATCGTCAAGGGGATCGACTTCGAGCGCCACCGGCCCCGACTCCTGATCTTCGAAACCATCCTCTTGAACGGCGACGAGCGCAGGGAGGCGAAGGCGTACGTGGAGAGGCTGGGCTACGAGACGATGGACGAGCATGCCGACACCTGGTGCCACGATCCACGCGACGAAGACGATCTCGCCCGGTGCTGGCGCAGCGCAAAGCCGGTCCAGTTCCAGATGAACCCCGGGATATTGCAGCGCCTCCGGAGCCGTCTGAGTGGGCGGTAGCCGCCCACTCAAGCCGCCGGGCCGCGGAGTAGGAGCGGTACGCGCCTGGAAGCTTGATGTGCCGAGCGGGGTGGTACCTCCTCGGTCGTCGTGGCTCCCTAATCCGCGTACCCCTGGGGCCTTCATGGGTACGGCGTGGGTACGGCCCGGGGGGCGGACTGACCCCGTATGACTCCGACTGACGCCTAAATGAGCGGTTAGAACCCGAGCGCGAACTTCGCGTCCTCGGACATCATGTCCGCCGAGCCTCGTGCCGCCCCGGATCGTTTGGTGCCGATGCGTGCCTGGGCGTGGGTAGCGCCGCGCTCTCGACCCGGCCGCTGTGCCGTCTGGTGCTGGGCCGTTCCGACGCGTTCGTTTGCAGATCCGTTTGCAGTCGGGCGGCCCCCGCCAAGAGCTCCGTTGCACGCGCCCGAGGCGTTGGATGCGGGTGGCGCACTGGCCACATCAACCCCCTGGCCCCGCCTACAGCCGACTGGACAAACCCCCACCTACTGTGCCTGAGCCGTGCGTGAGACAAAGGGCAACGCCAGGCATCTCAATCTTGTGCTGGCGTATCACCGGGTACCACAGCCGACCCTTCTAAACGCCCCAACGACTCGCTCGCGCCAGCCAACACCTGGACGGCCCGGCTGAGCGAGTTCTGCCACGCCTCGCGGTGCACCTCGGCCTGGGCTTCGGCGTAGGCCTCCGGAAACTGCTGCTGGGACCAACGTTCGAGCGTTCGCTTCGAGACCTGGATCCCGGCATCGTTCAGCGCCGCCGTTGCCCTCCTGAGGTTGCCACCGAAGAAGGCAAGGGTGCGAAGCGCCGTATAGACGTCCTCCACCGTGTAGGGGCTGCGAAGCTGGCGGATCGCGTCAACGGAGTTCTTGGCCATGCCCCAAGTCTTGTGGAAGGCGTGGACCGATCGGATCCGGTCCCCTTCATGGCATCGACGCGCGGGCCACCGTCTTCTAGCCGGGCTTCTGCACGAGGAAGCTGAACGCCCCCGCCATCTTGGGGGCCGGAAACCGAACCGGCCGGGGGGCGCGATAGATCCGGTATATGACCCGCGTGGTCGACCCCTGACCAACGAGCCTGAACTGCGGCGGCGGGGGGAGCCCCGGCCCCGGCCCTCCCAAGTATTGGCCGCCGCAGAGCGCCCCCCAATAGCAGGGACCGATGGCGTAGTTCGGCACCGGACGCAGCGACAGGTTAATGAGCTCCGAGGCAACGATCTTCTCGCCGGGCTCGGCGAGATGCGCTCCGGCAAGCTCGAGCGAGAGCGGGGCACGCAGGAACGGGGGTGCGCCGATAACCCTCTCGTGGTGAGGTCGTCCGAGAGCGTTTGCGACGTCGTGCAAATCCGTTCGGCTAGCGGCGGGCGTCGCGGTGTTCCAGATGCTCAAGGCGAGGCCGATCCCACACAGCGCAACGACGACCGCCGGGCCGATGGCCCCAGTCGCTCTCGCCCCCAGTGCGACCGCGACGGCAACGGCAAAGGGAAGCCACAGTTCGATTGCGTTCTTCGTGATCAGGTAGTCGTGCCCGAAGAAGGCCGGGACGACCGCGAGCACCAAGCCGGCGATACCGATGCCCGCCGCGACCGCGGCCGCCCGCCGCGACCGGCGATCCGCTCTGCTCAGCGCAAAGACCACAGCGACGACGAGGCCCCCGCCGACCACCGCAGGCAACGCCGGCCAGGGAACGCTCAGGCCGACGACGAAGTGCTGTGGAAGGGCCAGCAGCCGCTGCTCGCGGGCGAAAAGGGGGATCCACCAACCTGGACGCACCGCGTGATCCTGCTGTGCGGCATACAGCGGGATTAGTGCGAGACCGGCGCACCCGACCCCAGCGACGGCCAGCATGGCCCGAGCGCGACCCGCCCGTGCGCGAAGCAGGAGCCACGCAGCTTCCGGCACCACCACCATGACGGCGAAGTAGTGCGTCGAGAGGGCGAGCACCGAGGCTAGTACCCACGCTAGGAGCCACCGAGGCTCCTCTCTGTTCAAGGAATAGACGAAGAACAGGAACGAGAGCGCCGACAGAAAGACCAGAAGCGCATAGGTGCGGGTGTCCTGCGAGTACCAGATCAGGAGCGGGCTGGTCGCGGCCAGGGCCGCCGCGACCAGACCGGCTCGGCGCGAGGAAAGCTCCCGGGCTCCCGCGTAGACGACGGGCACCGTGGCCGTGCCGAGAAGCGCGAGAGAGAGCGGAGCGCGACCTCGCTGTTCCCGAGCACCTTCTGCCATCCCCAGGCGACGACGAAGTAGAGCGGCGGGTTGACCTCGACGTCGCGCACCGCCTGGAGCGTCCCGAGGAAGCTCTTGTGAATATCGAAGACCGTCAGGTATTCGTCGTACCAATAGCTTGGCATCCCTAGCGTCGCGAACCTGACCGCGGTGGCGAGCACGACTATGAGAGCCAAGGCATGCGCGGAGGCGAATTCGCGAATTGTCAACAGTCGCGTGCCGAAGGCAGAGTCCGCGGTCCATCGTTGTTCACGCGTCGCCATTTGGAGGGTCGGGAACAGCCTATTCTCTACGCACTGCTCGGTGCGGCTGCGAGGCGGAGGAGGATCGGTGTGGGGCCTCCTTGCCAGCGTAGCCTCCGCGGTTCCGCTTACCCCCCAACCCGGATCGGGCTATCACCTCGTGATCACCGCGGCGGCTCGGGGCCCAGCGGGGGTGAGAATCTGCCGCTCGAGCGAGCGTGATTCCGCGTATCCGTCCTCGCGAATACGCGGCACGCTCGATGAGACCTCTTCCGGTGCAACGGGAGATTCTCAGCGACTCACTCGCAGCCGACGCCATTACCGTCTGCATCGAGGTCATAGGGGTCAGAGCCAGTGACCCGGACGGGTCCCGTGACGTAGCGCGGCCCATCACCGCCACCGGTCAGGCGGGGTGGTACCTCCTTGCTCGCGCTGCTGCCCAAATCCTGCCTACCCCCGCCCTTCGAGCGAGAGCTCCGTGGGTACGGGGTGGGTACGGAAGAGGTGCCCGACTGACCCCGACTGACCCCGAGTGACGCCTGAGTCGGGGACTAGAACCCGAGCGCGAACTTCGCGTCCTCGGACATCATGTCCGGGGACCAGGGCGGGTCGAAGACCATCTTCGGGTAGACGCCGTCGACGCCTTCGAGGTCGCCGACGAACTCCTTGACCTGCTCTGAGACCTGGGGGCCGATCGGACAGCCGGGGTAGGTGAGCGTGAAGGTGACGTAGACCTCGCCGCCCTGGACCTCGACGTCGTAGACCAGCCCGAGCGAGACGAAGTCGAGCCCGAGCTCGGGGTCGATGACCTCCTCGAGGGCCTCGTAGACCGAGTCCTGCGTCACGGCTGCCGTCTCTTCACTCGCCACCCACCCATCGTAGCGACGCCGCCTGACTAGGCTTGTCCCGTGGCACTGCTGCTGGTCTTGATCTTCATCGTCATGCCGGTCGCCGAGATCTACGTGATCATCAAGGTAGGCGAGGCGATCGGCGTGGTGCCGACGATCGCGCTGCTGGTTCTCGACGGCTTCCTCGGCGCGGCGCTCCTTCGGTCGCAGGGCCGAGCCGCATGGGCTCGCTTCAGCGAGGCGTTGGCGCGCGGGAAGATCCCGGCCCGCGAGGTGCTCGACGGGGCGATGGTGATCCTGGGAGGGGCGTTCCTGATCACCCCCGGGTTCATCAGCGACGTGATCGGCGCGCTGCTCCTGATCCCGCCGTCGCGGGCGATCTTTCGCGGAATCGTCGCCCGCCTGGCCCTGCGCCGCGCCTCCTTCGTGGTGAGGACCGTCGGCTGGGGAGCCGGCCGCGCCACCGGATCGCGCCCGCCCCGCGAGCCCACCGGCGACTACGACTACGAGGGGACCGCAGAGGAGGTCCCCGACGTCGAGCGCGAGCTTCCGAGGCCGAGCAACAATGGCGGCTGAGCCGGGGGCGATCGTTCTCGAGGCCCCGCCCGGCGAGTGGCCCCTGCGAGTGGTCTGGGACCCGGCCCTGGCGCCCGGCGCGCCCGGCGACGGCGCCCGCTCGGCATGGCGAGCGGAGACCGACCTCGACTGGGAGCGCACCGAGGCGCTTCTCCTCGTCTCGGCGCTGTTCGAGGACGGGCAAGCCCTCGCCCTCGCGGGCCTGAGGCCCAGGGGAGCCCGCGGGCACGATCACGACCAGGTGCTCTACCGCCTCGAGTCCTCGGGCGACCCGGTCGCGGTCACCGAGGCGCTCATGTCGTCCGAGTACGACGCCGACGGCCACCTGAGGCGGATCGGGGTCGAGCTGTGGATCGACCCCTCATCCCCCCCACTGCGCCTCGCCGCGGATCGCCGAGGCGAGGTCGAGGTGCACGAGGAGGACGGCGTTCGCCGCGAGGTCACCGCGATGTCGTTTCGGCTCGACGGAACGAGCGGGGCGGGCGCCTGCGAGCTGCTTCGGCAGGCCTAATGGCAATCCGCGCGGTGATCTCGGACTTCGGGGGCGTCCTCACGACGCCGCTTCTGGGCTCGTTCACGGCGGTCCAGGACGAGACCGGGATCACGGTGGAGAGCCTTGGCGCCGCGATGCATCGGATAGGCGAGCGCGACGGCGAGAACCCCCTTCATGAGATCGAGCGGGGACGGGTCACGGAGGCCGACTTCCTCGGGGCGATCGCGCGGGAGCTCGCCCACGACCTCGGGCACGAGCCGGAGCTCCACCGCTTCAGCGAGATCTACTTCGACGCCCTCGACCCCAACCTGCCGATGATCGAGCTGATGCGGGGCGTGCGCTCCCGCGGCTACCGGATGGCGCTCCTGACCAACAACATCCGCGAATGGGAGCCACTGTGGCGGCGAATGCTGCCCGTCGAGGAGATCTTCGAGGTGATCGTCGACTCGGCATTCGTCGGGGTCCGAAAGCCCGACCGGGCCATCTACGAGCTCACGATGGAGCGAATCGGGATCGGCGCGCCCGAGTGCCTGTTCGTCGACGACGTGGAGCAGAACGTCGCCGCCGCTCGGGAGCTCGGAATGGCGACCGTCCACTTCCGCACCAACGACCAGGCAATCCCCGAGATCGAGGCCGCGCTCGGGAGCGGCTGAGCAGCCTAGTTTTCCGAGCCGGCGCGGTCCCAGACGTAGAGCTCGACGGCCTCGACCGCCAGCTCCATGAGGCGGGGCGGTGAGAGCCATTCGAGCACCGTCTCGAGCGCCCGCTCCTCGGTGACGCCCCGGTCGACCGCCTCCTCGCCGCGGAATCCGGCCGCGAGCTTCAGGGCCTCGCGCCGGTGCTGGCCAAGGGACGTGAAGGCCCCCATCAGGAAGTCGCGGTTCGGCACCGGGTGGCCGACGTCCATCGAGGCGTGCCAGGCGGCCAGCATCGAGATGTCGTGCTCGTCGAGCTCGGCGATCGCCCGCGCGTAGTGGGCCTCGAGCTCGTCGTCCGGGATCTCGTCCACCCATGCCCGGACCGCCTCGCCGAGGAGCTGGCGGCGGGCCTCCCGCCCGACTGAGTCGGCGATCGCGCGGATCGCGTCGGCGGGATCGATGAAGCACAGCGACATGACGAGCGCGAAGATAGACCCGGCGTGGGACGGAATCGCTCCGGGGCGGCGGGCGTATCCGACCGGCGGTCAGGCTCGCGCGCCGTGGGCCGACCTATGCTGGGAACGGATGGCGCTCTCGTTGATCGTCGGGCCCCCAAACTCCGGGCGCGCCGGGAGGATCCACGACGCGGTGATCGGCTCGCTCGATGCGGATCCGGTGCTGATAGTCCCCACCGGCGACGACGTCGCGCGCTTTGAGAGGGAGCTCGGCGACGCCGCGGGGGAGGCGACCGGCGTGCTCGGCGTCTCGGTCCAGACCTTCAGGCTGATCTTCGAGGAGGTGGCGCGGGCAACCGGAACCTGGCTGCCACCGTCGCTGTCGGATGTCCAGCGCCTGTGCGTGATTCGATCGGCCGCTCGCTCGACCAGGCTCCGTGCCCTGGGCCGTTCGGCGGAGCATCGCGGGTTCGGGCCGGCGCTCGCCCGCCTGATCGACGAGATCCAGGCGGCCGGGCTCGACGGCAACGCGATCGCGTCCGCGGTCGCGGGCACAGGGGAAAGCGACCCCCAGCTGCGCGAGATCGCGGCGCTGTTCGCCGCCTACGAGCGGGCGCGCGACGAGCTCGGGTACGGCGACGACCATCTCGCGGCGGCGCGCGCCACCGACGCCGTTCGGGCCGAGCCGGGCGCCTGGACGCGTCCCGTGTTCGTCTATGGGTTCGACGACTTGACGGTCGAGCAGCTCGCCCTCCTCGACGCCCTCGCGCAGGGCGTCGACGTGACCGTCGCGGTCACCTATGAGGACCGAGACGCCCTGACCGCCAGGGCACGGCTCTACCAGGAGCTGGTCGAGCGAGGCGGCAGTCTCGTGATGTCCGAGCTCGAGCCGGATCCGGCGAACACCCGCAGCCGCACCCTCTTCGAGCTCGAGCGCGCCTTCCTTCGAGACGGCGCCGCACCCGTGGCCCGCGACGACGGGCTGGCGCTCATGGAGTCGGCGGGCGAGCACGCGCAGGCCGAGCAGATCGGGGCCGAGGTGGCGCGCCTTCTCGCCGGCGGGGTGGCACCCGACCAGGTGGCGATCGTCGTCAGAGCGCCCGACCGCTACGGCCCCCTCTACGACGCCGTCCTCGCCGGCTTCGGCGTTCCCGCCGCCGTCGAGGCGAGCGTGCCCCTCGACCGCACCGCGACGGGCCGCGGGCTGATCGCGCTGCTTCGCGCCTCTCTGACCTCCAGGCGCGCCGAGGACGTGCTCGCATTCGTGCGAACGCCGGGCGTCGCCTGGCCGAGCAACGCCGACTGGCTCGAGCGCGCGATCAGGCGAGAGGGCCTGCGGACGGCCGCGGAGGCGCTCGGGTCGTGGCGCGGCCGCGAGCTCTTCGAGCTCGAGGACCTCGAACGCCAGCGCGACGCGCCCGGCACGCTTCGAACCCTGGCGCGGTTCGCGAGGCGGATCGCCGAGCGCCCCCAGGAGCGCCGAGCATCGATCGCGGTCCGCGAACGGCGGCTCGAGCTGCGGGCGGGGGCGATCGCCGCCGAGGCGCTCGAGAGCCTTGCCGAGCTGCCCGGGATCGAGGGCCCCGCGAGCGAAGCGCTCGAGGTCCTGGAGACACTCGAGGTTCCGCTCTGGCGCGGGCCGACCGACGGACACGTACGGGTGACGAGCCCCTACCGGATCCGCGCCCAGCGGGTCGAGCACCTGTTCGTCGCGTCCCTTCAGGAGGGGGAGTTCCCGCGCCACGACCCCGGGGACGCGTTCCTGTCCGACGAGCAGCGCGGGGCGCTCGGCCTGCCGGCCCGCGCGGACCCCGAACACGAGGAGCGCTACCTGTTCCATATCTGCCTCTCGCGCCCCACGTCGCGCCTTCATCTCTGCTGGCGGGAAAGCGACGACGACGGGGCGGCGATCGCGCCCTCCCCCTTCCTGGACGATCTGGGAGAGGTGATCGCGGGCCTCTCGTTCGACCCCCACGACGAGGCGGGGAGCGACCAGGTGCGGCGGCGCCCACTCGGCGAGGTCACCTTGCCGGTCGCAGACGCCCCCAGCCTCGACGAGCTGGCTCGTTCGCTCGCGGCGTCGGATCCGTCGATCGACCCGGAGGTGATCGTCGCCCGGCTCGGCGTGGGGCGCGGCGACGCGGACGCGCTCCATCGGCGGCTCGCCCGGGCCGCCGAGCGGGTAGCGAGGGGCAAGCCGGGGCCGCTCGCCGAAGCCGCCGTCCTCGACGAGCTCCGCGACCGCGGGCTGTTCGGCGCCTCGACGCTCGAGGAGTACGCGTTGTGCTCCTACCGCTGGTTCGTCCAGCACGAGCTCGGGCCCGAGCAGCTCGACCCAAAGCCCGACACGCTGGCGCAGGGCTCGGTGATCCACGGCGTCCTCGAGGACCTCTACCGAGAGCCTCCGCCCGGCGGACCGCTCCCCCGCCCCGAGACCCTGGAGGCCTGGCGGCGGCGCGCGGGCGAGCTGGTCACGACCCGCGCCGACCGCGAGGGGCTTGGTGGCGACGACGTCCGGGCGATCGCGGCGCGGGCACGAATGATCGCCCTGATCGAGAGCTTCCTCACCCGCGAATCGGCGACCGACTCCCCCTTGGCACCCGATCGGGAGCTCCTGGAGGCGAGCTTCGGCGAGGGAGAGGACGACGATCGCCCCGCGCTCGGAATGGACGGGTTCCTCCTGCACGGCAAGATCGACCGCGTCGACCTCTCGCCCTCGGGCCGCGACGGCCTGATCCGCGACTACAAGGTCTCGCGCACGGTGACGAGCGCCGCGAAGCTCGCCAAGGAAGGAAAGCTTCAGCCCCAGCTCTACGCCATCGCCCTCGAGGAGCAGTGGAACCGCCGCCCGCTGGGGGGCATCTACCAGCCGCTCGCCGCGACCCGTGACCACAGGCCGCGCGGGATCGCCCTCGGCGAGGAGGCCGACGGCCTCCTCGCCGGCCTTGGGCTGATCAACAACGATCTCCTCTCCGAGGAGGAGTTCGCGAAGGCAATCCGGGCCGCCCGCGAGACCGCGTCGGGGATCGTCGAATCGATGCGGGCCGGCGTGATCCGCCGAGATCCGATCGACGACACCTGCCCACCCTTCTGCACCTTCCAGGCGATCTGCCGGCGCGAGCGCGGGGTCCGCCAGGACCCCGACGAGGAAGACGAGGAGGAAGCGGCGTGACTCCCGAGCAGCTCGAGCTCGGTGCCGACCCCGAGCCCGCCGACGGCCACGAGCCCGAGCCGTCGCCGCCCCCCACTCCCGAGCAGCGGCGGGCGATCGAGGCTCGCGACCGCGACGTGCTCCTGGAGGCTGGCGCAGGGACGGGCAAGACCCGGGTCCTCGTCGAGCGCTACTGCGCTGCGGCCGAGGAGGCGGAGTCGGGGGTGGACTCGATCCTCGCGTTCACGTTCACCGAGCGCGCGGCGGGCGAGCTTCGCCATCGGGTCCGCGATCAGCTCGCGGGCATGGCCGAGCGCGCCCGATCCGATCGGGACGTGGAGCGCGCCGGGCGCCTTCGCGACCTGGCTCGCGACTCCGAGCGCGCCTGGATCTCGACAATCCACGGATTCTGCAGGCGGATCCTGGCCGCCCATCCCGTCGTTCTGGGGCTCGACCCCCGGTTTCGCGTCCTCGACGCCGGCGAGGCCGATCGGGTCTCCTCGGCGGCGTTCGACGAGGCCCTCGAGGAGCTGCTCGAGGGCGGTGACGCCGAGCGCGCGACTCTGGTCGCGGCGATGCGAGGCCCGGAGCTTCGCCGCCTGGTGGTGACCGCTCACGCCGAGCTTCGAAGCCAGGGACGCGCACCGGCTCTTCCCGAGGCCCCGCAGTCCGACCCGAGCGCCGCGCTCGCCGCCCTGGTCAGCGCCGCGAAGGCCGCCTGCTCGGAGTGTGAGGGGGGCGGTGGCGGCCAGAAGAACCTCGAGCGCGTCGCGGCGGCCGCGGCACTCGAGCCCGATCGCCGCCTGCCGACCGAGACCGAGCTCGCCGGGCTCGAGCTGACATCGACCGCCAAGGCGTTCAGCGGACCGGCGTGCGTCGCCTACAGGGATGCGTGGCGGCGGGCGCGAACGGCGCTCGCCGAGCGCGACGCAAGGGCCTCCTACCGGCACATCGCCGAGCTCCTGGAGCTGTTCTCGGCCCATTACCGGCGCCTGAAGCAGGAGCGCTCGGGGCTCGATTTCGAGGATCTGCAGCTCGAAGCGCGCCGGCTCCTGGAAGAGCACCCGGCAGTCGCAGAGGCCTATCGAGAGCGATTCCGTCACGTCCTGGTGGACGAGTTCCAGGACACCAACCGCCTTCAGCTCGAGCTGGTCGGGCTGCTCCGCGGCCCCGGGACTCAGACGTTCATGGTCGGCGATGAGTTCCAGTCGGTCTACGGGTTCCGCCACGCCGATCTCGAGGTGTTCCGGGGCGAGCGCGAACGGATCGGGTCGGCGCCCGACCGCGACGGCGAGGTGATGCGCCTGGGCGGCAACTTCCGCTCCACGCCGGCGGTCGTATCGGCGGTGAACGCGATCGGCGAGGCGATCCTGGGCGACTTCCGGGCGTTGACCGTGGGCCGCGGCCGGGCGGACATCGGGCCGGGCGACGGCCCGCCGGTCGAGCTGCTGCTCACCCCCGGGGGCTCCGAGTGGGACGACGCGGGGCTCGACATACACCTGAGCGGCGACTATCCATCGGCCCCGGACCGCGTCGCCGAGGCGCGCTTCCTCGCGGCAAGGCTTCGCCGTCTGGTCGACGAAGAGAAGGCCGCGGCGGGCGACATCGTCGTCTTGATGCGGGCCTACACGCATGTCGCGGCGTTCGAGGAGGAGCTCGAGCGAGCGGGGCTCAACCCCTACGTGGTCGGAGGACGCGGCTACTGGTCGCAGCAGCAGGTCGACGACGTGATCCGCCTCATGGGCACGATCGCCAACCCGCTCGACGACGAGTGCCTGCTGGGTGTCCTGGCCTCGCCGCTGTGCGGCATCGGGCCGGACGCCCTGTGGCTGCTTCGGAGCGCTGCGGGCCGCGGCAACCACCTGTGGCCGGTGATCGAACGGCGATTCGGGCGCCAGGAGCCCGCCGAGGAGGCCGAGTCCGAGCACCGCCTCGCGGCGATCCCCCCCGACGACGTGGCAGGCCTACGCGAGCTCTGTGATCGGCTCTCCTCGCTGCGGGCCGACGCGCCCCTGATCGGCCTCGACGAGCTGATCCAGCGCGCCGTGAGCGCATTCGACTACGACCTCGCGACCCTGATCATGGACCGAGGGACGCGCCGCTACGCCAACCTGCGCAAGCTGATGCGCCTCGCGCGGGGCTACGAGGCGGCGGAGGGGCGAGACATCCGGGGGTTCCTCGACTTCGTCGCCGACAGCTCCCTGGTCGACCGCGAGGGGGCGGCCGCGACCGAGGCCGAGGATCACGACGGCGTCAGGGTGATGACCGTCCACGCGGCGAAGGGGCTCGAGTTCGGCGTCGTCGCGGTCGCGGACCTGGGCCGGGGGCTCCTCGCCGGGGTCCGACAGCCCCCCGTGGCGATCGCCGAGGGCCCCGGGGGGGCGGACGGACGCCCGTCGCCCGATCAGCCGCGAGTCGGCATCCGCCTGGCCCGGCTGGGGACGACCGCTGTCGGGGTGTTCGGCTACGACGAGATGGTTCAGGAGGCCGCCGAAGACGAGGCCGCCGAGGCGTGTCGCCTCGCCTACGTGGCCGCCACCCGCGCCGAGCAGCGGCTGATCCTGAGCGGCTGCTTCCAAGCCGCTCGGCTAGCCAAGGCCGATCAGGACATGCCCGCTTCGACCCCGATCACGGAGCGGCTGATGCGCGCGATGGCGATCGGACCCGATGCCGAGGACCACGTCGTTGAGCTTTCGCCACCGGGCCCGCGGCCCGGCCTCGAGGCGAGCTTCGGCGCGGGAAGGCTCGCGATTCAGTTCAACCGGCCCGACCCGGCGTCCTTCAACCTTCTGCGCCCGGCCGCCCGGCCAGAGGGGATCGGGCCCGGCGAGGCCCTCGGGCCTCCGCCGCTCGACCGGCCGAGCGCCGAGATCGAGCCGGCGGCGCGGCACCTCTCCTATTCGGCGCTCGCCATGTACGGCAGATGCGGCTACCGGTTCTTCAGCGAGCGGGTGGTGGGCCTTCCCGCTCGCGAGGACCTCGCCGCCGACGGCGAAGCGGCACCGTCGAGGAGCCGGTTCGGGTTCGGCAACGCCGTTCACGCCCTGCTCGAATGGAGCGCGCGCAACGAGTGGAGCGAGCCCGATGGCGCCCTGTGCGGCCAGGTGCTGCGCCGCGAGGTCTCCGAGGCGGCACCCGACGACCTCGATCGCGCCCGCGCGATGGTCGGCGGGTGGCTGGGGTCCGACCTGTGCGCCGAGCTTCGCACCCGCGGGAAGGCGCGCCCCGAGATGCCATTCATCGTGCGACTCGGCGACTCGGTGGTCCGCGGCACGATCGACCTCTACTCCCCCGGGGAGGTGCCGCTGGTGGTCGACTACAAGACGGACGCCGTCGGCTCGAAGGGCCTCGACGAGGTGGTCGATCGCTACGGGGTCCAGCGCCAGATCTATGCGCTGGCCGCCGCCCGCGGCGCTCCCCGCGTGCGGACCGCCTACGTGTTCCTCGAGCGCCCCGGCGAGGCGGTCGAGGTGGAGCTCGATCGCGCCGCGCTCGATGCTTCGGGCCGCGAGCTCGAGGCGCTGATCGGCCGGATGAGGGAGGGGCGCTTCGAGGTGACCGAGACGCCCCACGCGGCGCTCTGCTGGGACTGCCCGGCCCGCGCCCGCCTCTGCTCGCATCCGCCGGAGGAGACCGGCCGCAGGCTTCGATGAGGCTCGCCGTGTTCGCCTACGGGTCCCTGGCCAGCGCCGCGAGCGCCGGCCGAACCCTCGGGCGGGAGGTCGAGCCGGGGGGCCGAGCCCGGCTTGTGGGCTGGCGGCGATCCTGGACCCTCCTCCGAGACAACCTCGCCTCGGAGAAGACCTTCGCACTCAGCGACGGCACCACTCCCCCCTATTGCCTCGGCCTGAACGTCGAGCCCTCCCCGGGCGAGGGGCCGAACGGCGCCCTGATAGAGGTCTCGGGCCCGGAGCTCGAGCGGCTCGCGCTCCGCGAGCTTCGCTACGAACAGGTCGAGGTGAGCGGGGCTGTCCGGGCGGAGGGAACGCCCCCCTACGACCGCGTGTTCACATTCACCGCCAAGCCCGAGAACCACGCCCCGAGCCCGCCTCCGGGAGCGGTGGTCCTGGCCTCTTACGAGCGCGCCGTCGAGGCGGCTTTCGACTCACTGGGCCCGGGCGAGCTGGAGCTGTTTCGCGACACGACCGGGCCCTGCCCGGTCGAGGTGGTCGAGGCGGCTCTGGTCCACGATCGGATCCCGCCCGGTAATCCCCGCGAGTGGTAGGGCGCCGGGAGCAACTCCGGCGGCTGCTCGGCTTCGCCTCCGCTGCCGCCGGGTTTGGGCGCGTTACCGGGCGGCACGCCGTGGGCGCTCGCGCGGGTTCAGGCCGGAGCGGCGTAGTTGGCGAGGGCCGGACGGGTCGAGGCCGCGTGGCGGTGGCGCTCAGACGCCGCACGGCCCCGTCCCGGTGAGTTCGAGGCGGCCGTCGAGGGCGCGGCGGACCGCTGCGTTCGGCACCCCCAGGCCACCCGTCGAGCGCCGCTCTTCGGCCGCGAACACCGTGGTCAGCACCCGGCCGGCCCCGTCGACGACGGGGCCACCCGAGTTGCCGCTCCTGACTTGTCCGCGAAACGGCGTCATGACCCGCTTGATCGGGCCGCGGCCGTAGGAGTCCTGGCTGAGCGCGGTGCCGGTCCTGCCGAGCCGCGCCGGCGTGATCGTGAAGGGCCCGTTCTCGGGGTAGCCCAGAACGGCTCCCGCCGTCCCGCTTCGCGCGCCAGCGGCGATCCGAAGCGGCCGGGTGTCGAGTCCCGGGACTCGAAGGACGGCGAGATCATCGCGAGGCTCGTAGCGCACGGCGGTGGCGTCGTAGGAGACGCCCGCTCGCGTGGTCACAGTCGTGTCGAGCTCCCCCGCGACCACGTGGGCGTTCGTCACCACCAGGCCGGGGCGAACGGTCCAGCCGGAGCCCTCGATGCCCAGCCCGCAGGCGCTTCCGAGCACCTTGACGACCGAGCCGCCGGCCCGAGCGACCTCCGGGTCCCGGGCGATTGCCGAGCGCGGCATGGGGACGTTCGCACGTGGCCCGCGGAGCGCCACCGTGGGGTCGACGTGGCGAAGCAGGTTGAGAATCGGCCCGCTGGGAGGCAGCGCCCCGTTCAGCGCCGCGAGGATCCTCGAGCCCTGGAGCGCGTCTCGCAGGTCGCGCGACGCCGGGCCCGACGAATTGAGCGCCGCGGCGCCGAATGCCCAGGCGAGCACCAGGGCCAGCGCGGCCAGGAGCAGCGAGCCGCCGACGCCGTCGACGCGTTGCAGGATCCTTCGCCGACCAACGAGACGGGCCCTCATCAGCTCGGCGATCCCGCGCATGGCGACCGCGAGCACCACCCCGGCCATGAGCCCGCAGAGGACCGTGAGCGCCGGCGCGTAGCGCGACTCGCCACCGGCGGAAAGGAGCGCCGGGCCGAGGCGGCCCCCGAGCGCGGCCCCGACGACGAAGCCCGCGAGCGGCAGCGCGCTCGCCATCAGGCCCCGCTCGTAGCCGATCACCGCGAAGGCGACCGCGAATACGACGATGATGACGTCAACGAAGTTCACCGAGCGACTACCTTTCTACCCGCTTGAGCCCCGCCAACAGTGATGCGGCCCGCCGCCGCCGTCTCCTGACCCGCGCGCTTCCCGTCGCCGCTCTGGCGAGCGCCGCGTTCATCGCCGGCGCGGTGAAGGGCGGCCACGGCGCCGATCTGGGGGGCGCCCAGCGGTTCGCCGACGACTGGGAGAAGCAGGACTTCGCCGCCATGCATGCCGAGCTCTCGCCGGCCGCGGCGAGGCGTTATCCGCTGAACTCGTTCACCGACGAGTACGGAAAGGCCCAGGAGACGGCGACGGTGACCAAGGTGAGGACCGGCGAGGTCTCGGAGTCCGACTCCGGTGGGCAGCCGGCAGCTTCGATGCCGGTGACGCTCGACACGCATGCATTCGGCCAGATCACCGGCGAGATCGAGCTGCCGCTCGACGGCGACCGGATCGCCTGGTCGCCGGAGCTCGTCTTCCCCGGCCTCGGTGAGAAAGAGCGACTGGTGCGCCACACCGAGATCCCGAAGCGCGCCCCGATTCTGGCCCGCGGCGGAACCCCGCTCGCCGAGGGCCCTGCGACGGCGCGGACCTCGCCGCTCGGGGCCGCCGCCACAGGTGCCGTTGGAGAGGTCTCGTCTCCCAACGCTCACGAGAACAAGGCCGAGGTCATGCTCGGGTTCCCGCCGGGGACGCCGACGGGCACGAGTGGCCTCGAGCAAGCATTCAACCGCCGGCTCGCCGGACGGCCCGGCGGAGAGCTGGTGGCGGTCGCGCCGGGGTCGAACCCGGCGTCGAAGAGCACAGTGGTGGCAACCACCAAGCCGGTCCCGGGGACGCCCGTGCACACCACGATCGACCCCGACCTCCAGCAGGCGGCGACCGCGGCGCTCGGCGGCGCCTACGGCGGCGTTGCCGTCCTCGACGCGACGAGCGGGTCGGTGCTGGCGCTCGCCGGCCTCGCCCTGTCCGGCCCCCAGCCCCCGGGCTCGACCTTCAAGATCGTCACCACGACCGCCGCCCTGGACGCCGGGGCGGTGAAGCTGACCGACCAGTTCCCGATTCAGACCTCGACCGTGGTCGACGGGCGGGAGATCGCCAACGCCCACAACGAGGCCTGCGGGGGAAGCTTCGTCGAGGCGTTCGCGGAGTCGTGCAACAGCGTCTTCGTGCCCCTGGGGCCGAAGGTCGGCTCGTCGCGACTGGTCGGAACTGCCGAGCGCTACGGGTTCAACGCGCCGCCGAGCCTGTTCGACGATCAGGCCCTGAAGGCGATGAGCCCCCCGCAGAGCACGATCCCGACCTCGATCCCCAACGACGTCGACCTCGCCGTGACGGCGATCGGCCAGGGCGAGGTCCTGGCGACCCCGCTCGAGATGGCCTCGGTCGCCCAGACGGTCGCCAACGGCGGGACCCGCAGCCCGACGTCCATGGTCCGCGACGCCGCCCTCGCGCCATCGACCGGTCCGGTCCGGGTCACGTCGAAGGAGACCGCGTCGAAGCTCCGCGAGCTGATGATCGGTGTGGTGACCGGGGGGACGGGCACCGCCGCCGCCCTGCCGGGCATCCAGGTCGCCGGCAAGACCGGTAC
Organism: uncultured bacterium; assembly: GCA_963803305.1. Lineage (GTDB taxonomy): Bacteria > Actinomycetota > Thermoleophilia > Solirubrobacterales > 70-9 > AC-56. The sequence continues at coordinate 114,199 of CAWDLT010000009.1, forward strand.
CGCCGAGCTCGGGCCCAAGCCGCTTGAGCCCGGCCAGGCGGAGGCAGGCGCGGTGCCCGAACAGAACGTCGACGCCTGGTTCACCGGCTTCGCGCCGGCCGGCAAGCCGAAGCTGGTCGCCGCCGCGATGGTCGTCAATGCGAGCGGCGACGGCGGCACGGTGGCCGCGCCGATCGTCCGTCAGGTCCTGGACGCCGGCCTCGGCTAGCCGCGCGGCAACGGCCGCGGGTCGTCGGCCCAGACGTGGGTCGTCTTATGAATGCATGTCATCCACTAAACGACCCACGCCCCCCCGGTGAGGTGGAGAGCTGTCGGTCGTCCGCGTTGGGGTGCGGCCTGGCTGGGAAGGGGAGCTGACCGCGCCTGCTCCCCTGCCCCCCAGCCGAGCCGCGGCTCCGCGGAGCCGCTCGCAATGAAGCCTTCTCGACACCCCCGCGAATCGCCGACATCGGGGACTTGTCGGTCATTCGCGGGGGCATGTGGTCAGGGCTGGGTAAGGAACGACTCCACGCCATCTTTCCTGTCCCCGCTACCCAGCCATCGGCGGCTCCGCGGGGCCGCTTGCGTTGGGGTCCTTCGCGACACCCCCGCGAATCGCCGACATCGGGGACTTGTCGGTCATTCGCGGGGGCACGTGATCAGGGCTGGGTAGGGGAGCCGGTCGGCACGCGAACCATCCGTCCGAACGAGGGATGAGGTCGCGGGTCCAGAGACCACGGGGTCGAAGGCTGGGTAGGGAAGCCGATCGGCACGCCAAACCACCCGTCTGAACTAGCGACGAAGTCGCGGGTCCCACGCCTACGACCTGCCGCCAGGTAACGCGCCCGAACCCGGCGGCAGCGGAGCCGAAGGCGAGCAGCCGCCGGAGTTATTCCGGAGCCGTAGGTGAGGCTTTCGCCGGAGTTATTCCGGAGCCGAAGGCGAGGCTCCCGGCGGAGTTGTCTTCAGATATCCAGCTCGACGTGGCCGACGGCGCCCGTCGACGACGGGATGTCGAGAATCAGGGGGCGGTCCTCGACCGCGGCGGTGTCGACGAGGAACAGCACCATGGCGCCCTGGATGGGGCCATTTGCGGCGGTCGTCTCGGGCTCGGGGCGCTGGCCGTTCGCGGGCACGTTGCCTCCCAGGTCGAGCGCGAACTCGCTCCTGCTCGGCACGGGCTTGAACTCGGTGCCGACCGTGTCCGTGACCCGGAACCCGGCCGGGACCCGCTGGAGGGTGCCGGACGTGTTTTGGACCTGCATGAATACCCCGAGGTAGAACTGGTTGGGCTTCGGCGGCGGTTGGCCCACGAGGTAGGACTTGTCCTCGTCGTCCTTGGGGTTCAGAAACCGGCTGATCTGCACGTTGTAGAGCAGGTCGCCGAGCTGCATGCCCTGTCCCTCCTCGACCTCGAGAGTCGCCTCGGGATCGGTGTCGCAGCCCGCGAGCGCCAGCCCGACCAGGAGCGCAGCGAGCAGCGCCACAACGGCGCCAAGACGCGTTTTGGGGCCGGCGACGCGCACCATGGCGGCGGAAGTCTATGTCACCGGGACCCGGTCGCCGCCCGCCACCACGACACGCTCGGGCGGGCGGCCCGACTCGATCAGCTCCTTGAGCCGGCCCAGCGCGGTCGCCCACTGGCGGCGGTAGTAGCGCTCGGAGCCGAGCTTCTCGCGCAGCCTGTCCAGATGACTCGCCGGCTCGGTCCAGAAGCTGAGCGTGACCTCGCAGCCGGACGCCGCGGGCGCCTCGACCAGCTCCCATCCCGTCGTCGTGGGAACCCGGTCCAGCCGGCCGCTACGTCCCTGCTCGAGGATCCGGCGTGGGCTGGTGGCCTCGACGATCGCGGTATCCATCCAGACGTGGCGCCTGGCGACCCGCATACGCGCCGCGGCTCCCACGCCGCGGGATTCGAGGCGCTCGAGTCGGTATTCCGAGATGAAGTGGTCGGTGAACGATGGGCGGTTGGCGAGATCGCACAGGAAGTCGAACACGCGCTCGCGCGGCGCGTCGATCGGCCGCTTGACCGAGATCGGGCCCATCGGCGCCCGATTCTATTGACGCGAAGGGGACGACAAGCGTCCAAATTGCGAAGGTTTCCGGTCAGGAAACCCTGGCGGTCATGCGTGGCCTCGTTAAAATTGTCACCAGTTCTAGGGATTGATTACCAATTTTCGGGATGGACGCCGTCGTAGACGGAAGAGCCGCAGTGGACGAGACCGGCGAGTTCGCCGGGGTCGGATCGCTTGTCTGCGTAGGGTGCGGGTACTCGATCTCCCTGGCAGCGGGGGACGACCTCCCCCGCTGCCCGGCCTGCGGCGAGTCTCGGTTCCGGCGCGCCTCGATGTTCGAGTCGTCGTCGGTGTCGGCGGACGCGGTCGCCGCAGCCGCCTCTCCCCCGGACTGGCTCCAGAAGATGCGGGCGGAGCTCGAGCCGGGCGCGCATTACGTGGCGTTCGAGGAGGGCGGAGAGCCGGTCGTGGTCGAGCTCCAGGCCGGCTGGACCCGGATCGGCCGCAGCGGCTCGGCCGACATCTGCCTCGACGACGCGACGGTCTCGCGACGCCACGCGCTGATCGTTCGCACCCCCGAGGAGCAGCTTCGCGCCCTCGATGACCGCAGCCTCAACGGCTTGTTCGTGAACGGCGAGCAGGTCGACTGGGGCCCGCTCGCCGACGGGGACGAGCTGGAGATCGGGGCCTACCGGCTCTACGTGCTGCAGGGCTAGCCTCGGCTGGCCCGCCACTCGTACGCATCCCGCCACTCCCCGTCGGCGTGGATCGTCCACGGGAACTGCGCGTCCGGGATCGGGAGGTTGAGAAATCCGCACAAGGGCTCCCAGCCGGCCCCGGCGCAGACATCGACGGTGAGCAGGTCGCCGGGGCGGTCGCGAAAGTGCCGGCGGACCCGTTCCTGGTAGTCGTCGTAGGCCCGCGAGAACCGCTCGCGGTCGAAGGTGGCTTCTCCGTAGAGCGCTTCGTGGATGGCCTCGATGAAGACCGCGAGGGGCTCGCCCGGATGCTCGCGGAGATACGGCGTCGCCCAGCTCGCCCAAAGCTGCTCGCATGAGTCGAGCCAGGGCTGCCGGTCGCGGGTGGTGAAGATGAACTTGCTTCCGGGATAACCTGCGTCGAGGGCCTCGAAGCTCGCGCAGATCGGAGTGTCCGTGGCGACGTCAATCCGCTCGAGGAGGGGCAGCCGAACGCAATCGCCGCCGTTGGCCAACAGGGCCGTGATCCGATCACGAGTGGCGTCATCGGCGGGGAAGTGGAATGTCCGGTAGCCGAGGACGTCCAGGGCGGACGTCAGGCTCGTGGTCCCGGTTCGGGTCAGCCCGATTCCGAAGATCCGCCCGGTTCGCGGAAGGCCGGATCGCCGCCGCGCCAAAAGCCGCCGGAGGTACCGAGGCAGGTGCGTGCCCACGCCAATCGCATGCGCTGGCAAAGTGGCCCCCGCTCTCGGCCCTACTCCGTGGAGATGTTGGGGTCCGCCTGGACTTTGTGGGGGACGATGATCAGGAAGTTCCCACGGGCGCCCGCCGCCAGCGCGAGGACCCGGTCGGCCTCGGAATCCTGATCGGTGGCCCGCAGCTCGGCGGCGTAGTGGCCGAGCAACTCCTCGAGGTCGAGCTGGCCCTCGTCGTCGAGCTCGACGAGCTCGACCTTCGCCCCCTCGCCGAGCCGCCGCTCGATCGCGTCCCGGTCGAGGTTCCAGTCGGGGTTGATGCGGGCGTAGACGCGGCCCCCGGTCATCCCGGCGCACGCCCAAGGACCGATGTCGCCGAGCACCACGGCGCGGCCCGAGGTCATGTACTCGAACGCGAACCCCTTCGCGTTGGCGCGATCGACGATGCATCCGCGTGCGTCGTCGAGCGGCGCGTCGGGCTCGCCGCCGAGCACCACGTCCGCACCCGAGAGGCGGATGCAGAAGCGGGAGTCCGCCGATCCCTGGACGAACAACCGCCCGCGCTGGGCGCCATAGGCGAACGACTTCCCGACCGACCCGTTGACCCGCCCGCCGTCGGCGCCGCGACCCTTCATGATCGAGATCGCGCCGCCGAGCATCGCCTTGCCGACCCCGTCCTGCGCTCCCCCCTCGACCCTGACGACGAGGCCCCAGGCGTTGAAGGCTCCAAGGCCCTGGCCGGCGACCGAGCCGCCGTTGAAGCTGAGCTCGGCCATCACGTCGACCTGGTCCCCGTCGGGAGCCCCCTCATAGATGCGGGCGCGAGAGAGCGCCCCCGCGAGCTCCGTGCCGAGCACCCGGTCGTGGGCGTCGGTTGAGCGGGGGAACTTGTCGCGGACCACCTCGCCCGCCAGCACCTTTTCGGCCAGGCCGGCGATCTGGGTCGAGGCCTCCTTGGGCTCCATGCGGATCGGCCGCGCCCGGACCAGCCCCGCCTCCGCCCTGGCCTCGGCCGGCTCCTCGGCGACCGGGAGGTCGATCGGCTCGAGGTCGAGGAACTCCTCGAGCGGGGTGATCAGCTCGGTCAGGTCGAGGCGGTCGGCGTGGGAGCGCTGCTCCAGGAGGTCGTAGCGGCCGACCAGGTCCTGGGCTCGCTCATATCCCAGCTCGCCGACGACGCGCTTCACCTCCTCGCCCATTGCCTCGAAGAAGCGCGCGCAACTCTCGGCGGCGGAGTCGACGTGCTGCGGCGTGAACTTCTTCAGGCCATGCTCGGAGGCCTGCTCGAGGGTCTCGATCTGCGTCGCGATCCCGACGTGGCACGTGTCGAGCTGACAGCCGCGACAGATCGTGCATCCGAGCGACACCATCGCCAGGGTTCCGAACGCAACCCGGTTCGCGCCGATGCAGTGGAGCTTCACGATGTCGTGGGCGTGGCGGTAGCCGCCATCGGCCCAGATCTCCACCCGGTTTCGGATCCCAGCCTCCATCAGGGCCCGGTGGACGGCCCGGGTGCCGATGTCGGACGGAAGGCCGACATGGCGAAGCGCGTGCTGGCGTGCGGCGCCGGTGCCGCCCTCGAACCCCGACAGGGTGATGATGTCCGCGCCCGCCTTGGCGATCCCCAGCCCGATCGTCCCGATGTTCGGGACCACGGGCACCTTGACCGAGACCCGAAGGTCGGGGTTCACGGTCTTCAACTCGTCGATCAGCTCGGCGAGGTCCTCGATCGAGTAGAGGTCGTGGTTGTTCGAGGGCGAGATCAGGTCGGTGCCGGGCGCCGCGTTTCGCGCCTCGGCGACCTTCTCGGAGACCTTTCGCCCCGGCAGGTGGCCGCCCTCGCCGGGCTTTGCGCCCTGCCCGATCTTGATCTCGGCGAGGTAGGAGGAGTTGAGCATCGCCGCGGAGACGCCGAACCTGCCCGAGGCCACCTGCTGGCCTCGCCACTTGCGGTACTCGCCGTACATGTCCTGGATCTCGCCGCCCTCGCCGTTGACGCAGAGGATGTTGATCGCCCGGGCCGCCTCGGCATAGGCGCGGAAGGCGGGCTCGGACTGCGAGCCGAAGCTCATCGAGGAGATCACGATCGGGTAGTCGTGGTGGCCGACCGAGGTGTCGACGTCCCCGGGGTCCACCGGGTCGCGGTCGGATCGCAGGCCGATGATGTGGCGCATCGAGATCGGGCTCTGGCGCTCCAGATCGCGGACCTTCTCCGAGTAGTCCTCATACGACGAGGTGCCGTTCGCGGCGGCGATCGCCGCCTTGTAGACCTTGGGGTAGAACCGGAAGGTCTTCGCGGGCTTCGCTTCCTGGTCGCCGGTCAGGATCCCGAAGCGCTGATCGGTGTCGGTGTCGAGGTCGGTGTAGCCGACGCCTCCGTCCTCGGATCCGCAGAAGGTCTCGCACTGGAGGGTCTCGGCGAGCTCGGGCTTGACGCCGATCGAGGAGAACTGGCGCGCATAGCCGCGCACCTCGTGGATCCCGATCGTCGAGATCACCTTCTCGATCCCCTTGCGGAGCGCCGCACAGAGGTTGGATACGTCCGTGTCGTAGTCGTCGACGCAGATCACCTCGACCATCACGTAGGGACAGACCCCGTTTGCCCCCAGGCCGAGCGCGAGCACAACGTCGTGGACGTTGCGGATCGCCGCCGAGCGAAGGACGATCGAACAGCGGCGGCGCAGGTTCTCCTCCCCCGTCTCGCCGACCTTGAGCTGCTTGAGGGCCTGGTCGACCGCCGATACGGCGAGGTGGGGGTCGAGATAACGGCGCTCGCCGTCATACACGGTGCGGTCGGTGAGCACCACGAGCTCCGCCCCCTGGCGAACCTGCTTGACGGCCTCCTGCTTGATCCGCTCGATCGCCCCGTGGGTCGTCTCGGACTCGAGCAGCGCGATGTCGATCGCCGCCGCCCGATTGCGAAACTCCTCCCAGAGGTCCTCGAGCAGGTAGGTCTTGTGCTGGCGGGCGATCCGCCGGTACCTGGAGTCGGAGAGGGGCGCCAGGTCGTGATGGCCGCCGAGCACCACCGGGAAGGCGGTCTCGATCGTCTTGGTGTCCGTCCCCGGCGCGTGGATCGACGGCCGCCGCCCGAACACCGTCCGGGTCGAGAAGTGCTCGATCTCGCGCTCGCGGTCGATCGCGGGGTTGGTCACGACCGCGACGGTCTCCTTGAAGTAGTCGGCGAGGTTCTGGCGCTCGGGCGACAGCGACGCGAGGGGCCCGTCGTAGCCGAGCGAGCCGATCGGCTCGGCGCCGTTCGACGCCATCTGCTGACACAGCTTCACGTCGTCGCGCTGCCAGCCGAACCCCGCCAGCACACGGTCGGCGACCTTGACCGGCTCCGAGGGGCCGGCGGAGGTGTAGCCGGGGATCTCGGCCCCCTCCAGCGGCCCGCCCGTCTCCAGAGCGCGATCGTAGGGCGCCATCCTGGAGCTGATCGGCCCGCCCTCGGCCCCGTCCTCGCCCTTCGGCGTCCTGGTGCGCTCCAGCCACCGCTCGGCGACCGCGCGCTGCATCTCGAAGTGCTCGTGGAGCCGCGAGGTCCGGCCCTGGCGGTCGATCGTGACCATGAACTTCTCGCCGGGGGCGAGCGGCTTGGGCTCGGAGACCATGTCGCCGCAGCCGATCACGCCGGGCTCGGAGCTGAAGATGAAGTCGTCGGGCGTCTCGAGCTTCCAGAGCGGCCGCAGCCCGAGCGCGTCGGCCGAGAAGACGCACTCGTCGTCGTGGCGGGCGATCAGGGCGACCGGCCCCTGCGCGAAGGGGCCCATCGCCTGACGCAGGTAGGAGTAGAAGGCGTGCAGGTCGGCGGGCAGCGAGCGGATCTCGTCGACGACCGGCGGGACCACCATCTCCATCGCCTCGGCCAGCGACAGCCCCTCGACGCGGACCATCGTGTCGACGACGCGGTTGAGGTCCTGGGAGTCCGAGGAGCCGGGGTCGATCGGGACGCCCAGCATGCGGCCCTCCTGACGGAGCTGGGCGATCGTGTTGATCTCGCCGTTGTGCCCGAGCACGGTGAACGGCTGGACACGCCGAAACGAGGGCCACGTGTTGGTCGAGTAGCGGTTGTGGCCGAAGCAGCCGATCGTCTCGAATCGCTCATCGCGGAGGTCCGGGTAGTACTCGCCCAGGACCTTCGGCGCCCCCATCACCTTGTAGACGCAGGTAGTGGCCGAGAACGAGGCCACGTGGCAACCGAGCTCGGACTCGAGCGCGAGCATCAGGTCGAAGGCGATCCGGGCGCGGCGCCGAGCGTCGGGGAGCACCCCGGCCACCTGCCAGAAATGGGGCTCCTCCTCGCGGGCGATCGCCCCGAGCGCCTGCGAGTCGACCGTCCCCAGCCGCTCGGCGAGGATCCGAAAGCCGCCCCGCCCGAGGATCTCGCGGGCATCGTGGCGCGCCTTCTCGACGTCCTCACGGCGATCTATGAACAGGTGGGCGACGGCGAACGCCGGGTCCAGCGCGAGCGCCGGGTTGTGGCCGCCGACCCGGACCTCCTCGGTCCAGATCTTGCGAGGGATGTCGACCAGGATCCCGCACCCGTCACCCTCGCCATCGACATTCCCCGCCCGGTGGAGCATCTTGCGGAGGTTGAGGAGGGCAGACTCGACGGGCGCCCGGCTCGGGGTCGCGTCCTTTCGAACCGACGCGTAGATGGCGCACGCGTCGCGATCCTCGACGCTCGGCGGCGAGACCCTCGGGCGGTAGGCCCGCTCGGGGGAAAGGCGAGGCCGTTGGGGACGCGGGGACGAGGGACGGTATTGCGATCCAGCCATGCTCACCTCCCGGGATCCACGCCTTCTTCGAGCGGGCGTGCGACTGGGGGACAAGGGTGCTGCGCAGTATACGAAGGCACGCAGCCATATAGTCCCGCCGATGTCCGAGGTGATCGCGGTCCTTTCGCAAAAGGGCGGCACCGGGAAGACCACCATGGTGCGCTCGCTGACCGACGTCTTCGGCAGGCTCGGCTTGGACGTCCTGGCGATCGACGCCGATCCGCAGGGAAATCTCTCGGACTACTTCGACGCCGACCCGACCGCCGAGCCGACCCTCGGCGAGGTCCTCCAGGGCCAGGCCCGGGCCGCCGACGCGGTCCACGGCCAGGTGATCCCGGCCAACCTCCGCCTCGCCGAGGCAGAGATCGTGCTCGCGGGAAAGATCGGTCGCGAGGTGACGCTCAGGAACGCGCTTCGCGATCTGCGGCGAAGCCGCGACCTGATACTGATCGACTGCCCCCCGACCCTCGGCCTGCTGACCGTCAACGCTCTGGTCGCATCGACGTACGCGATCCTCTCAACGGAGGCGCAGTACTTCTCGCTCCAGGGGATGGAGCAGGCGATCCAGGTCGTCGACCTCGCCAAGGACAGCCTCAACCCCGACCTCGAGTTGCTCGGGGTGTGCCTCAACATCGTCAACCCGCGCACCCGCCACGCGCGCCACACGCTCGAGGCGCTTCAGGAGCGGTTCGGCGAGAAGCTGTTCCGGACCGCGATCCGCCAATCGATCGCCTACGCCGAGTCGGCGGAGCGGGCGGTCCCGATCCTCGACTACCGGCCCGATCGCGGCGCCGACTACCTGTCGCTCGCCGGCGAGATCATGCGACGCCTCGGCAGGCAGGAGATGCTCGAGCCGCTCGACGAGCTGAGCGCCGAGCTGGCCCCGGCCGGGGCCGCGGCCCGCGCTTCGTGAGAGCGCCCCGACGCCCGCCAACTGCCGCCCGACCTGTGATCATCCCGCGGCGATGAGCGAAGCCGACTCAGCGCCGAGCCTCGAGGAGACGATCGGGCGCTACAACGAGGCTTGGAACGCGCAGAACCTCGCCGCGATCATCTCGATGCACGCGCCGGACATGGTGTTCGAGAACCACACCGCCGGCGAGCGCGCCGAGGGCGACGCCGTTCGCCCGCACATCGAATCGATCTTCGAGACCTGGCCCGACCTGGCGTTCACGACCCGGCGCCTCTACGTGCGCGAGGGCCTCGTGGTGCAGGAGTGGACCGCCGAGGCGACCCACGTCAACGAGATGCGTCGCGGAGAGCTGGTGGCCGAGCCGACCGGGAAGCGAATCTCCTGGGACGGGCTCGACGTGATCCCGTTCGAACGCGGGCTGGTGAAGCGAAAGGACGTCTACTCGGACTCGGTCTCGATCCTGCACCAGCTCGGACTGCTCGCCTAGCCTCTCGACGCCGGACCGTGGGTTCGCGGGCCGACGGGCGCAGAGCGGCCGCCGGTCCGGGCCGCTACAGCTCGGTGACGTCGGCGCCCAGTGGACTGAACGGGGCCCGGCGAACCTCGGCCCAGCCGCCGACCATACGGCGAAGCGCCTTGGTCACCTTGCCGGTGTCCTGCCAAAAGCACCAGACGAGGAGCGCGGGCCCGGCTCCCGACACGGTCGCCCCGATCGCCCCGATCTCCGGCGCCCGCTCGAGAACCTCGATCGAGCGGGGGAACAGATGCGCTCGATGCGGCTGGTGGAGGCGATCCCCGAGGCCCTGGGCGATCAGGGCGAGGTCGGAGCGCTCGATCCCGAGCACGAGCTGGGACGCGGCCGCGAGGTTGGCGACCGCGTCCGCGATCGGAACGCTGGGCGGAATCGCGGCTCGGGCCCGCTCGGTCGGCACCTCCTGTTCGGGAACGACCAGCACCCCCTCGACGCCCTGCGGAGGCTCGAGCCGGACGGGCGGCGCGGATCGTCCATCGAGCGCCTGGGGACAGACGACGAAGCCGCCGTAGAGCGCGGCGCCGACGTTGTCGGGGTGACCCTCCAGCTCGACCGCGCGAGCGTAGATCTCGTCCCGATCGAGGGCCAGCTCGAACAGGTGGTCGGCGGCCATCAGCCCGGCGACGATCGCCGCCGCCGAGGAGCCGAGGCCCCTGGTGGGCGGGATCTCGCTGCGGATCTCGAACCGAAGGCCGTCGGCGGGGTGGAGCGCCTCGAAGGCGCGTACGCAGAGGTTCGAGCGGTCGGTCGGCACCACGTGTCCGCCCGCGTCGACCGAGAACTCCTCCGCCTCGGTGACCTCGAGCTCGAGGTGGATCGAGATCGCCGCCGCGAACACGTCGTAGCCGGGACCGAGGTTGGCGGACGATGCGGGAACGCGGACCACGCGCCGGCGGCCGGTCACCTCACTGCTTCCACTTGATCGAGCACCCGACGGGCTCGGTCTCGGCCCGCTGCGGGCGCTCGCCGGCGAGCACCGCGTCGAGAGCCTCCCGCAGCCAGACTGCGTCGAGGCCGGGGTCCATGTGGTCGCCGTCCGGCGCCCCCTCGTACCGGACCACGCCCGAGGCATCGACGACGTAGACGTGCGGGGTGACCTGCGCCGCCCAGGCGACGGCCGCCTCCTGGGTCTCGTCGTGCAGGTAAGGGAAGGGCCAGTCCTCGTCGAGTACCCGCTCGCGCATCGCCGCGAGTGAGTCGCGGGGGTAGCGTTCGGAGTCGTTGGAGTTGACGGCGAAGAACGCGACACCGCGCTCGCCGTAGTCTCTTGCGACCTCGGCCAGGCGGCCGTGCCAGGCGAGCGCGTAGGGGCAGTGGTTGCAGGTCCACACCACCACGCTCGCCGGCCCCTCGCCGGGCGCCGGCAGCGATCGTGTCCTACCTTCGGTATCGGGAAGGTCCAGCGGGGGGGCCGGATGGCCCACCTTGGTCGCCGACGCCCGTGCGGTCATTCGTCGCCTCCTTGGATCGCCCGCCGCAGAGTCTCGCGCAGGTCGTCGCGGTCCGGAAGCGGAGACGGCCGCCCGTCGCGCAGCCGATAGACGCGGCACGCCAGCCCGATCGGCTCGTCGGCTTGAGGCTCGATGTCGCGCCCGTCGATAAGGATCGTCGGCGAGCCCCTGAAACGCTCATCCTTGGCGTCGCCCTCGGTCCGGATCTCGCGCACCCGGAGCGAGCGAGGGTCCATGCCCACCGACTCCATCTCCGCCCGCACCAGGGCCAGCGCCTCCTCCCACGAAGGGCACCCCCGCCACCACAGCAACTGCACGGCCGGCGTGGCGCTCATCGTCCCCGAAAGGTACAGGCCGTCGGTTCAGCGAGTGACCAGCGCCTCGACCCGGGCCGAGAGCTCCTGAGGGTCGAAGGGCTTACGCAGGTAGTCGTTCGCGCCGACCTCGAGGCCGTGGGCGATGTCGCGGTCCTGGACGGTGGCGGTCAAGAGCAGGACGGGAATCCGCTCCGTGTGACGGGTCTCGCGCAGAGCCTGCACGACCTCGAACCCGTTCATCTTCGGCATCATCACGTCGAGCACGCAGAGGTCCGGCAGTCGCTCGCGGGCCAGCTCCAGCGCCTCGGCGCCGTTCACCGCCGTGATCGTCTCGTAGCCGCCCTGGTCGAGGCGGTAGCGAACCAGGTCCAAAAGGTCGGCATCGTCGTCCGCGATCAGGACGAGGATGTGGCTACGGCCCGTGTCACTCACGACGCCCCGTCCTTCGCCGTGTCTGCCGCATCTCCTGCGCGCCAGTGGAGCGGCAGCTCGACCCTGAAGGTCGTGCCCACCCCTTCCTCGCTGTCGACCTCCACCGCGCCGCCGTGGGCATCAACGATCGCCTTGACGATCGACAGCCCCAGGCCGGTGCCGGGTATCTGCATCGCGGTTGCGCCCTTGGCCCGATAGAGGCGCTCGAACAGCCGGTCGCGATCCTCGGGAGGGATGCCCATCCCGGTGTCGGTCACCTCGATCGTCGCGGACCCGTTGTGGCGGCCGAGGTGGACGCCGACCTCTCCCCCGTCGGGCGAGAACTTGATCGCGTTGGTGAGCAGGTTGTCCACGACCTGCCCGAGCCTGTGGGCGTCGGCCTCGCACTCGGGGACCGCGTCGGCGCGCATCTCGAGCGCCACGCCGTGCCGTTCGGCAGTCGGCCTCGCCGCCTCGATCGCCTCCTCGATGATTTGGCGAAGGTCGGCGCGGCCGGGCTCGATCGAGAAGCTGCCCGCCTGGATCCGGACCAGCAGCAGCAGGTCACCGACGAGGCGCAGCTCGCGATGCGCGTTTCGCCGGATCACCTCCAGGAACCTGTCCCCCTCGTCACCGAGACGCTCCCCCACCGTCTCGGCCAGCAGCTCGGTGTATCCGATGATCGAGGTCAGCGGGGTGCGAAGCTCGTGGGAGACGAGCCCGAGGAACTCGTTCTTGGTGCGCTCGGTCTCGTGCTCGGCGCGCTTTCGGTCGACGTAGTTTCCGATCTGGCTGGCGATCGCGGTCAGGACGCTGAGGAGCTCCTTGTCCTCAGCCCGCTCGTGGCGAGCGAAGAGCTCGAACGCGCCGTGCCTTCTCCCCCCGGTCTGGATCGGCATCCACAGCGCGCTCTCCATGCTTCCCAGGGATGCGTTCCGCGCCCAGGGCACGGGAGAGTCGTGCGCGAGCCTGCCGACCCAGACGGGCTCACCGAGCGGGTCGGGCCCCGTCGTCGGAGGCGGCTCCCAATCGGCCCCCGCGCTGATCGGCAGCACCGGGCCCCGCAGATGCGGGGCAACCCAGGTCGCCGCGCACCGAAGCCTCCCAGACTCCTGGTCGGCGACCCAGTAGGCGCCGCCCGTCCAGCGCCCGGAGTCGCAGATGATCGGCAGCACCCTGGCCCCGATCTGGTCGATCTCCGGGGCGTCGGCGAGCACCCTCGTGGCCCGGTACTGGGCAGAGAGGTAGCGCCAGGTCCGCTTGCGGTCGGAGATGTCGCGCGCGATCGTCGCGGCCCCGACCATGCGTCCCTGGGGATCGGTGATCGGCGAGACCGTGGTCGCGACCTCGAGCCGGCGTCCGTCCTTGCCGAGCAGCTCGGTCTCGCAGTCGACCACCGGATCGCCGCGGGCGGTCCGCTCGAGCGCGGCAATCGAGTCGTCGGGTCGATCCGGCGGGGCCAGGTCCGACACGGACATCCCGATCGCCTCCGACGGCGTGTAGCCGAACAGGCGCTCCGCACCCCGGTTCCAGCTCGTGATCTCCCCACCCAGCGTGTAGCCGTAGATCGCGTCCCGGGAGGACTCGACGATCTCGCCGAGACGCCGCATGGAGGCCTCGGCGCCGATGCGATCGGTGACGTCGCGCGCGGTCGCGTAGATCCGCTCCTGCTCGACGCTGCCGACGCAGGACCACTCCAGCCAATGCCAGCTGCCGTCCTTGGCGCGATAGCGGTTGCGTCCGACGGACTCGCCGCCGGCCCTGAGCCGCTCGAGCTCCCGCTCGGTGGCCGCGCGCTCGTCCGGGTGGACGAGGTCGACGAAGCGGCGCGACTTGAGTTCCTCGAGGGTCCACCCCAGCGCGGACTCCCAGCGGCCGTTGAGCTGCTCGAACCTGCCGTCGAAGGTCGCCGTGGAGACCAGGTCATGGGAGAGCTCGAAGTAGCGAGCGCTCTCCTCGAGGCGAAGCTCGATGAGCTTGCGCTCGGAGATGTCGTGCATCAAGCCGTGCGCCGTCCAGTCCTCGCCCTCGCCGCTCGCCCACAGGCTGAGCTCGATCGGGATCTCGCTGCCATCGCGACGGACCGCCGCGATCTCGACTCGCTTGCCGAGCATCGGCCCTTCCCCGGTCTCCAGGAAGCGCCGAAGGCCCCGCCAGTAACCGGCCCGCATCCGCGGTGGAACTACGGTGTCGGTGAGCGGGCGGCCGACCGCCTCGGCGGCCGTCCAGCCGAAGACCCGCTCGGCGGCGGAGTTCCACTCAGTGATCCGACCGTCGCGGTCCACCGCGATGAACGCCTCGTTGGTCGTCTCGAGGATCGTCCTCTGCCGGCCCGCTGCGCTGGTCCGGGCGCGCCGCGCGGCATCCAGTTGCCTCGCGCCGACGCCCGCGAGGATCGCGGTCGGAAAGAAGACGACGGCTCGAGTCAGATAGCCGAGCGCGTTCATCTCGACGTGGTCGATCTGGACCCAGGCGCCGAACAGGCAGAACGCTGCCAGCGCCACCAAGATTCCGAGCGTGGTGCCGAACTCGAGCGCGATCAGGCAGATCGGCACGACGTAGAGCCCGAGCACCCCGTTGTTGGGATCCTCGACCGCCAGGCGAAGCGCAAATCCTCCCACCAGCACCAGCACGGAGATCGCCACGACAAGCTGTCGCCGGCGCGTCGGATTGGACGCACCTCGACCTGCGCCGCCTGGGACGTCGGGCCCCACGGTGCTGATATCGGCAGTTCGACTCGGCGGGCTTAGGCCAGGCCGCCGCTGCGCCCGTAGACCGCACCGGCCACGATCGCCCCCGGTGGCACGGCGGATCCGGGGAGCAGGACCGAGTGCCTGACCCGGGCGCCCTCGCCGACCACCGAGCCGGCGCCGATCACGAGCGGCCCGTCGAGGCGCGCACCGGGGTCGAGCCGGCAGCCTTCGGCGGCCAGCACCGGGCCGCCCACCCCCGGGTCGCCGGTTGCGAGTGCCGATTCGCCGCCGCTCGGCTCGAGCAACGTCCCGCCGAGCCGGGTCTCGACCGCCCCTTCGAGCGCATCGAGGTTTCCTTGCAGGTACTCGGGAAGCGACCCCACGTCGTTCCAGTACGCGTCGATCCGGTGGACATGGAAGGGGACGTCGTGGTCGAGGAGGGCGGGAAAGACGTCGAGCGCGAAGTCGACCACCAAACGGTCGGGAAAGTAGTCGAAGATCTCCGGGCTCAGCACGTAGATCATGCAGCTGGCCAGGTCGGAGAGCGCCTCGGCCGGTTCCGGCTTCTCCTGGAATCCCTGGATCCTGGAGTCCGATCCGGCGATCACGACCCCGAACTCGCTCACGTCGGCGACCCGCTTGACGGCCAGCGTCGCGATACCCCCGTTTGCGTCGTGGGCGGCCCGCAGGTCCGCCAGGTCGATGTCGGTGAGCGCGTCGGCCGCCATCACCACGAAGGGCTCGGAGCCGAAGTAGCCGGCGACGTTCCGGACCCCGCCGGCGGTCCCCAGGAGATCCCCCTCGTGGCTGTAGGTGAGCTCGATCCCGAGCTCGGAGCCGTCGCCGAAGTGGTCGCGGATCGTGTCCGGAAACCAATGGAGGTTCGCGATCACCTGCTCCATGCCGTGCCCGCGAATGAGCCTCAGGATGTGCTCCATGATGGGCCGGTTGGCGACCGGGACCATCGGCTTCGGGACCTCGTAGGTGAGGGGCCGCAGCCTCGTGCCGAGGCCGGCCGCCAT
Source organism: uncultured bacterium (assembly GCA_963803305.1). GTDB lineage: Bacteria > Actinomycetota > Thermoleophilia > Solirubrobacterales > 70-9 > AC-56. Next base: position 129,706 of record CAWDLT010000009.1, read on the forward strand.
GACCATGGCGCGCATCGCTCAGCCGGCGTGAAGCGCGATGAGGCGCCGGTCGCGGCGGGCCGGGGGGGCGAGGCGCGCGCTCAAGTTCCCTGGTCCCAGGAGGCCAGGTACTCCTCCTGGACGCCGGTCAGCTCGTCGATTCTGATCCCCCGCGAGGCCAGCTTGAGCCGAGCGATCTCGCGATCGATCTCCTCAGGCACCGTGTAGACGCGATTCTCGAGCTCGGCGTGATCGCGCACCACGTGCTCTGCCGCGAGCGCCTGGTTGGCGAAGCTCATGTCCATGACCGACGCGGGGTGACCCTCGGCGGCGGCGAGGTTGACCAGCCGGCCATCGGCGAGCACGAAGATCTCGCGGCCGTCCTCGGTCCGATGGCCCTTCACGAACGGGCGCGCCGTGAAGGTCTCGGCGGTGATCGCGTCGAGGTCGCCCTTGTTGATCTCGACGTCGAAGTGGCCCGAGTTGCAGACGATCGCGCCGGACTTCATCACGTCGAACATCTCGCCGGCGATCGCGTCGCGGTTGCCGGTAACCGAGATGAACAGGTCGCCGACCTTTGCGGCCTCGATTCCGGTCATCACCTCGTAGCCGTCCATCAGGGCCTCGAGCGCCCGCAGCGGGTCGACCTCACAGACGATCACGTGGGCGCCGTGGCCCTTGGCCCGCATCGCCACGCCACGGCCGCACCAGCCGTAGCCGATCACCACCACGCGGAGCCCGGCGATCAGGACGTTGGTGGCCCGGATCACGCCGTCCAGGGTCGACTGGCCGGTGCCGTAGCGGTTGTCGAAGAAATGCTTCGTCTTCGCGTCGTTGACCGCGACGATCGGGTAGCCGAGCTTTCCCTGACGCTCGAGGGCCTGGAGGCGGATCACCCCGGTCGTCGTCTCCTCGGTCCCCCCGAGCACCTCGGAGAGCTGGTCGGAGCGCTCGCCATGGAGGATGCCGACGACGTCGGCACCGTCGTCCATGGTGATCTGCGGTCGGCGGTCCACCACCGCGTGGATGTGCCGGTAGTAGCTGTCGTTGTCCTCGCCGTTGATCGCGTAGACCTCGGCGCCCGCTCGGTCCACCAGCGCCGCCGCCACGTCGTCCTGGGTCGAGAGGGGGTTCGAGGCGCACAGCGAGACCTGGGCCCCGCCCGCGATCAGGGTGCGGGCCAGGTTCGCGGTCTCGGTCGTGACGTGCAGGCAACAGCCCATGCGGATCCCGTCGAGGGGACGCTCGGCCTCGAAGCGGTCGCGGATCGAGCGCAGGACCGGCATCTGGCGGTCGGCCCAGTCGATCCTTCTCTGGCCTTCGGAGGCCAGCGCGATATCGGCGATGTCATAGCCCTTCTCGGCCGTTGCCAAGCTGATCCTTTCGTCGGGATGAGACCGGAAGGATACGGACGGGCCGCCGCCCCGGGTCGCTACGGTGACCCGATGGAGGATCCGATCTCAGTCGGCCCCGGGGTCGCGATCCCGCTGGCGGAGGTCGAGGTCCGCACCAGCCGCTCCTCGGGCCCCGGAGGACAGCACGCCAACGTGACGGCGTCGCGGGTCGAGGCCAGCTTCGACGTCGGCGCCTCCGGCGCCCTCACCGATCAGCAGAAGGCGCTCCTTCGGGGAAGGATCGGAGACCGGGTCACGGCCGTCGCCCAGGACGCCCGCGGTCAGGCCCGCAACCGCGAGCTCGCGCTGGAGCGGCTGCGGGAGAAGCTGGCGGCGGGCCTCACCGTCCCGCGCCGGCGCAGGCGGACGAGGCCGGGGCGGGCGGCGCGCGAGCGCCGCCTCGAGGCGAAGCGCCGGACCTCGGAGCAAAAGCGGACTCGCCGGCGGCCGCGGCCGGAAGAGTAGGGAGGGTCACCGAACGACCACCTCGCCCGATCGGCGGGGTAGTCTACGGTCGGTTGGTCGCCAGGATTGGTGGCTCGACGAGGCTTCCGACCGCGCCCCCGGGCGCCGACAACAAGTCTGCTGGAGGTTCGTATGCGTCCCTCGCCGGCGTCCCTGCACGGCGAACTGCGGCCCGCACCCACTCCCTATAGCCCCGGATCCCGAAGCCGGTCACGCTCCGTGAGGCGGGCGATTCGTCGCCCGTGGCGAGGGATCCGCTGGACCGGCGCCCTGGCGGCGATCGTGGCCTGCACCGCGACGGCCATCCTGGCCGCCCCGGTGGGCGCCCACCCGCGGCCGACCGTCCTCGGGCACCGCGCGACGATCGTCGGGCCCAACACCCGGTTCGTCGCCCCGGGCCACCGCAGGGTGATCCTGGGCACCCGGCACAGGGACGTGATCATGGGCACCAAGGCCAAGGAATGGATCATCGGCAACGGCGGGCGCGACGTCATCGACGGCGGCGGGGGGAACGACTACATCTTTGCGGGCAACAACCCGAGTGACCTGAAGCACGATTCTCCGGCGACCCTGATCGGCGGTCCGGGCAACGACTACATCGACGGCAGTTACGCCGACGACCTGATCGTGGGCGATCGCGCCAATCTCCACGGCAGCGTCCACGGACGGGTCGGCAAGGACAAGATCGACGGCGAGTTCGGGAGCGACACGATCGTCGGCGACAACTACTCGGCCTTCAACGCGACCGGGGGGGCCAGGGACTTCATCCGCGCCCAGCACGGAAACGACATGGTGGTCGGCGACAGCGCGGTGACCGGGGATGGCACCGCTCAGGGCGGCGCCAACGACCACTTCGAGGCTTCGTCGGGACGCGATTTCGTGGTCGGCGACAGCTACTCGCCCCGCGGACACGCAATCGGCGGCGGAAACGACAAGATGAGCACCGGGCCGGGCGCCGACGTCCTGGTCGGCGACAGCTACACGCGCCGCGGAGTGGCCGAGGGCGGCGGCGACGATCGGCTCCATGCCCTCGCCGGCGATGACCTCGTCTTCGGGGACAACTACGCGTCCGCGGGCGGAACGATCAGCGGAGGTGGTCGCGACGAGCTGGGGGGCGGCCCCGGCGACGACGCCCTGCGCGCCGGACCCGGGTGGGACCTGTGCAGCGGCGGCCCCGGCAAGGACTCGATCAGGCACTGCGAAGGAAAGCTCTTGGCCCGCTGATGCGCCGGAAGCTGTTCACAGTCGCTCTGGCGGCGGCGCTCCTCGCCGGGTCCCTGGCGGCGGGCTCAGCGCAGGCCTCACCCCAGGCGAAGGTCTACAAGCCGCACGTACGGCCGCTCGGAAAGGACCCCGCGGTCATCGACCTGCGGCATTTCCTCCACAAGCTGAGGACCATCCACCACGCGTCCCGCCATAGGTTTCACCGCCTGGTGGCCAAGAAGCGACACGTGACCTCCGAGGCCAGAGACGCGCTCAAGTCCCGCGATCGACGCCGAAAGCGAGCCCTGAAGAAGTACCTCGCCCATCGGGGGCGAAGGCACCGGGGCCAGACCAAGAGGCAGAGCAAGGACTACTACGCCTACCTGAGAAGCGTCGAGTCACATCACGTCAGGCAGATCATCGCCGCGATCAGCGACCAGATCGACCGCCTCGCCTACTCGTAGCTGATCGCCCTGATCACGTCGAGTCGGGCCGCCCGCCGGGCGGGAAGAATCGAGGCGATCAGGCCCAGGGCGACGCCGGCGACCCCCACGTACACCATGGTTGCGAGCGGGGGCCGGTACTCGACCCCCGGGATTCCGGAGGAAAGCCCCTGGAGCAGGGCGTATCCAAGGCCGGTGCCCACCCCGATCCCCAACAGGGCGCCGATCAGGCCGATCACGAGGCTCTCGTCGGCGATCGAGCGCCGGACCTGCCACCTCGAGGCGCCGAGGGCCCGCAGCACGCCGATCTCGCGAGTGCGCTCGATCACCGACATCGTGAGCGTGTTGACGATCCCGAACAGGCTGGCGAAGATCGCCACTCCGACAATCGCGTAGAAGATGCCGAACTGTTGGTTGACCTGCCCTTCGACCTTCGATTTGAGCTCGGCGTTCGAGAGCACCGCGAGGTTGGGGTAGCGGCGCTTGACGATCCGGTCCACTCGCTGCCGCAGGACCGGCCGGGTCTTGGCCGACGTGGCCTTGAGGGCGAGCTCCGAGTCGGCCGTCACCCCGTAGACCGCCCGCATCGTGCGAAGTGACATGCCGACGGTCTGACCGCCGAAGATGATCGTCTTGACGATGCCCGCGACCCTCGTGTGCCGTGTCCCCGAGGAGCCGTGGAGGGTTATCGCGTCGCCGACCCCGAGCTTCGTCTCCTGCGCCCAGCCCTTCCCGAGGGTCACCCAACCGCGGTCGAGGCGCCGGAACGCCAGCGCCCGGGAGGTGCCCTCGATCTCGGTCTGATCGACCTTCTCGTAGAGCGGCGGGTCGAAGGCGAGCAGGAGCCCGTCGCCCTTCTTGCCCTTCGGGCCCGGAAGGTCGGGCGTATAGAGGAACCGCTCGTTGGCGACCACGGCCGCCTCGGGAAGCCGGGCGAGGCGCTTGCGAAGGCCGTTGGCGATCGTCTGCTGGGGCCCCTGGCCAGGCGCGAAGCCCTGTGGCTGAACCGTCAGGTCACGGGCGAAGTCGCGGTCGAACTCGTCGTTGATCGACTGCAGGAAGCTGGCGCCGAGGCTGTTTACCGCCACGACCAGCGCGAGCCCGATCATCAGCGCGGTCGCGGTGGCCGCGGTGCGGCCCGGGTCGGACCGCGCCGCGTCCGCGGCGAGGCGGCCCTCGACCGGGAAGACGCGTCGAAGCGGCCAGGAGAGGACCCGGACCAGCGGGCGGATCGCAAACGGCGCGACCATGGCGATGCCGAGGAAGATCGCGATCGTCCCGAGCATCCCCGCGGCGGCGACGACCGTGGTCGTCTGATCGGCGGCGCCGAGCCAGAACGCGCCGCCAAGCCCGAGCGGGATCAGCACCGCCCCGATCACGGCGCGGCGCGGCCGCAGCCGCGAGCGGAGCCCCTCGGTGCCGAGCACCGCCCTGATCGGCGACGTGCGCCCCGCCCGGCGGGCCGGATAGAGAGCCCCGAGGACGGCGGTGATGAGCCCGGTCGCGACCGCGGCGGCGGGGGCAAAGCCCGAGAAGGCGAGGTCGCCGACCGGGAAGTCGAGGGCGCGCATCAAGCGGATCAGCCCGAGGGCCAGGCCGAGCCCCAGCGCCAGGCCGAGGACCGCTCCCAGGAGGCCGAGCAGGACCGCCTCGCGAAGGACCGATCCGGTGATCTTCCAGCGACCGGCGCCGAGCGTCCTCAGCATGCCGATCTCCCTGGTGCGCTGGAAGACGGTCATGTTGAAGGAGTTGAAGATCAAGAAGCCGCCGACGAACAGCGCCATCGCGGCGAAGAAGTAGAGGATCACGTTGAAGGCCTGAAGCTGCTGCTCGACGTCGGCGCTCTTGCTGTCGGGGGTCTGGACCTTGACCCCGCCCGGCAGAGCCCGGCGCAGCTCGGCTCGGACCCGGTCGATCACCGGGTTTCCCCCGTCCACCACCACGTCGACCTCGTCGAATCCGCGGGGCTTGTCCATCAGCCGGCGCCCGGTCGGCAGCGGCACCCGTGCGAACCCCTGGCCGCCGAAATCCAGCCCGGTGGTGAACTGGAAGAGCCCCACGGCGCGGAGGCTTCGCACTCCGACGGGGGTCGCGAGACGGACCCGGTCGCCGACCTCGATCCCGTTCGCGTCGGCCCAGCTCTTTTGAAGCGTGACCTCGTTGCCGCTCCGCGCGTCCCTGCCGGCCACGGTCCGCGAGTCCGAGAGCCCCGCCGCCGCAGGGCTCTCGCCGGCGACGTTGAGGCGGGCGCTCGCGGCGCTCGAGGCCCGCCCGGCCTTGTCGAGGAGCGTGAACACGCTCGTCACGTTCCCCTGCGCCTCCGAGACGTCCGGGTTTCGACGCGCGATCGCGAGGGTGGATTCGCGCACCGAGTCGCCGCCGACGCCCGAGACGATCAGGTCGGTCCGCCCGTACACCGAGTCGAACAGGTCGGTGAAGGTGCGGTGGATCGTCACCGTCAGGAGCAGGACGCCGAGGATCATCCCGACCCCGAGGACGATCCCCGCCGCGGTCAGGAGGGAGCGCATCCGGCGGGCGCGAACCTGGCGGAGCGCGAGCGAGCTGAAGCTGCGCATCATCCGAGCCGAGAGAGCGCCCGGATCACGGCATCGGTCGATCCGCCGGGGGATTCCCCGGCCACGCGCCCATCGCGAAGCAGGATCACCCGCGTGGCTATCGCCGCGGCGGCCGGGTCATGGGTGACGATGACCACGGACTGGCCGTCGCTTCGGTTCAGCTCGGAGAACAGGTCCAGCACACCCTGGCTCGAGCGGCTGTCGAGGTTGCCGGTCGGCTCGTCGGCGAGCACGATCTCGGGCTCTGTGAGCAGGGCCCGCGCGATCGACACCCGCTGCTGCTCGCCCCCCGACATCTCGCCGGGCAGGTGGCGTGCCCTCGCGCCGAGCCCCACTCGCTCGAGCAGCGCGGAGGCCCGGCGATGGGTCGCCTCATCGCGATGGCCCGCGATCAATGCGGGCAGGAGGACGTTCTCCTCCGCCGACAGGGAGGGAAGCAGGTTGAAGAACTGGAACACGAAGCCGATCTTGTCGCGCCGAAGGCGGGTCAGCTCGCCGTCCCCGAGGCCGTCGTAACGATCACCGCCGATCAGGATCTCGCCGGAGCTCGGGGTGTCGAGCGCTCCGAGCAGGTGAAGGAGCGTGCTCTTGCCCGAGCCCGAGGGGCCCATGATGGCCACCATCTCGCCACCCTCGACCCGGATGCTCACCCGGTCGAGCGCCAGCACGGCGGCTCCTCCCTGGCCGTATGACTTGGTCAGGTCTCGGGTCTCGAGCGCGGGAGCGTCCATGTCCGCATTGTGTCGCCGGGGCTCTCCCGGCGCCGTCTACGGCGCGCCGAGCCGGTCCTTGAGGCGCTCGATCGGCTCGATCGTCGCCGGGTCGACCCCCCGGCGGCCCGCGAGCTCCAGCGAGAGCAGGTCGCCGAGCATCAGCGTCCACAGCAGTCGCTCCGTGCGACTCTCCCCCTCGGTCTCCACGGTCGCCACCGCGGCCGCATCGGGCCCGACGAGGTCCGCCGTCAGGTCGATTCGCTGCCTGACTCGCGGGTGCTGATCGCGATCGCGAAGGAAGATCGCCCCGAAGCGGCCCGTGGCCTGGGCGCCCTGCCAGCCGACGATCTCGTTGTGGTCGGCCTCCGGCAGCTCGGATGAGAACGCCGGCAGCTTGGCGTTCTCGTTGATCTGCGTCTTCCAGCGGTAGGCGACCGGGACCGTCAGATCGGCGCCGTAGACGATCGGGATCGAGCCGTCCAGTCGCGCGGCCAGCTCGGCCGCCAGCTCGGCCAGGGCGCCCCTCACCTCGCGAAGGTGGGCGGCCGAGGAGTCGATCTCGGTCCGGATCCCGGGAGCGGCGCCGGCCAGGGCGGCGACCTCGGCCGCGGCCGTGAACAGATATCCGACCGCGGCGCGCGGCTGTAGCCCCGACGGCAGCCCGATCACGGGGACCCCGTCGCGGCGCGCGGCGCGCGCGAGCTCTCCGCCGGTGGTGGCGACGATCCTGTGGGCGCCGAGCGCCTCCGCGGCCTCGTAGCAGGCGATCGTCTCCTCGGTGTCGCCGGAGTAGCTCGAGCAGAGCACGGCGCGGTCGGGAAGCATGCTGTTGGGCAACTCGTATGCCCGCTGGGTCGTCAGCGGCCGGCTGAGCCGGCTGCCGAGCGCGACCGCCGCCAGGTCGCCGCCGACGGCCGAGCCGCCCATCCCGCAGATCACCAGGCCGCCGGGCGCATCAAGCGCCCCGATCTTCGCCGACTCGACCCGCCACAGCGCGTCGCCGAGGTGGTCCGGAAGCGCGAGGACGTCGTCGCGCTGGTTCGAGGAGTCCACGGCATCGACCTCGCTCACGGCGCGACCGCCCCGGGCTGGACGCGGGCGCCCGGCTGGAGCTCGGCCCCAGCCTCGATCCGCGCTCCCGCGCCGACCACCGAGCCGGCACCGATCCTCGCTCCGGCCCCGACCGCGACTCCCGAGGCCAGGATCGCCTCGCGGATCTCGGCCTCCCGGCCGACCGTGCAATCGCTGAGCAGCACCGAGCCGGTCACCCTCGCATGATCGCCGATCGCGGTCGCACGGCCGATCACGGCCCGTGCTCCGACCGCCGCGCCCGGGCCCACCGAGACCTGGTCGGAGACCAGCGCCGGCGGCTCGACCACCGCCCCCGCGTCGAGGCGCGCCCCATCGGCCACCGAGAGACCGGCGTCGTCGACCCGGACCTCGGTCTGCACGGCGCGCTCGAGGATGTCCCAGCTCGCCTCCAGATAGCGCTCCGGGGTGCCCACGTCCATCCAGTAGCCCTCCAGCCTTCGCGCGTACAGGCCGTCGCCCACGAGGCGCGGAAAGATCTCTCGCTCGATCGAGCACATGCGTCCGGCCGGGATCAGCTCGACGACCTTGCGCTCGACCACGTAGGCGCCGGCGTTGACCTCGTCGGTGTCGATCTCGGCCGGATCGGGCTTCTCGAGGAAGCCGAGCACCTCGCCATCGGGGGCGACGGGGTCAGCCCCCGGCGCCGCGGGGCCGCCTTCGCGCCGAACGAGGCCGTACGCGGTCGGGTCGGCCACTTGGTGGAGCGCCAGGGTGACCACGGCCTGGCGCTCGGAGTGCGAGGCGAGAAGGGCGCCCAGGTCGAGGTCGGTCAGCAGATCGCCATTCAGGACCAGGAAGCGCTCCTCGAGCAGCCCCTGATCAGCGGCGAGGCGGAGCGGTCCGGCGGTGCCGAGCGGCTCGTCCTCCTCGACGTAGGTGATCCGGTCCACCGCCTCGTGGTCGGTCCCCAGGGCGTCGCGCACAGCGGTTGCCCCGAAGCCACAGGCGATCACGACGTCGGTGACGCCGTGACGAGCGACCCAGTCGACCATGAAGGCGATGAAGGGGCGATCGACGAGGGTCATCGCGGGCTTCGGCGAGGTCAGGGTCAGCGGGCGCAGGCGGGTCCCCTCGCCGCCCGCCAGGATCAGAGCCTGCATCAGCGGCGGCGCGACTCCGTGGCCTGCGCGGCGTCCGCGCCGGACAGCTCTGGGCCCGCCGCCCCGCCGTCGGGCCGCCCGATCCCCTCGTAGGCGAACCCCGCCTCGCGCAGCGCCTCGGAGTCGAGGAAGTTCCGCCCGTCGATCACCAGCGGAGTCGCCATCCGCTCGCGAAGCGCGGGCCAATCGAGCTCGGCGAACTCCTGCCACTCGGTGACGAGGATCGCCGCATCGGCGCCGTCCAGGGCGCTCTCAACCGAGTCGCAGAGCGCGATGCTCGGCAGGACCGCGCTCGCCGCGCCGCCGGCGACCGGGTCGTACCCCCGCACGGTCGCGCCCTCGCCGTGGAGCCGCGCTGCGAGCACCAGGCTGGTCGCCTCGCGCATGTCATCGGTCTCCGGCTTGAACGCCAGCCCGAGCAGGGCAACCCGCTTGCCGACCAGCGGGCCGAGGTGCTTCTCGAGCTTCTTCATCACCCGCCGCTTCTGGAGCTCGTTGACCTCGATCACCGCGGTGAGGAGCTGGAAGTGGTAGCCGGTGTTGCCCGCCAGCTGCTTCAGTGCGCTGACATCTTTCGGGAAACAGGAACCTCCGTACCCGATTCCCGCCCGCAGGAACGACGAGCCGATCCGTTTGTCGAGGCCCATCCCCCGAGCGACCTCGGTGACGTCGGCGCCCACCTCCTCGGAAACGTTCGCGATCTCGTTGATGAACGAGATCTTGGTCGCCAGGAAGGCGTTCGCCGCCAGCTTGATCATCTCCGCCGAGGCCACGTCGGTGCGAACGAGCTCGCCCCCCAGGGGGCGGTAGATCGCCTCGACCTCCTCGGCGGCCCACTCGTCGCCGGGGTCGGCGCCGATCACCACTCGGTCGGGGTGCAGGAAGTCCTCCACGGCCGAGCCCTCCTTGAGGAACTCCGGGCAGGAGACGTAGGTGAGGCCGGGCTCGTCGCGGCGGATCGCGCTGCCGGTGCCCGCCGGGACAGTGCTCTTCATGACCAGCGCGTGCCCCCCGTCGCTCGGAAGCTGGGCGACCACGGCCTCGACCCTCGAGAGATCGGCGTCGCCCGAGTAGGTCGGCGGCGTGTCCACGCAGCAGAAGAGCAGGCGGGCATCGGCGAGCACCTCGGCCATCTCGGTGGTCCAGACGAGGCGTTCGCGGTTTCGCTCCAGGAGCTCGGTGACCCCCGGCTCGTGGATCGGCACCTCCCCCCTGCTCAGGGCGTCGATCTTGGCGGCGTCGACATCCATCGCGATAACCCGCTGCCCGAGCTCGGCGAAGCAGCCCGCGGTCACCAGGCCCACCCAGCCCACGCCGATCACGCCGATTGGTCGCTGGTCGCTCAATTCACCCCAATGATCGCTGCTGGTCGACGATCCCGCGCTCAGCCCGTGTACCTGCGCATCGATTGGGCGATCCCGAGCATCTGACCCGGCGTCAGCACGTTGAGCAGGGTGTTGTCGATCCAGTACGCCGCCTTGTTCGTCCGCCAGCCCACCAGCCGGAGCTGGCTTCCGTCCCACGACTCGAGGTATTGGCGGCCGTCGATCGTCTTCGTCTCGTCGGGGTTGGCGAGGATCGGCGGCGCGTCGGGCGCATCCGCATCGTTCCAGTCGGTGCCCGAGACGCCGTAATAGCCCGTATAACCGTCGGTCGGCACCTCGACCACCATCTTGTAGCCGTGGTAGACGTCGCTGCCGGGCCCATCGATCGGGAAGGCGCGGGAGTCCGCGGTGATCGTCGAGTCCGGGATCAGCTTGGTCGGGTAGTAGACCGGGAAGTCCAGCATCGGCTTGCCGCTCTTCGTCTTCGTGGCGGCGAGCCTGGCGGCGAACTGCTGCCCCGATGCGGTGGCGTCGATCAGCGGCGTCGGGGACGGCTGTGGCGCCGCATGGTGGTGCTTGGAGCCGCCCGCGGGCTTCGAGCCGGAGGCCGGGGGCGACGCCGGCCCCGGTGTGGTAGGCGGCGAGGGAGTCTCGCCCTCGAACTGGCGCACCGCCTTCTGGATCGCGCTCTGCGACGCGGTCACGTACGACGCGCCCGGCCCTCCCAGGTTGGCGGGGAAGTGGATCTGCACGACCGGCGCTCCCCGGGCCGCCAGGAACAGCTTGCCGAGGCTGACCAGCGTGACCGGGTCCTCGATGTCGGAGGTCACGTACTTCTTGAGGATGCCCGTCAGCGTGTTGCGATCGGCGACCAGCTTCTCGGGCGGCAGCTCCTGGCGCGCCTCGCGAAGGAAGTTCTGCTGGCGCGCCGAGCGCACGAGGTCGTTGTCGTCGTGGCGGTAGCGGACGTACTGGAGCGCGTTCAGGCCGCACATCCGCTGGTAACCCGCCGGGATGTTGATCTCGGCGTACTGGTCGATCGGCGCCAGCCCGGCGTTCGAGTGGAAGTAGTGGTGGTCGACGTCGACGTAGACGCACCCGATCGAGTTGACCGCGTCGGCGAACCCCGTGAAGTCGACGTTGACGACATGGTTGATGTTGTCGAGGCCGGTCAATTGCTTGACCACCTTCAGGGTCAGCTTCGGCCCGCCGTAGCTGTAGGCGGCGTTGAACTTGTCGACCCCGTGGCCGGGGATGTTGACCTTCAGATCACGCGGGATCGACAGCACCGTGATCTGGTCGGCCGCCACCCGGATCAGGATCGTGGTGTCCGACCGCGCCCCAATCCCCTGTCCCTTGGGGCGCTTGTCCGAGCCCAGGATGAGGATCGTCTGGGGCTTGCCGGGGTCCGCCACCTCGAGCTGGTCGCGAACCGAATTGAGCCCGCCGAGCCCGTTCGCGAGGTCGGTCAGGTAGACGAGCAGGCTGACCGCGGTGGCGGTGGCCATCGAGACCATGATCAGGAGCGAGCCCGCGACGAACCGCGGCCACATCCCGCGCGACGAGGCGCTCTCCTCGGCCCTTTCGTCCTCCGGGGGCTCGCCCCCGGGCGGAGGCTGGTCTGGGGCCGGCTCGGGCTCAACCGGTGGAGCGGGGGCCTCGGGCGGCGGGGGCGGCGCACCCCCCGGCGAGGGAGGGGCGACGCGCGCTCCCGACGACGTCGTGCTCCGCTTCTTGGCAGCATGCTCGGCGGTTCGGGCCCGCAGCCCAGCCAGCGCCGCCTCGCGTGCCGCCTCGCGATCGGCGATCGCCGGGGTGTCGGCCTCGACCGTGTCCTCGCCGATCGGGCCGGTGGCGGGCGGTTGCGACTCGGGCTCGGGCGCTCCCGGGGCGGATGCGCTCTCGCCGCTGTCGGACGACGCGTCGTCGGCACCCACCTTCCTGCCCGCCCAGGTCGCCGGCGGGGGGCTCTCGGGGGCATCGGGCGCGTCCTCGCCCCCGGCGGCCGCCTGGTCGGGGTCGGGTCGCTTTGAGGACTGCCGCTCGGCGGGGTCGCCTGCCCCGTCGGGGCGCTCGTCGTCGTCGTGGTCCGGGCGCTCGTTCCCGTCCGTGCCGGTCAACCCCCTGCCCCCTCGGGCGCGGCGTCAGCGGCCAGGGCGTTCGGTAGCTCGTGCACGAAGCCGACGACGGAGCGGCGATAGTCCGAAAGCGAGGAGACCGAGATCCATTCGTCCGGGCCGTGGTGGCCGTCGCCCACGGGGCCGAACTCAACCGCTGGGACGCCGGCTCGCAGGAACGAGACCGCGTCCGAGGCGCCGTCACGACCGACGACCCCCCTCGCCTGGCCGGTGCTGTGCGCCGTCGCCGCCGCCTGGAGGGCTCGCACGTAGACGGACTCCGGGTCGACCAGCGCGGGCGGGCGCGAGAAGGTGGAGATCACGCGGGCGCCCGACATCCCGCCGACCTCGGCGAGGATCGCGTCCGGGTTCTGCTCGGGTAGGTAGCGGACGTCCACGTCGATGAAGCAGGTGTCTGGGACCTTGTTCAGGGCGTCGCCACCGAGAATCCGGCCGAGGTTGATCGACGGCCGGTCGAACAGCTCCGAGCTCTGGCCCGCAAAAGGTAGCGCCTCGATTTCGCGGAATACCTCGTGCGCGCGCAGGATCGCGTTCTCGCCCAGCCACGGTGTGGCGCCGTGGGCCGCGCGCCCCGACACCTGAATCCGCATCGCCAAGACGCCCTTCGCGGCAACCCCGACGTCCATGTCGGTCGGCTCGCCGGTGATCGCGAAGTCGCCCAGGAAGCCCGCCTTGACCAGGCGGTCTCCCGCCCTGTCGTCGGCCTCCTCGGACTCTTCGTCGGGGACGATGCCCAATCTGACTCGGACCCGGTCCTGGTCGCGCAGGTCGGCGAGCGCCAGCAGGAGGCAGGCGAGCGCCCCCTTCATGTCATAGGCCCCCCGTCCATAGAGGCGATCGCCGTCGAGCCGCGGCTCGAACTGCTCGGGGCGCCCCGGCACGACGTCGACGTGGCCGTGGAGTAGCACCGTGCTGGGGGCGTCCTCGGGCCCCACGTCGGCAATCGTCACCGGCAGGTCCCGGACGCCGATCTGGCGCGCCACGATGTCACGCGCCTCGAGCCACCCCTTGATGAATCCCGCGCAGAGCCCGATCCCCTCGGCATTGGAGGTGTCGTAGCCGATCAGCTTCTCGGTCAGCGTGCGCTCTTCCATCACAGAACGAACGGCATGCGAGGGGCGGGCCCCGTTCCCGGTGCCCCGCGAGTCCGGCCTCCGCGCTTGGCCCCCCGGATCATCGGTGGCCTACTGGTTGTCGGCTATTTCCAGGAAGGCCTCGAGCCGTCGCCTCTCGCGCTCGGCGGCCTCGCGCGCCGCGCTCCCCGGCTCGGCCTCGCCGAGCGCGCGCTCTGCATCCTCGAGGCGCTGGCGAAGGTCGGCCCGGTCCAGCGACTCCGGCGGTACGGCTTCGGCGACCAGCACTCGGGCCCGGTTCGCGAACACCTCGAGCCATCCCTCGCCCTGCGCGAAGCGCCGCGTCTCGCCCTCGGAGACGTGCAGGCGAAGCTCGGTGGGAACGAGGCGGGCGACCATCGGCACGTGCCTGGCCAGGATCCCGACCTCGCCGAGGGTCGTCCGAGTCGAGAGCTGCACCAGCTCACCGCTGAACACCTCGCGCTCCGGCGTCAGGACCTGGGCTTCGAGCATGTGCGGAGCGTCGGCCAACCCCGATCAGCCTCCGTTCGACCCGTTCGAGCCGCGGGCGTCGGCGACCACCTGGTCGATCGTCCCCTTCATGTAGAAGTCGCCCTCGGAGAGGTCGTCGTGCTTGCCGTCCAGGATCTCACGGAACCCGCGCACCGTCTCCTCCACCGGCACGTAGACGCCGGGGCGCCCGGTGAACACCTCGGCGACGAAGAACGGCTGGGAGAGGAAGCGCTCGATCTTGCGGGCCCGCGCGACGGCGAGCTTGTCCTCGTCGGAGAGCTCGTCGATCCCGAGGATCGCGATGATGTCCTGAAGCTCCTTGTAGCGCTGCAGGACCTCCTGGACCTCGGTCGCGGTGTTGTAGTGGTCCTCGCCGAGGATCTCGGGCTTGAGGATCGTGGAGGTCGAGTCGAGCGGGTCCACGGCTGGGTAGATCCCCTTCTCGGAGATCGCCCGCGACAGCGTCGTGGTGGCGTTCAGGTGCGCGAACACCGACGCCGGCGCCGGGTCCGTGAGGTCATCGGCGGGGACGTAGATCGCCTGGACCGAGGTCACCGACCCGCGCTGGGTGGACGTGATCCGCTCCTGAAGCTCGCCCATCTCGGTCTCAAGCGTGGGCTGATAGCCGACCGCCGAGGGCATTCGACCGAGCAGCGCCGAGACCTCCGAGCCCGCCTGGACGAAACGGAAGATGTTGTCGATGAACAGCAGCACGTCCTGGCCGCCCTCGTCGCGGAAGTACTCGGCCATCGTGAGGCCGGAAAGCGCGACCCGGAAGCGGGCGCCGGGCGGCTCGTTCATCTGGCCGAACACCATCATCGTCTTGTCGATCACCCCGGACTCCTGCATCTCGAGGTAGAGCTGATTGCCCTCGCGGGTGCGCTCCCCGACCCCGCAGAACGCCGAGCGACCCTCGTGCTGGTCGGCGATGCTTCGGATCAGCTCCATGATGATCACGGTCTTGCCCACCCCGGCGCCGCCGAACAGGCCGACCTTTCCGCCCTTCGCGTAGGGGGCGAGCAGGTCGACGACCTTGATCCCGGTCTCCAGCATCTCCTGGCTCGGGGTCAGGTCCTCGGCCTCGGGCGCGGGGCGGTGAATCGGCCAGCGCTCCTCGGCCTCGATCGGATCGCCCTCATCGATCGGCTCGCCGAGCAGGTTGAAGATCCGGCCGAGCGTCTCGGTGCCGACCGGGACGGTGATCGGGCCACCCGTGTCGATCACCGGGTCGCCCCGCTCGAGCCCGTCCGTGGCGTCCATCGCGACCGCCTTGACGCGGTCATCGCCCAGGTGCTGCTGGACCTCGAGCACGAGGTCGATCGCCTGGCGCCCGTCTCCCTCGGGGACCTGGATCTTGAGCGCGTGGTAGATCTCGGGCAGCTTGCCGGGAAAGACGGCATCCACCACGACCCCCGTGACCTGCTCGACCCTTCCGACGTTTCCGTTCTGTTCAGCCATTCGTCTCCTTCAGCAGTTGAGCGCCGTCCGCGAGGAGGCCGCGAACCGGCCCGCTCCCGCCCTGTGCTCGGTCAACCAAGCGCCTCGGCCCCCCCGACCACCTCGAGGATCTCCTGGGTGATCTCGGCCTGACGAACCCTGTTCATCTCGAGCGTCAAGTCGCCGATCATCTCCTGAGCGTTCTCGGACGCGCTTCGCATCGCCGTCATCCGCGCCCCGAGCTCCGAGGCGGCGGACTCGAGCAGGGCCCGATAGACAGACAGGTCGACGTACTCCTCGAAGAGCATCGGCAAGAGGTCCTCGGCCTCGGGCTCGTAGACCCACGAGGCCCGGCGGTCGGCGTCCTCGAGCGCCTGATCGCCTTCCTGCGCCTCGGTTTCGGGCTGGCGCTCGCCGAACACCTCGGCCTCGCGGAGAGGCAGCAGCGTGTGCCGGCGGACGTATTGGGTGAGCGGCGACACGTAGCGGTTGTAGACGAGGTCGACCCGGTCGAGGTGGCCATCCGTGAACGCCGACGTCAGGTCGCGCGAGATCCGCCGCGCGTCGGCGAACGCCGGCCGCTCGGTGAACCCCACGTAGGATCCGGCGACCTCCTCGCCACGAAACTGCATCGTCGAGTTCCCGCGCCTGCCGACCACCGAGAAGGTCACCTGCCCGCTCTCGGACGCGTAGTCGCGCTTCAGCTTCAGGCCCTCGCGGATGATCTGCGTGTTGAACGCCCCGGCCAGCCCGCGGTCGCCCGTGACCAGCAGAACACCGACCTTGGCCTCCGGCTCGCGGTGGTCCAGGATCGGCACCCGCGCCGCCGCCCCCTCCGAGGCCTCGGAGACGTCGCGCGCCATCCTGCGAATCGCCTCGGCATAGGGACGCATCGCCTCGATGCGCTGCTCGGCGCGCCGCAGGCGCGCCGCGGCCACCATCTCCATCGCCCGAGTGATCTTGTGGATGTTCTTGACGCTGGAGATCCGGTTCCTGACTTCCTTCTGGGTGGCTATCGGTGCCTCCTCGGTCTCATGCGGGGACCTCCTCGGCGTCCTTCTCGGCCTCATCCCCCCCGCCGACCGGCGCTTCCGGGGCCGTGCGGCCCGGCTTGGACCGCTCCTCCTCGGAGAGCAGGCGGTCGGACTCACCCTCGGCGAGCGGGTTGCCCTCGGCGTCGAAGT
This sequence comes from uncultured bacterium, assembly GCA_963803305.1. Classification (GTDB taxonomy): domain Bacteria; phylum Actinomycetota; class Thermoleophilia; order Solirubrobacterales; family 70-9; genus AC-56. The sequence continues at coordinate 146,341 of CAWDLT010000009.1, forward strand.
CCGGCCCGAAGTCGTCGATCATCTCGGCGATCGCCGTGCCGAGCTCCTCGTCGTCTTCGTCGGAGAGCGCCCCCGCGTCGATCCGGGTCATCAGGTCGGCGTGCTCGGCCCGCAGGCGACCCAGCAGGTCCTCGAGGAACTGGCGGACGCGCTCGGTCTTGATCCGGTCCAGATAGCCGCCGGTGCCAGCGTAGATCGAGGCCACCTGCTCGGCGACCGAGAGCGGGTTCAGCTCCTTTTGGTTCAGCATCTCGACCAGCCGCTCGCCGCGGGCCAGCGACTTGCGGGTCTCGGGGTCGAGCTCGGAGCCGAACTGCGCGAAGGCCTCGAGGTCGCGGTACTGGGAGAGGTCGAGCCGGAGCTTGCCGGCGACCTTCTTCATCGCCTTGCTCTGGGCGTCGCCTCCGACCCGCGAGACGGAGATGCCGACGTTGATCGCCGGCCGATTGCCGCTGTAGAACAGGTCCGACTCCAGGAAGATCTGCCCGTCGGTGATAGAGATCACGTTGGTCGGGATGTAGGCCGAGACGTCGTTCGCCTGCGTCTCGATGATCGGCAGGGCGGTGAGCGACCCGCCGCCCAGGTGGTCGTTGAGACGCACGGCGCGCTCCAGGAGCCGCGAGTGCAGGTAGAAGACGTCGCCGGGGTAGGCCTCGCGGCCGGGCGGGCGGCGAAGGAGCAGCGACATCTGGCGGTACGCATAGGCGTGCTTTGTCAAGTCGTCGTAGATGCACAGGGCGTCCTTGCCGTCGTAGAGGAAGTGCTCCCCCATCGCGCAGCCCGCGTATGGCGCCATGTACTTGATCGGCGCCGCCTCGTTGGCCGGCGCGGCGACGATGATCGTGTTCTCGAGCGCTCCGTTCTCCTCGAGCGTCTCCATCACCTGGACGACCGTCGACATGCGCTGGCCGATCGCGACGTAGATGCAGATCAGGTCCTTGTCGCGATTGTTGATGATCGTGTCGATCGCGATCGCGGTCTTGCCGGTCTGGCGATCGCCGATGATCAGCTCGCGCTGTCCCCGGCCGACCGGGATCATCCCGTCGATCGCCTTCAGGCCGGTCTGGACAGGGGTGTTGACGGGCTGGCGCTGGACCACGCCTGGGGCCTTGAACTCGGCCGGGCGGGTCTGGTCGGTGTGGATCTCGCCGCGGTCGTCGAGGGGACGGCCGAGCGGGTCGACCATGCGGCCCAGGAGCGCCTCGCCCACGGGGATCTCGAGCAGCTTTCCGGTCCGCTTCACGGTGTCGCCCTCGACCACCTGGTCCCAGTCGCCGAACAGCACCGCGCCGACGTTGTCCTGCTCGAGGTTCAGCGCCAGCCCGGTGACGTCGTGGGGCAGCTCGAGCATCTCGAGCGCCATGCAATTGTCGAGCCCGTGGATCCGGGCGATCCCGTCGGCGACGGAGAGGACGGTCCCCACCTCCGCGAGCTCGGCGCCCTCGGTGTCCAGGCCCTCGATCCGCTCGCGCAGGATCTTGGCAATCTCATCGGGCTTGATTTCCACGTTTGTCTAGCTCCTTGAGTCTCTTTGCGGCCGCCTTCGGCGGCCTTACCTGCTGCTTTCGGGGCTAAAGCCCCTCATAGCAATATCTGTTGCGGCCGCCTTACGTGCTGCGTTTGCCTAGCTCCTTGAATCTCTTGCGGCCGCCTTCGGCGGCCTTACCTGCTGCTTTCGGGGCTAAAGCCCCTCACCACCTATATGTGTTGCGGCCGCCTTCGGCGGCCTCAAGCCGCGTTGGCGACTTCCTTTCTCAGCCTCTCGAGCCTGCCGCGCAGGCTCGCGTCCACCACCATGTTGCCGACTCGCAGCACTAGGCCGCCGAGCATGTCTCGGTCGACCTCCGTCTCGAGCTCGATCTTGCGGTCGGTCTGGCGCTCGATCTCGGCGCCGACCCGCCCGACGACCTGCTGATCGAGCTCGACCGCGCTCGTGAGACGCACCTCGAGCTGCTTGTTCTCTTGAGCCCAGAGCTCTTCGAACCGACGCCGGATTCGGAACATGACCGGCATCCGGTGCTTCTCCGCGAGGAGCTCCAGGAAATTGACGAACTCGGGCTCCGCCCCGCTGACCGCGCGCGCGATCCCGTCACGCTTCTCGGTCGAGGAGAAGTAGGGGCTGAACAGGAAGATCTGAAGGTCCCGGCTCTCGGCGACCGCGTCGGCAAATGCCCCTAGCTGGTCGCGAATCACGTCCAGCTTTCCCTTCTCGCGCGCCACCTGGAACAGCGAGTCGGCGTATACGCGGGCCAGCTCCTCCATCAGAGAATCACTCCGACGGCTGCTCCGCCTACGCTCGCTGCGCTCGTTCCGGCGTCCGCTGCCGTCGGGTTGCCACGCGATCGGGACGGCAGGTCCACACGCCTGCTCCGCGACTTCGTCGCTAGCCCAGGCGAGGCCGCTGGTTGCTCCGGCGAGGTCACTGGCTCTCCTCGGTTTTGCCGGCCAGGGCGGAGAAGTCGACCTCGCCGAGGGCCTCCTCCACGAGGCGGCGCTGGTCGTCGGCGTCGAGGGTCTTCCGAGTTACCTTCTCGGTCGCCAGGATGGTGAGGTCGGCGACCTCGGAGCGGATCCGCTCCAGCGAGCGCCGTGTCTCGGCCTCGATGTCGCGACGAGCGGCCTCGACCAGTTGGTCGCGCTTGGCGCGGCCGGCCTCGGTCGCCTCGGTCTTCGCCGCGTCGGCGGCCCTTCGCGCCCGCTCGGTGATGTCCTCTGCCTGCTCGCGGGCCTCCTTGAGGCGCTCGCGGTACTCGTTGAGCAGCTCGTCGGCCTCGCGGCGCTGCCGCTCCGCCGCCTCGATGTTGTCGCGAATCGCCTGGGCGCGCTTGTCGAGCGCCTCCTGGATGCGTGGGAAGGCGACCTTGCTCAGTACCCACATCGTGAACCCGAACAGGACCAGGGTCCAGATCATCAGCCCGAGTCCCGGCGAGACCAGGAAGCTGCCGCCCGAGTCCGCCACGGGGATCTGCCCTGCCATCGAGGCCAGCGACTCCATCGGCCTAGGAGAGGAAGAAGGCGATCAGGCCGAAGATGAACGTGTAGAACGCGACGGCCTCGGTCAGCGCGAATCCCAGCCAGCGGATCGCCTGCAGCTCGTCCTTCATCTCGGGCTGGCGAGCCACGGACTCGATCTCCTTGCCGAAGATGAAGCCAATGCCGATGCCGGCGCCGATCGACCCGAGCCCGGCCCCGACGCCCAGCGCGATCGCCTTGCCGGCGTCCTTGACGGGGGCGAGGTCTGTGGCCTGAGCCAGTGGAACCAAGAGGTCAGCCATGGAACAGCTCCTTTCCTAGTGAGTCTCGGCGGTCGCCCCGCCGAGATAGATAGCGGTGAGCGTGGCGAAGATGAAAGCCTGAAGGGTGGCGATCAGCCCGAGCTCGAAGACGAAGAAGGCGAACGCCATCGGGAACGTGAGCGCGCCGAGCGCCGCCAGGCCGAGCAGCACGGCCAGCCCACCTCCCATGAACAGGAGCAGCAGGTGGCCGGCGAGCACGTTGGCGAACAACCGCACCGAGAGCGAGATCAGCCGCACCAGGTGCGAGATCACCTCGATCACGAAGATCGCCGCCTTGCCGACCGGGTTCATGTCCTCGAGCCCCGGCGGCAGCCAACTCTTGAAGTAGGGAAAGAACCCCTTGGTGCGGATCCCCTGAACGTTGTAAGAAACCCAGACGACGAGCGTCAGGGCCAGGGGGATCGAGATGTTCGCCGTCGCAGCGTAGATCCCGAAGGTGGGGACGGCGAGGCCGAAGATGTGGATCTCGTTCTCGGTGTTGGTCGGCAGCGGCAGGAATCCGATCACGTTCGAGAACCAGATGTAGAAGAAGAGCGTGGCGAGGAAGGGGAACCACTTGGTGGCCATCTTGGCGTCCAGGTTGCCCCCGGTGATGTTGGTGCGGGTCATGTCATAGGCGACTTCGACGGCGGTCTGGACGCGGTTGGGCTTTTGCTGCATGCGCCTCGCGACCCAGACCATGGTTGCGATCGTCAGGGCGCTCGCCAGGCCGAGGTAGAGGACCGCCTTGTTGATGCTCAGGTCGACTCCCCCGAGCTTGATCGTGATCCACGGGTCGAGCTTGAACTCGTTCTGGGGCTTGAACTCCTCGTTCTTGCCGGCGCTTCCGAACAGGACCCCGAGCAGGATCGTCAGGACCAGATAGGCCGCGACCCCGATCAGCACCTTCGTGCGCGTCTTCATCGCCTCTCCTCGGCCGGCGTCATGAAGCGCTCCAGGGTCCGCCCGCCGAGGTGGGCGGTCATCAGGACCGCCGACAGGAGCGCCGCCGCGAGACCGTCCTCGCGGGCACCGAGCAGCCCGACCAGGAGGACCGCGAGAGCGATCAGCCAGACTCGGCCCAGGGTCGAGGCGCCGATCACCCCGAGTGCCGCGTTGCGCTGGCGTTCGGCCAGGGCCCGCGCGGCCCGGCGGTTGGCGGCCAGCTCGATTCCACGCTGGGCGAGCCACGCCGCGGCGGCGACCGCGTAGCCGAGCATCGGCCAGCCGGCGATCACGAACAGCGGCAGGGCGGCGGCCAGGAGCACGAGGTCCCCGTAGCGGAGCGCCAGCGTGAGCGGCCCAGCCCTGCCAGCGACAGAGCTAGAGCCTTCTATAGCGAGCGTGGACAAGCGCAAGACCCGCGCCGAGCCCCCCGAACAACCCGGCGAGCCCCAGAGGGACCGCAAGGCCGACGAGGGATCCCACCCCGAAGCCGGCCGCCGCGCAGGCGATCATCGCTCCAAGGAGGAGGGTTCCGGCGGCCGCAGCGTCCGCCCTCCCTGGGGGACCCTTGGTCATCTGGGTTTGAAGCATCGGGACGGGACATCGGATTTGACTCCAAAGGAACAGATAGCCGCGCAGGCCCGGCGCGTGCCGGTGCTAGGCGGCGCGGCCGAATATATCCGAACCGGCGCGCCGTCGGCGGCGGAGTGACCGCTCGCCGCGCCCGGGCAGCGGGGCACGCGCCTAGGGGCCCGGAGTGCCCTCGATCGTCTCGAACTCCCCCGTCTCCGGATCGACCGCCGGGAAGCTCCCCGTCTCGAGCTCGCGGGCGACCCCCGCGTCGATCGTCTCAGGCCTGGCCACCGGCGCCGCGCGCCGTCTCAGGTTGCGCAGCTTGAGGATCTCGAGCGCGGCGAGCAGGTAGACGCTGGCCACCAGGGCCGCGACCCCGCAGACCACGATCACCGCGGTCCAGGCCGCGTCGAAGTGACCGTGGTTGTCGCTGTAGGGCACGAACCGAAGCGCCAGCGCGAGGCCGGCGAGGACGAGCGCCCATCCGTACAGGTAAAGGAGCGTCTGGCGCTGCGAGAAGCCGACGCTGGCCAGCCGGTGGTGGAAGTGCCAGCGGTCGGCCTCGTAGATCGGCCGGCGGTACTTGATCCGCTTCGCGATCACGAATCCGGAGTCGAGGATCGGGACCGCCAGGACGATCAGCGGGAAGAACAGGGCCACGACCGCGTTCGTCTTCAGGGCGCCCAGCACCGCCACGCTCGCCAGCAGGTAGCCGAGCAGGTTCGAGCCGGTGTCGCCCATGAAGCTCGACGCCGGTGGAAAGCCGTGGCGAAGGAACCCGAGTGATGCCCCGCCGGTCAGCGAGGCGAGGACGGCGGCGCCCGGCCGGTCGAGCGACAGGGCGATGATCGAAAGGGTCACCGCCGAGATCGCGCAAACGCCGGCGGCAAGGCCGTCCACTCCGTCGATGAAGTTGATCACGTTCATGATCGCCACGAACCCGACCACGGTCAGGAGCTTCGCGAGGGTCACGTTCCCGAGCACGGGGACATCTCGAAGGAACACGTGCGTGAGGTCGATCCCGCCGACGAAGGGCAGAGTGAAGTCGGCCACCTGGACCCCGTTGAAGACCGGTATCGTCGCCGCGACCGCCTGACCGAGGAGCTTCAGGCCGGCAGGGAGGTCGAAGACGTCGTCGAGCACCCCGATCAGGGCGATCACCGCGGCGCCTCCGAGGATGGCTCGAGTCTGGGGCACCCACGGCAAGAAGAGGACGCCGGAGACCAGGACGCCGACGAGGATCGCGAGGCCTCCGAGCTTCGGGGTAGGGATGTCGTGGAGGCTCCGCTCGTTGGGCACGTCCATGGCGCCGATCCGGCGCGCGAGGCGCTCGGCGGCCGGGACGAGCAGCCACGCCAGAAGCGCGGCGACGGCGAATGCCAGCAGGGCAAACGCGTCCGGCGGTCTTCCGCTGACCAGCATCAGGAAACTACTTGCGGGCGCCTGCGGCGCCCTGACACGCCTGTTTCGGAGCTAAAGCTCCTCATCACGTGGAAACTACTTGCGGGCGCCTGCGGCGCCCTGACACGCCTGTTTCGGAGCTAAAGCTCCTCATCACGTGGAAACTACTTGCGGGCGCCTGCGGCGCCCTGACACGCCTGTTTCGGAGCTAAAGCTCCTCATCACGTAAATGGGGGCGGGGGCCTTCATTGGTGCTCCTGCCGCGGGCGAGACTACCCGACCGCCTCCAGGATCCAGTCGACCAGGAGCTGGGGGTCGCGCGGATCCTGCACGCCGGATTGGGCTTCGCGCTTTCGCAGCTCGAGCTGGGAGGGATCGTCGAGCGGCCTGAGACGCCCGTCGGCGATCAGGCGGCGGTCCACGGCGCCCATCCGGCCGCTGAAGATCGTGTAGGCCGGGGTTCCGAGGGCAACCGCCTCGCGGTTCATCGTGCCGCCGGCGCTCACCACCAGGTCGGCGAAGGCGATCAGGCTCTGGGCGTCGATCGCCCGATCCGGCAGGATCAGGTTGGACGCGCCCGGCTCCCGCGACCTGAGCTCGCCGACGACCTCCGCCTGCCGGGAGGTCCTGGGAATGACCACGGCCTCGACGTCGGGGCTGGTCGCGAGCCGCTCCAGGAGCAGGCTCTCGAGCGGGTTGGCGGCGTGGTAGGCCGAAGTCTCGGGCGAGGGCCGCATCACGACGAGGATGCGGTCGCGATCGAGCGCGAGCTGGTCGAGGATCGCGGGGTCGGGCGAGAAATCCGCCAGGTAGTAGTCCTCCTTGAGCCCCGGGTAGCGACGGAGCTTCGACTCCGCGGCGCCCGCGCGTCGCATCGCCTCCGCCGGGATCGAATCGGGGACCAGCACCCGCCTCGCGGCGCGGAATGCGATCTGGCGCTGGATTCCGGCGTGCTCGTAATCCTGCATCTGCACCGACGGGATCCGCAGCAGCCCCGCGACCACCCCGAGGTCGACCGAGCCGTGCCCGAGCGCCAGGTCGAAGCCGCGCCGGCGGGCCCAGCGCCCGAGCGTCAGGCTCCGAGCCGCGACCGCGCCGGCCTTGCGGGCGAACGTGCGACCGGCGTGGCTGCCCACCGACTCATACGGAATGCCGAGCCGGTCGAGGACCCCCTCGGTCTGGCCGTACTCGCGCGCCGTCACGCTGACTCGGTGCCCGGCCGCCTCGAGGCGCTCGATGATCGGCCGCATGACGAGCGGGTGAGCGGCCGCCGTGCAATCGATCCAAACCCTCAACTGGCGGCCGCCTCCTCATCTGCGACTCCGGGGGCGGCCGGGTCCGTGGTGGTCTGCTCGTCTACGCCTTCCGGGATCACCGGGTCGGTGGGTGGCCGCTCTGGATCTGCGACTTCGGGGGCGGCCGGGTCCGTGGTGGTCTGCTCGTCTACGCCTTCCGGGATCACCGGGTCGGTGGCTGACTGGTGCTGATCTGCTACTCCGGGGAAGGCCTGGTCGGTGGTCGGTCGCTCGGGTGGGCTGAACGTGTGCCAGAAGAGCACCGGGCCATCGCCGAATGCCCCGCGGCGGTTGAGGGCCAGGAGGGCGGACATGGCCTTGGCGGTGTAGACGGGCTCCAGGGTCACTCCCTCGCGTTCGGCCATCAGCTCGATCGCGCTCTCGGCCTCGGGCGTCGAGTGGCCGTACCCGGCGCCGAGCCAGCCGGTGACCACCTCGATCTCCTCGGGCGCGACGCGGACTCCGTGGACCGCGGCGCCGTGTCGGCTGAGGAGCCGAAGCGTTCGGCGCGCCAGCCGGGCGACGGTTGCGCTGTCAACCCTGAACACGTCGCTGACCAGGACGCAGACGAGCCGTGATTCGAGCCCCGCGAGCTTCAGCCCGGCCGCAAGCCCGGCGGCCGTCCCGCCGCTTCCGAGCGCCACCACGATGTGCGAGGGGGTGGGCAGATCGCCCGCCCGGACCTGGGCCGCGAGCTCGGCCGCCGCATCGACGTATCCCACGCAGCCGACCGGCGTCGACCCTCCGGGGCGAATCACGTACGGAAAGTTGAGCGGCGGCGAGGTGCGGCGAACGAACAGCCGGGCCCCGAGCAGGTGCGCGCCAACCACGCCGGACGCGAAATGGAGCTCGGCTCCGCTTCGGCGAAGCCGGTCGAGCTGCCCTCGAACGTGGGAGGTCTCGGGCTGGGGAACCAAGACCAGCACCGTGCGCATCCCGAACCGCGCCGCGAACAGCGCCGTCGCGAGGCCGTGGTTGGTGCCTGTGGCGCCGCCCGTGATGATCGTGCGCTTGCCCCGTCGCAGCGCATCGGCGAGGAGCCACTCGAGCTTTCGGGCCTTGTTTCCGCCCAGCGAGCTGTAGGCGCCGTCGTCCTTGATCCAGACCGGCGCCCTGCCGGCCTCGACGCCGAGGCCGTCCAGCTCTCGAACCGGCGATGGCGGTTCGCCGAGCGGCACCCGCTCGAGGTCGAGCTGGAGACTCATGGCGAGATCAGCGTAGTGACGCCCTCGGCCTGCGAGCCGCTCGACGCGCCGAGACGCCACCGCAATGGCGCGACCGGTAGTTGGCGCTTTTCGCTCGGCATGCGACCAAAAAGCGCCGGGGGGGCGCTCCCTCCTACCCAGCCCCCGTTCGAGCGGCCTGCGGGAGCCCGAAACTCAGTGGTTGGCGCTTTTCGGTCGGCATGCGACCAAAAAGCGCCAACGGCGCGGTACGGGTGGGGGTCGCGCGGCCGGTCGCGCGGGCCGGTCGGCGCTGAACGGCTGGCGCCGGAGGCAGGCGCTGAAGGGCGGATGGCGCTCTTGGGGCGAGAGCTAGACGGTCGCCGCTTCGAGCTCCGGATAGAGCGGGTGGCGCTCCATCAGGGCTCGGGTGCGCTCCGATAGCGCCTCGCACTCGGAGTCGAAGCGGTCTGAGAGGGCGACGCAGATCACCTGGGCGATCTCGCGCATGTCGTCTTCGAGCAGCCCGCGCGTGGTCAGGGCGGGCGTGCCGATCCGAAGCCCGGAGGGGTTCATCGGCGGCCGCTCGTCGAACGGGATCGCGTTTCGGTTCACGGTGATCCCCACGGCCTCGAGACGGTCCTCGGCGGCCTTGCCGTCGAGCCCGGTGGGCCCGAGGTCGACCAGGACCAGGTGGACATCCGTGCCGTCCGTCAGCACCGAGATCCCGCCCGCGATCAGCTCGTCGGCGAACGCCTGGGCGTTGGCGATCGTCTGGCGCTGGCGCTCGGAGAACTGCTCCGAGGAGGCGATACGCAGGGCGACCGCCTTCGCTGCGATCACGTGCATGAGCGGGCCGCCCTGCTGACCCGGGAAGACCGAGCGGTCGATGTCCTTGGCGAGGTCGGCGCGGCACAGGATCATCCCGCTGCGCGGGCCGCAAAGCGTCTTGTGGATCGTGGTCGTGACCACGTCGGCGTGCGGGACGGGGCTCGGATGCTCCCCGGCTGCGACCAGGCCCGCGAAATGGGCCATGTCGACCATCAGCTTCGCCCCCACCGCGTCGGCGATCTCGCGGAAGGCCGCGAAGTCGAGCTGTCGCGGGTAGGCCGACCAGCCGGCGACGATCACCTTCGGCCGATGCTCGAGGGCGAGCCTCTCCACCTCCTCCATGTCGCACCGCAGGTCCTCGCGGCGCACGTGGTAAGCGACGACGTTGTAGAGCTTCCCCGAGACGTTGAGCTTCATCCCGTGCGTCAGGTGGCCCCCGTGGTCGAGCGCCATCCCCATGATCGTGTCGCCCGGCTCGAGCATCGCCATGTAGGCGGCGTTGTTGGCCTGGGCTCCCGAGTGGGGCTGAACGTTGACGTGCTCGGCGACGAACAGCTCTCGGGCCCGATCGATCGCCAGCTGCTCGGCGACGTCGACCTCCTCGCACCCGCCGTAATAGCGCCGGCCGGGGTAACCCTCGGCGTACTTGTTGGTGAGCACCGAGCCCGTCGCGTCGAGCACCGCCTGAGGCACGAAGTTCTCCGAGGCGATCATCTCGAGCGTGCCCTGCTGACGACGCAGCTCGCGCTGGAGAACCTCGGCGATCGCCGGATCGACCTCGGCGAGCGGCGCGGCCTGAAAGTCGTCGGGAAGCTGGCTCATGTCCGACACTCTACGACCACCGCATGATGGGGACCGGCTGCGTCTCGGGCGCCCGACTAGATTATTTATTGATCGTTTGATTAAATATGCGGCAACACGCCGCCCTGACGGCCGCCGGCCTCGCCCGAGCGGCTCGCCCACCACCAGGAGGAGAGAATGAGAACCAGCGCCAACGGGACGCTCGAGACCGACGACGAGGCCCTCAGCGTCCTCCTCGACGCCGACATCGACAAGGTGATGACCGGGCTCGACCGGATCGTCGAGGCCGCCCCGAGCTACGAGAAGCTGTTCATGCGCTGGCAGCGCCAGCAGTGGTCCACCGAGGACTTCGACTTCACCGAGGACGCGCGCCAGTGGGCGGACCCTGACCTGATCAGCGAGGAGGAGCGGAAGTTCCTGCTGTTCGGGTTCTCGCAGTTCTTCCTCGGCGAAGAGCGGGTGACGGTCGAGCTGCTGCCGTTCGCCATGGGCGCCCCGTCGCACGAGGCCCAGGCGTTTCTCACCACTCAGATCTCCGACGAGGCGAAGCACATGGTGTTCTTCGATCGCTTCTATCGCGAGGTGCTCGGCGCCAGCGCGGCGACGATCGGCGACATGCTGGACCAGCAGCGCGCGAACGTGAATGAGGACTGGGAGCGGCTCTTCGACGGCATCCTCCACGACTGTGCGGAGAGGCTGAGGAAGGACCCGAGCGACTTCGCGGCCCTGGTCCGCGGGATCACGGTCTACATGGTCGTGATCGAGGGGACCCTCGCGCTGACGGGGGCGCGGTTCATCATCCGAAACCTCAAGAAGCGGGGCTGGTTCCCCGGCTTCACCTCCGGATTCACGGCTGTGAACCGCGACGAGTCGCGTCACGTCGGCTTCGGGGTCAAGTTCCTCGCCGACGCGATTCGGACGGACCCCGCGAACGCGAGGATCATCGAGGAGACGCTGAAGGAGACGCTGCCCGTCGCCTCGCTCGTTTTCGTGCCGCCGGACGTCGAGGACCCCTACGACTTCCAGACGCCCTTCTACCACTCCCGGGAGATCTTCGAATACGCGATGAAGGCGCTTTCGAAGAAGCTGGCGGCGATGGGGCTGGACCCGGCCATGCTCGCCGCCGCCGCGTGAGCACCGCGACCGAAGCCAGACCGCGCCCCGGGCGCCCATCAACGGGCGCTCGGGAGCGAATCCTGGACGCCGGCCTGGAGGTGCTCAAGGCGGATGCCTACGCAGGCCTCACGATAGCCAAGGTGGCGGCAATCGCGGGCGAGAACAAGGCGCTGATCGCGTATCACTTCGGCTCCAAACAGGGCTTGGTCGCGGCCGCCGGCCGAACGCTGGGAGAGCAGATCACCGAGGCCGTCACCGAGTCGGTGGGCGAGGCGAGGACGATCGAGGGGATCGCCCGTGGAGCGCTCGACGGCGTCTGGGGCCTGATGGACCGCGACGTGCGCGTGGCGCGGGTCTACTTCGACCTCAGCGCCGTCTCGGTGGTCGAAGACGAGGTGCGCGACGTCATGAACGCCGAGCGCTGGCGATGGCGCGCGGTCCTGTTGGAGATGCTCGGCCGGGCGGAGCCGGGCCTTCCCCGCCGGACCGCCGAGGCCCTCTCGGTCCTGATCAGCGCCGGGATCGGCGGGCTCGCGCTGGAGCGCGTCGAGGCGGGCGAGACCCCGGCGCTGCGCCGCGCATGCGAGATGTTCGTCCGCTCGACGGTGGCCGTCGCGACGGGCTAGAGCCGGTCCCTCCGGCCACAGTGGCAATACTGCCGAGGTGCCATCAGACGAACTGAAGCTGGTCCAGCAGGCCTTCGCGCTGCTCGACTCCGACACCTACGAGCAGGCCCTCGAGCTGGTCGACGAGCGGTTCGAGATGGTCACGACCCGCGAGGTGGCGAGCGAGCCCGATGTCTATCGGGGCCGCGAGGGGGTGCGGCGCTGGTGGGAGTCGTTCCTCGAGGCGATGGACCACGTCGGGCTGGAAGCCGGGAACTTCCACGAGGCCGGCGACGGCCGGGTGATCGTCGAGTTCGTGATCCGGGCCCGGGGGAGCAGGAGCGGGATCGTGGCCGAGCAGCCCGCGATCGCGGTTGCCACCGTCGAAGGGGAAAAGCTGGTCAGGCTCGAGTTCTTCACGAGCCTCGCTCTGGCGCGAGAAGCCGTCGGGCTTGGACCGCACTGAGGGCTCCTTCGCGCAGGACCACGGGCGCTCCTCCCCGCTCGATCGCCGTCACGTCCACGACGGTCGACGGTAGCCCGGTCAGATCGCCTCCGTCGAGCGCCAGGTCCGCCGAGGCGATCACGCGTGGGTCGACATCCGCGAAGCGCCATGGCGCCGCCTCACCCGATCGATTCGCCGAGGTCTGAAAGGTGGCCCGCCCCGCGCCGGCGAGGGGCCCCTCGATCAGCCGGATGCCAAGCCGTGCGCGGTCTTCGCGGCAGGCGAGCGGGTAGAGCCCGCCGGGGTTGTCGACCACCAGCGTCACGGGCCCCGGCAGCGCAGCCGCGATCGCCTCCCGGGTGAGCGGCCCCAAGGTCGAGATCAGCTCGCGCATCGCCAGCGGTGAGAAGAACATGACCGCCGAGGGCTTGCCGTCGTCGCGGCCCTTGATCGCGTGAATCCGCGCGATCGCCGCCTCGTCGGAGGGATCGCAGGCGAGACCGTAGAGGCCGTCCGCGGGAAACACCGCCACCCCTTCGCCGGCCACGCAGCGATCGAGCGCCCGGCGGGCCTCGGCCGCGCCGTCGCGCTCGATCGAGACGACCATCAGACGGGATCCATGCGACCGAGCACCACCCGCGGGATCCCGGCCAGATCCTGACGCGCCTCGACCTGGCCGTAGCCGAGGTCGAGCATCAGCTCAGCGACCGACCCGGCCTGGTCCGCGCCGACCTCCAGCGCGAGCGAGCCGGCCGGAGCGAGCGCCGCGGTTGCCGCAGGCGTGATCGAGGCGATCGCCTCCACACCGTCGGAGCCGGCCACGAGCGCCTCGCGCGGCTCGTAGCGGTTGATCTCCGGGGCCAGGCCGTCCCACTCGTCGTCGCGGACGTACGGGAGGTTGGCCAGCACGAGGTCGAAAGGCCCCCCCTCGGGCACCGTTCCCCGTTCGAGCCGTAACCGCGGCCCGACTCCGAGCCGCTCGGCGTTCTGCTCGGCGAGGGTCAGCGCCGGACCCGAGGTGTCGGTGGCAGTGACCTCGCACTCGGGAAGCTCGTCGGCGAGGGCCAGGGCCACGGCGCCGGATCCGGTTCCCACGTCGAGCGCACTGCGCGGCTCGAGCTCGAGCGCGATCTCCACCAGGAGCTCGGTCTCGGGGCGGGGGATGAGCGCCCGGCCGTCGACCTCGAGCTCCAGGCCCCGAAAGCCCTTTCGACCCAGGATGTAGGCGACCGGCTCACGCCGAGCCCTTCGTCGCACCATCTCGCCGAAGGACCGGGCAGCGCCGGGCTCGACTCCGGCGTCGGGATCAGCGGCCAACCGCGCCCTGTCCCAGCCGGTAGCCTCGGCCAGCAGCAGCTCGGCGTCGAGGCGCGGGGTCTCGACCCCGGCGGCTGCCAGAGCGTCCGCGGCGGCCGCCAACGCCTCGCGGACCGTCCCCGAGGCGGGACGAGCGGCCGTCACGACGTCGCCCCGCTCGCCTCGGCCTCGAGCAGCTCGCGTTTTTCCTCGGCCGCCAGCGCATCGGTGAACTCACCGAGCCCGCCGGCGAGGACCTCGTCGAGGTTGTGAGCGGTGAGGTTGATCCGGTGGTCGGTGACGCGGTTCTGCGGGAAGTTGTAGGTCCGGATCTTCTCGGAGCGGTCTCCCGAGCCAACCTGGGAACGGCGCTCTGAAGCGATCTCGGCGCGCTGGGCGGCGAGCTTCGCCTCGTAGATTCGGGCTCGCAGGACGCGCATCGCGCGCTCGCGGTTTTGAAGCTGCGACTTCTCGTCCTGCATCGAGACCACGATCCCGGTCGGCCTGTGGGTGATCCGCACCGCCGAGTCGGTCGTGTTGACCGATTGGCCGCCCGGCCCCGAGGACCGGTACACGTCGACCTGAAGATCTCCGGGGTCGATCTCGACCTCCACGTCGGCGACCTCCGGAAGCACCGCCACAGTCGCGGTCGAGGTGTGGCGGCGTCCCTGCGACTCGGTCTTCGGCACCCGCTGGACGCGGTGCGTCCCGCCCTCGAACTTGAAGACCGAGTAGGCCCCTTCGCCCTTGATCGCGAGGGTCACCTCCTTGAAGCCTCCAATCTCTGCCGGTGACTGCGAGAGGACCTCGATCACGAAGCCTCTCTGCTCGGCATAGCGGGTGAGCATCTTGAACAGGTCGCCGGCGAACAGCGCCGCCTCGTCGCCGCCGGTTCCAGCCCGGATCTCCACCAGCACGTTCTTCTCGTCGTTGGGATCGCGCTCGACCATCGCCATCCGGATCTGCTCTCCAAGCCGCTCCAGACGTTCGGGGGCGTCCGCGACCAGATTTCGGAGCTCGGGGTCGTCTCCGTCCTCGGCCAACAGCTCGCGGGCGCCTTCGAGGTCGTCCTTGAGCTGGACGTACTCGCGGGCGAGCAGGTGCGCGGGCTCGAGCTCACGATACTCGCGGCCGACGTCGGCGTAGCGCTCACGCTCGGCGATCACCTCGGGGTCGGACATCTGGCGCTCGAGCTCGGCGAAGCGGCCCTCGATCTGCGTTATCAGCTCCTCGATCACGCCTCTAGTGTGACGGCCCGGTTAAAGCCGCCGGTCCGCGAGGAGCTCGTGGCAACGACCCATACACCTGGCCTCCCGCGACAGGTGTGGTGAGGCTGGGCAGGGGACCGATCCACCCGCTGCCTGCCACCCAGGCGAGGTGGGGCTCCGCGGGGCCGTTCGCGATCGGGGATTCGCCGACCCGTGCGACCGCGCTCGACTGGATCGCTTGCGAAGACGAGCGTGGAGGCCCTTCTCGGCTGCGTCGCGAATCGCCGACATTGATCATTTGTCGGTCGTCCGAGACGGGTGTGGTGTGGGCTGGGTAGGGAGTAAGGCATGCCGTCGTAACGGCGTGGGTCGATTAGTCAATGGCATGCATTCACCAGACGACCCACGTCCGGGCGAGCGACGAAGTCGCGGTGCAGGCGGCTACGTCCTGCCGGTCGGTAACGCGTTGCAACCCGCCGGAAACGTAGCCGTAGGCGAGGCTTCCGGCGGAGTTGTTCCGGCTCGCGACGGTGGTGTTGGGGGCTGGGTAGGGAGTAAGGCATGCCGTCGTAACGGCGTGGGTCGATTAGTCAATGGCATGCATTCACCAGACGACCCACGTCCGGGCGAGCGACGAAGTCGCGGTGCAGGCGGCTACGTCCTGCCGGTCGGTAACGCGTTGCAACCCGCCGGAAACGTAGCCGTAGGCGAGGCTTTCGGCGGAGTCATTCCGTAGCCGTAGGCGAGGCTTTCGGCGGAGTCATTCCGGCGAGCAGCCGCCGGAGTTGTTCGGTTTCAGGCGACGATCTCGATCGACTCGGCCTCGGCGGACTCCCCGGGGGTCTCGACCGCGAGAACCGCCTCGAGCGAGGCGATCGCAACGGCGAGCTGCTCGGAGTCGGGCACGCGCGTGGTCAGGTTCTGGAGCATCAGACCCGGCCACATGACGGCCCGAACCCAGCGCTTGCGGCGGTTTCGACCCGCCCACTTGATCACCTCGTAGGAGAGCCCGGCGATCAGCGGGATGCCGAGGATCCTCGAGGCCACGAGCCAGTACCAGGCCGGCAGCCCGAGCGGGGCGAAGACGAATATGGCGACCACCATCACGACCAGCAGGAAGCTCGTCCCGCAGCGAGGATGGAGGCGCGAGTAGCCCGCCGCGCGCTCCGGCGTCAGGCGATCGCCCGCCTCGAAGCAGGAGATCGTCTTGTGCTCGGCGCCGTGGTACTCGAACACCCGGCGCAGATCGCGGAGCCGGCTGATGGCCGCCAGGTAGCCGATGAAGATCGCGGTGCGGAGAATCCCCTCGACGAGCCAGAACAGGATCGAGGAGCCGAGCTGGTCCTTGATCAGGCTGGTCGCTCCGACCGGAACGACGAAGAACAGGCCGACCGCCAAGACCAGCGACAGGGCGATCGTCACGCCCCAGGTGAATCCGCCGATCGGCTCGGGCTCCTCGCCGTCCTCGGGCTCGATCTGCGCGTTGGCCGAGATCGCGAGGGCGCGAAACCCGATCCGAAGCGACTCTCCCAGCGCGACCACCCCGCGAATCACGGGCAAGCGCAGCAGGCGGTGGCGCTTGGCCCAGGAGACCAGCGGCTCCGAGCTGACCTCGATCTCGCCGTCCGGCTTTCGGACCGCCACGGCCCAGGTCGACACCCCGCGCATCATCACTCCCTCGAGCACCGCCTGGCCGCCGACCGGGGCGTCGCGACTGGCGACGGGCCTCCCGTCGGGCATCCGGGCCTCGGCGAGCCTGGGGCCCTCGGCGGGCGGCGAAGGGCCGTCCTCGGCCGCGGGGGCGCGAGCGGGCTCGGCGGTGGTGCTCGCCCGGGCGAGCGGAGTCGCCATCAGCCCCGACACGTAGGCTGGCCCACGCCCGCGCGGCCCGCTAGCTTCTGCTGCGCGCGGCCCGGCGCTTGAACCGTTCGACCCGGCCGCCGGTGTCCACCAGCTTCTGCTTCCCCGTGTAGAAGGGATGGCACTCGGAGCAGATCTCGACGTGGAGCTCGGGCGTCGTGGAGCGGGTATAGAACTCGTTCCCGCACGAGCAGCGAACGTGCGCGAGCACGTAGTCGGGGTGGATCTCGGCCTTCATGGCCACTGATCTTAGCGGCGCTTGGAGGCCGGCTGGGCCGGGGAGGCGCTTGGTGGACGCGTGTAACGTGCCGGTTTCGATGACCGCGAGTGACTCCTCGCAAGCGGAGGTCCGCCTTCCCCAGGGCACGATTCGATACCGGGACACCGGCCCGGGTGAGCCGATCGTCTTTGTCCACGGCCTGCTCGTAAACGGAGCGCTGTGGCGGAAGGTGGCACCACCCCTCAGCGGTGACTTTCGATGCATCGTGCCGGACCTGCCCCTCGGCTCCCATCAGATCCCGATGGAGGCCGGCGCGGACCTCTCACCACCCGGCGTCGCCCGCCTCGTCGCCGACTTCCTCGATGCGCTCGGGCTCGACGGCGTGACCCTGGTCGGCAACGACACCGGAGGTGCGATCTGCCAGATTGTCGCCGCGCATCACGCCGAGCGTCTGGGCCGGCTCGTCCTGACGCCGTGCGACGCCTACGAGAACTTTCTGCCGCCGGCGTTCCGCCCGCTCCAGTACGCCGCGCGAGTGCCGGGCCTGATCACGACCCTGATCCAAGGCGCAAGAATCGGCGCGGTCCGCCGCGGTCCCCTCGGGTTCGGACTGCTGAGCAAGCGTCGCCCGATCGACGACGAGATCCTCAAGGGCTACCTGGCCCCCTTCCTCGCAGACCGTGGCGTGCGCCGCGATGCGCTGAAGGTCCTGCGCGGGATCTCGAATCGACAGACGATCGAGGCAGCCGAGCGGCTCCGCTCGTTCGACCGGCCGACCCTGATCGCCTGGGCCCCGGAGGACCATTTCTTCAAGCTCCCCTTCGCCGAGCGGCTCGCCGCCGACATCCCCGATTCGCGACTGATTGAGATCGAGGACGCGTTCACCTTCGTCCCGGAGGACCAGCCGGAGCGCCTCGCCGAGGCGATCAGGACCTTCGTGGCGGAAACGCCTCAGACGGCCTCCGGGTCGGGTCGAAGAGGATGAAGCCCCGGCTCTACTCGCTCGAGACCTCCCACCCCGCCCGCGCCGCCCGCCTGATGCTCGAGCTGAAGGGGGTCGACCACGAGGTGGTCAACCTGCTCCCGGGGCTCCATCCGATCTTCCTGAGGGCTGCGGGGTTTCGGGGGACGACCGTTCCGGCGCTGAGGGTCGACGGTGGCAGGGTCCAGACCTCGCTCCGAATCTCGCGGTTCCTCGACCGCTACCAGCCCGAGCCGCGCCTCTTTCCGGCCGATCCAGCCACCAAGCAGGCGGTTGAGGACGCGGAGGCGTGGGGCGAGGCGACTCTTCAGCCTGTCCCGCGGCGCCTGTTTCGCTGGGCGACGGTCCGCCAGCCCGAGCTTCGGCGCTGGCTCGCCGAGGCCTCGGGGATGCCGCTTCCGGGCGTGGCGGCCTTCGTCAACACGCCGGTCGCCCGTCGCTTCGCCCGGGCCGTCGGCGCGACCGACGAGCGGATCGACGCCGACCTCGCCGGCCTGCCCTCGATTCTCGATCGCGTCGACGACCTGATCGCGGAGGGGACGATCGGCGGGCCGGAGCCGAACGCGGCCGATTGCCAGATCGCCAGCTCGGTGCGGGCGCTGCTCGCCTTCGGCGAGCTCGAGCCCGCGGTCGCCAACCGCCCGTGCGCCGACCTGGCCCTGCGGCTCTTCTCCGACTACCCGAGCCCCATCCCCTGGCGCCTCCCCGCGGGCGTCCGGCCAGCCGGCTGAGCGGTTCAGGTCTCCTGGTAGAGCGGGCCGTCGCCGCCCTCAGGGGGCGTGAGTCGGCCCCCCTTGGCCGTGATCGCGCCGCACTGGACGCAGTTCGACGGGGTGATGTTGATGTCCACCGTCTCGGCCCGGTTCGAGAGCTGGTCCTCCGGGATCTCGTAGACCTGCGCGGGGCACATCGAGACCCAGGCCTGGGCGACCTCCCGCGCGACCTCGCGCTGGACGCGAATGTGGTTCGGGGCATCGTCGCGGGTCGCGTTGCCTGAGGCGAACACCGAGGAGAGCTTGTCGAAGGTGTACTTGTTGTCGGGCTTCGGGTAGCCGTCCGCGGCCTTCCCGATCGTCATCGCCTCCTTGGAGTCCTCGTGCTGCTTCCACCGACCGGGTGGGAAGTGGCCCCCGGTCACCGTCGCGGCGCTCGCGATCATGCCACCGAAGAAGAAGCCCTTCGAGAAGGACTGGCGGACGTTTCGCCACTTGTAGAGGTCCTCGGTGATCGCGCTGTTGCGAACCCGCTCGTCGTAGGCGTCGAAGTTGACCGAATCCTGCTTCAGGGCCGCAACGATCTCCTCCGCGGCGTACATCCCGGCGTGCATCGCGTAGTGGATCCCCTTCAGCTCGGAGACGTTGCACATGCCGGCGTTGTCGCCACACATCACCATCCCCGGGACGGCCATCTTGCGCGGCAGCGCCCAGTAGCCGCCCGAGGGGATCGTCTTGGCGCCCCATGCCACGCGCTCTCCGCCCTCGAGGATCTTGCGCACGAACTGGTGCGTCTTCAGCTCCTGGAGCGCGTCGTGGACCGAGAACGTGGCGTCGGTGTAGTCGAGTCCGACGACCAGCCCGATCGAGACCTTGTCCTCGCCCATCGGGTAGATGAAGCTTCCCCCGAACTCGTTGTACCTGGGCGACTTCCGAAGCGGCCACCCCATGGTGTGGATCACCCGGTCGAGCGGCTTCGGCACCTGCCAGACCTCTTTCACGCCGAGCTCCCAGCGCTGCGGCTGAAGGCCCTGGAGCTCGAAGTAGTCGATCGCGGCGCCGGTCAGGTGTCCCTGGGTGCCCTCGGCCAGCACGGTGGCCTTTGCCACCACGTCGGAGCCCGGCTCGAAGTTGGCGAGCTCGTTCCCGTCGCGGTCGCGCCCCTTGTCGCCCGAGCGGATCCCCCTGACGATCCGGTCGGAGACCAGGAGGCGCTCGGCGGCGGTCTCCGTCAGCAGGTAGACGCCCGCCTCCTCGGCCTTCTCGCCGAGGAACCGCCCCAGCTTCGAGATCGAGGTCACGTAGTTGCCGTGGTTTCGGAAGTTCGGCGGGGGCGGCTTCAGCGGCACCGCGAGCTTCGGGGTCAGCAGGTAGACGGCGTCCTTGGTCACCTCGTCGTAGACGGGCCAATCCGAGGGGTCGAGGTCGGGGAGGAGTTCCTGGAGCGCGGAGGGGCGCATGTTGGCCCCCGAGAGCAGGTGCGCGCCGGCGACCTTGCCCTTCTCGATCACGGCCACGGGAACCTCTCCGAGCCTCTCGGTCAGCTCCGGCTCGTGCTCGAGCAGCTGCATCAGCTTGATCGCGCAGGCGAGGCCAGCGGGGCCACCGCCGACGATCGCCACGCCCACCTCGATCCGCTCCCCCTCGGGATCCGTGGGCGCGGTGACGAACTCCTCCCCGGGATCCACGGGAGGCGGGAAATGTGCTGGGGCTACTGGCATCTGTTCACCGGTTGCGATGGACCACTCGGGCGCCGCGCTCGCCGGGGTGCGAGCCGCGGGCGTGGGTCAACCGCCCTTCTTGGCCTTGACCGCTTCGGTCAGCTTGGGGACGATCTTGTGGAGATCGCCGACCACTCCGAGGTCGCAGAACTCGAAGATCGGGGCGTTGGGATCCTTGTTGATCGCCAGGATGTTCTCCGAGCTCTGCATGCCGACCTTGTGCTGGATCGCGCCGGAGATCCCGGCCGCGAGGTAGAGCTTCGGCGCGACGGTCTTGCCCGTCTGACCGATCTGGGCCGCGTACGGGTACCAGCCCGCGTCGACGACCGCGCGGGTCGCCGCGACCGCGCCTCCGAGCGCCCCGGCGAGCTCCTCGGCGAGCTTGAAGTTGTCGGCCTCGCCGAGCCCGCGGCCGCCTCCGACCAGGATCTCGGCGTCCTCGATGTTGACGTCGGCGCCGCGCTGCTCGCCCCGGGTCACCATCTTGGCCTTCGTCGACCACTCCGAGAGCTCGACCTCGACATCGACCACCTCGGCCGACCCGTCGCCCGGCTCGGCGACGTCGAACGCGTTGAGGCGACCGATGATGATTCCGGGCTCGCCCACGTAGCCGACGTCTACCACGGCCGAGTCCTGGAGCACCGGGCGCTCGGCGACCAGCTTTCCATCGGACACCTTGACCTGGGTGACCTCCATGGTCACTCCGGCGTTCAGGCGGGCGGTGAGACCAGCGCCGATCTCGAACCCGAGCAGCCCGCCGCCGAACAGCGCGTAGGAGTACCCCTCGTCGGTGATCACCTTCGCCATCACGTCGACGATCGGCTGCGCGAGGCCCTCGGGCGCAGACTTGGCGCGGAAGACCTTGGCTGCTCCGTAGGCGCCGAGTCCGGCGCATGCCGCATCGTCGACCTCGCCGACCACGACCACGGCGGCCTGTGAGCCGAGCTCGCCCGCCAGCTTGGACGCCTCGGAGATCGCGCCGAGGGAGTTCTTGTTGAAGTTGCCCTCGTCGTCGTGGAGGGCGTAGACGAGTATGCCGGCCATCAGATCAGCTTCCTTTCGTCGAGCCAGGCGACGATCCGCTCGACCGTCTCGTTGGTGTCCTCATCCTCGATGATCTCCCCCGCCTGCTTCTCGGGAGGCGGATTGATCGCCAGCACCTGGGTCTTCGACCCGGCCTCGCCCACCTGGCCGGCATCGATGCCGACGTCGGCGGTGGCGCAGGTCTCGAGCGGCTTCTTCTTCGCCCCCATGATCGCCTTCAGGCTGGGGTAGCGGGGCTCGTTGATCGCGTCACCGACCGAGATCACGGCCGGGAGCGTGACCTCGACCGTGTCATAGCCGTACTCGGCCTGGCGCTCGCAGATCAGCTTGCCGTCGGAGATGTCGATCTTGATCACCTGGGTGAGCGACGGCATCCTGAGATGGTCGGCGACCACGGCGCCGATCGTGTAGCACTCGCCGTCGTCGGATTGCTGGCCGAGCAGCACCAGGTCCGGCTGCTCGGGCTCAAGCGCCTTGGCGAGCGCGTAGCCGGTCGCGCAGACGTCGGAGCCGGCCAGCGCGGCGTCGGTGAGGTGGATCGACCGATCGGCGCCGAGCGCGACCGCCTTGTGCAGGGCGCGCACCGCCGACTCGGGTCCCATGGTCACGGAGACGATCTCCTCGACCGGGACCGCGCCACCCTCACGGATCTGCATCGCTGCCTCGATTCCGTGGGTGTCGAATGGGTTGAGGTTCTTCTCTCCCGAGCGGTCGAGCCGCTTGGTGCCGGAGTCGATCCGCTTCTGGACAGCGGCGTCCGGGACCTCCTTGACGAGACAGCAGATCTTCAAAGCTCGAGCCTCCTTCGGCCTCGTTAGCTTGGGGAGCGGCCGGGAATCTTAACGTTTCGCTCGCCCGATTGACTGGTCAGTCAAACGCCGTGGGGAGCACATTGTACGGCCCCGCCGAGGCGGGGCCGAGGTTCGGGGGCGGGCAGGCATCAGGACGGCTGGGCGGCCAGCGTGCGGTGCTCGCCGACCGCGCTTCGGACGAAGTCGACGATCTCGTCGGTCGAAGCCCCGGGGGTGAACACCTCCGCGACACCGAGCTTCTTGAGCTCCGGAGCGTCGTCGGAGGGAATCGTCCCGCCGACTGTGACCACCACGTCCTCGACTCCTTCGTCGCGCAGCAGCTTGACCACCTTGGGCACCAGAGTCATGTGGGCTCCGGAGAGGATCGACAGCCCGACGGCGTCGGCGTCCTCCTGGATCACGGTCGCGGCGATCTGCTCAGGCGTCTGGTGAAGGCCGGTGTAGATGACCTCCATCCCGGCGTCGCGGAGCGCCCGGGCGATGATCTTGGCCCCCCGATCGTGCCCGTCGAGCCCCGGCTTTGCGACCACGACTCGGATCTTTCTCCCCTCGCCGGCGTTCGTGTCCTCCGTGGCCGTCATGCGGGGGGAGCTTAGTGGCCCGAGAGCGCCACGATCAGAACACCGGCTGCTCGGTGTAGCTGCCGAACACCTCCTGCAGCGCGGCGATCATCTCGCCCTCCGAGGCCCGTGCGCGCGCCGCCTCGAGCAGGCAGGGCATCAGGTTCCGCTCGGAGGCCGCGGCTTCCTTCAGCTCCGACATCAGGCGCTCGACCGCTGCCGAGTCACGTGACGCTCGGGTCGTCGAGAGGCGGTCGGCCTGCTTTCGCTCGATCGCCGGATCGGGTCGGTGGAGCTCGGGCTCGGGATCCTCGGCGAGCTGGTAGCGGTTGACCCCGACCACCACCCGCTCGCCCGAGTCGACCTCCTGCTGAAAGCGGAACGACGCATCGGCGATCTCCCGCTGGGGGAACCCACGCTTGATCGCCTCCACCATCCCGCCGAGCTCGTCGATCCGGGCGAAGTACTCGTGCGCCGAGCGCTCCATCTCGTCGGTCATCCGCTCGACCAGGTAGGAGCCGCCGAGCGGGTCGACTGCGTTCGTGACCCCGGTCTCGTGGGCGATCACCTGCTGGGTGCGAAGGGCGATCCTTACCGCCTCCTCGGTTGGGAGGGCCAGCGCCTCGTCGTAGGAGTTCGTGTGCAGCGACTGGGTGCCCCCGAGGACGCCGGCCAGCGCCTCGATGGCGGTGCGGACGATGTTCAAGAGCGGCTGCTGCGCGGTCAGCGAGACGCCCGCGGTCTGGGTGTGAAAGCGCATCCGAAGCGACTCGGGGCGCTTCGCCCCGTAGGTGTCACGCATCTCGCGGGCCCAGATCCGGCGCGCGGCGCGATACTTGGCGATCTCCTCGAAGAAGTCGAGGTGGGCGTTGAAGAAGAACGACAGCCTGGGCGCGAACGAGTCCACGTCGAGGCCGCGCTCGATCGCCTGCTCAACGTAGGTGAAGCCGTCCTTGAGCGTGAAGGCGAGCTCCTGCTGGGCCGTCGAGCCCGCCTCGCGTATGTGGTAGCCGGAGATCGAGATCGGATGCCAACGCGGCATCTCGGACGCGCACCACTCGACCATGTCGGTAACCAGGCGCATCGCCGGGTCGATCGGAAAGCACCACTCCTTCTGCGCTATGTACTCCTTCAGGATGTCGGTCTGGATGGTGCCACCCAGGGCGCTCGCCGGAAGGCCCTGCTGCTCCGCGGCGGCGACGTAGAAGGCGAGGATGATCGCCGCCGGCGCGTTGATCGTCATCGAGGTCGTGACCTTGTCGAGCGGGATCCCGGCGAACAGGTCGATCATGTCGTCGAGGGTGTCGATCGCGACGCCCTCGACGCCGACCTCTCCGAGCGAGCGAGCGTGATCGGAGTCGAGTCCCATCAGGGTCGGCATGTCGAAGGCGGTAGAGAGGCCGGTCTGGCCGTGGTCGAGCAGGTAGCGGAAGCGCTCGTTCGTCTCCGCGGCGGTGCCGAAGCCCGCGAACTGGCGCATCGTCCAGAGGCGGCCGCGGTACATCGACGGGTAGACACCCCTGGTGTAGGGATGCTCGCCGGGATAGCCGAGGTCGCGCTCCGGGTCCCAGTCAGCCAGGTCGTCGGCGGTGTAGAGGGGCTTGACCGGCTTTCCGGAGATCGTCTCGAAGAGCCCCTCGCGCTCGGCCTGCTGCGCGTAGACCTCGTTCATCCACTCGTGCGCGCGACGCCTCGATCCGGGCTCCACGGCCATGCGGGAAGTCTAGATGCGGCGCGAGGCGGGTCGCTCAGCGATCCAGCCAGCGCGGAAGGGCGGCGCGGCGCGGCGCGGGGCGGCGAGCAGGGGGACGGCGGCGGGCGAGCATCGTGCCCATCCCCCCGATCGCGGCGGCGACCACCGTCGCCCCCGCGATCGTCAACCGCCTGCCGAGCTTCTCGAAGCGCATCACGCGCCATCCCTCGGACTCGGCGATCCGGGTCAGCTCCGGGTCCGCGTTGACGGCCACCGGGCTTCCGACCGCCCGCAGCATCGGCAGGTCGGATACCGAGTCGGAGTAGGCCCACGAGGAGCCGAGCTCGATCCGGTGCTCCCCGGCGAAGGCGCGCATCGCCTGGACCTTGCCCTCCCCGTACACGAACGGCTCAACGATCCTGCCGGTCAGGACGCCGTCGGGGTCGACCTCGTAGCTGGTCCCGATCCCGCCGTCCATGCCGAGCACCACGGCGAGGATCTCGACCAGGGAGTTGCCCGCCGCCGAGACGATGAAGGTTGCGCGGCCCGCGTCCTGATGGGCGCGCACCTCCTCGAGCATGGGGGGATAGATGCGCGGTAGGACCCCCGCCAGTAGGTCGGGGCCCATGCGGGCGATCTCGCGCTCCGGCACCCCGGCGAGAAGCTCCTTGACCTGCGAGAGAACCTGGGCAGTGCGCTCGTCGGTCGATCCCCGGAGGCGAAACCGGACGTGCTCGAGGCCCCAGCGGGCGAGCAGGGGGCGGCTGACCATCCCCGCCCGGTAGGCGGCACGAGCGAAGTGCATGCCGCTCGACCCCGCCATCAGGGTGCGGTCCAGATCGAAGAACGCGGCGGCTCTGGTCACGAGCCCAGGCTAACCGAGGCGCCACGGCCGCTCGCGGGCCGCGCCCGCCGAGCGGCGAAGCCCGGTGGCTCGGAGCTAGGCCCCGTTGACCTCGAGCACGATCGCGTCGCCCTGCCCTCCGCCGGAGCAGATCGCCGCGCAGCCGAGCCCGCCGCCGCGGCGACGGAGCTCGTGGATCAGCGCCCCGACGATCCGGGCGCCCGAGGCGCCGATCGGGTGCCCAAGGGCGATCGCGCCCCCGTTCACGTTGACGCTCTTGTCGTCAATCTCGAGCATCCTCACCGAGTTGATCGCCACCGAGGCGAAGGCCTCGTTGATCTCCCAGAGGTCGACGTCGGCGGGTGACTTCCCGATCCTCTCCAGCGCCTGCTTGGCGGCGTTCGCGGGGGTGCGGGCCAGGTAGGCGAAGTCGTCGGCAACCGTGCCATAGGAGAGCACCCGGGCGATCGGCGTCCGGCCCTCTCGCTTGGCCCATTCCTCCGAGGCCACGACGACCGCGCCGGCGCCGTCATTGACGCCCGGCGAGTTGCCGGCCGTGTGGGTGGCGTCGTCGCCCCCGACGGCGCGGAGCTTGGCGAGCACCTCGACGGTGGTATCGGGCCGGATCGCTTCGTCGGCGGCGACCTCGACCTCGTCCTTCTTACGCTTCACGGTCACGGTCGCGATCTCCTCGGCGAGGCGGCCCTCGTCGGTCGCATCGGCGGCGCGCTGGTGGGAGCGGGCGGCGAACCGGTCCATGTCCACTCGGGTTATCTCGAACTCGTTCGAGACCTCGGATGCCTCGTTGATCATCTGCTTGTCCGTGAACGGGTTCGTGAGCCCGTCCTGCGTCATCGCGTCGATCGCCTGCACGTCGCCCATCCGAAAGCCGAACCGCGCCCCGGGCAGCAGGTATGGCGCCTGGCTCATCGACTCCATGCCCCCGGTCACCGCGATCCCGAGATCGCCGGCGCGAATCGCCTGATCGGCGAGGCCGATAGTCCGCATGCCCGAGGCGCACACCTTGTTCACGGTCTCCGAGGGGACCTCGCGAGGGATCCCCGCCTTGATCTGCGCCTGCCGGGACGGGATCTGGCCCTGGCCGGCCTGCAGGACCTGGCCGTAGATCACCGCCTCGACCTGGTCCGGCCCGACCTCGGAGCGCTCGAGGGCGGCCTCGATCGCGTTGGCGCCGAGGTCGGTGGCGCCGAGCGAGGACAGCGTCCCGCCCATCTTGCCGAACGGGGTGCGTGCGGTGCCGAGGACGACTGACTGCGACATCTGAGCCTGAGCCTTTCTTCGAGGTCGGCGGCCGGAGGGGCCGCGGGGGTTCCGCCAGCCAATCCTAGCCAGACCCGGTTGATCGGCGGGCGCCCCGCCATGCGGCGGCCTTCGGATCTAGACTCGCGAGCCGTGCGTACGGAGGTGACCACCGAGCCGCTGGACGGGATCCGCGCCGACCTGCACGCCGTCGGGCTGTTCGAGGGAGCCGAGCTCCCGGCCCCCTATTCGGGGGCGCCCGGAGCCGGGGACGTCCGCCCAGCGTTCAAGAAGCTGACTCTGCTGCGCCCCGACCCGGAGCGCCGCCTTCTGGTCGTCGGCCTCGGCTCGGTGGGCGACTTCGATCCCGAGCGGATGCGAGTGGCGGCGGCGTTGAGCGTCGCGCAGGCAGAGCGCTACGACGCGTCCTCGCTGGCTTGGATGCTGCCCGACCCAGCGGGCGGCGAGGGCGCCTCAGCCCTCGCGGCGGCGCTCGTCGACGGGACCGTCCTGGGGTCGTTTCGATTCGACCGCTTCAAGACCAGCGAGGCGGCGGATCCGCCGCCCGCGGGCCTCGAGCGCCTGGTGATCGCGGCCGGCGAGCGGGCCACGGCCCTCGAAGGCGCGGTCGAGGAGGCCCGGGTCTCGGCGGAGGGGGCGAACCGGGCCCGCGAGCTCCAGGCCCTGCCCTCCAACGTGGTCACGCCCGGCTACCTCGCCGAGCGCGCGGCGGAGATCGCCGCCGCGCACGACGGCGTCAGCGCCGAGGCCCTCGACCGCGGCGAGATCGAGGCCCGCGGGATGGGCGGGCTCGTCGCGGTGGCCAAGGGAAGCGCCGAGGAGCCGCGCCTGATCACGCTTCGCTACTCGGGCCCCGGCGCGAGGGGCGAGACGCTGGGTCTGGTCGGCAAGGCGGTCACCTTCGACACCGGCGGCATCTCGATCAAGCCGGCGGCGAAGATGGAGGAGATGAAGATGGACATGTCGGGCGGGGCGGCGGTCCTCGAGTCGGTCGCGGCGATCGCCGAGCTGGCCCTTCCGATCTCGATCGTCGCCTGCGTGCCGGCGACCGAGAACATGCCGGGCGGGTCGGCGACCAAGCCCGGCGACATCATCACGCAGCTCAACGGGCGGACCGTCGAGATCAACAACACCGACGCGGAGGGCCGGCTGATCCTCGCCGACGCGCTCACCTACTGCGTGCGCGGGCTCGGGGCCGACCGGCTCCTCGACATCGCCACCCTGACCGGGGGAGTCGTGGTCGCACTCGGCTCGACCTATGCGGGGCTGATCTCCAACGACGACGCCTGGGCCGAGCGGGTGCGCGCCGCCTCGGAGCGGACCGGGGAGCTCGCTTGGCGGCTGCCGCTCCACGAGGAGTACAAGGATCTGACCCGCGGCCGCTACGCCGACCTCACGAACGCCTCAGCGAAGCGGAAGGCGTCGACGCTGTATGCGGCGTCGTTCCTCGAGGAGTTCGTCGACGGCCGTCCCTGGGCCCACCTCGACATCGCCGGGACGGCCTGGGACGTCGGACGCGCCTACGTGGGCAGCGGCCCGACCGGCTTCGGGGTCCGGCTGATGGTCGCCCTGGCCGGCGATCTGGCCCGCGGCCACTAGCATCTCGCCCGCTTGGACTTCGACCTCTCAGACGAGCAGCGGCTGCTGCGCGACACGGTTCGCGACTTCGCGCGCGCCGAGGTCGCGCCGGCGGCCTATGAGCTCGACCGCACCAAGGCGTTCCCCTATGAGATCGTCGCCAAGCTCGGGGAGCTCGGCCTGATGGGGATCCCGTTCGACGAGGAGTACGGAGGAGGCGGCGGCGACACGCTCTCCTACGCGCTGGCGGTCGAGGAGCTGGCGCGCGTTGACTCCTCGGTCTGCATCACGATGGCCGCCCACACCTCGCTCGGGACGATGCCGATCCACCTCTGGGGCACCGACGAGCAGAGGTCGGAGTGGCTGCCCGAGCTGTGCGCGGGCCGCCGGCTGGCGGCCTTCGGCCTCACCGAGCCCGAGGCCGGATCCGACGCCGGCGCCACCAGGACCCGGGCACGCCTGGACGACGGCGAGTGGGTGATCGACGGGGCGAAGCAGTTCATCACCAATGCCGGCACCGAGATCTCGGGTTGCGTGACGATCACGGCCAGGACCGGAGACGGAGAGATCTCGAACATCATCGTCCCCAGCGGGACGCCCGGCTATGAGCCGGGAGAGCCGTATCGCAAGATGGGCTGGAACGCGTCCGACACCCGGCCGCTCGCCTTCGACGACTGCCGGGTTCCCGGGTCCAGCCTGCTGGGCCGCCGCGGCGAGGGCTTCAAGCAGTTCCTTCAGATACTCGACGGAGGCCGGATAGGCGTCGCGGCGATGGGGGTGGGCCTCGCGCAGGGAGCGCTGGACGAGGCGATCTCCTACGCGAAGGAGCGCCGCGCTTTCGGCCAGCCGATCTCGAAGTTCCAGGCGATCCAGATGAAGATCGCCGACCTCTCCGCCGAGATCGAGGCGGCACGCCTTCTGACCTACAAGGCGGCGCTCGAGAAGGACCGCGGCGATGCGTTCACGCTGACCGCCGCACAGGCCAAGCTGACCACCGGGCGCCTGGCGGTGCGAGCCGCCGAGGAGGCGGTCCAGATCCACGGCGGCTACGGCTACATCGAGGAATACCCGGTCTGCCGCTTTTATCGCGACGCGAAGATCCTCACGATCGGCGAGGGAACGGACGAAGTCCAGCAGATGGTGATCGCCCGCCAGCTCGGCTGCTGAGCCGCGCCACGGCGGCGCGATCGACGATCCGCCAGGCGGGTGCGGGCGCCGATTTCCCCATTTTGGGTGTTGATCGTCGCTCAGTGGCGCGGTTCTGGCCGCCGGCGGGCGTACAGTCCGACTCGGTCACTGGAACCTTCGCAAGGGGGACCGATGGAGAGGAAGCCGAGCGATAGAAGACGAGAGCCGTCCCGCCTCGCCCTGCAGCTCGCCGACGCATTCGCGCCCTGCGCTCAGTGGTCTGAGGTGAGAGTGCAGCGGGGAGCCCGCGGTCGTCGCACCCGTGTGATCGTCGCCGCCGACGCCACCGGTGCCGCGGCCGACGGTCAGGCGCCCTTCGACTGGTCAGCGGGGGCCTTCTAGGAAGCCTGGCCTCAGCCGAGGTCGGTCCTGTCGAGGAGCTCGCGCGCTGCCGAGGCCGGATCGGTTTCGCGACGCACCACCCTGTCCAACAGGCGCTCGGTCTCGGGATCGGTGTCGGCTCGGTCGTCGAGGCGGCGGCGAAGCCGCGCCGCGGCTATCCCCAACACCTCGGCCCGAAGGTTTCGAGCCCGCCGCTCGAGGAGCGTGCCGTCCTCGGCGATGTGCTCGCGATGAGCGTCGATCCGCTCTCGCAACTCGGCTATCCCCTCGCCCTTCAAGGCCTCGGTGCGAATCACCGGCACCTTCCAGGACCCCTGGGGGCCGAGTGCCAGAGCCCCGCGCACCTCGCGGACCATGGTGTCGGCGAGCGGGTGGTCGGCCTTGTTGACCACGATCACGTCGGGGATCTCCATCACGCCGGCCTTCAGGGCCTGGACGGAGTCGCCGGAGCCGGGCATCAAAGCGAGCACGATGGTGTCGGCGTGGTCGACGATGTCGATCTCGCCCTGGCCCACTCCGACCGTCTCGAGCAGCACGTCGTCCTTGCCGGAGGCGTCCATCAGGAGCGCCGCCTGAAGCGCCGCCTCCGCAAGGCCGCCGAGAGAGCCCCGGGTGGCCATCGAGCGAATGAAGACACCGGGGTCGAGGAAGTGGTCGGCGAGGCGAATCCGGTCGCCGAGCATCGCCCCCTGGGTGAAAGGGCTCGAGGGATCGATCGAGAGCACACCGACCTCGTTGCCCGCGGCCCGAAGCTCGGCCGTGAGGGCGCCGATCAGAGTGCTCTTACCGACCCCCGGGGGGCCCGTCAATCCAACGATCCGCGCTCCGCCCGTCCGCGGATAGAGCTCGGCGACCAGCCGGTCGCCCTCGGGATCGCGGTTCTCGACCAGGCTGATCGCCCGGGCCAACCCGCGCTTGTCGCCGGCGACCACGCGCTCAGCGAGCGACTCCCGCGTGGATCTCGCGCCGTCGGCCAACTGGGCGCGGAGTCTAGATGCCGCCGGGCTTTCTCCGGCGACACGCATCTAGAGTCCGGCCCCTCGTGATCCGACTGGTGCGCTTCCTGGCCCGACACCGGATGCTGACCCCGAAGTACGCGCGGCTCGGGCTCCGCTACGCACGCCGGCGCCTCCTCACCCAGGCGGGATGGCGCTGGCAGACGAACGGGCTCGTCTTCTTCGGAAGGCGGCTCGAGATCCAGATCGCGCCGCGCGGCGTGATCCGATTCGGGCGCTTCGTCTGGATCGGTGACGGGACCAAGATCCGCTGCCACGAGGGCGAGGTCTCGATCGGCGACAAGACCGTGCTCGGCCAGGAATGCACCATCTCGGCCTATCAGCACGTGCGGATCGGCGAGCAGTGCGTGATCGCCGATCGGGCCATGTTCATCGACTTCGACCACGGCATCGTCGAGGTCGATCGCCCGATCCGCCTTCAGGGCATCTACAAGCGCGACGTCGACGTCGGCTCGAACGTGTGGGTCGGGTATGGCGCCTGCATCCTGCGCGGGGTAAGGGTCGGCGACAACGCGGTGATCGGAACGAACGCCGTCGTGACCCACGACGTCGCGGCGAACTCGGTGGTCGGCGGCATCCCGGCCCGCCTGATCCGAATGCGCGACGCGCCGACGACCCTCCACTGGCCGAATCCGGTCGAGCCGGCCGGGGGGGTCGAGCGACCTACACCTAGCTCGGGCTGATCCGGGCCGGCTGCTCGAGCTCGTCGTAGACGGCGGCGGTGCGTTCGGCGACGTCCGCCCAGTCGAAGCGAAGGACGTGCTCGGATGCTTCAGCGACCAGCCGCGTACGAAGGTCGGCGTCGGTCAACAGGCGCTCGACCATCTCGCCCAGCGCCTCGGGGTCGCGGGCGCGAAACCGAAGCCCCGCCTCCTCGTGAGGGACGACCTCGCGAAGGCCTCCGGTGTCGGCGACGATGCAGGGACATCCCGAGGCCATCGCCTCGAGCGCCACGAGGCCGAAGGGCTCGTAGATCGACGGGACCACGCACACGTCGGCGATCCGGTAGAGGGAGTGGAGGACGTCATCGCCGATCCAGCCCAGGAACGTGCCGTGATCCATCAGGCCGAGCTCGGTCGCCTGGCGGCGGAGCTCGCGCTCGTGGGTGCCCGAGCCGGCGACGAGGAAGCGCGTGCTCGGCAGGCGCTCGATCAGCGCCGGCATCGCCTCCAGGGCGAGCTGGAAGCCCTTCTCGTACACGAGGCGGCCGAGCAGCAGGACCAGGCGCTCATCCGGTTTCGCAAACTCGCCTCGCAGACGCTCCAGCTCCGGAGCGTCGTGGGGCTGGAGGTCGCAGGGATCGATCCCGTTCGGAATCACCACGATCCGCTCATCCGGGGCCCCGAAGATGTCGACGACCTGCTCGCGCATGTAGTACGAGCAGGTGATCACCCGGTCCGCGCGGTTGGTGATCCAGCGCTCCACCCCATGGATGTGCGACTGGGGGTGCTTGTCCACCCAGCCCTGGTGGCGCCCGTGCTCGGTCGCGTGGATGGTCGTGACGAGCGGCGCCCCGAACCGGCGGGCGAGGTGGTCGCAGGCCATGGCGACCAGCCAGTCGTGGCCGTGGACGAGATCGAACTCGTAGCTGTCGCCGAGCTCGACGCCCGCCGCGAGCATGTCGGCATTCATCCGCTCGACCCAGGCGACGAACTCGCCGAGATCCGTCGGTCGGGTCGGCTCGCGGACCCGATGGATCCGAACCCCCGCGGCGACCTCCTCGGGCGGTGACTCCTCGCCGCCGCGGGTCAGCACGTGGACCTCGACCCCAAGCTCGACGAGGGCCTCGGCCAGCTTGCGGACGTGCCTGGCGAGCCCGCCTTCGATCAGCGGCGGATATTCCCAGGAGAGGACGAGGAGGCTGGGCACGCGGCGCGGGGAGTCTATGGGCTCGCGCGGCACCGGGCACGATGCCGGTCGGGGTCAGGGCTCGAGCAGGGGAGCCAGGCTGAGGTCGGGAGCCAGGCCCCTGAGCCGCGAGTGCCACGGACCCGAGCCGTGGAGGGCCTCCAGCAGCGCCTCGCCGTGGTCGGTGGCGCGCTGGTATGGATAGTCACCGGCCTGGCGACGGCGATCGAGGAACGCCCAGTCGCTCGCTTGGACGGCGAGGAGCTCGCGGGCCGCGCGCCGGGCCGCGGACGGGTCGAGCTCGCCACGGCCGAGCGCCGAGACGAGGCGCAGCTCGAGCCGGCGCGCCGCCCAGGCGAGGTCGGCGACCTCGGGCGAGTCCCACGTGCGCATGTCCTTGCCCTCGCCCCAGGTCGAAGCGCGGAGGCGCCGCTCCTCGGGATCGTGGCGCTCCAGCGCATGCGGAAGCGTGACCAGGCCGACTCCGTGACGGGGCACCTCGCGGAGCACCGCCTCGAGCCACAGCGGGCCCTCCGACCACCAGTGGCCGAGGAGTTCCGTGTCCACCGCGAACGTGATCAGGCCCGGCCTGCCTCGCCGGTCGCGGAATGCGGCGAGGCGCGCCGCGACCGCCTCGGCGAACAAGCGGGCATCCCGCTCGGCCCTCTCGGCCGCCGCGGGCGCGTCGTAGGGCTCGCCGCTGATCGCCCAGAGCCGGCTGCCCTCGAGCGAGACGCGATGAAACTCCGCGTAGACGCCGTCGGAGGGATAGCCCCTCTCGCCCCAGACCAGCTCGACTGTCTCCCAGTCGAGCGTGAACGCCACGGGGCCCGCTTCGGAGCGGACCGGCGCGAGTGCGTCCAGCCGGCCCTCGAAGGCGCTCTGGTCGGTGCAGAAGAACCCGAGGTCGCGCTCGGCGAGCGCCCGCTCGAGGCCGGGCCGATAGGCGCACTCGGGAAGCCAGAAGCCCTCGGGCACCCCGAACCTTCGGCGGTGCGAGCGAAGGCCGGCGTCGATCTGGAGCATGCGGCCTGCGGAGGTCGCCAGGAGCGGCAGCACGGCGTGCGAGGCCGACGATGGCACGAGGGCGAGGTTGCCCCGCCGCGCCGCCGCCTCGAACGCCCCCACCAGGTCGCCGTCGAGAGCGCCGAGGCGCTCGAGCGCCCACGAGTAACGCTCCTCCTCGGCCCGCGCCGCGGCGCGCAGCTCGCCGGGCGCGCCGGCCCTATCCCGCCGGGCGGCCCCGAGCCGGAGGTTGCGAACGAACGACTCGAGACGGCCCGAGACACCGGGCGTCTCGAGCTGGTCCGCCAGCACCGGGCTCACCGTGAGGGTTAGGTCGCGCGCTCGCTCCAGCACGGGGAGGTAGGAGCGGGCGATCGCGTCGAACAGCCACTCCTCGCCGAACGGGTAGGTCCCGAAACCCTCCACGTAGGGCATGTGCGAGTGCAGGACGATCGCCAGATCGCCGAGCTCGCCGTCGGCGGGCTTCACCGGCGGCAGATCGCGACCAGGTCGAGCGAGCGGTCGAGCTCGCGATCGGCGCGGAGCTCGAAGTCCGAGGACGCGATCGCGGGCACGAATCGATCGTAGACCGGCTTCGTGATCCGAAGGGTGGTGTGAACCCGGTCCCAGCCGAGTCGAAGCGCGAGCTCGTGGATTCTCAGCTTGCGCGCGTGGTAGAGCCCCAGCACCTCGACGGCGGCGAATCGAGGCTCCAGGAGGGCCCGGAACTGGTCGGGAGAGTACTCGCGAAGGTGCCAGGGATTGTCGGACTTCTCGGCCCCGGGCGGCGCTAGCGTGAACCGGTTGGGGGTCGTCACGTATGAGGTGGGCGCCGCGACCGCGAATCGCTCCAGGAGCCGCTCAGGCTCGTGTATGTGCTCGATCGTCTGCAGGAAGACGATCGCATCGCACGGCCCTCGGAAGTCCTCCACCAGGCCGCGCTCGAAGCGCAGGTTGGCGCGCCGGTAGCGACGCCGGGCGTGCTCGTGGGCCTCTGGGTTCGCGTCCACGCCGACCACCGCCTGCGCGGCGCCGGCGAGGACCTCGGCTCCGTACCCCTCGCCGCAGGCGAGATCGGCTACGCGGCGGCCCGACACCCGCGGCGCGATCCATTCGTAGACGGCCAGATGGCGCCTGAACCAGTAGTTCTCCTCCGGGAGGTCGGGGAGGGTCCGTTCTCCCGTCAGCGCGAGGGGCGGAACGCCGTCGGGCTGGTTGTGCTGCTCGTAGGCGATCAAGCGATTATCTAGAGTGGCGCGCATGCCGGCGAGCCCGAACGCGGCCCCCGAGCGCGTCAAGGACGCCAACCTCCGCTATCACGACGCGGCAGCCTGCGGGTACGACTCGAAGTGGGGGATCGACTTCGGGCAAGTGGGGAGGGCGCAGGTGCGCGAGAAGGCGCGCAAGGCGCTCGGCCGGTGGCCGGATCGCCCGTTCGGCGACGCGCTGGAGATCGGATCCGGGACGGGCTACTTCTCGCTCAACCTGATGCAGCTCGGCTTGTTCGAGCGCCTGGTGGCCACCGACATCTCGCCGGGGATGCTCACCGAGGGCCGCTCGAGGGCCGCGCAACTCGGCCTCGAGGTGAGCACCGAGGTCGCCGACGCCGAGCGCCTGCCCTTCGAGGACCGCAGCTTCGACCTCGCCCTGGGGCACGCGGTGCTGCACCACCTGCCCGACCTGGGGAGCGGGCTCGAGGAGCTCAGACGCGTGCTGACACCCGGAGGGACGATCATGTTCTGCGGCGAGCCCTCGCGCTACGGCGACCTGATGGCAAGCGTCCCGAAGCGCGGCGCGCGGCTGGCGGCGCCGCTCTGGCGGCGGCTCGTCGGGGCCTCCGCGGCTCGCCCCGGCGCCGTCCAGCACGCGGACGGACACGAGCTCGAGCCCGAGGTCGACGTCCACGCGTTCGCGCCGGGACGTCTGGCGGAGATGCTCCGGGATGCGGGATTCGAGCAGGTGAGGATCCGGGGCGAGGAGCTGCTCGCGAACGCCTACGGCTGGATCGTTCGCACGCTCGAGCACTCGGCCGAGCCCGACGAGGTCCCCGACGCCTGGCGACGGTTCGCCTTTCGCAGCTACCTCGCGCTTCAAGGGGTCGATGCCACCCTGCTCGAGCCGCGGCTTCCGGCCTCGCTGTTCTACAACCTCGTGCTCAGCGCCAGGCGGCCCAAGGGGGGTTGAGGGCGACCCGCGACAGCCGTCCATTCTGGGTCTCCATCTGGGGTTGAGGGGGTTGAGGGGGTTGAGGGGGTTGAGGGGGTTGAAGGGGTTGAGGGGGTTGAAGGGGTTGAGGGGGTTGAAGGGGTTGAAGGGGTTGAGGGGGGACCGTGAGGCCGTCCTGGGTCTCCGTATGGCTGGTTAGGCGTCGATTGCCACTGGGGGCCGGCAGCGGCTGCGACGCCGGCCCCTCTTACCGCCCCGATCCCGTCGAAAGGGGCGGATCGCGCCGCCAACCCTCCATACGCTGGGTTACCTGGGCCCGTGTGGAGGGTTGACCGTCGTATACGCGGTCAACCCTCCACACGCGACTTGTGGGCCGCACGCGCGGAGGGTTGCCGGCGCTCGCACACTCGATGCCCTGCCGGCGCGACCGCTCCCCACCCAGCCACTTCCCGCCGGCGACGGCCCGCCGCTACCCGAACGTGAAGGCGTAGCCGGCGACCCCCGCCTGGGGCCGGAGCGTGAGGACGTGGCGCTCGGGATGGGGCAGATCGACCAGTCGGTAGAGGCGCTGGCCGAAGATGGTCGCGACGCCACCGTGGACGTCGGGCCCGGCGAGTCGGTCGGGAATCGGCCGGCCGTCGAGCAGTACGCGCATGGTGCGTGAGCGCCCGGGCGATCCGAGCACACAGAAGACCCGGCGAGCGTCGAAGCGGATCGCGAGGCTGGCGCGATTGCCCGCGGTGGCCTCTTCGTTGGCGACCCTCCACCTTCCGCCGTAGGCGAGCTGGTCGAGCCCCAGGCGCGAGTCCGGCACGGTCGTGAAGGTATGGGCTCCGGGGAGGATGGGACCGTTCGCGAATCGCGTCGCCTTGGCGGCGCCGAGGTAGGACTCGGGGGTGGCGCGCGGGTCTGGGCGCGCTGTGTGCGCCTTCGCCATACCCCCCAGGCGGCGGCTTCCCGACTCGGCAAGCAGGCCCCGGATCGCCTGCTCGGTCTCCTCGTAGGACCCCTCGCCGAAGTGCACCAGCCGCACCCGGCCCGAGCCGTCGATCAGGTAGTCGGCCGGCCAGTACTGGTTGTGGTAGGCGGTCCAGGTTCCGTAGTCGTTGTCCTGGGCGACCGGGTAGGTGAGCCCGAAGTCGCCGATCGCCCGCTGGACGTTCGAGGCCTCCTTCTCGAACGGGAACTCGGGCGTGTGGACCCCGACCACGGTGAACCCGTCGCGGTGATACTTGCGGTACCACGCCTCGATGTAAGGCAGGGTCCTGATGCAGTTGATGCAGGTGTAGGTCCAGAAGTCGACCAGAACGACCCGTCCCCGCAGCCCCGAGAGCCTGAGCGGCTTGTCGCCGGGCGTGTTGAACCACTGCTGGTTGTCGGTGAACTCCGGCGCCCTGAAAAGCACCGGGAGCCGCTTGCCCGCGGCGGCCTCGGCGGCGCCTCCCTGATGGGACGCCTTGCCCCCGCCGCGCAGGCTCGCGAGCGGCTTCGAGACGCTCGAGCTCTGCTCGATCCGGCTGGTGGGGTCGACCAGCGCCGACGGCAGGTGGCGGGCTATCAGGCCTTCGAACCGGACGTCGAGGTTGGCGATCATGACCACGGCCACGGCGACCATCACGGCGCCCATCGCGGCCTGGACCGCGCCTCGATGGGCCCCAAGCCGGTCTGTGGCCCGGCGGCCGCCGATGATCAGCGCATAGAGCACCAGCGCCGACCCCAGCGAGTAGGCGAGGGCGACCGCCAGCCGGCCGAAGGTGAAGTCCTGCGCCGCCGAGACGGTGATCACGCCGGCCAGGATCGGGCCCGCGCACGGCGCGTATACGAAACCCAGGCTGGCCCCCACCACGAGCCCCGACCAAAACCCCTCGCCCCGCCGCCGCGAGGGCGCCGGCACGATGCGCGAGATCCATGCCTCCAGCCGGTCGCCCAGCGGCCGCACCAGGAGCAGGATCCCGAAGACCGCGAGGGTGACGATCGCGAGGGTCCGGACGAGGTCGTTGGGGAGGCCGAACGCGGCGATCACGTAGACGAGGGCGACGGTGGCGAAGGTGAACGAGACCGCGAGCCCGCAGACGATTCCGAGCGGGCGCCGCGTCCCGCCGGTCACTCCCGCCCCGAGGATCGCGGGCAGCACTGGGAGCACGCAGGGCGAAAGCGCCGTACCGGCGCCGGCTACGAGAGCGAATATGACAAGAAGAAGCAACGAATCAAGCCCTTGCGGGGCGGCGCGGCCCCGTCATCGCCTGCTGGGGTCGTGGTCAGTCGGGTCTTAGTCCCACCTCGAGCTCGTCCGTTTCATCCGGCGGGCCCGCATCGCGGTCGCCGATCAGCGTCAGGGCGAGGACCGGGAAGATCATCACGGTGATCAGGCCGGCACCGACCAGGGCCGTGGCGGTCGCCGGGTACATGATCTTCAAGATCAGCCCGATCTGGGTCGCGACGACGATGAACGAGAGCGACGTCGCCTGGAGCAGCCCCGCTGCCGCGCTGCGGCGGGTGGCGAACCGCGACCGGTAGATCATCGCGGGCAATGCCCGGACGATCAGCACCGCGGCAACGAACAGGGGCAGCCGGATGAACGACGAGACGCTCGAGGTCAGCGCGCCGAGGTCGAAGTGGAGTCCGCTGTCGACGAAGAAGAACGGGATGAAGATGCCCAGCGTGACGGCGTCGAGGCGCTCCTCGCGGCGCTCGTCGTGCCCCGAGGTCATCCCCCGGATCACCCCGACCGTGAAGGCCGCCAGGATCGTCTCCAGGCCGAGCTGGGTCGCGACCCCCGCCACCACCGCGATCAGCGCGAAATCGCCCCGAACGCCGATCTGGGCACTCGTCCCCTCCAAGCGCCTGATCGCGTCGGTCAGCCGTTTGAACTGCGCGCCGCGGGTGAGCGAGAAGAGGAGCAGGGCGGCCAGGACGACGAACATGCAGAGGTGGAAGATCTCGGTCCAGGGGCCCGCCCGCTGGCCCGAGTAGAAGAACGAGAGCAGGATCACCGCCCCGAACTCGGCGATCGCCGCCGCCGCGATCACCTGCTGGCCCCAGTCGCTGTCGGTCTCGTGGGCGTCCTTGAGCGGCACGATGATGACGCTCAGCGAGCTGGCGACGAGGACGATCGCGACCAGCAGAGGCGTCTTGATCAGCCCCACCGCGTGAAAGAGGGAGGCGCACCCCAGGGCGAGAGCGAGCGAGATCCCGAAGCCGGCCAGCGAAGTCGTCAGGAGCGGCCCGCGAAGCCTGTCCACCTGGATCTCACGGCCGGCGAGGAAAAGCAGACAGGCGAGCCCGACGGTCGAGAACACCTCGACCGGCTCGGTCGACGACGCAATCCCGATCCCGTGCGGTCCGACGATGATCCCGCCGACCAGCTCGAGGACGATCGCGGGGACGAGGATCATCGGCGCCAGGCCCCGGATCAGCGGCGCCAGGAACGCGATCACCGCGACGATGATGAAGCTGGTGTACGGCTGCACCTTGGCTGTGGCGGGCTCGCCCTTAGCCCGACTCCCCGGCCACATCCTGTCCGTCGTGCCGGACGCGGTAGAGCTTGACCTGGCCGTCGATTCCCTTCAGCCGACGGGACCCCGCGAACGACCAGCGATAGCCACCGGAGGCGACGTCGTGGACGGCCTCGCTGGCCAGCACGCTTCCGGGGTAGGCGATCGCGGTGATGCGGCTCGCGAGGTTGACGGGTCGCCCGTACCAATCACCCGCTCGGGGGACCGCTGCGCCATGAGCGACGCCGGCGCGAAGCTGGGGAAGGTCCCGTGCCTCCGCGGCTCCCACCAACGAGATGGCGGCGTCGATCAGCGCGTCGACGTCGGACGAGACCAACATCGCCGCGTCCCCGATCATCTTCACGAGGCGGACCGGGGTCACGGCGACCTCGCCCGCCAACTCGCCCAATCGTCCGACCAGCGCACCCAGGTCCTCGGGGTCGAGGCGATCGCCGAAGCGGGTGAAGCCGACCAGGTCCGCGAAGCAGGCTGCGATCTCCTCCGAGCCGGCCGCGCGCCCGGCGGCCAGCTCCATGCCACCGAACGCATCGTTTCGAAGCTGTTCTCGGAGGTGGAGGTCGAAGAAGTACTCGAGCGTCGGGCCCATCAGCGGACGAAGGACCTGTGCCGCGTCCAGATAGCGTCTTGCGACATCGAGCTCACTGTCCCCGGGGCGCACCATCGCCCTGCCGACCAGACCGCGGCTCGCCGCCGTGACCTGGGACATGGCCACGCCCATGGCGCGAGTCACCTCCAGCATCTCATCGACCGGAAGGCCCGCGTCGACCATCGACTTGACCCGCCGGGCGGCCTCCACGTCGGCTTCCGTGAACCCTGCCTCGTCGCGATCGGGCATCGGGAGTCCGATGGCCCGGCGCAAGAACGGCAGAAGCTCGACCTCGATTCCCACCTGCTCGGCAACCTCGCGGCTGGTGTAGCGAGGCCCACCTCCCTCCAGTAGCCGCTCCACCGGTAGCAGCACCAGGCGATCCTCATCCAGGGCTCGCTTCAGCTCGTCCAGCGTCGCTCCATCGGCAACCAGCTCCGCGAGCAGCCGGGCCCGTGCCTCGCGAGCCTTCCCGCGCGTGCCCTTGAGCAGGCCCTCAGACTCGAAGTCGATCGCCACGCGCCGATTCTTCCAGCCGCTCG
This sequence comes from uncultured bacterium, assembly GCA_963803305.1. Lineage (GTDB taxonomy): Bacteria > Actinomycetota > Thermoleophilia > Solirubrobacterales > 70-9 > AC-56. Next base: position 186,811 of record CAWDLT010000009.1, read on the forward strand.
CGTCGGCGCCATCTGCAATCCGGTCGCGAATCGCCGACATCGCTGAAGCCAACACGCGCCTTGGGGGTCCCCGACGCCCGCGGCTGTCTGGGCAGGGGAGCAGATCCGGCGCCAATTCACGACTTTGCGGACTTGTGGGGGCCATGACGCCCACAAGTCGGCAATCCTCGATCTGAGAGGCGCCGCGCACCGCTCGAGCCATGTCGGTCGTTCGCGATGGTTGCGGAAGTGAGGACGGGTGGGCCGAGTTGTGAGTCGCTCGCGATCGGTATGGAGGGATGGGTGGCGCCCGCTGCCCCACCAGCCGAGCCCTGAGCGACTCCCACCCTAGAATTGGGCGTATGGCGGGCGCACGAGTCGAGCTGCCGATCTTCGAGCTCCCGGTGGTCATCCTGCCGGGCGAGGTCCTTCCGCTTCACATCTTCGAGGACCGCTACAAGCGAATGGTCGGCCACTGCCTCGAAGCTTCCGAGCCGTTCGGGATCGTGTTCCGCGACGACGAGGGCAACGCCCACCGGATCGGCTGCACGGCACGGATCACCGAGGTGCTCGAGCACTTCGAGGACGGCCGGATGAACATCGTGGTGGCCGGCGAGCGCCCGTTCAAGGTGCTGGAGCGCTTCGAGGCCGAATTCCCGGCGGGCGAGATCGAGCCCCTCGACCCGGCCGAGGACGCCGCGGACGACGACGCGGAGGCCGCGCTCGACACCCGCGAGGCCTTCGCGGAGCTGGTCGAGCAGGTGGCCGGCGACGCGTCCGGGCCGGACGAGCTCGGCGATGCCGACGCGTACGGGATCGCCGCCCGGGTCGAGCTGCCTCCTGAGACCAAGCAGGCCCTGCTCGAGCTCCGCTCCGAGCCGGAGCGGATGCGGATGCTGGGCGACGCCCTGCGGGCGCTGCTCGCGGCGCTGGCCGGCTCTCGCGAGATCGCCGAGCGCGCGAAGATGAACGGCAAGGTCGTCGTCGGTTAAGGGACGGCGACCGCCCCGCCCCGCCTCGGATCGCCTCCGCCCTCGACCGCGCCGCTTCTCGGATCGCGGCTGATCGCGTGCACCCCGCCGAAGAAGAGGTTCGGTGCCTCCCAATTGACGATCTCGTAGCCGCGGCCAAGCAGCTCGTGGAGGCCCGCCGGATCGATCCCGGGCTCGGCCTGGACGGCTCCGGCCTCGAAGTGGACCCGGGGCGCCTCGACGGCCACCTGGACGCTCATCCCCTCGGCGATCAGGCGAACGATCGTCTGAAGCACCGCGGAGCGGATCCGGTTCGAGCCGCCACTGCCGAGGCCCGCTTCCAGCTCGCCGTCCGCGAGGACGATCGTCGGAGACATCATCGACGGCACCCGCCTTCCCGGAGGCGTGACGTGGAAGCCCAGCGGGTTCAAGTCCTCTTCACCGAGCATGTTGTTGATGTGCACCCCGGTACCCGGGACGATCAGGCCCGAGCCGGTCCCGTTCGAGCAGGTCACCGAAGCGCAGCCGCCGTCCCCGTCGACGGCGGTGATGTGAGTGGTCGAGCCGAGCCGGTCAGTGGGCGTATCACCTGCGGCGTCGGCCGGGCGGATCCCGGCTCGGACCCTTCCGGCAGCGCCTTCGATCCGATTCTCGGACAGGAAACGGTCGGCGAAGCGGTCGGCGTACAGGCCGTTCAGGAACTCCTCCGTGCGGGCGACCTGCGCCTCCTCCATCGCGGCGACGATGCTCGCAACGTCCGACGACCCTGCCCGCTCCAGAACGGCGAGCGCGAAGGCGATCAGGATGCCGCCCGATGAGGGCGGAGGGTTGGTGAGCACCTCCCGCCCGCGGTAGCCCGCGCGAACCGGCTTGCGGGGGCTCGGCCGGTAGGCGGCGAGGTCGTCCGCCCCAAGCGTCCCACCGCGATCCACGACCCAGTCGGAGAGCCGCTTCGCGATCTCGCCCCGATAGAAGGGACCCGGCCCCTCAGCCCCGTAGAGCTCCAGCGCGTCGCCAAGCTCCGCGAACCTGAACACCTCCCCCTCGGCCAGGATCCGGCCGCCTGGCGCATAGACGGCTCTGCCCTCGGGCTCGCCGGTGAGGATCGGCTCGAGGATGCGCAGGATGTAGGCCTGCTGTGCGTTCAGCTCGACCCCCTCCCGGGCGAGCCGGGCGGGCTCGCGGGCCAGCTCGTCGAGTGGCAGGGTGCCGTACCGATCGAGGGCCTGCGCGAGGCCCGCCGCGGTGCCCGGCACCCCGCACGAGGCGGCGCCGACGTTGAACACCTGCGGCGAGTCGGGACTGAAATAGACGGGCGTCGGGATCAACTCGGAGCGCCGCGCCCCGATCGTCCGCCCCCCAACCTCGACGAAGAAATCGAGCAGCGCATCCCCGGAGGGCCCGTGGACGAGCATGAAGCCGCCGGCGCCGAATCCGGTCAGCGGGCTCTCGGTGACGAACGAGGCGAGCACCGCGCCCACCGCCGCATCCACCGCGTTGCCCCCCTCGCGCAGGATCGCCGCCCCCGCCTCCGCCGTCAGCGGGTGCCCGGCTGCGATTGCCCCTCGGTTGCTCATTGGGGCAGCCTACGGCCGCTCGAACGGGCCGCGAAAACCGAGCAGCTCGGGGGACGAAGGCCGAACGGCGAAGCGAGCGCAGCGACCGCCCCGCGAGTGCTCAACGGGGCAGCCTACGGGCACGCGTACGGGCGGCGAAAACCGAGCAGCTCGGGGGACGAAGGCCGAACGGCGAAGCGAGCGCAGCGACCGCCCCGCGAGTGCTCAACGGGGCAGCCTACGGGCACGCGTACGGGCGGCGAAAACCGAGCAGCTCAGTGGACGCAGGCCGAGCGGCGAAGCGAGCGTACTGAGAACGTACGTGAGCGAGACGCTCGGCCGAGGATGCTGAGATGCGAAGGTTTGCAGGTGCCCGTTAGCGACCGGGGACGAACTCGGGCACGTCGATGGAGAGATCCCTCGGTCGCGACTCGAAGCTCGGGGCGGTGCCCGCCCGCCGGTCTGCCGGGCGCCTGACCGCCGCCGTCGTCGTCCCCGCGACGCGGCGCTCGGTGGAGGCACTTCCGTCGGCACGGCGGCCGCGGCCGTCGAACCGAGTAGCGATCACGGTCACCCAGACCTGATCGTCGAGGGTGTCGTCGATGTTCGCGCCGAAGATGATGTTCGCGTCCGGGTGCGCCGCCTCCTGAACGACCTTGGCCGCCTCGGAGACCTCGAGCAGGCTCATGTCCGGGCCGCCGGTGATCGAGAGCAGGATCGACCTCGCGCCGTCCACGGAGGTCTCAAGCAGCGGCGAGGAGACGGCCCGCTCGGCTGCCGCGATGGCCCGGGTCTCCCCGGTGCCCATCCCGATCCCGAGCAGCGCCTGGCCGGCGTCGCGCATCGTGGTCCGGACATCGGCGAAGTCGAGGTTGATCAAACCCGGGAGCGTGATCAGCTCCGAGATCCCCTGGACGCCCTGTCGCAGGACGTCGTCGGCCACCTGGAAGGCCTCGATCATCGTCGTCTCGCGGGCCAGCACGGAGAGCAGCCGCTCGTTGGGGACGACTATCAGCGTGTCGACCTCGGCGCTCAGGGCCTCAATCCCGTCGTCGGCCTGCTTGGCACGGCGGGTGCCCTCGAAGCTGAACGGCTTGGTGACGATGCCCACGGTCAGAGAGCCGACGTCGCGCGCCAGACGCGCGATCACGGGACCGGCGCCCGTCCCGGTGCCACCGCCCACCCCGGCGGTCACGAAGACCATGTCCGAGCCCTTCAGGAGGCGCTTGATCTTGTCCTGCTCCTCGAATGCCGCGCGATAGCCGAGCTCGGGGTTCGAGCCGGTCCCGAGGCCCCTGGCGACGCCGCTGCCAAGGTGGACGGTGACGTCGGCGGTCGACTGCTGGAGCGACTGGAGGTCGGTGTTCACGGCCATGAACTCCACCCCGGGGATCTGCGCCTCGATCATCCGGTTGATCGCGTTGACGCCGGCGCCGCCGACTCCCACCACCCGAATCACCGGCATGTGGGGACGCGGCGGCCCGTGATAGTCGCCGAGCCCCGGCTCGTCGCGACCGTAGGTGGGCCCCTCGACGTCAAGGGCCTCGTCGGCGAAGATCTTGTTGAGCCGCTCCTTGGGCTCGGGGAGAGACGGAGCGGTCTCCTCGACGCGATAGGCGCGGACCCGCTCGGGGTCCGGCGGCTCGGACTGCTCGGGAGCGACCGGGGTCGGTCGCTCGGGCAACGCCGGACGGGAGGCGTCCTCGCGGTCGCCCAGCTCCTCGGGATCGTCGTCGGTGGGACGGCCGGCGGACTGCTGCTCGGTCGGCGGCTCCTCGGGCTCGGGATTGGAGGCACCCTCGCGGGAGGTGGAGCGGAAGAGGTCGGCCAGAGGGCCCTCACGCATGCTGGCCCGCTTACGACGCGCCATGTGTCAGGACCTCCTGAGCGAGCTCCCGGTAGTAGTCGGCGGCGTTGCTCTTAGGGTCGTACTTGAGGACGCTCGCGCCGCGAACCGGCGCCTCGGCGAACTTGATCGCCTTGCGGATCCGCGACTTGAAGACCAGCTCGCCGAAGTTTTCCTCGAGGATCTCCACGGCCTCCTTAGCATGGACCGTTCGCGAGTCGAGCATGGTCGGCAGGATGCCCTCGATCTGCACTCTCGGGTTGAGGTTCTCGCGGATCATCTCGAGTGTGTTCTGAAGCTGGATCAGCCCCCGCATGGAGAGATACTCGCACTGTACGGGGACGATCACCTTGTCGGAGGCGGTCAGGGCGTTGACGGTCAGCAGCCCGAGGCTCGGCGGCGTGTCGATGCAGATGAAGTCGTAGTCGTCGACCACGGCGGACAGCGCCTTCTCGAGCGAGCGCTCGCGGCCGATCTGCATGCTCATCGCGATCTCGGCCCCGGCGAGATCGATCGAGGCGACCGCGATGTCGATCTCGCGCTCGGCGATCACGTCGCGGATCGGAATGTGGTCGACCAGCACGTCGTACATGCTCGTCTCGACCTGGTCGGGATCGATGCCCTGGCTCATGGTCAGGTTCCCCTGCGGATCGAGGTCGATGGCCAGGACGCGATGGCCTGACTCTGCGAACGCGACCGCGAGGTTGAGCGTGGTGGTCGTCTTGGCGACCCCGCCCTTCTGGTTCGCGAACGAGATGATCTTGACCCGGCGCTCGACCTCGTCGCCGATCTTGGCGCCCGGAAGCCTGTCGGCGGGCTTGCGCGACGGGGAGAGCGCCTCCTCGACGCTGATCCGCCCCTCATCGGACTCCGTGGCGACCGCGGACTCGGCGGCGGGCGCCTCGGCGGCGCTGGCCTCGGCCTGGGCGCCCTGCTGACCGGCAGCCTCCGGCTGGTCGGCGGGGGGACGGCCGGCGCGGGGGGACGGCCGGCGCGGGGGATCGGCCGGCGCGGGGGGATCGTCGGGCTCGGCGGCGGGGGCCGCGCCCTGGGCGACGGTCGGCTCAGGCGGCGCAGGCTCGGCCGGAAGGCCCGGATCGAGGTCGGGCGAATCGGCGACCGGGCGGTCGAGCTCGGCCGGCGGCTCGGAGCCCGGCGCGACGCCGTTGCCGTTCGGCTCGGCGAGGTCGGTGGACCAGTCTGGCTTGGAGGCGCGATTGAAGAGACCCATTTGATCGCGACTATTCGCACGCGTGCGCGGGTTTCCTTCTCGTGGGATCGAACTACCGCCTGCGATCGCGTCCGCGAACCGCCCTCGGCGCATGCCGACCGCGCCTCGCGGTAGCTGGTTTAGTTACCGCGATGCCCGAGCTGCTCGACAAGCGCCTGGTGATCGTGACCGGCAAGGGCGGGGTCGGCAAGTCGACCGTGGCGCTGGCGCTCGGCATGTCGGCCGCCGCCCAGGGCCGCCGGACGATCGTCTGCGAGGTCTCCTCGCAGGAGCACACCTCGCGGGTCTTCCATCGGGCCGAGGTGGGCTTTCACGAGGTCGAGATGGCCGAGAACCTGTGGGCGATCTCGATCGACCCCGACGAGGCGATGCGTGAGTACGTGCTGCTCCAGCTTCGCGTCCGGGCGATGCGCGACATCCTGTTTCGGTCGCGGATCTTCACCTACCTGGCGGCCGCGACGCCCGGCCTGCGCGAGCTGGTCACGATCGGGAAGATCTGGGAGGTCGCCCAACCCGACCGCAAGGTCAAGCGGGGCCACGAGTACGACCTCGTGATCGTCGACGCGCCGGCGACCGGACAGGGCGTGGCATTCCTCCAGACGCCCCGCACCTTCGCCAACATCGCGCGGGTCGGGCCGATCAAGGCCCAGGCCGAGGCGCTCGAGACCTTCATCGTCAATCACCGAAAGACCGGGGTGGCGGTCGTCGCCCTTCCCGAGGAGATGCCGGTGAACGAGACCGCGGCGCTCGAGAGGACCCTGACCGAGGACGTCGGGGTCTCGGTCGACCGCGTTTACATGAACGGGCTCTATCCCGAGCGCTTCTCGAAGCCCGAGCTCGGCCGGCTGGAGTCCGTCGCCTCACAGACCGGAGACGGCGCTCGGGCCGCCTGCCGCGTGGCGCTCGGCGAGAGCCGGCGGGCGGGTGCCCAGCACGAGCAGCTCGCGCGCCTCGCCGAGATGGTCGACGCCCCGCTTCGGACGCTTCCGTTCATCTTCGAGCCCGAGGTCGGGGTCGAGGAGATCCGCGAGCTCGCGCAGGAGATCGGCTGATGGCGGGCGTCGCCGAGCTCCTGGAGGGAAAGCGGGTCTGCATCTGCGCCGGGTCGGGCGGGGTCGGGAAGACCACGAGCTCGGCGGCGATCGCCGCCGGGATGGCCGCCCGCGGCAAGAAGGTCGCCGTGCTGACGATCGACCCCGCCAAGCGGCTCGCCGACTCGCTCGGGCTGCCCGAGCTCGGAAACGAGGAGCGCCGCGTAGATCCGGAGTTGTTCGACGCGGCGGGCATCGACACAAACGGGGGCGAGCTGTGGGCGATGATGCTCGACGCGAAGGCGACCTTCGACGAGCTCGTTCGACAGAACGCGCCCGATGAGGAGACCCGCGACCGGATCCTCGCCAACCGCGTCTACCAGCAGCTTTCCGCGGCCCTGGCCGGTTCCCAGGAGTACATGGCGATGGAGAAGCTGTTCGAGCTCTACGCGGAGGACCGCTACGACCTCCTGGTCCTCGACACGCCGCCGACCCGCAGCGCGCTCGACTTCCTCGAGGCCCCGCGACGCCTCATGCAGTTCATCGAGGGCCGGGCGCTTCAGGTCTTCATGCGGCCCACCGGGTTCGGCATGAAGGTCTTCGGGGCCGGGACGTCGATGATGTTCTCGGTCCTTCGCCGGGTGACCGGGGTCGAGGTGCTCGAGGACCTCTCGGAGTTCTTCCAGGCGTTCAGCGGCATGGTGGGGGGATTCCGCGAGCGGGCGAAGCGGGTCAGCGAGCTGCTCGCCCGGCCGGAGACGACGTTCCTGGTCGTCTGCGGGGCACAGGGAGAGCCGATCGACGAGGCCGTCTACTTCCACCGCAAGCTGGTCGAGGCGAAGCTCCCGTTCGGCGGCGTGATCGTCAACAAGGTCCACTACGAGACCGAGCTCACGGGGGACGACGAGCGGCTCGCCAAGGACCTCGATGGGGCGATCGGCGATTCCGACCTCGCCGCCCGGGTGTTACGGAGCTTTGAGGACTACCGCGGGCTCGCCGAGCGGGATGCTCGAAACATCGCCCGGCTGACCGCCGAGATGCGAGCCCGGTCGGTGATCCAGGTGCCCTACCTGGACAACGACGTCCACGACCTGGCGGGCCTGATGGTGATCAACCGCTACCTGTTCGCGGCGGGCGCCAGGGAGCGCAGCGCGATCGCCGAGACGGAGCCGGCAGCCTAGGAGCGGCGCTTCTGGGCTGAGCGGGGAGACGCCCGAGCCCGGCGGCCCCCGAAGGGACCGCCGGACCGGGCAGCTGTTCCTGGGTGATCGGGGAGGAAGCCTGAAGGCTCAGACCCGGGCGCGGCGGCGGCGGTCGTAGCTCAGCTCGCGCACGTTCCATTCGGTGGGCTCGGGTCGAGGGAAGAGGTAGGCCACGCGGTCGCTCGTCGGGCGCCGCTCCGTGGACCGGTCATCGGGAAGCTCGTCGAGCAGCTCGGCGACGCGCTCGTCGTCGCGCGACAGAGCGTCCATGGTCGTCGTCGGCGGCTCGTCGGTTTGGGTCTCGGCGTTCGCGAACACGATCTGCTCCTCGGGCCGGGGACGGGGCTCCATCCTGATTCGACCCTTGGGCTCGGGGACCTTCATCGGCGGCGGCTGCGCCCCTTCCTCGCCGGGCGGGACGGGGTCGGGCTCGGCTCCCGAGAGCTCGAGCTGGTCGAGCGGGTTCGGCTCGCGGGCCGGCGCGACGGAAGGGTCGGCTGGGGCTCCCGACTCGACCTTCGGCAGCTCGGGCGGCGCCGCCGCGGCCTCCGGCGACTCGGCCGGGGCGGGCTTCTCGCCCCACCCGGGCTCGGCGGCGGTCGGCTCGACGTGGTAGGCGGAGGCCTCGGGGCCGGCGCGCGAGGGGTCATCCTCGGGGAGATCGGGCTCGGGGCTCGCCTCCCACTCCTCGTCGGCGCCGCGCACCTCGGCGGCGCCCTCGCCGATCGTCAGCCCATCGGCGAGCAGGATCTCGTCAGCGGTCGACCTCAGGTCCGACCCGAGGTGGCCGCATGCGGCGTCGGCGAGGATCGCGCGGGTCAGGTCCTCGACCGTGGCGGTCGTCTCGGCGGCGCTCGGCAGATCGTCGCGGTCGACGGCCGGCTCGCCACTCCACAGCTCGCGCTCGAGCGAAAGGGCGCGGTCGATCACCGCCTTGATCTGCCCGCGCTGTCCCGGCTCGGCGCACAGCGCGGCAACCCGGATCGAGAGGTCGAGGCCGGCGGGCCCGCTTCCCTCCAACAGGAAGCGCAGGGTCAGCAGGTAGTCGTTGAGCGCCTCGAGCGCGATTCCCCGCTCCAGGCCAGCCTCAAACCGCGAGGTCGCGCGGGGAAGGGCGCTGGCCGACCCACTGACGGGGCGCGCCAGCGCGGAGCGGTAGGCGAGCGTCCGCGAGAAGGCGACGAGGTCGGAGAGCTCGGGCTCGGCGAGGCGGTAGCCGCCCGGGCGAGCGCGGCCGCTTCCGGTCGAGATCCGGCGCCAGCGGTTGGCGCCCGCCCTGGTCCACGCGTATGGGCCGAGGCCGACGCTGCCGGCCTTGAAGAGGCGAAGGGTGGTGATCAGCTGGCGGAAGGCCTCTACCGCCCGCGCGCCCGCGTCGGGTCGCGCCTCGGCGTCGTCGGCGTCCGGCTCGCCGGCGCTGACCCTGGTCGCGGCGAGGAATACGGGCTCCCATCCCGCGGCGCCTCCTCCTTCCGGGGCCCGCGCGTCAGCCGGCACCTCGACCGTGTCGGCCCTGACGATCGTCGCGGTCGCGAGCTCGAGCCTCGTGATCGGCAGCTGCAGCCCCCGGATCTGGACCACGACCTCGATCTCGTCCTCGGTCACTTCGCCGCCGGCCTCGACCTCGGAGATCGCGCGGGTCAGGCGCTCGGCGTCGAGGGAGAAGTCGGTTGAGCCGTCCCAGAGCTGGCACAGGAACACGACCCCGGCGAGCTCGGCTCGCCCGCGCTGATCGGAGGGAACGGAGATTCCGATCTCCTCCAGGTACGGCGCCGCCAGTCCCGCGGACTCGATCGCGGCGCAGCCGGACCCGAAGGAGTCGAGCTCGTTGAGCGCCGAGGCGCTGTCGCGTATGAACCGGGCGGTCAACGGGACGTACTGCGGCATCGCCGAGCCGCTCCCCGCCTCCTCGACGTCATAGGGGATCTGACGCCCCGATGCGACCAGCTCCCGAAGCCGCTCGGCGGCGTCGGCGGACATCTCCTTGAGCGCCTCGCGAACGACCAGATCACGCATGCCGGCACGCTTCGCGCGCGCACCGGGCACTCCTTCACTGCAAAGCGAGTTGCAGGGCGGTCAGGCCAGGGCGATCGGCGACTCGTGGCGCTGCTCGGCGTCCACCAGCCAGCGGCGTCCGTAGGTGCGCATGTCCTCGATCAGCGGCACCAGGGCCCTTCCCTTCTCGGTGAGCGCGTACTCGACCCGCGGCGGGACCTCGGGGTAGGTGTGGCGCCCCACAATCCCCTGATCCTCCAGCGCCCTCAGTCGCAGCGAGAGGGTGCGTGGGCTGATCCCCGCGAGCGACCTCTCCAGCTCGCAGAAGCGCTGGCTTCCGTCGGTCAGGTCCCTGATCAAGAGGAGGGTCCATTTGCCGGAGATGATCTCCGCGCAACAACCGACTGGGCAGGGATTGTCAGTCATCACCTTCTGGGGGCACGGCGGAGTCGCGTTGGGCGGACTCCCCAGCCGCCGAAGCCGAGTATAGCTCAAGACTTTACGAACTGAAGTGGCTTCTCGGGGTCGTCGTCTCCCCCGATCACCTGCTCGATGCCGCTCGCCCGCTGGCCCTGCGCGGCGAGCATCAGCTTGAAGTCGTGGGCGCTCGAGGCGACCTCGAACGCGGTCTCCTCGGAGATACGGCCCTCGACCACATGGCCCAGCAGCGCCTGATCGAAGGTCTGCATGCCGTAATAGGAGCCCTCGGCGATCACCTCGGTGATCCGCCCCGTCTCCTGCGGGTTGATGATCAGGTCCTGGACCCGGCCGGTTACCGCCATCACCTCGCAGACCGCGATCCGCCCCTCGCCGCCCGCCCGGGGGACGAGGCGCTGTGAGACCGCGCCCCGCAGGGTCGCCGCCAGCATCACCCGGGCCTGCTGCTGGAGATGGGGCGGGAAGAAGTCGATGATCCGGTTGATCGTCTCGGAGGCGTCCAGGGTATGGAGCGTCGACAGAACCAGGTGCCCGGTCTCGGCCGCCGACAGCGCCGTCCGGACCGTCTCCTCGTCGCGCATCTCGCCGATCAGGATCACGTCGGGGTCCTGGCGCAGCACCCTGCGCATCGCCCTCGCGAAGCTCTCGGTGTCCGATCCCACCTCGCGCTGGTTGATGATCGAGCGCTTGTCGCGGTGCAGGTATTCGATCGGGTCCTCGAGGGTGACCACGTGCCGCGAACGGCTCTGGTTGATGTGGTCGATCATCGCCGCGAGGGTCGTTGACTTACCCGAGCCGGTGGTCCCGGTCAGCAGGACGATCCCCCGCGGCTGCTCGGCGAGAGTGCGAATCACCTCGGGCAGCCCGAGGTCGTCGATCGTCCTCACCTGGTAGGGAATCGCCCGGCAGGCGATCGACACGTAGCCCCTCTGGCGGAAGGCATTGACCCGGAACCGCGAGAGGCCCCGGATCTCGTAGGAGAAGTCGGCCTCGCCTTCGGTCGCGAACGACTCGAGGAGCGACCCGTCGGTGAGGATGTGCTCGAGCGCCGCATCGGCCTCGGAGTCGCTCACGGGCTCGGCGCCGTCGATCGGGCGCAGGTCCCCGTGGATCCTGGCCATCGGCGGCGAATCGACCTTGACGTGCAGGTCGGAGCCTTCGCGCTCGACCACGTCGCGCAGAGCTGCATCGATGTCGAAGCCCATCGTTCCCGCTATCGGGAGCATGGGCGGTGCGCTTTAGCCGCCGAGGACCAGCCTGGACAGGGCCGGGCGGTCCGACGGGGCGCGCACAGGCGCCTCGCGCCCCGTCGGGGCTAGGTGCCGGTTCGGCGCGAGCCGAGCCGCTGGCGCGCCTTTCGCACCGCCAGGACCGACGTGCTGGCCGCCTTTGCGATCTCGCCTTCGGTGCGCTCGGGATCACGCTTGATCTCGAACTCGACCACGGCGGCGGAGCGAAGCTTTGCCCTGGCCTCGGCGCCAACCTCGCCGGTTTCCTCGAGCATCACTTCGATCGCACGCTCGCGGCGGCATGCCAGGCAGTAGTAGCTGCCATCGCCCTCGCGAGCCCAGTTCGGGGGGAGCTCGGCGTCGCTCAGCCCGAGGGTCCAGCGGCTGGTCATCTCACAGCGGGCGCAGGTCCACTCCGCCGTGGGGGTCTTGGTCGTGGTGGTGATGGGATTCCTCTTTCTGTCTTTGCGGGGTCTTGGTCTCTTGGTGTCTTATCGAGCGGAGCCGCGGGCACCGTCCGGGCCGACTCGGGGGCGAATCTGGAAGGGTGCCTTGGGGCGCCCGGGAGGCGGTCCTGGGGCCGGCGCCGCCTAGGCCACTTCGCGCAGCTTCTGCGCCTCGGCCAGCGATTGCAGCTTCTTCAACGACTGGTTCTCGATCTGGCGGATCCGCTCCCGGGTGACGTTGAACGTACGTCCCACCTCGTCCAGGGTGCGCGGATGCTCGCCGCCGAGGCCGTAGCGCAGCTCGAGCACACGCCGCTCCCGGTAGGAGAGGTTCTCGAGCGCCTCACGCAGCGCCTCCTTGGTGAGCAGGTCGGCGGCGCGGTCGAACGGCGACTCGGCCTTCTCGTCGGCGATGAACTGCCCGAACTCGGACTCCTCCTCGTCACCGACGGGCTTCTCGAGCGACACCGGGGCCTGTGCCGAGCGCTTGATCTGGTCGACCTCCTCGGGATCGATGCCGGTGATCTCGGCGATCTCGTCGGGGGTCGGCTCGCGACCGAGCTCGGTGACCAGCTTGCGCTCCGCGCGGCCGATCTTGTTCAGCTTCTCGACCACGTGGACGGGGATCCGGATCGTGCGCGCCTTGTCGGCGAGCGCCCGAGCGATCGCCTGCCGGATCCACCAGGTCGCGTAGGTGGAGAACTTGAATCCCTTGCGGTAGTCGAACTTCTCCGCCGCACGGACCAGGCCGAGCGTCCCCTCCTGGATCAAGTCGAGGAACGGCAGGCCCTGGTTTCGGTAGTTCTTGGCGATCGAGACGACGAGCCGCAGGTTGGACTCGACCATCTTCTGCTTCGCGTCGAGGTCGCCGCGCTCGATCCGCTTCGCCAGCTCGACCTCTTCCTGGGCGGTCAGCAGGCGGACCTTGCCGATGTCCTTGAGGAAGAGCTGAAGCGAGTCGGTCGTCATGTCGGGCTTCAGGTCAAGTGCCGTCGCCTTTCGGCGCTTGCCGCGCTTGTCGGGCTCGGCGTCCTGGGCGCTCGCCGCCTGGGCCGGATCGACGTCCTCGACCAGCTCCACTCCCTGGCGCTCGAGGTGGGCGTAGAGCTCCTCGATGTCGGACTCGTCGAGGTCGACCTCGGAGACGGCCGTGGCGACCTCGCCGTAGGAGATCACGCCGTCGGCTTGGCCCTTGACGACCAGGCCCTTCACCTCATCAAGCTCTTGAATCTCCGCGACTAGCATTCGGTTCTCGTTCTTCCTTCGCTTACGGTTTCAGGGATGTGTCCGACTCGTCTTGTTATAGCGGGCGCCCAGCTCGGTTCCCCTGCGTCCGCCGACCGGCGGGCATCGCCCCGGGCCCGGTTTCGGGGAGAAAGCGGACCGGGGAAGGGTCCGCGATGAGCCCTCACATGGGTTTCTACTCCCATTCGGAGAACGTTCAAACGTCGGCTCGAATCGTAATCGCTATATTTTCTGAAGTCAAGCGGTTTTTTCGCCCCTGGGCGAGAAACGCCACCCATTCCGCGGATTGCTGCGCGCGGGCAGCTGCGGGCCTGATGAACGGATCCCCCGCCTACAACACCGCCGCGCTCCAAGTGTTACGGAGGAGGCGCCGCCGAATGTACATCCTGTCGACCCGGTGGAATACGGGTTGATGCGCTCACCCGTCCGAACACGCGCCGATGGCTGAGCCCGAACCGCCGAACCCCGGCCCCGAGGAGGGGGGACTGTTCGGAAAGCTCCCGACCACCAGGCCCGGCGTCCGAAGTCCCCGACGCCATTCCGGGAAGCCCGCTCGCACTCCGGACCGAGCGAAGCCGTCGCCCCCTCCGAGCGCCGACACGGCCGGGCCCGCCGCGGCCGAGCGTGGGGCGCGCCCCACGGACCAGCCAGCGACCCCGCACGCACGCCCGTCCGCCCCGCCTCCTCGGCGCCCACCGCCGTCGCCCACGCCGGACGACGGCGAGGAGCGCGGTGATACGACCGGGGTCGAGGAGCTCGCCTGGGCCGGGATCACGGTGGCCGCCGAGGCGGCCACGCTCGGCGTCAGGCTCCTGAGCCGCGCCGTCGACGCGGTTCGAAAGCCCCCGGACCACCGGTGAGCGGCATTCGCTCGCGAGCGGGCGACGCCAGCTTGTCGACTCTCGGGGTCCGCCGCTCAGACGACCTGCGAAGGGGCCGGCGCTACCTGGCGGCCTTCTGGCGACGAGCCTACGAGGAGAACATCACCGGGCTGGCCGCGATGGTGGCCTACAACCTCTTCCTGGCGGTGTTCCCGTTCGCTCTCTTGGTCCTGTTCGTGTTCGGGCGGGTCCTCCAGAGCCCCAGCGTCGAGGAGAGCGTGATCAACGACCTCCAGCGCCTCTTTCCGGCCGTGGAGCTGACGACGCTCAAGAACACCCTCGACCACATCCGCGACAGCTCGACGACGATCGGCCTCGCGGCCGCGATCGGCGCACTCTGGATCGGGACCTCCTTCTGGGGGGCGATGGACACCTCCTTCTGCCGCATCTACCACGTCCGATGTCGCGGATGGCTCGAGCAGAAGCGCTTCGCCCTCGTGATGCTGATCGTCGTCACCCTGTTCTTGGCCGCCAGCGTGGTGGTCCCGGCGCTGGAGGGCGTCCTGGTCTCGGGCGCCCAGGATCTCCCCCTCGGCCTCTCATCGATCAACGGGCTGACCAGCGCGGTGCTCCTGACGGCCGCGCTGACCGGCACCTTCCTGCTCTGCTGCGTGATCTTCTACACGGTGCCCAAGGGCCACGTCCCCTGGCACGCAGTCTGGGCCGGGGCCCTGTTCGTCACCCTCACGACGGGCATCGCGAACGCCGTCTACCCGTTCTATCTGGCCAACGTGTCGAGCATCGGCGAGGTCGGTGGCACGATCGGCTTCGTGCTGATCGCGCTGGTCTGGTTCTATCTGGTCAGTCTCTCGCTGATGGCCGGAGCGGTGATCAACGCGCTGCGCTACGAGCTCCGCGACACCGGCGAGCTCAAGTCCGCCAACCCGCCGTCCTGATCGAGCCGGGCCGGGGCGCGGTCAGCCGTAGAGGCCGCCGGTCACCTCGCGGAGCTTCGGCCGGTCGTGGCGTGCCTGGACGGTGCGGACGGTGCCCGATCGCGACCGCATGACGAGCGACTCGGTCGTCGCGTGGCCGTCGTCCATGTTGCGGACCCCCTGGAGAAGGTCCCCGTCGGTGACGCCCGTGGCGGCGAAGAAGACGTCGTTGCCGCTCACCAGCCGGTCGGCGTCCAGCACCTCGTCGAGGTCATAGCCCGCCTCGACCGCGGCCTCGCGCTCGGTGTCGTCGCGCGGCCACAGCCTGCCGAGTATCTGGCCGCCCAGGCACTTGATCGCCGCCGCCGAAAGCACCCCCTCGGGGGTTCCGCCGATCCCCCAGAGCAGGTCCACCCCCGTCCCCGGCGAGACCGCGAACAGGGCCGCCGAGACATCGCCGTCGGTGATGAACCGAATCCGCGCGCCGCTCTCGCGGACCTGCTCGATCGCGTCGGCATGCCTGGGGCGGTCGAGCATGATCACCGTGATGTCGCCGACCTCGGCGCCCTTGCGCTCGGCGACCCTGCGGATCACCTCCGGGAGCGGCTCGTCCAGCGAGAGGACGTCTGCCACGTCTGGGCCCCCCGCGAGCTTCTCCATGTAGAAGCAGGGGCCGGGGTCGAACATCGTGCCCCGCTCGGCGAGCGCGATGACCGCGAGCGCGGAGGGCATCCCGCGGGCGGTCAGCCGCGTCCCCTCCAGGGGATCAACCGCGATGTCGACCTCGGGCGGGCTGCCGTCGCCGATCCGCTCGCCGTTGTAGAGCATCGGCGCCTCGTCCTTCTCGCCCTCGCCGATCACCACGAGGCCGTCCATCGGGACGGTGTCGAGGAGCAGGCGCATCGCGTCGACCGCGGCCTGGTCGGCCTCCTCCTTCTCGCCCCGACCAACCCAGCGGGCGGCGGCGAGTGCGGCGGCCTCGGTCACCCGCACGAGCTCGAGGGCCAGGTTTCGGTCCGGCCGGGTGCCGGCCCGGACGTCCTGCGAGATGATGCTTGGAGCCTCTTCTGCCACGTGACCCTGCGCGCTCAGACGGTCCCCGGAGCCTTTCGCTCCCGTTTCTGGCCGACCTGGGAACGCAGGAATCCGGTCGCGGCGATCGCGATCGAGCCCGCCAGCGCGAGCCAGTAGCCGTAGTCGAGGCTGACCTCGATCTCCTGGGGGCCCGTCCCGGGCTTGTCGATCAGGCCGTTGTAGCCGATCAGCACCATCAATATGAAGCCGACGACCATGGTCAGCTCCCCGGGCGCCCAGGAGAGCTTGTGGCCGCGGATCAGGATCCACCCGAGGATCAATGGCGCGAGCGCTCCGGCGAGCACGAACCAGCGCATGATCGGGAAGGTGTCGAAGCCCGTGCAGTGGAAGTCACCCTTGCCGCAGATGAACGTGCTCGGGTCGTAGCTCGAGTTGTTCGGGTCCCGGGTGACGGTGTGCCCGAGCGAGTACCAGGGAAGGAAAAGAGTGCTGACGATCAGCACGATCGACCCGATTCCTCCCAGCAGAACCCGGTTGCGGTCGAGGCGCGAGAAGTCCATCGCGGCGAGCTTAACCAAGCGCCACCGATCGCGCGCGGCCTGGAGGGGATAGGGTCGCGGTCGATGCCACGCTGGGGCCTGACGCTGCCGCTGCCGAACCTGGCGCTGCGAGACCACCCCGAGCTGGTTCGAGGCGCCGAGGCGGCCGGGTACACGGACCTGTGGAGCGGCGAGACGCAGGGGCCCGACGGCTTCACCCCCCTGGCGCTCGCCGCCGCGTGGACCGAGCGGATCCGCCTCGGGACCGGCGTGGTCGGGGTGTTCACCCGCGGGCCGGCGCTGCTGGCCCAGCAGGCCGCCGCGCTGTCGGACGCGAGCAATGGCAGGTTCGTGCTCGGGCTCGGCGCCTCGTCGGACCGGATCGTCGAGGGCTGGAACCAGATGCCGTTCTCGAAGCCCCTGACTAAGGTCTCCGGCACGCTCGACTTCCTCGACGCGGCGTTCGCCGGCGAGCGGACCTCGACCGGGTTCAAACTCGAGAAGGCCCCGGCCGAGCCGGTGCCGATCGTGCTCGCGGCGCTGCGGGGGAAGATGCTTCGGCTGGCGGTCGAGCGGGCCGCCGGCGCGTTCACCAACTTCCTGCCGCTGGCCGGCCTGCCTCGGGTCCGCGACGAGCTGTCCGGCGCCCCGGAGGGCTTCGAGCTCCTGTGCCGATTCTTCTGCCTGCCGGGCGAGCGCGAGCAGGTCGAGCCCCTGGCCCGCTTCATGTTCGCCTCCTACATCACCGTCCCGGTGTACGAGGCCTTCTTTCGCTGGCTGGGCTACGGCGAGCGGATCGACCCGATGGTCGCCGCCTGGAAGGCCAAGGACCGCGAGGGAGCGATCGCCGCGGCGCCCTGGGACGTGATCGAGGAGACCTTCGTGTTCGGCACGCCCGAGCAGATGCGCGAGCGGCTCGGCGCCTATGTGGAGGGCGGGATCACCCTGCCGGTCCTGACCCCTGTCACGCCTCCCGACCGGCTCGGCGAGGCGATCGAGGCGCTGGCGCCCGAATAACTCCGCCGAAAGCCTCGCCTACGGCTACGTTTTCGGCGGGTTAGGGCCTGTTGCGTGGCGGCAGGCCGTAGGCGGCTGAACCGCGACTTCGTCGCTAGCCCGAGCGGCGGGCCAGGCTGAGGGCGAAGAGGCCGTCGGGGTCGGTCCACCACTCGACCATCTCGAGGCCCACCCTCATATAGGTGCGCTCGAGCGCGGCACGCGTGAACTTAGTCGAGATCTCGGTCCGCATCTCCTCGCCGGCGTCGAAGTCGACATCCATCCCGAGGTCGCGCACGTGGACCGCCTGGCGGCTCACGGAGCGAAGGCGGATGTCGATCCACGAGTTGGCCTCGTCCCAGAAGGCGACGTGCTCAAAGGCGTCGAGGTCGAAGTCCGAGCCCAGCTCGCGGTTCAGGACCCGCAGGACGTTCTTGTTGAACTCGGCGGTCACCCCCTCGGAGTCGTTGTAGGCGAGCTCGAGCCGCGCCGGGTCCTTGATCAGATCCGTCCCGAGCAGGAAACGGTCGCCCGGGTACATGAGCGAGGCGATCCGGGCGAGGAACGAGCGGCGGGTCGCGGGATAGAAGTTGCCGATCGTCCCGCCCAGGAACGCGAACAGGCCACCCTCCTCGCGGGGCACGCGCTCGAGGTGGATCTCGTAGTCGCAGACCACCCCGTGGACCCGGAGTCCCGGGTACTCGCCGATCAGCATGGCCGCGGTCTCGCGGGTGATCTCCTCGGAGATGTCCACCGGGACGTACGTCTCGAGCGCCCCGGTGTTGCGCATCGCGTCGAGCAGTACGCGCGTCTTCTGCGCCGAGCCCGAGCCCAGCTCGATCAGGGAATCACAGCCCGCCGCCGCGACGATCTCGGCCGCGCGGTACTCGAGGATCGAGCGCTCGGCGCGGGTCGGATAGTACTCGGGCAGCCGGGTGATCCGCTCGAACAGGCGCGAGCCGCGCTCGTCGTAGAAGTACTTCGGGGGAAGCTCCTTGAACGGGCTCGAGAGGCCCTCGCGGACGTCGATGTCGAGGTACTCGGTCGCGGCCCCCTCGGGAAGGTGGACCTCGATCGTGATCTGCTCCGTCGCGGTGCCGTTCATGCCCTCTCCCACCTGACCACTCGAGGCGGAATGCGTTTCACCTCGGTGCGAGGCTCAGCGAGGATCCGATCACCCGCCATCCGATCAGGCGTCCTTCGCGCACCGCAGGCCGGAGAAGATCTGGCGGCGCTCGGGGAGATCCCAATTTCGAAAGCTGGGGCGGATCACGTTTCGGCGCGTGGCCCAGGACCCCCCGCGCAGGACCTTGTGGTCTCCTCCGAAGAAGACCTTCGAGTACTCGGGGTAGGGGAAGGCGCGAAAGCCCTGATAGCCGGTGAAGTCAGAGCTCGTCCACTCCCACACGTCGCCCAGCATCTGCACCGCCCCGCATTCGGACGCGGCATCGGCGTAGGAGCCCGACGGAGCGCATCCGAACGACAGGAGGTCGAGGTTGGCGCGCTCGCGATCTGCCCCGCCTGCGGCGGCCTCCCACTCGAGCTCGGTCGGCAGGCGCTTGCCCGCCCAGCGGGCGAACGCGTCGGCGTCGTGCCAGGAGACGTGGACGACGGGCTCGGCCGGGTCGAGCGGCGCCCGGCGACCCATCGCGGTCCTGGCCCATCCCCCCTCCCCGTCGGGCTCCCAGTAAAGCGGCGCGCGGGAGCCGGTGTCCATCACGTACTCGGCGTAAGCGCCGTTGGTGACCGGGGTTCGATCGATCCAGAACGGCTCGAGCTCGACCCGGTGGCGCGGCCGCTCGTTGTCGTAGGCGAACCCGCCGGGGCCGGCGCCGATCTCGGCCCCGCCACCGTCGAGGCGAACCATCTCGGGCCCGTCCTCAGCCGGGTCGGCCGCGGGCGGTTCGACCTCGACCGGCTCATAGCGCTCCACCATCTGGATGAGCTGGAGCATCGTCTCGTTGTGCTGGTGCTCGTGGGCGAGGAGGAGCTCGTAGACGAAGGCGTCGTGCAACAGCGGGTCTTCCGAAGCGTCGAGATCGATCCCCCCGAGCACCTCGAGAGTGCGCTCGCGCACCTCCTCGAGGTACGCGCGGAGGTCGTCGCCGCGCAGGATCGGGAGCTCGGCCCTGGTCGAGCGCGGATTCTCGATCGCGTCGTAGAGGCGTCCGAGCTCCCCGCGAAGGGGCTCGAGCCGGCCGGCGGTCTGGACGAGCCACAGCTCCTCGAAGTTCGCGATGTGGCCGAGGTCCCAGGCAAGCGGGCTGAGGATCGGCGAGTAGGCGCGGTTCAGCACCTCGTCGGACAAGGGCTCGATCAGCTGGAGGGTGCGTAGGCGCGCCTCCTCCAAGCGCTCGGCGATCTGCTGGGTGGTGCTGACCTGGGCGGGCGCCGGAATGCGGACAGGCTACAGAGCGCCGAGCCTTCGCTGGGCACATGGAGCGAACTGGGCTGGGTAGGGAAAGCTCGGCGAGGGCCACCCCTCAGCCGTTCAATCGATCCGAGCGGGTGCAAAGCGAGGCCCCCACACACCCCTACCCAGCCACTTCCGGGACCCTCATCTAAGCTCCGGCGCCGATGCGAGTCGAGGACGTGAGCGCGTTGGTCGCCGGGGGCGCTTCGGGGCTCGGCGCCGCAACCGCCCGCGCCCTCCACGAAGCCGGCGCCCGGGTCGTGATCTGCGACCTGAACCCGGAGAAGGGCGAGGCCCTGGCCTCCGAGCTCGGCGAGCGAGCCGCCTTCGTCGAGGCGAACGTGATGGAGCCCGGGCCCGTTCAGGCGGCCGTCGACGCCGCCGCCGGCGCCCAGGGCGGCCTGCGGATCTCGGTCTGCTGCGCGGGGATCGGCTGGGCCCAGAGGACGGCGGGGAAGCAGGGAGCCCACGACCTGGAGATCTTCCACAACGTGATCAAGGTCAACCTGATCGGCACCTTCAACGTCCTGCGGCTCGCGGCAGCCGCGATGGTCGACAACGAGCCCGACTCCGAGGGCGAGCGCGGCGTCTGCATCAACACGGCCTCGATCGCCGCGTTCGACGGGCAGATCGGACAGGTTGCCTACTCGGCCTCCAAGGGCGGAATCGTCGGGATGACGCTCCCCGCCGCCCGCGATCTGGCGAGTCGCGGCGTCCGGGTGGTGACGATCGCCCCCGGCACCTTCGACACGCCGCTTCTGGCGGCTCTCCCGGAGGAGGCGCGCCACGAGCTCGGAGCGCAGATCCCCTTCCCGAGCCGCCTGGGCCGGCCCGAGGAGTTCGCGGCCCTGGCCCGTCACATCGTCGAGAACCAGATGCTGAACGGCGAGACCATCCGTCTCGACGGCGCGCTGAGGATGCCACCGAGGTAGCCGGCTACGCGAGCGAGGCCGCTCGGCGGGAGGGCCTCACGTCCCCTGGTCCTCAGGATCCCTGTAGACCGGCTTTCGCCAGGGAGGCGTGATCGCGAAGCGGGACCCACGGGTGGCGGCGTCCAGGGTCTCGGTCGGGATCAGGCGCAGGTCGCCGCCCGGAGTCCAGCGCGACGGGCTGCGTTGGTAGGTGAAGCTCACCCGGAGGGCGCGGGGAGGCGCGTGGCGGCCGTGGATGACCTCCGCGGCCAGCGCCTCCCCCGCGCGCCCGGCGGTCCTTGCCCCGCGAACGACCGAGAGAGCGCGCGGCTCGTACACGTGGCCGGCGTGGCTGCCCCCCGACACGTACAGGTGCCCGGTCGCATCGCCCCAGGCAGATGAGCCGATGAGGCCCGCGTCCGAGGGCCAGTTGGTCGGTCCGCCGCGGTAGGCATAGCCGTGATGAGAGGTGGCGCGGGCTTGCGTCCCGCCGGCCCCGATCCGCAGCTGGTAGCCCTCCCAGTCGTCGGCATGGGCGCCCGGCCTTCCCGGAAGGTCGCTCCAGGGGGAGGTCGAGGAATCGGGGTAGTAGAGCCAGTACTGGACATAGAGATTGCCGGCCCGCTCGCCCGAGCACTCGTACCCGTGCCGCCGGCTGTCGGCCCGCGCCACGGACGTGCGGCAGTCGACCACGTGGACGAAGGCCGCGGCGGGTTCGCCGCGCTCCGTGAGGTCGACCGAGCCCTCCTCGACGCCGTTGCCGCAGCTCGTCGATCTGCAGGAGCGAAAGTCGATCGGCAGCTCCGTCATCCCCTCCTCGTAGTCGATCTCAGGCGCGCCGTCGGCCACCATGGCGGCGATCTCGGGGCCGTATGCGCCGACCAAGGCGGCGTCGGTTGCGCACGAGGACGACAAATCCGCCGCGCAGAGGAGGCGGGTGGAGATCGCCCGTACGAGGCCCAGCGCTCCGAGCGGGCCCGCGACGGCCGCCAGGATCGCGAGGGTGGCGATCGAGACCGCGAGCACGAGGGCGACCCACTCGACTGTGGCCTGACCGCCCTCGGCATCGAGCCTCGAAGCCACGCCGCGACCCTAGGCGGCGCCGGCGCGCGAGTATCGCGCGCTCGGCGTCGGCACCTCGCCCGGTCCGTGCCGAGTCGCGCGCCGTACTCGTCAGCCTGCGGATAGAGTCGCCCGAATGGCAGACCACTCCGAGACCGGCCCCCAGCCGAGGGAGCGCAACTGGCGTAACTGGGCGCTCGGCTTCGCGGTGCTCGTGGCCTTGATCTTCATCTTCCAGAACTCCCAGAAGGTGAAGGTCAAGTTCCTGTTCATCGACACGACCACGCCGCTGATCTTCGCCCTGCTGATCGCGGCGATCCTCGGCGCGGTGATCGGTTACGTGGGCCCGCTGGTCCGTCGCCACCGCGACGACCGCTGACGGGAGGATCTACAGCTCGGCGACCTGAACCGCGATGTCGGCCGCGGCCTGCTTGGCGTCGCCGAACAGCATCGAGGTGTTCTGCTCGTAGAACAGATCGTTGTCGATCCCGGCGAACCCCGGGCTCAGCGAACGCTTGATCACGATCACCTCGTGGGCCTCGTTGACCTCGATGATCGGCATCCCCGCGATCGGGCTGTTGGGGTCGTTCTTGGCCGCCGGGTTGGTGACGTCGTTGGCCCCGATCACAACGGCGACGTCGGTCTGCGGCATCTCCGGGTTGATCTCCTCCATCTCCCTCAGCTGCTCGTACGGCACATCGGCCTCGGCGAGCAGAACGTTCATGTGTCCCGGCATACGTCCTGCCACCGGGTGGATCGCGTAGGCGACCCGGACGCCATGCTTCTCGAGCTCGTTGGCAAGCTCCTTGACCGCATGCTGCGCCTGCGCCACCGCCATCCCGTAGCCGGGGACGAACACAACCGAGTCCGCGTACGCGAGCTTGATCGCCGCGTCCTGGGCGCCGATCGAGGTCACGGGGCGTTGCTCGCCCCCCTCGGCCGCCCCCGTTGCGACGGCGCCGAAGCCGGCGAACAGCAGATTGCCTACGGAGCGATTCATCGCCTGGCTCATCGAGATCGTCAGGATCGTTCCGGATGAGCCGACCAGGGTCCCGGCGACGATCAGGACCACGTTGTCGAGCGCAAACCCGGCGGCGGCCGCGGAGAGCCCGGTGAACGCGTTCAAGAGCGAGATCACGACCGGCATGTCGGCGCCGCCGATCGGGAGTACGAACAGCACCCCGAGGAATGCCGCGGCGATCAGCAGGGAGACGAACAGCGCCTGCGAGGGTCCGGAGGCGTGGTCGGCGGCCAGCACGACGCATCCGGCGAGGATCGCGACCAGCAGGATCCCGTTGATGATGTGCTGCCCGGCGAATCGGATCGGACGTCCCGGGATCAGCTCCTGGAGCTTTCCGAAGGCGATGTTCGAGCCCCAGAACGACACCGACCCGATCACCATCGAGAACAGGATCGGGATCATCACGTCGAGCTGGATGTCCCCGCCGAGGGAGAGCTGGTGGCGGAACTCGGCCCAGGAGATCAACGCCGCCGCGCCGCCGCCCACGCCGTTGTAGAGGGCGACCATCTGCGGCATCTGGGTCATCTGGACGCGGCGCGAGGCGACCGCGCCGACCAGGGTCCCGACCGAGATCCCGATCAGGATCAGGACCCCGTTTCCGATCACGTCGAGCGACAGGGTGATCGCAATCGCGATCGCCATCCCCGCCGCAGCGATCAGGTTGCCGCGCCGCGCGGTGGTCGGATGGGTGCCCTGCCGGACGCCGAAGATGAACAGCGAGAACGCCACGATGTAGCACGCCGTGACGAAGTCCGACGTCGGCGAGAACGCCGCCAGCGGGATCGGGATCGTCAACCGCTCCCCCCTCCCTCATCGGACCCGGACGCTCCCTGCGAGGAGCCCTCAGCGGACCCGGACGCTCCCGGAGTCGAAGACGAGGAAGTGTCCGGCTTTTGTTTTGGTTTGCGGACGAACATGCCGAGCATCCGATCGGTGACCATGAAGCCGCCGACGATGTTGATCGTCCCGAAGATGATCGCGATCGTCCCGATCACCTTGTCGAGGGTGCCGTCGGCCGTGCCGATCACGATCAGGCCGCCGAGCATGATGATCCCGTGGATCGCATTGGTCTGCGACATGAGCGGCGTATGCAGCGTGGTCGGCACCTTCGAGATCACCTCGAAGCCGACGAAGGCCGCGAGGACGAAGATCGTCACCTCGGTCATCAAGCTCATTCGCTCAGTCCTCGCTCTCGGCGCCGGGCGCCGGGTTCGCCGCCGCCGGGCCGCGAGCCTGGGGCGGCGGGGTTGCTCCGGCGGCCCGCTCGCTGCGGATCTCGCCCTGGTGGGTGATGCACGCTCCCGCGACGATCTCGTCGTCGAAATCGATCGTCAGCTCGGACTCGTCCGAGACCAGGAGCGCCAGCAGGTTCTCGACGTTCTTCGCGTACAGCTGCGACGCGTGCGTCGCCATCGCGCTGGCGAGGTTGAGCGGAGCGATCACCTTGACGCCTCCCTCGACCACGGTTTCGCCCGCCACCGACAGCTCGCAGTTGCCGCCCGACTCCGCCGCCAGGTCGACCACGACCGACCCGGGCTGCATACCGCGCACCGCGTCGACGGTGATCAGAACGGGCGCGGGCCGGCCCGGGATCTGCGCGGTGGTGATGATCACGTCCTGCCGCGCCGCGGCCTCGGCGAGCGCCTCGCGGACCTGCTCGTTCTCCTGATCGGTCAGCGGGCGCGCATACCCGCCCTCGGCCTCGGCATCGGGAATGAAGTCCAACTCCAGGGGCCGCCCGCCGAGGCTCGAGATCTGCTCCCAGGCCGCCCGGCGGATGTCGAATCCCGTCACCACGGCGCCGAGCCGCTTCGCCGTGGCGATCGCCTGCAGGCCCGCCACGCCGGCGCCGAGGACCATCACCTTGGCCGGCGCCACGGTCCCCGCCGCGGTGGTCATCATCGGAAAGAATCGGCCGGCTTCGCGCGCGGCGAGCAAGGTGGCCGCGTAGCCCGTCACGTTTGCCTGCGAGGAGAGGGCGTCCATCGCCTGCGCCCGCGTGATCCGGGGGATGGCCTCCATGGCAAGCGAGGTGACGCCCTGGGCGGCGAGCGCCTGGTTGGTCTCGGCCGAGGTGAGCGGCGCGAGGTGCCCGATCAGCGTCTGGCCGGAGCGCATCCGGCCAATCTCCTCGGCCGTCGGGACGGCGACCTTGACGACCACATCGGCGCTCCAGGCGTCCTCCGCCGAGCCGATGGTCGCACCGGCCTCCGAGTACTCGGGATCGGGGCGCCCGGCGCCGTCGCCGGCCCCAGACTCGATCACCACCTCGAGCTCGCGCTCGGTCAGGGAGCGGACGCTGTCGGGGATCAGGGCCACTCGGCGCTCGCCCTCCCGGGACTCTCTGGGGACACCAACCCTCACAGGCGCGAGACACTATTCAACGAGGGCCGTCCGGCGTCGAACCCCGAGCGGCCCGAGTCCAGCGATCACCGCGCGCGAGAGGAGAGGGAATGACCAGCGACGATGTGGGCGCCCCGGCGGCCCCCCGGGTCGGCGGCGGGCAGGCTTCACCGAATCGCGACATGATCGCCCGGCTGTACGAGCGCGAGCTGCGGAGCTTCGACTCGGCCCATCCTGCCTCGCGCGAGGTCCACCAGCGCGCCGAGGGCTCGCTTCTCTCCGGGGTGCCGATGAACTGGATGACCCGATGGCCGGGGGGCTTCCCGATCTTCCTCGCCGAGGCAAAGGGCGCCTCGGTGACCGACCTCGACGGCAAGACCTACGCGGACCTGTGCCTCGGGGACACCGGCGCGATGACCGGGCACTCGCCGCGCGGCATGGTGGAGGCCGCGACCGCGCAGCTCCCAAACGGCCTCACCACGATGCTGCCGAGCCCGGACGCGGCGGCGGTCGGCGAGGAGCTGACCCGGCGCTTCGGACTCGCCCGGTGGCAGATCACGGTGTCGGCGACGGACGCGAACCGGTTCGTGATCCGCATCGCCCGGCAGATCACCGGCCGGCCGAAGGTCCTCGTCTTCAACCACTGCTACCACGGGAGCGTCGACGAGGCCCTGGTCACATTGAGCGACGGCGCGGTCGTTCCGCGCACCGGCAGCGTCGGCCCTCCGGTGGACCCCTCGCTGACCTCGAGCGTGGTCGAGTTCAACGACCTCGACGCGCTGGAGCGCGAGCTCGCATCCGGCGAGGTGGCCTGCGTCCTGACGGAGCCGGCGCTCACGAACGTCGGCATCGTCCTCCCCGCCGACGGCTTTCATCGCCGGCTTCGCGAGCTGACGGCCGAGCACGAGACGCTCTTGGTGATCGACGAGACCCACACCCTGTGCTGCGGCCCCGGCGGCTACACCCGCGAGCACGGCCTCGAGCCCGACCTGCTGACGATCGGCAAGCCAATCGCGGGAGGAATCCCCGTCGGCGCCTACGGGATGAGCGAGGAGGTCGCCCGGCGGGTGATCGACCAGACCGTCTGGGACGCCGCAGACGAGGGCGGGGTGGGCGGGACCCTGGCGGGCAACGCGCTGTCGCTGGCCGCCGTCCGGGCGACCCTGGTGGAGGTCCTGACCGAGGCGGCCTTCGAGCGGATGATCTCGCTGGCGCGTCGCTTCGAGGACGGGGTCGAGCAGGCGATCGCCGCCGCGGGACTCCCGTGGCAGGTCACGCGCCTCGGCTGTCGAGCCGAGTACATGTTCGCGCCCGGGTGCCCCAGAACCGGAGCCGAGGCGGCGGCGGCGTTCGACCCCGAGCTCGACCGCCTGATGCACCTCTACATGCTCAACCGCGGGGTCTTGATGACCCCGTTCCACATGATGGCCCTGATGTCGCCCGCGACGACCGAGGAGCACGTCGACGCCCACACCTCGGCGTTCGAGGAGGCCGTGAGCGAGCTACGGGAATAACTCCGGCGGCTGCTCGCCTTCGGAACAACTCCGGCGGCTGCTCGCCTTCGGAACAACTCCAGCGGCTGCTCGCCTTCGGCTCCGCTGCCGCCGGGTTCGGGCGCGTTACTGAACAACTCCGGCGGCTGCTCGCCTTCGGCTCCGCTGCCGCCGGGTTCGGGCGCGTTGCGTGGCGGCCAGGGCGTGGGCGTCTGAACCGCGACTTCGCCGCTAGCGCCGACGAGCGCCGCCTTCGACGCGCGGGCTCCCTACCCAGCCCCGTCAACCACCGCCACGCGGATGACCGACAACGAGCAATGTCGGCGATTCGCGGGGGCGCCAGGAACGGGTGCCGGGACGGCCTTCCTTCGGCGGATCGGCCACCCCTACCCAGCCCCCTCGCCGGGGGCCTCGCCGCTAGCTCGTCAGGGCGGCGAGGCGCTCGATCGTGTGCAGGCGCTGGTCGGGCTCGGGGCTGATCGGGGAGACGATCAGCCGGTCGGCGCCCGCCGCCTCGTAGCGGCCCAGCCGATCGGCGACCTGGGCCTCGTCGCCGACCAGCGAGGTCGCGTTCACGAGCTCGTCCGGGATCGCCGCGTAGGCCTCCTCGCGCTTGCCGTCCAGATAGAGCGACTGAACCTCGTCCGCGACCTCGCCGAACCCGAACCGGTGCGTCAGGTCGACGTAGAAGTTGGTCTTCCGGCTGCCCATCCCGCCCAGATAGAGGAGCAGCCCCGCCCGCACGACGGCGCGGGCGGCATCCAGGTCGCCGTCGATCGCCACCTGGACCGTCGGTGAGACCTCGAGGTCCGACCGCTGACGACCGCCCTTCTCGAGCCCCGCCTCGATGTGCTCCCCCCAGGTCGACTCGAAGGCATCCGGCGAGGAGAAGATCGGTATCCACCCATCGGCGATCTCGGCGGCCAGCTCGACGGACTTTCGCCCGATCGCGCCGAGGAAGATCGGGATCCGGTCCCGGATCGGGTGGAAGTTGAGCTTCAGCGCCTTTCCCTCGCCGCCGGCCAGGGGGAGCTCGAAGTGCTCGCCCTTGTACTCGAGGCGATCCTCGCGCGCCACGACCTTGCGGACGATCTCCACGTACTCGCGGGTCCTGCCCCACGGCTTCGCATAGGGAACGCCGTACCAGCCCTCGGACACCTGGGGGCCCGACGGCCCGAAGCCGAACAGGAAGCGTCCTCCCGAGAGGGCGTCGATCGTGCAGCCGGCCATCGCCGCCGCGGCCGGCGCGCGCGCCGGGACCTGCATGATCGCCGCGCCGAGCTTGATCGTCTCCGTCTGGGGGACCAGCCACGCGAGCACGCTGACCACGTCGGACCCGTACGACTCGGCGACCCATGCGGAGTCGAATCCGGCCCGCTCGGCGGCCCGGACGGCCTCCACCGCCTCCTCGCCCCGGGGTCCGATTCCCCAGTAGCCGAGGTTGAGCCCGAGCTTCAGCGCCATGAGACGGCCTGTCTCATCCCTACTGGACCAGCCCGGACGACTTCAGGTAGTCGTGCGCCACCTTGGCGGGCTCCTCCTTGTCGATGTCGACCCGGGAGTTCAGCTCCTGGATGACCGGCAGCGTCAGGTTCTGCTGAACCTGACCGATCACCTTGGCGAAATCGGGGCCGGCCTCGTCGGCAACCTTCTTGCTGGTGATGAAGATCACGTTGCCGGCCGGGATCAGCCCCTTGTCGTCCTCGAGGACGGTGTACTTGTCGGAATTCGCCAGCTGCGCGTCGCTCGTGAACACGACCGACAGATCGGCGTCGCCCTTGTCGAGCACGGTGTAGCGAAGGCCGATGTCCACCGGCGTGAACTTCTTGAACTGGAGCCCGTAGTTCTTCTCGAGGCCGGCGAGGCAGTCGATCCTCTCGCGACACTCGGACGAGCCGGCGAGCACGAGGTTCTGGGACTTTCCCTTCAGGTCCGAGATCGTGGTCAGCCCGAGCTTGTTGGCCGTGCTGGTCAGGGTGCCGACGGCGTTCGAATCGGCGAACGGAGTCGGCGGGAAGGCGGTCAGCCCCTCCTTCTCGAGGTCGGTCTTGGCCTGGGTGTAGGCCTCCTGCGGGTCGTGCGGGATCTTGTTGGCGGGGACCTGGAAGAACGAGCCCAGGGCGGTCGACGTGTATTCGGGATAGCCCGAGATGTCGCCGTCCTTGACGGCCTTCAGAGCGATCGTCTCGGAGCCGAGGTTCAGCTTCGTGCCCACGTCGTAGCCGGCGGCCTCGAGTCCCTGGGCGTAGATCTGACCGAGGATGTATTCCTCGGTGAAGTTCTTCGAACCGACCGTGAGCTTGACTCCGGAGTTGTCGGGGTTCTTCTGGATCAGCCCCGCGCTCGCCGTGGTCGTCGACTCGTCGTTGTTGTCGCTTCCGCACGCCGCAACGCCCACCCCCAGGAGGGCGGTCGCCAGGACGGTGAACAGCACTCGCAGCCGGTGGTTCTTCCTCATCGCGGGGCCTCCCTCCGCATCAATTGGTCCTCTACCCATGCGCCCGTTGGCGGGCTGCGGGGATCCTATGCGCCCGCGCTGGTCCGCTGCAGCTTGAGCCCCCGCGGGGTCACGAGGCGTTGCACCCCGGCGAGCAGCAACTCGATCGCGATGGCCAGGAAGGCGATCACGATCCCGCCGGCGAGCACCCCGTCGCTCCCGAACACGGCCTCGCCCGTGATCAGGTCGCCTAGAGTCGAGTAGCCCACGAACGAGGCGATCGTCGCGGTCGCGAAGATGTTTATCGCCGACGTCCTCACCCCGCTCATGATCGTCGGGGCGGCAAGCGGCAACTCGACGCGGGCAATCACCTGGGCGCCATTCATGCCCGTGCCCTTCGCCGCGTCCACGGCGGTGGGGTCGACCTGGCGCACCGCCACGAACGCGTTGGTGAGGATCGGCGGGAGGCCGAGGATCATCAGCGCGATCGCGACGTTGCCGAGACCGACGCCGATCAACACCGCGAGCAGGAAGATCACGGCGATCTCAGGCACCGCGCGGCCCGCGTTGCCGAAGCCGACGGCGAAGAACTCCCCCGTTCCCAGGTGACCAAGCACGAGGCCGACGGGGAGTGCGATCGCCAGCGCCAGCGCCAGGGCGAGCGCGCTCACCTCGAGCTGCGTCCAGGCGAGATGCCACACGAATTCTGGCCCGCCCACCTGCACGTGCCCGCCGGTGACCGCGTCACGCGGGTGGAGGATGAAGTCAAGCGCCCCGGTCAACGAGCTCAAAAACGCGAGCGGCGGGGTCATCGCACCCTCACACGGCGCCACGGGACGACGAACCGCTGTCCGAGCATGAGAAGGAGGTCCAAGACGAGCGCCATGCCGATCGCTAGAACGCCCACCATGATGATATTGGTCGTGAAGCTCTTCTGCTCGGAGAGCGGGTCACCGAGACCCCCGGCGCCTGCCAGGAAGGCAAGCGTCGCCAGGGCGACGGTGGAAACGGTCGCGATCCGCAGACCGGCGACGACCTCCGGCACCGCCAGCGGCAACTCGACCCGCCAGAGCAGTTGGCGCTGGGTCATCCCCATCCCTCGGCCGGCGTCCCTCGCCTCCTCCGGAACGTTGGCGAGCCCCGCGACCGTGTTGCGGTAGATGATCTGGAGGGTGTAGGCGGAGAGCGCGATCACCGCCGTGTCCAACCCGAACCCCGTGATCGGCAGCAGGAGGAAGAAGAAGGCGATGCTCGGCACCGTGTAGAGAGCCCCGGTGAACCCGAGGAGCGGCGGCGCCAGGAACCGGTAGCGGTGGGAGAGCAGCGCGAGGCCGAGCGCGATCGCAAAGCCGACCGCGACCGAGATCACCACGATCTCGAGCTGCCTGAAGAACGGGTCGACGTAGCGGTCGAAGTTGTCCACCGCCCAGCCGGCGCAGAAGAGCCCATTGCTGGCCACGCACCCGGTCTCGGCGTGGTGGTGGCAGAAGCCCGCCGGCAGGCCGGGCGCGCAGCCGGCGCCCGCCGCGGCGAGGACCGGCGCCTCGACGGCGAGCGAGAGCATCACCTGACCGGTCGCTCCGCCGCCGGATGCTCCTCGCTCAGCGCCTCCGGCGAGGTCAGGAACTCCGAGATGATCTCGACCGACAGCACGCCGGCGATCCGCCGCTCGGCATCCACCACCGGCGCGTAGCGGGTCTCGGCCTGGAGAAGGTCCGAGAGGGCATCACGCATCACGTCGTCGAGATCCAGCACCGGATCGGGGCTGGCGTCCGGGCGGGGGGGACGGTCTCGGCCGAGAGGTCGTCGTCGGAGAGCCAGCCGAGTGGCCGTCGCTCCTGGTCGATCACCAGGGCGAACGGAACCTCGGCGTCCGGAAGCTTCGCCCGCACCTCCGAAGTCGCCTGGCCCACGTGTGCAAGGGGCGCCTGCCAGAGGTCGATGTCGGAGACGCGCATCAATGCCAGCCGCTTCAGCGCCCGGTCGGCCCCGACGAAGTCCTCCACGAAATCGTCCGCCGGCGCCATCAGGAGCTCGGCGGGGCTGGCGT
The DNA here is from genome assembly GCA_963803305.1 of uncultured bacterium. Taxonomy (GTDB): domain Bacteria; phylum Actinomycetota; class Thermoleophilia; order Solirubrobacterales; family 70-9; genus AC-56. The sequence goes on from CAWDLT010000009.1 coordinate 218,036, forward strand.
ACTGCGCCAGGCGGCCGCCCTCGCGCAGGATGGCGATCCGATCGCCCATCTTGATCGCCTCGTCGATGTCGTGGGTGACGAACAGGATCGTCTTTCGCACCTCGGCCTGAAGGCGCAGGAACTCGTTCTGGAGGCTCTCGCGATTGATCGGGTCCACCGCCCCGAACGGCTCGTCCATCAACATCACGCCGGGGTTTGCGGCCAGGGCTCGAGCCACCCCCACCCGCTGCTGCTGGCCGCCCGAGAGCTGCGCGGGGTACCGGTCGCGCAGCGCGGGGTCGATCCGAACCAGCCCGAGCAGCTCATCGACCCGGGCGGCCACCCGCTCCTTGTCCCAGCCGAGCAGGCGCGGCACGGTGGCGATGTTGTCGGCGACGGTGCGGTGGGGGAAGAGTCCGATCTGCTGGATCACGTACCCGATCTCCCGGCGCAGCTGTGCCGGCGTGCGGTCCCGAATCGACGTGCCGCCCACGATGACGTCGCCGTCGGTGATCTCGACCATGCGGTTGACCATCCGCATCGCCGTCGTCTTGCCCGACCCGGAGGGGCCGACCAGCACGCAGATCTCCCCACCCGGAACCTCCAGATCCAGCTCGCGTATCGCAGGCTCCTCCGCGCCGCGATACCGCTTGGTCGCCCGCCGATACTCCACCTGGGGAGCATCGGCAGTCCCCTCGGCGCTGTTGGACGCGTCCGCGGACACTGGGCGCCGTCGATGCTACAGCCGGGCCGCGCGCGGTCACCCCGGCGCTCCGCTATAGATGGTCACGATGGAAGCGGCGATCGAGTCCCACGGGCTGAGCAGCGCCGAGGCGGAGCGCCGATTGGCCCGGCTCGGCCCGCCCGAGCCTTCCTCGAGCAGGTCGGTGGCGAGCATCGTCACCGGCAACGTCCTGACCCTGTTCAACGCCATCCTGGGTGGCTTCTTCATCCTCATGCTGGCGCTCGGGCTGTTCGCCGACGCGCTGTTCGGGCTGGTCGCGGTGGTCAACTCGGCGATCGGAATCCGCCAGGAGCTGAGGGCCAAGGAGACGCTCGACCAGCTCGCGCTTCTGGTCGCGCCGCGGGCGAGCGCGATCCGCGACGGCCGCCCGGTCGAGCTGCGATCGGATCAGGTGGTCCCGGGCGACGTGGTCAGCGTCCAGCCGGGCGACCAGCTCGTCGCGGACGGCGTCGTGGTGGGGTCGCGCGGGCTGACCATGGACGAGTCCGTGCTGACCGGCGAGTCGGACGGGATCCGAAAGCGCGAGGGAGACCGGGTGCTCTCGGGCTCGTTCTGCCTGGTGGGCTCGGCCCAATACGAGGTCGATGCGGTGCGCGAGCAGAGCTATGCGGAGCAGGTGGCCGGGGAGGCACGGGCGTTCCGACATCCGGCGTCGCCGCTCCAGCTCGAGGTGAACCAGGTGCTGAAGGCGACCACGATCCTGCTCGCCCCGCTCGCCGTGCTGCTGCTGCTCGCCTTCTCGATCCGAAGCATCGGCCTCCACGAGGCCGCGGAGACGGCGACCGCGGGGCTCGTGACCTTGATCCCCGAGGGCCTGGTGCTCCTGATGAGCGTCACCCTGGCGGTCGCGGCGGTTCGCCTGGCGCGGATGAACACCCTGGTCCAGCAGATGGCAGCGACGGAGTCGCTGGCCGCGGTCGACACGGTCTGCGTCGACAAGACCGGGACGCTCACCGACGGGACCCTCGACCTGGTCTCGGTCGAGGTGGCCGACAAGGCCCGCCCGGCGCTCGCCCACGAGGCGCTGGCCCGCTTCGTCCACTCGGCCGGATCGCGTAACCGCACCCTCGAGACGATCGCCGAGCGCTATCCGGGGGAACCAGAGCAGGTCGTCGCCGAGGTGCCCTTCTCATCCGCTTGGAAGTGGAGCGGGTTGACGCTCCGCGGCGGCAACTCGGCCCGAACCTACGTGCTCGGTGCGCCCGACGTGCTCAGCCAGTCGGGAGCGCTCGAGCTCTCGCCGAGGCTCGAGCAGAGCCTCGAGCAGCACACCGCGGCGGGGCGGCGGGTCGTGGCCTTCGCCCAGAGCGATTCGAGCCTGCCTGACGACCCGGCCCGCCAGCCCCCGCCGAAGCTCGAGCCGTGCGCGCTGATCGCGCTCGAGGAGCAGCTCCGTCCCGACGCCGCCGAGACGATCGAGTTCCTGCGCCGCCAGGGCGTGGACCTGAAGCTGATCTCGGGCGACGCCCGCCAGACCGTGACGGCGGTCGCGCACGGGGTGGGCGTCGCGGCCGACGCCCGGGTGATCGAGGGGCCCGACCTTCCGGAGGGGAAGGCCGCCCTGGCAAAGGCCGCGGAGGAGAACGCGATCTTCTGCCGGATCACGCCCGAGCAGAAGAAGGGGCTGGTGGGGGCGCTCGCCGATCAGGGGCGCTTCACGGCGATGATCGGCGACGGGGTCAACGACGTCCCGGCCCTGAAGCGGGCCCGGCTCGCGGTCGCGATGGGCTCCGGCAGCCAGATCACCAAGGGGATCGCCGACATCGTCCTGATGCGCGACCAGTTCTCGATGCTCCCACGCGCCGTCGCCGAGGGCCGGCGGATCGCCCGCAACATCCATCGGCTTGGCCGGCTGTATGCGACCAAGACCGTCTACGCCGGCCTCTTAATCCTGTTCACGGCGATCTTCGGCGGCGCCTTCCCGTTTCTGCCGCGCCAGCTCACGGTCGCCGCGGCGCTGACGATCGGGATCCCGTCCTTCGTCCTGGCGCTCGCGCCCAGCGAGGGGGCCCTGTATCGCGGCCGTCTGCTCCGCGCGCTGGCGGCCTTCGGGGTCCCGGCGGGGGCCGGGATCGCCGCCGGATCGCTGCTGTGCTTCTTCATGGTCGACCAGATCTTCGCCGGGTCGCTGGCCGAGGGCCGCACCGCCGCGACGACGACCCTGATCGTGCTGGGGCTCTGCTTCATCCTGCTGCTCGAGCGCGGGCCCGGGCGCGAGCACATCACCATCCAGAGCTACATGCTCGCGATGGTGGCCGGCCTGGGCGCCCTCTACGCGTTGGTGCTGGCGGCGGCGCCGGTCCGGGAGTTCTTCGACCTCGAGCTGCTCTCCGCGGGACAGTGGTTCCTGTCCCTGCTGTCGACCGCGGTCGGCCTGGTGCTCGCCGCGGCCGCCTGGCGGCTTCCCTACATCCAAGCGCTGGAGGCGCCGGTGGAGTCGTCCGCCGACGGTGAGACGAAGGCGCCCGTGGACCCGTCGGCGACCGATGGCCCCCGGGCGCCGGCGGAGCAGGGGGTCTGATCATGGAAGCCAAGGACGCGCACGCCATCCGAGTCGGTCGCCGCACCAAGATCGTCGCCACGATCGGCCCCGCCACCCGGTCGGTGGAGCGGATGGAGGAGCTGATCCGCGCCGGGGCCGACGTGTTTCGACTCAACTACTCACACGGCACCCGCGACGAGCACGCCGAGAACGTCGCGATGGCCCGCAAGGCCTCGGAGGCGGCCGGCCGCGAGGTCGGCCTGCTCGGCGACCTGCCGGGGCCCAAGCTCCGGATCGACGAGGTCGAAGGAGGCGTGGTCGAACTGCGCGAGGGATCCGTGCTGACGCTGACGAGCGGCGAGGGGATCGGCGCGGCCGACCACCTGACCGTCTCGTGGGACGGCCTTCCCGCGGCGGTTCACGAGGGCGACGATGTCTACCTCGCCGACGGCAGGGTTCGACTCCGGGTTCTGGAGGCGACGGCGAATGAGGTCCGATGCGCGGTCGAGGTCGGCGGCGCGGTCGCCTCCCACCAGGGACTGAACATGCCGGGGACGGAGGTCGCGCTGCCCTCGGCGAGCCGCGTCGACCTCGACTGGGTCGACTTCTCGGTCGAGCATGGGGTCGACCTGCTCGCGGTCTCCTTCGTGCGGCGCGCCGAGGACCTCCAGGCGGTCGAGCGGAGGGTCCGAGTCGCCGGCGCCGACATCCCGCTGATCGCGAAGATCGAGAAGCCCCAGGCGGCCGACAACGCCGAGGCGATCATCCGCGCGGCGGTGGGCGGGATCATGGTCGCTCGTGGCGACCTCGGCATCGAGCTGCCGATCGAGCGGGTTCCCACCGTCCAGAAGCGGCTCCTGGCGCTGGCGGGGAGCCACTCGCGCCCCTCGATCACCGCGACCCAGATGCTCGCCTCGATGACCTCCTCGACCCGCCCCACCAGGGCCGAGGTGACGGACGTCGCGAGCGCGATCTACCAGGGCACCGACGCCGTGATGCTCTCCGAGGAGACAGCGGTCGGCGACCATCCGATCCGCGCCGTGGAGGTGATGGACCGGATCGCCCTCGAGACCGAGCCCGACCTGCCCTATGGCGACTGGGTGTTCAGCAGAGTGACCGCCGACGCCTCGGACGTCGCCAACTCGGTCGCCCGCGCGGCGGTCGGATCGACCTACACGCTGGGATTGGCCGCCCTGGTCGTCCCGACCCGGAGCGGGCGAACCGCTCGCCTCGTCTCGGCGCATCGGCCGCGCGTCCCGGTGCTCGCGGTCTCGCCGCGGATCGAGACCATCCGGCGACTGCGGCTCCTGTTCGGCGTCGAAAGTGCCCTGGCGCGTGACTGGACCAGCCTTCGGACCCTGCTCGACGACTGCGCGGTGCTCGCCAAGCGGACCGGAGTCGCAAGTGCTGGCGATCTGATCGGCGTGACCGCGGGACTGCCCGAGCAGGAGCTGGGCACGAACCTGTTCGAGGTCCACCGGGTCCCCTGACCCGATCACCTCACCGTCACCCGCGAGGGGCGAGCACCAGCTGGGTGACCAGGAGGTTCGCGACGAGGCGCTCCCCGCGGCGCACCCTGACCTCGACCACGTGTGTCGACCGCCCCGCGTGAAGGTGCTCGGCCGTGGCCACGAGCTCGTCCCCGGGACCGGCGCCGGCGAACACGTTCAGCTTCATCTCGGCGGTCGTGAAGTCGTGGCCCGGTGGCAGGTGGCGGAACGTCTGCCAAGCGGCCACCGAGTCAGCGAGGGCAACCCAGGCCCCGCCATGGACGAGGCCCCCCGGATGGAGGTGGCGCTCGTCGACCACGATCCGCCCCGTCGACCGCTCGTCGCCCACCTCGATCGGCTCCACCCCGAGGTCGGCGGGAAAGCTGCCCTCGATGCGGCCTCGAATCGCGTCGGCGCTGATCTTCGGCTGATCTGGAGGCACGGGCGGCGGCAGTATCCCAGGCAGTCCCGCTCCGGTGGCCGAACACCGTCGAGCATGTGAGCGAAGGTCGGCCACCGGCGAACGAAGGCGCCCGGAGTCGCGGTCCGATCAGCCCCTGAAGGTCGAACGTCCCGCATCGCCGAACGGCTCGTCGCGCTCGCGCACCGCCTCCCGCCAGCCGCGCTCGGCGGCTTGTCGTGCGAACTCATGCCCCTCCAGCGTGTGGCGGGCGATGCCGTCGAAGAAGGTGCCGAGGATCTGCGTCGAGTGAAGGCCCTGCGCGTAGAGGGCCTGGTTGACCAGCAGCTTGTGCATCACCAGCTGGCTGATCGGCAGCCTGGCGATCCGCTCGAGCAGGGCCTCGAAGCGCAGGTCGAGGTCGCGCGCCGGCGCCGCCTCTGTCGCCAGCCCCCACTCGACCGCTTCCCTTCCCGAGATCGAGTCGCCCGTCAGCAACAGGCGCTTGGCGCGCGCCGGCCCGATCCTCCAGGCCCAAAGCGCGGTGGTCGGCACCCCCCAGACGCGGGCCGGCGGATAGCCGATCTTCGCCTCGTCCTCGGCCACCACCAGATCCGAGCACAGCGCCATGTCGGTCCCGCCGGCGACGCAGAACCCGTGCACCTTGCAGACCACGGGCTTGTCGGAGTCGAAGAGGCTCATGAAGCCCCGGACGTTCCGCGACATCATCTGGAAGTCGAGCACCGGGTCCCAGACGCGGCCCGGGTCGTGGTTGGCCGCCTGGCTCGCCGGGTCGAGCGGCGAGCCAGGCGGCGCGTCTCCGCGGCCGAACCCCTCCGACAGCCCCTCGGCCGAGGCGGCGAGGTCATAGCCGCCACAGAAGCCGGGGCCGTTCCCGGCCAGGGCTATCACGCTCACATCGGGGTCGAGGTTTGCGCGCTCAATGCAGTCGGAGAGCTCGCGCGGCATCTCGAGCGTGATCCCGTTTCCGCGCTCGGCCCGGTCGAGGGTGATCCGGGCGACCCGCCCGTCGACCCCATATGTGATCGTCGTCAGCTTCTCCATCGGACTCCTCCTGCTCGGATACGGCACGATCCTTCCACCCATGGCCACGAAAGGGAGCCATACGACGCTCCGGCGGAAAAAGTGAAAACGGCCGGAGGCCCGGCTCAGCTCGCCAGCTGGTCGAACGTGCAGTCCCTCGGCTTCTTGTCCTCGCGCCAGCGCAGCACCTTGGTCCCGTGGCGGATCCGGCCGTCGCTCACGTGGTCGAAGCTCACCTCGACCACCAGCTCGGGCCGAAGCTCGATCCATTCGAGGTCGCGCTCGGATGCCCACCGGCTCGGGTCGGCCGAGCCGCGCTCGCCCGTCTCGTAGGGGCCGAGCTCGGCGACCAGCTCGCGCTTCTCGGCGGCGCGAAAACCGGAGGTGTGCCCGACGACGCGAAGCTTGCCACCCTCGTAGAGGCCGAGGATCAGCGAGCCCACCGTCCCCTCTTCCTTGCCGGGGCGCCAGCCCACCACCACGCACTCGGCGGTCCGGATGCGCTTCACCTTGACCATCCCCTTTCGCTCACCGGGCCGGTAGGGCGCATCGAGCTGCTTGGCGACCACCCCCTCCCCCTCGTCGAGCCACGGCGCCGCCTTGGCCACAATGCTCCGCAGGGGCGTCAGCTCGATCGAGCCGGCCTTGGACCTGCGGCGCCCCCCGAAACCCGCGACCAGCGACTCGAGGCGCTCGCGCCGGGCGGAGAACGGCTGGTCGAGGAGCGCACGTGATCCCTCGGCCAGGAGGTCGAAGGCCCGCAGAAGCGATGGGGTCTTCTCGGCGAGCATTCGAACCCGCGACTCCGCCGGGTGGAGCCGGTTCTGCAGCGCGTCGAAGTGCTCATGGCCGTCGGCCCCGAGGATCAGGAGCTCCCCGTCGATGACGTAGCGCCCCGCGGGAAGGTCGAGCTCTGGGAAGTAGCGCCGAAGCGGCTTCCCTCCGCGGGACTGGAGATAGACCTCGTCCTCGTCGACGAACGCGATCACCCGGAACCCGTCGAACTTCGGCTCATAGACCCACTCTGAGCCCTCGGGCAGCTCCTTTCGGGAAAGCGCGAGCTGCGGCTTCAGGGGAGGCTCGAGCGGCAGTGACACGCCCTGATCGTATTGGCCCGTTGCGGGCGCCTATGCGCCCGGGAGGCGGGGTGGGACCGGCTCGACGCCGTGCCCCTTGCCGACCACGTCCACGGTCCGCTTGTAGGAGTCGCGCAGCGAGGTCGCGTCGCCCTCGCCGCGACCAAGCGCGTCGCCGACCGGCAGCACCGTGTAGTCGGGGTGGCTGACGTAGACAGGGACGTACCGGATGCTCGTAACCCGCACCGATTCCGCATCGGCGACGCAGTGGAGGAGCACCACCATCCCGTCCTGGCTCGACGACGGGAGCCCGTAATCGGGGCTCTGGTTGGAGATCAGATTCCCCTCGCTGAACACCACGTACTTGTCGTTGATGCGCTCGATCGGCTGAACGGCGTGCGGCCCCTGGCCGACCACCGTGGTGATCAGCGGCGACGCCGTGAGCTTCCGGGCGAGGGCGAGCTGGCCCGAGCTGGGCTGCTGCTCGTACTCGGGGACGATCTCCCCGCCCCAATGGACGTTCACGATCACCGCCTCGGCACCGGCCCTGCGAGCCCGCTTGGCGTCCGCCAGGATCCGACCGGGGCTGGCGATGTTGACCGACCACGGATGTGGAGCCGGGATCCCGTTGGTGTCCGTGGTGAAGGCGAGGAACGCGACCCTGACGCCGTCGACGTCCTCGATCGTCAGCCTCCGCTGATCGGCGGCCGAGGCGAACGACCCTGTGTGGGCGACGTGTGCGTGCTGGAGCGCCTTCCCGGTGTCGTCGATACCGGTCTGGCCCTGGTCGAGCGAGTGGTTGGAGGCGGTGTCGCAGACGTCCCACCCGGTCGCCTCGATCCCATCGGCCAGCGCCGGCGGGGTGTTGAAGATCGGATAGCTGGTCGGCGCCGCCGGCGTCATCGGGGTCTCTACGTGGCAGATCCCGAGGTCCGCGCCAGCGACATAGGGCTTCAGCTCCTTGAGCTCGGGAGCGAAGTCGTAGTGGTTGCCGTCCCCGAGCTCGAGCGCCCGCTCCCACAGTGGCGAGTGGATGAGCAGGTCGCCGCTCACCGAAACCGTGAAGTGGACAGGCTGCGCAGCTCTCTCGGCTTTGAGCTGCTGCTCGCGGGTCAGCGTCGTGCCGCCGCCGCAGGAGCCGATCGCGAGGCCCAGGATGAGCGCGATCGCCGCGAGCCCCCCGAGCGCCGCGCGGCGACGGTGTTGCAACTGCGCCGGGCTCGGCCGTCGGGGTGGCCGTCCGGAGCTCGCCCTCGACTCAGGCATCGCCGGGGATTGTGGCCGACGGCCCGGCCGCCGAAACGGGCGCGGAGTGCCCCGCCACGGAGACCGTCGGCCCCAGATCGGGCGCGGTCAGTCGATTGCGACCAGGATCAGCGTCGCGATGCCGAGCACGACGCCCCAGACGGTCAGCCACCCGAGCACGCGGTCGGCGCTACTCGCATAGCTCCGTGCCTCGATCGCCCGATCGATCGACCGCGCGCGCACCGTCCCGTAGGCGATCAACGCGATCCCGTACACGGCGAAGGCGCACCCGACGACGGTGTACGGCCACTGGATCGCGTTGTCGCTGAGCTCGGGCACCACTCGGCCGATCGCCAGCGAGACGGCGATCGCGGTCAACCCGGTGCGCCACCAGGCGAGCTGGGTGCGCTCGGCGGCGAGGTAGGTCCGGCGGGTCGCCCCTCCGTCGCCGGCGTCGCCCACCATCAGCCGAATCGGTGTGGAGGTCGTCCCGCTAGACGCGCTCGACGATCATCGCCTCGCCCTGGCCGCCGGCGACGCACATCGTCTCGAGCCCGACCGAGTGATCGTCGGTCTCCATGACGTTCAGCAGCGTGGTCATGATCCGCGCGCCGGTCATCCCGAACGGATGGCCGAGCGCGATCGCACCGCCGTGGGTGTTGAGCTTTTCGAGCGGGATATCCGACTCGGCCATGATCGGGATCACCTGGGCGGCGAACGCCTCGTTCAGCTCCACGACGTCGATGTCGGACATCGACATGCCCGTCCGCTCGAGCACCTTCTTGATCGCGCCGATCGGGGCGACCCCCATGTACTCGGGCTCATTGCCCCAGGTGGCGGCGCTGATGATCCGCACCTTGGGGGTCAGTCCGAGTTCTCGAGCCCTCGTGTCCGAGGTCAACAGCACCGCCGCGGCGCCGTCGTTGAGCGGGCACGAGTTGCCCGCCGTGACGCCGCCGTCGCCAAAGGCCTCCGGAAGCTCTGCGAGCTTCTCCAGGGTCGACGAGGCACGCGGGCCATCGTCCTTGACCACCTCGTTGCCGTCCTGATCGATCACGGGCACGATCTCGCGGTCGAAGAACCCGTCCTCCTGTGAGGTGACGGCGAGCTCCTGGGAGCGCTGGGCGTACTTGTCCATGTCGGGGCGGCTCACCTCATAGCGCTTGGCCACGTTGACCGCGGTCAGGCCCATGTCGATGTACGCGTTCGGCTGGCCGTTCTCGCCGATCAGGTTCGGGTTTCGATCGTCGACGCCGGCCGGCTCGGTGCGCTCGTTGAAACGGCTGACGAACTCGACCCCGGCGGCGACGTAGGCGTCGCCCTCGCCCGCCTTGATCGCGTTCGCCGCGTGGCGGATCGCGTCCAGCGACGAGGCGCAGTAGCGGGAGATGGTGGTTCCGGTGACCGTCTGAGGGAGCTGCTCGGAGAGAAGCGAGACGATCCGGGCCACGTTGAACGCCTGCAGGCCCTGCGGCATGCCGCAGCCGCAGTAGACGTCCTCGATCGTCTCCGGGGCAACATCGGGGTTTCGCTCCAGCAGGCGGTCCACGACGTGCGCCGCGGTCTCCTCGGGCCGAAGCTGGGCCAGAGATCCCTTGAACGCGCGCCCGATCGGGGTGCGAGCGGCGTCGACGATCACGGCTTCGGGCATGGCGGTCGGTCTCCCTTCGGTCGGTCTGGAACCGCAGAGGATAGGAGCCGTGGGCGCGCGGGGCCAGCACGCCCCGGCCGGATGCGTGCAGGCGGACCGGCTCTCTAAGCTTGAGAGGTGGCATCGGATGCCGCAATCGAGACGGCGATCCCCGCGGAGCGAGCCGCGGCCCTGATCGCCGATGGCGCACAGGCGATCGACGTTCGCCGCCCGGATGAGTGGAGGGCCGGCAGGATCGGTGGGTCGCGGCAGATCGAGATGAACCAGCTCTCCGAGGCCGCCGAGTCGATACAAGGGGACCGCCCCGTCATCTTCTACTGCCGGTCCGGAAACCGCTCGGCCCTGGCCGCCGAGGCCTTCCGGCAGGCGGGCTTCGACGCCTACAGCGTCGACGGGGGCCTTCAGGCCTGGGTCGGGAGCGGGCTCGAGCTCGACCCGATCGATGGCGAGGTGGCCGAGCGGGAGCCCGGGTCCTGACCATGGCGACTCGCCCGAGGATCAGGTTCCGAAAGCCGCGGGCGCCGCAGCCCGAGTCCGACGGCGCCTCGGTGACGGCCCTCCAGGCGCCGCCGGCGGCACCGGCGCGGCGGGCGGGGACTCGGGAGTCGGCCTCCCCGACAGCCGACGGCGGCCAACCGGCCGGCGGGGACGCCGCCGCCGGCCCGCAACCGCAAACGCCGGCCAGCCCGCAGGCGCCCGCCCCCGACGCGCCTTCCGCAGCGGCCGCGCCCGCCGCGCAGCCGGGCCCGGTGGAGGGGGTCAGCCCGGCCGCGGCTGCCGCCGGTGGCGAGGACCCGCTCGCCGGAATCCGCGCCTGGCTCGCCCAGGTCGACCGAAAGCTGGGGGTTCGGACCTACATCGGGCTGGCGCTCGCAGTGATCGCCCTGGCGGCCGCCGGCGCAGCGCTCTTCCTGACGCTCTCGCTGAAGCAGGACGCCGCGACGAAGGACGACGTCAACGCGCTGCGTGACCAGGTCTCGGGAGTCCAGCAGTCCGCCACCCAGGCCGCCGAGGACAGCGTCAAGTCCCTCGACCAGCGCCTCGCCCAGCTCGAGAGCCAGGTCGGCAAGCTCTCCACCAGCCAGAAGACCTCCAAGCGCGAGCTGAGGGTCGTCCAGGACAACATCAGGCAACTGCGAAGCCAGGCGTCGGGGAGCACTCCGAGCACCCGGGGCGGTTCGGGATTCGGCGGCACCGGAGCCGGCCCGAGCCCGGACAACCCGCTCGGCTCCGGAGGCGGGACCGGCGGGCTCAGCCCGTAGGCGGCGAGCGGAGCCCCGCGCCGCGGCGAGGCGCGGGGCAGGCCAGGGGCGGCGGCGCCTAATTGTGATGATCGGCACGAAAACGCGTGCACGCGTCCGATCATTGCTTTACGGTCGCAATAGGTCGCCTGGCCAGGCGTCGATGAGGCGCACTCCGGCGGCTCCCACACACGAGGTTCCTGAAAGGAGACCCTGCGATGCCAACCGGCTACTGCGTGAAGGAACGCAAGAAGGTGGAGATCAAGGATCCCCAGCAGGTGACCATGAAGAACGGTCGCCCGGCGATCCAGGGCACGTGCCCTGACTGTGGCACGAAGATCTTCAAGATCGGCAAGCTCTAGAGCGGTCTCCCAGGAAACCGGCTAGCGACCGGCGCCGGCCTCGGGCACGCCCCGGGGTCGTCGTGGTCGTTCGGCGGGTCGTCTCTCCCGCCCGGCGCGCTTTGCCTGGTTGAGCTGCTCCTTGCGATCATGGGAGCGCGATTCGCGACCTGATTGGCGGCGGGCGGATGAACCCGGCGCGCGAGATCGCGGTATCACGTATGCCGTGATCAGATCGAAACGAGATCGCTCCGACGGTGAGGGCTTCCTGACCGAGGAGGCGGGCGTGCGCGAGGCCTATGCCGCGCACGCCGGCGAGCTCTACGGATTCGCCCTGCGCTCGCTGGAGGATCCGGAGCTGGCCGAGGACGCCGTCCAGGACACGTTTCTGCGCGCCTGGCGGGCGGGGGATCGCTTCGACCCCGAGCTTGGGTCGCTTCGCACCTGGCTGTTCGCGATCCTTCGCAACGTGATCATCGACCTGGGGCGGGCCCGCGCCGCGCGCCCCAGGGTCGGCGCCGAGCTGCCGGAGCTCGGCCACGAGCCGTTCGAGGACATCCTGCTCACCTGGCAGGTGGAGGAGGCGTTGAGGCGGATCGGCGAGCAGCATCGCCGGGCGCTGGTCGAGACGTACCTCCGGGGTCGCTCCCACGCCGAGGTCGCCGGCGAGCTCGGCGTCCCCGAGGGAACGATCAAGAGCCGGGTCTACTACGGGTTGCGGGCGCTGAAGAACGCGCTCGAGGAGATGGGCTATGACGGTTGAGGGCTGTCGCGACTGGCGGGAGCGGATCGGCGCCCTGGTGCTGGGCCAGATCGAACCCGCCGAGCGCGCCGCGACCGAGGCCCATCTCGAGGCCTGCCCGGCCTGCCGAGTCGAGGCTGAAGCGCTCGCTCCCGTGGCGGCGCTCCTCTCGCGAGCCGACCCCGATCGGCTCGCTCCCACTCCGGCCCCGCCCGCGCCCCTCGGCGACCGCATCGCCCGGCGGATCGCGGCTGAGCGCCGCGACGCGCGCCGCAGGCGCGCGCGGCGGGGTCTGGGGCTGGCGCTGGGCGTCTCGGCGGCGGCTGCCACCGCCGCGCTGGCGATCGCAGTGCTGACGAGCGGGTCCTCGAGCCGGCCGGAGTCACACGCCGCCGCCTTCCGATCGCTCCCCGACGGCGCCTCGGCGCAGGCCGTGGTCGAGCCAGAGCCGTGGGGGAGCAACGTCACCGTCCGCGTTCGCGGCTTTAGGCCGGGGACCCTCTGCACGGTCTGGCTTCGTCGCTCCGACGGGACCCGAGTCGCAGCCGGATCGTTTCGCTACGTCTACGACGGCGAAAGCGACCAGGCGAGCCTGAGCGCGGCCGTCGACCCCGGTGACGCCACCGCGGTCGATCTCCGTGCCGGCCATCGGACCTTCGTGGCGCCGCTCAGCCGCCAGGTGGGCGAGGCGAGCTGATGCGGCTGATGCCGCTGGCCGGCGCGGTGGCGCTGCTCGGCCTCGGGGCGGTGGGCTGCGGGGGTGGTGGCGGCTCGAGCACCGCGGCCACCGCTGGGGCCACCTCCACCCAGGCGGCGGATGGTGCGCGATCGACAATCCACGTCAGCGAGACCGACTACAAGCTCGATCCGTCCGATCCGACGATCAAGCCCGGCCAGGTCACCTTCGACGTGAGAAACGACGGCCAGGTGGTCCACAGCCTCGAGGTAGAGGGCCCGAACGGCGAACAGTCGCTCCCCTCCGACCTCTCACCCGGGCAGAGCGGGATCCTCAGCGTGGACCTGTCGAAGCCCGGCAGATACGAGTTCTATTGCCCGGTCGCCAACCACAAGCAGATGGGGATGAAGGGCACGATCACCGTGCGCTAGACAGCCGGGACCAGGTGCCGCGGAGCCAGTCCGATCCCGCATCCGCCCCGCCGTCTGCGATAACGCGGGGACGATGGAGAGGCTGAACGACGAGGACGCCCGCATCCTTCGCCTCGAGTCGGGGGCGATCGCGGGCCACACGATGAAGGTCGCCGTGGTCGAGTCCGGCGCGGGCCGACCCGCGGTCACGGCGGAGCGGCTCCGGGCGAGGGTCGAATCGCGCCTCGGCGCGTTGCCGCGCGCCCGCCGACGCCTCGCCCCCACTCCGCTCGGGATCGCGGCGCCCGCCTGGGTGGACGACGACGGCTTCGAGATCGCCGCCCACGTGCGCGCCGCCCCGGTCCCGCTGAGCGATCGGGCCGCGCTCGTGCGATTCGCGGGGGAGGCGATGTCCGAGCGCCTCGACCACTCACGGCCGCTGTGGTGCATCGATGTGGTCGGGCCGGACGCCGACGGGCGAACGGCGCTCGTGATCCGGATCCATCACTGCCTGGCCGACGGCGTCACCTCGGTCCGGATGCTCTCCGAGCTCCTGTGGGACGCCGATTCAGAGCACGACCCCGGGCCGTCCCCGCCGTGGCGGCGGCGCCCGGTTCCCGGCAGGGGGCACCTGCTCGCCGCGGGCGCGGCCAGCAGGCTGCGCGGGCTGGGAGGCGCGGCGACGGGCGCCGCGCGGGCCGCGATCTCGCCCGCTCGATGGCGGCGCGCCGGACGTGAGATGGCCGCCCTTCCGGAGACCATCCGCCGCGAGCTGTGGCCGCTCGGCGCCGACACCGCCTTCGACCGCTCGATCGGCGCCGGGCGGGAGGTGGCCCTGACCGACTGCCGGCTCGAGGACTTGAAGCGGATCGAGCACGCCGCGGGCCCCGGGGTGACCGTCAACGACGTGGTCCTGGCGATGATCGCCGGTGCCGTCCGCGGCTGGCTCCAAACCCACGACGAGCCGGTCGAGACTATGCGCGCCCAGGTGCCGGTCAGCATGCATCACCGCGACGAGGGGCCCGGAGCGCTCGGCAACCGCGACTCCTTCCTGTTCTGCGACCTGCCGATCACCGAGCCGGACCCGCGCGAGCGCCTGAAGGCGATCAACGCCGAGACGCGGAGCCGCAAGGAGCACCACGATCCGGCCGAGCTCTATTCCTTCTTTCACACGCTCTCCCACATTCGGCCGCTATACCGCTACGCGTCGGAGCTCACCTCGGGCCCGCGAGAGTTCGCCCTCTCCGTCTCGAACGTGCCGGGCCCACGCCAGCCGGTACGGATCCTCGGGGCGAACGTCACGGAGCTCTTCTCGGTCGCCGAGCCGGCCGACCGGCACGCCCTGCGCGCCTCCGCGGTCTCGCTCGCCGGGCGGATGGGGTTCGGCTTCTGCACCGATCCGAGCGCCGTGCCCGGGGTGGCCGGCCTCGCCGACGGCCTCGACGCCTCCCTGGACGAGCTCACGAGCCTTTACTGAACGGAGGACGAACGAGGCCTGCGGTGAGAGAATGGGGTCGATGGCGGCCCGCGCCCAGAAGCCCCTGGAGCTGATCCTGGCCCGCAACCTGCTGACGAGCCTCTCGACGCCGGCCTTCCTCGTCGATCAGGACGCAGTGCTCGTTTTCTACAACGAGGCGGCCGGCGCGCTGCTCGGCCGTCCGTTCGAGGACGCGGGCCGGATGGGCCCGCAGCAATGGATCTCGACCTACGGCCCGTTCGGCGAGGACGGCGAGCCGGTCGCGCTCGACGACCTGCCCACCACTCAGGCGGTGCGCGACGGCAGGCCGGCCCACGCGATGTTTCGGATCCGCTCGGCCGGCGGAGCCGAGCGCCGGATAGCGTCGAGCGCCTTTCCGATCGTCGCCTCCGAGGAGGGGTCCTCCGGAGCGATGGTGCTGTTCTGGCCGACCGACGAAGAAGACGGAAGCGGGAAGGCGAGCCCGTGAAGGTGAGGGTTTGGGGGGCACGAGGCTCCGTTCCCGCCCCGGGGCCCGAGATGAATCGCTACGGGGGCAACACTTCATCGGTGCAGCTCCTGCTCGACAGTGGCGAGCAGCTCCTGCTCGACGCCGGAACCGGGATCAGGGCCCTGGGCCTCAACCTCGCGACCTCGCGCCGGGTCGACATCCTCCTCACCCACCTCCACCTGGACCACATCCAGGGGCTGATGTTCTTCCCGCCCTGCTTTCGCGCCGAAGCGGAGATCACGATCTGGGGGCCGGCTTCACCGGAGGCGCTGCTCGAGGACCGGGTCGCCCGGTACATCTCGGCTCCCCTGTCGCCGGTCGAGGTCCGCGAGCTGCCCTGCTCGGTTTCGTTTCGCGACACCCCGCCCAGCGAGTGGCGGATCGGCTCGGCGACGATCACGTGTGAGGCGGTGAACCACCGCGGCCCCACGCTCGGCTTCAGGATCACCGAGGGCGATACGACCGTCTGCTATATCCCGGACCACGAGCCGGTGCTCGGGACCTCGCTCGCCGACGTGGAGCCGGAATGGATCTCGGGTTACGAGCTCGCCCGCGACGCAGACCTCCTGATCCACGACTGCCAGTACACCGACGAGGAGTACCCCGAGCACGTCGGCTGGGGTCACTCGGCGATGGGGGACGCGCTCACCTTCGCCTCCCGGGCCGGCGCTCGCAGGATCCTGCTCTTCCACCACGATCCGCTCCACACGGACGGCTTCCTCGATCGACTCGGCGAGGAGGCTCGGCGCCGCTGGGCCGAGCTGGGAGGCGATGCCGCTCTGGTGGAGCTCGGGATGGAGGGCGGCGAGCTGGACGTCGCGCCCGCGCCCGCCCCGACCGCCATCCCGACCGTGTAGCGACGGCTCGGGGGGAGGGCCCGGGCCGGATCCGAGACCGATCCCCCTCGATCAATGGGCTGGGAGGGGTCATCCGCACCCATCGCGAATCGCCGACATCGGGATCCGTCTCGCCCGCGTTTACGGGCTTGGCGAGGGGAGCGATCCCGGCTCAAGTCGCCCCTTTTGTGCCCTATGTGGGTCCATGGACCCACAGGCCCTTCACGAAGTGAGACGAGAGGCGGACCTCTTTGCGCGAAGCGCGTTCTGAGGGCCTGCATGTGTCGGTCGTTCGCGATGTCGCCGGTAAGGGCCGCGGGTCAGTCGTTCGCGACGGCTGGCCCGGCGGGCCGGCGGGGCCGCGGACCGTTTTGACAGCGGGTACAACGCCCGCGGCAAGATTCTCGACAACGGTCTAGAGACGGGACGCGGGACGGCGCCTACCTTGGCAGGGGTTCCCGGAATCGACGGGTGGGCGTAGGGCGCCCGGCCAAAGGAGGACGTGCCCAGATGAGACGCAAGCTGCTCCATGCGCTGCCCGTGGCGGTGACCGCCTCGCTCGTCGCGCCCAGCGCCACCCTCAGCGCCGACGGGCCAAACCTCGGCGAGACCGTGTCCAGCGGCACCTCCCAGCCGCAGGAGGGCTGACCCATGAAGAAGGTCGAGGCATACATCCGCCACGAGGCGTTCGAGCCGATCCGGACCGAGCGGCTCGAGGAGGGGCTGGCAAGATCTTCGTGACTTCCGTCGAGGAGGCGATCCGCATCCGCACGGGCGAGGAGGGCCTGGAGGTCCTCCAAGCTCATACCGGGGCGGAGATGCCCGCCTGAGCAAACCGAAGACAAAGGAGACATACGAGAGATGGCAACGGTCACCAAGCCGCGCACCGATCCCGACGACATCCTTCGAAGGGTCGACGAGGACGGGGTCGAGTTCATTCGCTTCTGGTTCACCGACATCAACGGCCAGCTGAAGAGCTTCTCGGTCGGTCGCGAAGAGCTCGAAGGAGCACTCTCCGAGGGGATGGGATTCGACGGCTCCTCGATCACCGGATTCAACCGGATCGAGGAGTCGGACATGATCGCCATGCCCGACCCGGACACCTACGCCCTGCTGCCCTGGCGGATGAGCGGCGACAAGGGGAACGTCGCGCGGGTGTTCTGCGACGTGTTGAAGCCCGGCGGCGAGCCCTACGAGGGCGACCCGCGATTCGTGATGCGCCGCGCCCTCGCCCGCGCCGAGGAGATGGGCTTCGACACCTACAACATCGGCCCGGAGCTCGAGTTCTTTTACTTCGGCAGCGACGAGGTCGGCGAGGACGGAGTTCCGACGATCCTCGACAAGGGCGGGTATTTCGACCTGACGACGCTTGACGTCGCCTCGGACCTGCGCCGCGACACGGTCAACGCGCTGAAGGCGCTCGGGATTCCGATCGAGTACACGCACCACGAGGTCGGCCCGTCGCAGCACGAGATCGACATGCGCTATGCCGAAGGGCTGCGGATGTCGGACAACGCGATGACCTACAGGGTCGTGGTCAAGGAGGTCGCGAGCCAGCACGGCGTCTATGCGACCTTCATGCCCAAGCCGCTGTTCGGCGAGAACGGCTCCGGGATGCACACACACCAGTCGCTGTTCTCGGACGGCTCGAACGCCTTCTTCGACGCTGACGACCCGCATCACCTGTCGGTCGCCGCGAAGTCGTACATCGCAGGTCTCCTGCGCCACGCGCGCGAGATCGCCGCGCTCTTCGCGCCGAACGTGAACAGCTACAAGCGGCTGGTTCCCGGATACGAGGCGCCGGTGTACTGCGCGTGGTCGCAGCGCAACCGTTCCGCCCTGGTCCGGGTCCCCGTCTACCACCCCGGGAAGGAGCAGGCGACGCGCTGCGAGCTCCGGTGCCCCGATCCGTCCTGCAACCCCTACCTGACGTTCGCGGCGATGCTGCACGCCGGGCTGGACGGGATCGAGCAGGGCTACGAGTGCCCCGATCCGATGGAGCGAAACCTCTACGAGCTCTCTCACGACGAGCGGGTGTCTCGCGGAATCGAGCAGCTCCCCGAGACGCTGGGCGAGGCGATCGAGGAGCTCGCCGGCTCAGAGCTCGTCCGCAAGGCGCTCGGAGACCACATCTTCGAGCGCTATGTGGAGCTGAAGCGCTCCGAGTGGGAGGAGTACCGCGTACAGGTGACCCAATGGGAGCTCGAGCGCTACCTGCCTGTCCTCTGACAATCGGGCCGGAGACCCGGCCGGCCCGCTGATGCGCGATCTCCACGCCAGGATGCTCGCCGCTTTGATGGCCGGCGAGGGCCTGCGTGGGATCGCCGAGCTGGCGGCGGAGGAGGCGGGCGGGCCGGTGGCCATCGTGCTGCCGGCCCGCGGCCTCGCCGACGCCTCCTCGGCCGAGGTGCCCCTGGAGGCGCTCTCGGGCTATGCGGTCGAGCTCCTGGGAGGCAACGCCGCCGCTCGGCCGGACGACCTCGACCTCTCACAGGCGGTGAGCGTCGGCGAGGAGGCGATCGGCTACGTGCTCGCCCTCCGGCCGGCGCGAAACGGGCTCTCGATCGCGGTCGATCGCGAGGAGGTCGTTCGCACCACCGCCCTCGCGACGCTGGCGACCCTGGCGGTCACCGAGGCCCGCGACGAGGTCGCCGAGCGGGTCCGCGGCAGCCTGATCGAGGATCTGCGCACGGGACGAATCGAGGCCGCCGAGACAGCTCGCCGCGCCGCACGGCTCGGGTGCGATTTGTCCCGAGGAGGCATCGCCCTGGCCGCCGAGGTGCAATCAGCCCTTCCGCGCCACGCCGCGAGCTTGATCGCGGGCGAGTACGAAGGGGCGATCGCCGAGCCGCTCGATGAACGGATCTACGCGATCCTGCCGGCGCGATCCGAGCCGGCCGCCGAGCGAACGCATGCGGCGGCGCGGGCGCTCGCCCTGCGGCTTCGCTCCCACGGGCCGGCGGCCTGCTCGTCGTTCTGCGCGAGCCCCGGCGAGCTCTCCCGCGCCGTCGCCGAGGCCGAGCTGATGCTGGACGTGATCGCCGCGGACGAGCGAATGGCCGATCAGCTCGAGCAGGGGCTCGGCGACGGCGTGTACCGGCTCCTGTTCCGGGCGCTGGCGACCGATCCGGCCGAGGTCCGCCGTTTCTACGGCGACACGGTCGAGCCGCTGGTCACGCACGACCGCCAGTACCGGACCGACCTGCTCGGAACCGTCGAGTCATATCTGGCCAACGACTGCAATATGAACGCGACGGCACGCGCGGTCTACGCCCACCGCCACACGGTCGCCCACCGCCTCGCGCGAGTCAAGGAGCTGACCGGACTCGATCCGGCGCTGAGCGAGGACCGCGAGCGCCTCGGCCTCGGCATCAAGGCCTACCGGCTACTGGCGCCGACCCTGCCTCGGTGAAAGAGGTCGTCAGCGGGCGAGACCGCCGCCGGAGCGAAGAGCGACCGTGCGGCGAAGCTCATCAACCTCGTCGTCGGCGTCGTCGATCGCCGAGCGGGGATCGGACAGCGAACGGGCGGCCAGGGCGGTCTCGGTCCACCCGGCGCCCCTCGCGCTCTGGACCCTCCAGGCGCCGGATCCCTCGCGAGCGCTGACGGCCTCGGCCAGCTCGCCGTCGAGAAACAGGAGCCCGGCGCCGTCGTCCGCCCCATACCCGGCCGGGAGCACCAGGGCGATCCCCTCCCGGAGCGCCCGGCGCCGGTCCGGGTCGCGGTGGTAGTGGACCGAGAGGCTGCCGGGCACCATGCCGAGCCCCCGAACCGGCAGGGCCTGACCGCTGGAGCGCGAGATCCCCCACTCGAACCAGCACATCGCGCCGGCGCTCTGCCCGCACAGGATCGTCCCCGCCTCCCATGCCTCACTCAGGATTCGGTCGATCCCGTGGACCCGCCAGATGGCGAGCATGTTGCGCATGCTCCCCCCGCCCACGTAAATGATGTCCTGGGCGAGCAGGTGCTCGCGAAGAGCCGGGCGCTCGTCCTCGAGCCGGAACAGCGAGATCTCCGAGGGACGGCACGCGAGGCCCCCCACGGAGCGGCGAAAGGCGATGATCTGCTCCCCGGCGTCCCCGCTGGCGGTGGGCAGGAGGCAGATCCGCGGGTCGGCCGAATCCGCGAGGCCCAGGACATAGTCGCGCAGCGCCTCGTTGCCGCTTCGCCGCGAGAACTCGTGGCCCCCGAGCGCTACCACGACCCGTCGCCGGCCCTTGCCATCGGGCCCCGCGGACGGCCGCTCGCCGGCCACGGGCTAGGCCGGCACCGTGCCGGCCACGGGCTCGCGGAGCGGCGCGACGACAGCGGGGTCGCCCAGATATCGGGTCGCGAGGCGGGTCGTGACCACCCGGCCGAGCTGAGCCTCGACCCGGTATCCGCGTGCCTCGGGACGTGACGCGACGACCTGCGCCAACCGGTCGCCGACGAAGTGGAGGGCCGCGCCGTCGTCCGCGGCGTAGCCGGGTCGCATGCCGTCGCGCAGCCAGCGGTGATAGGCCTCACGACGCTTCGGCTCGCTCGAGTAGTGAACGGTGTTGCTCCACGGCAGCAGCCCGAGGCCCTCGACCCTCTCCGACGGGCCATGAAAGGTGCTCACGCCCTCGGCGAACCAGCACAGCGAGCCCGCCGAGAGCCCGCACAGGATCACGCCCCGCTCCCAGGCCTCACGGAGGATGCGATCGATGCCGTGGGCCCTCCAGACGCCGAGCAGGCTGGTGACGCTGCCTCCGCCGACGTAGATCAGGTCCTGGGCGAGCAGGTGTCGACGCGGTTCGCGAGCCGAGCGCAGGCGTCTGAACAGAGACAGGTGGGACGGCAGGCAGCGGTCGGCGCCGAAGGCGCGATAAAAGCGGACGATGTAGTGGTCGGCGTCGCCGCTCGCCTGGGGGAGGAAGCAGACCCGCGGCCGATC
This sequence comes from uncultured bacterium, assembly GCA_963803305.1. Lineage (GTDB taxonomy): Bacteria > Actinomycetota > Thermoleophilia > Solirubrobacterales > 70-9 > AC-56. The sequence continues at coordinate 239,276 of CAWDLT010000009.1, forward strand.
CCTTCCGGCGAGCTCGAGGACGAACTCGTCGAGCAGCGGGTTGCCGTCCTCCATCGAGAATCCCCCGCCGCCGAACGTGACGATCTGACGGTTCGCTGACATGCGTCCTCCACTCCTCGCCGGGAAGCCGAGACAACAGTGTGAGCCCGCGAGCGCCGCTTGTCCCTATCCCCCGGTCCACAAATCGGGCCCCGAACCCGACAAGGTGTCGAACCCGGGCCAGTGGGCGCGCATGCCGTGAGCGCGCGTGACTCGGAGGCCCGCCGTCAGGCGCCCCCGCCGCCGTCGAGCGGCGCCGGGGGCTCCATGCCCCACTGCCTCATGCCTCGTTCGATCCGCTCGATCACGGTCTGGATCACCTTGACCCTCGCGTAGCGCTTCGAGTTCGCCTCGATCGGATGCCATGGCGCGTAGGGCTGGTCGGTCCGCCCGAACATGTCCTCGACCGCCTGCTCGTATTGGCCGCGCTTCTCACGGTTGCGCCAGTCCTCCTCGGTCAGCTTCCAGGCCTTCAAAGGGTCGTCGCGGCGGCGCTCGAACCGCTCGAGCTGCTCCTCCTCCGAGACGTGAAGCCAGAACTTGATCAGGATCATCCCCTCGTCGGCGAGTGATCGCTCGAAGCTGTTGATCTCGTCGTAGGCTCGAAGCCACTGCTCGCGCGCGGCGAGGTCCTCGACACGCTCGACCAGCACCCGCCCGTACCAGGAGCGATCGAAGACGGCCATCCCGCCCCACCCCGGCAGCTGCGGAAAGAAGCGCCACAGGAAGTGGTGGCGCTTCTCGTCCGGGCTCGGAGCCGAGAACTGGACCACCCTGACGTGCCTTGGGTCCATCTGGGCCACCAAGCGCTTGATCGCACCCCCCTTGCCGGACGCATCCCAGCCCTCGAACACGATGCATACCGGTGGTCCCAGGGTGCGCGCCCCGATCAATCCGCCGAGCGTCAGGCGCAGCTGGGCGAGCCGCTCCCAGGCGCGGTCCAGCTCGCGCGCCTCCTCTTTTCGGGTGAGCGACTTGGAGAGGTCGAGCTGGTCGAGGCGCCCCACGATCGTGATCGTCCCAGGTCCCGGTCAGTAGGGGCGCGGCAGCGGCCCCGGGGGCTCCGGCTTGTCGCCTTGGAAGTTGAGGATCAACGGAAAGGCGAGCGCCGCCAGGAAGATCAGCACGATCCCGACCGCGACCAGCCATTTGGAGCGGCTCAGGTGGCCGAGCACGCCGATCACGAAACCTACGACCATCAGCGCCACGTACGGATCGGTCGTCTGCGGCAGTATCCCGGCGAGCGGCACCGCCTCATTATCATCGGCGGGTGGCCGAAGACGCACACCCGGCTCCCGGGGCACCCGCTGCTCCGGACGCGCCTGACTCCGTCTCCGACGTCCGAGACAGCCTCGGACGTGTCGGCTATCTCGCCGACGAGCCGGCCGCGCTGGTCTCCTACCTCGCTCAGAGGCTCGGCAAGCCGATCCTGGTCGAGGGACCCGCGGGGGTCGGCAAGACCGAGCTCGCCAAGGCGATCTCCCGCGCCACGCAGCGCCCCCTGATCCGCCTCCAGTGCTACGAGGGCCTCGACGAGGCGAAGGCGCTCTATGAGTGGAACTACCGCAAGCAGCTGCTGCGAATCCAGGCGGAACGAGGGGCGGGGGGCTCCTCGGAGCCGGTATCGGACGCCGCCGATCCCGACGCCCAGGGAGAGGACGCGCCGGGCGACGCCTGGGCCGACATCTTCAGCGAGGAGTTCCTGCTCACTCGGCCCCTTCTGCAGGCGATCGCCACCACCGAGCCCGTCGTCCTGCTGATCGACGAGATCGACAAGACCGACCAGGAGTTCGAGGCGATGTTGCTGGAGGTTCTGTCGGACTTCCAGATCTCCATCCCCGAGCTGGGGGTCATCGAGGCCCGCACGCACCCGATCGTCGTTCTCACCTCGAACAACTCGCGCGAGCTCACAGAGGCGCTGAAGCGCCGCTGCCTCTATCTGTGGCTCGACTACCCCGAGGTCGAGCGCGAGATGGAGATCGTCCGCCTCCACTCGCCCGAGATCGATGAGCGATTGGCCCGCCGGCTGGTCGAGGTCGTGCAGATGGTCCGCCAGCTCGATCTCAAGAAGCCGCCGTCGATCGCCGAGTCGATCGACTGGGCGCGTGCCCTGATGCTGCTCGGAGCCGAGGACGTCGACCGGGCCGCCTTCGAGCAGACGATGAGCATCATCGTCAAGCACCGCTCCGACATGGACCTGGTTGCGGAGCGAGTCGGATTGAAGCTGGGTGAGCCGAGCATCGGAGCCGAGGCGTCGGGATGAGCGCGCGGCGCACCCGGTGAGCGAGCCGAGCCGGCGCCCACCCACCGGCCTGGCGCCTCGCCTGGTGGCGTTCTGTGAGGAGCTCCGGGGCGAGGGCGTGGCGGTCGGAAGCTCGGAGATCCTCGACGCCTTCGAAGCGCTCCAGGCGGTGCCTTGGAGGCGACAGGGCGACTTCCGGGAGGCGCTGGCGGCGACGATCGCGAAGTCACAGGAGGATCGCCGGGTGTTCGAGCTCCTGTTCGACCGCTATTTCTTCCGCGCCACCGAGGCCGAGGCGCTGAGCCGCGAGATCAGCGAGGGACAGCGCTATGACGGCGGCGATCGCCTCGACCTCGATCAGCTCCGCGAGGCGGTCCGGCAGGCGATCGCCGAGGGTCGCGACGGGGAGATGCGCGACCTGGCGCGCCTCGCCATCGCAGCCTTCGGGCGCCGCGGCGAGGGCTCCGGCGTGATCGGGGTCGACGTGCAGCGGATTCGGCGCACCCTGGGGCTTCAGACGCGCGGCGCGGGCGAGGACGAGCCCCGCCTCGACCGCGACCAGATCAACCGCTTCGAGCGACACCTGAGACGCGAGCTCGAGCGCGCCCTGATCGAGCGAACCCAGAAGCTCCCCCCCTCCAGGCCGCTCGCCGAGCTCGATCGGGCCCTGCCGACCAGCCCGAGCCAGGACCTGACGGCGGTTCACCGGGCCGTCGCGCAGCTGAAGCGCCGCCTGGCCACCGTCGGGCACGAGCAGCGCGGCCGGCGGCGCGGCGCGATCGTCGACGTCCGCCGCACGATGCGGGCCTCGCTCGACACCGGCGGCGTGCCCCTGCGGCTCAAGCACCGGCCGAAGCACCCGCGTCGTCCCGAGATCTACGTGCTGTGTGACGTCTCGACCTCCGTCACCTCGGCGAGCGTCTTCTTCCTCTCCGTGCTCCACGCGCTGCACGACTCGTTCCGGAAGCTGCGGAGCTTCGTCTTCATCGAGCGGATCTCGGAGGTCACCGACGTGTTCGAGCACGAGCGGGACTTCCGCGCCATCTCGGAGCGGATCAGCCGCGAGGGAGGCGTTGCCGACGTATCCGGCTACACGGACTACGGGCGCGTGTGGCTCGAGTTCCTCGAGGAGATCGTCGACGACCTGGGCCCTCGCTCGACCGTGATCGTGCTCGGCGACGCCCGCACCAACGGGCGCGAGCCACACGCGGAGGTCTTCGCGAGGGTCGCGGAGCGCGCGGGCCGGACCTTTTGGCTCAATCCCGAGCCGCGCCTCTACTGGAATTACGGCGATTCCGTGATGGCCGCCTACGAGCCCCATTGCACGACGGCTTTCGAATGCTGGACCACGCGTCATCTGGAGGATTTCGTGAACGTCGTGGCGGGCGGCGCCCGGTCTGTGGACGCATGATCGGGATCCCGGGCCTCGAGCGTGGCCCGGCGCGGCTCTCGGCGGTTCCCTGACGCCCGCGGCGGCGGTCCACTTCTCGTAGCGGCGGCGGTCCACTTCTCGTAGACTCGTGCTGAATACGGGGGTGCTCGCGGGTCAGCGGGCTGAGATGGCGCCCTTGGCGAAGACCACCCGGCGCCGACCCTTAGAACCTGTCGCGGTAATGCGCGCGGAGGGAGCATGAGATCGACTTCCGAGGCTCCCGTAGCGGGGCCTCACTCGGTTCGAAGGGCCGCCGGCCGGGCGGCGGGCGGTCGCGATCGCGCCGCGCTCGACGGCCCGCGGTCCGCGGCGGTCGGGGTCGAGCACGTCACACATGCGTTCGGCGAGCTCCGCGTGATCGAGGAGTTGACGCTCACCGTGGCCGAGGGCGAGGTGCTCGGCCTGGTGGGCCCGTCTGGATGCGGCAAGTCGACCCTGCTCGAGCTGGTGAGCGGATTGCGCGATCCGGACCGGGGCACGATCGACGTCGGGGGTGCCGCCTCGGAGCGCCTCGCCAAGTGCGCCTACATGCCGCAGCGCGACCTGCTTCTTCCCTGGCTCTCGGCGATCGACAACGCGGCGCTGGCGCTTCGCAATCGAGGCGCCTCGCGCGCCGAGGCGCGCCGAGGCGCACACCCGTTGTTCGCGCGGTTCGGGCTCGCCGGGTTCGAGCGCGCTCGCCCGTTCGAGCTCTCCGGCGGAATGCGACAGCGGATCGCATTTCTTCGGACCCTGCTGGCCGAGAAGCCGGTGCTGCTCCTGGACGAGCCCTTCGCCTCACTGGACGCACTGACCCGCGCCGAGATGCAGGAGTGGCTGGCCGGCGCGCTGGCCGGCGAGTCGCGTGCGGCGATCCTCGTCACCCACGACGTCGAGGAGGCCCTCTACCTGTCCGACCGAGTGGTGGTCCTGTCGCCCCGACCGGCGCGCATCGTCGCTGAGCTGAGCGCGCCCTCCCCACGCGCGCTGCCGCGGCTCGAGGCGATCACCTCGCCGGCCTTCACCGCCGCCCGCGAGCGCGCCCTGACCGCGCTGCTCGGAGGCGTTCGGTGAAGCGCTGGCTGGCGCCGCTCGTGGTCGTCGCCGCCCTGCTCGGCGCCTGGGAGGCCGCGGCGCGGCTCGACGTGGTCGCTCACGCCCTCCATATAGAGCCGTTCCTGGTCCCCGCCCCGAGCGACGTCGCTGGGTCCCTGTGGACCGACCGCGCCCTGCTCGCCGACAACGGCTGGGTCACCCTCAAGGAGGTACTCGGGGGCTTCGCGCTTTCGGTGGCCGCCGGGATCGCCTTCGCGGTCGCCCTCCACGTCTCCCCGGTCCTGCGCCGCGCCGCCTATCCGCTCCTCGTCGCCTCGCAGACGGTGCCGATCGTCGTCGTCGCGCCAATCCTCGTCGTGTGGCTCGGGTTCGGGATCGGCCCCAAGCTCGTGATCATCGCCTTGATCTGCTTCTTTCCGATCACCGTCAACACGCTCGATGGACTGGGCTCCGTCGATCCCGACCTGGTCAAGATGGTGCGCACCCTTGACGCGAGCCGATGGCAGATCCTGCGGCGAGTCGAGGCGCCCACCGCCCTTCCCTATTTCTTCAGCGGCGCCAAGATCGCCGTCGCCGTCGCCGTGATCGGGGCCGTGTTCGGTGAGTGGGCGGGCTCCAGCGCCGGCCTCGGACACCTGATCCAGGAGGCCTCGGCCCAGCTCGAAACCGCCCGCACCTTCGCCGCGGTCGCGGCCCTCTCGGCGCTTGCAATCATGCTCTTCGCGCTGCTCGAGGCGCTCGAGCGCAGGATCGCCTGGTGGGGACCGCGCGGAAGGCACGGTTGACAAACACGACCCCAGGAGGAGCCTTGTCCGAGCCGCACCGCGTCTCGATTCGGACCTCGATCGCGGCCTTGGTCGTGTGCGCCGCCGCGCTCCTCGCCGGGTGCGGCGAGAAGTCGGAGAGCACCACGGCGGGTCAGACCCAGTCGCTCGACCTGGCGCTCGACTTCTACGTCAATCCCGACCATGCCGGGATCATCGAGGCGCTCGACCGAGGCTACTTCCGCCAGGCCGGGCTCGACGTCAACCTCCAGCCGCCCTCCGATCCCTCGGCCCCTATCCGGGAGGTGGCCGCGGGAAGGGCGGACCTCGCGATCTCCTATGAGCCCGAGGTCCTGATCGCCCACGATCAGGGGTTGCCGGTCAAGGCGGTCGCCGCCCTCGTCCCCACTCCGCTCACCTCGATGATCTGGCTGAAGGGATCGGGGATCCGAAGCGTCAAGGACCTGCGCGGCAAGACGATCGCCACCGCGGGCATTCCCTACCAGGACGCCTATCTGAAGACGATCCTCGCGCGGTCGGGGTTGAGCTCCGGGGACGTCGACACGGTCGACGTCCAGCAGGGGCTCCTGCCCGCGATCCTCTCCGGACGCGCCGACGCGATGCTCGGAGGGTTCCTGAACGTCGAGGGGGTCGACCTGACGCTCCGCGGCAAGGACCCGACCGTGATCGGTGTGGACAGGCTTGGCATCCCCACCTACAACGAGCTTGTCGTGGTCGCCAACTCGGATCGCCTCGGGGACGACTCCAGCGAGATCCAGCTCTTTCTGGCGGCGCTTCAGCGCGGAACCAAGGCCGCGACCGCTGATCCGGCTGGCACGACGAGCGCCATCCTCGCGGCCGGCAAGGGGCTCGACCGCCGGATCACGGCCGCCGAGGTGCGAAAGACCCTGCCGCTGTTGTCGAAGGCGGGCAAGCGGCCATTCGGCTACATGGACCCGCGCGAGTGGTCGCGCTTCGCGCAGTTCTTCGCCGACCAGGGGATCATCAAGGCGCTCCCCTCGCCCTCGGAAGTGCTGACCAACGACTACCTGCCCGGCCGCGCTCCCTAGGCCGACGAACGGGTCGCCCTCAGGCGGCAAGGCGCAGCGGCGGGCCCGAGGCGACGGTGCGATGGTAGGCGGCGAGCACGAACGAACCGGCGAGGCCGCGAAACGGCGCATACGGGGCGAAGAACTCCTCGACCTCCTCCACGGTCGCCCGGCGCCCCAGGCCGGCGAGATGGCCGATCAGCTTGATGTACCCCAGGTCGCCGGCCGGCAGGGAGTCAGGCTCGCCCCGCCCGTATAGGCCGAGGCACTGGATCGTCCACCGGCCGATCTCCGGAATCGCCAGCAGGCGATCGTCGTCGGAGGGATCGGCCGGGTCGACCCTGTTGCGGGCGACCTCGCGGGCGGCCCGGATCATGGCCACCGAACGGGCCGGCGCGAGGTCCATTCCCGCGAGCTCTGCCGGCGCACGGCCGGCGATCAGCTCCGGGGTTGGGACGTCGCGCAGGGTCGCGTCGCCGAGATCGGCGGTGACGCCCCATCGCCACACCATTCGCCTCTGGATCTCGCCCGCCCGCGACGATTCGATCAGCTGCTTGGTGATCGACCAGGCGAGGGCCTCCCAGGCCCAGGGGCGCCGCCGGGGGCGGTGGCGGCGAAGGCGCCGGATCGCCCCGCCCAGCACCGGATCCGCGCGAAAGGCATCGTAGAGCTCGCGGTAGTCGTCGTCGACCCCGAGGGCGAACCGCATCCTTGTGATCGCCAACTCGAGCCTCCGCCAGCCCGCCCCGCGCGGCCCGTCGGGAGGTCGCGGCGACGACGCGTGGAAGGCGACCCGGCCGTCTCGCCGCTGCCAGGCGCGAACCACGATCGGCGCCCCGTCGACGTGGAGGAGGCGCGTCGCGACTCCCCGGCTCACCCTCATCACGGCGTCGCCGCCACCGCCGCTCGGCAGCCGGTAGGGCCACGGCGGGAGAACCTCGACCTCGAGGGATTCGGCGGCCGACCGGCCCCCGGAGGTCACGGGGCTAGCGATCGCTGCCGAGGATGTGGACGTCGACCAGGAAAGAGCGAGAGGCGATCACGCTCGATCGCTCATCACGGCGGCGAAGCCCTCGCCGCCCGCGCTGCCTCCGGGTCGTCCCGGATCGCACCGCGCGAACCGCCGCCACGGTGGCCGCCCCGGCCACGAGGCCGCCCGCCGCGGCGATCGCCGCGGCCCTGACCTCGCCACGCCACGCCTCGATCTCGCCGCGCCGCGACGGCTCGGGCAGTCGGCTCGGCTCGGAGAGCTCTCGGTCGTCGACCGCCCCTGCCTCCTCCACCGCTTCGGCCTCGAGGACCGCTTCCTCCGGCATCGGGCCAGTGTATAGGCGGGACCAGCGGCGTTCGAGCTCCCCGGGACGCCCTGGAATCGACTCATTCCCGCTCTTTGCGGGGAGACTTCGGTTGGCTGCCCCTAGCCGGCCGAGAGCGGCTGCTCGTAGATCCGATACCTCTTGGTGACCTCGCCGCCCATCCCTTCCATGGCGCGGTTCATCGGCTCGTTCACCTCCAGGATCCAGCCCATCTCGCCCCACTTCTGGCGTACCCTCGCCGCGGTCTCGATGTGCCTGACGTAGAGCGCCGCCGCGACCCCGAAGTGCTGGTAGGCGGGCTTCACCCCGAGAGCGAAGACTCGCACCCGGTCGATCCTGCGGCGGCCCGTCAGGAAGCGCAGCCAGCCCAGGGGCAGCAGGCGCCCGTTCATTCGACGCAGCACCTGGTTGACGTCGGGGAGGGTGAGGGCGGCGCCCACCACCTCGCCCTCGCGCTCGGCGATCATCGCCCAGTTCTCGTCCAGGATCGGCTTCAGGTTCTTCGCCTGGAAGCGGACCTCCTCCTCGGTCACCGGGACGAAGCCCCAGTTTCGATCCCAGGCGGCGTTGTAGACCTCCATGAACCGGTTGACCTCGTCTTCGAGGTCGCGCTTCCTCATCTTGCGGACGACGACGCCGTGCTCGGAGGCCGAGGCCTCCGCCGCCTGATGGATCATGTCGTGGAACCGGTCGCCCTTCTTGAGGCTGCCGAGCTCGAGCTTCCACATCAGGAGGTCCATCGCCTTCGTCAGCCCGAGTCCCTCGATCAGCTCGCGGTAATGGGGTGGATGCCACGGCTCGAGGACGAACGGCTCGAGGTCGAACCCGTCGATCAGAAGGCCGCACTCGTCGTTCATCGTGAAGTCCATCGGGCCGAGCATCCGCTCGCGGCCTCGCTCCCGAAGCCAGCTCGACGCGGCTCCGAGCAGCGCCGCCGCCGTGTCGGGATCGCGCTCGCACTCGAAGAACCCGAACATCCCGTCGCTGCCGCCGTTGTGCTCGGTCCAGCGCTCGTCGACCTGAGCGGTGATCCGGCCCACCGCCTCCCCATCGCGCTCGGCCAGGAAGTACTCGGCCTCCGCGTGTCCGAAGAAGGGGTTCTTCTCGCGGTTCAGGAACTCGCGCCGCTCCACGATCAACGGCGGGACCCACGGCGTCCCGCGGTGAAGGCGGAAGGGCAACTTGATGAACGTCTTGAGGTCGCGGGGCCCGCTGACCGGTCGAACGTTCACCGCGCTCATGGCGCGGACGCTAATCGGTCCATGCCCCCGCGCGCCTTCCGGCCCCGGGCCATGGAACACTTCGCACATGGCCGAGGCGATCTCCTCTCCGGCCGACGTCTTCGAGAAGGCACGCTCCCACGATCGCAAGGAGCAGCTCGACCAGGCAAGGCGCGCCGATCTGCTGCCCTACTTCCGTCTGATCGAGTCCGAGGCGGGCCCGATCGTGGAGATGGAGGGGCACGAGAAGATCATGCTCGGGTCCAACAACTACCTCGGCCTGACCGGCGACCCGAGGGTGAAGGCCGCCGCCCGCGAGGCGCTGGAGCGCTACGGGACGGCACTCACCGGGTCGCGGTTCATGAATGGGACGATCCCCCTCCACGTCGAGCTCGAGCGCGAGATCGCCGAGTGGATGCAGACCGAGGACGCGCTCGTATTCACGACCGGCTACCAGGCGAACCTCGGGACGATCGGGACGATCCTCGAGCCGGGCGACACGGTGATCTGCGACTCGGGCGACCACGCCTCGATTTTGGACGGCTGCCGGCTCTCGGGGGCCAGGCTGCGGCCCTTCCGCCACAACCAGATGGACAAGCTCGAGCGGATGCTGCAGCGCGGAGGCGCGGACGGAGGCGGAATGCTCGTCGTCGTGGACGGCGTCTTCTCGATGGAGGGCGACGTCTGCCCGCTGGTCGACGTCCTCGAGCTCAGCGAGCGGTATGGCGCCCGCCTGATGGTCGACGAGGCGCACGCGGTCGGCGTGCTGGGGGAGCGTGGGGCCGGCGCCAGCGAGCTGCTCGGGGTCGAGGATCGCGTCGACCTGAGGATGGGCACCTTCTCGAAGAGCCTCGCCTCGTGCGGGGGGTTCATCGCCGGGTCCGCGGACGTGATCGAGTACCTGAAGGTCGCATCGCGCGCCTTCATGTTCACCGCCGCGGCGGTTCCGGCGGCGGTCGGCGCGGCGCTCGAGGCGGTCCGGATCTGCCGCGCCGAGGGCGCGCCGCTGTTCGCGAGGCTGCTCGACAACTCCGCATATCTCCGCCGGGGCTTCGCCGAGCTCGGCCTGCGGGTCGTGGAGCCCGGCCGCCTCCCCGACGGATCGCCCGCGAACACGCCGGTGGTCCCGGTGGTCGTGGGCGAGGACTGGCAGGCGGTGACGCTCTGGAAGGCGCTGTTCGACGCCGGCGTCTACACGAACGTCGCCCTGCACCCGGCCGTTCCACCGGGCGGGGCCCTCCTGCGGACCAGCCTGATGGCGACCCACGAGCGCTCCCACCTCGACCGCGCCCTGGAGATCATCGAGACTGTGGTCGGCGACTTCCCGGACCTGCCGCGCGCCTGACGGGCCGGCTCCCGACTCGGCGACGGAGCGGCCGAATCCCTACTTCTCATCCCCCTGAGTGGGTAATTTCGGCTTGTCCAGTTTCGAACAAGGGTTCGCGAGGCAAGAAAAGGTTGCTCTTAGCGAACGAGTGGGGGGCGAAAAGCGGGTACCGAGTTGACGGCTCCGGTGCGGCTCGCGTAGGTTCCGCCAACGCCGGACGCACCCTGGGGCAGGAGGCGATCGGAACGGGGAGAGTGATTCGTTCCGAGGAGGTGGTCTGGCCCCGTCCCCGCGGGGAGCGCCCAGAAGACGGACCCCGGTAACCCTTCCGATCCCACTCAGAGAGGAGTGACGATGCCAGCTGCATCAACGGTCGTCCCTGCGCCACAGCACATGCAGGCACTCGCACACGCAAACCGAGTCCGTCTCGCTCGCGCATCGCTCAAGCGCAGCATTCTCGGCGGCGAGCTCGCCGCAGTCGACGTGATCCGCACGTGCCCCTGGGAGGTCGAAACGATGACCGTCGGCGAGCTGTTGCGAAGCCAGCGGCGCTGGGGCCGCACCCGCGCGCGCAAGTTCCTCTCCTCCCTTGCCCTGAACGAGAACCGAGAGCTCGGCCGGCTCACCGAGCGCCAGCGCAACGTGCTCGCCGCCGAGCTCGAGGCCAAAGCAGTCGGGAGGCTGTAGTCAGCGCACCTTGAACGCGAGGCCCGAGCGCCGGCGAAACGCGCGGGCCAGGGCCCAGGCGCTGATTGCGAAGGCCGACAGCGCCACAGCCAGCGCGATCGGAAGCCACAGCGACGAGGCGAGGGTCGCCACGGCGATCAGGACCGCGATCCCGACTGCGCCGGCGAGGAGCATGGTGTGGGACCGGTAGCCCGCGAAATGCTCGCGAATCGAGACCTCCAGGCCCCCCAGCGCCCCGAGCGCCAGGCCGACGGCGATCATCGTCGCGCCGACGGCGCTCTGAACGACCAGGCCGGCGATCAGCAGGACCAGGGCACACAGGACCACCAGCTCGACGAGGGGGAAGGAGCCCCAAGGCGCGGGCGGCCGCTGATCGGCCGCGGCTGCGCGACGCGCCCGCACCTCAGGCGCAGGCTTCTCGGGGCGGGGCGGGGCGGGGCGCTCAGCCGGCGAGCGCGGGCGGCGCTTTCGACGCTTTTTGCTCAGGGGGCCGGTGCCCCTTGGCTAACGGACAGCCGGACGACAGCTTGACCCGCCACCAGCCCATCAGCATCCCGAGGATGCCCCAACGGGGGCGGGAATGCCAGTGGCGGCAGCCTTTCTCGCCGACGTCATCGGCCGACAGCCGCACCCAGCGATATCGCCGGGGCTCGGCGACCATCGACTCGAGCAGGCCGCGATTGGCCTCCTCGGCCTCGCCGCGCCTGCCGAGCTCGGCCTGAGCCTCCCTGAGCCTCGAGGCGAGCGCGTCCCGGACGCGCTCGAGATCCGCGACGTCGAGCACCCGAGGCCCACCGACCGCGGCCACCGACCATTCGATCCCTTGGCGGGGAAATGCCGACGCGAACAGCTCGCCCAGCCGCTTCTCGAGCAAACCGATCTGAGCCCGGAGATCCTGCCGGGCGTGGCGCTCGGAGACCCGATCCGGCGCTCGGTCGCGAAACAGCGCGTCCAGGGCCTCGACCCGCGACGGCGACGAGCCCGCCGCCTCGATGTCCAGAAGTTCGTCCGGCACGAGGCCTCCCTTCGCAATCGACGGCCACGCCATTCTAACCCCTTGCCAGGCCCCAAACCGCCCCGCCCGGGCGCGCCTCGCGTGCCCTCGCGAATCGCCGACGTCGCGGACTTGGCGGTCGTCCGCGACGGGGGTGGACGGGCTGGGTAGGGGAGCAAAGGCGGGCCGCATTCGCCGAGATCGCGGACTTGGCGGGGTCCATGGACCCCCGAACCACGCAATCCCCGGGACCTGGACGTCTCCAAGAGGCCACCCGCCTGAGCTCCGGACGACGTCGCGCTTCGAGCGAGTACGACCTGCCGCCCGCATGCGCTCGGCGGCGGCCCCTTGGCGCTAGCGACGAAGTCGCGGTGCAGGCGCCTACGTCCTGCCGCACGCAACGCGCCCGAACCCGGCGGCAGCGGAGCCGAAGGCGAGCAGCCGCCGGAGTTGTTCGATGAAGCCGCAGTCCAGGCGCCTACAGCCTGCCGCCCGCATGCGCTCGGGGACGGCCCGTTGGCGCTAGCGACGAAGTCGCGGGTCCGGCGCCTACAGCCTGCCGCCCCGTAACGCGCCCGAACCCGCCGAAAACGTAGCCGCAGGCGAGGCTTTCGACGGAGTTGTTCCCGAGCCGAAGGCGAGCAGCCGGCGGAGTTGTTCTTCAACTCCGCATCACGTCGGCGGCGAGCCAGACCGCCTCCTCGACCGCAATCTGGGGCACTCCCTGGACCTGCACCGCGGCGAGCAGGGTTCGCTTGGTTCGTGGGTTGACGCCTCGACCGGCGCCCACGGCGCCGAACAGCAGAGCGAGCGGCCTGGTGTCATCGGCGATCACCAGGGTGCCGGGCGGCAGGTCGCCGGGTCGCCCCTCGAGGGGCTCACCGGGCTCGCTCTGGCGAATCCCGAGCGGCCCCGAGACGCAGTCCGCGTCAAAGGCCCTGAGCGCGACGCCGGTTTCGATGGTCCCAATCGTCAGCGCGTCGTCGAGCAGGTTCTGGCTCAAGAACCCGCCTCGCTTGATCCGCTCGAGAGCAATCGCCTCGACCGGGGTCGGCTGCTCGTCCGGGTCGAGCCCGATGTGCCGGTAGAAGACCCGATAGGCCCAGGGGATCGGTTGGTGGCGCAGGTTGATCGCCTGGGGGCCCGAGAAGCGGTCCGACATTCGAGCCAGGCGGTCCTTGACCCCCCTCGGAGTTCGCCCCGAGCCGCGCTCGATCAGGAGATAGCGAAGCCCGAGCCCCGGGAACTCCTCGCTCAGGGCCGAGCTCACCCGGCCGGTCTGCACCCCTCCCTTCGCGCTCATCAGCGGCTCTGGCGCTCCCTCGCACGCGAGTCGCGCAGCAGGCGGGTCACATCGGCGGTGAGCGCCGGCTCGGAGAGCTGGTCGGTGTCGCTCTTGATCTTGGCGAACGCCATGATCCCACCCGGGTAGGCGAAGGCGATGGTCGGGCAGCCTCCGACCCGGTAGAGATCGCTTACCGCGCCGTCGCGGTCGTAGCCGACCGGGATCGTCCAACCGTGTTGGGCGACGATGTTGCGGACCGCCCGTGGGTCATCGCGCACGTTTATCGACAGAAAGTTGACGCGCCCGCGGTACTCCGCTGCGACCCGGTTGACGACGTCCTGAGTCGGCAGGCAGTCGGCCCCCTTCGTGAACCAGAACGAGAGCACCAGCGGGCGGTCGAAGAGGTCGCAGACGCGAATGGCTCCCGCTTTGGGGATCTCACAGGCCGAGGGGCGAACCGCGTCCGAGGGACAGGGGTTCTGTGAGGTTGAGCAGTCGTCCTGGGCGATGTTGGCATCCTTGTCGAGCGGCCCGTCGACCGCGTTAGGAACCGCGAACTCTGGCAATGGCATGCCCCGGTCTCCCTTCGTGACTCCCAGGATGCCGCCACTCTGGGTGCGAATCGTGTTCAAGGTGGCGATCACCACCAGGATCGCGAACGCGACCCCGACCACGGTCGCGTAGCGCCTGCTCGGCGCCCCGGAGCGCTTCGGGCTCTCACCCGGCATCGGCGGCCGCCGGGCGTCCGCGCCGGCGCATGCGGGAGACGAGCGCCGCCCGGCGGTCGGCGCCGCGCTCCGACCAGACCAGTGCGGCGGGCAGGACGACGAGCACCCCGGCGAGAGCGACCCCGAGGTCGAACACGGTGACGAGGCCGAAGTCGCGCAACATGCGAACGTCGCTGAGCGCCAGGACCGCGAACCCGGCGATCGCCGTGACACCGGAGGCGAGCACAGCCGTGCCCGTGCGAGCGTAGGCGCGGCGAAGCGCCTCGCCGATCGTTCCCCCCAGGCCACGCTCCTCGTGGTAGCGGGCCGAGAGCAGGACGCTGAACTCGGTTGCGATCGCGATCACGAGCGCCCCGAGAGTCGCCGACATCGGGTTGAGGGGAACGCCTGCAATCCAGAGGACGAGCGAGGACCACCCCGTCGCGAGCACGATCGGGATCAGGGGGACCAGCGCCCGGCTTGCCGAGCGGTAGACGGCGAGCAGGACGAGCGCGACGGCAAGCAGCCCGGCGATCGTGACCAGGTAGCGGCTGCCGGACAGCGAGGAGTTCGCGTCCGCCGCCAGGACCGGGAGCCCGACCACCTGCGCGGTGACCCCCGGCGGCGGATCGAGCGCGGTGCCGGGGGGGTCGATCTGAGCGCGGATGTCGTCGATCAGCCGCTTCTGCTGATCGAAAGGCATGACCCGGATCCCGAACGTGATCACCCCCGTGTTGCCGAGCTTGCCGGTTGCGGGATCGCTCGTCACGATCGCCTGTGAGATGTACGCCGGCAGCAGGCCAAGGGTCGTCTTGATCCGCGCCTGGGTAAGGGGGGCGCGGCGTTCGCCGAAGAGGAAGTCCGGGAGCGAGATCTCCGGGCAGACCTCGGTGTCCGCCGAGCGGCAGGAGGAGTCCGCGCCGCTGAACCCATGGCGACGGAGGACCCGCTGCTCGAAGCGGTGCATCCAGTCGATCACCTTCGGGTCGGTGAGGTCCGGCGCGGTTACGGTGACGTAGGTCAGCCCCGAAACTCCCGTTGCCTGCTCGAGCTCGTCTACGTTGTGAAGCGCCGGGAGGCTCGAGGGGACGAGCTGGCGGATGTCGGAGATGACGGGGATCCGAGTGCCGACCCCCCAGCCGACGATCGCGAGGGACGCGGCGACCAGCAGCACCCTGCCCGGCGCGGCGATCGAGAAGGCGAGCGAGCGCCGCCCGGCGGCTCGGATGCCGGCGGCAGCGCGGGAGCCTCCTCGGAACACGGGCTCGAACCTCGACCGTAGGCGTTGCCCGAACGCCCGGAGCCACATCCACGCGGACCACGCCTTGGAACGGCGGCCCGTGGTCGAGGAGCCGGTCCGCCCGTCGCCCCCAAGCCGGGGATGAGAAGCCCGCAGCAGGGACAGCGAAGACAGCCCGACAGTGAGAGCCAGCGCAAAGGAGATCGCGATCCCGAGGACGAGCAGCAGTGCGAAGCCACGGACCATCGGGATCGGCGAGAGGACGAGGACGCAAAATCCGGCTGCCGTCGCCAACCCGGCCGTCGCGATCACGGGCCCGCCCCTGGCCGCTGCCTCGACCGCCGCCCGAGGGGGTGAGGAGCCCGCCCTGGCGGCCTCGACGAACCGTGCCTGGAACTGGATCGCGTAGTCGACCGAGAGGCCGATCAGGACCGGCAGGACCGCGATCGAAGCCATGGTCAACGAGCCGCCGACCAGCGCCAGGAAGCCGAAGGTGAGCCCCGACGAGCCGAGCGCTATACCCAGCGGGAGGAGCCGGATCGGCGATCGGAACACGAGCGCGAGGGTGATCACCATGACCGCCAGGGCTCCGGCGAGGAGGACGAACACCTGGGTGGAGAGCTCGTCCGCGAGCCCGGCGAAGACAACCGGGACGCCGCTCACGACGTAGCTCGGAGCCGGCGCTCCCGAGCCCTTCGGGGCGGTGAGCCGAAACGCGGGGT
This sequence comes from uncultured bacterium, assembly GCA_963803305.1. GTDB lineage: Bacteria > Actinomycetota > Thermoleophilia > Solirubrobacterales > 70-9 > AC-56. The sequence continues at coordinate 255,335 of CAWDLT010000009.1, forward strand.
CGGCCACGGCATCTCGAAACAGCGAGATCGCGTCGGAGCGCTGACTGTCGCTGAGCCCCGGGCGCAAACGCACCGAAATCAGCGCCGCCCGGGAGCTCGGGGCGATCGCCGCCAGGCGCGCCTTCGGGACGCAGGGGTGAAACCGGCTATCGCAGATCACCGACGAGACGAAGCTCGGGCTGTCGAGGCGCGGCAGGCCGACCTGCCCGTACTGGAGCCCCAGCTTGATCAACTGCTCCGTGAAGCGCGAGTAGGCCCGCTGTCCGGCGACGGCCGCCGCCTGATGCTGCGCGTTGGCCGAAAGGCCCGCTCGCCTGGCCGCCTTCGCCGCCTCCGCGGCCGCGCTCTGCGCCCGAGCCGCTGCCGCCTGAGATTCAGAGCCCAACAGCTTGTTCGCCTGGATCGCGAGCTGGTTCAGGAACGTCGCCGGACCGAAGACGACCGCACTCGGGTCGAGCCGCGCGATCTTCGCGCACGGCGCAGGCGCCGGCTGGCCGCTGACCACCCGCCCGCCGGGCGCCTTGCCGGAAAGGCAGCTCTCCAGCGTCAGGAGCCGGTTCAGGTTGCCGGTCTCGAGCACCTGGCGGAGATCGCCCTTGACCAGGACCTCGACCGGCTCCTCGCCGAAGGACTGATAGAAGCGCTGGGTGGCCGAGTAGGTGGCCGAGCCATGGTCGACCAGCGAGCTCGGACTGCGATCCGCTTCGAGGCCCAGAGCCGCCACCGCCCCCATCAGGGTCAGGAGCACCGCCGCGACGATCACCGGCGTCGGACGCTCCACGCCCCGCCCGGCAACCCGTGCAAGCAGGTTCTGAATCCTCACTCCGCCAAGAGTAAGGACCCGCTCGGGCCCGAGACCCCGGCTCGCTGCCAGCGCATACGACCTGCCGCCCGCATGCGTAGTCGACCTGCGGTCAAGGTGGATCGTCGGAGCGAGGGACGAAGTCCCGGTTCAAGCCAGTACGCCCTGCCGCTAGCGCAGCCAAGGAGGAAGCCGTCGGCGCTAGGGACGAAGTCCCGGTTCAAGCCAGTACGACCTGCCGCCCCGTAACGCGCCCGAACCCGCCGGCAGCGGAGCCGGAGGCGAGCAGCCGGCGGAGTTATTCCGGAGGCGAGCAGCCGGCGGAGTTATTACGGAGGCGAAGGCGAGGCTCCGAGCGGCGTTATTCAGTCCATGGCGAGGGGGCCCACGGTCTCCGCGTTGAGGAACTGCGCGACGAACTCGTTCTCCGAATCGAACAGCTCGTCGGAGGGGCCCGACTCGACGATCCGCCCCTTCCACAGGACGGCGATGAAGTCCGCGATCCTGCGGGCGGTCCCGAGGTCGTGGCTGATCACCAGGTAGCAGCCGCCGCTTTCCTCGTGGACCTCGCGGATCAGCTCACACAGCAGCGCGGTCCGAACCGGATCGAGCCCGGAGTCCGGCTCGTCGAACATGACGATCGCCGGGTCGAGAACCAGCGCGCGAGCGAAACCGGCGCGCTTTCGCATCCCGCCCGAGAGCTCGTTCGGCATCTTCTCCATCGCCTCGGCGAGCCCGACTTCCCGCAGCCTGCGGTTGCAGACCTCCGAGATCTCGTCCTCTGACTTGTCGGTGTGCTGTCGAAGCGGAAACGCCGTGTTGTCGAACACGTTCATCGAGCCGAACAGGGCGCCGTCCTGAAACAGCAAACCGAACTTCTTGCGCATGTCAAACAGCTCGTCGTCGCTCATGTTCGGGACCGATTCGCCGTGCACCAGCACGTCGCCCGCGTCCGGGTAAAGCAGGCCGACGATGTGCTTGATCAAGACGCTCTTGCCGGTGCCCGAGGGCCCGAGCACCATCGAGATCTGGTCGTTCGGAAGGCCCAGGTTGAGCCCGTTGAGGATCCGGGTTCGACCGAACTGCTTGACGACGTCGATGATCTCGATCGCGTCCTCGCCACCGTGGTCGCGCTTCACGCCGGTATGCCACCGGTACGGGTTCGTCTCCGATGCGTCCACCCCGGGGATCACGTAGTCGCGGTTGAGCGAACCGAGCTCGGGAGCGGTCTCCTCGTAGGCGCCGTCATCCCCAGCGTCGGGGTCGAGCGGCGGAGGCGGCTCGGCCAGGGGGTCCGCGGCATCCGGTGGGGCGGGGGGCGGATACGCCTCGGACGGTGGGTCGGGGTCGCCGTATGGGTCGGGGTCGCCGTATGGGTCGGGGCGTCCGGAGCCCTCCGGCGGCGGCGGATACGGATAGCGTGGTCTCTCGTCAGCCATGTTCGCGGTTTGCCTCCTCGCGGTTCGCGGGGGTCACCCCCCGATCGGCGCCCTCGGGTTCGCCCCCCAGAAGACCAGGGTCCCCAACATCCCGATGACATGCACCAAGACGATGTTGAGGACCATCGATTTCGCGGTCGCCGTCCCGACCCCCACCGGGCCCCCCGAGGCGGTGTAGCCGTAGTAGCAGCCGACTAAGACGATCGCCGTCGCCATGACCATCGCCTTTATGAGGCTGAACAAGAGGTCGGGCGGGTTTTGGAACATCCAAAAGATCAGGAAGTAGCCGCCCGAGGAGGTGTCGCCGATCTGCTTGACGACCGCCAGGTAGGAGGCGAAGTAGCCGATCCCGACCGCCGCCAGGTACATGAACGGCAGGGTCATCCAGGCGCCGAGCAGGCGGGTCGCGGCGAGGAAGGTCATCGGCGGGACCCCCATCACCTCGAGGGCGTCGATCTCATCGGAGATCCGCATCGCCCCGAGCTCGGCGACGATCCCGGTCCCGACCTTGGCGGCCATCATGTAGCCGAACGCATAGGGGATCACCTCGCGAAGGTCACACCAGGCGGCGAACACCCCGGCATAGGCGGGGGCCCCGACCGAGCGGTTGAAGTAGGCGCCCTCGATCCCGCACTGCAGGCCCAAGACGAAGACGAGGCCCCAGATCACGATCGTCGAGCCCAGGATCAAGATCCCCGCCTGGCGAAGCGCCTCGCCGAAGAACTGAAACACCCGGCCCGAGTAGACGAGCCCCATGGTCTTCCCGCAGAACTTGCCGATCTCCCCGAGCGAGGAAAGCCAGTCGCGCGGCAGCGCCAGCCACCCACCCATCAGGAAAGCCCCCCGTCCGACCTAGCGACGAAGTCGCGATGTCCCTCCGGCTGGGTAGGGGGGCGGCCCGGCAAGGCACCCGCCGGAGCTAGGGACGAAGTCCCGGCAGGGGCGAGTACGACCTGCCGGTCGGTGAGAGTCAGGTGGCCGCGAGTACGACCTGCCGCCCGGCAACAGGCCCTAACCCGGCGACACCGGAGCCGGAGGCGAGGATGTCGACGGAGTTGTGTGGTCACTTGATGACCTGGATCTCGGGGTGGGTGGCCAAGAGCGTCTGGGTGAAGACGTAGTTGAAGGCAAAGACGCCCAGGAAGGCGATCACGACCGCCTCGTTGACCGCCCGGCCGACCCCCGCCGCCCCGCCGGAGGCGTTCATCCCCTTGTAGCAGCAGACGATCGCGATGATCGCCCCGAACAGGGTGCACTTCAAGATCGAGCCCCAGAGGTCGGTCGTCTCGGCCTGGGACTGAAGGGTGGCAAAGAAGCCCGACAGGGGGGCGTTGTAGGCGATCTCGGCGAAGATCCCGCCGGCGATTCCGAACAAGAGGGCGTAGATGTCCAAAAGCCCCGTGATCAGCATCAAGGAGAGGAACCGCGGGACGACGAGGTTCTTGATCGGGTCGACCCCGAGGACCTGGAGGGCGTCGAGCTCCTCGCGGATCTTCCGGGCCCCCAGGTCGGCGGTGATCGCCGTCCCGGCGACCCCGGCGACGACGACCGCGGTCACGAACGGCGCGAACTCGCGGATCGAGGCCAAGACGAAGAAGCCCCCGAGGCGGTCAAGGGCCCCGAACAGGGTCAGGAAGTTCGCCGCCTGAAGCCCCGGGGCGCCGAACCCGAAGGCGACCGTGGAGATCAACATCGGAAACCAGCAGAGCTGGAGGGCGAAGATGAACTGGGAGATGAACTCCCCCCCGTAGGGGTAGGGGGGCCTGACCGCAGCCGTGATCGTCTTGCCGGTGAGGATCATCATGTTCCCCACCTGCTCGAACAGGCTCTTGGCAGGTAAAAATGCCCTATCGGCGACGGTTCGGACCATCTTCTCCTCCGCGCCCGCACCCACCACGGGCGACACGGCTAAATGTATTGCATGCGGCGACCCTCCGCCACCCGCAAGCTCCGGGCCGGGACATCCTGCCCGGTCGAGTGCTGAATTTGCCCGCTAGCAGGTGCTATGTTCCTCGCGCCTTGGGGGAGAGCGGCACAAAGGCCGGTTGCTATCGACTCCGGGGCGCGGAGGCGGCGGTCACGACCGGTTTCGCGATGGTGATCGCGGTGCTCGGCCTGGCGGCCTGCGGCGGCGGGGAGCGCCAGGACGCGAACGAGCCCTCGGGCAACTTCCCCGCCGAGGTGACGAAGGCGAGCTTTCCCGCCGATCAGGTCCTCGCCAACGCCGAGAACCTGCGGCTGGCGATCAAGAACACCGGCCCGAAGACGATCCCCGACCTCGCGGTGACGATCCACACAGGACGGATCAAGGCCGGCGTCGCGGCGACCGGGACCGGGCAGGGCTCGTTCAACATCCGTCTCAACAATCCCAACCTGGCGAATCCGAATCGGCCCGTGTGGGTCCTCGACAACGACTACCCGAAGCTGCTCGAGCCCGGGGCGAAGGTGAGCGACCTCCATGCGGCGCCCACCGCTGGCGCCGAGGCCGCGCAGACCGACACGTTCCAGTTCGGCCCGGTCGCGCCGGGCGCGACGAAGGACGTTTTCTGGCGAGTCGTGCCGGTGATGGCGGGCACGTACCCGGTCCACTACGACGTCGAGGCGGGATTGCAGGGAAACGCCAAGGCGGTGAGCCCCTCTGGGGGCAAGGTCCGCGGCGGGTTCGTGGTCACGATCGAGCGGAAGGTTCCCGAGACCTGTGTCACCGGGAGCGGTCAGGTGGTGACCAAGTGTGGGCCTTGAGCTGACACGCCGCGCCGTCACGGCCGTATCGACGGCGGTCGCCCTGATGCTGCTCGCGGGATGTGGGGACGGAGGTAAGACGGCGCCCCCGCCCCCGCCGCCTTCGGAATCCGCGCAGGGCGGCAACGGAAAGATCCCGACCGGCGACGGTGAGGGCGGCGTCCGCCTGGTCAAAATCGGCGACTTCGACCAGCCGGTGTACGTCGCCCAGCCGCCCGGCGAGAAGCGGGACCTGTTCGTGGTCGAGCAGACCGGCGCGATCCGGGTGGTTCGTGACGGGCGCACGCTCCCGGAGCCGTTCCTGGACCTGAGCGACCAGGTGTCGTGCTGCGGCGAGCAGGGACTGCTGTCGATGGCCTTCGCGCCCGGCTACGCCGAGTCGGGCCGCTTCTACGTCGACTACACCGACCGCTCCGGCGACACCCGGGTGGTCGAGTACCGCCGTTCGTCCGACCCCCTGATCGCAGATCCCGCGAGCCGGCGCGTGGTGCTCGGCGTCCACCAGCCGTTCGACAACCACAACGGCGGCCTGGTCCTGTTCGGTCCCGACGGCGATCTGTACATCGGCCTCGGCGACGGAGGATCCGAGGACGATCCCGAGCGAAACGGCCAGAGCCTCTCGACGCTGTTGGCGAAGATCCTGCGGATCGACCCGAGGCCGTCAGACGGTGAGGCGTACACGATCCCCAGCGACAACCCGTTCGTGGATCGGCGTGGCGCACGGCCGGAGATCTACTCCTACGGGCTGCGCAATCCGTGGCGGTTCTCGTTCGATTCGCTGACCAAGGCCCTGTCGATCGGTGACGTCGGCCAGAACGAGTTCGAGGAGGTCGACCTGGTTGGGCGCGGCGACGGCCGGGGGGCCAACTTCGGCTGGTCGGCCTACGAGGGGCTGACCCGGTTCAACGACGACCAGAGCGCGAAGGGAGCGATTCCCCCGGTTCTGGTCTACAGCCACGACGACGGCTGCTCGATCACCGGAGGCTACGTCGTCCGGGACACCGGCCTGCCCTCGCTGTACGGCCGCTACCTGTACGGCGACTTCTGCGCCGGCGAGCTTCGTAGCTTCGCCGCCGTCCCGGGGCACCGCGCGATAGACGACCGCTCGCTCGGGGTTCAGGTCCCCCAGCTGAGCTCGTTCGGCACCGACGACGGGGGTCACATCTATGCGATGTCGCTCGATGGGCCCGTCTACAGGCTTGCCGCTGCGGAGCAGGCGCCGTGAAGCGGAGCCCCCCCGGGCGCTGAAAAAGGATCGGAGCACCGGCCTCGTTCGGGGAGGACGATCGCGGGAGGACCTAGGTCGCGTCGTGGTGCTCAGATTGAAGCGAGCCCCTGAGCAGTTACGCTTGGCGCGTGCCAGGCAGGGGAAACACTGGCAGGGTGGCGTTCGTGATCGCCGGGGCGTGCTGCGTCGCGGCCCTGATCGCCTCGAGCCTCGCGACCGGCTCCGACTCCGCTCGCCATGCGAAGATCGGCGACGGCCAGGGCGGGGTCGTAAAGCGCAAGATCGGGAGCTTCTCCTCGCCGACCTACGTCGCGCACGCGCCCGGCGCTCCGTCCTTCCTGTACGTGGTCGAACAGCGGGGCACGGTTGCCGTCGTCGATCATGGCCACACGCGGGGCCAGCCCTTCCTCGACATCCGAGACCAGGTGTCGTCGGGTGGCGAGCGGGGCCTGCTGTCGATCGCGTTCGACCCGGGTTATTCGCACAACCACCTCTTCTACGCCTATTACACGAACACAGCGGGCAACATCGAGATCGACGAGCTGCGGGCATCGTCCAACACGGCGGCTCCCGAGTCGACGCGCCGCCGGGTGATCGTCATCCAACACCCGGGAGCATCGAACCACAACGGCGGCCAGATCGAGTTCGGGCCGCAGGGCGAGCTTTACGCCGGCACCGGCGACGGCGGGGGCGCCGGCGATCCTCACGAGCATGCCCAGAACAAGCGGAGCCTGCTCGGCAAGCTGTTGCGGATCAAGCCGCACCGCCAGGGCGGCAAGCCGTACACGATCCCGCCGGGCAACCCCTACGTCGGCAAGCCGGGCCGCAACGAGATCTACGCCCTCGGGCTGCGAAACCCGTACCGCTTCTCCTTCGACCGCAGCCGGATCGCGATCGGCGACGTCGGCCAGGACCATTGGGAGGAGGTCGACATGGAGGGCCACGACGGGCTGCGGGGGGCGAACTTCGGCTGGGACCACTTCGAGGGGAACCACGTCTTCAACTACCCGGGTGACAACGAGGCCCCCCGGCCCAAGCACAACTATCGTCCCCCGATCCTCGATTACCCGCACAATCCGGGTCGCTGCGCGATCATCGGCGGATACGTGGTGCGAAACGCGGCCCTGAGGAGCCTGCGCGGACGCTATCTGTACAGCGACAACTGCGACGGCGTCCTGCGGAGCTTCGTGCCCCAGAGCGGAAAGGCAAAGAACAACAAGGCGCTCGGCGTCCGGGTCAGCAGCCCGAGCTCGTTCGGCGAGGGCCCCAACGGGTCGATCTACGTCACGTCGCTGACCGGCTCGGTCTTCAAGCTCGTCCACAAGTAGTCCCCGCCCTTCGCCGGCCCGAGCCGGGTAGAGTCCCTCGCGGATGGAGAGCGCAACGGCAAGCGAGCCGACCGCCAACGGAGCTCCTGGGAGCCCGACGGCGGCCGACGTGCCGAGCTTCGACGTCCACCGTCCCACCGACGGGTCGGTGATCGAGAGCGTTCCGATCGACCCGCCGGAACGGGTGGCCGAGGTAGTGGGACGAGTTCGCGAGGCGCAGCGCGAGTGGGAGGCGATCGGGTTCGCGGGCAGGCGCCGGTGGCTCGAGGCCCTTCGGGACTGGATCCTCGACCACTCCGAGCACCTCGACGACCTGATGCAGGCCGAGAGCGGCAAGGTGCGCGCCGATGCTGCGCTCGAGGCCTTTTATCTGCTCGACGCGATCAACTTCTGGTGCGAGCGCGGCCCCGGCTTCATCGCCGACGAGGGCGTCACGCCCCATGTGCCCCTTCTGAGGCACCGGCGGGCCAAGGTCGTCTACCGCCCGTACCCGGTCGCCGGCATCATCAGCCCCTGGAATTTCCCGCTGATCCTCTCGCTGGGAGATGGGATCCCCGCACTGATCGCCGGTTGTGGCCTGGTGATCAAGCCGTCCGAGTTCACCCCGCTGACCCTGCTCGAGCTGGTCCGCGCCTGGCGGGAGGACCTGGGCGCTCCCGACGTCCTCGCGGTCGTCAACGGCATGGGCGAGACCGGAGGGGCGCTCATCGACGAGTGCGACTTCATCCAGTTCACGGGTTCGGACCGGACCGGAAAGGTGGTGATGAAGCGCGCCGCGGACACGCTCACCCCGGTCAGCCTCGAGCTCGGGGGCAAGGACCCGATGATCGTCACCCGGGACGCCGACATCGACCGGGCGGCGAATGCCGCGGCCTACGGAGGGTTCATGAACACCGGTCAGATCTGCCTCTCGATCGAGCGCGTCTACGTCGACGAGCCGGTCTACGACGAGTTCGTCGCCAAGCTGCGGCGCAACGTCGAGAGCCTCCGCCAGGGCGCCGACGGGCGGACGTACACGGCGGAGGTCGGCGCGATGACCTCACCGAAGCAGATCGAGATCGTCGCCGACCACGTCGAGGACGCGCGCCAGAAGGGCGCCAGCATCCTGACCGGGGGAAAGCGAAAGGACCAGCCCGGCGACTGGTACGAGCCCACGGTGATCGCCGACGCCGACCACTCCATGAAGGTGATGCGCGAGGAGACCTTCGGGCCCGTGCTCGGCGTGATGAAGGTGAGCGACGCGGACGAGGCGGTCCGGATGGCCAACGACACCACCTACGGCCTCGGCGCCTCGGTGTTCGCGGAGGGCGCGGAGGACGGGGAGCGGATCGCGCGACGCATCGAGGCCGGGACGGTGGCGGTCAACGATCTCTTCCTGACCAACTACTCGGTGCTCGGCCTGCCGATGGGCGGCTGGAAGAACTCGGGGATCGGCTATCGCCACGGTGCGGTGGGGATCCGCAAGTTCTGCCGCGCCGAAGCGATCACGGTGCCGCGGATGCGCCAGCCGAAGCGCGAGTTCCTGTGGTTTCCCTACAGCGCCCGAAAGCGCCACGCGGTTCGGCGCCTCTACCGGTTCTTCAACGCCCGCGGGCTGCGCAACCGGCTCGGCCTCTAGCCTCGCCGGGACCCTGCCCGCCCGCTAGTTCCCCGCCGGGACCAGTTCCTCGCGAAGCTGCTTGGCGGCCTGGACCATGTTGCGAAGCGCGGGCTCGACCTCGTCCCAGGAGCGAGTCTTCAGCCCGCAGTCCGGGTTGACCCAGATCTGCCCCGGCTCGAGCACCTCCGCTGCGGCCTCGAGCAGCTCGGCCATCTCGGCAGCCGGCGGCACTCGTGGAGAGTGGATGTCGTACACGCCGGGGCCTATCTCCAGCCCGTAGCCGGTCCGCTCCCAGTCGTGGAGGAGCCCCATGCGCGAACGGGCGGCCTCGATCAGCAGCACGTCCGCGTCCATCTCCTGGATCTGCTCCATGATGTCGCCGAAGTCCGAATAACACATGTGGGTGTGGATCTGGGTTTCGTCGCGGACGACCGAGCAGGCGACCCGGAAGCAGTGGACGGCCCATTTCAGGTACTCGTCCCAGCGGTCGCGCCGAAGCGGGAGCCCCTCGCGGATCGCCGGCTCGTCGACCTGGACGATTTTGATGCCCTCGGCCTCGAGGTCGGCGACCTCGTCGCGGATCGCCAGCGCCAGCTGCTCGCAGGTCTCCGAGCGAGGCTGGTCGTCGCGCACGAACGACCACTGGAGCATCGTCACGGGGCCTGTCAGCATGCCCTTGACCGGCCGCTCCGTGAGCGACTGGGCGAAGGCGATCCAATCGGTCGTCATCGGCCGAGGCCGGCTGACGTCCCCGAAGATGATCGGCGGGCGGACGTAGCGCGACCCGTACGACTGCACCCAGGCGTTCTGGGTGAACACGTAGCCCTCCATCTGCTCGGCGAAGTACTGGACCATGTCATTGCGCTCCGGCTCGCCGTGGACCAGGGTGTCGAGCCCGACCTCCTCCTGAAAGCGGATCACGCGCTCGATCTCGGATCGCATCCGGCGGTCGTAGGCCTCCTGGTCGATCTCGCCCTCCCGGAGCTCGGCGCGGGCCTGCCGGATCTCGGCCGTCTGCGGATACGAGCCGATCGTCGTGGTCGGGAAGAGGGGGAGGTCGAGCCTGGCACGCTGGGCCTCGCGGCGAGATTCGAACGGGCCCTGGCGACGAGCGCTTGAATCGTCGAGCGCGGCGATGCGGTCGCGAACCGCGGGGTTCCGGGTCCGATGCGAGCTGCGGCGGTCCTCGAGCGCCCTGTCGTTGGCGTCGAGCTCCCCCGCGATCGCCTCCCTGCCCTGGCCGAGGCCCCGAGCGAGGGTGGCCACCTCCCCCACCTTCTGGCGCGCGAACGCCATCCAGGAGCGAAGCTCGACGTCGAGCGCATCGGACGGCGGTTCGGCGTCGAGATCGACGGGGGTGTGGAGAAGCGAGCAGGAGGTGGAGACGACGAGCTGGGCCGTACGGTCATGCAGGCCCGCGAGCAGATCGAGGCTGTGCTCGAGCTCGTTGATCCAGACGTTTCGCCCGTCGACGATCCCGGCGAACAGCCACTTGTCCTCGAGCCCGCCGTCACGCGCCACCAACTCGATGTTCTTCGGGCCTTCGCGCTCCATGACGCGGTCCAGGTCGGGGCCCCCACGATGCAGGTCGAGCCCTATTCCCTCAATCGGGAGGTCGCGCAGGACCCCGTAGGCATCACCGACGTGGTCGAAGTAGGTCTTGACCACGAGCCGAGCGCGCTCGTGGACCATCGCGAGCTCCTCGTATGCGAGGCGCAGAGCGTCGAGCTCGCGCTCGGAGCGGTCCTCGACGAAGCAGGGCTCGTCGAACTGGACCCACGTGGCGCCCTGCTCGGAGAGGCGCTCGATGATCTCGCCGTAGACCTCGAGCAGCCCCTCGATCAGGCTCAGCCGGTCGAAGTCCTCGGCCAAACCGTCCGCGGCCTTGCCCAGCAGCAGGAACGACACCGGCCCGAGGATCACCGGCACGGTGTCCGCGCCCAGCCCCTCCATCGCCTCGGCGTGCTCGTCGAACGGCTTCGTCGCAGACAGGGAGAAGCTGGTCTCGGGGCCCAGCTCGGGGACGATGTAGTGGTAGTTGGTGTCGAACCACTTGGTCATCTCCATGGCGGTCACGTCCACCCCGCCCTCCTGGCGCCCGCGAGCCATCGCGAAGTAGGTGTCCAGGTCGACGTTCTCGCCGACCCTTCCGTAGCGCTCCGGCACGGCGCCCACCAGGGCGATCGTGTCGAGGACGTGGTCGTAGAGCGAGAAGTCGTTGGAGGGGATCAGGTCGATCCCGGCCTGCTGCATGAGCCGCCAGTTCTCGAGGCGGACGCCTCGGGCCACCTCGAGCAGCTCCGCCTCGGAGACGTCGCCGCGCCAATACCCCTCGGTCGCGAACTTGAGCTCGCGCCGCGGGCCGATCCGCGGGAAGCCAGAGACGTTCGAGAGGGCCATCCGGCTGAGGCTACAACAGACGGCTCGGCTAGCCGGAGACCGTGTCGCCCGCGCCGCCGGGGCGCGGAGAGAGGCGAACGGGGGCGGCGCTCAGCGCTCGCAGCCTCATGTCCGACCAGGTGAGGCCCTCGCGTACCAGAGCCGGCAGGCCCAACGTGACCGCGGTTGCGATCTCAACCGCCTGGAGGATGACGCCGTAGGCGAGCGCGTCGGCGGCGCCGACTCCGAATCCGGTGGTGAGGACGCTGATCACGGCGAGCTGGAAGACGCCGATGTTGGACGGGGTCGCCGGCACGACCGCGGTCACGTTGACCGCGAACAGGACCGCCGCCGCCGCGCCGATTCCAATTCCGCCCAGGCCGAGCGCCTGGAACAGGGCAGCGCAGGCGAGAAGCTGAATCCCCCACGCGGCGAGCTGCGCGGCCGTGGCGGCGGCGCCTCGCCGCGGGTCGCGGAAGACCCGCAGCCCGGTACGCACCCGGAGCAGGGGCCCTCTTACGGCCCCGATCAGGCGCGCCACCCGCCCGGAGCCGGTCTGGCGCACCAGCATGGGCGCGAGGAGCACCGCGACGAGGAGGATCAGCGGCGCCATGCTGAACAGGAAGAGGCGCTGGGAGCTCGAGTGGAAGAGGTCGGTTGAGGCGACGATGATCACGCCGAGCAGGGCCAGGGCAACGATGTTCAAGACCGTCTGCGAGACCAGCGTGCCGAGCAGGACCGGGAAGGTCTCACGTATCCGTCCCGTCCGCCTGGCGAGCACCATGGCGCGGGCGGGCTCCCCGAGCCGGGCCGGCAGCGTCGCGGACATAAGGACCCCGATCATCGTCGCCGAGGTCACATCGCGGCGTCGCAGCGGGCGTCGCGGCAGGGCCGCGCGAGCGATCGCCAGCCATGAGACCGCCCGCATGACCATCGCGCACATCATCAGCCCCGTCGCGATGAGCACCCATCCGACGTCGGAGCGAACGATGCTCCCGACCACGTTCTGAAGCCCGATCTTCTGCGCGGCGAGCGCCGAGAGGCCAAGCCCGAGCGCCGCGGCGACGCCGAGGCCGACTTGGCGAGCGATCCGGTGGCCCCGCGGCCCCTGAGCGGGCGGCGGATCAAGCGAGGGGAGGCGCTTCGGGGGGCGCCTGGGGCCGCCGTTGATCGGTGCCAGCCCGGCCCGCCCGGCGACGCGGCCGAGCGCGGTCGCGGGCTGGGGGGCCTCACGAGCCTCCTCGTAGACCCGCTCGACCCGCTCGGCGATCCGTGGCCAGGCGTAGCCCGAGGCCGCCTCGCGAGCCGCTCGGCCCATCGCCTCGCGGCGTGCGGGCTCGAGGTACATCCGCTGAAGCTCCTCGGCGAGGCGCTGGGCATCCGCCGGGGGGACCAGGGTCCCGTCGGAGCCGTCGGTGACCACATCCGAGTAGCCGGCGATCTCCGAGGCGATGACCGGCGTGCCCGCGGCGAACGCCTCGGTCAGGACCATCCCGAAGCTCTCGCCCGAAAGGGACGGCGCGCAGAGGACGTCGGCCTCGTGGAGCCGCTGCCACAACACGTCCCCCGAGATGCGCCCGAGCGTCTCGATCCTTGCCTCGGTGGCTGGATCGGGGACGTATTTGCGCACGTCATCGGGGCTCGAGCCGATCAGCGTGAGCCGGGCGGGAACATGCTCGATCAGACCCTCGAACGCCTGCAGCAGCACCGGCAGCCCCTTGCGCTCCTCGGATCTGCCCACGAAGAGCACCCGAAGCTCGTCCGACTCGGGCTTCGCGGCTCGCGGGGGGGCGTCGACGTCAACGCCGTTGGGGATCACGCTGTAGTCGCCGCCGAACCAGCGACGTCCCGTCCACGCCGCGGCCTCGGAGACGGCGATCCGGACGCTCAGCTGGTTTAGCTTTCGCCGCGCCCCGAGCAGTCTCGCGACCGTGTTCGGAAACCGCTTCGTCGAGTAGGCATGGAAGGTCCCGACGACGGGGGCGCCCGCGAAGGAGCAGGCATCCCACCCGAGCGCCGGCGCCACGGGCTCGTGGACGTGGACGACGTCGAAGCGACCGGCCTGGAGCTCACGCCGCATCGAGGTCACGGCGGCGGGAGACACCGACAGGTTCGAGACGGCGCCGTTGGCGGCGAAGCCCACCGTGCGCTCGAGGGGGATCAGGTAGTCGGGGCGGTCCCTCGGGTCCGCGGGCGCGCGGTGGAGCACCCGGCTGAGACGATCGGAGGGATCCCACGGGGCCAGGACGCGGAGCTCGTGGCCGCGCGCGATCAGCGCCTCGGCGAGAGCCTCGACGTGGCGGTTCACGCCACCGGCGTAGGTCCACGAATAGGGACTCACGATGGCGATGCGCATCGGGCTGGCGGGTGAGTGTTCGAGCATGTCCAAAGGATCGTCGGGCCGGGCGCCGGATTGCGGGCCGAGGTGCGGGTCGCCGACCGATGGTGAGACGCGGGTCATCGGGGAACTACGAGGGTGAAGCCAGGATTACGCCAGATTACAAGGAAGATACGCCGCGGTTACGCCGAGTCCCTGCCTCCGAACGCGTCTTCAGGCTGATCGCGAGTCGCCCAGGCGAGGCCGACCGTGACCATCATCACACCGGTGCCGAGGATCAACAGCAGGGCCCCCGAGTCGTTCGCCAGGGTCCCCGCGAGGGTTGCGGCGGCCGCGCCGAGCAGTCCCGCCCATGCCCACCGCCGCTCGCCGAACCACCCCTCGATGCGCCGTCTGGCGACGATCCCGAGAGCCAGCGCGGCGAGCGAAAGCCACAGGATCGCGGTCGACGCGTACCTGGTGAAGCTGTGGGCCGAGAGCTCGAGGCGGCGCTGCACTGCCTCGGAGAGTTGATCGAGGCCGCCGGCGCGCAGCACGGTGCGGGTCAGATGGGCGTCACCGCCGCTCAACAGGTCTGCCGCCGCCAGCGCCGCCAGGGCGATGATCGGCACGGCGAGTGCCAGGGCCAAGCGCCCGCGCCCGGCGTCCAGGCACACGCCGGCGGCGATCGCCGCCCCGACGGGGAGCCCGACCGCCGCCCCGACGTCGGCTCCGAAGCGGCCCGGCGCAAAGGCCACGAGCGCCACCAGCGCGGCGAGCGCGAACGTGAGCGCCGCGGCGCGCTTCGAGGCGCCGGGCATCCAGGCGGCGAGGGCGGCGCCCGCGGCGATCGGCACCAGGGCGCCAAGGGTCGCCTCGAGCTCGTTGCCGATCCCGTAGAAGCGAACCCCGCCCGCGGGGCTCGGGCCGATCAATGAAAGCTCGGTCAGGTGAGATCCGGCGATCACGTCGACGCCGTAGGCCGCGACCGTGACCGCGCCCGCGATCGCGAGCGCCCCGAACCCGGGCGCGAGTCGCAGGGTCGCGAGCGCCAGCGCCGGCGACCCCGCGCCGACGATCAGAGCCTCGGCCGGCTCGCTCGGCTCGAGCGCCGCGGTGAGCAGGAGCACGGCGGGGAGATAGGCCACGGCGACCGCCCCGACGGGGAGCGCAGCGCGAAGGCCGCGGCGCCCGAAGCCGATCGCCGCGAGGGCCGTGATCGCCACCCAGGCCAGAATGCTGACGCCGATCACCGGGCCGCGGCGCGGCCCGATCGACGCCAGCCGGTCCGCCAGGCCGGCGAGGAACGAGGGGTCGGCGGCGCCCTCTCCGCGAATCGGCTCGCCGCTCATCGCACTCGGGATCGCGAGGCCGAGGCGATCGAGGATCGTGGCGCCGACGTCCGTCGCGAGCACATAGCCGCGCATCCGGGTCGAGTCCGAGCTGAGGGTCCCCGCGATCCCGCGGCCCTCGATCCCGATCGACAGCGCGTGGTCCGCCGGCGGCGGCGGGCGCTCGACCGCGATCAAGAGGTCGTCGCGACGAACGCCCGCGGCCGTCCGCGCGAGCCCGCTCGGGCCTCGATCCACGACCCGCACGATCGGGCAGCCGCCATCCGCACAGCGGGGGGGCGACCCCAGCCAACCCCCCTTGTCGACGATCATCGCGGTAGCGGCCCCCGCGACATCGGAGCGAGTGGCGACGCCGCCTGCTCGCAGCGTCGTGCCGAGCAGTCCCGCCACCAGGTCGGCCGGCACTCCCTCGGCGCGGGCGCGAACCCGTTCCCAGGTCGAGGGAGGGATCCGCCCCGTCCCGTCCGGGGTCACGCGAGCGTGGATAGGCGGCAGCGGCTCGCCGTAGAGCACGCCAGGGACCCGAGCGCCCTGCCCGATGTCCACGTAGGTCTGCGAGGCGGGGACCGGGCCCATCCCGGCGCTGAGCAGCCCCACAGCCATGCCCTTGATACCCGCCAGCTCCGCCGGCGTGGTGCCACGCGGGAGGATCGCGATGGTGACCCGGACCGGATCGCAGCGCCTGGAGGCGGGGGGCGCTCCCGCGACGCGTCCTGGAGGGTCGTCGGACACATGTGTCGGACAACTCCGGGTTGGATGCGGCGGGGGTGCACCCTCCGCCGCCCCAGCCGAAATGGAGAGCGCAACCACTACCATCGCGACGATGGTCGATCGCGATCGCACGTTCGCCAAGTTCACCTTCTTCAAGCTCGACCCCGCGTGGCAGCGCCTCGATCCCGAGGCGCGCGGGGAGGATAAACGGGAGTTCCTGGCGGCCTGCGAGGACTTCGCGCAGGACCGCTCGCTGCGCGCCTACTCGACGGTCGGGACCCGCGGCGACGCCGACCTGCTGCTCCTCTCCCAGAGTCCGGTCCTCGAGGACATCCACACCTTCCACGTGGTTCTGGGGCAGAGCGGGCTGGCCAAGTGGATGTCCACCCCGCACTCCTACCTCGCGATGACCAAGCGCTCGGCCTATTCGGACTCGGAGGCTCGCCCCGAGATCTGCACCTCGGACCGTCGCTACCTGTTCGTATACCCCTTCGACAAGAAGCGGGACTGGTATCGCCTGCCCGCCGGCGAGCGCCAGCGGATCATGGACGAGCACATCGCGATCGGCAGACGCTATCCCGAGATCTCGATCAACACCGCCTACTCGTTCGGGCTCGACGATCAGGAATTCGTGGTCAGCTTCGAGTCCGACGACCCGAGCATGTTCCTCCGTTTGGTCCAGGATCTGCGCGGCTCGGAGTCGAGCTCCTACACGCTGCGGGACACCCCGATCTTCACCTGCATCTCGATGCCCGCCTCGAAGGCCCTCAACGCGCTGGACGGCTCCGCGACAGCGATCCGGGCCCCGGTCGCCACATGAACCGGGCGCGGCTGGAGTCTCCGCCCTGATGACCGAGCGACCGGGTGGCGAAGGGAACCCACTGCGGGTGGCGATCGTCGGCTCCGGCCCGGCCGGCTTCTACGCCGCCGAGCACCTGCTGCGCCGTGACGAGCTGGCCACGGAGGTCGACGTCTTCGATCGCCTGCCGACCCCGTTCGGCCTGGTGCGGGCGGGGGTCGCGCCTGACCATCCCAAGATCAAGTCAGTGATCCGCGTCTACGAGAAGACTGCGGCGCGGGACGGCTTTCGCTTCTTCGGCAACGTCGAGGTCGGGCGTGACGTGAGCGCCACCGAGCTCTCGGAGCGCTACCACGCGGTGATCTACGCCTACGGCGCCGCCACGGACCGCCAGCTCGGCATCCCCGGCGAGGACCTGCCCGGGTCTCATCCGGCGACCGCTTTCGTCGCCTGGTACAACGCCCACCCCGACTTCGCCGACCATCAGTTCGACCTTTCGTGCGATCGAGCGGTGGTGATCGGGAACGGCAACGTCGCAACGGACGTGGCGCGGATGCTGGCGCTGACCCGCGAGGAGCTCGAGGGCACCGACACCGCGGCGCACGCGATCGACCCCCTGGCCGAGTGTGGGGTTCGCGAGATCGTGATCCTGGGAAGGCGCGGCCCCGTCCAGGCCGCGTTCACGAACCCCGAGCTTCGGGAGCTCGGCGAGATGGAGGACGCCGACGTGGACGTCGACCCCGCACAGCTCGACCTCGATCCTGACAGCCACGCCCATCTGGAGTCCGAGGACGCCGACATCACCACCCGCAGGAATGTCGAGATCCTGACCGAGTTCGCAAACCGGAAGCGGGTCGGCAAGCGCAAGCGGATCGCGCTGCGCTTCCTGCGCTCGCCGATCGAGGTCCAGGGAGACGGGAGGGTCGAGAGGCTGGTGGTGGCGCGAAACGAGCTCTACCGTGACGACTCCGGCGCGATCCGGGCCCGCGACACCGGCGAGCGCGAGACGATCGAGTGCGGGCTCGTGATGCGGTCGATCGGATACGCGGGAATGGCGCTCGACGGCGTGCCCTTCGACCCCCGGCGCGGGCTGATCCCGAATCAGAACGGACGGGTCATGGAGCTCGAGTCGGGGCGACGCGTCGAGGGCCAGTATGTGGTCGGCTGGATCAAGCGCGGCCCGTCCGGGGTGATCGGGACCAACAAGAAGGACGCCCAGGAGACCGTGGACGGGCTGGTCGAGGATGCCGAGGCCGAACGGGTCCCGAGCCCCGATCCGGCCTTCAACCGAACCGCGATCGTCGAGCTGCTGGCCGAGCGCGCCCCGGACGTGGTCGGCTTTCAGGGATGGGAGGCGATCGACCGGGCCGAGCGGGGCCGTGGCGAGCCGCTGGGGCGCCCGCGGGTCAAGTTCGTCCGGATCGCCGAGATGCTCGAGGCGGCCCGCGCCGCGGAGCCCGTCTCGGGCTGACGGGACCCGTTCGATGGCTGACCTTGCGGAGATCGAGCGGCTGATCGCCGCCGCGCTGCCGGGGGCCGAGGTCGAGGTCGTCGACGAGACCGGCGCCGGCGACCACCTGCGCGCCACGGTCCGCGCGCCTCAGTTCGCCGGGCTGAGCCGCCTCGAGCGCCACCGGATGGTCCGGGCGGCGGTTCAGGCGCGCATGGACGACGGCTCGATCCACGCCCTGTCGATAGCCGCCGAGCCTCTGTAGCCGGGAAGGCGTCCAGGGAACCGAAACGTCGCATGGGACCGGCGTTGATCGGGGCACCGGGACCCGACTCGATAAGGTTGTCGCATGCCCGCAAACCCGGAGCTGAAGCAGAAGGTCGAACAGCTTCTCGCCGACAACCAGGTTCTCCTGTTCATGAAGGGCACGCCCGAGATGCCGCGGTGTGGCTTCTCGATGCGGTTGGTCGGCGTCCTCGAGCAGGTGGGTGTGGAGTACGGCGCGGTCGACGTCCTGCCGGTGCTCGACCCGCTGCGCGAGGTGACCGGCGAGATCTCCGACTGGAGGACGTTCCCCCAGCTCTACGTGGGCGGTTCGCTGGTCGGGGGCTGCGACATCGTCGAGGAGATGTTTGAGTCGGGCGAGCTCGCCGAGCTCCTCGGGGTCGAGCAGCCCGAGGCGACCTCGGAGCCGATGGCCCCCCACGCCTCCGAGCCGCAGCAGAGCCCCCCGCTCCAGATCGACCGAAGCTAGCCGGCGCGCTCAGCGAAGTCGGTGCTCGAGCCGGTGGTCCGCTGGGGCCGTCAGGCGCCCGCGGCGGCGGGCTCGGCTGCGTCCTCGCGGACCTGGAAGGACGATCCGCATCCGCAGGCGGCGACCACGTTCGGGTTGTTGACCACGAACCCGGCGCCCTGGAGCCCGTCGACGTAGTCGACCTCGGACCCGAGCACGAACTGCATGCTGACCTTGTCCACGACCACCGACACGCCCTGGTGCTCGAACACGTGGTCGTCCTCCTTCGGCTGATCGAGCGCGAGCGCGTACTGGAAGCCGGAGCAGCCGCCGCCTCTGACCGCGACGCGAAGCGCCTGCTCGGCCGTGCCGTCGTCGGCCGCGAGCAGATCCTTGATCTTGCCCGCCGCCGTGTCGGTCAGGTTGATCGCCGTGGAAGCAGTTTCCATCGCTTCAGATTGTATAGGTCATCTCGGGTACTTCCAGTCGAGGTACTGGAGGATGCGCTTGGAGTCGTGGATCACCTCGTCGCCGTCGACCAGGACAGGCACCCGCGTCTGGCGGGTCAGCTCCTCGATCTCCGGGCGCCTTCGCCGCCGATAGGGAACGCGCTCCGTCCTGTGCTCGATCCCAAGCGCCGCGAGCCGTCTTGCGACCGCGCCGCATGGACAGAGGACGTTGGTGCGCGTGGGGCAGCGGTAGAGGACGATCACAGGCTCAGGATCCTGTCCGTTGCCCGCAGCAGCGGCGCCACGGCCGCGAGGGCAGCCTCCTGCGGGCCGCGGTCGGTTCGCACCCGGTCGCCCAGCGCGTCCATCTGCCACCGAACCGCGTCCTCGAGCGTCTCCTCGTGGGGTCGGGGCTCGAACCCGAGCACGCGCCGTGCCTTTGTGTTGCGGTAGGTCCACCACTGCATCGCCGACCTGACCTCGTCGGGCGCGACGGCGAACGGGAGGCCGATCCGCTCGATCGCATCGATCGCCAAGGCGGTCGTCCTCGCCGGAACCTTGACCGGCACCCGGTCGCGTCCGGAGATGCGGGCGAAATCGGCGAACAGGCGATCGAGCGTGAAGTTGCGGCCCGCCAGGATGTAGCGCTCCCCCGTCTCGCCCTTTCGGTCGGCGAGCAGGTGTCCTTTGGCGACGTCGCGCACGTCGACGATGTTCAGGCCCCCGTCTACGTAGGCCGGGATGCGGCCGAGGAGGAACCGGCGCACGAGGTGCATCGAGGTTCCCTTGGGATCGTCCGGGCCGAGGACGAACGACGGATTGACGATCACCACATCGAGCCCGTGGGCGGCGAGCCTGAGCGCCTCGACCTCGCTCTCGTGCTTGGAGTTGACATATGCGATCCCGAGGCCCCCGGCCCGGAACGGCTGGTCCTCCGCGGCGGTGCGTCCCGGCTTCGCGGGGCCAATCGCGGCGACCGACGACGTGTGCACGACGCGCTGCACGTCCGCCGCCATCGCCTCCTCGAGGACGATCCGGGTGCCCTTCACGTTCAGGTCGAAGACCTTGTCGCGGTCGGCGGCGCGCATCGAGGTGGTGCCGGCGATGTGGAAGACCCGCTCCACGTCGCGCATCGCGGCGCGAACGGAGCGCCGGTCGAGCACGTTGCCGCCGGCCCGGTCGATCTCCAGTTGCGAGAGGTGATCGACGCTCGACCCGCGTCGAAGGAGCACGCGGACCTCGTCCCCACGCTCCGCGAGCGCCCGCACGACGTGGGAGCCGAGGAAACCGCTGCCGCCTGTGACGAGGGTCTTGGGCACGGGCTACGGGATGGTAGAGCCGTGATACAAGGGTTCGGTGAGCTCCCGTCGCACCGCCGTCGTCTCAGACACCACGGCCTACCTGCCCGACGAGCTGATCACCGCGCATTCCATCAACCAGGTGAGCCTCTACGTCTCGCTCGACGGAGATCAGTGCCGGGAGATCGAGATCAAGCCCTCCGAGTACGCGGACTTCTACGAGCGGCTGCGACGAAGCGACGAGGGGGTGACGACGTCCCAGCCGTCGGTCGGTGACTTCGTGTCGGCATACGAGCCCCTTCTGGCTGAGCACGGCGAGATCGTCTCTGTCCACCTTTCAGCGGGCATCTCCGGCACCTGCGAGTCGGCGCAACAGGCGAGGCAGCGCCTCGTGGACGAGGGGGGAGGGGGCGAGCGGATCCACGTCTTCGACAGCCGCTCCTCGGCGGGCGGGCAGGGACTGGTCGTGCTCGCCGCGGCCCGCGCCGCCGAGCGGGGAGGCGGCGGCGCCGAGGTGCTCGCCGCGGCGGAGCGGTGCAGGGCCGGGCTCGAGATGTGGTTCGCGATCGACACGCTCGAATACCTTCGAAAGGGGGGTCGGATCGGGGCCGCGCAGGCATGGCTCGGCTCGGCGCTCCAAGTCAAGCCGATCCTGACCCTGGGCGAGGAGATCACCCCGATCGAGCGAGTCCGGACTCGCCGCCGAGCGCTCGAGCGGCTGGTCGAGTATCAGCGAAAGCTCCATGCCGACGGCGCCGACGGCTGGGTGGTCCAGCACATCCAGGATCACGAGACCGCCCGCAGGCTGGTCGAACAGGGCCGCGAGATCTTCGGATCAGAGCCCGCGTTCGTCTCGGAGGTGGGGCCGGTGATCGGCGCGCACGTGGGACCGGGGTTGATCGGGACCGGCGGCGTGCCCTCCTCGGCGCTGCGTTAGCCGGCGCGCCGGCGCGCCATCGCTCGGCAGGCGGGCGGACATCGTCAGCGCGCGCCTTTCGACCCCCGGCTCCGGCCAGACCGGCTCCCGTCCAGCTCCTTCCGGGCCCCCGCAGCGACCAAGCGCTCTTCCCTCGCCTCGGCGAGAACGAGGCTTCGTCCGCGTCCCGGACGAGGACGCCTTCGGGCCGGCTAGCCCGCCTCGGCCGGCGCCTGGTCTGAAATCGCCACCGCGTTCTCGCCCCGACGGAATCGCCAGTAGTCGCGAACGACCGCCTGGATCGCTGCGGCGGCCGGGATCGCCATCAGCGCGCCGAGGACCCCGAGCAACGCCGCGCCGATCAGGATCGCGATGATCACGATCAGCGGATGGAGGGCCACGGCCCGGCCGTAGACATACGGCTGAATCAGGTTGTTCTCGACCTGCTGATAGAGGATCAGCACCGCCGCCCAGATGATCAGCCCGAGGGGAAAGTCGATGAACGCGACGACGATTCCGACCAGGATTCCGCCCAGCGTCGCGCCGACCAACGGGATCAGGTCGAAGAACCCGAACAGGATGGCCAGGGGAACGGCGAACGGAACGTCCAGGAGCGTCAGCGTCAGATAGGTCACCAACCCGGCAAGAACACTGATCACGAAGTTTCCGAACACATAGCCGGCGATCGCGTCGGATATGTCATCGGCGATCTTCCTCCACCGCCGGGCGCTCCCCGGCGGGAGTTGCGCGTAGATGAAGTTGAGCAGCCGGTGCCCGTCCTTGACCAGGAAGAAGGTGATCACGAGGATCGAGAAGAGCTGCACGAACCGGTTGAACACACCGACCGTCACGTCTCGCAACGTGCCGGCCGCGTCCCCCAGCTTGGCCGGGAGCTGGTCGGCCTGCTCGGTGATCTTCTTGGTGATGTCGTAACGGTTGTCGTACTCGCGGAAGGTCTTGTTGTGTCGCAGGTCGTCGACGTAGCCGGGCAGATTGTCCGAGAGGTCGGTCACGCCGCTGACAAGCGGCGGAACGATCAGCAGGCCGATGCCGAAGATGCTGGCGCCGATCGACGCATAGACGAGCAGGATCGCGAGCGAGCGGGGAACGCGGCGCCGGTTCAGCCAGTTGACGGCGGGCGCGATCGCGATCGCCAGGAACGCGGCGACCAGGACGAGGCCGATCACCTCCCTGATCAGATACGCGAAATACAGCACGGCGACCACGACGGCGACGATCAGCACCACCTTGGCCACCACTCGGGCCGACACCTGCGAGTGGTCCATCGCTCCCAGCCTAGGTTCGACCCCGGACGACGGAGCAGTCCCGCTTCCGACTGCCCTGCGTCACGCCCGCGTTCAAGCGCTGGGTAGGGGAGCCATCCAGGGTCGATTGAAGAGTTTGAGGACTAATCGGGGCCATGACGCCCCAAACCTCCGCGTGCCGGCAAACCACCCACCGGAGCCAGGGACGAAGTCCCGGTGCGGGCGCTCACAACCTGCCGCCACGCAACGCGCCCGAACCCGGCGGCAGCGGAGCCGAAGGCGAGCAGCCGCCGGAGTTATTCCCAAACGCGCCCGAACCCGCCGGCAACGTAGCCGGAGGCGAGGCTGCCGGCGGAGTTATTCCGGAGCCGAAGGCGAGGAGCCGCCGGAGTTATTCCTAGCGGCGGCGGCGCAGGGCCAGGAAGCCGCCGACGGCGAAGCCGACCACGGCGGCGCCGATCGCCAGCTCACGCTGGTGGGTGCGGATCTGTCGGCGCCAGTCTGTGAGCTCGGTGACCCGTCCCCGCAGC
This sequence comes from uncultured bacterium, assembly GCA_963803305.1. GTDB lineage: Bacteria > Actinomycetota > Thermoleophilia > Solirubrobacterales > 70-9 > AC-56. Next base: position 278,673 of record CAWDLT010000009.1, read on the forward strand.
GCCTCGACCGACCGGCCGAGCTCGGTTCGCTGGCGTTCGATGTCAGCGCGGATCTGCTCCGAGTTCCGCCCGGGGACGGGAGGAGGCGAGCGCCTGGCGGGCTCTCCCCCGCCGCTCATGTAGACGTCCTGGGCGCCGCTCACCTGGCGCCGGCCTCGAGGGTCTCCTTGGTCCGTCGCGCCTCCTCGATTGCCAGGTCGGGCGTCGGCGGAGCCCCCGCCTGAACCGAGCGATAGGCGAAGAATCCCGCGCCGGCCGCGACGCAGAACCAGAACAGCGCCTCGACCATGAAGCCGATCCAGACATTGCTCGAGAAGAAGAGGTCGTTGAGCAGCCAGGCGATCCCGTGCATCAGCATCGCGAGCCCCATGAGCGCGAAGACGCCGGCCGCGATCCCAACCACCGAACCCTGGACGAGCTTGGTGACCTTCTCGCGGATCTCGGTCTTGGCGAGCTCGATCTCCTCGCGGAGCAGGATCGAGACGCGCTCCGAGACGTCGAAGACGAGCTCGCCGACCGTGCGGTCCTGGGGCGGCGGTTGAGGCCCGGGCGGGCCCTGAGCGCTCACTCCGGCGGTTCCTCTCCGAACATCCGGGCCCAGATCGCGGCCGCGGCCCGGTTGGCGGCAATGGTCGCAAGGGCGCTCATCCCGGCAACCAGGCCGGTCCAGAGCAGTCTTCTCACGATGTCGTTCTCCATCTGGATTGCCTCGCCGCGGAGTTAATCAGCTTGGACGGCGAGCGTTTCGGGCGACGAGCCAGCCGGACTCGCGCCGATCTCCCCGTACCCGGCCCAGCGCTCGAAGAAACCTCGAAGCACGGTGTAGAACCATTCGCGATCGACAACGTCGATCGCGCCGTGGCCCCCACCCGGCAGGATCCACACCCGAACCAGGTCGTGTCCTCGAGCGGCCGCGGCGAGCATCTCCGCGTGCTCGACCGGGATCACCTCGTCGTCGGAGGGATGCAGGATGAGCACCGGCACCTTGGCCGAGGCGATGTGACGCCTGGCCGATGCCCGCTCCCAGATCTCCTCGGCGTCGACCCCGTAGTGGGGCGCCGACACCTTCTCCATCGGATCGAGGAAGTCCTCGACCCCCTGCCAGCCACCCTGGCGGACCCGCGACTTGAGCATCGCCCAGAAGCCGAGGTTGAGGAGATAAGCCGGATCGGATCGGGGCAGGTGCACAGAGAGACGCTTCGCCATCGCCCTCGGGTCGGCGGGCGGCGAGATCGCCAGCACGCCACCGTCCAGGGCCTCCTCCGCGCCGTCCGCGTGACACGCGCCGAGCACCGAGGACGCGCCGAGCGAGATGCCCAGCGCTCCGACCGTGGTCGCCCCCAGCCGCCTCAGATAGCGGCCCGCGGCGACGATGTCCTCACCCTCCTTCCAGCCCGCCGTGGTCGGGGCTTCGCTGGTCAGATTGGTGAGCCCGAAGCTCCGCAGGTCGACGGCCAGAACGTTGAATCCCCACTCGTAGTAGGCATGGACCGCGATCTGGCGCACGTAGTCGAACCGGCGCGAGGAGAAGAGGCCGTGCACCACGATCAGACCCGGGCGCCCCCCGCCCTCGTGGAGACCCACGGTGGCGGCGATCCTCTCGCCGTCGGCACCTTCGAAGACGTGATCGCTGAACTGCGCCGGGTACGCGTAGCCCAGGTTGGCCGCCTCGCGCTGGTTCGCCAGGACGAAGGTCGACAGGTCGGCCAGTCCCTTGCGCACCATCGCCGCATCGGAGTGGTGCAGGTGGTGCGGGATCGCCTCGAGGTCGGCCATCAGCGCGTCCATGGAGCGTTCCCGGGGCTCGGGGTACGGCAGCGCCGCCTGCGGCCCGGAGTCGAGCCGCGCAAGCAGCCGGCGGAACGGGTCCCGCAGCCCCTGGCCGATCAGCCACAGGGGCAGCGCGGTCAGCCCGATGACCAGGTTCAGGGCCTTCGCCGCGCCATGCAGGACGCGGTCCTGTCGCTGCGTGGTGCCGAGCGATTCCCACATCGCCGAAACCCTGACTAGGCCGCGCCGGGCATGCCGTCGGGCGCCTGGAGGCCGCCGCAGATCGTCTCGACCAGCATCTCCCGGGCGCGGTCGAAGTCCGACTCCCCACCCGGGATGAGGTCGAAGACCCAGCCCGAGAGCAGCTGCTCGATCGCCCCGTAGAACCACATCGAGGCGAATTCGGGGTCCACGTCGCGGCGCAGAGCGCCGGCGCGCTGGCCGTCGGCGACGATCTTGGTGATCATCTCGTAGGCGCGGCGGATCTCGGGCAGGTGCGTGCGCCCGAACGAGTTCGCGGCCCTGGTCACGTCGACGATGATCACCTTCATCAGGTCCGGCTCGTAGCGGTAGGAGTCGACGATGAAGCGGGCGACGGTGTCGAGCTTCTCGCGGGCGCCGATCGGCTGACCGTCGACCTCCTCGATCGCCGCCAGCAGGAGCGACCAGCGCTCGGTGAATAGCTCGTTCAGAACCTGGTCCTTCGACTTGAAGTAGTGGTAGACGAGCCCGTAGGCGACCCCGGCCTCGTCGGCGATGTCGGACACGCGGCAGGCGTGAAAGCCCTGGCGGGCGAAGACGTGGATCGCGGCGTCGAGGATCTGGCGGCGCTTGTCGACCGGCGGGGCCTCAGCGTCCATCGGGGGCACCATCAGACGTTGAGCTCCTCGGGCGCCGGCCACGAGTAGGTTTCGGGCCGGCGATTGGCGAGCGAGGGAAGGGTCGCTCGCACCCGATCCTGAGCGTCGAAGTCGAGCTCGGCCACGATCGCGCCGGGCCGATCCGAGGCCTGCGCCAGGACGACGCCCCACGGGTCGACGATCATCGAGCGCCCGTAGGAGTGGTAGTGCGGACCCGCCCGGCCGACCTGATCGGGGGCGACGACGAAGACCTGATTCTCGATCGCGCGGGCGCGGACCAGCACCTCCCAGTGATCCCTGCCGGTCTTCACCGTGAACGCGGACGGCACCGTGGTCAGCGTTGCCCCCCGCACGGCGAGGATCCGAAACAGCTCCGGAAAGCGAAGGTCGTAACAGATCGTCATCCCGATCGTCAGGCCCTCGAGCCCGCCGACCAGGCTCGCGGTCACCGCCTCGGCGCCGGCCTGTTCCTGCTCGGACTCCCGGTAGGGAACCCCGTCGAGGTCGACGTCGAACATGTGGATCTTCCGGTAGAGCGCCTCGAGCTCCCCGTCAGGGCCGATCAGGGTCGAGGTGTTGAACGGCCTGCCGCCGTCCGCGGGACGCTCCGCGATGCTACCGGCGACCAGATGGATGCCGAGCTCCCTCGCCCACGCTCGCGCCGCCGTGATCGTCGGCCCGTCGAGCGGCTCGGCGCCCTCGAGGATCTCCTCGGCGCCGCCGAGGAGATTCCACTTCTCGGGCAGGACGACGAGCCCGGCCCCGTCGCGGGCGGCCGCGCGCACCAGGCCCTCGGCAACCTCGAGGTTGCCGGCCTTGTCGGCCGTTGAGTTGAGCTGTACGGCGCCGGCACGCATCTCATCTGCACCCGTTTGCAAGCGTTGACTGACCAGTCAATCTAGCGCCTCCGGGCGCGACCCAACCCCATCGCGCGACGCATCAGGCGGTCGAAGACCCTGGTCGGCAACACGCTCTGGGCCCAGATCATCGCTCGCGCGTCTGACCCGACCACGTAGCGGGCACGTGGCCGGGCGACGCTCAGCGTGGAATGGACGACCCCGGCGACCGCGTCCGGCCCGGTCGCCCGATCGCCGGTTCGGTTGGCCGCCTCGAGCGCCGCGTCCATCTCCTCCCGGTACACGTCTCGGGCGGCGCTCGAGTCTCCCGCAACGGACCCGTGCTCTCGCACCCGTTCCCAGATCCCGGTCTCGATGCTTCCCGGCTCGATCACGCAGACCGCCACGCCGAGCGGGGCGAGCTCGCGGCGAAGCGAGTCCGAGATGGCCTCGAGCCCGAACTTCGAGGCGTGGTAGGCGCCCATGAACGGGGTCGCGACCCGGCCCCCGACCGAGCTCACGTTGACGATCCGCCCGCGCGCGCGGCGAAGGGCCGGGAGGAGCGCCTGTGTGACCGCGACCTGGCCGATCAGGTTGACCTCGAGCTGGCGGCGAAGCTCATCGAGCGGCAGCGCCTCGACCGGGCCGGTGACCGGGATGCCGGCGTTGTTGACCAGCGCCCAGAGGCCCTGAGCGCCCACCGCCTCCTCGACCCGCGCCGAAGCGGCGGCGATCTGGTCCGGGTTGGTGACGTCGAGCCTCACCGGCTCGAGGTCCCCGGGCGAGCCGGCCGCCAAAGCGGTCGCGTCGGCCTCGTTTCTGTAACCGGCGAAGACGCGGAAGCCCTCCTCGGCGAGGCGGATGGCACAGGCGCGGCCGATCCCGCTCGACGCCCCTGTGATCACGACCGTCCTCACGACGACAACCTATCCCGCCGCTCGACCCCCGCGACCCGCTGTGGTCGCACGCGGTTCGGTCAGGCGCGCGACTCGCGCTGGCGCTCGAGCTCGGCGACCAGGAGCTTGGTGTGGAGCGCGGCGATCAGCTCGTTCAGGGGACCGAGGCCGGCCTCGACGATCTCCAGGGCGCGATCGGGGTCGAGGTCCCCGGCCAGACGCTGGGTCAGCACGTCCACCTCATCGGCGACGAGCGGAGCGAGGGCCTGCTTGTAGCGCAGCGTGTCATAGACGGTGAAGCCGAGCCGCTCGTCGTACCCGCCCGCCCTGAACCTGGTGATCGCCTCGATGATCCTCACGTCGGATGGAGAGTAGCCATCGTCGTCCGGGGTCAGGATCTCGAGCTTCGCGAGGCGCTCCAGCACCTCGGCCGGGAGCTCGTAGCGGTCGCGGACCTCCTGCGAGTCGACCCGCTCGCGCTCGCCGACCAGCGCTCGCTCCAGGATCCGGTCCTCGAGCTCGATCATCGCCCTTAGGCGCTCGGGCTCGGCGTCGTCTCGGTCGAGCAGCTCGCGAATCACCCGCAGGGGCATGAACCGCTCCTCCTGGAGCTGCTTGATGAGCCCGATCCTGTCCACGAACTCGGGCGGGTAGTAGGCCATGTTGCGGCTCGTCTTCACGGGCTCGGGCAACAGGCCCTCGCGCAGGTAGTGGCGTATCGTCGCCACGGGCACGCCCGAGCGCTCCGCCAGCTCTGAGATCTTCAGAAGCTCCGAGGGCTCTACCGCTTCGCGTCCTCCGCCGCCGGGCTTGGGCGCCGTCGCGGCGGGCTCCTCGTGCGTCATCCGAGGAACCGGGTCGGCGACGTCTCGGTGCTCGGACCGGCCGCGTCGCCGCTCGAGATCAGGGCCGAGACCTCCTCGGGGTCGAGCCCGGCCTCGCGGAGCACCTCCTCCGTGTGCTCGCCGAGCGCGGGGGCCGGGCGCTCCACCGCGCCCGGCGTGCGTGAGAGCTTGACCGGGATGCCGAGCTGGCGAACCGTGCCGAGGCTCGGCTGTTCGAGCTCGACGACCATCTCGCGTTCGCTGACCAGCTCGGAGGTGAGCGCCTCGTCGAGATCGAGGATCGGCTCGATCATCGCGTCGTGGCGATCGTTGAACTGCCTCCACTCGTCCCTGGTGCGGCCCTTGAAGATCTCCGCCACCTGACGCCAGGCGTCCGAGCCCGGTGGCTGGAACTGGGCCTCGACGAGGTCGGGGCGCTCCACCGCGTCACAGAAGGCACGCCAGAACTTGGGCTCCAGGGCGGCGCAGCTGACCCAGCCGTCGGCGGCTTCGTAGGGCAGGTAGCAGATCAACCCGCCGTTCAGCGACCCGGAGCCGCGCCGCGGCACCTCGCCATTGCACAGGTACTGCGCGGCCACCATTGCGAGCCAGGAGAGCGACCCATCGGTCATCGAGACATCCACCATCTGGCCCTCGCCGGAGCGCTCGCGCTCCCGAAGAGCGGCCATGACGCCGAAGGCGGCCATCATCGCGCCGCCGCCCAGGTCGGCGATCTGGCCCGCCGACGAGACCGGCCGGCCGTCGCGCTCGCCGGTCAGCCCGAGCAGGCCGTTGAGGCCCAGGTAGTTCATGTCGTGCCCGGCGCGGGACGTGTTCGGGCCGGTCTGGCCGTAGCCGGTGATCGCGCAGTAGACGAGCCCCGGGTTGACCGCGCGAAGCGCCTCGTAACCGCATCCGAGCCGGTCGAGGACGCCGGGGCGAAAGCTCTCCAGGACCAGGTCGTGATCGCGCGCCAGCCGCAGCAGGGCCTCCCGGCCGCCCTCAGACTTGAGGTCGAGCCGGATCGAGCGCTTGCCCCGGTTCAGGGCCAGATAGAGGGCGGAACGGGTGCCGAGCGCCTGGTCGTCCTCGGATCCGTAGTAGGGCGGCGCCCAGCGGACGTAGTCGCCCGTCCCGGTGTCCTCGACCTTGACGACGTCGGCGCCGAAGTCGGCCAGGAGCAGCGAGCAGAAGCCTCCCGGGAGAAGTCGGGTGAGGTCGAGGACCCGGATATCGGCGAGCGCGCCGGTCACGCCTCAGGCGTCGACCCGCGCCGGCAGGCCAAGCATCTCTCGGGCCTCGGCGACGGTTGCGGCGCGGCGCCCGACGTCCTCGGCCATCTGGCGGGCCTTGGCGATCAGCTCGCCGTTCGACTTGGCCATCTCGCCGTTCGGCAGGTAGAGGTTGTCCTCAAGCCCGGCGCGGACGTTGCCGCCGAGATCCAGCGAGGCGGCCAGGAGCTTCCACTGGTCGCGCGAGACCCCGATCACCTGCCAGTTGTTCGGGCCCTCGCCGCCCCCGGGGACCTGGTCGGACATGAAGCCGACGTTGCGCGGCGTCGGCCGGATCCCCCCGTTCACCCCCATAACCAGTGAGATCTGGAGGGGCGGCTCGAGCAGTCCCATGTCCAGCAGGGGGTCGAGGTTGGCGACGTGGCCGGCATCGAAGCACTCGTGCTCGGGCTGGATCCCGAGCTCGTTCATCGCGGTGATGAACTCGATGATCGTGTCGAAGCTGTTCTCGAACACCGCCTTGAAGACGAAGTCCTTTCGGCGTCGCGAGTACTTGGCGTAGTTCATCGAGCTCATGTTCAGGGCCGCGACCTCCGGCTTCAGCGCGCGCAGGTAGGCGATCCGCTTCGAGATCGGGACCCCGATCGCCCCGGTCGAGTAGTTGACGATCACGTCGTCGACCTCGGCCAGGATCGCCTCGGTGATCGCGCGGAAGTCCTCGATCTCATAAGAGGGAACGCCCTCCGGCGTCCGGGCGTGGACGTGGATCTGCGAGGCGCCCTCGTCGACGGCCCGCCTTGCTTCGGCCGCGTACTCGGAGGGCGTGTAGGGGATCGCCGGGCACTGGTCCCGGTTGGCGATCGCCCCGCTGATGCTGCAGGAGATGATGACGGGGTCCTCGAAGCGGCTCATGGCGCATCCCCTGGCCGCTCCAACAGCGGGGCACGCATGCCTTGCGGCCGCGTGCACAACGGGGCATGTAGGGAGGGAGCATCGGTTGGGGACGGGTTGTTGCCGGTATGCGGCAAGAACCCGTCCAGCCCGCCCCCAACTCCGTCCGTTGTCGCATTACTCGGGCTATACCCGAGTAAGGCGACATTCAACGTGGGCTGGCCGCCCCTAATTGGCCGCCGTTTTTCGAACCCGCAGCTCCTCATACCGGCATCACGCCGTGCTTCTTCCAGGGGCGCTCGACGCGCTTGTCCTTCGCCATCCGCAGGCCGCGGATGATCGTCGGGCGGGTCTCGCGAGGGTCGATGACGTCGTCGATCAGGTCGTTTCGCGCGGCCAGGTAGGGGTCGATCTGTGACTTCACCTGATCGAGCATCGCCTGCCGGGTCGCATCGGGGTCGTCAGAGGCCTCGATCGCCGAGCGGCCGATGATGTTCACCGCGCCCTCCGGGCCCATGACCGAGATCTCGGCCCCGGGCCAGGCAACGATCAGGTCGGGCTCGTAGGCCTTGCCGTTCATCACGTAGTAGCCGGCGCCGTAGGCCTTGCGCACGACCACGGTGATCTTCGGCACCGTCGCGCGCGAGACCGCGTACAGCATCTTCGCCCCGTGGCGGATGATCCCGGCCTGCTCGACCTTCGAGCCGACCATGAACCCCGGCACGTCCTGGAGGAAGACGAGCGGGATGTTGAAGGCGTCGCAGAGGTTGACGAACCGCGCCGCCTTGTCGGCCGAGTCGTTTTCGAGGATCCCGGCGAGTTGTTTCGGCTGGTTGGCGACGATGCCGCAGGGCATCCCCCCGAAGCGGGCGAAACAGGTGATCAGGGTCTTCGCGAACTTCGGCTTGATGTCGAAGAACTCGCCGTCGTCGACGATCTCGCCGATCACCTCGTACATGTCATAGGGCTGGCGCGAGGACTCGGGGACGATGTCGAGGAGCTTCTCCGAGACCCGGTCGTCGGGATCGGCGCTATCGCGCACCGGCGGCTTCTGCTCGCAGTTGGACGGGAAGTAGGAGAGATAGCGCTTCACCGACTCGATGCACTCGGGGTCGTCGGTGACCTCGAGGTCACCGACCCCGGACTTGCGGCAATGAACCCTGGCGCCGCCGAGGTCCTCCATCGAGATGTCCTCGCCGGTGACCGCTTTCGTCAGGTGCGGGCCCGCGAGCGCCATCGCACCCTGGCCGACGACCATCGGAACGAAGTCGGACAGGCCGGGGATATAGGCGGTGCCGGCCGCGCACGGCCCGAGCATCGCCGCGACCATCGGCACGACGCCCGACATCACGACCTCCTCGCGGAACAGGTGTCCGGAGCCGGCGAACATCGAGCCCGCGGCCTCCTGTATCCGGGCCCCTGCCGAATCGAGCAGCCAGATCATCGGCATCCGCTTCTGCAGGGACATCTCGCGCAGGCGGCCGACCTTGAACTCGCCCGTCATCCCCATCGAGCCGGCCATCACCGTGAAGTCGTAGGCGGCGATGCAGCACGTCCGGCCCTCGACGTCTCCCCAGCCGGTGATCACGCCATCTGCTGGCGCCTCCTTTCCCTCCATCGCCCGCTGCGAGGAGTGCGGGCCGGCCTGGATCCCGATCTCGACGAAGGTTCCGGGATCGACCAGCAGGTCGAGGCGCTCCCGAGCGGTCAGCTTGCCGCGCTCGTGCTGGAGGGAGATCTTCTTCTCCCCGCCCCCGAGCTTCGCCTTCTGACGGCGCTCGAGGAGCTCCTCGACCAGCGGGCGCATGCCGGTCTCCTCGCCCGAAGTCATCTCCCCTTCCAGGTCGGCTCGCGCTTCTCGAAGAACGCCTGCGCCCCCTCGACGATGTCCTCGGTGGTGAAGGTGAGCGAGAGCTGTGAGCGCAGGTACTCGAGCGCGTCGTCGAGGGCCATGTCCTGCTGGCGATGGATCGCGTCGTGGCCGAGGCGCATCAGGACCGGGCTCTTGGAGGCGAGCTTGGCGGCCCAGTCGGCGACCGCGGCGTCGAACTCCTCGGCCGGGACGACCTTGTTGGCGAGGCCGTTCGCGACCGCCTGCTCGGCCGACAGCCGTTCCCCGAGCAGGATCATCTCGTTGGCCACCTTGCGGGGGACGTTTCGATAGATCAGCGACATGATCATGTAGGGGAACGCGCCGATGTTGATCTCCGGAGTCCAGAAGTCGGCGCCCTCCCGCGCGATCACCAGGTCGCACGAGAGCGCCAGTCCGAGGCCGCCGGCCACCACGTGCCCGTTGGCGGCGCATAGCGACGGCTTGGAGAGCCTCGGCATGAGCCGGAAGAACTCCAGGAACAGGTCGGTCCCGAAGTGCTTTGCGATCGGGGGCTGATCGGAGCCGAAGCCGCCGAGATCGGCGCCCGAGCAGAAGACCTTGCCGGCGCCGGTGAGGACCAGGGCGCGGGCGTCGGCGTCGTCGCGGGCCCGCCGCACCGCCTCGACGAGCTGGGAGAGCATCTCGCCCGAGAGGCGGTTCCGTTTCTCGGGATCGTTGAGCGTGACGGTCGCCACGCCCGACTCGAGCTCATAGAGGACCAGCTGCTCGCTCACGGCGCGGGACGCTACCACAAAGTATGAAGTAGTACTCTATGCTGGTCGCGCATCGGCGCCCAAACCGGCGCCCCTGGCGCCATCTCAGCCGCGGACAAGGAGCGAAAACAGTGGCCACAGCGACCGTCATCAAGCCCGACCACGCCGCCAATCGAAAGCACCTGCTGTTCACCGACGAGCACGAGGACCTGCGCTCCTCGATGGAGGCATGGGTCAAAAAGGAGCTCTGGCCGCACCGAAACGAATGGGAGGAGACCACCTGGCCCAGCGAGGCGATGAGCCGAGCCGGCGAGCTCGGCTACCTCGGCCTCTGCTTTCCGGAGGAGTACGGCGGACAGGGCGGGGACTACTACTACTCGCTGATCCGCGCCGAGTGCATGAGTTACTCGGGCTCCGGCGGCACCAACATGGGCTTCGCGGTCCAAAGCGACATGGTGCTGCCGCCGATCCACCTGCTGGGGACCGAGGAGCAGAAACAGCGCTACCTCGTGCCGGGCATCAAGGGCGAGAAGATCGGCTCGCTCGGGATCACCGAGCCGGGCGCGGGCTCCGACGTCGCCGGGATCCGGACGAAGGCGATCCGCGACGGCGACGACTACCTGATCACCGGCTCGAAGACGTTCATCACCAATGGGCCGCGCGCGGACTTCATCGTCTTGGTCGCGAAGACGGATCCCGACGCGGCCCACGAGGGGATCACCCTGTTCGTGGTCGACCTCCGCGACGACGAGGGCAACCACGTCCCCGGCTTCGAGGTCTCCCGAAAGCTCGAGAAGATGGGCATGCACGCCTCGGACACCGGGGAGCTGGCCTTCAATGAGGTCCGGGTCGGGGCCGACGCCGTGCTCGGAGAGATCGGGAAGGGCTTCTACCACATCTCGTGGGAGCTCCAGGGCGAGCGCCTGGTCGCCGCGGCGGGGTGCTACGCGGGGGCCGAGCGGATGTTCGAGAAGACCCTCGCCTACGCCAAGGAGCGCGAGGCGTTCGGCCGTCCGATCGGCCGGTTCCAGGCGATCCGCCACAAGTTCGCCGAGATGGCGACCAAGATCGAGGCCGCCAAGCAGTTCACCCACGCGACTGCCTGGCGGTTCGCGAACGGCGAGTACCCGGTGCGCGAGATAACCGAGGCGAAGCTGTTCGCATCGCGGATGTGCTGCGAGGTCGCTGACGAGTGCGTCCAGATCCTGGGCGGCTACGGATACATGAAGGAGTACGAGATCGAGCGCGCCTACCGCGACGTCCGCCTCAACCGGATCGGCGCCGGCACCGACGAGATCATGCTCGACGTTATCGGCCGCTCCTACGGCCTGTAGGTGGCTCGCTCGGTGAGCCGCCTCTCCCGCCCCGGGAGGGAGCGACCGCAGTTGTGCACCCATGTGATGCACAACTGCGATCACTCCCCTCTCGATGGGTGGGTCGGCGCCGCGGCATGGAATCGGCGGAGGTATCGTCCGGGCCGTGCCGGAGCTGATCCACACCTGCTACCGGGTCGTCGACCTCGATCGATCGGTCGCCTTCTACGAGAAGCTCGGCATGGAGGAGATCGGCCGGATCCCGATCCGCGACGAGGCGATCAACGTGTTCATGGGCCTGCCCGGGGACGGGCCGCGGCTCGAGCTGACCTACAACATCGGCCGCGAGGAGCCATACGAGATCGGCACCGGCTACGGCCACATTGCGATCACGGTGCCCGACATCGACGCGACGCTCGAGCGCCTCGAGAGCGTCGGGATCGAGCCCGAGCGTCCCCCGTACACGGTCCGGGAGGGCGGTTCGCGCCTCTGCTTCGTCCGCGACCCCGACGACTACCGGATCGAGCTGCTCGAAGTGGCGGGCTGACGGGCTCCGTTGGGCAACCTCGAGCACATCCGCTCCTACTACGAGGCTCTGAACACCGGCGACGTCGACCTGGTCGCCTCGCATTTCACCGACGACGCCGTCCATTACTACACCCGTCTCGGCCCCCACCGCGGCCGCGAGATCGCCGAGAACGCCCGCTGGGCAATCGACAATCTGGAGGGCAGGTGGTGGTACGAGCACGGGATCGAGCAGGGTGACGAGGCCGTGATCGAGTGGACGATGACCTGGCGAGACCCGAAGTCGGGGGAGTCGCGCCTCAATCGCGGCACCGAGTGGTTTCGCCTCCGCGACGGCAGGATCGCCGAGGTGCGCGCCTACCACCACGGAGACCGCGGCAATCCGAGCGGCGACCTGCTGGGCTTCGACTTCGCGGCGGCCGGCTATACGGCGGGCGCCGAGTAGGCAAGCGGCGGCGACCCGCGCCTCGCGGAGCTGGCCGGGAGGCCGGCACGCACCCCCCTTCGGGCAACATGTGCACCGGATGGACGTGATCAAGGACACCGGCGCCCGCGCTCCCCAGCCGCCGTTCACCGACGAGCACCTTGAGCTCCGCGAGAGCGTCGGGCGTTTCGTCTCCAAGGAGATCGCCCCCAACGTCGAGGCCTGGGAGGACGCGCGCGAGTTCCCCCGCGAGCTGTTCGTCCGCTGCGGCGAGCTCGGGTTCCTCGGCCTCAAGTTCCCCGAGGAGTACGGCGGCCAGGGCGGCACGCACCTGCACGAGGCGGCCTGGATCGAGGAGCTCTCGCGCTCGGGAGGCTCGGGCGGCGTGGCCTCCGGCCTCAACGCCCACTCGCAGATCGCCATGCCCCCCGTGTTCAAGTTCGGCACCGAGGAGCAGCGCCAGCGCTGGGTCGTCCCCGGGATCAGGGGCGAGCTCGTCGGGGCGCTCGGGATCACCGAGCCGGGCGCGGGCTCAAACGTCGCCGACATCCGGACCACCGCCCGCCGGGTGGAGGGCGGCTACGTGGTCAACGGCTCCAAGACGTTCATCACGAACGGCGTCCGGGCCGACTTCCTGGTCTGCGCGGTGAAGACCGACGAGCAGGGCGGCCATCGCGGCCTCTCCTTCCTCGTCCTGGAGCGCGACATGCCGGGCTATGAGGTGACCAGCAAGCTCGAGAAGATGGGCTGGCACGCGTCGGACACCGGGGAGCTTGCCTTCACCGACGTCGAGGTCCCCGAGGAGAACCTGCTCGGCGACGAGAACCAGGGCTTCTACCTGATCATGGCCAACTTCCAGTGGGAGCGGCTGGCGATGTCGCTCGGCGCGATCGGTGGGATGCAGAAGGTCTTCGAGGCCACCCTCGCCTATGCCAAGGAGCGTCAGGCGTTCGGCCGGCCGATCGGCCACTTCCAGGCGATCCGCCACAAGTTCGCCGAGATGGCGACCAAGATCGAGGCCTCGCGAGCCCTTACCTACAACGCCCTGCGCCTGTTCGCCGACGGCCACGACGCGATTCGGGACGTGACGATGGCCAAGCTCCTCAGCCAGCGCGCCCTGCTCGAGGTGGCCGACGAGTGCCTCCAGATCCACGGTGGGTACGGCTACATGCGCGAGTACGGGATCGAGCGCGCCGTCCGCGATGCGCGCCTGGGCCCGATCGGCGGCGGCACCGACGAGATCATGAAGGAGATCCTCGGGCGCCAGTTGGGTCTTTAGACCGCAGCTCGACCACGAGCGGTGTTCCTCCCTCGAACCACGCTCGATGCAGCTCCTTGATCTTCGAGCGGGTCGGGAGACCCCGGCGGTGCAGGCGGCACTCCGCGTAGTCGAAGCGGTTGACCGTTTCGCAATAGGCCGCCATCGCGCGTGGCCTCTCGGGCGACTCGCCGAGCTCGTGGGCAACCCCGGCGAACGTCCCACCCCGGATCCGCAGGCTGACCCCGGCGCTCGCTCGAATGTTCTTCAGCCACGCCGCCCGGGGGCCGCCGATCGAGACGATGTAGGCGCGATCGTCGACCCGGATCGCCCGGATGCACTTGCGGCGTCTCTTCCCGGTCCTGCGACCGGTCGTCGTGAGCACGCCGAACCCGGAGGGCGGTCGCACCATGAAGAGGGGAAGCTGCAGCGCGCTGAGAACGCGGCCCCCGCCCAGCGAACGCACGAACGGGTTGCGCCGCTCCGCCGTGTACTCGCCGTCGACGTACACGCTTCAGCGCTGCGCGAATCCACCCCAGCGGGTCACTCGGGGTACTCGTCCTTTCGCCAGGCGCGGGGATCGGCGGGTTGGGCCTTCGGGGTCCGGTCGAGCAGGGAGGTGAAGTACGGGGCGACGAACGGGTCCGGGGCGCTCACCGTGTAGGTGTGGTAGATGGTCCCGTTGTCGCGCGCGAAGGCGATCCAGCTCGGGGCCTCGCGCAGGCCGTCCTTGAGCTCGGCGCCGACCTGCTGTGACCATTCCACGAGCCAGTCGGGCGGGTCGTCGATCATCTCCTTGACCTCGGGGACCTGCTCAGCCTGCTCCTCGGTCATCGCGAGGCGAAAGTCGAAGGGAAAATCGCTCTCGTACGTCGAGACGTATGGGAACTGCCATCCCATCCGCTTCCGGTATGCGGCGAGTCGGTCGATCGGGGCGCGCGAGAAGCAGATCAGGGTCACGTCGCGGTGGTTCAGATGGACGAGCCCTCCGTCGAGCTCGTCCGCCAGGCTGGTGCAGCCGGGGCAGGCGCCGAGCGAGTAGTCGGGGCCGAACATGACGTTGTAGGCGAGCAGCTGTGAGCGACCGTCGAAGAGCTCCGCGAGGGTCTTCCTTCCGTCCTCGGTGTCGAACTCGTAGTCCTTCTCGACCGCGACCCACGGGAGATCGCGACGCTTCCGCTTGATCTCCTCGTCTCGCTCCGCCTGCTCGGCCTCGAGCTTGGCGAGCTCGTCCCGCGCCGCCTGCCATTCCTCCCGGGTTCCGACCTTGTGCTCAGGCATCTGGTCTCCCTCCTGTCGGGCTGGGCCGCTCCCGCGGCCAGATCCATCTTCGGGTCAACGCTACCGTGATCAAGAAATGAGACCGGGGCGGACCCGGAAACTCATCGCAGCTCTCCTCGATCCGAAGATCGCGCTCACGGCTGTGCACCAGCGGGGTGGTATTCGAGGGCGCGGGACCCGGCCGGCGACGGCGCGGCGCGGATACGCTGCCCGTATGGCGACCTCTCTTGAACCCTCCGTGGCCTACTCCCTCCCCCAGGAGCTCCTCGACCTCCGCGAGACGATCCGCAAGATGGTCACCGAGCGTGTGGAGCCTCGAGCCGCCGAGATCGACGCGAAGGCGGAGTACCCGCGGGATCTCCGCGAGCTCTTCGCCTCGCACGACCTGTTCGGCCTCCCGTTCGAGGTTGAGCACGGGGGCACCGGGACCGGGACCCTGATGCTCAACATGGCGGTCGAGGAGGTCGCCAAGGCGTGCGCGTCGAGCGCCCTGATGCTGATGATCCAGGAGCTCGGGACCCTGCCGATCAGGCTGTTCGGGACCGACGAGCTCAAGGGGCGCTTCCTGCCCCGGTGCGCGAGCGGGGAGTGGACCCCCGCATTCGCGCTGTCGGAGCCCGACGCAGGCTCGGACCCGGGCGGGATGAGGACCCGGGCGGTTCGCGACGGCGACGAATGGGTGATCGACGGGACCAAGAACTGGATCACGAACCTCGGCGTGGCCGACTTCTACATCGCGTTCTGCGTCACGGACCCCGACGCGGGTCGCTCGCACGGCATCTCGGCCTTCGTGGTGGAGGCCGACCGCCCGGGCTTCTCGGTCGGCAAGCTCGAGCACAAGATGGGCATTCGTGGGTCGCCCACCGGGCAGCCGATCTTCGAGTCGGTGCGGGTGCCCGCCGCGAACCTGGTCGGAACCGAGAACGAGGGCTTCAAGGTCGCGATGGGCACCCTGGACCGCTCACGGCTCGGGGTCGCCGCCCAGGCCGTCGGGATCGCCCAGGGTGCGACCGATTACGCGGCGCGCTATGCCGGTGAGCGCCAACAGTTCGGCAAGCCGATCGCGTCCTTTCAGGGGATCCAGTTCAAGCTCGCCGAGATGGAGACGAGGACCGCGGCGGCGCGAGAGCTCCTCTATCGCGCCTGCGCCAAGGTCGACGCCGGCGAGCCCGACCTGGGCAAGTACTCGGCGATGGCGAAGCTGTTCGCGTCCGACACCGCGATGTGGGTGACGACCGAGGCCGTCCAGGTGCTCGGCGGATACGGCTACGTGAGCGAGTATCCGGTGGAGCGGATGATGCGCGATGCCAAGATCACCCAGATCTACGAGGGCACGAACGAGATCCAGCGGCTCGTGATCGCGCGGACGCTTACCTGAGCACCCGGCCTTGCCCTCGATCCCCGTCGATGTCGAGTTGCGCTGCTTTGTGCAACGCAATTCGCCTCTCGGCGTCAGGCGTAGGAGCCGGACTCGTAGGACCGGCGCTCCGACCGTCTGCGGGTGGCCGCGGCCGAGTGCGAGGCGACGAGCACCAGGATCACCGATGCCACCCAGAGCTTGAAGGTGGGCTCCGGCCACATCAGGGTCCCGGCCTTGGAGAACCAGTGCGGATCGAAGATGAACACCAGGCTGACCACCGTGATCCTGATGAACGCCCCGCCGACCAGGAAGATCGACAGCAGGATGATTCCCCAGAACCCCAGGTCGCCGGCGCCGATCGCCTTTCCGAAATCGAGCACGTTCCAGGCGAACCAGACGACGATCGGAGCGAGGAGCAACGCGATGGCGCTGATCACCAGGATGCCGATCCCGACCAGGCCGACGAACAGCCCCGCGAAGAATCCGTGGCGCTTCTGCTCCACCCCACGACCGTAGACCGAGGCCCAGACGGAAGTTCATCCCCCCGGTGTCCATCGATGGCCGAATAGCGTCGAATGGGCGAACGCCATTCGGCCATCGGCGGCGGGAGGCGCTCGGGTCGGGTGTCGGCCGGGGATCGGCCGCTTGGCGCCACTACCCAGGCGATCACCGCGTTCGGCGATTCCGAGGCAGTGATCTAGCCGGTGGCGCCGGCGTCGCCGGCCATGAACTCGTTGAGCCTCCCCCCGGCGCGGCGGCGCACCGCGGAGCGCAGGAACGGAGTCCATCCGAGCAGCAGGCCCGAGGTGCCGAGGGCCTGCCGTGCCCAGCGATGAAAGTCGAATTCGTCGCGATGCTCGGCGATCAGGCCGTCGGCGAACCGAAACGAGGCGCGGACGTCATTGGTCACCGAGCGTCCGGTCTGGGTGAACGTGTAGCGGGCCACCCAGTGGGCGGAACCGCGATCGTCGTCGGCCCCGTGCTCGACCAGGTCGACCGTGAGGTCGTCGGCGCCGGCGGTGAGCATCCGCCACATCGCGCCCGGCTCCTCGTCACGAAGGTCCGTGAACACTGGATCCGAGAAGCGCGCGTCCGGTCGGTAGCAAGCGGCCATCGAATCGCCGTCGTGGGCATTGAACGCCGTGTAGAAGCGCTCGATCAGCTCCCGGTTTTCCGGCTCGGGCACGAAGACGACGCTACCACGCCCCGGGACGACGGCCCCAGGTACGGTTCTCGCTCTGGATCAGACCTTCGAGAGGAGAACGAGCACAGATGGGACTACTTGACGGCAAGGCCGCGATCATCACCGGGTCGGCCCGCGGGATCGGCCGGGCGACGGCCGAGCTGTTCATCAGCGAGGGCGCCAAGGTGCTGATCAACGACATCGACGGCGAGATCGCCGAGCAGGCGGCGTCCGAGATCGATGGGGAGACCGCGGTGTTCGCCGGCGACCTGACCAAGCCCGGCATCCCGGACGAGCTGATCGCGAAGGCGAACGAGGCGTTCGGCGAGGTCGACATCGTCGTCAACAACGCCGGCTATACGTGGGATGGCGTGGTCCACAAGATGACCGACGAGCAGTTCCAGGCGATGATCGAGATCCACACCGTGGTCCCCTTTCGGGTCACCAGGGCGCTCGCGCCCCACTGGCGCGAGGCGGCCAAGAAGGAGGCGGGAGAGGGCACCGAGCGGTTTCGCAAGATCATCAACGTGACCTCGATCTCCGGGACGATGGGCAACGCGGGTCAGGCGAACTACTCGGCGGCCAAGGCCGGCGTGACCGGCCTGACGAAGACGATCGCAAAGGAGTGGGGGCAGTTCAAGATCAACGTCAACGCGGTCGCCTTCGGCTTCGTCGAGACTCGCCTCACGCAGGCCAAGGAGGAGGCCGAGGCGATCGAGCGCGAGGGCGAGAAGATCGAGCTCGGCATCCCCGCCCAGCAGCGGGCCATGGCGTCGATGATCATCCCGCTGGGCCGCGCGGCCCAGCCCGGCGAGGCGGCGGGCCCCGTCCTCTTCCTCGCCTCAGAGCTCGCCAACTACGTCCACGGACAGGTCCTGAACGTGACGGGCGGCCAGTTCGGCGGGATGACCACATAGTCGAGGGGCAAGGCCCCGAAAGGAGACCCAAATGAGCATCAGGCTCCATCGATGCCGGACCATGTGGCTGAAGGTCGGCGTCCATCCCTGCTGGAAGGTCCAGAGGGCCTTGGACGAGGCGGGAATCCCATACGAGCTCGTCGAGCACCCCGTTCGCCGCGGCGCGCGCACCGACCTCTTCGAGCTGAGCGGCCAGAGGATCCTGCCGGCGATCGAGCTCGAGGACGGAACCGTGATCCGCGAGGAGTCGAAGGAGCTCGTCACCCGGATCCGCGAGGGGCGGATCGCGCCCGAGGGTGCGGGCGCCGGCTGATCGCCGGCGCCGGGCACGCAGAGCCCGGATTGCGCGGATGACCTCCTGGAAGATGATCGGGGCGCCGATCGACTCGGTCGGCCGCTCCGGAGGGACCGAGTTGGGGCCGACGGCGCTTCGCGAGCTCGGGATCGTCTCGGCGCTTGGAGCGGTGGACGGCGGCGATCTCGAGATCCGGATTCGCGGCTCCGAACGCGATCGCGAGACCGGTCTGCTGGGCAGCGCCGACGTGCTCAGGGCCACCTCGGTGATCAGGGAGTCGGTGGCGGGCGTCATCGGCTCGGGTGAGCGGCCCGTCGTGGTCGGGGGGTGCTGCGCCGAGCTCCCCGGGGCACTCGCCGGAGCCCGGGATGCCCTAGGCCGCGTCGGCCTCGCCTACCTGGACGGCCACCTGGACCTCTATGACGGCACGACCTCCCCGACCGGCGAGGCGGCCGACATGCCGGTCGGCGTCGCCCTTGGCCGAGGCCCCGCGGCCTGGGTGGACGCGGCCGGCGGCGCCTCGCTGGACCCCGCGAACACGGCGCTGATCGGGTTTCGGGACAAGGAGGAGTCGCTGACCTACGGGATGCTCCAGCCCGAGGATCTCGACCCGGAGCCGATCAACCTCTCGGTCGAGGCGGTGCGGGCCGAGGGGCCGGCGGCCGCCTCCGGACGGGTCGCCGACTCACTGTCGGCCCGCCCCCTCTGGGTCCACCTCGACGTCGACGTGCTCGATCAGGACGTGTTCGCGGCCACCGACTACCTGATGAGCGGCGGCATGATCTGGCCCGAGCTCGCCGCGGCGCTCGAACCGCTCGCCTCCTCCCCGGCCCTGGCCGGCCTCTCGCTCGCCTGTTACAACCCGGAGAAGGATCCCGGGCGGAAGTGCGGACGGGCGCTGGTCGAGGCGCTTGGCGTCGCCTTCTCGAGCTGAGCGGGCGGCTCAGTCGCCCTGTCTGCGCTCCTCGGCGAGCGGCTCCCCGGAGTCGCCGGTGGCGCTCGCCGGCGGCCATCCCCCGAACCAGTTGTCGCGTGCCCCGTCGACGGTGATCACGCAACCGGAGACGAAGTCGCCGGCCGGAGATGCGAGGTAGGCGACCATCCAGGCCATCTCCTCGGGCGCCCCGAGCCGACCGAGGGGAACGGTGCGGTGAACGTTCTCGGCGACCTGCGGCGGGTACTTGGTGCGAAGCACCTCCGTGTCGAACTGCCCGGCGGCCAGGGCGCAGAGCCTGACCCCGAAGCGCGACCACTCGATCGACAGGGTCCGCATCATGTTCTCGACCGCCGCCCGCGCGGCGCCCGAGTGGACCATTCCGGGCATCCCGTTGTGCGGCGAGAGGGTGACGCTGATCACCTTGCCGGAGCGCTGCGGGATGAATGCCTTGGTGGCCGCCGCGTGAGTCATCTGCCAGGTCCCCTGCACGTTGAGCTCGGTGACGGTGCGGAACCCCTTCGGGGTGATCGCCTCGGCCGGACTCAGGAACTGCCCACCGGCGTTGTTGACCAGCACGTCGACTCGGCCATGGCGCTCGACCACCCGGTCGAACATGGCGTCGACCGCATCGGCGTCGCGGATGTCGAGCGGCTCCGCCTCGGCGCTTCCCCCCGCCTTCCGGATCGCACCCACCGTATCGTCGAGGGGCTCGGGCCGGCGCCCGCAGCCGACCACGGCGGCGCCCAGCGTGGCGAGCTCCATCGCGGTCGCCCGGCCCAGTCCGGTGCCCGCCCCCGAGACGACGCAGACCAGGCCATCGAGGAGCCCGGGGCGAAAGACCTGGGATGGGCTGCCCTGGGGCATCGGCCTGAGCTTATCCGTGGCAAGGCCGCGCCCGGGGGCAAGCCGACCCGCTCGGGCCACCCGGTCCCCCGCTACGCTGACCGGCCCATGCGCCCAAGCCCGCCCTCACGCGAGAGCGCTCCGCTGCCCGATGCTAGCCCGGCCCCGTGAAGGTCCACGCGGAGCCGAAACCGCTTACCGAGCCGCTGCCCGGCGGGACGAGCGGCGCGACGGTCACGGTGCATCCCCTGTCGGGGGGCGAGGTGCAGTTCCCCGCCGCCAGCTTCGAGCGCCCCGGAGGGCCCTTCGAGTCGCTCAAGGTGACCGGGCTCTTCACCTCGCGCTCCTCGGGATGGCTGTGGGTCCCCTGCCCTGCCTACCTGATCACCCACCCGAGCGCCGGCTCGATCCTGGTCGACACGAGCCTTCACTCCTCCGTCGCTGCTGAGCCCCGCGAGAACCTCGGTCGCATGGCCGCCTGGGTTGCGCGACCGCGAATCGAGCCCGGAAAGGACCTGCCCTCGCAGCTTCGCGAGCTCGGCGCCGATCCCCGCTCGATCTCGTTCGTCGTCATGACCCACCTCCACATCGACCACTCCTCGGGCATCTCCGAGTTCCCCTCCTCGACCTTCGTCTTGAGCGGCGCCGAGTGGGAAGCGGCAACCACCGGCTCCCGACCGCTGCTTCGCGGCTACCGCCCGCAGCACTACGACAACGTGTTCGACTACCGGCTGGTCGACTTCGACGGGGAGCGAGTCGACTCCTACGCGACCTTCGGCCGGACCTTCGACCTGTTCGGGGACGGAAGCCTCCGTCTCGCATTCACCCCGGGCCACACGATGGGCCACACGAGCGTGCTCGCGCGCCTCAGGGATCGCGACTTCGTGATCGCCGGCGACGCCGTCTACACGGTGCGACAGCTCGAGGGCGGCCCGGCGCAGCCCCGCCCTCAGGATCCTCACCTGTGGCGCCGCTCGCTCCAGGAGCTCCAGCTCTTTCACCGGCAATATCCGCAGGCCGTGATCTCGCCCGGCCACGACCCTGAGCAGTGGCGGACCCTCGACGCGAAGTACGAGTGACCGCGGGGCGCTGCGGCTAGCGAGGGGAGCCGGCGGGGACCTCGTGGTCGGCGGTCGAGGCGATCCCGGCTCGCAGCGACTTGATCACCCCGCGCCGGCCGTTTTCCTCCAGGGCCCGGTACATCTCACGCACCCGCTCGAAGACGACTCCCGCGACCTCGAGCTGCTGCTCGCGGGTGGGCGCCGCCGCGGTGTCGAAGACGAGCGGTTCGCCGTACTGCACCGTCACCTTGGGGAACCGAAGCTTTCGCCACCGGCGCACCCCGAGTGAGCCGTGGATCGCCACAGGGATCACCGGGACGCCCGACTCGAGCGCGATCCGGCCGACGCCCGGGCGCGGCTGGCCGAGCCCGCCGCTTCGCGAGCGGCCGCCCTCCGGGTACATCAGAAGGCAGCCCCCCCGGTCGAGGATCCTGTAGACGGTCCCGAACGCCTCCTCGTCGTGGTAGCCGCGCCGGATCGGAAAAGCGCCGCCGTGGCGGAAGATGAACTTGATGGCCAGGTTCGTGAACAGCTGGGACTTGGCCATGAAGCGAACCTTTCGCCGCACGTAGACACCGGCGAAGAAGTGATCCATCTGGCTGAAGTGGTTCGGGGCCAGGATCGCCGGTCCCGAGCGGGGCACGTTCTCGGCGCCGATCGCCCTGGTGCGGTACAGGAGCACGGTCGGTGGGGTGAGGATGATCCGCGCCACGTCATAGACCCAATCGGGCTCGCGGGTGCGGGCGCGCTCGTGGAACGCGTCGAAGTACTCCGCGGGGCGTGGATCCTTGTAGACCTGCGGCTTGATGTCGGACATGTCGAACGGCGCCGGGATCCCCGGGGCCCAACCGCTCCTACCCCCCTCGGCCCGGGGGGTTACGCCTTCGCCCAGCCCTTCGCGCGCTCCACAGCCCTGTGCCATCCCTCGAGCAGGGTCTCGCGCTCCTCCTCGCTGATCGCGGGCTCGTAGCGGGCCGCCTCGCGCCACATCGAATCGAGGTCCGAGGGCGCCCAGGCGCCGGTCGCGATCCCGGCCAGCTGCGCAGCTCCCACCGCCGTGGTCTCGGCGATCGCGGGCACCGCGACCGGGGCGCCCAGCATGTCCGCCTGGAACTGCATCAGCCAGCGATTGGCGACCGCCCCTCCGTCGGCCTTCAGGACCTCCAACGAGCCGCCTGCGGCCGCCTCGGAGGCTCGAACGGCGTCGATCGTCTGATAGGCCATCGCCTCGAGAGCGGCCCGCGCCAGGTGGGCGCGGCCCGAGCCGCGGGTCAGGCCGACGATCGTGCCGCGCGCATACGGGTCCCAGTGGGGAGAGCCGAGGCCGGTCAACGCCGGGACGAAGTAGACGCCCTCGTTGCCGGGGAGCGACGCGGCGAGCTCCTCCGTGGAGGCCGCGGACTCGATGATCCCGAGGCCGTCGCGGAGCCACTGGACCGCCGCTCCGCTCACGAAGACGGCCGCCTCGAGCGCGTAGTCGACCCGATCGCCGAGCCCCCAGGCGACCGTGCTCAAGAGCCCCTCTCGTGGCGGAGGGGGCTCGGCGCCGGCGTTCAGGAGCACGAAGCTGCCGGTCCCGTAGGTGCACTTCGCCAGCCCCGGCCGCCTGCACCCCTGCCCGAAGAGCGCTGCCTGCTGGTCGCCGGCTATCCCGGCGACGGGGACCCGGCCGCCGAATGCCGTCGTCTCGCCGTAGACCTCGGCGGAGGGGCGGGGCTCCGGGAGGCTCCGGGGGTCGATCCCGAGGATCTCGCAGAGCTCCTCGTCCCAACGCAACCGATGGATGTCGAACAGCATCGTTCGCGAGGCGTTCGAGTAATCCGTCACGTGGCGGCCCGTGAGCTTGAAGGCGAGCCAGGAGTCGATCGTGCCGAAGGCGGCGCCGCGTGCAGCCTCGACGTTGTCGATCAGCCACTCGATCTTGGTGGCCGAGAAGTAGGGGTCGACGACCAACCCGGTCCGCTCCCGCACGAGCGGCTCGTGGCCGGCCTGCTTGAGCTCATCGCACCGGCCGGCGGTCCGCCGGTCCTGCCAGACCAGGGCCGAGTGGACGGGGTCACCGGTGGCGCGATCCCACGCCACGACCGTCTCGCGCTGATTCGTGATCCCGATCGCCGCCAGGTCCGCGCCGTCGATCCCCGCATCGGCGATCGCCTCGATCGCCACCCGGAGGGTGACCTCCCAGATCTCGGTCGCGTCGTGCTCGACCCATCCCGGGCGCGGGAAGTGCTGGCCGAACTCCGAGTAGGCGCGCCCCGCGACCCCGCCGTCGAGATCGAAGACCAGGCAGGTGCTGCCGGTCGTTCCCTGGTCGATCGCGAGGATCACAGGCTACCGCCGGGACAGGTAGGCGCGAACGATGTCGAGGAGCTGTCGTGCGCGATGCACGAAGCCCCCGAGGCTCCGCGAGGTGGCACGGTGCCGGAGGTCGAGCTCCACCTCGCCCAGCCTGTACCCGGCCCGGACGGCGTCGATCGTCATCGCGGTCTCGAGCCCGTAGCCCGCGGCCAGCGGCAGGACGTCACCGAGCACCGTGGCGCGCATCGCCCGCTGGCCGGACAGTGGCGCCGCGGCGCGATAGCCGCAACGGCGCTCGATCGCCCAGCGGGCAAACCCGAAGGTGATCCCGAACCCACCTCCCTCGCGGTCGCGAAACGCGCCGATGGCGAGGTCGCACGAGCCGTCCTCGACGGCCTCCACGAGGGCGCGCAGCTCGGCCGCGGAGGAGCCGAGGTCCGCGTCGCAGAGCAGGAAGGTCGGCGGCCGGGGGTCGGCGCCGCGGCCCAGCGCCGACTGGGCCGCGGCGGTCACGTTGCCGCCCTTGCCGTGCGAGCGACGCCGGGCCACCACCTCGGCCCCGTGAACCAGGGCCACGTCGGAGGTCTGATCGGTCGACGCGTCATCCGCCACCACCAGGGTGGCGCCCGGGAAGGCGCCGGACAGCGCGTCGAGCGTGGCTCCGATTCGATCGGCCTCGTTGTGCGCGGCGACGATCACCACCGGGTCGCGTCTTGGTTCCGTGGGCAAGGCCGGATATTCTCCCCCGCCGTGCGGTCATGAGCACCAACGTTGAAGCGCACATCACCGGAACCGTGTGGAAGATCGAGGTCGCGGTGGGCGACCAGGTTGCCGAGGGCGACACGGTGGTCATCCTCGAGTCGATGAAGATGGAGATGCCCGTCGAGGCCGAGGATCCCGGCACGGTCGAGTCGATCAACTGCGAGGAGGGCCAGTCGGTCCAGGAGGGCGACGTCCTGGTCGTCCTCGAATGACCGCCGGCCCCGCCCAGCCCGGTGGCGGGGGAGGCGAATCCTCGTCTTTGGCGAGCGGAAAGCTGGTCCTCGACCACCCCGGCGAAGCGGTCGCGCGGCTGACCATCTGCAACCCCGAGCGACGGAACGCCCTCGATCACGAGATCCTCGACGCGTTGGCCGAGGTGATGCCGAGCCTCGACCGCGGAATCGAGATCCGCTGCGTCGTGATCACCGGCGAGGGAAGGATCTTCTCGGCCGGCTACGACATCGCCGACATTCCCGAGCAGAGCTTCGCCACCGACGCGGAGGCCCTCGTCGCCCACCCGTTCCACGCGGCGATGGAGGCGATCACGGCCCATCCGTACCCGGTCCTCGCGGCGATCAACGGGCACTGCCTGGGCGGAGGCCTGGAGCTCGCCGTCCGGTGCGACCTGAGGCTCGCGACGATGAGCGCCAAGCTCGGCATGCCTCCGGCGAAGCTGGGGTTGATCTACGGCCACACCGGCCTGCAGAAGTTCATCGACGTGATCGGCATCGCGAGGACCAAGGAACTGTTCCTTACCGGGCGAAACCTGAGCGCTCCCCGCGCCATGGCGGTCGGGCTGATCAACGACACGGTCCCCGACGGCGAGCTTCCCGCCGCGGCCGTGGAGCTCGCCTCCGAGGTCGCCGCGAACGCCCCCCTGTCGACCCGCGGCAACAAGCGCGCGATCGAGGTCCTGAACGCCTACCCCCGCCTCACCCCGGACTCCGAGCGCGAGCTGGTCGAGCTGCGTCGCTCGTGCTTTACGTCGGAGGACTTCCGAGAGGGCATCAAGGCGTTCGCCGAGAAGCGCTCGCCGCGCTGGCGCGGACGCTAGATCAGGGCGTCGGATCGGGCTCAAACACCCGGCAGGTCTTGCCGGCGCAGCGCTTGAGCTTGTGGAGACGACGGGTGAGCTGGTTCTTGACGGACGCGTAGGCGGGGTCCGCGTGCAGGCTGTGAAGCTCGTAGGGATCATTCTGGAGGTCGTAGAGCTCCTTGGCACCGGAGCTGTGCTCGGCGTACAGGTAGCGCTCGGTCCGGATCGCCTTGAAGTTCGGCTCCTCGATCAAGAGCTCGCGATCGCGGTCCAGGATCGGGTGCCTGGCGACCTGGAACAGTGACTGTCCATCCATCTTTACGCTGCCGTGGTTGGCGTTCGCGGCGTCGACTACGGTCGGCGCCAGATCGGCGTTGATGACCAGCGGATCCACCGTGACGCCCTGGGGCAGCCCGGGACCCCGCATCTCGAGGGGCACCCGGATCGACTCCTCGTAGAGGTTGGTCTTCTCGCCCGGGATCCGGTGTTCGCCATGGAAGTAGCCGTTGTCGGAGGTGTAGATCAGCAACGTGTTGTCCAGCTCGTGCCGCCGCTGGAGGGTGTTGACCACCTTCTGGACGCCCACGTCGACCGAAAGCAGGGACTCGAGCTCGCAGCGGTACTTGCGCCGTATGGCCGTGATCTGCTTGTTATTCAATCGAGGCAGGTTCTGAATGGTCTTCGGCTTGTCCGAGACGTCGGCCTCGTTGAAGTTGGGCGGCTTGGGCAGCGGCGCGTTGTCGAAGGCGTGCGCATCCCGGGGAGCGGGCTTGGCGGCGTCCCTGCAGTCGTGCGGCGGGTTCGACGTCGGCGGTCCCGCCGTGTGCGGGGCCGTGTAGGTGAGCCAGAGGAAGAACGGCTGGGTGCTCGGCGCGCGCTGGTTCACGTAGTCCATCGCCTTGCGAGTCAGCACGTCCTGCTTGAAGTCCCTCGGGCTCTGGCCGTAGTTGTGCAGGATGCCGTTGTTGTTGATCGGATAGCTGTAGACCCGCTGGTCATATGGCGCTGTCGCGTGCCACTCCGACCACCCGGGGGGCACCGGTGGCTTGTTGGCGTAGTCGTTCAGGTACTTGCCGATCATCGCGGTGTAGTAGCCGGCGCGCTGGAGCCAGACGGCGAGGTTGTTGTTGGCGTGCAGGGACTCGAATCTCGGGAACCCGCCATTTGGGGGCTGGTTGTTCACGACCCCGTGGTTGTGCGCGTACTGGCCGGTCAGGAAGGTGGCCCGCGAAGGACAGCAGAGCGAGAAGTTGACGAAGCTGTTTGCGAACGTCACCCCCTGATCGCCGATCAGGGAGTTGACGTGCGTCATCACCTTCATCGACTCGACGGTTTGGTCATCGTCCTCGATGACGACGATGTTGGGCCTGGCCTGCGGCGCGGCGGCCGCTTGGCTCGGGCCTGCGGAACGGGTCCCCCACCCGGCCACGGCCACGCCCGCCGTGACGCCGATCGCGACGATCGCTCTCAGGAACCGCCCCCGCCTTCCCATGCTCACATGACCCTAACAGGCGGGGGCCGATGAGGCCACGCCCAGCTCCGGCCAGTTGTTAGGGTCACCCTGGACATCGGTGCGCCGTCTGGAGCGTTGAACCGTCCCAGAGAGATGTGAGGGAAGGAGGGTCGTGAGAGTACGACGTGTCCTGGCCGTTGGGGCGCTCTCGCTCGTGGGAACCCTCGCCTGCGTGGCCAGCGCCGAATCCCGCACGCCGCCGGGCAAGGTCAGCTTCAAGTCCCCCAGCCTGTTCCCGCGCTTCGGCCCCAATGCGCACGACTACACGGTGCGCTGCAAGAACCGGCCGGTCACCGTCAAGGGGCACGCCCGAGGAGGCTGGGAGATGGCGATCGGCAATCACCCATTCACCAGTGGCGATTTCAGCGCCGCGGTACGGATGAGGGTCGGCCAGGAGTTCGTGATCTCCGCGCGAAAGACCGGTGACCCGGCGGTCGAGCGCTTCTACGCCCGCTGCCTTCCTGCCAACTTCCCGCGATACAGCTTCACCCGTTTCCGGGGAGGCGCCTCGTCGGATTTCTTCTCGGCGGACCAGTTCTTCGTCTACCGGCACTCGACCGGGCAGTACGCGGCGATCTTCGACCAACGCGGTGCGCCCGTCTGGTGGTACCACACTCCGGCATGGGACACCCGGGTTCTCTCCAACGGAAAGGTCCTGTGGTTCGACCGCTCCTCATCGCCGGGACGATGGAGGATCCATGGCCTGGACGGCCGCGTGGTGCGGACTCTGGACACGGTGGGTCGCGCCGCGAACCCCCACGACATGCAGCCACTCGCCAACGGCAACTTCCTGGGTGGCCTCTATGTACCCCAGCACCACGTGGACACCAGCGCCTACGGCGGCTCCCGGGACGCCGACGTGATCAACGCCGGGCTTCAGGAGGTGAACACGCAGGGGCGGCTCACCTGGGACTGGAGGAGCCAGGATCACATCGCCCTGGCCGAGACCGGGCGCCGCTGGCCGTGGATCGTCCAGCACGGCAGGGCGAGCGGCTACGACATCCTGCATTGGAACTCGATCGAGCCATCCGGCGACTCGGTGATCGCCTCCTTCAGACACCTCGACGCCGTGTACAAGATCCGCCGGGGCACCGGAGCGGTGGTCTGGAAGCTGGGAGGCACCAAGACTCCCCAGCGCCTAAACGTCAAGAGAGACCCCCACAGCTACACGCTCGGCGCCCAGCACGACGCCCGCCTGCAGCCCGACGGCACGCTCACGGTGTTCGACAACAGGACCAATCAAACGGACACGACGCCGCGGGCGGCGCGCTATCGAATCGACGAGGATGCGGGAACGGCGACCCTCGTGCAGTCGATTACCGACCCCTCGATCCGCGACTCCCACTGCTGTGGATCGGCCCGCCGTCTGGAGGACGGCAGCTGGCTGATCGACTGGGGTCTGGACAACCCGATCGGCGGCTATACGAGCACCGGCAAGAGGATCTTCCTGATGAGCTTCGACAACAACTTCAGCTACCGCGCCGAGCCGGTTCCGAGCGGAGCCGTGACGGCGGCCAAGCTTCGGAGTGCCATGGACGCGATCTACGATCGCCACGCCGAGGCTCGAACGGCGTCGAAAGGGCAGGGCTCCCGCTGATGGATCCGGCAGCTTTCGCCGCGCAGTAGCGGTCCGCCACGCCGCGAACGCCCCCGGCCCGCGTCCGCGGTCCGCTCCAACCCGAGTGACCGTCCGGCCTGGCGCCTAGCCTGGCGTGTGTCGGAACCACGACCGACGCCGACCCACCACCGCCGCGCCGCGCCAGATGCCGCCCCTGATCAGCTTCGAAGAGGCACTCGAGCTGGGTGAGATCTCCACCCGGGATGAGATCACGGCGCTCGTCGAGCGCGCCTGGGAGGTCCGGACCGAGCGCTTCGGCGACTCCACCGACATGTGCTCGCTCGTCAACGCGAAGTCCGGTGGCTGCGCCGAGGACTGCGGGTTCTGCGCCCAGTCGCGCTACGCCGAGGCCGACACGCCGATGCACGCGATGATGGAGCCGGATCAGATCCTCGAGCATGCGAAGGCGGCCGAGGCCGCCGGCGCGCATCGGTTCTGCATGGTGACCCAGGGCCAGGGGCTCTCGAAGCGGGATTTCGAGAAGGTGGTCGAGGGCGCCAAGCTCGTCGCCGAGCACACCAACCTGAAGCGATGCGTGTCGATCGGGCACATCTCCGGCGAGCGCGCCAAGCGGCTCGCCGGGGCCGGCATCCAGCGGGTCCATCACAACGTCGAGACCTCGCGCTCCTACTACCCGGAGGTTTCGACCACGGTTCGCTACGAGGGTCGCATCAGGACGATCGACGCGGTCAAGGACGCCGGGCTCGAGACGTGCGTCGGCGGGATCCTGAACCTCGGCGAGAGCCCCCGCCAGCGGATCGAGATGGCGTTCGAGCTCTCGGAGATCGACCCGACGTCGGTTCCGATCAACCTGCTGAACCCGCGATCGGGGACGAAGTTCGGCGAACGGCCGCTGATGGACCCGTGGGAGGTCGTCAAGTGGGTGGCGATCTTTCGCCTCATCCTCCCGGACGCCTTGTTCCGGCTCTGCGGCGGACGGGTCGAGAACCTCGACGAGCTCCAGCCCCTCGCCGTCAAGGCCGGCCTGAACGGCGTCATGATGGGGAACTTCCTGACCACCCTCGGCGCAGAGCCCTCCGACGATCGCGCGATGTTCGAGGAGCTCGGGCTGAACGTGGCCCGCCAACCGGACAACGGGGCGAATCCGCGTCCCGACAACCGAAGCGGCTGGCTCAACGGCGACGCCCCGCCGACGCCGATCGACGCCCTGATCGACAGCCAGGCCGAAGCCAACTTCTGGGATCCGTCCACGCAGCTACGGGTGATCAAGAAGAACCGTAAGCCACCCCCGTATCCCGCGCCCGACCCAAGCTCCTCCGGCGCGACCGCCCCGGGAGGGCCGGCCGGCTGGGGGGACTAGCCGCGAGGGCATGAGCGACGTCGGCGAACGCCTCGATGAGCTGCAAGCGGCGGGGCTCCACCGGCGTCTGCGGCTGATCGAGGGGCCGCAGGGGCCGCGGGTCACCCTTGACGGAGCCGAGGTCCTGCTCCTGTGCTCCAACAACTACCTCGGCCTTGCCGATCACCCCAGGGTCCGGCAGGCCGCAGCGGACGCCGCGGAGCGGTTCGGCGCCGGCGCCGGCGCCTCACGGCTGATCTCGGGGAACATGGAGCTCCACGGGCGGCTCGAGCGACGGCTGGCCGAGTTCGTGGGCTATCCGGCTGCGCTCCTGTTCGGGTCCGGGTACCTCGCCAACCTTGGGGCGATCGGAGCGCTCGCGGGTCGCGGCGAGGTCGTCTTCTCCGACGAGCTCAACCACGCAAGCATCATCGACGGCTGCCGGATCTCGCGCGCGGAGCGATTCATCTACCGCCACGCCGACCTCGAGCACCTCGCGTGGGGGCTGCGAAAGGCCGGTGGAAGGAGCGCCCTGATCTTGACCGACGCCGTCTTCTCGATGGACGGCGACGTCGCGCCGATCGCGGAGCTGCTCGACCTGGCTCGACGCTTCGGGTGCCGGTTGATGGTCGACGAGGCCCACGCGACGGGCGTCCTCGGCCCGGGCGGCCGGGGGGCGATCGCCGAAGCCGGGCTGACGGGCGAGGTCGACCTGGTGGTCGGCACGCTCGGAAAGGCACTCGGAAGCTACGGCGCCTACGTCTGTGCGGGCCCGGAGATCATCGACCTGCTCGTCAACGTCGCACGGCCGTTCATCTTCTCGACCGCGCTGCCACCACCGGTGCTCGGAGCGGCGCTGGCGTCGCTGGAGCTGCTCGAGGCTCAGCCGGGCATGGTGGAGCGGGTTCGGCGAAACGGGGCCGTCCTGCGCGAAGCGCTCGCGCGAGAGGGGCTCGACGTCGGCCGCTCGCGCACCCAGGTGGTTCCGATCCTGGTCGGTGGGGCGCGCCGCGCCATGGAGCTATGCGGGCGCTCGCTCGAAGGTCGCGTGTTCGCGCAGGCGATCCGGCCGCCCACCGTCCCCGAGGGAACCTCGCGCCTTCGCCTCTCGGTGATGGCCAACCACCGCGCGGACGAGCTCGCGGCCGCCGCTCAGGTGGTCGGGCATGGAGCCCGCGAGCTCGGGATCGCTCCGGCCGCGGCGCCGGTCGCACGGGCTGGTCCCTCGCGGCTCCGCCGCGCCGCCTGAACCGGCCCTTGCGCGGGGTCTTCGTCACCGGCACCGGCACCGGGGTCGGTAAGACCGTGGTGGCGGCCGCCATCGCGCGCACCCTGGCCGTCTCCGGCTTGCAGGTGGGGGTCTTCAAGCCGGCGCTGAGCGGTCTCGACGACTACGCCGGCGGGGGCACCCCCGACCACGAGCTCCTCCGACGGGCATCGGGCTCGCGTCAACGCGACGAGCAGATCGCGCCCCACCGTTTCGCCCCGCCCGTCTCTCCCCATCTCGCAGCCGAGCTGGCCGGCGAGACGATCGACCCCCCGCGCCTGCTCGATGCGGCCCGCGCCGCGGAGGCGGGCGCGGACACGATCGTCTGCGAGGGTGTCGGAGGGCTGCTCGTTCCGCTGACCACCGACTACCTGGTGCGGGACTTCGCCGTCGATCTCGGCCTGCCACTCGTGATCGCCGCGACTCCGTCGCTCGGGACGATCAACCACACCCTCCTCACCCTCGAGGCGGCGAGGGCAGCCGGTCTCGACCCGATCCTCGTGGTCCTGACTCCGTGGCCCGGCGAGCCGTCGGCCGTCGAGGGCTCGAACCGCGACACGATCGAGCGCCTCGGCACGGTGCGCGCCACAACACTGCCGAAGCTCGACCTGAACCGGCCCGAGAGCTGGCCGAGCCTGCGGCTCGGCGACTGAGGAAGGCGGCCCCCTCCCGGCAGGGGTGCCGCGAGAGGGGGCGCGCCGGGGACCGACGGAGCTAGGTCGCCGCGTGCTCGCCCGTTGCGGGCTCGAGCGCGCGAGGCGTCGCTGCGCTCTCGGCCTTCGGCGTGCGCTGCGAGCGGATCAGCGCCACCGCGACGACGACTCCGGCCGCGACGACTCCGGCCGCGACCTTCATCGAGGAGGCGAACGCGCTCACGAAGGCGTCGTGGGCGGCGGAGGTCACCTGCGCGGCCTGCGAGTGGTCGAGGCCCGCGGGCGCCGTTGCCTGCCCTCCGCCGAGCCCTTGGGCGATGTCGCTGCGCTGCGCCGCGCTCAGGCCGGAGCCCGCCAGCAGCTGGTCGAGCTTCGAGCGGGCGGCCCCCTGGAAGACGGCGCCGATCACGGCGACGCCGAGGGTCCCCCCGATCATCCGGTTCATCGACAGGATTCCCGATGCGATCCCGGCCTTGGCGTCGGCGACGGCGTTCATCGCGGCGGTCGACATGGGCGACATCACGAGTGCCATCCCCCCGCCCATCAGGATGAATGAGGGCAGCAGGTCGCCATAGGTCGTTGACGCGTCGATCGTGGTCAGCCAGACCAGCGCCACGGTCACCAGAGTCAGCCCCACGGCGATCGGCAGCCGGGCACCGATCCGGTCGGTGAGCCGGCCGGCGAGCGGCGCGATCGCGACGATCATCAGGGTCGCCGGCAGGAACCTTATCCCGGCCTGAAGCGGCGAGTACCCGAGCATGTTCTGCATGTACAGGGCGAGGAAGAAGAACTGCGCCAGCATCGCGAAGGTGACGATCAGCGCGACCATGTTCGAGCCGACGAAGTTGCGGCTGGCGAACAGCCTGAACTCGACCATCGGCGTCTTGACTCGCAGCTCCACCGCGACGAATGCGGCGAGCATCACGACGGAGCCGGCGAACAGGGCGATGATCGAGCTCGATCCCCATCCCCAGGAGTTGCCCTCGATCAGCGCCAGGACGAGCGCGGTGAGGCCGGCGGTCAGCGTGGCGACGCCGAGGTAGTCGACCTGGCGTCCGACCGTGTCGTCACGGGACTCACGGACCGCGAACAGGGTCGCCAGCACCGCCCCCGCGCCGACGGGGAGGTTGATGAAGAAGATCGCCCGCCAGGAGACGTCCTCGGTCAGGAAGCCGCCGAGCACGGGGCCGATCGCCAGCGCCAGCGCCGAGACGCCGGCCCAGGTGCCGATCGCCATGCCCCGCTGCTTTGGCGGGAACGCGTTGGTGACGATCGAGAGCGTCGCCGGCATCATCAGCGCGCCGCCGATGCCCTGGACGACTCGGCTGACCACGAGCGAGGCCGTGTCGGGCGCCAGCCCGGCGGTCGCCGAGGAGAGCGAGAACAGCGTCACGCCGATCAGGAAGGTCAGGCGGCGGCCGAAGATGTCACCGAGGCGCCCCCCGGTGGCCAGGAGCACCGCGAAGGCGAGGGTGTAGCCGTTGACGGTCCACTCGAGGCTCGAAAGGCTCGCACCGAGGTCGCGCTCGATCGAGGGCAGCGCGACGTTGACCACCGTGTTGTCGAGCATCAGCATGAACAGGGCGAAGCACATCGCCCCGAGCGTCCACCACTTGCGGTTCTCGTCGGTGATCAGGTGCTGGTAGCGGGTCATCTCGAGTCCTCCTTCAGCTCGCGGTACGCGACCGCGATCTCATCTCGCTCGAGCAGCGAGTCGAGGGCAGTCGAAAGCTTTCGGCGCTGGGCGGCGCTGAGGTCGGCGATGAAGGTCGCGAGGCCATCGACGCGGGTCGACAGCAGCCGTCGCGCCAGGCGCTCACCCTGCTCGGTGAGGACCAGATTGCGGACCCGGCGGTCATCGGGATCCTCCTCTCGAACGAGAAGGTCCCGGCGAACCAGCGCGTCGATCGCGCGGCTCAGGGTCGGCAGCGATGCGCCCGTCCGGGCGGCGACGTGCTTCGCCGCCTGGGGCTCGCCCTCCGGGCCCGGGATCAGGGCCGTCAGGACCTTGCACTGGGTGAGGGTCAGCTCGGTCTCCTCGAGGGTTCTAAAGAACTCGCCCGCGGTGGCGGCGGTCGCGTACATGACCGCTCCCAGCTGCCTGGCGAGCTCCCGCGCCTCGGGGTCGGTCGCAGCGGGGTAGGCCCTCTCGGCGGTCTCCTCGGTCCCGGTTGCTGTCCCTTCCATGCAGATAATGATTGCAGACGAACAACCATTTGGCCAATCAAAGGTTGTCTGTGTGATCACAATCACACTTGGTCCTTCTCTGTAGAAGCTGCATTTGCCAATTCTTCGCCCTTTCGGGGGTAGGCTGGCTTCATGCTCGCCTGGCTGGTCGCTCTGCTGATTGCCGCACCGGGCGCGTACATCACGGGGGCCGGGGCCGAGGCCGGGCCTCCTACCCAGGTGAATCCCCCCGCTCACGCGAACCGCAACCCATGCGGACCGCCGCTGGCGAACTCGCCTCATTGCCATCAGTTCCAGCGGGACCAGGGCGGTCAGCGCGCCTGTATCACCGTTAAGTTGACGGGCATTAACAACGGCGGTAGGCGATGCGGTCCTGCCGTGCGCCAGGCCCAGCCGTGAGTCCAACGTCGTAGCAGCCGTAACGATGCTCGCGTGGCTGGTCAGCCTCCTGATTGCGGTTCCTGCGACGTTCGTTGCGGGTCCGTCAGAGCCGGTCACCCACTACGGCGATGGCACCGAGTGCATCACGATTTCGATGGGAAGGCACGGCGACGTTCGGAAGCCGTGCGCTCACTCCCGCTACTACCGGCGCTGGCGCCGCGAATCCCGCCCTGGGTCGGGCACCCACCTGAAGCTTCAAGCGCCGCCCCCGACCAAGTAGCGGTTGGGCATACGATCGGCCGGGGGTGCGTTGGCTAGCGTCAGGGTTCTTCGTCGTTGCAAGCGCCGGTTGTCTTGGGATGGCGGGATCGCATTTGTCAGTGGCGGCGATTCCGACTCAGCGAGGAGCGTCATCGTCGGCATCGGCGTTTTCTTCGTGCTAGGGCACCCCGAGGTCGGTCTCGCCGCTGGCCGAATCGCGTTCTTCTATTCGACGTCATTCGGCCAGCGCGGGGGTGCCGCGGCCGAGCCCCGCTACCCAGCCGCCGTGAAGGTACGGCCCTGCGCCGCTAGCCGCGAATCCGGAACCGAAGGTGACGCACCCGCGCCGTGTTGTTGGCGGCGTCGGTGAACCGCAGGACGGCGCGGTAGCGACCCGGCCGGGGCCGGAAGTGGCGGCTTCGGTTCGCGATCCGCAGCTGGTTGAAGCCGACGCTCCCGTGCCAGCGCTGCCATCCGGCGTAGCGGCGGTGGGGACGTCGATGGTGGCGACGCTTGACGAGCCGGTAGAACTCGGCGTCAACGCTCGCCCGCTCGTCGATCCCGTAGCGAAGCTTCGTCCCCCGCTTTCCGAACGAGCGGCTCTTGAGGCTGACGCCATTTACGTAGGGCGCGGTCAGATCGACGTTGCTGGGCGGGATCGGGTCGGGCTCGGCGTTGGGGTCTCCCGGCTTCGACGACACCTCGACGGTGCCCCGCACGGTCGAGTGGAGCTTGCACTGGAAGGTGTAGGTGCCGGGGCTCGAGAAGGTGAGCTCGAAGCTGTCGCCGACCTTGTGGTTGGGAATGCCGGAGTTCGGGTCGGAGTCCCATCCGGCGTCGTTGGCCGAGGTTCCGGTGACCGAATGGATCGTGTCCGGGCCCACCCAGTACCAGGTGACGTGCTCGCCGAGGTCGAGGTGGATCTCGGGCGAGGACCACCGATAGTCGCCGATCGCGATGCGGCGATTGGCCGCCTGCGCCGAAGGCGCGAGCGCGATCAGCGCGATCAGCGCCAACGCGAGCACGGCGCCCCAACGGGCGCCGCTCAACTGACGATGTACCACCCGTTCATCCCCATGTGGAGATGGCTGAAGACGTGGCAGTGGTAGAACCAGCGGCCGGGGTTGTCCTCGACGAACTCGAAGGTGAACGACTCCCCCGGGCCGAGCGTCTTCGTGTCGATGACCTTTCCGGAGCCGGGGTTGCCCTGCGTCCCGAACCCGCTCGTGTCGGCCCACCGGTGGCCGTGGATGTGGAAGGTGTGGAAGTCGTTGTCGATCGCGATCACGTGAAAGGCGACGCGATCGCCGACCTTGGCACGGAGCGTCGGCGTGTTCCCCGCGTAGGCGCGGCCGTTGATGCACGCGAACTGGTTGTTGAGGTGCGTGGCGACCGGCGAGAAGCTGTGCATGCAGAGGAAGAACTCCTTGTCGGGCGGATTCGGCTCACTCGCCGGCCGGATGATCATCGGGCCGAACAGCCCCTTGAACACCGGCACCGGATCCATCGGGCCGTGGTCGTGATAGAGCCAGGTGCCGACCGAGTCGGCGCGCGCCTCCCAGACGTAGGTGAAGGTGCGGTTCTTCTGCACGAAGCCGCCGGGGTCCGTAAAGCGGCCCTTGTACGCGCCGTCCATCTCGATGCTGTAGAAGATCCCGTGCGGGTGCATCGTGACCGGTACGTCGACGTGGTTTCGGAAGTGGACCACGACCTGCTCGCCGACCTTCGCCTCGATCAGGGGGCCGGGGATCGTCGCCGGGCCGATCGGCGAGCCGAAGTCCTTCGTGTAGCGGCGGTACGCGTAGGCGGTGAACCTCTTCCGGCCCTTGACGTGGCGGTTCATCATCTGGTCGCGGTTGGTGGGCACGATGTTCCACCTCACGGGCTCGGCCCGGATCCAGTACTCCCGGGCGCGCGCCTTGTCGATCGACGGCGCGGCGGCGACTGCCCCCTTCGAGGACCCGTTCGCCTTCTCGACCCCGGCGGGCACCGCGACCGTCGACGCCAGCTTGGGAAGGTCAGCCGGGTGGTTCAGCGACAACTTGTGGCCTGCCAGCGTGCAGAAGAAGACCGCCCCGCCCCCGGCGAGCAGATGTCGGCGGTCGAACTGCGTCGGGTCCAAGGCGAGCCTAGTGCCTGGGAGGCCTGTGAACGACCACCTTGACCTTCATCTGAGTCGGGTGGATCGTGCAGATGAAGCGGTACGTCCCAGGCTTCTTGAACTTGCGGGTGAACCGATAGGCGGGATTGCTCGTCGTCTGAGAGCGGAACTTCGACTTCTTGACGCCCCTCGGCGCGCTCTTCAGGGTCACGTTGTGGTTGTTGAAGACCGGCGTCCACTTCCATTTGACCTTGTCGTACTTGTGGATGCTCACCTTTCCCGGGGAGAAGAAGTCGTCGGCCACCTTGACCACCTTCGTCTTGCTCGAGTGGGCGAATCCGACCCCGGCGATCGCACCGATCGTGACCGCCACGGCGGCGGCCGCGATGACCGCGATCATTAAGCGCGTTCGGGTCATGACTTGCACTTCCCGAAGTTCTTGGTGTCGATCGGGGTGAGCCCGTGGAACGCCGGGTGCTTGTGCCGGACCCACTTGTCCTCCTGCTTGCAGGGCGGGGTGCTGGTCACGTACCCGGCGAGCTCGTTGAACTGGGGTCCGTCGCCGACGACCGTTCCGGTACCGGAGCTCGGCGGAGCCGGGCAGGCCGGATACAGCTTCGCCTTGCCGGCGCCGCCGTTTTGGTCATCGAAGGTCGACGAGGAGTTGCCCTCGAAGCAGGTGCCCTTTCCAGACCCGTCGTTGTAGAAGTCGAACCGGTTCTTGTCGGTGCCGTTTCGTCCCATCTCGTTGTTAATGAAGCGGTTGTTCTCGCTCAGCTGCTTGCCCGTGTTGTCGAGCGCGTTCGAGAACGAGGCAGCACCCCAGAAGAAGTTCCCGAAGATCCGGTTGTCCTGAACGACCCAGTGGTCGGTGCCGAACAGGACCACTCCGACCCCGGTCGGGTAGTTGATCGTCTGGCCCCCGACCATCCCCAGGCCGCCGGAGACAGTCTTGACGGGTGAGCGCGGCAGGAAGTAGTTGAAGTTGTTCCAGAAGATGTCGTTGTGGCGGATCTTCCCCTCAGCCGGAGGCTGGAAGCGCTCGGACGGGAGGTTGTTCGGAACCACCCCGGCCCCGTTGTTGAAGAACTCGGAGTCGTGGATGTTCACGTACTTGGAGTTGGTGCCCGAGTAGCCAAGCACGTTCTCGAACGCCTTGTCGTGGTCGATCTGGGTCCACTTGGGGTTCTTCTGCGGAGGCGTCTC
This sequence comes from uncultured bacterium, assembly GCA_963803305.1. GTDB lineage: Bacteria > Actinomycetota > Thermoleophilia > Solirubrobacterales > 70-9 > AC-56. The sequence goes on from CAWDLT010000009.1 coordinate 316,548, forward strand.
GCCGATATAGAACGCCGAGTCGCCGTGCCCCCAACCCTTCGACTGGGTGATCCGGCCGCCGATGCAGCGCTTCGCGAACAGCCCGTAGGAGCGGTTGAAGGACGCGAGGTCGTTCTTCATCAGGAAGCCGACGCAGTTCGTCGTCCCCTTGTCGGAGTTGAGGAAGAAGCCGTTCGACTGGTAGTGCCTCGCCCAGAGGTTCTTGATCTTCACGCCGTCGACGTTCGTCGTCACGATCCCGTTCTGGGCCTCGTCGTGGGTGCCGTTCACCTTCGCGCCATGGCCCTCGAGGATCTGCTTTCGCGGATTCTTCCTGGCGCCGACGAACGAGATCCCGTCGTAGCGGTGGCCCACCAGCGAGACGCCCTCCTTGTAGGTGCCGGGCCGGATCTTGATCACCGACCGCTTGCCCTTCTTGACCGCCTTGACGGCCGCATGGATGCTCCGGTACTTGCATCCGTGCTTGCAGACGACGAAGACCTTGTGCTTGCTCGCGTGACCGCTCGATCCGGCCATCGCCGGCACGGCCCCGACCGCCATCGTCAGCGCGATCGCGATCGCGAAAGTCCCCGTCCTCAGCCTCATGCCGCTCCTTTCATCCGCGACGCCTCACTGCGCCCGCGGGAATACGTTCGCCGACCGGGCGTCGCCCGTCCCCAAGCCTTTTGCACATCCCGTTAGAACCAACCCGGCAAGACTAGAGAAGTCGCGGTCCCGGCGGCTTCCGCCGCCCCCCGGTCTAGGGTCGATTGGCATGGCAAGCCTTGAGGTTGCAGCGCGGCCGAACGAGCCGACCGTCGCCGAGCTCGACCGTCGCCATCTGTGGCACCCGTTCACCCAGCAGCTCGACTGGTGCCGCGAAGAGCCCCTGGTGATCGAGCGCGCCGAGGGCACCAGCCTGACCGACTCCGACGGAGCCACCTACATCGACGGCGTCTCATCGCTTTGGTGCAACGTCCACGGCCACCGCCACCCGATGATCGACGCCGCGGTGCGCGCGCAGCTCGACCGGGTCGCCCACTCGACGATGCTGGGCCTGACCCACGCCGGCGCCGCGACGCTCGCGTCCCGTCTGGTCGAGCTCGCGCCCACCGGGCTCAGCCGGGTCTTCTACTCGGACTCGGGGTCGACCGCGACCGAGATCGCGCTCAAGGCCGCGTTCCAGTACTGGCGCCAGCGGGGCGGCCGGAATGCCGAGCGAACCGGGTTCGTCTCGCTGCGGGACGCCTACCACGGCGACACCCTCGGCGCGGTGTCGGCAGGCGGAATCGAGCTCTTCCACGGCGCCTACTCTCCGCTTCTGTTCTCGACCCACCAGGTCGAGCCGGGCGACGATCAGGAGCTCGAGCAGGTGCTCGACCGTCACTCGGGTCAGATCGCCGCGATGATCGTGGAACCCTTGGTGCAGGGCGCGGCGGGGATCCGCGTCCAGCCGCCCGGCTACCTGCGGCGGGCTCGAGAGCTCTGCGAGACCCACGACGTCCTCCTGATCTGCGATGAGGTCGCGACCGGGTTCGGGCGCACGGGGACTATGTTCGCCTGCGAGCAGGAAGGGGTCTCCCCCGACTTCCTGTGCCTGGGCAAGGGCCTGACGGGGGGCTACCTGCCCCTGGCGGCAACCCTGACGACGGAACGGGTCTACGAGGGGTTCCTCGGCGGCCCCGAGGAGGCGCGCACCTTCTTCCACGGCCACACGTTCACGGGCAACCCGCTGGCCTGCTCGGCGGCGCTCGCCAGCCTGGACGTGTTCGAGACCGAGCGGACGCTGGAGAGGCTCGAGGCGAAGATCAGCCTGCTCGGCGAGCTCCTGTCCTCGCTCCGCGAGATGCCCGAGGTCGCCGAGGTGCGGAGCCGAGGATTCATGGTCGGAATCGACCTCGGCGACCAGGATCCGGCCCTCCGGCTCGGCCACCGAGTGGCGCTCGAGGCCCGACGCCGTGGCGCGATCATCCGCCCGCTCGGCGATGTGGTCGTGCTCATGCCCCCCCTGGCGATCACCGAGGCTGACCTGCGCCGCCTGGTCGCGATCACGGCCGACTCGGTCCGGGCCGCCTGCGACGCCGCGGTCGGTGAGCAGCCGACCGACGAGCTCGCCCAAGCGGCCTAGCACCTCTCAGCGCGCCCATCGAACGTCGAGTTGCGCGGCTTACGGCAACGCAACTCACTGCTGCCCCTCGCGCTGCTGATCGGGCTCACCGCGGCGGGGTGGCGCGGATGGGTTCGCCGTCAACGCGCCCGGACGCTCGACGCCCCGGCCGGCTGATCGGCCGGCCCCTACTCCTCGTAGGGCTCGAAGTCCGTCTTGCGGGCGCCGCAGACGGGGCAGAACCAGTCGTCGGGGATCTGGTCGAACGGGGTGCCCGGCGGAATTCCCCCGTCGGGATCCCCCTCAGCCGGGTCGTAGATGAATCCGCACGAGGTGCAGATCCAAAGTTGTGCGGTCTCAGTCTCGGTCGGCATCGCGCGCCAGCTTACCCAAGCCGTGGCGGGAGTCGGCGCTAGACGATCGATTCCAAATCCCCGCACACGCGGATTCGGAATCAACCGCCTAGGGCATCCCGGTCCACCCCGCCGCGTAGCACGGGTTGGGGGCGCACGGGTCGGTGATCCTGCCGTTCACCTTGAGGAAGTTCGCGATCTGGGCGCGGATCAAGGGTGAGGTACGGATCACCGTGTCGTGCGGGTCGACGCCGAAGCTGTCGTCCGGCGCCGTATTGGTGTTCGGCGGCGGGTCGGTGCCGAGGGTCTCCCCGCCTTCCGTTCGCTTCGGGCCGATATCCCACACGAACATCCCGTTGCGGTGGGCCGCCGGCCCCGGGAGCGGTCCAAGGGTCGGGATGCCCTGGAAGTTGGAGGCTCCCGGATTGGGAATCCGGCCCGGATCCAGGGCCCGCCTGCGAAGCGGCGTACCGATCGTGCGGGCCTCCACCTCGGTGGCCACGTTGGCCACCTGGTGATCGCCGAAGGCCATCTCGATCAGCACCTTGTGCGGCGGAGTGTCCGGCAGCGGGTCGCGGGTCATGTGGGCCGCGTAGCCGTCCGGCTCGCCGCGATCCCACATCATCTGGATCATCGAGAGCAGCAGCGGACGCTGTCCCTCGACCGGATAGGAGGGATAGAGGATCAGGGCGTAGTCGTTGAAGTCGACGCTTCGGGTCAGCAGCGTCGAGTAGTTCATGCCCGGCACGTAGAGGACCGAGCGGGTGAAGTCCGGGGACAGCGCGGTCAACGCGCCGCCGGCGATCCCACCCTGGCTGTTGCCGTAGTAGAAGAGCGCCTTCGTATCGATCACCGACTTGCCGTCGAACTTGAAGGCCGGATCGCTCGCGAACCCGTCGGGGTGGATCATCAGCCGCCCCAGGTACATGAAATCGAGGAAGCCCTGCTGGAGGCGGTCGGGCAGGGCCGGGAACTTCGACAGGTCGGCCAGGGCCGGAACCGCCTCGGGGAAGACGTCCTCCTCGGCCATCCCGATGAAGTCGGTGGCGCAGGTCATCACCCCGTGGTCGTTTCCGAGCTGGCGGACGTTCTCGGTGTGAACTTCGTCGCGGCTCCCGAACAGGCCGTGGCCGTACATGGAGGGGCGGACCCTGTGGGCGACCGTCAGCCCGCCGGAGCCGTCGTCCCGCACCGCCGAGCGCGGGATGTTGCAGGTGAACTTGGCGGTGATGGTGTTGCCCGGAATCCGCTTCGGCAACCCGTTCCGGCCGAGGTTGAACCGCGACCCCGAGGGGCAGCCCGTCTTGTTCAGGTAGCAGGGGACCTTGAAGGTGCCGCTCACCTCACGAACGTTCTCGACCCCGTGGTCATCGGTCGGCTCGAGGTTCTTGACCTCGGTGACGTGGAACTGCGGCGCCCGGCCCGAGACCTTCTTGTCGGCCAGATTGGAGTCGCCGAGCTTGGCGAAGGCGTCGTTTCTAATCGAGAGCATGCGCTCGGAGAGGTTGCGCTCGCTGGCAACCGTGAAGTCCCAGCTCAGGTAGAGGTCGTGCCTGGCGATCCCGGCCTTGTGGAGCGTCTTGAAGATCTGCTCGAAGTGGGCGCGGCGCTTCTCGACCACCGGCATTGAGGTGTGGATCCGGTCGCGGTAGAGCTTGAAGCCGTCCGGCGCCGGGATCGTCGTGCCGTCCGCATACTTCAGGTTCCGCAGCGCGACGATGTAGCGGTGGCCCTCCTTGAGGTTTCGGCCGGGACGGATGATCAGGTCGGTCTGGTCGGGGCTCGACGCCAGCGAGTCGATCTCCGACCAGATCATCTGGCGCTTACCGGTCTTCGCGTCGATCAGGACGATCGGCTGCTTGGGGGCGAAAGAGCGGGCCATGTCGGCGATCGGCACCGCCCGGGTCTTGCGAAAGGCCTCACGGTTGTCGAGCCCCGGGACCCGCAGGACGATCATCGACCCGGGGCTGAAGCCGTCGCTCGTGTCGATCTCGGAGGGGTCGATGTGGACGCCGTTGTTGTTCTGGGGCGTCGAGCCGAGCTTCACCGCCACCCGCCTGCCGGTATCGGTGCTCCGATCGGCGACCGTGTAGTAGTCGTTTGGCCACGGGAACAGGCACTCGGTACCCTCGGCCGCGATGAAGTCGCAGCGGTTGGCGTGCGAGAGGTCAACCTTGGAGAGTCGCGACGCTGCCGCCGGCCGCGCGGCGGCAAGGCCGGGAGCTCCGAGGGCGCACAGGACGCCCGCCACGGCGACGGCGGCCCTCACCGCCTTGCGAAGCCGGTAAGGCCCGCTGACCTCCTTGCAGTCTCCACCCCCGCGCACGACAACCCTCACCGTATCCGAAACCGTCGCGCGGCGACGGATCGCCGAGCGTCCGCCCCGGCCCTCCTTGATCTAGGTTCTAGCCATGGCGCCGGCGACTCCCCGAAGGGCAGCATCCGTGATCCTGATGCGCAGAGGAGGGCGCCACCGCGACCGCGGCGTCGAGGTGCTGCTCGTGCAGAGAAGCCCGAAGGCGCGCTTCATGCCCGGCGTCTGGGTATTCCCCGGCGGCGGCGTCGACGCCGAGGACCCCGGGGACGAGGAGGACTCACACCGAGCCTGCGCGGTCCGCGAGCTGCGCGAGGAGGCGGGGATCGAGGTCGATGCGGGGCAGGGCCTCGTCGCCTGGTCGCGGTGGATCACCCCGGAGGTGGTCCCCGTCCGCTTCGACACCCGCTTCTACGTCACCCTCGCTCCTCCTCACTCGGCTCCTCGCCCGGACGGCCTCGAGACCACGGACGCCGCCTGGACAGCGCCGCGCGACGCCCTCGACCGTCACCAGGCAGGGGAGCTGAAGCTCGTCTTTCCGACCATCAAGCACCTCGAGTCCCTGCTCCCCTACGGAACCGCCGATCAGGTGCTGGCGGCGGCGCGATCCAGAGTGGTGGAGCCGATCCTGCCCCGGGTGATCGAGCGCGACGGAGAGCAGCGCGTCGTCTTGCCCGGCGAGCCCGGCTACCCCCTACCCTGACGTCGTGACGGCCAGCCTGCCAGCAGAGGTGCGGAACGCGTTCGAGCGCTTCATCACCTGCGAGTACGCGACCATCGACGGCGCCGGGCAGCCGATCGTGTGGCCGGTGACCCCTTACTACCGCGACGGTGAAGGAGCGATCGACGTCACCACCGGCCTCGGGTATCCGAAGAAGGCCAACGACGCGCGGCGAAAGCCCAAGGTCGCGCTGCTGTTCTCCGATCCGACCGGCTCCGGGATCAGCGGCGGGATCCAGGTCCTCGTCCAGGGGACCGCCGACGTCGATGACCGAGACCTGGCGGCCAATCGCGAGCGTTACTGGCGGGAGTCCTGGGAAAAGCTTCCGGGCACCAGAAAGCTCCATCCGCCGAAGGCGATCCGGGGGATGCTGGGCTGGTACTACACGAGGATCTACGTCCACGTTCGCCCCGAGCGGGTCTTCGTGTGGCCCGAGGGCGACATCCGCCAGGGGCCGGAGTGCCATGACGCCCGCCTGGAGGAGGTGCGCTCGGGCCACAGCGAGGAGCCCGCCGAGGCGCATGGCGGCCCGGCGGGCGGCGCGATCCCCTGGGACGAGCGGATCGAGGAGCTCGGCCGACGCTACGAGACCGCGGTGCTGAGCTGGACCGCTCCCGATGGGTTCCCGCTGGCTGTCCGCCTTCCGATCTCGGCCGACCGGACGCGAAGGCGGCTCGTCTTCGACACCGTCCCCGCCGGCCTGCCGTTGGTCGAGGGCCGTGCCTGCGTGACCGCGCACCGACACAACCCCGACTTCTCGTGGCAGGAGAACTTCCAGGTTCGAGGCGACCTCGCGAAAGCCGACCAGCGCATCGAGCTCGTGCCACGGAAGCTGGTCGGCGGCTTCGAGCTTCCCGACGAGGGCCGGCTCGCGGCCCTTCGCCGCAACCTCGGCAAGTCGATCCGCTTCCATCGCATCGCTCGACGCGAGCTCCGCGCGCGGCGGGCTCGCGCCGCGAACTAGCCGCTCAGCGATCGGGAAAGGGCTCGATCCCGGCGTGCCACGGCCCCGCCGGGTAGGTGTGGACGCCCGATTCCTCGACCTCCTGGCGGACCCGCTTGAACAGCTCCCCGCCGTTGTCGAGGGCGGACTCGAGCTGCTCCTTGGTCCGATCCGCCAGGCGCCACAGGAACCACAGCTGCTGCTCGGAGACTCCGAAGTCGATCTCGTTGTCGATCGTCGTCACCCATTCCAGGAATCCGGGGCTGAACGTCTCCCGCAGGGCCACCGGGTCGTACTCGCTCGGCACGGTCGCCAGGAAGCGCTTGTTGAAGTCGATGCTCTCGAACTCGACCTTGCGGCGAGAGGCCGCCTGCATGACCAGCTCGCCCGGGCGCCGCTCGATCGATTCGACGTTGAACGGGGGCATCACCTCGGCCAAATCCGGCACCTGGGACTTGGCGAGAACCGCCCTCGGGAGGATCGCCTTGGAGAACAGCCCTCCCTCGGCTTGCTCGTCGGCGTCGCATGAGGCGCCCCAGAAGCCGGGCGCGAGCTCGCCGGTCAACCGGTTCGTCCCCCCCGGACATAGGGCCACGGGGCCGCCCACAGGATTGATTCCCCCCACCGCGTCGTAGGTGAGGCCGCGCTTGAGGGCCAGCGCCTTGACCACCCCGACCCAAGCCTCGGCGTCCTGCTTGGCGGTCACTTCGACCCCACCCTCGGCCAAGGCCCTCCACGTCGTCTATTCGGCGGGCGCGCAGGCACCCCGGAATCCTATGCGGCAAGGCGACGTGGCTGGCTTATGCTGCGCACATGAGCGGCGCCTCACCCGGCGGCTACGACTACGACTGGCTGGTGATCGGGTCGGGGTTCGGCGGCAGCGTGTCTGCTCTTCGCCTGGCCGAGAAGGGGCACAGAGTCGCGGTGATCGAGTCCGGCCGGCGGTTTCGCGATCAGGACTTCGCGCGCTCGGCGTGGAACCTGCGGCGCTATCTGTGGATGCCTCGGCTGGGCATGCGCGGCGTGTTCCGCATGACCCTGTTCAAGGACGTCTTCATCGTCTCGGGCTCGGGAGTGGGCGGCGGCAGCCTCGGCTACGCCAACACGCTCTACCGCGCCCGCCCCGACTTCTTCTCCGATTCACAGTGGGAGGGACTCGCCGCATGGGAGGACGAGCTTCGGCCCCACTACGACACGGCGGAGAGGATGCTGGGCGTGACGGACTATCGGGGGATGACGCCGGCGGACGAGCTCTTGAAGGAGTACGGCGACGAGCTCGGGGTCGGCGACACCTTCAAGCAGACACGCGTGGGCGTGTACTTCGGGGAGCCGGGGGTCGAGGTCGACGATCCCTATTTCGACGGCGAGGGACCTCCGCGAAGCGGGTGCGTGCGGTGTGGCAGCTGCATGGTCGGGTGTCGCCACGGCGCCAAGAACACCCTGGTCAAGAACTATCTGTGGTTCGCCGAGCGAAGGGGCGCCCGGATCCTGCCCGAGCGGCAGGCGGTCGAGATCCGTCCGCTGGGCGAGGGGGACGGATCCGACGGATACGCCGTCGTGACCGCCCGTCCGGGCGCCTGGCTGCGGCATCGCCAACTGACCCTCACGGCCCGCGGAGTCGTGGTCGCGGCGGGGCCCCTGGGGACCAACCGCCTGCTCGCCCAGTGCAAGCACTCGGGCGCGCTGCCACGCCTGTCGGAGCGCCTCGGGCACGTGGTCCGAACCAACTCCGAGTCGATCCAGGCGGTCACGGCACCCGACGACAGCCGCGACTTCTCGCGCTCGGTCGCGATCACCTCGAGCATCTATCCCGACCCCGACACCCACATCGAGGTGGTCACCTACGGGCGAGCCGGCGATGCGATCAGCCGCCTGTTCACGGTGATGACCGGGCGCGGAACGCGCGTCACACGGCCGCTCAAGTGGTTCGGCGCGATGCTCGCCCATCCGCTGCGCACGATCCGCCTCCTCTGGCCCGCCCGGTGGTCCCGACGCACGGTGATCCTGCTCGTCATGCAGTCGCTCGACTCGGCGATGCGGCTGCGGTCGCGGCCGGCGCGGCTGGGGCGCGGGGTGCGACTTCAGACCGAGCAGGACCCCGAGCGGCCCAACCCCACCTTCATCCCCGCCGCCGAGCACGCCGCGCGGTGGTTCGCGGACCGCACCGGGGGCGTGCCGCAGAGCGGGCTCACCGAGTCATCGCTGAACATCCCGACGACCGCTCACATACTCGGCGGCGCGGTGATCGGCGCCGACCCGCAAAGCGGCGTGGTCGACTCTCGTAACCGCGTCTTCGGATACAGGAACCTGCTGGTATGCGACGGCGCGGCGGTGCCCGCCAATCCCGGCGTCAACCCGAGCCTGACGATCACCGCCCTCGCCGAGCGGGCAATGTCCTTCGTGCCCCCCGCTCCGGGCGCCGAGGGCGGCGAGCTCCAACTCACTCCCAAGCCCGAAACCCTGGCCCAGCCATAGGGGGTATCGGCGCTACCCGGCCGATGCGAACCGGCTCGCGACCTCCGGCCAGTTGACGACGTTCCACCAGGCATCGATGTAGTCGGGACGCCGGTTCTGGTACTGGAGGTAGTACGCGTGCTCCCAGACGTCGACCCCGAGCAGCGGCGTCTGGCCGCCTGAGACGGGCGAGTCCTGATTGGCGGTCGAGACCACCGAGAGCCCGGATCCGTCGCGCACCAGCCACGACCAGCCAGACCCGAAGCGCCCGACGCCGGCAGCCTTGAACTCGTCCCTGAACGAATCCAGCGACCCGAATGCGTCGTCGATCGCAGCGGCGAGGTCGCCGTCCGGCTCGCCGCCCCCGTCGGGGCTCATGATCTTCCAGAAGAAGCTGTGGTTCGAGTGCCCGCCGGCGTTGTTTCGGACCGGGGTGCGGATGCCTTCCGGGAGCCGGTCGAGGCTCCGGAGGACGTCATCGACGTCCGCGTCCGCCCATTCGGTGCCCTCGAGGGCCGCATTGGCCTTGTCCACGTAGGCCTGATGGTGCTTGTCGTGATGAACCCGCATCGTCGCCTCGTCGATATGGGGCTCCAGAGCGCCGTAGTCGTAGGGCAGGTCAGGTACCGAGTAAGCCATCGCGTCTCCTTCGTCGCCAGTGGTCGGCTTGAAATCTAGCGGCGAGCGTGCCCCGGCCTCACCTCGCCCGGTACGGCCGCGGCGCCCCGCGTCCGAGCTGCGAGCTAGCCGAGCGCCTCGCGAAAGCCCTGGCGCCAGCTCGGGTAGCGCGGCTGCCACTCGAGCTCGCGCTTGGCCTTCACGTTGGATGCGCCGCGAAGCCCCGAGACCAAGCGTGCCGCGGCGCCGCCGAACAGCCGCCCGACGAATCCGGGCACCCGCCACGGGGCTTTGGCGCCCAGCGCCTCCGCATAGACCGGAAGCCACTCGCCGGCTGACGCGGGCTCGTCGTCCACGACATTGTAGATGCCCTCGGCGCCGCGCTCGCATGCGGCCACGGTGGCGGCGGCCGCGTCCTCGACGTGAATGAAGGAGAACAGGCCGTCGCTCCCCCGCACGATCGGGAACCGTCGCTTTCGCACCTGCTCGGCGATGCTGCCGTCCGCCGCGTAGTAGGTGCCCGCGCCGTAGAACCACCCGTAGCGCAGTACCACGCCCTCGATCCCCTCGGCGTCCAGCGCGGCCTGCTCGTGCGAGCTCATCGCCGTCACGCCGGTGCCGAACGCCCCGGGCGCGTCGGTGAACGCCCTCCCCGACTCGTCCTTCACCATCTCGCCCTCGGGGGCGTACATGAAGGCGATGCTCTGAGTGACGAAGCGCTTGGCGCCGGCCGACTGCGCCGCCGCCAGCAGGTTCCCCCCGCCTTCGGTCCGCACGCGGTTGGTCGGTCCGTAGAAGCGCTCGTCCATCTGGCGCGGGTTGTAGTCGCGCGGGAGGCTCGTGAGCTCGTTGATGACGACCTCAGGCCCGGCGGCCTCGACGGCTCCCCTCAGCGCGTCGGAGTCGAAGACGTCGCAGACGGCCACCTTGGCCCCCGCGGCGCGAATCTCCTGGCTCCGGGACTCCGCCCTCGTGGTGCCGGTCACCTCGTGCCCGGCGGCGACGAGTTGGCGCACGAGCGGTCGCCCAACGGTGCCACTCGCTCCGGCGACGAAGACCTTCATCCGCCGAAGCCCCTAGCGCGGTACAACGCTGACCACGACTCGCCGCGCGTTCGGGTTGGCGCGTATGAACAGGCGCTTGCCGCCGGGCGGGGTCAGCAGCGACCCCCCGCTGACCCGCGCGCGGTACCCGTTCGGGTACTGGACGCCGGGCAGGAAGACGACGGTCACACCGCGATCAAAGCGGCCATGCCCACTCACCCGGCGGCGGGTGTAGACCAAATCGAAGTGGCGATTGCCGGGATTGAAGGAGAACCGGGTCGGGGTGCCCGCGATCGCCTGTGGGTAGGCCCGCGCCAGCGCCTTCAGCTTGTCGCGAAAGACGTTTGCTCCGCGCGGCGCCTGGCTCGGGTCCTTGACCAGGGCCTGGGTGTCGCCGGGGCCGCTCGTGGTCGGGTCGTCGCAGCCGCAGTAATGCCATTCCTGCCAGGAGACCATGTGCTGGTCGGCGAAGCCGGTGATCCGCTTCAGGGTCGAGATGTCGTCCGTGGCGCCGTACTCGGAGAGGACGAGCGCGTCGCGGGTCGCGTGGGCGTGCGCGTCGGCGTTCTCGAAGACCTTCTCCTCCAGAGCCGAACAGCTCGAGGGCGCGCCGCTGACCAGGCCGACCAGGCAATAGTCGTGGAAGCTCATCCCGAGGCGCGTGAAGCCCAGGTCGGGCAGGTTCGTGTTCGCGTCGAAGTTGAAAAGCACGTTGGGCTCGTAGAAGACCAGGTGCCTCCCCTCTGCCGCGCGGATGCGCGAGATAACGCGGCGGTACAAGGGCGCGAGCTTGGCCGTGTCGAACGTCGGGCACCCAGCGGTGCTGGTACAGGTCGCGACGTCGCTCCCCGGCCATGGCTCGTTCAGCAGGTCGTAGCCCATCACCCCGTTGTCCTGCTTGAAGCGGGTCGCGACCTTCGCCCAGGCCGCCGCATAGCGCTTCTGGATTCCGACCCCGCCCGGGCCCGGGGCGTTCGCCCACAGGTTGTCGAACGCCCGGTTGAGTCCCGGACTGGTGAGGTAGCTGCCCGGAAACCCCGCCAGCGGCTCGGCCGGCAGACCGTCGTCGAGCACCGCCCAGTCAGGGAAGCCCTCGCCCCCGAACTTCTCGTTATAGAGATCCTGGTGGAAGTCGAGCAAGGAGAAGATCCCCCGCGCGGCGAGCATCCGCTCAGTCGAGCGGATTCGGTCGATGTAGGCCGCGTCGTAGTGGCCGGGCTGGGGCTCGACGGCCTTGTCGATCATCCCGAGGCGCACGGTGTTGAATCCGTTCCGGCGAAGGAAGCCGGCGTCGTCGGCCCCGAAACCGACCGCCCGTGGTGCATAGGGAGGCAGCTTGTTGACCATGTTGAGGCCGTGGAGGATCACGACGCGGCCCCGCGCGTCGGTGATCCACCGGCCGGTGTTCCTCAGCGGGCCATGGGGCGCGGAACGGTGTGGGAGGCCTCCGCACCGGCACTGATCCCCCGTGCCGGCTGCTGTGACCGAGGCCAGGCTCAGCACCAGCGTCGCCACAGCGGCGCACGTCGCCAGCGACCTGAGCCACCTTCCCCCCACGACCATGCCCGCATTATCGCCGCCGAGCGGCGCCCGGTGTCGAGTCGCCGCCCATGGTGGATGCCGGCTACTCGGCGGCGGCCTCCTCCCCCTCCTTGCCCGCCGGGCGGTAGGTGAGGACGATGACGCCGTCCGCGCCGACCGGCTTCGAGTCGACGAGCTTCAGGACCGTGCCGGCGCCCCCCTCGGCGAACAGGCGCCTCCCGGTCCCCAGCACCACGGGGAAGACCATCAACCGGTACTCGTCGACGAGGTCTCGCTCCACCAGCGCCTGGACCAGGGTGGCGCTGCCGGCCACCAGGATGTCGCCGTCGAGCTCCCGCTTGAGCTTCGACACCTCCTCCGCGAGGTCGCCCTTGATCACGGCCGAGTTGTCCCACTCGGCGGCGTCCATGGTCGTCGAGACGACGAACTTGCGCATCCCGTTGATCTTGTCGGCGAACTCGCCGGACCGCGAGGGCCAAGCCGCGGCGAAGCCCTCATAGGTGACTCGCCCCAGCAGGTGCGCGTCCGCCTGCATCACCTCGTCGAGCTTGAAGCGATCCCCGTCGTCGCCACGATCGAACTTGAAGGACCAGCCGCCGTGCTCGAAGTCCTCCGCTCCGCCAGGGTCCTCCATCACGCCGTCCAACGTCACGAACTCCGTCACAACCACGTTGCCCACTTGGGTCCCCCTTCTGGTCAATTGCCTCGACTCTATGACCACCGGGGCCGGCGGGACTCATCGGTTGTCTAGGATCGCGGCATGTGTCGAAACATCCGCACCCTTTACAACTTCGACCCGCCGGCAACCGAGGAGGAGACCCGCGCCGCGGCCGAGCAGTACGTTCGCAAGATCAGCGGCTTCACCAAACCGTCGCGGGCCAACGCGGAGGCGTTCGAGGAGGCCGTCGACGCGGTCTCACTCGCCTCGGCGAGCCTACTCGATCGGCTGGTCACGTCGGCGCCGGCCAAGGACCGAGAGGTCGAGGCGGCCAAGGCCCGCGCCAGGGCAGCCGAGCGTTTCGCCGCCTGAGGCCCAGCGCGACCGGCTGGCCCGGGCCCCGGGTACCCGGGGCCCGGGCACCCTACGGCGCCGTGGCCCGAACGATCCAGGTCGAGGCCGGCCCTCGAACGCCGTCGTCGTCCTGGAAATCCTCGAGCACCTCGCGGATCTCGCGCGCCAGCTTGGGCCGGATCCGCTCCGCCTCCTCGCCGGCGAGGCGGATCACCTCCGCGGCGGGCCCGAGCGCCATGTTGAAATCGACCGCCTGATCGAGGTCGTCACCGAGCTTGATCGGCAGGTCGCAGCGGGTCAACGTCGGCAGCTCGAAGCCGGCGATTCGAAGCTGCTCGGTGACCGTGTCCGCGTCGGCCATCGCGAACGGGCCCGGGCCGCAGGTCGGCTCGTCGGTCTCCTCGGGCTCCTCGAGGTAGCGGTCCACGACCTGCTCGGCCTGGTGAACCCAGGGGTTGTCGAGCTTTCTCCGCCACACGACGGCGCACAGGCGCCCGCCGGGGGACATCGCCTCGCGGAGGTTCCGCCACGCCGCGACCGGATTGGCGAAGAACATCACCCCCATGCGGGAGAACACGTAGTCGAACGGGCCCGGGAGGTCCATGATCTGCACGTCCCCGACCAGGAACGACACGTTCTCGACCGCGGCTTTCTCGGCGTCCACGATCGAGGCCTCGATGAACGGCTTCGAGACGTCCACCCCGATCGCCTCGGCGTCAGGGCCGATCAGGCGGCCGAGCTCCTGGGTCGTGTCCCCGAACCCGCATCCGACGTCGAGGACGCGGTCGCCCGGTCTCGGCGGATGGAGGCGCATGGCGGCCTCGCCGTGTAGAGCGAGGCCTTCGACGATCAGGTGGCGGAACTCGACGAAGCGGTCGAACAGCACCCCGCTCCACGCCTCGGTCGCCTCCTCGTTGTCGGGAGCGACCGTGCCCGGTCCCGTTGCCGATTCCACCGGGTCATCGTACGCACAACCCCGTCGTCTTCTGCCTGCGAGCGGCCGGGGCGGGAGCCGCTCGCCGGCGGTCTAGGTGCCCGCAGCCCAGCCCGCCCGGTTGGCGAAGTCCTTGTTCTCCGGCACGAACTTGTTCGCGATGAAGGTCGCTCCCTGCGGATCGGCGATCACCGTCGTCCGGACCCAGGGCGCATCGAAGGGGCCGGCGATCACCTTGCCGCCGAGCTCCGCCGCCTTCGCGGCGACGGCGTCAGCGTCATCGACCCCGAAGGTGACGCTCCAGTGCACGGGAACGTCTGGCTGGTCGTCCGGGATCGCGTTGATCGCCGCGACGACGTCCTCGAATCCAGCCGGCGCGCCCACCTCCGCCATCCGCTTGCGCAGGTCGGGATCGTCCCGCTCCAGGAAGTCGCCGTAGCCCGGCAGGGTCCACATCTCGGCGCCACCGGCGTCGATCGTCTCCCACCCGAACACCGACCGGTAGAAGGGCTTCGCGCCGTCCGGGTCGCGGGTGCTGAGGCCGTTGAAGTTCAACGAGCCGTGCTCGTTGACGATCTGAGCGCCCTTGTGGACCTTCGCCTGCCAGACGCAGAACACGGCCCCCTCCGGATCGGCGAAGACGGCCATCCGGCCCGCGTCCATGACGTCGAACGGCTCCATGACGATGCTCCCGCCCGCGTCGCGCACCCTCGTCGAGGTCTCGTCCGCGCTCTCGACCGAGACGTAGGTGTTCCAGATCGCCATCGGGGGCGCAGCGTCGGGCACGGACCCGACGGCGGCCACGACGCTTCCCCGGATCCGGGCGATGAAGTACTCGCCGGGGGAGCCCGGAGGCATCACGTTCTCGAAGTTCCATCCGAAGAGGCCCGAGTAGAAGGAGACGGCCGCCTCGGGATCGGGTTGGCTCGTGTCGATCCAGCAGGGGACGCCGGGGATGTATCCGTCTCGCTCGGGCATTCCATTCTCCTCTCGGTCGTCGGCTTAGCCCAACAGCCCGCCGAGCCCGCGCACCGCCCCGGCGCGCGGGCTGAAATCGGGGCGCCCGGATTTGAACCGGGGACCTCACCGACCCGAACGGTGCGCGCTACCAGGCTGCGCCACGCCCCGAAGGCCCATTCTAGATCCCACCGGCTGAACGGGCGGATGGCGGTCATCGTTGGTATCGCCCCGTCGGCGCTAGCGACGAAGTCGCGGTTCAAGCGCTCACGACCTGCCGTTACGTAACGCGCCCGAACCGGCCGGAAACGGAGCCGAAGGCGGGGCTTCCTTATTCAGGAGCCACCAACCGCCGCAACCGCGGCTTCGACCTCCTGCACGGTCGGTGAGTCCTGGAGCACCTTGGTGCCGCCCGGGCCCTCGACGACGATTGAGGGGCCGTTGACCCGCAGCCCGTAGTCGGCCGCCAGCGTGCCGTCGGCGTCGACGCGAGCCTTGACCTCGGGAGAGGCCATGTCCCGCAGCCAGGTGGCCCGGTCCAGGTCCGTGATCGAGTTGACGATGTCGTTGAGGAAGTCGATGGAGACGGTGTTCCCGGGGGCCACGTCCTGGTTGCGAAAGAAGGTCTCGACGAACTGCCACTCGCGATCCTGCTGGCCGGCGGCAACCGCGGCGTAGGCCGCCTTGGTCGTCTCGGCCTGGCCCAGGGAGTAGTTCCGGAACTCGAACTGCGCCTTGCCGGTCCGCGCGTACTCTTCGATCAAGGGGTCCACCGTCTGGATCTCGTAGTCGTCGCAGGTCGAGCACTGGAGGTCGGTGAAGACAGAGATCTTGATCGGCGCGTCGGGGGGGCCCAGGTCGGCCCCGTCCTCCTGGATCCCGCCGAGGAGCTCCTGGACGGCGTCCCCGCCCCTCAGCTTGATCACCTTCGGGCCGCCAGTTCCGACCGAAATCGAAACGATCGCGGCGCACAGCGCCACCGCGCCGAGCCCGAGAAGCAGGCGCGGCACCCACCTGTGTGACGCCACTAGCCGGCGACCGCCTTGTAGTAGCGCACCGCGAGACCGGTCAGGAGCGTCTCGAAGCTCTCCTCGATCGGGGCGCCGCCCGCCTGCGAGTAGGCCTCGAGGCCGCGGCGCTCGATCTCCTCGCTCCGGGTCACGACCTCCTCGACGAGGTCGGGATGCTCGTCACAGAAGTAGGCACCGATCGAATAGAGCTCGGTGTCCATCAGCGACTCCAGAAAGGAGTCCGCTGGGGCGATTGGTCCACTCGCCTCGGGCATTGGGACATCGTAGATGGCGGCTGCCGCGACGAGGGCGCGAAGCCATGGGATCATGCCGGCGAGCATGGAGGCCGAGCGCGAGGAGATCGTCGAGTTCTGCGATCGGCTGCTGGACGTGGGCGCGTTCGACGACTACGGGCCGAACGGACTCCAGGTTCCGGGGGCGGCGCAGGTCTCGAAGCTCGCCAGCGGGGTCTCAGCCCACCGCGAGCTGCTCGAGAGGGCAGCGGACGGCGGGGCGCAGATGCTGCTCGTTCATCACGGCTTGTTTTGGGACTTCCACCCTCGGGCCCTGAGCGAGCCGATGGCGGAGCGCCTGCGGATAACGCTCGAACGCGAGCTCTCGGTGGCGGGCTACCACCTGCCGCTCGACGCCCATCCCGAGATCGGCAACAACGCGCTTCTGCGTGATCAGCTCGGATTCGATCCCGACCCCCGCCCCTTCGCCGAGGTCAAGGGACGGGCTATCGGGGTGATCGGCCGCCGCCCGGACGGTGTCGATGCGCAGAGGCTCTTTGATCGGGTCGCCGAGGTCTCCGGGCGGGACCCGCTCGTCTTCGACGCGGGTCCGCGGACCGTCCGATCGATCGGCATCGTGACCGGGGCGGGCGCATCGGCGATCCACGCCGCGGTCGAGCTCGGCCTCGACGCGTTCTTGACCGGGGAACCGGCCGAGCATGCGATGGGCGACGCGCGGGAGGGCGCGATCCACTTCATCGCGGCCGGCCACTACGCGACCGAGAGGCTCGGCATCAGGCGCCTCGGCGACCTGGTCGCGGAGCGGTTCGGGATCGCGCACGACTTCATCGAGGTGCCCAATCCCGTCTGAACCCCGGAAATTGCGAGCGAAATAATTGACATGTCCGTCTGGAGCGATAAAACTCGTCGGGCAGGCAAGCAACAGGAGGAGATTTCCGCGTGGCCATTCACCTGACGCCCACCGAGCTCGCCGACGAAGTCAACATGAAGCGGCGTGAGGTGATCTCCAAGTGCATGGAGATGGGCGTCCCGATCTTCAACGGCCGGATCGACAAGACCCTGTTCCTCTCCTCGATGCGCCGGGTCACCCGGGGCCCGAGCCGGGCCCAGACGGCAGCCTGATCGGCGTCGCTGAGATAGCCTTCTGAGCGGAGCGGCGCCGAGGCCGCTCGGTACGTCGTAGGGCGAAGGAGGAGATTGATGGAGACTGCGACCGTCGGCGCTGACGTCGCGGACGCACTCGCGCCGGGGGCCGTCGCCGACCTGCTTCCGCTCGCCGCGCGCCGCCACGCGAACCTCAATGCGGTCCTCTACAAGGAGGAGGGCGCGCAGGGCTGGACCTCGAGGACCTTCGCCGAGGTCGGCGAGACAGTCGAGCGGCTGTCGCTGGGCCTGATGGCACTCGGGATCGAGAAGGGCGACAAGGTCTCGATCCTCTCCAACACCCGACCCGAATGGACCTACTACGACTTCGCCGCGCTTTCGGCTGGCGCGACGGTGGTCCCGATCTATCAGACGAACTCGCCCGAGGAGTGCCAGTACGTGCTCGAGAACTCCGACGCGAAGGCGGTGATCGTCGAGGACGCGGCGCAGCTCGAGAAGATCCGCCAGGTCCGCGATGATTGCCCGAAGCTCGAGCACGTGATCATGATCAGCGGCTCGGGGGAGGGCGTCATCACGACCGAGGATCTGGTCGAGCGCGGCTCCAGCCTCAGCTCGACCGACTGGGAGGAGCGCTGGAGCTCGGTGACGCCGGAAGACATCTGCACCTTCATCTACACGTCGGGCACCACGGGCCCACCCAAGGGGTGCGTGATCTCGCACGGCAACTACCGCGCGATGATCGACATGGCGTTGCGCCAGAGCGTCCTCGAGCCCAGTCGCGTCACCTATCTGTACCTGCCGCTTGCCCACTCGTTCGCCCTCCTGATCCAGCTCTTGAGCTTCGAGGTGGGCGGCGAGCTCGCCTACTGGGAGCGCGACCCGACGAAGATCCTCCCCAACCTCGCGGAGGTCAAGCCCCACTACTTCCCCTCGGTGCCGAGGATCTTCGAGAAGATCTACACCGCGGCGACCTCCAAGGCCGAGCAGGCCGGCGGCCCGCAGAAGCTGGTCTTCGATTGGGCGATCGGGGTCGGTCGCAGGATGCGCGAGGCCCAGCGCGAGGGCCGGGCCGCGTGGCCGCCGCTCCGGGTCCAGCACGAGATCGCAGATCGCTTGGTGCTCGCTCACATTCGCAACCTGTTCGGCGGCCGGATCGTCGAGGCCGTCACCGGCGCGGCGCCGATCAACCCCGACATCCTCCGGTTCTTCGACGCGGCCGGGGTCCTCGTGGTCGAGGGATGGGGGATGACGGAGACCTCAACCGCGGCGACGATCTCGACCGCGGAGACGTTCAAGTTCGGGACGATCGGCAAGCCGTTTCCCGGCTGCGAGGTCAAGGTCGCCGAGGACGGCGAGATCCTGGTCCGCGGCCCGAACGTGTTCCAGGGCTACTACAAGAACGAGGAGGCGACCCGCGAGACACTGGTCGACGGGTGGCTGCACACGGGCGACCTCGGCGAGGTCGACTCGGACGGATTCATCAAGATCACCGGGCGCAAGAAGGACATCATCATCACGGCGGGCGGCAAGAACATCACGCCCGCCAACATCGAGGCCGAGATCAAGCAGCACCCGCTGGTCTCCCAGTGTGTCCTGATCGGGGACCGCAGGCCATACCTGACCGGGCTGGTGACCCTCGATCCCGAGGAAGCCGTCAAGTGGGCAGCCGACCACGGGCTCGCCGAGGACCCCGAGGCGCTGGCGTCGGACCCACAGGTCCGCGCGTCGATCTCAGAGCGCGTGGACGCGATCAACGAGAAGTTCGCCCGCGTCGAGCAGGTGAAGAAGTTCGCCATCCTGCCCCGCGACCTCTCACAGGAGGGCGGCGAGCTGACTCCGACGCTGAAGGTCAAGAGGGCTGTCGTGGCCGACAAGTACGCGGCCGAGATCGAGTCCCTGTACTCGGACTAGGCCCGGCTACTCGGCCGACGAGGAGGAAGCAGGGCCCGGTTGCTGGCGCAGAAGCGCCGCGGTGGTCTGCTCGAGGACCCTGCGCCAGGCCGACAGCCGCTCCTCCTCGCGCTCAACCTGATCGAGCACATGGCGGACGCGGCGGGCCGAGATCTCGATTCCGTGGCGCTCGGCGATCGACTTGTAGCGCTCGTAGTCGCGCGCCAGCTTCAGCGTGACCGACTCGAACCCGTGCTTGGCGATCTCGAGCCGGCCGCTGTAATCGAGGATCGAGGTCCCGAACATGACCTCGTCGTCGAGCTCGGGCTCGATCAGGATGATGTCGACGCCGGGGTAGCGCTGCTCCCAGTACTCGACCGCCAGGTGGAGGCGCTCGTGTGAGAGGAGCCGGAACGCCTGGTTGCCGATCGCGGTGAAGCCCATGTCGGATACGCGCCGGGCGCGGTTGCCGGTGATCGTCGGGATGCGCTTCCGGAAGTCGTTCACGTACGGGACCATGGGATTGATCACGACGATGAACTTGGCGCCGTGCTCGACGGCGACGTCAACGTTGGTGGTCGAGCGGATGCCCCCGTCGATGTACTCACGGTCATCGATCTGCACCGGCTCGTAGACCATCGGCAGGGCGCCCGACGCTGCGACCGCGGTCGAGATCGGCACGTCGGCCCACTCCTCCTCGCCGAGCACGACCCGCTCCGTCGTGTCGAGGTCGGTGGCGGTCAGGTAGAGCTCGTGCTCGAGCAGCCGGAAGTCGTTCGTGCGATCGGGATCGGACAGCACCTCGGCCACGT
Source organism: uncultured bacterium (assembly GCA_963803305.1). Classification (GTDB taxonomy): domain Bacteria; phylum Actinomycetota; class Thermoleophilia; order Solirubrobacterales; family 70-9; genus AC-56. The sequence goes on from CAWDLT010000009.1 coordinate 336,595, forward strand.
ACCGCTCGATCCCGGCGCCCGTGTAGATCCCGGCCGGAAGCCCGGTTGCGAGGCCCGTCGCGATGTCGACCGCCGAGAGCTCCCCGAGATGGCTGACCACTTCCCGCGCCACCCCGGCGACCCGGAGGGGGAAGGTGACCGACTTTCGAAGAAAACCTCGGTAGTTGGGTCGCAGCAGGGTGCCGAGCGAGATGTCGGAGAGGGGCGACGGGAGGTCGTTGTTGATCACCCGCATCATCTCCTCGGGGGTGATGCCGTTCGAGACCATCCCGGCGACGAACGCGCCGGCGCTCGTGCCCACGTAGACGTCGAACTCGTTGATCGTGCTGTTGACGGCGAGCAGGTCGAGCGCCCGAAGCGCCCCGATCTCGTAAACGCCGCCGGTGAACCCTCCGCCGCCCAGAACGAGCGCGGTCTTGGAAATGCGCTTACGACCTCTTCGGCTCCGAGATCCGCGCGACTGGGTGCGCGGGGTCTCGAGCTCGACGACCTTCCCCATGGCTGTGGGGCATTATGACCGGATCCAAGCTCGATCTGATCCCTCACGGCGTCGAAGATGGCTGGCGACAGGCCTGGCCGCCGTTGCCGGCCTGCTGGCGGCAGCGCCGGCGCCGGCCGGCGCATCGGTCTCCCGGGGTCACCTGGAGCGGAGCCTGGCCAAGCAAATGCGCCACGTGGGCGGCGCCAGCGGCGCCTTCGTCACCGACCTCGATGCCCGACGCCACCGGACGCTGTTCAGCCGGTCATCGCGCCGCCACCGCCCGCTTGCCTCCAACACGAAGCTGTTCACGATGGCGGCGCTTCTCGACCGGTTCGGCCCCCGAGCCACCTTCAAGACGAGGCTCTACGCGCGGCCGACGCGCCGCGCCGGGCGGCACACGCTGCGAGCGAGCGTGGTGGTGGTCGGGGCCGGCGACCCGGCGCTCGGCAGGCGGTCCTTCGCGCAGCGCTTCGGAGTGCCCCTGACGCCGTTGGGCAGGCTCGCCGGCGACGTTCGAAGGTCCGGAATCAAGCGGATCACGGGCAAGGTCCGCGTCGACGACTCGATCTTCGACCGCCGACGCGGCATCCCGACCAGCGGGGTCGACGCCTCGGGCGAGCTCGGGCCGCTGTCGGGGCTCTCCTATGACTCCGGGATCGTCCACGGCCACTATGCGGGGAACCCGGAGCTCGTCGCCGCCCGGGCCCTGAAGAACAAGCTGCGAAGAGCCGGAGTCAGGGTCGAGGGAGGGATCGGCCGGGCCGAACTCCCGGCGCGGGTGCTCCGCAAGCGCGCGCTGGCAAGCGTCAGCTCACCCTCGGTGGCGAGCTTGATGGCGGCGACGCTCAGGCCATCGAACAACTTCTTCGCCGAGATGCTCCTGAAGCGGCTGGCGGCCGGCCGCACCGGTCCCAGGGGCACGACCCGACGCGGCGCGGCCAAGGTCAGGAAGTTCGCCCGTCACGTCGGCACCAGCGTCAAGCTGGAGAATGGCTCCGGGCTCTCGCGCGCCGACCGGGCCTCCCCGCGCCAGGTCGTCCGGCTCCTCGCCGCGATGAGCCGGCGACGGGGAGCCGGCGCCTACCGCCGGGGGCTCCCACTGGCCGGGGAGCAGGGAACCGTCGCCGACCGCATGAACGGCACGGCGGCCGACGGACGCTGCCGCACCAAGACCGGCACCCTGACCGCGGTCAGCGCCCTTTCCGGCTACTGCCACGCGGGACACGGCACGGTCGCCTTCTCGATCCTGATGGGCACCCCGAACCTCGACGCCGCCCGAAACGCCCAGGACAGGATGGCCGCCCTGATCGCCCGCTACCGAAGATGACTCCGCCGAAAGCGTCGCCTCCGGCTCCGGAATGACGCCGCCGGCTGCTCGCCGGAACAACTCCGCCGGAAGCCTCGCCTACGGCTACGTTTCCGGCGGGTTGCAACGCGTTACCGACCGGCAGGACGTAGCCGCCTGCACCGCGACTTCGTCGCTAGCCCGGACGTGGGTCGTCTGGTGAATGCATGCCATTGACTAATCGACCCACGCCGTTACGACGGCATGCCTTACTCCCTACCCAGCCCCACCACCACCGTCGCGAGCCACCGACACCACGATGTCGGCGATTCGCGATGGCGCCGCTCCTCGGGTCGCTAACTCGGGAGCAGCTTGCGGAGACCCTTCTCGTCGAGCACCGTCGTCCCCGTCTCCTCGGCCTTGGCGCGCTTCGAGCCGGGGCTCTCGCCGGCGACCACGTAGTCGGTGCTCTTGGAGACCGATCCTGTGACCTTCCCGCCGGCCCGCCGGATCAGCGCGGTGGCCTCCTCACGGGTCAGGTGCGGCAGGGTGCCCGTGAGCACGAACGTCTTTCCCTCCAGCGGGCCGCCCTTTGCCCTGCGTTCGGCGGCCGAGAGCTCGAACCGAAGTCCCCGTTCCCGGAGCCGCTCGATCAACGCGACGGTGCCCTCGTCGCTCAGCTCCTCCTGCACCTGAACGGCGAGCACCGGCCCAATCCCCTCGACCTCCTCGATCTGCTCGGCGTCGGCCTCGATCAGCGCGTCGATGGAGCCGAAGTGCTCGGCGATCGCCTGGGCGTTGACGTAGCCGATCCCCGGCAGGCCGAGGGCATAGAGCACGATGCCGAACGGCCGATCCTTGGATCCCTCGATCTCCTCGATCAGGTTGGCGGCCGACGTCTCCCCGAATCCGTCCAGCTCGGAGATCCGATCAATGGTCAGGTCGTAGATGTCGGCCGGATCGCCGATCAGGCCCTCGTCGAGGAATCGGATCACGTTCTTCTCGCCGAGCCCCTCGATGTCCATCGCTCCGCGGAAGTGCTTCAGCTGCTGGAAGGTCTGCCCTGGACAGCCCCGCCGGTTGGGGCAGATCGTCCACACCGAGTCCTCGGGCTTCACGGTCGGGGTCTGGCACCGCGGGCACTCGGCCGGCGGCTTCGGCCTTCGAAGGCGCCTTCCCTTCCGTCGCTGGATCAGCGGCGAGATCACCTGCGGGATCACGTCTCCTGCCCTGGTCACGACCACCTCGTCCCCCTCGCGAACGTCCTTTCGGGCAAGATCCTCCTCGTTGTGCAGGGTCGCGGTCGAGACGGTGACCCCGCCGACGTGGATCGGCTCGAGCATCGCGAAGGGGAGCAGCCGCCCGGTCCGCCCCACGTTCCAGACGATCCGGTTGAGCTTTGTGGTCGCGGTGATCGGAGGAAACTTCCAGGCGACGGCCCAACGCGGCTCACGGCCGGCGACCCCGAGCTCCCGCCAGACGGCTCGCTGGTCAACCTTGATCACCACGCCGTCGATCTCGAAGTCGAGCTCCTCGCGCCTTCCCTCCCACCACTCGCATCGTGCGGCGACCTGGTCGGCGGTGGCGTGCGCGGCGATCTCGTCGTTGACCTTGAACCCGTGCTCCCGAAGCCAGTCGAGCTCTTCGACGTGGGTCCGCGGGCCGTTTCCCCGCCCTTGCTGGGCGCCGGTCCCGTAGCACCAGATCGACAGCGGCCGTGATGCGGTCACCTCGGGGTCGAGCTGGCGAAGCGACCCGGCCGCGGCGTTGCGCGGGTTGGCGAACGCGGCCTCGCCGGCGGCGGTACGCGTCTCGTTCAGCTCGGCGAATGCCCGCCGCGGGAGGTAGACCTCGCCGCGCACCTCGATCAGGCCGGGCGAGCCCTCGATCCTCAGCGGGATCGCCTTGATCGTCCTCAGGTTCTGGGTCACGTCCTCGCCGATCACCCCGTCGCCGCGGGTCGCCCCGCGCACGAACGCTCCGTCCTCGTAGGTAAGCGAGATCGCGAGGCCGTCGATCTTCGGCTCGGAGACGAACCGGAGCTCGCCGGGCTCGATGTCGAGCTGTCGCAGCCGGTTGTGAAGGCGGGCCTCCCAGGCGCGGAACTCCTCCACCCCCCGGGCGTTGGCCAGCGAGAGCATCGGCTCGGCATGGCGCACCTGATCGAAGCGGTCCAGCGGACGGCCCCCGACCCGCTGCGTCGGCGAGTCGGCGCTTCGAAGCTCGGGATTGGCCTCCTCGATCCGGCGCAGCTCATCGAGCAGCTCGTCGTAGGCGTCGTCGGCGATCTCGGGGTCGTCGAGGACGTAATAGCGGTGATCGTGACGGGCGATCTGGCTCCGGAGCTCCTCGGCCCGCTTGGCGACCTTGGTCGGGGTCACGTCCCGTGACCGGGCCCGGTGGCCGAGCCGCGGAACATCCCGTCGAGGTCCCATTCTCGAAGGCGCGACATGCCCTCGCGGTCGGTGAGATCGAAGTGGACCGGGGTGACCGAGATTCGCCCCTTCGCGACGGCGGAGAGGTCGGTGCCGGGCTCGTCCTCGAACGAGGCCTCGAAGCCGTAGATCTCGTATCGCCGGCGCCCGTCGCCGTCCTCGTCCACGAGGCGCAGCTCGTCGTTGTAGAGGCGCTTGCCGAGCCGGGTGACCTCGATGCCCTCCGGCTCGCCGGCGGGGCAGTTGACGTTGAGCAGGGTCTCTGGGGGAAGGGGGTTCGCGCTCAGCCCCCGGACCAGCTCGGCGCCGAACCGCGCCGCCACCGTGAAGTCGAACGCACGCCCGGGGACGAAGCCCATCTCTCGGGCCCCTGACTGCTGGGAGATCGCGATCGCCGGGATTCCGAGCACGATCCCCTCCAGCGCCGCGGCGACCGTCCCCGAGTAGGTGATGTCGTCGCCGAGGTTGGAGCCGTGGTTGATTCCGGACACGATCAACTCGGGCCGTTCGCCCACCAACCCGAGGTCGCCGAAGCGAACGCAGTCGACGGGCGTCCCGTCGGTGGCGTGGGCCACGGCGCCATCGTCGAGGTTTACCTCGGAGACGGAGAGCGGTGAGCGGGTCGTGATGCTGCGCGCGGTCGCGCTGCGGTTCGAGTCGGGCACGATCACCTGCGTCTCGACTCCCTCGAGCTCGGCGAGCGCACGCCGCAGGGAGTGAAGGCCCTCGGCGCCGATGCCATCGTCGTTGGTGAGCAGTACGCGCATGAAGCAACCGGGTGCGATTCTAGGGTGGCTCGGCGGCACGATCAGTGCGTGGAAGCGCAACCCGAGACCCTCACGGTCGGCCATTCCGCCCACGACGCTGGGCTTTTTTTGTGGAGCTCCTGAGCGCCCGTCGGGTCGAGGTGCCTACGTGCGCGGAGAGGGAGTGGCGCCGATGTCACCGCCGGCTGATCTCCGACGCGCTCGTCGAGCGGGGCTGGCGGGTGCTTCACATTCGCCGCGGCGGCGGGATTTAGGAACATCCGCCGACGATCGAGGCGACGGGGCGCCGGCCCTGACGGTCCGCCGTGAAGGTCTGACGCGGTTTCAGCTAGGTTCGCGCCGTGAGCGAGCCGCCGGATGCCGAGGTGAACCAGAGACCCGTGTGGTCCGAGCCGGTCAGGGGCGGCTACCCCGACCCGGCGGTGGTCGCCCTCCCTGGGAGAGATCGCCTCAAGGGCTGGAGGGAGCGCACCTGGCCGCCACCCCCGCTGTCTCATCTGACCGGCGCGGTGCCGACCGGGTTCGGCGACGGGACGGCCGAGGCGGAGATGCCCGCTTCGGGGTGGCTCTCTTCGTCGACCGGCGTGATCTCGGGTGGGGCGCTGGCGATCGTCGCCGACATCGCGTTCGGGTGCTCCATCGAGAGCCAGCTGCCGGCGGCGACGACCTATACGACCGCCGAGCTCTCGATGTCCTTCCTGCGGCCCGCCAGGCCTGGGACCGACCTCAGCGCCCACGGCCAGGCGATCCACGTCGGCCGCTCGGTGGCCCTCTCGGAGGTGTTCGTGCTCGACCGGGACACCGAGCGCCTCATCGCTCATGGGACATCGCGGCTGTCGGTGTTCCCGCCCCTCGAGGATCCTCCCGAGCCCCAGGGCCATCCGCGGATTGTCGAGACCACCGACTACGGCTCACCGGACCCGTTCGAGCGGCCACCGCCCGACGCCGTGATCCCTCAGACGGTCTGGTCGGAGCTATCGGGCGCGGAGATCCTTCGCCGCCAGCTCGCGGGCGAGCTTCCCGCGCCGCCGCTTCATCATCTGACCGGGCTGCGGCTCACCGAGGTCGGGGATGGGACGGCCACGTTTGTGCTGCCGGCTACGGAGTGGCTGGCGAGCCCCGCCCGCCGACTCCAGGGTGGGGTGATCGCCATGCAGGCCGATTTCGCGATGCTCGCCGCCGCCGAGACGAAGGCGGCGGCCGGGGTGGCGATCGCCGGCCTCGATCTGAAGGCGAACTTCCTTCGCCCGGTGAATTACGACGGAGCCGATCTGACGGCGCGCGCCGAGGTCATCCACAGCGGGCGGACCATCGCGATCACCCGCGCCGAGGTCACGAACGCCGAGGGCAAGCCGGTCCTGCTCGCCACCGGCTCGTCGATGTACCTGCCGGGACGCCCCGCGAGCCTCGGGGAGGTGGAGCTGAGCCCCGGGGAGGACTGAGGCTGAGCTACGGAGCCGTCTTCCACAGCTTCTCGCCGTGGGTCTGATCCTGGTCGGTGAAGAAGAACACCGAGCGGCCGATCCTGGTCAGGTTGTAGGGAGACGAACCAACCGTGCCGGGCTTGACGTCGTCGACGAGCTTCGTTCCCGCGCCGGTGCCGTTCGAGATCCAAGGCTCATTGCCGTGTTCGCCGTCATTCGCCGTGAAGACGACCCTGCGACCGACCGCCGTCAGATTCCACGGGTCGGAGCTGACCCCGCGGCGGATGTTCCTGACGCGTTTCGTTCCCCTGCGGGTTCCATCGGACACCCAGAGCTCGCGATCCCTGGCGCGGTCACGCGCGGTGAAGAAGAGCCGATCACCCGCTTCGGTGAGGTTGAAGGGCTTCGAGCTCCCCTCCCCGGGAACGATGTCCCTGACGACCTTCGTTCCGGCGCTGGTGCCGTCGGACTTCCAGAGCTCGCGACCGCGGGGTCCGGTATACGCGCTGAAGAACAGGGCGTGGCCGACGGTCGTGAGGTCGTACGGATCGGAGCTCTTGACGCCCGGCTTGACGTCCTTGACGACCTTCGTTCCCGCCGCCGTCCCGTTGGTCTTCCAGAGCTCGACGCCATGCGCATCGTCTCTGGCAGTGAAGAAGAAGGTGCCGGCGACGTCGGTCCACCAGCCGCCCCTGAAGTGGTCCACGACCTTGGTCGTCCCCTGCTCCGTGCCGTCGCTCCTCCACAGCTGGCGTCCGGGAGCGTCACCGATCGTGAAGAAGAGCGTGCCGCCGATGTTGCGCATTCCGATCAGATACGAGGACGCGGCGCCAGGCGTGATGTCCTTGACGAGCTTCGTCCCCTGCTCGGTGCCGTCCGATCTCCAGAGCTCGGCGCCATGAACGGGGTCGTAGGCATCGAAATACACCCTCTGGCCGACCCGCTCCATCGGATCACAGCAGCTGCTTTGGGGACCCGGGTTGATGTCCTTGACGAGCCGCGTGCCCGCCCGCGTGCCGTCCGACCTCCAGAGCTCGCGGCCATGGACGCCGTCGTCGGCGGAGAACGAGAGCGAGCCCCCTGGCCTCGACGAGACTGTCGGGGTCGGAGCCCTCGGGCCCGGGGCGGATGTCCTTGAGCAGCTTCGTGCCCGGGGCGGTGCCGTCCGACCTCCAGAGCTCCGAACCGTGGTCCGGATCCCAGACCCGGAAGAGAAGGGTCCCGTCGACATCGGTCAAGTAGTCCGCGGGTCCGCCCTGTGGCCCCCAGGTGAAGTCCTTGACCAGCTTTGCCGTGATCGCGGCGGACGCTGAGGGGACGAGCAGGAGCGAGGCGACCAGGACCAGGAAAGGACCGAGCCAACGAACCACACTGCTCGTCTGCGTTGCAGCAAGACCCTTCACCCCGCAAGTAGGTTAAACCGGCGAGGCACCGGTTCGGCCGATCTCAGTACCTCACGGACGCCAGGTAGAGGCCGTGGGGCGGTGCCGTCTCTCCGGCGCGCTCGCGTGGGGCGCCCTGAAGAAGAGCCCGGAAGTCCTCGAGCGTGCGCCGACTCCCCGCCACCTCGAGCATCGTCCCGACGAGCACCCGGACCATGCGACGCATGAACGCGTCGGCCTCGATCCAGAGCTCGAGCAGGTCGCCGGCGAAGGGCTCGGCGAGGCTCTCGCTCCGCCACTCGGCGCCCAGGACCTCGCGCTCGAAGCGCACGTGCTCGGTCTCCGCGGGCGTGAACGCGGTGAAGTCGTGCGACCCCACCAGGATCGCGGCGCAGCGATCGAGCACCTCTCGATCGATCGGGCGCGGCCACCAAAGCGCCCTTCCTCGCTCGAACGGGTGGCGCACGGGCGACGCCAGGAGCCGGTAGCAGTACGTTCGCGAGCGGGCGTCGCGTCGGGCGTCGAAGCCGTCCGGCGCCCGCCGCGACTCGATCACGGAGATCTCAGAGGGGAGCAGGGCGCTGATCCGGTTCGCAAGCTGATCAGGCGGGGGATCTGGGAGGTCGAGGCTCGACACCTGACCCCAGGCGTGTACGCCCGCGTCGGTGCGCCCGGCGACGGTGAGCGCCACCCGCCGGCCGAGTATCCGTTCGAGCGCCGCCTCGAGCTCGCCCTGCACGGTGCGCAGGCCCGGCTGCACAGCCCAGCCCGCGAACGGCGTCCCGTCGTAGGTGATCGTCAGCCGGTAGGTGCCCACGACCGGAGGCTGGTCCCGCGGCTAGACCAGCTCGATGAAGACCATCTCGGTCGAGTCCGAGCGCCGCGGGCCGAGCTTGATGATCCGCGTGTAGCCGCCGGGGCGCTCCGAGTATCTCGGGGCGACCTCCTCGAACAGCTTGTGGACGACGAATCGATCCTGGCCGAGCGACGACAGCGCCCGGCGCCGGGCGTGGAGGTCCCCCCGCTTGGCGAGCGTGATCAGCTTCTCGACCTCGGGCTTGACCGCCTTGGCCTTGGCCTGGCTGGTCTTGATCCGCTCGTGCTCGATCAGCTCGCGCGACAGGTTTCGCAGCAGGGACCTGCGATGCGCCGAATCGCGGCTGAGCTTGTTTCGTTGCTTTGCGTGGCGCATCTCAAGGTCCGGGGCGCGGCGGGCGGGCGGCCAGGGGACGAGATCGTAGTCTCTATCGTTGGCCGGTCACTCGTCGCGCAGCGAGAGGCCGAGGGCGGTGAGGGCGTCCTTGACCTCGTCGGTCGAGCGCTTGCCGAAGTTGGGGATCGCGTTCAGCTCCGACTCGGAGCGCTGGACGAGGTCGCCAACCGTCTGGATCCCGGCGCGCTTGAGGCAGTTGTACGCCCTGACGCCGACCTCGAGCTCTTCGATCAGGCGGTCGTCGCCGTCCGCCGCGCCGACGCTCGCGAAGCCGGGATCCATCGCGACGTCGCCGTCCCGGCTGGTCAGCTCCTCTACCCGGTCGGCGTCGGTGAAAATCGCCAGGCTCTTGATCAGGATCTCCGCCGCCTCGCGAAGCGCGGTGGCGGGCTCGATCGAGCCGTCGGTCTCGACCTCGAGCGACAGCTTGTCGAAGTCGGTGCGCTGACCGACCCGGGACGTGTCGACCGCGTAGGAGGCCCGCCGGATCGGGGAGAAGATCGAGTCGATCGGGATCACGCCGAGGGGTTGATCCTCCGTCTTGTTGTCCTCGGCCGGGGAATAGCCGCGGCCGCGGCCGATCGTCAGGTATATCTCGAGCTTGGTCCGCTTCTCGAGGGTCGCGATCGGGGCGTCCGGGTTGAGGATCTCGACGCCCGCGGGCAGATCGATGTCCTTTGCCTTCACGTCGCCGGGTCCCGTGGCGACCAGCGGCGCCTCGACCTCGTCGGCATCGGTGTGCATGCGCACCACGATGTCCTTGAGGTTGAGGACGATGTCGGTGACGTCCTCCTTGACCCCGGAGACGGTCGAGAACTCGTGGGCCACGCCTTCGACTCGGACGCTCTTGATCGCGGCTCCGCCCAACGAGGAGAGAAGCACGCGGCGCAGGCTGTTGCCGAACGTGTAGCCGAAGCCCTTGTCGAGGGGCTCGATCGTGAAGGTGCCATGGGTGTCGGCGACCTTCTCGCTTGAGATCTTCGGGATCTGGAATTCGGGCAGGGTGGTCATCGCTTCCTTCAGGGTCGTTTCTTTGCGGGGGTCTCGGCCCTACTTGGAGTAGAGCTCGACGATCAGCTGCTCGGCGACCGGCGTCGTGATCTCGCTTCGGTCGGGCAGGCGAAGAACCTTGGCGGTCAGCGAGTCGTGGTCTGCCTGAAGCCAGGCGGGCACCGCGGCGGTCAGCTCGGTTGCCGAGCGGACGACATCCGCGGCCTTGGAGTCGGGGCGGATCGAGATCACGTCATCCGGGCGCACCTGGTAGGAGGGGATGTTGACCCGCCTGCCGTTGACGAGCCAGTGGCCGTGGTCGATCAGCTGCCGGGACTGGCGCCGCGACGCGGCGAAACCGAGCCGGACCAGAACGTTGTCCAGCCGGCGCTCGAGCAGCCGTAGCAGGTTCTCGCCGGTGACGCCGTCCTGCCGTGACGCCTTCTGGTAGTAGCCGCGGAACTGCTTCTCGAGCACCTGGTAGTAGCGCCGCGCCTTCTGCTTCTCGCGCAGCTGCTGGCGGTACTCGGACTGGCGCATCCTGCCGCGCCCGTGCTCGCCGGGCGGGTAGGAGCGCCGCTCGACGCCGCACTTCTCGGTCAGGCAGCGAGCGCCCTTGAGGAACAGCTTCTGCCCTTCCCGGCGACATTGCTTGCACTGCGGTCCGGTGTCTCGAGCCATCGCCTAGACCCTCCGTCGCTTCCGAGGCCGGCAGCCGTTGTGCGCCTGCGGCGTGACGTCCTTGACGGTGGTCACCTGAAGCCCTGCGGCCTGGAGCGAGCGGATCGCCGTGTCGCGCCCCGAGCCAGCGCCCTTTGCATGCACCTCGACCCGCTCGAGCCCATGCTCCATCCCCTTTCGGGCCGCGGAATCGGCGGTCACCTGAGCGGCAAACGGGGTCGACTTTCGGGACCCCTTGAATCCGGCCGAGCCGGCGGACTCCCAGCAGACGACCGCGCCGTCCGTGTCGGTGATGGTCACGATCGTGTTGTTGAAGCTGGTCTTGATGTGGGCGATCCCATAGGTGATGTTCTTCTTCACCCGACGGCGAGTGCGGCCGGCGCCTCGAGCCGATCCCTTCTTGGGCTGGGGCATCAGTGAATCACCGACTGCACACGCTGCTCGCGGCGCCGTCGTGTAGGCCTGGTGAATGCGAAAAGCTTTTGGTTGCGGCGCCGCTCCATCACGTTTCTACTTCGGCGCCGGCGCCTTGCGCCGACCGGCGACGCTCATCCGGCTCGGGCCCTTGCGGGTTCTCGCGTTCGTCTTCGTGCGCTGGCCTCGAACCGGCAGGCCGCGGCGGTGACGGTGCCCTCTATAGGCCCCGATCTCGGAGAGCCGCTTGATGTTCTGGGAGCGTTCGCGGCGAAGGTCGCCCTCGACCTCGCGGGACTCGACCGCCTCCCGCAGCTTGACGACCTCGTCGTCGGTCAGATCCTTGACGTAGGTGTTCGGGTCGACGCCCACGTCGGTGACGATCTTGCGGGCGGTCGAGTCGCCGATCCCGTGGACGTACGTCAGCCCCACCTCGATGCGCTTGTTGACCGGGATGTTGACCCCCGCTATGCGTGCCACCTAGATCACCACCAGCACATGCTGCTCGCGGCGCCGTTGTATGCGCGCCCGATCGATTCGAAAAGTCCCTGTTTGCGGCACCGCGCCAAACATCATCCGCCCTAACCCTGCCGTTGCTTGTGTCGCGGGTTCGAGCAGATGACCAGCACGACGCCGCGCCGCCGGATTATCCGGCAGCGCTCACACATCGGCTTTACGGACGCTCGAACCTTCACCAAAATCTCCTGCGGCTGCTTCGCCGCCTTGACTGCTGCTGCCGAGACACTTGTGTCTCGGCCCAAACAAACTCTTGCGGCCGCTTCGCGGCCTTACCTGCTGCTGCCGAGACACTTGTGTCTCGGCCCAACATATGTGGGTCGTATCCAATCAGTTGCCGAGAAGGCCCGCCGGCCCCAGGAATCGGGCCCACAGGCACAAAAACAGGCCTTGCGGCCGATCGAGAATGGTAGCAGGCGCCTGGTGCCTCGACGCCTACGCCTGGCCCACCACGACGCCGACCGCGGCGACCGTCGCGCCGGCCAGCGTCACCTGGACGAGCGACTGGGTGAGCGGAACGTGCAGGAAGCGCCGGCGGATCCAGGCGATCGCCAGCAGCTCGCATGCGACCAGCGGGTAGGCGACCGCCAGGGCGGTGCCGACGTCGTGGATCAGGAACGGCAGCGCGTGGATCGTGCCGCCGACGAAGGTCGCAAACCCGGTGATCACGCCCCGGCGGGCCGAGTCGCCCCGGCCCGTCAGAGTCCCGTCGTCGGACAGCGCCTCGGAGATGCCCATGCTGATCGCCGCCCCGAGCGCAGCGGCGAGCCCGACCAGGAGCGCGGCCCGCGAGCCCGCCAGGTAGGCCGAGGCGAAGATCGGGGCCAGCGTCGAGACGGTCCCGTCGATCAGCCCGATCAGGCCGGGCTGCACGACCTGAAGAAGGCGCTGCTTGTCGCTCGCCCCGCGCCAGCTCTCGAGCACGGAATCGACCATCCGTCACTTATAGCAAATAGTTTAAGATTAGGATGGCCTTAGAAGAATTAGGCTACCCTGATCGCGATGGAGACGAGCCGAGCCAAGGACACCGACACGACGTCCAGGACCTCCGAGGCGCTTCGGGCGGCGGGCTATCGGGTCACCTCGCAGCGGCTTTTGATCCATCAGACGCTGGTCGAGCTCGATCGGCACGTTGGCGCCGAGGAGCTCCTCGAAGCGGTGGGCGAGCGATTGCCGAACGTCTCCCTTCCGACCGTCTATGCGAGCCTCGACGCTCTCGAGGAGGCGGGGCTCGTCCGCCGGGTGGCGGCGGGACGGGGCCGGGCCCTCTACGACTCCCGCCCGGTCGACCACCACCACATCGTCTGCAGGCGCTGTGGCGCCGTGCGCGACCTCGATGCCCGGGTGTCGCTCGACCGCGCCATGCATCTGGCCGCCGGGCAGGGCTTCGAAGTCGACGGCGCCGAGATCGTGGTCCACGGCCTGTGCGCCGGGTGCCGCGCCAAGAGCGGCTGACCCGGATCGGCGCCCGCGCTACTCAGTCTTCGTGCCAGGGGGTGAGCACGCGAGGCCCGTCCTTGGTCACCGCGACCGTGAACTCGAAGTGCGCCGCGAGAGTTCCGTCCGCGGAGTAGACGGCCCAATTGTCGTCCCCGACCCGGACCTCGGGCTCGCCCGCGTTGACCATCGGCTCGATCGCCAGGACCATCCCGGGCGCCAGCTCCGGGCCCTTGCCCGGCTCGCCGTAGTTGGGGATCTGCGGGTCCTCGTGCATGTCGCGGCCAATCCCGTGGCCCACCAGGGAGCGGATTATCGAGAAGCCGCGCGACTCGACGTGGCGCTGGATCGCGCCTGACACGTCGCCGAGGTGGTTGCCCGGACGAGCCTCGGCGACCCCGGCCAGGAGCGCCTCCCGGGTCGCATCGAGGAGCTCTCTGGCCCCGGGATCGACTGGTCCGACCGGGACGGTCATCGCGGCGTCGGCCACCCAACCGTCCTTGGTGACCCCGACATCGAGCGAGATCACATCGCCTCGTTGGAGCTCGTAGGCCCCGGGGATCCCGTGCACGACCATCGAGTTTGGAGAAGCGCAGATCGAGCCGGGAAATCCGCGGTAACCCTTGAACGAGGCCTCGGCGTCCTGGGCGAGGATGAAGCGCTCGGCGGCCTCGTCGAGCTCGGCGGTCGTCACACCAGCGTGGCAATTGGAGCTGAGCATGCGAAGGCAGCGGGCCTGGATCGCTCCCGAGGCGGCCATCCGCTCGATCTGCTCGGGCGTCTTCTTGATGATCAAAGCTCCTCCTCCATGCGGAGGGTCGCGAGCATCGCCCGGATCCGGTCGGTCACCTCGTCGGGGTCGAGTGAGCCGTCCACGCGGCGCAGGATCCCGCGCTCCTCGTAGTAGGAGACCAGGGGCTCGGTCTTGTCGTGGTATGTCCGCAGCCGGTTGCGGATCACGTCGGGCTTGTCGTCATCACGTATCTCGAGGCGCGCGCCGCAGATGTCGCAGATGCCGTCGTGCTTGGGCGGGTCCGACTCGACGTGGAAGATGTGGCCCTCCTTGACGCACGTCCGGCGCCCGCTGAGGCGGCGGACGACCTCGTCGTTGGCGACCTCGATCAGCACCGCGACCGTGAGACTGCGCTCCAACTCCTGCATGCTGGAGTCGAGCGCCTCCGCCTGCGCCGTGGTCCGCGGAAAGCCGTCGAGGATGAACCCGTCGGAGGCCTCCTCGCGCGAGACTCGCTCGGCGATCAGACCGACCATCACCTCGTCGGGCACCAGGTCTCCTCGATCCATGTAGCCCTTTGCCTCGGCACCGAGCTCGGTGCCCTCGCGGACCGCCGTCCGCAGGATGTCCCCGGTCGCGTAGTAGGGGAGCCGGAAGTCCTCTTGGAGCCGCTCCCCCTGGGTTCCCTTGCCGGACCCCGGCGGGCCGAGCAGGACGAGGTTCAGCTCAGGCATCGGCAGAGCGCGTGGTCAAAGATCGAGCGGGACGAGGACATCAAACGACGGGGACATCGAGCGGGATGAGGACATCAAGCGGACGCGGAACACCGAACGGACGCGAGGGTCGGCACGCCGAATCGAAAGGACCCGCAAACGGGCCCAAAAACCAAACAGGTCGGTGGACGCAGGCCAATCGGCGAAGCGAGCTTAGTTTAAATCTAAGTGAGCGAGGCGATTGGCCGAGGACGCCGAGATGCGCCGGTTTGCAGGGCCCGCGCCCGTTTACTTCAGGAAGCCCTCGTAGTTGCGCATCATCAGCTGGGCCTCCAGCTGCTTCACCGTATCGAGCGCCACGCCGATCACGATCAGGATGGAGGTGCCGCCGAAGAAGAAGTTGGCCGATGTCTGGCTGATCAGGATGGTCGGCAGCGCCGCGACCGCGCCCAGATAGAGCGCCCCCGGGAACGTGAGCCTGGAGAGGATCCGATCCAGGTATTCGGCGGTAGGTCGTCCCGGTCTCACCCCAGGTATGAACCCCCCGTACTTCTTGAGGTTGTCGGCCTGGTCGACCGGGTTGAAGGTCACCGCCGTGTAGAAGTAGGTGAAGATGATGATGAAGAAGACCTCGCCCACCACGTAGGCCCACCCGTTCGGGCTGAAGAAGGCCGCGAAGTCAAGTGCCGCGGGCGTGTTCAGGAGTTGACCTATGGTCGGCGGGAAGGCCATGATCGAAGCGGCGAAGATGACGGGGATCACGCCGGCCATGTTGACCCTGAGCGGGAGGTAGGTGGACCCTCCGGTGGTCATCCGGCGACCGACGACGCGTTTCGCGTACTGGACGGGAATCCGCCGCTGGCCCTCTTGGACGAAGACGATTCCTACGATCACGGCCAGCGCGATGAAGGGCATCATCACGACGAAGACCTGATCGGGGTTGGTCCACCACGCCTGAATGCCGTTCGGGATCCGCGACGCGATCGAGGCGAAGATCAGAAGCGAGATCCCGTTGCCGATCCCCCGCTGGGTGATCAGCTCGCCGAGCCACATCAGGAGCGTCGTGCCGGCGGTAAGCGAGATCACGATCAAGAACAGCTTCGGGGCGGTCAGCGTCCCCACCACGCTGGTCCCGGCGGCGTTCTGGAACGACTGGAACAGGAACACGTAGCCGAGCGACTGGGCGAGCGCCAGCGCGACGGTCAGGTAGCGCGTGTACTGGGTGATCTTCTGCTGCCCGACCTCGCCCTCCTTCTGGAGCCGCTCCAGCGAGGGCACCACCACGGTCAGCAGCTGGAGGATGATCGAGGCGGTGATGTAGGGCATGATCCCGAGCGCGAACAGGGACAGACGCGAGAGGCTTCCGCCGCTGAACAGGTTGAGGAAGCCGAGGATCGAGTTGCCCGAGAAGTTCTGCTCGATCTCCTTGACGGTGTTGATGTCGACGCCGGGTGAGGGGATGTACGCCCCGAGCCGGTAGAGCAGGAGCATCGCCGCCGTGAAGGCCAGCTTCTTTCGGATCTCGCCGACCCGGAAGGAGTTGAGGATCGTCTGGAGCACTAGGAAACACCTCCGCCGGAGGCCTCGCCTTCGGCTGCGTCTCCGGCGGGTTCGGGCTCCGGCGTGGCGGCAGGCACCTCCGCATCTACCGCGGCTTTGCCGCTAGCGCCATCGCGTCCACCTTGGGCCGTCTTGGCAGCGGGCTCGCTGCTCTGATCGATGAGCTCGCAGCTGCCGCCGGCTTTTTCGATCTTGTCCTTGGCGGTGGCGCTGAAGGCATGGGCCTTGACGGTCAGCTTCTTGGTCAGGTCGCCCCTGGCCAGGATCTTGACCGGATGGCGGCGCTTGGCGAGCCCGGCCGCGCGCAGCGTCTCAAGGGTCACCTCATCGCCGGCGGAGAACCGCTCCTCGAGGTCGGAGACATTGACCGGCTGGGTGTGGGTCCGGAAGGGCTCGAACGGCATCGACATCTTCTTGTGCGGGCCGCGAAGCTTCCTGGTCCGCATGTGGATCGGGTTCTGGCCGCCCTCGTAGCCGGGCTTTCTCTTGTTGCCCGACCGGGCGCCGGCGCCCTTGTGCCCGCGGCCGGAGGTCTTTCCGAGCCCGGATCCGCCGCCGCGGCCGCGGCGCCTTCGGGGATGCCGCGAGCCCGGCTTGGGGCGGATCGTGTGGAGCCCGACCTCTTCGGGATCGAGGCGGGGAGTCATTCGGAGCCCTCCTCGGTGACCTCGACGAGGTGACCCACGACCTTCAGCATTCCGCGCAGCTCCGGCCCGTCGGCGCGCGTGGAGGCACTGCCGATCCGGCCGAGCCTCAGGGAGCGGAGCGTCTCGCGCTGCCTGGGACTGGTTCCGTTGCTTGAGCGCACTTGTTTCACCGTCACGCTAGGCAACGGAACCCACATCTCCGCCGGAGGCCTCGCCTTCGGCTGCGTCTCCGGCGGGTTCGGGCTCCGGCGTGGCGGCAGGCACCTCGGCATCTACCGCGGCTTCGCCGCTAGCGCCGGCGGCATTACCTTCGGTGGCCTTGTCGTTCTTCTCCAGGCCTAGGACCTGGGCGACGCTCAGGCCGCGGAGCTTGGCGACCTGCTCGGGGCGGCGCAGGCTGGTCAGGCCCTCCATCGTGGCCTTCACGAGGTTGATCGGATTCTGGGTTCCGATGCTCTTCGTGAGGACGTCTCGGATCCCGGCCAGCTCGAGCACGGCGCGAACGCCGCCGCCGGCGATCACGCCGGTTCCCGGACTGGCCGGCCGAAGGACCACGTGGCCGGCGCCGAAGCGCCCGATGATCCGGTGCGGGATCGTCTGGCCGTACATGGGAACGCGAACCAGGCTCTTGCGGGCGTTCTCGACCGCCTTCTGGATTGCCAGGGGGACCTCGCGCGCCTTGCCGTAGCCAATTCCGACCACGGAGCTCTCATCGCCGACCGCGACCAGGGCGGTGAAGGAGAAGCGCCTGCCTCCCTTGACGACCTTGGCCACGCGGTTGATCTCGATCACTCGCTCCTGGAGGTCGAGTCCCTGCGGGCTGACTGTCTCGATGTCGTGGTTCATGCGCGGTCGGGTGACGTTAGCGACTCAGAATGAAAGCCCGCCCTCGCGGGCGCTGTCGGCGAGCGCCTTGATGCGACCGTGGTACTGATAGCCACCGCGGTCGAAGACGCACGCCTCGATCCCCGCCTCCTTGGCGCGCGCGGCGATCAGCTCGCCGGCTCGCTTCGCCTGTTCGGTGGCCTTCAGCTTCCGCATCTCGGGCTCGGTCCAGGAGACCGCGGCCAGGGTGCGCGCCGCATCGTCGTCGATCAGCTGCACGAACAGGCCCCTGTTGGATCGGAAGACGGAGAGGCGGGGACGGGCCGCGCTGCCGCGCACCTTCGCCCGTACACGGCGACGGCGGCGGAGTCGACGCTCCTGTCTGGTCATCACGGTCATCGGGGATCCTCGCCGGCGGGTCGAGGCGGGTTGGGGGCGGATCGGCTCACCTAGGCCCTCTTTCCGACCTTGCGCCGCACGTGCTCGCCCTCGTAGCGGACTCCCTTGCCCTTGTAGGGCTCCGGCGGCCTGGTTCGGCGAATCCTGGCGGCGATCTCGCCGACCAGTTGCTTGTCGATGCCCCGCACGATGACCTGGGTCGGCGCCGGCACCTCGAACTCGATTCCTTCCGGGGCGGCGACCGCGATGGGGTGCGAGTAGCCGACCGCAAGCTCCAGCACCCTGCCCTGCAGGCGCGCCCTGTAACCCACTCCCTGGATCTCGAGCCGCTTCTCGTATCCCTGGGTGACGCCCTCGACCATGTTCGCGATCAGGCTGCGCGTGAGCCCGTGGAGCGCTCGATGCTCGCCACGATCGCTCGGGCGCTCCACGGTGAGGACGCCGTCCGACTCGACCACCTTCATGTCGCGACTCACCGACTGGCTCAGCTCGCCCCGGGGTCCCTTGACCGAGACGAGCGCGGGCTCGACGTCGACGGTGACCCCGTCGGGGATCGTGATTGGCTTTCGTCCGATTCGGCTCATCTCTTCTCAGTGGCCTGCGCCTCGGGTCGGGGTGGCCCGATCCGAGCGTGGCCCGGTCACCATACGTAGGCGACCACCTCGCCTCCCACTCCCTGCCGTCGAGCGTCATGCCCGGTCATCACCCCGGTCGAGGTGCTCAGGATCGCGGTCCCCATGCCGCCCATCACGCGGGGGATCTCCCCGTGAGCCGCGTAGCGGCGGCGACCCGGACGCGAGATCCGCTCCAGGCCACTGATCACCGATCGGCGGCCGTCGGTGTACTTGAGCTTGATCTGGATCACCTCGCCGACCGCGCCAGGCTCGATCGCGAAGCCGCTGATGTAGCCCTGCTGATCGAGGATGCGGGTGATCTCCTTTTTGAGGCGAGAGGCGGGGATCTCCACATCGGAGTGCTGCGCGGCGATCGCGTTTCGAACCCGCGTCAGGTAGTCAGAGATTGGATCGGTGAGCATCGTCAAATCACCAACTGCACATGCTGGTCGCGGCGCCGTTGCGTACGCACATCGCCTCTTTCATAGTCTCTGGTTTCGGCACCGCGCAACATCTCCAGCTACACATGCTGCTCGCGGCGCCGTTGCGTACGCATGTCGCCTCTATCGTGGTTTCTGGTTGCGGCACCGCGCATCAATCCTTGTTTACCAGCTCGACTTGGTCATTCCGGGGATGTAGCCCTTGTGGGCCAGCTCGCGCAGGCACAGCCGGCAGAGGCCGAACTTTCGGTAGTAGGCGCGAGGCCGCCCGCAGCGACGGCAGCGGTTGTACCCGCGGCTCCGGTACTTCGGCTTTCGCCGCTGTCGAACTACTTGTGAAGTCTTCGCCATGTAGGTCCTCGGTCCCAGTCCTCGATCGGGTGCGGGGACGGGGTCATCCTTCCTCTTCGGTTGCTTGGTCGTCCTCGGCTTCGTCGGACGCCTCGGCGCCCTCGTCGCCCTCGGCGCCCTCGCCCTCCTCGTCGGGCCGCACGGGCTTGGCGTAGGCGTCCGGGTTCTCCTCCTTGAGCTGCTCGAGCGCCGCGGCCTCGGCCTCAGCCCGCTGCCGAGCCTCCTCGCGCCGGCGCTCCTCCTCCTCCGTCTCGTGATCGACCTGCCCCGGCCGGCCCTCCTGTGAGAACGGGAAGCCGAGCCCGAGCAGCAGCTCGAAGGCCTCGGGGTCGGTCGCTGCGCTGGTCGTGATCGTGACGTTCAGCCCGCGGACCTCGTCGATCGAGTCGTAGTCGATCTCGGGAAAGATGAGCTGCTCGCGGATCCCGAGCGAGTAGTTCCCGCGCCCGTCGAACGAGCGGGGATTGAGCCCTCGGAAGTCGCGGATGCGCGGAATCGCAATGGAGATCAGCCGGTCGACGAACTCCCACATCCGGGCGCCGCGCAGGGTGACCGCGATCCCGACCGGCATTCCCTCGCGCACCTTGAAGTTGGCGATCGACCTACGCGAGCGGCGCACGTTCGGATGCTGCCCCGAGATCACGCCGAGCTGCTCGGTGGCGGCCTCGAGGACTGAGGTCGTCTGCTTGGCCTCGCCGACCCCCATGTTCAGCGTGACCTTCTCGAGCCGCGGAACCTGCATCGGGTTGCCGTAGCCGAACCGGCTGGTGAGCTTGCCGACGACCTCGTCGCGGTAGCGATCCTTGAGCCGGGGCGGCGGAGCGGCACGCTGCGCATCTGTGGCGGTGGCTTCCATCGACCTCAGTCGATCGCGTTTCCGGTCCGCTTCGCGTAGCGCTCGCGCTTGCCCTCGGCGATCCGCACCCCGACCCGCGTTGGCTTGTTGTCGGTCGGGTCGAGCACCATCACCTTGGAGACGTGGATCGGTCCCTCCTTCTCGATGATTCCGCCCGCCTCAGCGCCCTTCTGGGTGTCCTTGACCGAGCGCGGGCGCTGGTGTCGCTTGATGATGTTGAGGCCCTCGACATAGACGCGCCGCTTCGCGGGCTCGGTGCGAAGCACCCGCCCGGTCTTGCCGCGGTCCTTGCCGCCGGTGACGATCACCGTGTCGTCCTTTCGGACCCTCATCGCCCTCGGCACGCCTACAACACCTCCGGGGCCAGGGAGACGATCTTCATGAAGTTGCGATCTCGAAGCTCGCGCGCGACCGGGCCGAAGATCCGGGTGCCGCGCGGGTTGAGCTGGGGATCGATCAGGACCGCCGCGTTCTCGTCGAAGGCGATGTAGGTGCCGTCGGGGCGCCCGAGCTGCTTCTTGGTCCGAACGACCACGGCCTGGACGACCTCGCCCTTTCGCACCCCGGCGTGCGGCGTCGCCTGCTTGACGGTCGCGGTGATCACGTCGCCGACGCTCGCGTAGCGGCGGTGGTGGCCGCCCTTGACCCGGATGCAGAGGATCTCGCGGGCCCCTGAGTTGTCGGCCACCCTGAGCCTGGTCTCCTGCTGGATCATCGGGGCGCTCGCTCCAGGATCTCGACCAGCCGCCAGCGCTTGGTGCGCGAGATCGGCCGGCACTCGATCACTCGGACGACATCGCCCTCGCCCGCCTCGTTGCCCTCGTCGTGGGCACGCAGCCGGCTCGTACGTCGGACCACCTTCTCGTAAGTCGGGTGACGCCTGACGATCGCGATCTCGACCGTGATCGTCTTGTCGCCTCCGGTCGAGACGACGCTGCCCTGCCGGACCTTGCGCGCTCCCGCCTCCCGCTCGGCGGGCGCCGTTCCGGTACCCGGCTCGCCACGCTTTGAGCGCTTGGCTGCGCGATGGCGCCTGCGGCCCTCGGCCGCCACCCCCCGGCGCTCGATCCGCTCCGCCGCCCGCTCCTCGGAGGAGCGGGATGGGCGTGCGGGACCGGACGCGCGCGATCGGCGGCGCTTTCGAAGCTCCTTCGGGGAGAGCACAACTCCGCCCGAGGCCTCGCCTTCGGCTGCGTCTCCGGCGGGTTCGGGCTCCGGCGTGGCGGCAGGCACCTCCGCAGCTTCCGCGACTTCGTCGCTAGCCCCATCGGCTTCACCTGCGGCCGCCTCTTCCGCGGCGGGCACCTCCGAAGCTACTGCGGCTTCGTCGCTGGCCTCGGCGGGTTCACCTTCGGCCGCCTCGTCTGCGGCGGGCTCCTCGGCCTCTGACTCGGAGACGGGGCTGTCCTCCGGGGTCTCGTCGGCCTTCGGGGCGTCCTCCTCGGTGGCCTCTGGCTCCACGGTCTCTTCCTGTCCCTGCTTCTCTTCCTCAGCCATCACCGCAGCTCCTTCTGGAGGTCGATTCCGCGCTGGCGCGCCACCGTGAGAAGGCGCGCGACGTCGCGCCGGGCGTCGCCCAGCGCGGCGCTGTTCTCGAGCTCGCCGGTGGCGTTTCTGAAGCGGAGGTTGAATGCCTCCTCGCGGGCCACCTTGAGGCGCTCGACCAGGTCGTGGTCATCGAGCGCGTGGACTTCGGTGCCCTTCACTCCGAGACCCCCTCGCGGCTGACGAACTTCGTCTTGATCGGAAGCTTGTGCCCTGCCAGCCGAATCGCCTCGCGCGCCAGGTCTTCGGGGACCCCGGCCAGCTCGAACATCACCCGGCCCGGCTTGATCACCGCGACCCAGCCCTCCGGGTTGCCCTTGCCGGAGCCCATCCGGGTCTCGGCGGGCTTCTTGGTGAACGGCTTGTCCGGGAAGACGTTGATCCACACCTTGCCGCCTCGCTTGATCTTTCGGGTCATCGCGACCCGGGCCGCCTCGATCTGGCGGTTGGTGATCCAGCCGCGCTCGAGCGCCTTGAGGCCGTACTCGCCGAAAGCGACCTGGTGACCGCCCTTGGAGTTGCCGCGCATCCGGCCTCGCTGGACCTTGCGATGCTTGACCCGCTTCGGCATCAGCATCAGGTGGCCCCCTCCTCGGACGGAGCCGCGGCCCCGGGGACGGGGGTGGCATCGGGCGTCGGCTTCGGGGGCTCGGCGGGCTCCGTGGCGGCCGGCTCCTGCGGGACCGACTCCGGGCCCGGCGGCGGGGACGACTCCGGCGCCGCGGACTTGCCCTCCGCGCCTGCCGGTGCGGCTGCCGGGGGCGGTGCAGGCGACGTCGCGGGGGCCGCCGGGGGCTTCGCGGCGGGCGGCGACGCGCTCGCCCTTCCCGGGCCCTGGGCTGACGGGCGCTTGTCGCGATCAGAGGCGGTGCGGGCGCCCGGTCGGCCCCGAGGCGTGCGACGGGCGATCCCGTCCGCCTCCTCGTCGGGCTGGCCGGTGCGGTAGCCCTCGGGCATCACCTCGCCCTTGTTGATCCAGCACTTGACGCCGATCCGCCCCGTCGTCGTCTTGGCCTCGACGAACCCGTAATCGATGTCGGCGCGGAGCGTGTGCAACGGGACGCGGCCGTCCGAATAACCCTCGGTGCGAGCCATCTCCGCCCCGCCCAGTCTGCCGGACACCTGGACCTTGACCCCCTTTGCGCCGGAGCGCATGGCGGAGGTCAGGGCCCGCTTCATGGCTCGGCGGAACGCGACCCGGTTCTGGAGCTGCTCGGCGATCGACTGCGCGACGAGCTTGGCGTCGAGCTCGGGGCGCTTGATCTCGCGGATGTTCACCTTCACGGGCTTGTCGGTCAGCTTGTGGAGGTCGCGCCGAAGGGCGTCCACCTCCGAGCCGGACTTGCCGATCACGATTCCGGGCCGCGCCGTGTGGATGTCGACGGTGACCTCGCCGCGCTGCTTGACGATCTGGATGTCGGAGAGGCCCGCATGGGCGAGCTTGCCCTGAATGTGGTCGCGGATCGCGATGTCCTCGAACAAGTAGTCGGCGAACTCGCGCTCGTTGAACCAGTTCGACTTCCAGTCGTGGATATAGCCGACTCGGAATCCCTCCGGATGGATCTTCTGTCCCATCGCTAGCGGTACCTCCTTCTGCGGCAGTGCGACTCAGCCGGCGAAAACCGAGCCGGCCAAGGACGCAGCCACGTTGGCGTGCTTGAAGAGCACGCGAGGGCGCGAGGACGCCGGCCGGCAACGGTTTGCGGCCAGGTGAGGCGTGCTGTCGTGGGAGGAGTCACCGCTTCTAGTCCTCGGTAGGCGTCAGGGCGACGCTGACGTGGGTGGTTCGCTTGTCGATCCGGGTCGCTCGCCCGCGAGCGCGGGCCCGCCAGCGCTTCAGGGTGGGGCCCTCGTCGACGCTGATCTCCGCAACCTGGAGCTCGTCGGCCACCAGCTCGTGGTTGGCCTCGGCGTTGGCGGCGGCCGAAGCGAGCAGCTTGCCGATGTCTCGTGCGGCGCCGCGAGACGAGAAGTCGAGCAAGGTACGAGCTTCGGGCACCGGGAGGCCCCGCACCTGGTCGGCGACCAGGCGCGCCTTGCGCGGAGCGATCCGCGCGTAGCGGGCGCTCGCCCTCACGACGGGCGCCTTTGGTTCGCTGTCGGACTTGCCCGCCACCGTCTAGCGCTCCGACTTCGTTCCGGAGTGGGCCCTGAAGGTTCGCGTCGGGGCGAACTCGCCGAGCTTGTGGCCCACCATCGACTCCGAGATGAACACCGGCACGTGCTTTCGCCCGTCGTGGACGGCGATCGTGTGGCCGACCATCTCCGGGAAGACGGTCGACTTTCGAGACCAGGTCTTGATCATCTGCTTGTCGCCGCTCTCGTTCATCTTCTCGATCCGTGACAGGAGCCGGTCCTCGACGAACGGGCCCTTCTTCGTTGAGCGTCCCATCAGCCGCGGTGCCTCCTTGTGCGGCTGAGGCGCACGGTCGTGTAAGGAGTCACCGCGGTCACCTCTTCTTCTTTCCGCGTCGGCGCCCGCGGACGATCAGCGCGTCGGATCGCTTGCCCTTCTTGCGGGTCCGGTAGCCGAGCGTCGGCTTGCCCCAAGGCGTCTCCGGATGGCCTCCCGGCGTGTGATGCGCCTCGCCGCCGCCGTGCGGATGGTCGACCGGGTTCATCGCCACGCCACGGCTCTGGGGGCGGCGCCCCTTGTGGCGCGCCCGCCCGGCCTTGCCGAGCTTCACGTTCTGGTGCTCGGCGTTCGACAGGGTGCCGACGGTGGCGCGACACTCGGCCCGGACCATCCGGGTCTCGGACGAGGGAAGCCTCAGGGTGACCATCGGTCCCTCCTTGGCCGCGACCTGGATCCCGGCGCCCGCCGCCCTGCCCAGCCGGCCGCCCTGGCCGGGCGTCAGCTCGACGTTATGGACCATCGTCCCGGTCGGGATCGAGCGAAGCGGCAGTGCGTTGCCCGGGCGGATGTCGACGCGCTCGCCGGACTCGACCTGCTCGCCCGGGCGCATGCCCTGGGGCGCCAGGATGTAGCTCTTGCGGCCGTCCGCGTAGTGGAGGAGCGCGATGTAGCAGGTGCGGTTCGGGTCGTACTCGATCGCGGCGACCTTGGCGGGAACACCGTCCTTGAGACGCTTGAAGTCGATCTGGCGATAGCGGCGCTTGGCGCCGCCGCCCCGGTGCCGCGAGGTGACCCGGCCGTGCGCGTTTCTCCCGCCGGACTTCGACTTGCCCCAGGTAAGCGCCTTCTCTGCCGGCTTGGCGGTCAGCTCCTCGCGCAGCTGGAAGGTCGCGAAGCGGCTCCCGGGCGAGGTCGGCTTTGACTTTCGAATCGGCATCAGCTCGTCCTACTCGACCGCCGCGCCCTCGAACAGCTCGATCCGGTCGCCGGCGGCGAGCTGGACCACCGCCTTCTTCCACGACCGCGTGCGACCGCCGTGGACGCCCCGGCGCTTCGGCTTGGCGCGAACCTTGGATGTCCGCACCGCGGCGACCCGGACGCCGAAGACCTCCTCGACCGCGCGCGCGATCTGCGTCTTGTGGGCTCGGTCGTTGACCCTGAAGGTGTACTTGCCGTCCGTCATCAGGGCATAGCTCTTCTCCGAGACGACGGGCTCGATGATCACCTGACGAGCGTCCATCGCTACTTCGACTCCTCGCCCGGCTTTGAGCCGGCGGCCGGATCGTCCGCGGCGCGACCGCGGTTCACCTCGGCGGCCCGGCCCGAGAGGACCTCGATCGCGCTCTGGGAGATCACGAGGGAGGCGTGGCCGATCAGGTCGGCCACCGTGACCTCGCCCGCCTGCATCACGGTGACCTCGGGAATATTGCGAAAGCTCTTCATCGCGTCGACCTCCTCGGGGTGGAGCACCACCAGGGTCGGCTCGCTGGCTCCCCACTTCGAGAGCGCTTCGGCCGCCCGCTTGGTCGCGGGCTTGTCGAAGCCCGCCCCGTCGAGCACGGCGAGGCTGTCCCGCGCGGCGTGCACCGAGAGCGCCGTCCGAAGCGCGCGCCGGCGCGCCTTGCGGTTCACCTTCACCGTGTAGCCGCGAGGCTTCGGTCCGAAGGCCGCGCCGCCGCCTCGGCGGTGCGGGACGCTCAGGGCGCCCGCCCGCGCCCGCCCGGTGCCCTTCTGGCGCCACGCCTTGGCGGTGGTCATCGCGACCTCGCCGCGCCCCAGCGTGGACGCGGTGCCGCGGCGGCGAGCCGCGAGGTCGGCGCGTGCCGTCTCGTAGACGAGAGACTCGTGGAACTCCTCCCCGAACACCGCCGAGGGAAGGTCGGCCTTGCCCTGCTTGCCCAGCATCGGCGCCTTGGTCGCGGCGGCGGCCATCAGTCCGTCCTCACCTCGACCGTGCCGCCCCGCGGCCCCGGAACCGCGCCCCTGACCATCAGCAGGTTGCGGCCGGAGTCGATCTCGACCACCTCGAGGCGCCGCTGCGTGATCCGCTTGCCACCCATCCGGCCCGGCATCCGGATTCCCTTGAACACCCGCGCCGGATCGGCGCTGGCGCCGATCGAGCCCGGGGCGCGGACGTTGTGCGAGCCGTGCGAGACCGGGCCACGGGCGAAGTTGTGGCGGCGCACGGTGCCCTGAAAGCCCTTGCCGATCGCCGTCCCGGACACCTTGACGCGCTGGCCCGGCTCGAACTGCTCGACCGTGAGGAGCTCGCCGACCTCGTGCTCACCCTGGTCGCGGAACTCGACCAGGGTGCGCGAGGGATCGGCACCGGCCTTCTTCAGGTGCCCGAGCTCGGCCTTGGTCAGCTTTCGCTCCGCGACCCGTTCGAACGCAAGCTGCACGGCGGCGTAGCCGTCCTTCTCGGAGTCGCGGACGGCGGTCACCGGGCATGGACCTGCCTCGATCACGGTCACGGGGACGCGGGAGCCGTCGTCGGTGAACAGCTGGGTCATGCCGAGCTTCTTGCCGATCAGCGCGGCCATCTCAGCGCTGCCTCCTTCCGCGCCAGTGCGACTCACCCGGCGAAAAACCGAGCCGGCCAAGGACGCAGCGACGGTGGCGTGCTCGAAGAGCACGCGAGGGCGCGAGGACGCCGGCCGGCAACGGTTTGCAGCCGGGTGAGACGTGCTGTCGTGGGAGGAGTCACCGCTAAGTCTTGATCTCGATGTCGACCCCGGCGGGCAAAGCGTCCAGACGCTGAAGGGAGTCGATCGTCTTCGGGGTCGGCTGGTGGATGTCGATCAGCCGCTTGTGCGTTCGGATCTCGAAGTGCTCGCGCGAGTCCTTGTCCTTGAACGGGGAGCGGATCACGCAGTAGACGTTCTTGTCGGTGGGCAGCGGCACCGGGCCGGCCACACGGGCGCCGGTTCGCTGGGCCGTCTCGACGATCTCGCGGGCAGCCCTGTCTATGGCGTCGTGGTCGTACGCCTTGAGGCGGATCCGGATCTTGTTTGCGGTGATCGTTGACATCGGGTCCTATCGCGCAGATGGGGCGTCGCCCCTGTCGTGGGGCGCCGCCCCGGTCGTATGTCCTTCCACTTTTCCCCCGCGGGGTGAGCCGCGGGCCTTGAAAGGGCCGGCGTTGGGGCCGGCCCTGAGCTGCTACTCGATGATCTCGGTGACCACCCCCGAGCCGACGGTGCGCCCGCCCTCGCGGATCGCGAACCGAAGGCCCTTGTCCATGGCGATCGGCTGGATCAGCTCGATCGTCATCTCGACGTTGTCTCCCGGCATCACCATCTCGGTGCCCTCGGGGAGGTTCGACACCCCGGTGACGTCTGTGGTCCGGAAGTAGAACTGCGGGCGATATCCGGAGAAGAACGGAGTGTGTCGCCCGCCCTCCTCCTTCTTGAGGCAGTAGACCTCGGACTTGAACTTGGTGTGAGGGGTGATCGAGCCGGGCTTGCAGAGCACCTGGCCTCGCTCGATCTCCTCGCGCTTCGTCCCGCGGAGCAAACAGCCGACGTTGTCGCCCGCCTGTCCCTGGTCGAGGATCTTGCGGAACATCTCGACCCCGGTGACGACCGTCTTCGTCGTGTCGGTGATCCCGACTATCTCCACCTCGTCGCCCGTGTTGACGATCCCCTGCTCGATCCGGCCCGTGGCGACGGTGCCGCGACCCGTGATCGAGAAGATGTCCTCGACCGGCATCAGGAACGGCTTGTCGAGGTCGCGCTCGGGCTCGGGGATGTAGGTGTCGAGCGCCTCCGCGAGGTCGAGGATCGCCTGCTTTGCCTCCTCGTCACCCTCCAGCGCCTTCAGCGCCGAGCCCTTGATCACCGGGGTCTCGTCCCCGGGGAACTCGTACTCCTTGAGCAGGTCGCGGACCTCCTCCTCGACCAGCTCGAGGATCTCGTCGTCGTCGACCATGTCCACCTTGTTGAGGAACACGATCACGTAGGGCACGTTCACCTGGCGCGCCAGGAGAATGTGCTCGCGGGTCTGGGGCATCGGGCCGTCCGCCGCCGAGACGACGAGGATCGCACCGTCCATCTGCGCCGCGCCCGTGATCATGTTCTTCACGTAGTCGGCGTGCCCGGGGCAGTCGACGTGGGCGTAGTGGCGATTGTCGGTCTGATACTCGACGTGCGAGGTCGCGATCGTGATCCCGCGCTCCTTCTCCTCCGGAGCGTTATCGATCGACTCGAACGAGCGCGCCTCGGTTTCGTCGTCCTTCTCCGAGAGGACCTTCGTGATCGCCGCGGTCAAGGTCGTCTTGCCATGGTCGATGTGACCGATGGTGCCAACGTTCACGTGCGGCTTATCGCGCTCGAACTTCTCCTTGGACATCTCGCTCCTTTTATTCCTTTACGTGACGGTTTTCTCGAAGTCTTTTCGTTCGGTCTGGCGCGTCGCGAAGCGGGCACCGGCTTCTCCGCGGGCGAACCCCGGAAATATAGGCAACCTACGCCGCCGCCACGGGCTCGGGGGTCCGGTGCTCGACGATCTGCTCCGCGATATTCGCGGGCACCTCCTCGTAGCCCTCGAACTGCATCGTGTAGTTGGCGCGGCCCTGCGTCGAGGAACGCAGATCTGTCGCGTAGCCGAACATCTCGCCCAGCGGCACGAATGCCTGGATCGCGACCGCGTTTCCGCGTGGCTCCTGGCCCTGGACCTTGCCCCGCCGGCGAGAGAGGTCACCGATCACCTCGCCGAGGAAATCCTCGGGGGTGACAACCTCGACCGCCATCACGGGCTCGAGCAGAACGGGGTTGGCTCGGCGCGCCGCCTCCTGAACGGCCATCGAGCCTGCGATCTTGAAGGCCATCTCCGAGGAGTCGACGTCGTGGTAGGAGCCGTCGACCAGCTCGACCCGGACGTCGACCATCGGATAGCCGGCGCGAATCCCGCTCCCGAGCGCCTCCTCGATTCCCTGCTCCACCGCCGGGATGAACTCGCTCGGAATCGAGCCACCCTTGATCTTGTTGACGAAGTCGAAGCCCTCGCCTGGCGCCGGCTCGACGTTGATCACGACGTGGCCGAACTGGCCCCGGCCACCGGTCTGGCGGACGAACCGCCCGATCACCTTGTCGACCTCGCGGCGAATCGTCTCGCGGTAGGCGACCTGCGGGCGACCGACGTTGGCGTCGACGCTGAACTCGCGCAGGAGGCGGTCCACGATGACCTCCAGATGAAGCTCGCCCATCCCGTGGATCAGGGTCTGGCCGGTCTCCTCGTCGGACTGGACCTGGAAGGTGGGGTCTTCCTCGGCCAGCCGGGCGAGGCTGGTGGCAAGCTTCTCCTGGTCGGCCTTCGTCTTGGGCTCGATCGCGACCGCGATCACCGGCTCGGGGAACTCGATCGTCTCGAGCATGATCGGCGCGTCGGGTGCGCAAAGGGTGTCTCCGGTGCCGGTCTGCTTCAACCCGACCCCGGCGCAGATGTCGCCGGCGAAGCACTCCTCGATCTCTTCGCGGTGGTTGGCGTGCATCATCAGCAGCCTGCCGATCCGCTCCGTGCGGCCGTTCGAGCCGTTGAGTACCCGGCCCCCGGCGCTCAGCTTCCCCGAGTAGATGCGAAAGTAGGTCAGCTTGCCGACGTACGGGTCGGCCATCACCTTGAAGGCGAGGGCGGCGAACGGCGCATCCTCGTCGGCCGGCCGCTCGGCCTCGGTCCCGGCGCCGTCCTCGCCCTTGCGGGGCGGCTGGATCCCGATCACGGGCGGCACCTCGAGGGGCGAGGGGAGAAGCTCGACGATCCCGTCGAGCAGCGGCTGGACGCCCTTGTTCTTGAACGAGGACCCGCAGAGGACCGGGGTCACCTTGATGTCGAGCGTCGCCCGGTGAAGCGACTTGGCGATCCGCTCGTGAGGGATGTCCTCATCGTTGAGGTAGGCCTCCATCAGCTCGTCGTCGTAGTCGGCACTGGCCTCGATCAACTGGGTGCGGGCGTCATGGGCCCGCTCGGCGAGCTCCTCGGGGATCTCCTGGTATGTGAACTCGGTGCCCAGCTCGTCGGTCCACACGAGGGCCTTGTTCTCGATCAGGTCGACGATGCCCTGGAAGCCGTCCTCGGCGCCGATTGGCAGCTGGATCGGCAGGGGATGGGCGCCGAGGCGATCCTGCATCGTCTCGACGGCGCGATCGAAGTCGGCGCCGGTTCGGTCCATCTTGTTGACGTATGCGATCCGCGGCACCCGGTACTTGTCCGCTTGACGCCACACGGTCTCGGACTGGGGCTCGACGCCCGCCACCGCGTCGAAGATCGCGATCGCTCCATCGAGCACCCGCAAGGACCTCTCGACCTCCACCGTGAAGTCGACGTGCCCCGGAGTGTCGATGATGTTGATCCGATGGCCTTCCCACTCGCAGGCGGTCGCGGCCGAGGTGATCGTGATCCCGCGCTCCTGCTCCTGCTCCATCCAGTCCATCACCGCTGCGCCCTCGTGGACCTCTCCCATCTTGTGGGTTCGGCCGGTGTAGAAGAGGATCCGCTCCGTGGTCGTCGTCTTGCCGGCGTCGATGTGCGCCATGATCCCGATGTTCCGGGTCTTTTCCAGGGGGAAGGTTCGTGCCATCTTTGCGTGAAGTGTTGAGGTGCTTTCCGCGATCCGCCACGGAGGCGCCACCGGCAAAGACGACCGAGCGGCTCCGAATCCGCGCAAAAAAAAGGCCCGCACGGGCCCCGTCGCGAATCTCGGCTCAGCCCAAAACGCCTATATCGTGCGGCTCTCCATGAATGGAATTTACGACTCGTGCGCCGAAGATCGTCGGCGCGCGGGCGACGGCTGAATATAGCAGGTGAAAGCCCCTCTCAAGCGCCGCCGGCGGCGCTCCGCAGGCGGGAAATCGGCCCCCGTTCGGGGCTTCGCCGAGGCGACCCTTGAGCGCCTGGACCGCCGGCGCTCGGACGTCCTCGGGGCGGTCGCGGTGGCCGCTCGCAAGGCCGGGCGCGTCATCACCCCGGCGAGGGCGCTCGTGGTGGTGGCGCTCGTGGCGACGATCTGCCTCGGGGCCTCCCAGCTCGGCGACTATCGGGCGGTCGAGGTTGGCGCGCCCCAGTACAGGGGGGTGGACACGATCGCCCCGGCTCCCGAGCTTCAGCGTCGTACGCCGCGGGCGGCGCACGGGCTCGCTGTCGTCCTGATCGCCGTCGGCTCGGGCCTGGTCCTGGCCCTGGCGGTGGCGAGGAACCGGCGGCTGGCCCGCCTGCTGGTCTTCTCGGGAGCCGCGGTGATCGCGATCAGCCTCCTGGTCGATGCGCCGAAGGGGCTCCGCGAGGGATCGGTCGGGATCGCCTATCAGGGAGCCAACGCGGTGCTGCTCGGCCCCTTCTGGGTCCAGCTCGCCTCCGCGGTCACCCTGATGGTCGTCGGTCCCCTGCTCGCGGCGGGGCTCGGTGAGCGGGGAGCTCGCCGCAGCCGGCGGACCAGGCGCCGCTCGCGTGGCGCCGGCCGGGCGGGGACGCCCGGCCCGGCCGCGGAGGTCGCCGAGGCCAAGGGAGCGGCGACGTGAGCTTGCGGCGCGGGCGGGCGAGGCGAGGTGGAGTGCCGGAACGGATTCTGCCGTTCGCGTGCATCGTCTCGGCGCTGGTGCTGCTGGCCTCGGAGTTCATGACCACCTTCCAGCTCGTCTCACTGCCCGCGCCCGGGGGAGCCCCCCTTTGCGGCATCGAGGCGGCCGACCGCCACCACGACGCGGTAGCCGTGATCGCGATCTTCGCCATCGTTGCGGTCCTGGTGGCCGTGTTGGCCGGATCCAGGCCGGCCGCCGTGGCGGTCGCGGTGGCGGGAGTGCTGGCGCTGTTGCTGTTCGCGATCGTCGACCTACCCAAGGCGAACGACGTCGGGACCATCTCCAGCGCCTGCAATGCCGCCAGCCAGGGCTTCGACGCCAAGGCCCTCCCCCAGGCCGGCTTCTGGCTCGAGCTGGTGGGAGGCCTCGCCCTCGCCCTTAGCGGGGTCGCCCTCGCGACCCTGAGCTCAGAGCAGCTCAGGGCCCTGCGGCCGGGCCGAAAGCCAAACACGCCGGCCGCGAAAACCGAGCAGACACCCAGGTAGGGCGAGCTCAGGGACTCCAGCCCCGGCGCGCGCGCCCAACGCGGCCGGGCGCGAAAACCGAGCAGGGTCGCCCGGTAGGGCCAGCTCAGGGAATGCAACCCTCCAACCCGGGCGCGCGCCCAACGCGGCCAGGCGCGAAAACCGAGCAGGTCAAGGACGCAGGCTGAGTGGCGAAGCGAGCGTGCTCAGGCACGTGAGCGAGGCGCGAAGCCGAGGACGCCGGCATGCGGCGGTTTGCAGCGGCCGGGGCTACCAGCGGTAGTGGGCGAACGCCTTGTTCGCCTGCGCCATGCGGTAGATGTCGTCCTTGCGCTTCCAGGCCCCACCCTGCTGGCGGGTCGAGTCCATGATCTCGTTCGCGAGCCGCTCGGCC
Source organism: uncultured bacterium (assembly GCA_963803305.1). Lineage (GTDB taxonomy): Bacteria > Actinomycetota > Thermoleophilia > Solirubrobacterales > 70-9 > AC-56. Next base: position 369,091 of record CAWDLT010000009.1, read on the forward strand.
ATCGACTTCTCGCGACGAGCCCGAGCGAACTGGACGAGCCAGCGAACGGCAAGGGTGCGGGCCCTCCGCGCGGGAACCTCGACGGGCACCTGGTAGGTGGCACCACCGACCCGCCGCGAGCGCACCTCCAGCACTGGGGTCAGCTCCTTGATCGACTCCTCGAGTACCTCGACCGGGGGGCGGTTGGTGCGCTCGGCGACCACGGCGAGCGCGTCGTAGACGATCTGCTCGGCGATCGACTTCTTGCCGGCGCTCATCACCTTGTTGATGACCTGCTGGACGAGCCGGCTTCGATGCATTGCATCCGGCTCGACCGGCCGGATGGGCGCGCGCGCTCGGCGCGGCATCAGCTGAGCGCCCCGCGAGCGGGAACGCGACGGAGCGTCAACGCTTCACCCCGTACTGGGAACGCGACTGCCTGCGATCGGAGACGCCGGACGCATCGAGGGTGCCGCGCACGACCTTGTAGCGGACCCCCGGCAGGTCCTTGACCCGGCCACCGCGGACGAGCACGACCGAGTGCTCCTGGAGGTTGTGTCCCTCCCCCGGGATGTAGCAGGTGACCTCCATCCCATTGGTGAGCCGGACGCGCGCCACCTTGCGAAGCGCCGAGTTCGGCTTCTTCGGTGTTGCCGTGTAAACCCGCGTGCAGACTCCGCGTCGCTGCGGCGCCGAGGAACGGCGCTTGCGGCCGTGGCCCGACTTCAAGCCTGGGGTCGCGACCTTCTTCGTCGGGCGCTTGCGGCCCCTTCTGATCAGTTGGCTCGTGGTCGGCACCGACGCGGGATCTTAGCGATCGCCCTCGCTAGGCTGGAGGCATCGCAGACAGCGAACGCCCGATACTCGCCCTGGACGTCGACGGTGTGATCAGCCTGTTCGGGTTCGACGGCCCCCTCGAAAAGGTCCCCGGCCGGTTCCACCTGATCGACGGGATGGCCCACTGCATACCGGACGAGGTCGGCGGCCGCCTGCGCTCGCTGGCCGAAGCCTACGAGATCGTCTGGGCGACCGGTTGGGAGGACCGGGCCAACGATCGGCTGCCGGACATCCTCGGCCTCCCTGACCGCTTCCCGGTCCTCGACTTCGACGGCAGCGCCACCTTCGGTTCCGCACATTGGAAGATCGGGCCGATCGAGGCTTACGCCGGCGATCGACCCCTGGCTTGGGTGGACGACTGCCTCGATGAGAGCTGCGAGGACTGGGCGGCGATGCGCGCGGCGCCCACCCTGCTGGTTCCCACCGAGCCCCACCTCGGCCTTACCGATGCCCAAGTCGAAGCCCTGCTCAGCTGGGCACGCGCGGGATACACTGCCTGAAGCGCGGCGCCGCGAACTGGAGATCGAGATCTTGCCGAGCGCGAACTAGGTTCTAAATCGTGGAGGGGTTCTGGCCAATCTTCTTCTTGGCGGTGATCCTGAAGATCCCGATCGCCGGGCTGCTCTACCTCGTCTGGTGGGCGATTCACCAGACTCCTGAGACCGAGGACGCGCCGCCAGGGGCCGAGGACCGGGACATCCGGCGCCGTCCCAAGCCCCGCCGCCCGCGCGGTCCGCGACGCGGACCCCATGCCCCGGACGCGCTACCGCTACCGGGCTGCCCGCCGGGTGGGCGCCTTCGCGTTCTGAAGCCTCCGGCGCCGGCCCGGGCCGCGTCCGCACATGCGCGGGGCTCCGTGGAGCCGAGCGAGACCGAGCCCGTCTAGGCAAGCCCGTCGGACAGGCGCGCCAGCGCTTGCCCGATCCGGACGAGCGTCGCCTTTGGCTCGTCGACGAGCTGCCGCCAGGTGACCCTGATCACGTTGAAGCCGCGGGCAGCGAGCTCCGCGTCGCGCCGGCGGTCCGCCTCGAACGCGGCGCGGTCGCCGTGGAAGGCGAACCCGTCGACCTCGACGGCGAGCCCCGCCTCGCGCCACACGAAGTCGACCTCATACGGCCCAAGGCGCACATTGACGTCCGGAGCGGGGAGCTGGGCCTTCCGAAGCAGGGCGAGCAGCCGCTCCTCGGCCTGCGAGCGGGTCAGCGCGGGGCCCTCGTTGTCCTCCAGCAACGTCCTCAGCACTCGCGTTCCCGCGCGGCCGCGATGACGGGCGATCAGGGAGAGCAGGGCGCCGCGGTTGGCGAGGCGCCGGCGCTGCGCCTCCGCCACCGCCTGCTCGAGCTCGCGCGGGGACACCGCGAGCCCGATGTCGAGAATCGTCCGGTCCGGAGTGGTGATCGGGATGCCCTTGAGGCTCGTGGTCTCGCCTCTTTGGAGGGCAGGGGGCCTATGGACGTGGACGCCCGGCCTTCGGATTCGACGGCCCGCCGGAACCGTAACGTCGACGGTGCTTTGATTGGCTGGGTGAGGAAGCAGGCCCCAGAGCTGCGCCGCGGTCCGGTGGCTCAAGACGGCTCCCTCGCCACAAGCGAGGACGGCTGCCATCTCGCCTGCGTGGGGCCCAGCGATCGGCCCGATCGCATAGACGCCGCGCTGCATCGGCCGAAGCCACCGCGACCTCACGCGGCTATCGACGGCGTCGGGGCGGATCCCGACCCCGCGCAACTGCGCACGGGTGACGACACCCTGCTGCTCGGCCGCGAGCGCGTTGATCGCCGCCCACGAGCCGCCGTCAACCGTCCACACGCCCCCACCTCACTCGCCTTTGGAGCATTGACCGCCCATACGACGGTCAACCCTCCACACACCACCCCCGCCCCCACGTGTGGAGGGTTGACGTCGGGAAGGGGGTGAACTGGAGGGGTCGCCGAGGCCGGCGTGACGGCTGGCGGGGTACGGGTGTCGCGCTCCCCAGCCCTCGAACATCGAAGAAAGCGCAGGGCACGGACCTGCCCTACCCAGCCGCCGAGCGCGGGCGCGACGCCAACGCGTGGCGCCCCCTACCCAGCCGCCGAGCGCGGGCGCGACGCCAACGCGTGGCGCCCCCTACCCAGCCGCCGAGCGCGGGGGCGACGCCAACGCGTGGCGCCCCCTACCCAGCCGCCGTACGTCCCGCGCCGCCGATCGCGACTGGATCGGCGTCCCTGCCGCGGGCGCGCGGAACCGCGCCCGCGTAGCGACTACTCCGACTCGCCGTCCGAGGTCTCGATCTCCTGTGCGAGCTCCTCGAGCTCCTCGGCGAACGAGGGGCCGAAGCCCTCCAGCTCGGTGACCTCCTCGCCCTCGTCGGAGAGGCCGAGCTCGGCGGCCAGTTCCTCCTCGTCCAGCAGGTCCTCCTCGGGCCGCTGGGCGGGCTCGGTGGGCTCGATCTCGAGCGTTCGGTAGTGCTTCAGCCCGGTCGCGGCCGGGATCAGCTTGCCGATGATCACGTTCTCCTTCAACCCGACGAGGCGGTCGCGCTTTCCTTCCAGCGCAGCGTCGGTGAGGACCTTGGTCGTCTCCTGGAAGGAGGCGGCCGACAGGAACGACTCGGTGGCCAGCGAGGCCTTGGTGATCCCGAGGATCACCTCCTCGGCCTTGGCCGGCGTTCCACCGTCGTCCTTGACGCCCTTGTTGATCCGCTTCAGCCGGTGGCGGTCCTCCAGCGCGCCGGGCAAAAGAGCCGTCGAGCCCTTCGCCTCGACGCGCACCTTCTTCAGCATCTGACGCACGATCAGCTCGATGTGCTTGTCGTTGATGTCGACGCCCTGGGCCTTATAGACCCTCTGCACCTCGGCGACCAGGTAGAGCTCGGTCTCGGTGCGGCCCCGGATCTCGAGCAGCTCGGCGGGATAGAGCGAGCCCTCGTTGAGCTGCGTGCCGGACTCGATTCGCTCGCCGTGCGCGACGTTGAGCCGGGTCCGAGCCGGGAACGAGTACGACTCGTCCTCGCCCTTGGCGTCGGTGACGATCACCTTGACGGCCTTGTCGGTCTCTTCGACCGCGACCTTGCCCGACTCCTTCGCCATCTGCGCGAGGCCCTTCGGCTTGCGCGCCTCGAACAGCTCGACGACGCGGGGCAGGCCCTGAGTGATGTCGAGTCCCGCGACGCCGCCGGTGTGGAAGGTCCGCATCGTGAGCTGCGTGCCCGGCTCGCCGATCGACTGCGCCGCGATGATCCCCACCGCGTCGCCGAGCTCGACTACCGCGCCGGTCGCCATCGAGCGGCCGTAGCAGCTCTGGCACACGCCCGACTCGAGCTCGCACTTGAGCACCGAGCGGACCGGCACCACGACCTCCTCGTCGGCGTAGGCCTCGGCGATCCTCTCGACCTCGGGCAGGTCGATGATCTGGCCGCGCTTCAGGAGCTCGCGGCCCCGCTTGGTCGCGAACTTCTTCGCCGCGACCCTGCCGATCAGGTTGTCGTTCAGGCTGCCGTCGTCGGCGCGCAGCGTCATCTCGACGAACTCCTTCGTCTTGCAGTCGTCGGAGCGGACGATCACGTCCTGCGACACGTCGACCAGGCGACGCGTCAGGTAGCCGGAGTCGGCCGTCCGCAGCGCAGTGTCTGCGAGACCCTTGCGGGCGCCGTGGGTGGAGATGAAGTACTCGAGAACGTCGAGGCCCTCCATGAAGCTGGCCTTGACCGGGTTCTCGATGATCTCGCCCTTCGGGTTCGCCATCAGCCCGCGCATCCCGGCGAGCTGGCGAATCTGCTTGAACGAGCCCCGGGCCCCCGAGTTGGCCATCATGAAGATCGGGTTCAGCTCGTGGAGGTTGTCCTCCATCGCCTGGCCGACCTCCTCGGTCGCCTCCTCCCAGTTCCGAGTCGCCTGCTCGTGGCGCTCCTCTGCGGTGAGGTACCCGTCCTCGTACTGCTGCATGATCTCGGCTGCGGGCTTCTCGTACTTCTCGAGGATCTCCTGCTTGGTCGGGGGCGAGACGATGTCGTTCTTGGAGATCGTGATCCCCGCCTGGGTCGCGTAATGGAAGCCGAGGTCCTTGAACGCATCGAGCACCTGCGCGACCGCCGGGGCCCCGTAGGCCTCGACCAGGCTGAAGACCATCTCGTTGACGCCCTTCTTCTTCAGCGTGTGGTTGACGAACTCGAACCGCTCCGGGTCGTACTCGTCAGCGAGCGCCGTGGAGAGCGCCCGCTCCACCTTGTCGTTGAAGATGATCCGCCCGACCGTGGTCAGGAAGTGCTCGTGGCCGGCACGCCGGTACTCGGCCCAGTCGTGGAGCTGGACGAGCCCGTTCTCATATGCGAGCTCGGCCTCCTGCGCGGTCCGGAACGGATGAGGCCTGGGCTCGAGCTTGGCGGCGTCGATCTCCTCGGTCGGCGTGTCCGCGTAGGTCAGGTAGTAGAGGCCCAGCACCATGTCCTGGGTGGGCGTGGCGAGCGGCGCGCCATTGGCCGGCGAGAGGATGTTGTTCGAGGACAGCATCAGGATCCGTGCCTCGGCCTGCGCCTCGGCGCTCAAAGGCACGTGGACCGCCATCTGGTCGCCGTCGAAGTCCGCGTTGAACGCGTGGCAGACCAGCGGATGGATCTGGATCGCCTTGCCCTCGACGAGGACCGGCTCGAACGCCTGGATCCCGAGCCGGTGGAGGGTCGGCGCGCGGTTCAGGAGCACCGGATGCTCGGAGATCACCTCCTCGAGCACGTCCCACACCTCGGGGATCATCGAGTCGACCATCTTCTTGGCCGCCTTGATGTTCTGGACGGCCTTTCGCTCGACCAGGCGGGCCATGATGAACGGCTTGAACAGCTCCAGCGCCATCAGCTTCGGAAGCCCGCACTGGTGCAGCTTCAGGCTCGGACCCGAGACGATCACGGAACGGCCCGAGTAGTCGACCCGCTTTCCGAGCAGGTTCTGGCGGAACCGTCCCTGCTTGCCCTTCAGCATGTCGGACAGGGACTTGAGGGCCCGGTTGCCGGGCCCGGTCACGGGCCGGCCGCGGCGGCCGTTGTCGAACAGCGCGTCGACCGCCTCCTGGAGCATCCGCTTCTCGTTGTTGACGATGATCTCGGGGGCGCCGAGGTCGAGCAGGCGCTTGAGTCGGTTGTTGCGGTTGATCACCCGCCGGTAGAGGTCGTTGAGGTCTGAGGTCGCGAACCGCCCGCCGTCGAGCTGGACCATCGGCCGCAGCTCGGGCGGGATCACCGGCACGCAGTCGAGGACCATCCACTCGGGGCGGTTGGTCGAGTTCAGGAACGCCGAGGCGACCTTGAGGCGCTTCACGGCGCGGGCCTGCTTCTGGCCCTTCGAGGTGTTGATCGTCTGCTCCAGCTCCTCGCACTCGGCCTCGAGCTCGACCTGGTCGAGGAGGTCGCGGACCCACTCCGCGCCCATGCCGCCGCGGAAGTACTCACCCCAGCCGAACGACGAGCCGAAGCGATCCTTGAGATCGCGGAACACGGCCTCGTCGTTGATCACGTCCTTGACCTTCATCTCCTGGAACGTCTTCCAGACCTCCTCCATGCGCTCGGTGGCGTCCTCGAGGTAGGCCTCAGTGTCGGCGATCTCGGCGTCCATCGCCTTGCGGGTGTCCTTGATCAGCTTGTTGCGCTCCGCGTCGTCGAGCTTCTTCGGGTTGACGTCAAGGGCGTCAGCCCACAGCTCGTCCTCCTCGTCGAACTTGTCCTTGGAGCCCTCTCCCTCCAGCCACGCGAGACGCCGGTCCTTTGACTCGCTGAGCTGCTGGGTGCGCTGCTCGCGCTCCGCCGCGTAGGCGTCGAGGACCTTCTTGACCTCCTTCTCGAGCTTCGGCAGGTCCTTGGTGCGAGCCTCCTCGTCGACCCAGGTGACGATCGAGGCCGCGAAGTAGAGGACCTTCTCGAGCTCCTTCGGAGCCATGTCGATCAGGTAGCCGATCCTGCTCGGCACGCCCTTGAAGAACCAGATGTGTGAGACGGGCGCCGCGAGGTCGATGTGCCCCATCCGCTCGCGGCGGACCTTGGACCGGGTGACCTCGACGCCGCAGCGCTCGCAGACGATGCCCTTGTAGCGGACCCGCTTGTACTTGCCGCAGTAGCACTCCCAGTCCTTGGTCGGACCGAAGATGCGCTCGCAGAACAGCCCGTCCTTCTCGGGCTTCAGGGTCCGGTAGTTGATCGTCTCGGGCTTCGTCACCTCACCGTGGCTCCAGCTCCGAATCTTCTTGGAGGAGGCGAGGCCGATCTCGATTGCGTCGAAGTTGTTTATGTCCATCAGTCCTTTGGCTCTTGGCTAGTCGGTGGCTTGGTCTGGTCGGCCCTCGTCGGTGCGCCGAGGGTCATCGGGGCCCGCGCCCTCACTCCTCTACCTTCGTCTCCTCTTCGGCGCCGGCGCCGTTGGTGCTGCCGGCGTCGCCCTCGGCGACCACCTGCTCCTTGCGCTCGTCCGCGGCGCCGTTTCCGCCCGCGTCGGATCCCGCGCTGTCAGCGCGGACGCCGGAGAGGTCGATGCCCAGCTCCTCCGCGGCGCGGAGCAGCTCGTCGTCCTCCTCGCCCAGCTCCACCGAGCCCTCCTCGGCGACCAGGTTGACGTCCAGGCCGAGGCTCTGGATCTCCTTGAGCAGGACCTTGAACGACTCCGGGACCGAGGGCTCGGGAATGTTCTCTGACTTGACGATCGACTCGTAGGCCTTGACGCGCCCGACCGTGTCGTCGGACTTCACGGTCAGCATCTCCTGGAGCGTGTAGGCGGCGCCGTAAGCCTCCAGCGCCCAGACCTCCATCTCGCCGAAGCGCTGTCCGCCGAACTGCGCCTTGCCGCCCAGCGGCTGCTGGGTGACGAGCGAGTAGGGGCCGGTCGAGCGCGCGTGGATCTTGTCGTCGACCAGGTGGAGCAGCTTGAGGATGTACATGTTGCCGACCGTCACGCGGCTCTCGTACGGCTCGCCGCTTCGCCCGTTGTAGAGACGGGCGGTCCCGAAGGCCCGGGTGCCCTCGCGCCGGCTCTTGTCGATCGCCAGGTCGATGCGCCGATCGGAGTGCTCGTCCTGCCAGCGGACCAGCGCCTCGTCGACGTCCTCCACGGTCGCGCCGTCGAACACCGGGGTGGCGACGTAGACGCGCCCGTCGTTTCGCTCCACGTCCTTGTAGGCCTGGGTGCCGTCGTCGTACCAGCCGTTGGCCGCCGCCCAGCCGATGTGTGTCTCGAGGATCTGGCCGATGTTCATCCGGCTCGGCACGCCGAGCGGGTTGAGAATCACGTCGACCGGCGTTCCGTCCTCGAGGAACGGCATGTCGGACTCTGGAACGATCCGGGAGATCACGCCCTTGTTGCCGTGCCGTCCGGCGAGCTTGTCGCCCTCAGCGATCTTGCGCTTCGTGGCGACGTAGACCCGGACCAGGTCGTTGACTCCCGGGGCAAGGTCGTCGCCCTCCTCGCGCTCGAAGGTGATCACGTCGATCACCACGCCGCCCTCGCCGTGCGGGACCTTGAGGGAGGTGTCTCGGACCTCGCGCGCCTTCTCCTTGAAGATGGCGCGGATCAGCTTCTCCTCCGCGGTCAGCTCGGTCTCGCCCTTCGGCGTGACCTTTCCGACCAGCAGGTCGCCCGAGGCCACCTCGGCGCCGATTCGCACGATCCCCCGCTCGTCGAGGTTGCGAAGGCTCTCTTCGGAGCGGTTCGGAATGTCGCGGGTGATCTCCTCGTCGCCCAGCTTGGTGGTCCGGGCGTCGATCTCGTATTCCTCGATGTGGATCGAGGTCAGCTCGTCGTCCTTGACCAGCCGCTCGGAGATGATGATCGCGTCCTCGAAGTTGTAGCCCTCCCAGGACATGAAGGCGACCATCACGTTCTTGCCGAGGGCGATCTCGCCACCCGCGGTCGAGGAGCCGTCGGCAAGCACGTCGCCCGCCGTGACCTTGTCGCCGACCGAGACGATCGGCCGCTGGTGGATGATCGTCCCCTGGTTCGAGCGCATGTGCTTGAGGAGGCCGTACTCGTCCTTCTTGGAGCCATGGCTGACGGCGATCCGCTCCGCGTCGACGTAGCTCACCTCGCCGTCGTGGGAGGCGAGCACGACGTCCCCGGAGTCGATCGCGGCCCGGCGCTCCATCCCGGTGCCGACCAGCGGCGCCTCGGGCTTCAGGAGCGGGACCGCCTGACGCTGCATGTTGGAGCCCATCAGGGCGCGGTTCGCGTCGTCGTGCTCGAGGAATGGGATCAGCGCGGTGGCAACCGACCAGATCTGGGTCGGGGAGACGTCCATCAGGTCGACCTGCTTGGGCGGCACCACGACGTACTCGCCGTCGGCCGCCCGGCAGAGCACCTGCGGGCCCTTCAAGCGCCGGCTCTTCGGGTCGACCTCGGCGTTCGCCTGCGCGATCGTCTTCTCCTCTTCCTGGGTCGCGTCGAGGTTGACGATCTCCTCCGAGACCACGCCGTCCCTGACCACCCGGTAGGGGGTCGTGACGAAACCGTGCTCCGAGATCTGCGCGTAGGAGGACAGCGAGCCGATCAGGCCGATGTTCGGGCCCTCGGGAGTCTCGATCGGGCACATCCGCCCGTAGTGGGTCGGGTGGACGTCGCGGACCTCGATCGGGGCCCTCTCGCGGGTCAGGCCGCCGGCGCCGAGCGCCGACAGGCGACGCCGGTGGGTGAGGCCCGTCAGCGAGTTCGTCTGGTCCATGAACTGCGAGAGCTGCGAGGAGCCGAAGAACTCCTTCTGCGCCGCGACGACGGGGCGGATGTTGATGATCGTCTGGGGGGTGATCGCGTCCGAGTCCTCGGTCGTGAGGCGCTCGCGGACCACCCGCTCCATGCGGTAGAGGCCGACCCGGAACGCGTCCTGGATCAGCTCGCCGACGGTGCGAAGGCGACGGTTGCCGAAGTGCTCGTACTCGTCGAGGTGATCGTTGATCGGATCACGCGGATAGGTCTGGGCCTCCGCGGCGTAATCCTTGATCGGGTTCTCCTCGTCGATCTCCTCGGGGATCCCGAGGATCTTCGGGATCGTGACCAGCTCCTTGATCAGGGTCACGATGTCGTCCTTGGTCAGGACGCGAGTGTCGAGGTCGACGTCGAGGTCGAGTCGCGCGTTCAGCTTGTATCGGCCGACCCGGGTCAGGTCGTAGCGCTTCGTGTCGAAGAAGAGCTGGTCCATCAACGCCCGGGCCGCATCGACCGACGGCGGCTCGCCCGGCCGCTGCTTCTTGAACAGCTCGACCAGCGCCCCCTCCTCGGTCTTGGTCGGCTCGGTGTCCGCGTCGATCGTGTGGCGGATGTAGACCGAGCCGTCGAACAGATCGAGGATCTCCTCGTCGGTGACGAATCCCATGGCGCGCAGCAGCACCGTGACCGGGAGCTTTCGCTTGCGGTCGATGCGCGCGTAGACACGGCCCTTCTTGTCGATCTCGAGCTCGAGCCAGGATCCGCGCGCCGGCATCAGGTTGGCGATGAAGACCTGCTTCTCGCGGTCCTTCGGCTCCATCACGTAGGCGCCGGGCGAGCGCACGAGCTGGGTCACGACGACCCGCTCAGTGCCGTTGATGATGAAGGTGCCGCGGTCCGTCATCCACGGGAAGTCCCCCATGAACACGGTCTGCTCGCGGATCTCTCCGGTCTCGCGGTTCTGGAACGCCACGGTGACGTTCAGGGGCCGTGAGTAGGTGATGTCCTTCTCGCGGCACTCGGCGACCGAATGAGTCGGCTCCTCGAACTTGAAGTCACCGAAGACAATCGCGAGATTGCCGGTGTAATCCTCGATCGGCGATACGTCGTCGATCGTCTCCCTCAGCAGCCCTCCCTTCGGATCAGTCAGATGCTCGAAGGAGAGGCGCTGTATGTCGATCAGGTGTGGGACTTCAAGCGGATTCTCAAGACGGGAAAATGCCCTCCGGTTAACAGGGGCAGCATGCGATCTGGCCAACTGGGCGACTCCTCAGCAGGTCGGGGGGAGCGAGTATCCCCGCGAGTAAATTCGGGCAGCAAGGGCTCAACGGCGCGCGACCCTGCAAAATACCATAGTCACGCACGCTCAAGCAAGCCTAGCAGGCCGGGCAACGATACCCGGCCCACCGGCTACTTGAGCTCGACTTCGCCGCCGGCTTCCTCGAGATCGCCCTTGAGCTTCTCGGCCTCCTCGCGCTCCAGGCCCTCCTTGACGGCCTTCGGGGCGCTGTCGACCAGCGACTTCGCCTCCTTGAGGCCGAGGCCGGTGGCCGCGCGGACTGCCTTGATCACCTGGATCTTCTTGTCGCCGGGAGCCGTGAGCACGACGTCGACGGTGCTCGACTCCTCCTCGCCTCCGCCATCGCCGCCGTCGCCGGCGGCCGCGGGAGCGGCGGCGGCAACCGCGGTCGCGGAGACGCCGAACTCCTCCTCGAGCGCCTTGATGCGCTCCGACAGCTCCAGGACCGAGATGCCCTTGAGCTCCTCGATCCAATCGGCCGTGCTGATCTTCGTGGCCACTCTTTACTCCTCGCTCTTCGTTTCCTCTTGGACATCTTCGCCGGGGGCTTCGTTCTCGGCGGGTTCGGCCTCCGACGCGGCGGCAGGCTGGGCCTCCTGCTCCGCCTCATCGTCGTCAGCCTCAGCGGACTCTTCATCGGGCTCACCGTCGGCCGGCCCCTCCGTGGTTGCCGGCGACTCATCGGCCGACGCGGCGGCCGCGCCGTCTTCGGCCCCGGCGGGCTCCTCCTCGGCGGCGGGCTCTTCCGCGGCGGGCTCTTCCTCGGCGACCCCGCCCCCGACCAGACCCTTCTCCTGGATCTGGCCCAGCGCGACCGCCAACCCGGAGACCATCGACGCGAGGCCCCGCACGAGCCCGGTGATCGGGCTCGCCGCGATCCCGACGAGCTGGCCGCGCAGAACGTCGAGGCCGGGGAGGCGGGCGATCGCCAGGAACTCGTCGGGCCCCAGCGGAGCTCCGTCCATGATCCCGCCCTTGTACTCGAGGATCTCGTGCTGCCTGCCGAAGGTCGAGATCGCCTTCGCCGCGGTCACGGCGTCGCCCTTGACGAAGGTCAGCGCCGTGGGGCCCTCCAGCAGCGGATCGAGCTCGGCGGTGCCGACCCGCTCGACGGCGCGCTTGGCGAGCCGGTTCTTGACTACTCGGAAGGTCGCGTCGGCCTCGGAGAGCTGAGCCCGAAGCTCGGCGGCCTGGGGAACGCTGATGCCCCGATAGTCGACCGCGAAGATCGCGCTCGCCTCACCGAGGCGATCGGCGATCTCGTCGACGAGGACTGATTTCTGCTCTTTGTCCATGTGTCTCGTTCCGTTCCGGTCACCGCGACGAAAGAGCCCGCACGCAGGCGGGCTCTGAGCAGCGACTCAGCACCTCGCCTGCGTCGGTCTTCCGGGCTCACCCCTGGCGAGCTCCGCCGACGGTCTTCGGCAGGTTCGTGTGGCGGGGATTCTACGCAGGCGCCTCCGCCGGCGAGCGCTCGGGCTCCTCGGAGGACGCCGCTCCGTTTCCGGCGCTCGCGAGGATCTCGCCCTCGCGGATGCGGGATGCGTTGACTCGGATGCCGGGGCCCATCGTGGTCGCCAGGGTGACCGAGAGCAGGTAGCGGCCCTTGGCGGCGGCGGGGCGAGCGCGGACGATCTCGTCGATGACCGCGGCGTAGTTCTCGAGCAGGGCCCGCTCATCGAAGCTCGCCTTGCCGATCGTCAGATGGACGACCGCCTGGCGGTCGGTCCGGTACTCAACCTTGCCGGCCTTCGCCTCACCCACCGCCTTCGCGACGTCATTGGTCACCGTCCCGACCTTGGGGTTCGGCATCTTTCCCTGCGGACCGAGGATCCGGCCCAGCTTCGAGACGACCGGGCCCATCAGGTCGGGGGTCGTGATCGCGACGTCGAAGTCGGTCCAGCCCTCGTTGACGCGATCGGCGAGATCCTGGGCACCCACGTGGTCGGCACCCGCCTCGGTCGCGGCCTTTGCGGCGTCGCCCTCGGCGAATGCCGCGACCACGACCTCCTTGCCGAGCCCGTGCGGCAGGGCGAGCGTGCCCCGGAGCTGCTCCTCGGCGTGGCGGACGTTGACCCCGAGGCGCAGGTGCACCTCGACCGTCTCGTCGAACTTGGCGCCCGCCGTCTCCTTGACCAGAGCGACCGCTTCGGCCGGCGAGTAACGACGATCGCGGTCGACCTTGTCGTAGGCATCACGGAACCTCTTGCCGCGGCGGCCGGCCATCACTCGAGACCCTCCACGTCGACCCCCATCGAGCGCGCCGTCCCGGCGATGATCCGGGATGCGGCGTCGAGGTCGTTCGCATTCAGATCGGGCATCTTGCGCTCCGCGATCTGACGCACCTGGGCGGCGCTGATCGTTCCTACCTTGTTGCGGTTTGGCTCGCCCGAGCCCTTCTCCAGGCCGATCGCCTCCTTGATCAGGACGGCGGCCGGCGGCGTCTTGGTGATGAACTCGAACGATCGGTCCTCGAATACGGTGATCTCGACCGGGATGATCGTCCCCGCGTCCTGCTGGGTCTGGGCGTTGAACGCCTTGCAGAACTCCATGATGTTGACTCCGTGCTGACCCAGCGCGGGGCCGACCGGCGGCGCGGGGTTCGCGGCCCCGGCCGGGATCTGGAGCTTGATCAGTGTGAGGACTTTCTTCGCCATCGGTGGGTGAGCTTAGGGCGTCTTCTTACTTCTGAATCTCTTGCGGATGCCTCCGGCATCCTTACATGCTGCTTTCGGGGCTAAAGCCCCTCATCGGGACCAAGAAGATCTTTCAGATTCTCCTGAATACCTTGCGGATGCCTCCGGCATCCTTACATGCTGCTTTCGGGGCTAAAGCCCCTCATCGGGACCAAGAAGATCTTTCAGATTCTCCTGAATACCTTGCGGATGCCTCCGGCATCCTTACATGCTGCTTTCGGGGCTAAAGCCCCTCATCGGGACCAAGAAGATCTTTCAGATCTTCTTCACCTGGTCGTACCCCACCTCGACGGGCGTCTCGCGGCCGAAGATCGAGACGAGCACCTTGAGCTTCGCCGCGTCCTCGTTGATCTCGGCGATCTCCCCGGAGAAGTCCGACAGCGGCCCGGAGATGACCTTGACCGTCTCCCCCACCGTGAACTGCGCGCGGCTTCGGGGACGCTCGGCGGTCTCGCGGTGAAGCAGCCGGTCCACCTCGGGCTGCGACAGCGGGATCGGCTTGTTTCGGGAGCCGACGAAGCCGGTGACCCCGGGGGTGTTCTTGACCAGGTTCCAAGCGTCGTCGGTCATCTCCATCTGAACCAGCACATAGCCGGGCATGGTCCGCTTCTCGATCTGCACGCGCTGGCCGTCCTTGAGCTCTGACACCTGCTCGGTCGGAACCACGACCTGGCGCACCCTCTGGCGTTCGCCCATCGTCTCGATCCGGTGCTCGAGGTTGTGCTTGACCTTGTTCTCGTGCCCGGAATAGGTATTGATCACGTACCAGCGGAACATTGCCTCTGCTCTCGTTGCTCGGTTGTGGGTCGGCGTTGGTGGGGTTTGGAGGGCGCTTCAGGGAATGGCTAGAGGATTCGCTGGACGAGCCAGTTGAAGGCCGCGTCCAGAGCGCCGAGGTAGGCCGCCGCGACGGCGATGAACAAGAGCGTTACCGCCGAAGCCTGGATCAGCGTCTCGCGGTCCGGCCATTGGACCCTCTTCAGCTCTGCCCAGCAGGAGACCAGGAACCCGATCACCGCGCCGCGCTGTCGCTCCTGCGGCTCGGCGGGGGCGCGGCGGCGCTTCTCGGATTCCTTGCGGCGTCGCTCGCGGTCGCGCTCCTCGCGTCGCTTCGCCCGCCTGCTGGTGCGGTCGGTCGGCGCCTCGGGCGCAGCCTCGGCCGTCGGCGCGGCGCGCTTCTTCGCGGCAGGCTTCGCGGGCTCCGGCGACGATTCGGTCAGCGCCTCCAAGTCGGCTCCCTGCTCGGCGAGCTCGGCTTCTATGACGTCCGCGGACTCCGGAACCTGAGTTCGCTCCTGGGCGCGAACGTCGGCGTCTCGAGAGCGCTCGGCCTCGCGCGAGGCGCGCGCTTCGCGCGCTCGCCGCTCTGCCTTTCGCTGCGCTCTCGTCTTCGCCACGACTGATCAAGTCCTCGCTCAGCGCGTCTCCTTGTGGGGGGTATGGCGACCACACCAGTGGCAGTACTTGCGCAGCTCGATCCGGTCGGGCGTGTTGCGCCGCGACTTGTTGGTCTGGTAGTTGCGCCGCCTGCATTCCTCGCAAGCGAGCGTTACGGCGATTCGAACGTCTCCGCGTGCCATTGGCTGATCGTGATCCCCTCTTCGCTCCGGGCGGGCGGCCCGACGGCGCGACGCGCACCCCTCAGAAAAAAGACCCGGCCACCTCGCCGTCGGCGAGGGAGCGCGAGGTGCGCGAAGGATAGCGTCCCGCAAGCGGTGCGGCGGTGCGGCGCGAATCCCACTCAAGGGACCCGTGGCGCGACGTCGAAGTGGACGGGATCGGTTGCTTCGGCGGCCAATTCGGCAACGCGACATGAGGAGATGACGGATGCGAATCGGTGAACGGCGCCATGGACTTCGAGCTCGAGGCTGGATCGCGGCGATCGCCGTGGCCTTGCTGGTCTCGGCCACCGCGACCGCGCTCGGCGCATCCTCGGTGCGCACGACGGTTTCCGTTCCGCCCCAGTCGGTCGGCAAGGCGATCGCCGAGTGCGGGGCACGGCGAACCGCGGTTGCCGGCGGCTTCGCGTCCCCGGGCTTCAGTCCCGGCGACAACGGGGGCGGGGTCGTGCGACTGACCTCGAGGGTGATCGGCAAGCGCGCCGTCGAGACCAAGGGCTTCAACTTCAGCCGCGATCCCGCCGACCTCGTCTCGTTCGCCTACTGCGTCAAGCATGCGCCCGGGTTCGAGGTCCGGTCCAACAAGGTGTTCGTACCTCCCAACAGCCCGGCCGCCGCGGTCGCAAGCTGCCGACCGGGGACACGCGTGGTCGGGGGAGGCTTCGCGACTCCCAGCTTCAGCGGGGAGTCCGGGCCGGGCGTGGTCACCCTGACCTCGAAGCGCGCGAACCTGCACGATTGGCGCGTCGAGGCGCTCAACATCGGTGGAGACGGCTCGGGCGATTCGCGCCCCGGCACCCTGGTCGCCTACGCGTACTGCCTGGCCAAGGCGCCGAAGCTCGTAACCGTCTCGAAGCGAGCGGAGTTGAGCTCCGGCGTGGCGCAGACGACACGCATCGGTTGTCCCGGCGGATCGAGCGCCTACTCCGGCGGGTTCGACGGCAACCTGAAGCTGACCTCCGAATCGAGCGCATCGGGCGCCCTGACGTCGAAGCGGGTCGACGGGGGCCACGCGTGGCGCGTTCGCTCCCTCGACATCTCGGACACCGCGAGCTCGCATGTGACGGTGTACGCGTACTGTCGCGGGGCGGGCTGAACGGCTCGGATCCGCGCGCCGGAGTCCGCGCCTCTGGCTACAGGCCGAGGGTCTTGGCGATGATGTTGCGCTGGATTTCCGACGTCCCGCCGTAGATCGTCGACACCAGCGTCGCTCGGACGAGGCGCTCCATGTCGTACTCGGACGAGTACCCGTACCCGCCCATCATCTGCATGCCCTCGAGCGCGGCCTTCTGCGCCGTCTCGGTGACCAGGAGCTTCACCATCGATGCCTCCCGGGGGAGCATCGTGTCGGGATCCGAGTCCACCTTGGAGGCGACCCAATAGGTCATCAGCCGGGCCGCCTCGAGCTCGGTCGCGAGGTCGGCCAGCCGGTGCTGTAGCGCCTGGAAGGAGCCGATCGGCCGGCCGAACTGCCGGCGCTCCTTGACGTATGAGAGTGCGTCGTCGAAGGCGCGCTGGCCGATCCCGAGCATCGTCGCGGCGAGGATCAGGCGCTCGACGTTGAGGCCCGCCATCAGCTGGGTCCAGCCCTGGTCAGCCTCGCCGAGCAGGGCGTCCGCCGGCGCCTCGACCTCGTCGAGATAGAGCTGTGCGGTCTCGCGGCCGCCCATCGTGTCGATCGGGTCGATCCGCAAATTCGAAGCGTCGGTCGGGATCCAGATCATCGACAGGCCCTGGTGCTTGTCGTCGCCCTTGCCGGTCCGACAGACGACCAGGATGTGGCGGGCGATCCGCGCGTTGGAGCAGAAGACCTTCTGGCCGCGGATCACGAAGCCGCCGTTCACGCGCTCGGCCGACGTGGTCAGGGAGCCGACATCGGAGCCGGCCTCGGGCTCGGTCATCGCGATCGCCTCGACCTCACCTCGGGCGATCCCCCCGAGCACGTCGCGCTTCTGTTCCTCGGTGCCGAACCGCTGGGTCGCGCCGGCGACGATCAGGGTGGTGGCGTAGCCGCCGACCGGCGCCAGGCCCCGTGACGTCTCCTCCATAAACAGACACGCCTCGAGCATCCCGCCGCCCGAGCCCCCGAGGTCCTCGGGAATCGTCACCCCCAGCCATCCGAGCTCGGCCATCTTGCGGTACAGGCCGTCGTTGTGGGCCTCGCCGTAGCCGTTGGTCAGCTTCTCGCGCTGCTCCTGCGTGCCGCATTCGCGACGGCAGAAGTTGCGAATCGCATCGACGAAGTCGGACTGGGCGTCGGACAGCGTGAAGTCCACGCGCGGTAGGCTACCCGCGCCATGTTGAAGGGGCGTCTGCGACAGGGATGTCTCGTGGCGGGGGCCGCGATCGCCGTGCTGCTCGCGAGTTACGCAATTGCGATCGCCAAGCTCAGCGTCAGGTCGGACAGCGTCACCGTCGCCCCCGGAAACAAGGGGTCGGCGTCAGCCAGGTGCCCGCGGGGCAGCGAAGCCGTCGCGGGCGGATTCGCCAGCCCGGCCTTTGACCCGCAATTCGTCGGGGCCTCGATCATTCACTACGACTCTCACCGCACAAGCGATCGCGAGTGGACGACTCAGGCTCACAACTTCGGCGGTCGTCCCGCCGCCCACCCGAAGGCGGATGGCGAAGGCGAGCTCGACGCCTACGCCGTTTGCGACTCGAAGTCCCCGCCGATCGTCGTCAAGTCGAAGACCAAGCGGCTGACGGTTTTTTCACTGATGCGGTCAGATCCGATCGGGGTCGGCACCGCAGTGGCTGAGTGTCCGAAGGGAAGCGAGGCGGTTTCCGGCGGCTTCTCGTCGCCGGGCAATGCCGACAAGGGCGAGGATGCGACCTATCCGTTCACCTCGAAGCGGGTCGGCAACCGCAAGTGGAAGGTGAAAGCGATCAACAACGACAGCGCCAAGCGTAGGAAGCTGAAGGCGTTCGCCTACTGCGACAAGAGCGAGCCTCGCCTTTACGCCAAGTCGGATCGAGTCGCCGTGCCGGACGCGGACAAGAGGACCCTCGACCTGGCCTGCCGTGACGGCGACGCGCCGCTCTCGGGCGGGTATTCGAGCACGCTTCGTGACGCCGGGCGTAGCGCTGCCTTCGCCTTCACCTCGAGGCCGATCTCGAACGATCGCTGGCGCGTGTCGGCGTTCGGAAACGGAGGCAGCGCCGCGAAGCTGGCCAGCCGAAGGGCGAGCGCCGGCACCCTGACGGCGTACGTCTACTGCAGGCGCTAGCGAGCGATCGGGCCCCAAGTCCTCGGAGCGCCCGGGTTCGGGCGCCGAAGGCGAGTTGCGATGGGGTGCAGCGCAACCCGATATTCGGTACGGCGGGGGTTAGCCCAGATATCGGTAGACGACGAACTTCCCGCGGCCGTCGGCGGCCAGGATCCGGTCGCGGGAGTCGATCACGGCTGCCTGGGCGCCGAGATAGCGCGAGAAGGTCCTCACCTTGCCGTTGCGAGAGAAGGATCGATCGGGCCTGCCGTCCTCCTTGTACCGGGCAAGCGCATAGTGGCTGGCGCAGCACCGGTTGCCGTGGGTGCCGCCGGCGGCGACGATCCGCCCGCGTGAATCGATGGCCACCGCACTGGCGCGAGCGCCGTCTTGGCCGAAGGACGTCAGGACCTTGCCGTCGTTGGAGAACGACCGGTTACGGCTGCCGTCCGGCCGGTAGCGCGCCAGCGCGAACATGGACCGGCCGTTTCGCTGGCCGAATCCGGCCGCCACGATCCGGTCCCGTGAGTCGATCGCCACAGCGCTGGCCTCGTCGTCGGCGCCGAATGTGGTGTCGGCCTTCCCGAAGTGGCCGAACGACTGGTCCAGGCGGCCATCTTCGGTGTAGCGGGCGAGCGCGAAGTCGCAGTTGACGAAGTCCTCATCGCACCTGCTGCCGACAGCGACGATCCGCCCACGGGAGTCGATCGCCACCGAGCTTGCGTAGTCGTTGCGCCCCCCGAAATCGGTCGTGAGCAGACCGGCATGGCCGAACGACGGGTCGGGGCTGCCGTCGTCCATGTAGCGGGCGACCGCAAAGTCTTGGTTGGACCCTCCTGCGACGACGATCCTGCCATCGGAGTCAATTGCGAGGGAGCTGGCGGCGCGCGCGAGGCCGCTCGTCACCATGCCGCCGGTGCCGAACGATGGATCGAGGGCTCCGTTGGGCTCGTAGCGGACGATCCCACCGTTCCCGCCGACGATGATCCGTCCCTCGGAATCGATCGCAACCGAGCTGGCGCTGTCGCTGCCCCCGAGGTCAGTCGTCGCATAGCCGTCGCCCGAGAACGTGCGGTCGAGCCGACCATCCGTCTTCAGTCGAGCGAGCGCAAAGTCGCCCCTGAACGGCGAGTTGTCGCCGGCGACGACGATCCGCCCGCGCGAGTCGATCGCGAGGGCACGGGCCTCACAATGGCAATCGACGCCCGCCCTGACCTTCCCTCTGATGCCGAATGACCGGTCGAGGTCGCCCGGGGCAGCCTGTGTGAGACTCGGCGCGAGCAAGCAACCGAGAACGATGAGCACAAGAGCGGGAAGCCCCTTCATTGCCCGATTGTCGCCCCCGGTCCATCCGAAGGCAATGACCCTAGGTGGAGATCGCGACACCGCGCCCACCGTGCAAGGCCGCGCCAACAACTGCCGCCCAATCGCTGATCCAGCCAAGCCCGGAGTCGGACTTGAACCGACGACCCCCTCCTTACCATGGAGGTGCTCTACCAACTGAGCTATCCGGGCGGGGGGCTCACGATAGCGAGGCGTGGGCGGCGTTCACGGGTCGCTTCCGGGCGGTGACGATCGCGTAGCCGCCGCCCAGGAGAAGCAGCGAGCTCCCATGCGACAGCCCCGAACGGGCGATGATCGCCTCCAGCTCTCGAGAGCGATAGAAGTGGACGTGGCTGCGCTGAAACGTCCGCAGGACGAGGTCGAGCGCCCGTGCCGCGAGGCGGTCGCTGCAGCCGTCGCCGATCACCACGCGGCCCCCCGGCGCCAGGACCCGGGCCATCTCGCGGATCGCTCGATCGGGGTCCGGGTAGTGGTGGAACGAGGTCGTGCACAGGATCGCCGTGAAGGCGTCGTCTCCGAACGGCAGAAGTTCGCTGTCGGCCTCGCGAAAGTCGGCGTTGGGGAGGTCGGCAGCCAACTCGCGGGCCCGCGCCACCATGGCGGGCGAGAGGTCGACGCCGACGGCCCTCTCGACGGCGGGGGCCGCCTCGCGCACCGCCGCGCCCGTGCCGCAGCCGATGTCGAGCATTCGATCGTCTTTCGCCGGACGGAGCGTCCTCAGCGCCTCGGCCTGGAGGTCGGCGAGCCACCGCGACGTGCGGTCCTCCTCGTAGCGACCGGCCCAGCGATCGAAGTGCCGGCGGGCGCTCGCCTTCTTGGCGCTCGACGCTCCGCTCATGGGTACCTCAGGCGAGTGCGGTCGTGAGCGCCGCCGCGAGACCGTCTACGTCCTCCTCGGTGGTATCCCACGAGCACATGAGGCGGATCGTGCCGGCGGCCTCGTCCCAGACGTAGAACGGAAGCGCCACGGGGAGTGCGTCGCGCAGGCGGTCGATTGCGGGTGCCGGGAGAGTCACGAAGGTGCCGTTCGCCTCGACCGGGAAGGCGAGCTCGGCGCCCTCGATCCCGTTGACAGCGTCGGCGAGCCGTCGCGCCATCGCGTTCGCGTGCGAGGCGTTCGCCAGCCACAGGTCCCCCTCCAACAGCGCGTCGAACTGGACCGCGAGGAACCGCATCTTCGAGGCGAGCTGGCCGAGCTGCTTGCGGGTGTAGCGGTAGGTCTCCGCGAGCTCCGGGCGCAGGAACACCACCGCCTCGCCCAGCAGGAGCCCGTTCTTGGTCCCGCCAAACGAGACGACGTCGACGCCGGCGTCGGTGGTCAGGGCGCGGAGCGCCAGGTCGAGCGACGCCGCCGCGTTCGCGAGACGGGCGCCGTCGACGTGAACGTGCATCCCGAGCTCATGCGCGGCATCGGCAATCGCCCTGGTCTCCTCGGCCGTGTAGACGGTGCCCACCTCCGTGGCCTGGGTGATCGAGACGACGCGAGGCTGTGCCTGGTGCTCGTCCCCCCGCCGGCTCTCCCAGCGGCGAACGTCGGCCGGGCTCAACTTGCCGTTCTCGGTCGGCACGGTGAGAAGCTTGGTGCCGGCGACTCGCTCGGGAGCCCCGCACTCATCCACATGCATGTGGGCGACCTCGGTGCAGATCACCGCCTCGTGGGACTCGGTGAGAGCGTCGACGGCGGTTAGGTTCGCGCCCGTTCCGTTGAAGAGCATGAACGGCTCGGAGCGCTCGCCGAAGTGTCGGCGAAAGCGCTCCCGGGTGGCGGCGGTGTAGTCGTCGTCTCCGTATGCGACCACGTGGCCTTGGTTGGCTGCGGCGATCGCCGCCAGGACGTCGGGGTGGGCGCCCGAGTTGTTGTCGCTGGCGAACCCCCGCGGATGCCGGTCGCTCACGGGTGAAGTGATAGCCGCTGACCGTTCATCTTCGCGGCGGCATCGCTGCACACGAAGCAGATCGCGTCGGCGATCTGCTCCACCGTGGTGAAGGTGGGGAACTCCTTTTCCGGGCTCTGCTCGCGCATCTGCGGAGTGAGAATCGCGTTGACGACGATCACGTTCGCGGTCGCCGCGGAGTCCTTGAAGGAGTCGGCGAGGGCGAGCGTCCAGCTCTCGGCGGCCGCCTTGGCGGCGCCGTAGGAGGCGTTCGTCGCGTCCGGTCGCTGCGCCTGCGACGAGCTGACCAGGACGAAGCGCCCATGGTCGCTTGCGCTGAGCGCGTTCCAGAAGGCGCGGGTCGTGTGCTGGACCGTGCGGACGAGCAGGTCGTGGAGCCATTCGTAGTCGGACAGCGGCGCATCCGCCAGCGGCTCGCCGCCGCGCCAGCCTCCGACCAGGTGCAGCAGGGCGTCCACGCCGCTGAATCGTTCGCTCAGGTCCTCGGCCCAGCCTCGAGCCGCGTCGGCGTCGAGGAGGTCCACGGCCCGGCCGTCGTAGCGGCGGTCGGACAGCACCAGGTCGGAGCCGAGCTGGTCGAGCCGCTCCTGCGAGACGTCGGTCGCGGCGATCGTCGCCCCCGCATCCACGAGCCGCCGGATCACGGCAGGGCCGAGGCCGCCTGCCGCGCCGGCGATCGCGATCACCCGTCCGTCGAGCTCACCCATGGTCGGGATTCTCCCCGATCCGGGGCCCACCCGGGCCGACGCAGCTCGGCACCCATCCCGAGCTCGATTGCGCCGACCGCCGGCGGGGGTGCGGACTCAAAGCGCGCCGGTCGGCCGGGTGAGGACGGACTCGAGCTTGGCGGCGAGCTGGGTGTAGAAGAGGCTGAGCGGGAACTCGTCGTCCTTGACCAGATCGACCAGTTCCTTGGGCTCGGAGACTTCGGGGAGCGCCCGATGTCCGCGAGCCCACGCCGAGCCGTCCGCGGGCGCGACGTAGGAGGCGACGAGGTCGTGGGCCGCAACCCACTGCCCGAGCTTCGAGCGATCGATCCCCGAGTGGTAGAGGTCCTGGACCCTGGCGCGAAGGGCCTCGACCCCGGCAGCGATCCGCTCCCACTCGATCGTGAGGCGATTGTCGGTCCAGTGCAGGTAGCCCTCCCGGTGGAGGAACGCGAACAGAAGCTGCCCGCCGAGCCCGTCGTAGTTTCGAACGCGATCGCCGGTAACCGGGAAGCGGAACAGGCGGTCGAAGAGGATCGTGTACTGCACGTATCGGGCGAACGCGAAGCCCTCGCGCTCGAGCTTCACCGACTCGGCGAAGGCGGTCAAATCGCAGCGAAGCTCCTCGAGTGAGTACATCCAGTAGGGGCTGCGCTGGCGGATCATGAACGGGTCGAACGGCAGATCGCCGTGCATGTGGGTTCGGTCGTGGATCAGGTCCCAGACGATGTAGGCGTCCATCGAGAGCTCGGGTGAGGTGAGGAGGCAGGCAGCGTCCGGCGGGAGCCTCAGGTCCAGGAACTCGGCGGCGCCGGCGCAGACACGGCGGAAGCGCTCAGCCTCGCGATCGCAGAAGATGCCCCCGAAGTAGCTCGGAGGGCGCTCCGCGGTGGAGAAGGTCTCGGGGAAGAGGACCGCACACTCGGAGTCGTACCCCGAGGTGTAGTCGACGAGGTTGACGGGGACGAACTTCGGGTTGTCATAGCCCGAGCGCTCCAGCTCGGCGACGAACTCAGGCCACGGGACGCGGACGATCAGCGCCTCGAAACAGGTGTCGCGAGAGGCGTTTTGCTTGTACATGGGAAAGACCGCCAAGTGCTCGATCCCGTCTCGGCGATGGCGCTCGGGACGAAACGCCTCGGTCGATCGGTCGAAGGCGGGCTTGCCGTACCCGGACGCGGCCCAGTCGCCGAGGTCGGCGGCGAGCGCCTCGAGGTAGTCCTCCTGGTGCGGGAAGTGAGCCGCCAGGCCCCGGGCGCTCCGGCTGATCGACTCGACCAGCTCGCCGACCCGGCCTGGGTCGTGGGCGGTGGTGTCGACGGACCCGTCGGGCTCCTGGATCGCGCGGAGTCCCTCGACCGCCCGCTTCAGCTCCGCCCAGTTGGGGTCCGATCGAGCCCGGGAGTCGGTGACCGTCTGGACGCCGCCGAAGGCCGGCTGTGCGGCCCAGTAGACGAGGTTCAGCCACAGGGTCTCGTTGTCGAGCTGACCGAGGCAGTCGTCGCCGAACAGGTCGGAGTCGGCCAGGACGACGACCCGCCCGGCCCCGTGCTCGACGACGGCCGCGAGGGGCGCGCCCGGCGGCGAGGCGGTCGGATGCGTCCGGGCGATCGCCCGCGCGCCGTTGTGGAGGGCCAGGGTCCCGGCCCGGTAAAAACAGGCTCGCTCGACCCGGGTAGTGAGATCGACCGTGGTATCCCCATCGGCCGCCGCGCCATCGGTGGGCGCCATGCCTTCGCGGTTGGAGCGGGAGTCGGGGGGGGACTCGCCGAGCTCGGCCAGGACCCAGGATGGGGCCGAGTGGTGGTGCTCGTAGTCCTGCACGGTCCGGCTCTCGATCTCGACCCCGAAACGGGCCAGGAGCTCGTTCAGGTTGTTTCCGTACTTAGCCTGCTCGGTCTCGCCGAGGGCGATCAGGCCGCCGCCGCCGCGCACGAACTCCTCGATCGCGTCGAGCTCCGCCTCGGAGAGGCGGACGGCGCGGTCGCTGACGGTCGCCTCCCACTTCGGATCGGAGGGGTGGGCGATCACCAGGACGTCGGCGCTCGCGAGCGTCTCCCGGGTCAGGGGGCGGTCCTCGTTCGGGGCCACCTCGAAGTCCCGCTCGGCCAGCCGCTCCGCGGCTGCCGCGTAGGAGGAGTCGGCGGGGTGTGCCGGCTGCATCCGTTCGGCGACCGGCCGGCGAATCGTCCACGCCTCGGAGTGGGACTCGTCGAAGAGGATTCGGGCGACCTTGGGCTGGGTGAGCATCTGCGTTCCCTCCTCCGTGTGGTCGATCTTCAACGGTACGGGGCCGAATCGCTCGCGTCAATACCCGATCATCATCGTATTTGCGCAATGATTCGCCATATGGATGACGTTGACCGCACGATTCTTTCGCTTCTGGTGGAGGATGGGCGCCGCACCTACGGTGACATCGCGGCTCAGGTGAGCCTCTCCGCGCCGTCGGTGAAGCGCCGCGTCGACCGGCTGCGAGCGAACGGCGCCCTGGAGGGCTTCACCGCGGTCGTCGACCACGGGGCGATGGGCTGGAACACCGAGGCGCTGGTGGAGCTCTTCTTTCAGGCGGGCACGACGCTCGACCGGGTGGCGAAGACCCTGCGCGAGCACCCTGAGGTGGTCGAGGCGTGGAGCGTCACCGGGGAGGCCGACGCGATCGCCCGCGTGCGGACCGACGACAACGGTGCGCTCGAGCGCCTGATCATGGACCTTCAGAAGGACGGTCAGGTGATCCGCACCCGTTCGCAGGTGGTGATGTCTCGGCTGGTCGGGAGGGCAGGCGAGGGGTCGTAGAGCTACAGCGAAGGCCCCCGCTCCTCGGGTAATTCTCCCAGGTGTAAGGGATCTGCCACGGGGCAGCGCAGAACTGGATCGAACCCGAGACTGGGGTGCAAATTTGCGCCAGAAAGGGCTTGCCAAAGCCGCTTTCCCGCCTCGGCCAGCCCTATGGTCGGATCATGGCTTCGGATCTCAAGCCCCGCGAGCAGGGAGACCTCGGCGAACTCTCGGCGATGGAGTGGCTCGCCAGCCAGGGGGGCCACATCTACTTGCCGGTGGGCCACAGCCCGACGTCGACCTGATCGCCGCCTTGGACGATCGGCTCCTACGGATCGAGGTCAAGACATCGAGCCGGAACACGCGCGGGCGGTGGGATGTGCACATATCGACTCGCGGCGGGAATCAGAGCTGGACGGGCCTCGTCAAGTATTTCGACCCGACCCGATGCGACTACTTGTTCGTCCATGTTGGCGATGGCCGCCGATGGTTCATCCCAACGAAAATGCTCCAGGCGAGATCGGGTCTCACGCTAGGCGGATCGAGATACTCCGAGTTCGAGATCGAGCCGGGCCGGCCGCTCGCGTCGAATCAAGCGCGACCGCCCCTAGAATCGACGTCCCCGGGGGAGTATCCAAGCGGTCAACGGACGGCGCCTGTAAAGCGTCTGGCCCAGCCTTCGCAGGTTCGAATCCTGCCTCCCCCATCGGCGGCGGCTGTTCCAGGGAAGGGGACGGATTCGCCCCGGGAAGTGAGGCTCGCCCGGGCGCGGATCTGGGGCAAGGGGCAGATCACGATCCCAGCGGGGCCGCGTAGGGCCGCGGGACTCCAGGTGGGCGACGACCTCTACGTGGAAGCCCGGGACGACGGAACGCTGTTGGTGACGCGCATCCCGAATCGCTAGCGCGATCGCCGCTTGCCGCGGCTCCGCTTGCGCGGCTCGCGCATCGCCCGCTGGAGGTCGCGGGCGGTTGCCTCCTCCACCGCCTCGCTCATCACCTGCTGGAAGATCGCGAGCACCGCCTCGGAGGCAAGCGGGCGCAGCCGCTCAAGCGCATCGCGAACCTTCGGCCACTCCTCCTCGGGCCGCCCCGCCCGGTTGAACGGCTTCCAGATGCTCTCCAGGAACAGTTCGACGAAGACCCGGGCGATCGCGCGAGCGCTGCTTCGCACCTTCGCCGCCACCTCGAGCGCCGCCGCCGGGGGAACGCCCAGGGCCGCCAGTTCCGTCCCGGCGCGCTGGAGGCGCGGACTGAGGATCTCGATCCGACCGTCGGGGAGCGGGCGCATCAGGCCGAGCTTCTCGGCCCGCGCGATCAGCGGCGCCTCGAGGCGTCCACCCCACCGCTCACCCATCTCCTCCGCCGCGAGGATTTCGGGCTCCTCGTCCTCGAACGGTGCCCGTAGGGCCCTGGAGAAGTCGAGCACCTCCCGGCTCGATCCCCCGGCGCCCTCGAGCAGGCGGCGGATCGCCTCGAGGTTGAAGCCATCCGCCTGGAGCTCCTTGATCAGCTCGATCCGATCCAGATGCTGATCGCCGTAGTAGCCCGTCCGCCCGCGGACCTCCGGAGGAGGGACGAGCCCCCGCGACTGGTGGGCGCGGATGTTGCGAACCGTCATCCCGGTGCGCCGGGCCAGCTCGTCGATCGTCATCGACGCCCGCTCGCCGGCGCCGTTTCGCCGGCTCGGATTCGCCGTGATACCGGTCACGCCCCTCTCCCACGCATCGAATGTTCCATCAAACGATGTTACATTCGTCCGCGGCCGGGGTATCCACCGACGATGAGACGCGACTTCCCGATTCAGCACGTAGACCTTCATGGCAGCGCCGTGGGCTACCGGATGGCGGGGGAGGGCCCGGTGATCGTCCTCCTTCACGGGATCACCTCCACCTCGCACGTCTGGGTCGACGCGATGGCCCGCCTGTCGGACCGCTTCACGGTGGTCGCCCCCGACCTGCTCGGCCACGGACGCTCGGCCAAGCCGCGCGGCGACTACTCGCTCGGCGCCTACGCGAGCGGCGCGCGCGACCTCCTGGGGGCACTCGGCCTCGAGCGTGGGACGGTCGTCGGACACTCGCTCGGCGGTGGGATCGCGCTCCAGTTCGCATACCAGTTCCCCGAGTACTGCGAGCGCCTGGTCCTGGTGGCGAGCGGGGGTCTCGGCAAGGAGGTGCATCCCCTGCTTCGCGCGGCATCGCTCCCCGGCTCGGAGCTCGTCCTTCCGCTCCTCACCCCCGGCTGGGCCCTGAGCGCCGGTTCGGCGGCGGCGGCCGCCCTGGAGCGGGTCGGGCTCAAGGCGGGGACCGACCTGGTCGAGGCCGCACGCGGATACGCGTCGCTCGCCGAGCACGGCGCGCGCGACGCCTTCGTCCAGACGCTGCGCGCCGTGATCGACCTCGCCGGCCAGCGGGTCAGCGCCGCGGACCGCCTGTATCTGGCCGAGAAGGTCCCGACGCTCTTGATCTGGGGCACCGAGGATCCGATCATTCCCCTGCGCCACGGGCGCGACGCGCGCCGGCTGATCCCGGGGAGCCGCCTGGTCGAGATGCCGGGCGCCGGGCACTGGCCTCAGCTCGAGGAGCCCGAGTGGTTCGCAGCCGAGCTGTCCGAGTTCGTCGAGACGACCGAGCCGCACACCTTCGACCAAGAGCGGATGCGAGGCCTGCTGAGAACCGGCCCCCCGGACACCGTTCGCGCCGAGGTGGTCGGCGGGCCGACCGTCTAGCTCAAGCGAACTGGCGCAAGCGCTGGGCCTCGGGGAGCTTCTTCAGCTTCTTAAGGGTGTTGTTCTCGATCTGGCGGATGCGCTCGCGGGTGACGCCGAAGGCCCGCCCGACCTCCTCGAGGGTGAGCGGCTCGTGGCCCCGCAGCCCGTAGCGCAACTCGATCACCTGGCGCTCGCGCGCCGGAAGCGCGTCCAGCGCCCGTTGGACGTCCTCGCGCTGGAGGCTCTCGATCGCGCTCTCAAACGGCTCCTCTTTGGTCTCATCAGCTACGAAGTCCCCCAGCTCCGACTCCTCCTCGTCGCCGATCGGCTTCTCCAGCGAGACCGGCATCTGGGCGACCCGCTGGATGTCGCGAACCTCCCGTACCGAGATCTTCAGCTCGCCGGCAATCTCAGCCGGCTCGGGCTCTCGCC
Source organism: uncultured bacterium (assembly GCA_963803305.1). Lineage (GTDB taxonomy): Bacteria > Actinomycetota > Thermoleophilia > Solirubrobacterales > 70-9 > AC-56. Next base: position 397,235 of record CAWDLT010000009.1, read on the forward strand.
CGAGACGCTGGACCAGTTGACGCTCGACGTGGGTGACGCGGTTCAGCTTCTCGACCATGTGGACCGGGATGCGGATCGTTCGCGCCTTGTCGGCTATCGCCCGGGTCACCGCCTGGCGAATCCACCACGTCGCATAGGTCGAGAACTTGTAGCCCCGCCGGTAGTCGAACTTCTCGACCGCCCGTATCAGGCCCAGGGAGCCCTCCTGGATCAGGTCGAGGAACCCCAATCCCCGGCCGAGATAGCCCTTGGCGATCGAGACCACCAGCCGCAGGTTGGCCTCCACCATGTGGCGCTTCGCCGCCATGTCGCCCTTCTCGATCCGCTTCGCGAGCTCGATCTCCTGGTCGGCGGTCAGCAGCTCCACCCGGCCGATCGAGCGCAGGTAGAGGCGAAGCGAGTCGAGGCTGGGCTCGACCGTGAGGTCGAGCTCGGGCTTCTTCGCCGAGCCCGGCTGTCCCGACCCCCTGGCCTCCTTGTAGGCGGTCAGGCCGTCCTCGGCGATCACGTCGATGCCGTGCTCGATCAGGTAGGCGTGCAGGTCGCGGACCTGCTCCTTGGTCACCTCCACCTCCTCGAGCGTCCCCGCGATCTGCTCGAAGGTCAGATAGCCGTGCTCGCGGCCCTGGAGGATCAGCGACCGCAGCTCGTCGGGATGCTGTGTCGGCAGGTCGCCGTTCAGCTCTCGCGGCTCGTCGGCGTCGACCCGCCGGGCAAGCGATTCGCCACCGGCCTCGCGCGTCAGAAGCACGTCTCCCTTCTTGGACACTCCCCGCCCCTACCTCTCCTAACGCTCGGGGTCCGGGCCGCGCGAAGTATAAGCGGCCTGCGTCGCCTCGGCGGTAGGCATCGGCACCCCGTTAACCTTGCCTCAACAGGGCCGACGAGCCCATTCGAGCTCGTGCTTCGGGCCCGAACGACCCGAACCAGGACATCGCAGACCAGATGAGCGAGCCTCGCCAGTCGCCAGTTCCGACCCTCGACGTCCAGGCATCTCGGCCGCGAACCGAGGTCAGCCTGACGCGGGTCGGGGTTCGCGGAATCGAAAAGGTGATTCGAGTCGGCGGCCTGGCCGCCGCGTCCGGCGACGGAGGGCCCGCGGCTCCCGTCAGAGAGCCCGACGGTGGCTACTTCTTCGCCGAGCTCGAGTGCTTCGTCGACCTCAACCCTCGCCAGGCGGGAGTCCACATGTCCCGCTTCGAGGAAGTCGTCAACGAGGCGATCGACCAGGTCGTCCTGAGCGAGACGCTGAGAGCCGAAGAGCTCGCATCGCACATCGCGGCCCGCGTTCGCGAGCAGCAGGACGGCCTGCGGGCGGAGGTGACGATCGCGGCTCGCTACCCGGAGACCGTGCCCACCCCCGCATCGGCCCTGCCGACGCAGGAGATCTACGCGCTGCGCGGCGCGGCGGTCGTATCGGAGCGCGGCACGCGGACCCTGACCGGCGTCGAAGCCCAGGGGATGACGGCCTGCCCCTGCGCCCAGGAGCTGGTCGCCTCTCGCTCCCGCGAACGCCTCGCCGCGGACGGCTTCACCGACGACGAGATCGAGCGGGTGCTCACCGCGGTGCCGGTGGCCACCCACAACCAGCGCGGAATCGGCTCGCTTCACATCGGCCGGCCCGAGGGCGTCGGGCTCGAGGTGGACGCCCGCGACCTCCTGCGGATCGTCGAGCAGTCGATGAGCTCCGAGATCTACGAGCTGATGAAGCGCTCCGACGAGGTCGAGGTGGTCGAGAAGGCCCATCGCAATCCGCGCTTCGTCGAGGATTGCGTGCGGGAGATGGTCCGGCGGGTCGCCGCTGCCTACCCGCAACTCGGCGAGGGCGGCTTCATCCTCGCGCGCCAGGAGAACCTCGAGACCATCCACCGCCACTCGGTGCTCGCGGAGCGGTCTGGGCTGCTGTCGGAGATCGTCGCGGAGCTCTCCAGCGGCGAGCACTCCCGCCACCACGTGACGGAGCGCGAATGGCTCGAGGCACCGTGCTCCGAGTGACGAGGCTGCTGCAAAACGGTCCGCCGTCGTCGTCCTCGCCAATCGCCTTGCTCCTCACCCCAGGCTTGGGCCACGCACACCTAGCCGATCGGCCCGCGTCCTACCCAGGCTCCGTTTTCGCGGTCGTTTGTGCCTCGAATTCGCCCTTCGCCGCCGCTCTCCGCTCCCTCTCGGTGTCGAGGCGCTTTCGCAGGCCGAAGAAGTAGTCGACGCCCGAGATCACCGTCACCGCGAGCGCGACGTAGACGAGCACGTCCACCCAGGTCGGCGACGGGTTCCAGATGATCAGCGCGAATACGGCGGCGATCTGAAGCACGGTCTTCAACTTGCCGAGCCAGCTCGCCGAGATCACCACTCCCTGCTCGACGGCAACGGCACGAAGAACCGTCACCGCCAGCTCCCGGGCGATGATCACCATCGCCACCCAGGCGGCAAGCCGCCCCAGTGAGACCAGCGAGACGAGGGCCGCGACGATCAGGAGCTTGTCGGCCAGCGGATCAACGAGCTTCCCGAAGGTGGTGATGTCCTGGCGGCGCCGCGCGATGTAACCGTCGAGGCCGTCGGTGAAGGCCGCGAGGGCGAACACGCCGGCCGCGAGAGCGTCGCCGTTGGGCGTCTCGCCGAGCAGCGCCACGACGATCACCGGTACCGCCAGGATGCGCAGGAGGGTGAGAACGTTGGGAACGTTGACCGGGAACATCGAGAGCCTCAGTATCCCGGCTGCGGGTTCGGATCACGCCGCCCCGGGCCCGACCTCCGAGGCCCGGCCAGCTCGCGGGCGCGCGCCAGGACGGCATCGAGCATCGGCTCGGTGAGCTTTCCCGTGAAGGTGTTCTGCTGCGAGGGGTGGTAGCAGCCGATCAGGGCCAGGGGGCCGATGGCTGCCTCGGCGCCGTGCCCGAATCGCGGCTTGGGGCGCGGGGTCGGGTGCCTCAGCTCGCGCATCGCGCGGAGCGCGCCGTCCCAGGCGAAGGAGCCGAGGGCCACGATGACCGCCGCCTGATCGAGCGCGCGGAGCTCGGCGGCCAGGAACGGGAGGCAGTTGTCGCGCTCGCGCGGGGTCGGGCGGTTGCGCGGCGGCGCGCAACGGTTGACCGCGGTCAGGTAGGCGTCGAGCAGTCGCAGCCCGTCGCCACGGCCCTCGGAGCGCGGCCGGCTCGCCAGTCCCGCCCGGTGAAGCGCCGCAAAGAGCCACTCCCCGGAGCGATCGCCGGTGAACATGCGCCCGGTCCGGTTGGCGCCGTGGGCGGCGGGCGCCAGGCCCACCAGGACGATGCGGGCTCGCCCGTCCCCGAACCCCGGAAGCGGCCGCGCCCAGTAGTGCTGCCCCTTGAAGCGCCGCGGCGGGTCGGTCGCCACCGCCTCGCGCCACTCGACCAGGCGCGGGCAGCGGCGGCATCCGACCACCGCTGCCTCGATCGCGGACAGGGTCCCCAGCATGACCCAAGGCTAGATGGGCGCGGCGCGTCGGACTAGGATCGACCCACGATGGAGCCGAAACCAGTCTCCGACTCGCGGGCCCTGCTGGTCAAGTGGATGAGCATCGGCGACGCCAACTCCGCCGGCTTCGTCCACGGCGGCGTGGTGATGAAGCTCTGCGACGAGGCCGCTGGCATCGCCGCGATTCGGCACTGCCGCGGGCGGATCGTGACCGCGGCCATGGACCGGATGACGTTCATCGCGCCGGTCAACGTCGGCGAGCTCGTGACCTGCACCGCGAGCGTCAACGCCGCCTGGCGAACCTCGATGGAGGTGGGCGTTCGGGTCGAGGCCGAGAGCCCGTTCAGCGGCGAGCGCCGCCACACCTCGACCGCCTATCTGACCATGGTCGCGGTTGACGAGGGAGGCGTCCCGACCCCGGTCCCGCCGCTTCTCGTCGGCTCCGAAGCGGAGGAGCGTCGCCAGCGCGAGGCCGAGCTTCGCCGCCGCAACCGGCTCGCCGAGCGCGAGGAGATCCTGCGCCGCCGCGGCGAGTGAGGCTCAGGCGCCGGGGCCAGAACCCTGCCGGGGCGCCGATCGCCGCGCCCGCGATCGCGGTCAGGAGTGGCCCAGCGCCGAATCGCCCGGCGCGAAGTCCGGCGGGCGCCGGTTTCGGGGTTCCGGGGCGCTAATCTGGCTTGCCCGAGGGCGTCTTGCCGGCGGACCGCTCTCGCAGCCGCGATGGCCTCCAACGGATCCGATCTCCGCAAGCTCGCGATCGTTCCCGCCTACAACGAGCAGGGAATGGTCGGTCGCGTGGTGCGCGAGATCCGGCGCCAGGCGCCGGGCTTCGACGTGGTGGTTGTCGACGACGGGTCCCGGGACGCGACCGCCGCCGAGGCCGAGGCCGCCGGAGCCCTGGTACTGCGCCACCCCTTCAACACCGGGATCGGGGGCGCGATGCAGTCGGGATTCAAGTACGCCCTGCGCCACGACTACGACGTGGCCGCCCAGGTCGACGGCGACGGGCAGCACAAGCCGGCCCACCTCCCCGACCTGCTCGCCAAGCTCCAGACCTCGGGCGACGAGGCCGACATGGTGTGCGGCAGCCGCTTTCGGGGGGACCCCGGCTACAAAGTCCCCTTCGGCCGCCGGGTCGGCAACCTGATCTTCTCGGTGGTCCTGACGGCAATCTGCCGCCAGCGGATCTCCGATCCCACCTCCGGGTTTCGGATGACCAACCGCCGCGGCATCGAACTGTTCGCCCGCGACTATCCCCACGACTATCCCGAGGTCGAGGCGATCCTGATGCTCCACTACCACCGCCTGCGGATCCACGAGGTCCCGGTGCGGATGAATGCCCGCGGGTTCGGCCGGAGCTCGATCGACTACCCCCGCAGCGCCTACTACATGGCGAAGGTGCTCCTGGCGCTGTTCGTCGGCCTGTTCCGCCGGCGCCCCACCCCCGTCGAGGAGCCCGCCCCCGACGAACTGGTGGAGCCGCCCGCCCCAGGGCCCGCGACGACCGGCGGCACCGCGGGATGATCGAGCTGGCCGCGACCCACGAGGTCGGCACGAAGGCCCAGATCGTCGCCGTGCTTGTCGCGGCGATCTTCCTCGGGGTCGTCCTCGAGCTGGTCCGCCGGCGACGACTGGTCGAGCGCTACGCGCTGCTCTGGATGCTCGCGGCCGCGGGCATGCTGGGTCTCGCGGTGTGGCGCGACGGGCTCAAGACCCTGGCCGACGCGGTGGGAGTCCACTCGCCCCCCAACGCGCTCTTCTTGACCGCGCTCGGCGTGGTGTTCGTGCTCCTTCTCCACTTCTCGATCGCCACCTCGCGACTCTCGGAGGAGACGAAGATCCTGGCCCAGGAGGTCGCCCGGCTCGACGCCGAGGCGCGGATGGCTCGCGAGACGTCGGGGAACGGGGACGCCGGCGGGGCTCAGCCACCGGTGGCGGAGCGACCGCCGCCGAGCAGCAGCCCGAGCAGCGACCAATAGGCGCGAAGCGAGGCGCGCAGGGGGCGAGACTCGGCCGCGGCTCCGAGGTAGGGGGAGTCGAGGTCGGCCGTCAGGGCCGCCGCGAACTCGCCGGCCCGAGCCGTCCGCGTCGCCTGGATCCGCCGCCGCTGTCCGGCCAGCCGGATCGCGGAGCCCGCCAGGTCGGACCACGCGCCCAGCTTCGATCCGAACCAGCCCCCCGCGATCGAGATCGGGACCAGCGCCAGCTCGGTGAGCACGAGCCCCGGGAGGACGAGCACGAGCAGCGCCGTCGGATAGGTCCGGATGATCGTCGCCCATCGGTTGCGCTCCAGGCGTCGCCACTTGACCGGGCCCTTGTCAAAGGCGTAGTGGTGATCGACCCGTGCCCCCTTCGCGACCCCGAGCAGCCCTCCCTCGAGGCGAACCCGCAGCGAGAGGTCGACGTCCTCGTGGTAGAGGAAGTAGTCCTCGGCGAACCCTCCGAGCCGCTCGAACTCCGCGCGGGGGATCGCCAGGCACGCGCCTGACAAGAAGCCCGGCTCCAACGACGAGCTCGGGGCCCCTCCCCCGTCGCCGCTTCGCGACCCTCCCGCCGCGTCGGGGCCCTCGGGCGCGTCGGCGTCCAGGGGCTCGCCGGCCCCGCCCGCCCAGGAGATTCCGGTGAAGTGGACGACGCCCCCTCTCGTGTTGACCACGCTTCCCCCCTCGGCCGTGACGAGGCCCTGCCACGCCGCCCAGCCGCGGCCGTCGGCGAGCGGCGCGGAGATCGCCTCCCGAAAGCCCTCGTGAGGAATCGTGTCGGGGTTGAGGAACACGAGCAGCGGGGTCGAGGCTTCCTTCGCCCCCCGGTTGCTGCCCGCGGCGAACCCGAGGTTCGAGCCCGCCTCGATCACGTTCGCCTCGGGGGCGAGCTCTCGAACGGCCTCGGGGGTCGCATCGGCGGAGGCGTTGTCGACGACGATCAGCTCGTCGTCGGGCCTGAGCTGAGCGATCAGCTCGGGCAGCCCCCGGCGCACCGCGGCGCGGTGGTCGTGGGTGACGATGATCACCGAGAGGCTCAGCCGAGCGCCTGAAGGACCTGGGCCGTGTCGCCGAACGTCTCGGCGTCGGCGATTCTGCCGTCGCGCAGCTGATAGATCCAGATGGCGCGGTTCTCGAGCGTGGTCCCCCGCTTGGTGCGTCCCTTGACCTTGACCGTGACGATCACGTGGTTGTCGTCGGCGCCCAGGACCTTGTCCGGCGTGACGCTGAACTGCTCGAAGTTGTCGTTCAGCCTGGCGATGAAGTCACCGAACCCGTCCGGGCCGGCGTAGGTGCCGCCCCAGGGAAGGGTCTCGGGAACACGGGTCTCGGCCGCCGGTGCGATCGCGTCGAGCACCGCCTCGATATCGCCTCGGGCGAATGCGTCCCAGGCACCCTGGACCACGTCCACGTTGTCCTGCGCCATGCTCCTTCTTCCTTTCCTGTACGCGTTGGCTCCCGCACCCTATTGCGCGAGCGCCGCGACGGCAACCGTGCGTGAGCCGGCCGGGACGGCGAGCGGTGTCCCCGGTTCCCGAGCGCTGGAAGCCGGCGCCCGGATTCGAACCGTAGCGAGCCAGGGATGGCGAGCGGTGTCCCCGGTTCGAACTCGAGCGCGCTGGAAGCCGGCGCCCGGATTCGAACCGTAGCGAGCCAGGGATGGCGAGCGGTGTCCCCGGTTCGAACTCGAGCGCGCTGGAAGCCGGCGCCCGGATTCGAACCGTAGCGAGCCAGGGATGGCGAGCGGTGTCCCCGGTTCGAACTCGAGCGCGCTGGAAGCCGGCGCCCGGATTCGAACCGTAGCGAGCCAGGGATGGCGAGCGGTGTCCCCGGTTCGAACTCGAGCGCGCTGGAAGCCGGCGCCCGGATTCGAACCGGGGACCCCTTCATTACGAGTGAAGTGCTCTACCAGCTGAGCTACGCCGGCGCCGCGGGCAAGTTTAGGCGGCGGCGTCCTCGGCCAGCCGGTATCCGATCCCGCGCACGGTCAGCACCAGCTCCGGGTCCTGCGGGTCACGCTCGATCTTCTGCCGCAGGTTGGAGATGTGAACGTCGCAGGCCCTGACGTCGCCCGAGAACTCCGATTGCCACAGCTCCTCCATGATCTCGCGGCGGCTGAACACCTGGCCCGGACGCTCGGCGAGGAGCCGCAGCACCTGGAACTCGGAGCGGGTCAGGTTGACTGGCGCCCGCCGGATCGTCACCAGGTGGCGAGCGAGGTCGATCTTCACCGGCCCGGCCTCGATCCTCTTTCCCTCGCGGGCCGACGAGCTCCGGTCGAGCTCCCGACGTCGAAGCTGGGCGCGAACTCGGCCCAGCAGCTCCCGCACCGAGAACGGCTTGGTCACATAGTCGTCGGCGCCGACCTCGAGCCCGACGACCTTGTCGACCTCGGCGTCCTTGGCCGTCAGGAGGATGATCGGGACGGGGCTGCGAGCGCGGACCTCACGGCAGATGTCGAGGCCGCTTCGCCCGGGCATCATGATGTCCAGGATCAGGAGGTCGAAGCTGGGCGCCTCGTCGCCGAGCTGGCGGTCGGCGTCGTCACCGTCCTCGGCCAGGGTGACGTCAAATCCCTCCTGCTCGAGGGCGTAGCCCACCGCGTCACGAACGGAGGGCTCGTCGTCCGCGATCAGGATCCTCCCGTCGGTCATCTGAATCATGCGATCGGCGTCGCGACTGGCTCAGCCACCGGGAGGCGAATCCAGAAGGTGCTACCGACCCCGAGCTTGGACTCGACGCCGATCCGGCCCCCCATCACGTCGACCATGCGCCTCGCGATCGACAGGCCGAGGCCGAATCCCTCCTGCTCGAGCGAGCCCGAGCCGCGGTAGAACCGCTCGAAGATGCGCGCCACCTCCTCTGGGGCGATTCCGCTGCCTGTGTCGCTGACCTCTATAAGGACCTCGCTCCTCTGCCGACGGGCGCGAAGCGTAACGGCGCCGGGCGCCTCCGTGTTCTTGAACGCATTGGTCAACAGGCCGATCAGAACCTGGCGCAGGAGGACGGCGTCCGCCTGGGCCGCCAAGTCGGGCTCGACGTCGATCTTCACCCGCAGACCGTCGGGAGGCGCCACCGCCTGGATTGCCTCCTCGATCACGATACCCACCTCGATTGCCTCGGTTCTCCCCTCGCCGCTGGCCTCGATCCTCGCCAGCACCAAAAGGGAATCGGTCAACCGGCTGACCCGCTCGGCGTCATCGGACAGCCGGCCGAGGAAGTGGTCCCGGGCCTCGGGGTCGTCCTTGGCACCCGCGCGCAGCACCTCGATCGCCCCCGAGATGCCGGCGATCGGGTTGCGAAGCTCGTGAGCGGCGTTGGAGACGAACTCGCGCTCGGCGAGCTCGCGCCGAAGCGCCGTCGTCCGGTCCCGGACCACCGCCAGCACTGCGTTCTCGGCGGGCAACTCGCGGGCGCCGATCGCGTAAACGCGATCGCCGACCCTGAGCCCGTCCTGCTCCACGGCCCCTCGCGCCGAGGCACGCCGAAGCCAGGGGACGATCGCGTCGATCGCCTTCCCGTCCGAGCCGATCACCGGCTCAGCGGCCGGGTTCGCGAACCTCACCTCGCCGTCGGCACCGACCACCATCACCGCCTCGTCGAGGGCGTCGAATATGGCCGACAGCCGGTCCCGCTCCGAGGACAGCGCCCCGAAAGTCTCGCGCAGGGCGACCCGCATCGTCTCGAGCGCCGCGCCGAGCTCGGTGATCTCATCCCGCCCGCCGGTCCCCTGAAGCGGCTCGTCGAGCCCGCCCTCGCTGATCCGCGCGGCACTCCCGGCGAGCCGCTTGACTCGCGAGGTGATCGCGGTCGCGATCAGGGACCCGACCATGATCGCGATCGCGAGCGCCACGGCCGCCGCGGTGAAGCGATCGCCGCGAAGGGCGTCGATCGCCTGCGCGATCTCCTGCGGTCGCTCCGCGCGGGCGACCAGCGCCCCCGACAGCCGGCCGTCTCGAAACACCGGGGCCGAGACGAGGGTCACCGAATCGGGTAGCGCGTCCACCGCCCGGGAGCCCCGCAGGGCGACCGCCAGCGCCATCGCCCGGTTCGGGACCGTGCTCAGGTGAACCCCGCGGGAGACCGACGAGGTCAGCCGGTGGCCCTGGCCATCGAACACCCAGGCCGAGTAGCCGGGATCGCTGATCGACTCGATCTCGGTGCTCGCCCGGCCGACCGGGTGGGCGCCGATTCGATCCGCGAGCCGGACCGTTCGACCGACCGTGATGTCGGCCGCTCGCTCGCTCGCGGCGTTATCGCTGGACCCGCTGATCAGGACGTACGACAAGCCGGCGGCGATCAACGCCACGGCTGCGAAGGCGAGAGTCAGGTAGAGGCGGACCCCGAACGGCCTCCGCGTACGGCTCCCCTTCGCGGGCTGCCCGATCGCCGTCGCGCCGCTCACAATGCGGAGAGTCTAAGCGCGGCCCATCAGCGCTCCGAGGCGAAACACGAGAGCCTCGAGGGCCAGCTCCTCGGCGACGTTGACCTGGAGGCGCCGGCGAGTGTCGATCGCCAGCTCGGCTCCGCGCCGGGCCCGCCGGGGGTCGACGCCGCCGGCATCCGAGCGGATCTCCTCCGCCCGGTCGACACTCAAGAGCAGATCCTCGGCGCCCTCGGCGGCCGCCGCGAGGTCACGAAGCGCGGCCGTGATCAGCGCCAGGCCGAAGTCGAGCGCCTCGGTTCTCTCCCGCCGCGCGATGCGGCGCGCGCCCTCCTCCGCGGAGCGCCCCCGGGCCCGAGGGGCCGCTTCGTGGGCGGTCTCGCGGTCCGCCGCTTTCTCCTCGGCCTCCTCGCGGGCCCTCGAACCCGCCCTTTCGGCCGCCTCCAGCAGCCCCGTCCAGGGCGCCCCACCCAGCTCGCCGCGAAGCGCTCCGTCGACACACGCTTGAGCCGCGAGGCGAAGCTCGCGGCCTTCGGGAGTGAGCAGGAACGCGGCGCGGTCCGGGTCGCCCCCGGCGAGCCTGGCGGCGGCGCGGCGCTCGAGCGCGTTCTCGCCAAGCCCGAGGTCGGCCAACCCTCGCTCAACGGCTTCGTCGCCGAGCGGCGCGAACCGGATCGCCTGGCAGCGTGATCGCACGGTTTCGAGCAGGGCGGCGGGCTCGGCGCTGATCAGGACCAGGTGGACGAACGAGGCCGGCTCCTCGAGCGTCTTCAGAAGAGCGTTCTGGCTCTCGTCGGCCATCGCGTCCGCCGCTTCGATCACGAAGACGCGGCGCTCGGCCTCGAAGGGCCGATAGGCGGCGGCGTTGATCACCCGGCCCCTGACCTCATCGACCAGGTGCTGGGTGCCCTCGGGTGCGAGCCATACGAGGTCGGGGTGGGGAGAGGGGTCGGCGAGCGCGCGACGACGCGCGTCCTCGGCATCGACGGCGCCGGCGGTCAGGAGCTCGGCGGCGAAGGCCCGCGCCGCGGCCCGCTTCCCGGCGCCCGGCGGGCCCGCAAGGAGATAGGCATGGGCGGGCGAGGCAAGGCCGGCCATGAGCGCCGCGCGAGCGGCGGGCTGGTGCTCGGTGGCGTCGCCGATCGCTCGCGGGATGTCGGTGGCGGCGGTCACTTCCGCGCCGCCGCGGCGGCCGCGACCACCCGCGCGTGCACCTCCTCCACGGTGCCCTCTGCGTCGATGGCGACGATCCGCTCCCGATGGCGCTCGGCGAGCTCGTCATACGCCGCGGCCACGAGGCGCTGCAGGCCGATCCCCTCCCCCTCGAAGCGATCCGATCCGTCGGCCTCTCCGGCGGCGAGCCGCTGTTGGCCGCGGGCCTCGGCCCGATCGGGGTCGATCCGCAGCAGGAGGGTGATGCGAGGCGAGCAGCCGGCGATCGCGATCTCGTTCAGCTCCTCGACCAGGCCGACTCCGAGCCCCCTGGCCGCGCCCTGATAGGCGACCGTCGAATCGATGAACCGGTCACAGATGACGTCGTGGCCGTCCTCGATAGCCGGCCGGATCACCCTGGCGCATAGCTCGGCTCTGGCCGCGCAGAAGAGGAGAAGCTCAGAGCGGGGGTCGAGCTCGGTGCCCGGATCCTTCAGCACCGCGCGGATCCGCTCCCCGGCGTCGGTCCCCCCGGGCTCGCGAAGGAGCAGCGTCTCGGGGCCGAGCGACTCCGCCAGCAACGCCGCCTGCGTGGTCTTTCCCGAGCGGTCGATGCCCTCGAGCGTGACGAACACGCCGAGACGCTACTGGCTGCGTGTGCTGGACCGGGCCCGTTTGGTTCGAGCGGTCCTCGGCGAGGGCTTGGCGCGGCGGGTGCGCCGCTTCGCCGACTTGCCGTTCCCGCCCGAATCCGCCGGGGTCGAGAACCCCTCGTCCGAGGCGCCGTTCTTGGCCGCTTTCCTGGCCTCCTGGGCTCGGCGCCGCTCCTCGCGCTTCTCGCGCATCTCGACCATCGTCGGGCAGTCGTCGTTCAGGCACAGCTTCCAGGGCCGGCCGCGGAATCCCTTGACCGTCAGCCGGGGCATCTCCTCGCACACCGAACAGCGCTCCTCGAGGCGCCACAGGTCGTATCCGCGACCGGGGAGTGGGCCGCTCACCTGGCACGAGTCGGGCGACTCGGGGTTGTCGCGATCCCAGCCCTCGCACCCGTACATCCGCTTGCCGCCCTTCAGCTCGATGATCCGCAGCCGGTTCGGGGCGCCGTCCTCGTGGCGTCTTCCCTCCCGCTCGCAGACCTTGCACGGGCCGAGGAACTTGTCCTCGTCCATGCCCGCCCAGATCTGCTTGGCGAGGTCCTCGCGCTTGTCCTCGAGCTCGGTGGTCGTCGAGTGGAGCATCTCGCGGCTGAGCCTCAGGACATCGTCCTTGGAGGTGCTGCCGGCGGCGATCTCATCCATGTCCTGCTCGAGCTCCGCGGTCATCTCGGGCGTCGCCATCCGGGGCACGTACTGGTGGAACGCCTTGTACATGGCGATTCCGGTCTCCGAGGGCTCGGGCGGGTTGCCGTAGACGTACCCCCGGTCGAAGAGCTTCTGGATGATGTCCGCCCGGGTCGCCTTGGTGCCGAGACCCCGCTCCTCCATCATCTCGACCAGGCGCCCCTGGCTGATCCGGGACGGCGGCTGGGTCTCCTTGTCGACCATCCACGGCTCGCCGTCAATCGCCAGCTCCTGGCCCTGGGTGAGCTTCGGGATCTCCTCGTCGCCGGAGCGGGCATAGGTGTAGATCGCCGCGTAGCCGGGATCGACGACGACCGACCCGCGAACGAAGTAGGTCTCAGAGCCGGCCTCGATGTCCGCTCTTGTGGACTCGGTGATCATCGGCTTGGCGAAGGTGGCCAGGAAGCGACGCACGACCAGCTCGTAGACGCGGCGCTTCGGGCCTTCGAGCGCTTCGGGGTAGATCGCCTGGGTGGGATAGATCGGCGGGTGGTCGGTGGTCTCCTTCTTGCCGCGGGTCGGCTTCAGCTCACCCTCCAGAAGCGACGACGCGGCGGCGAAGTCCCCGATTCGGACCAGCGATGAGACCAGCTCGTGAGTGTTGAGCGAGCTCGGATAGACGGTGTTGTCGGTTCGCGGGTAGGAGATGAACCCGTCCATGTAGAGGTCCTCGGCGATCTTCATCGCCCGCGACGGCGTGATCCCGAGCCGGCTCGAGGCATCGGTCGTGAACGCCGTCGTGTTCAGCGGCGTCGGCGGCCGCCGCGAGTTGCGCTTCGAGCTCACCTCCTTGACCACGCCCGGGCTCTTGGTGGCGGCAAGCGCGGCCTCGGCCTCGGAGCGATCCCAGAACTTGTCGGTGGCGTGGTGGGCCTCGAACGACTCGTCGGGGTGCTGGAAACGCGCGAACAGCTCCCAATAGGGCTTCGGCACGTGGGCGCGCCGCTCGAGCTCGCGCTCGACGATCAGGGCGAGGGTGGGGCTCTGGACCCGCCCGACGGACAGGAAGTTGGATCCGAACCGGCGGGTCGCCAGGGAGACCGCGCGGGTCAGCGTCGCGCCCCAGATCAGGTCGATGTCCTGGCGGGTGGCCCCCGCGTAGGCGAGCTCGTAGGAGAGGTCGTCGAGCTCGCCGAAGGCGCGCTCGATCTCCTCCTTGGTGAGCGCCGAGTAGCGTGCCCTCTTGATCGGCGGGCGGCTTGCGAGCGGGTCGCCCGACCCGGCCTCCCCGCCGTTGCCCGCCACCTTCGGGTTGGCCTCGAGGACCTGCTCGAGCGCCTCGAGCCCGATCAGCTCACCCTCGCGGTCGTAGTCGGTGGCGATCACGATCGCGTCGGCCTCCTTGGCGACCTTTCGCACCGCCTTGACCACGTTCTTGTCGGTGGGCTCCTTGATCAGATCCGCGTCGATCAGCTCGTGGAGATCGGTCTCCTGCCAGTTCGAGTAGTCGTCCGGAAAGGCCGGGCTCATCACGTGGCCCTTGAGGCCGATGGTCATCTGGTCGCCGCCCTCATCCGTCCACGTGTAGAACGGCACCTTGTAGGCGGCATCCGCGGCGGCCGTGCCGCCGCTCAGGATGTCGGCGATCTTGCTTGCCGAGTTGTTCTTCTCCGTGATGATCAGGCGCATGTCGCTCTCCAGACGAAAGCGGAGCGCATGGCTCCGCAGTCGGGCGAGGGTAGCAGGGGCACCAACCGCCCCTGCACGCCTGCGTTCCGGCCCTGCACGAGGGCTCAGCGCCTGGGTGCGGGGCATTGCGGACTGCCTAGAGCACCCTCACGGGCAGCCCGCCTCGGGGGGAGAGGGTGGGCATCTGTCGGACCCGCATTCGCCAACCCGGATCGACCTCGAGGCTGAACCGGCTGACGATCGCGGCCGCGATCGCCCGCACCTCGAGCTCGCCGAATCGCATCCCGATGCAGATCCGCGGTCCACCCCCGAACGGTATGTAGGCTCCCTTCGGAAGCTTCGCCCGGCGCTCCGGCGCGAAGCGCTCGGGCCGGAACGCATGCGGCTCGCTGAACACGTCCGCGAGCCGGTGGCTGGCCCATGAGGAGTAGTTGACCGGGAGCCCCGCCGGCACCCTGTGGCCGGCGAACTCGAACTCCTCGGCGGCCCTTCGCGGCCCGATCCAGGCGGGCGGGTAGAGGCGAAGCGTCTCCTGAACGGCCATGTCGAGGGCGGGCATCTCGCCGAAGAGCTGTGCGGCGCTGGGCGAGCCCTCCGGCGCCACCGCGCGGCGTTCGGCCCGCAGGCGCTCGGCCCACTCGGGGCTTCGAGCCAGCTCGTAGAACAGAAACGCCACGGTCGAGGTTGTCGTGTCGTGGCCGGCGAACAGCATGGTCAGGATCTGGTCGCGAACCTGCCCGTCGTCGAACGCCCGGCCATCCTCGTCGTGGGCGGCGATCAGCAGCCCGAGCAGGTCGTCCCCGAGATCGCCGGTGCGCCGCCGCCGCGCGATCTCGCCGAGGATGATCCCGTCGAGGGTCCTGCGGACCCGACGCAGCCGCGCGAACGGGCTGCCCGGACCCCGCAGCACCTGGAGGAAGTACTCGCGCTCATAGAAGGAGAGGCCGCGCTCGAAGGTGGCGGCGACGTCGACGCCCGAGCGATCCGGATCGAAGCCGAACAGGGCTCGCATCGCGACCCGCATCGCGACATGGCGCGCCCAGTCGTAGAGGTCGAGCTGGTGGCCGGGACGCCAGCGCTCCAGGGCACGCTCCGCCTCCTCGCCCATCACGGCGGCCGCGGCGGCGACCCGCTCGCTGTGGAACCCGGGCAGCATCGCCCGGCGAGCGTGATCGTGGTACTCGCCGTCGGTGGTCAGCAGGCCGTCGCCGATCAGGGGGATCAGGTCGCCGAGGCTCCCGTCGCGCCAGCGGAACTTCTCTCGGTCGGTGACCAGGATGAAGCGGTTGGCCTGGGGGCCGAGCATGAACACGTTGATCGCGTGAAAGATCCTGATCGCGAAGATCGGGCCGTGCTCCTCGTATGCGGTCAAGAGGACCGCAAGCGGGTCGCGGCGCATCCGCTCGGTGAGCACGATGCTGGGAAGCTTCGAGCCCGGTGGGAGCGGCCCGCGGCGAGCCGCCCGCCATTCGATCCCCAGGTCGCCGCGGATCCGCGCCAGGGGGTTGGTGGTCGGAGGACGCGGGACGCTCAGCGCCATCGCGCCCAGCATACCCCCGGCTGGCTGGCCAGACGGGAGAGCCGCCGGCAGAGGAGGCGGCCAAGGCGGTCCGTGGCGCGATTGTGGCGCATACCGCCAGGAACGCGCCACCGCGCCGGTGGGCGATGACTACGATCTCGGATATGCCCGCCCAAGCCTATGCCGGCAAGCCATGCGTCTGCCAGCTGCGAAAGGGGATCTGCGACCAGTCGTGCGTCGCCGGCCTGCTCGAGACCCCGCTCTACATCGCCTGCCTTCGCCTCACCGGACGCAGGTGTCTGGTGGTCGGCGGCGGCGACGTCGGCCTGGAGAAGGTCGACGGCCTTCTGGCATGCGATGCGGAGGTGACGCTGGTCGCCCCCGAGGCGATTGATCCGCTCGCCGGATACGCCCGCGAGGGCTCGATCGAGTGGGAGCGGCGCGAGTTCGACGTCTCCGACCTGGAGGGGAAGCTCATCGCGATCGCCGCGACCAACCGCACCGAGGTCAACATCGCCGTCTACGAGGAGGCCGAGCGCAGGGCGATGCTCTGCAACGTCGTCGACGTGCCCCCGCTCTGCAGCTTCATCCTTCCGGCGATCGTCAGAAGCGGCCCGCTTGCGATCGCGATCTCCACCGCGGGCGCCTCGCCGGCCCTCGCCAAGCGCATGAAGCGCGAGATCTCCGACGCCTTCGGAGAGCCCTACTCGCGCCTCGCGGTGATCCTGAACGAGGCGCGCGGCTGGGCGAAGGCGACGCTGCCGACCTACCAGGACCGCAAGGAGTTCTTCGAGGGGATCGTCAACGGCGACCCCGACCCCATCGAGCTGATCCGGGCCGGCCGCGAGGACGAGGTTCGGGCGCTGATCGGGTCGGCCCAGGAGGCGCACGTGACGGCCAGCCCGACGTAGGGCGCGGGACTGCGACCCCGAACTGCGGCGCGGTAGAGTCGCGCGGTGCGCTATCGGAGGCTCGGCGACTCGCAGATCGAGGTTTCCGAGATCTCGCTCGGCTCCTGGCTCACCTACGGAGCCGGGGTGGAGCACGACCGGACCGCCGCCTGCACGCGGGCCGCGATCGAGGCGGGGATCAACTTCCTCGACACCTCGAACATCTACGGGGTCGGGGCGGCCGAGACGGCGTGGGGCGAGACGCTCGGGAGCTATCCGCGCGACTCCTACATCCTCGCCACGAAGGTCTACTTCCCGATGTCCGCGACGGACAGCGGCCTCTCCCGCGAGCAGATCCACAAGCAGCTCGACGCGTCGCTCGAGCGGCTGCGCACCGACTACGTGGACCTCTACCAATGCCACCGACCGGACCCCGACACGCCGATCGAGGAGACGATGGAGGCCCTGACCGAGGTCCGCGCGGCGGGGAAGGTGCGCGAGATCGGCTTCTCGGAGTGGACGATCGAGCAGATCGAGGCCGGGCTCGGGGTCGAGGGGGCCGCCAAGTGGGTCTCCTCGCAGCCCCAGTACAACATGATCTGGCGGGCGCCCGAATCCGAGCTGATCCCGTTCTGCGCCGCCCATGGCATCTCCCAGATCGTCTGGTCACCCCTGGCGCAAGGGGTGCTGGCGGGCAAGTACGCGCCGGGCGACCCCCCGCCCTCGGACTCGAGAGCGGCGAGCGACGAGATGAGCGTCTCGATCTCGCGCTACATGGACGACGAGGTGCTCGAGGCGGTCCAGCGGCTCGTCCCGATCGCCGATGAAGCGGGGCTCACCATGGTCCAGATGGCCCTGGCCTGGGTGCTTCGCGAACCGAACGTGGCCTCGGCGATCACCGGCGCCTCGCGACCCGAGCAGGTCGAGGCCAACGCCGCGGCCTCGGGGGTCGAGCTCTCCGACGACGTCGTGGACGCGATCGACGAGGCGCTCGGCGACGTGGTGGTCTCCGGGCCGCGCCTCGCGGCGTTCGCCCAAACGGGCGTCACACACCGCTGAGTCGCGCGGGCGCCGGCCGATCGGGCTGGGTAGGGAGAACGCCGGGAGCCAAGCACCGCCGCCCGGGAACTCTCTGCGGCCTTGGGGGGTCCAGGGACCACCAAGGGCACCAATCCCAAGCAGGAAGGAGGCCCGGCCTACGACGCCGGCAGCGCGTAGATCGCGACGGCCGCGAAGTGAGCGGTCGCTGCGACGATCACGAGAGCGTGGAAGATCTCGTGGTACCCGAACACCGCGGGGTTCGGATCGGGCCGCTGGCGGGCGTAGACGATCGCCCCGGCGGTGTAGAGGATCCCCCCGATCGCGATCAGGACCCCGGCGCCCAGACCCGCCTTGATGACGATCGCCGGGAACCCCAGGGCTCCGATCCAGCCGACCGCCAGATAGACGATCACGGTGACCCACTTCGGCGCCTCGACCCAGACCATCTCGACCACGATCCCCGCCGCCGCCCCGGCCCAGACGGCGATCAGGAGCGCCTCCCCGAGCGCGCCGCCGAGCACCAGGACCGCGAAGGGCGTCACCGTCCCGGCGATCAGCAGGAAGATCATCGAGTGGTCGAGCCTTCGCATCCAGCGCCGGATCTCGGGCCGGCGCCAATCGACCCGGTGGTATAGGGCGCTTACCCCCAAAAGCGCTGACAGCGACCCGGCGTAGATCGCGGCCATCGCGGCCGAGCGCCCGGTCGGCGCGCTCAGGACCAGGGCGCCGCCCGCGACCAGGGAGACGAAGAACGCCCATTCGTGGGAGACGCCGCGAAGGCGCGGCTTGGAGCGCGCGATCAGGCCTTCGGCGGCGGCCCTGGCGTCCGCGACTCGCTCCGAGGCAACCGCACGCGCATCGGACACCCGATCGGAGGCGGTCGTCTTGGCTTCGGCGACCCGCTCAGTCGCGACGGCTCGCGCGTCCGAGACCCGCCCCTTTGCTCGCTGCCTTCTGGTCATCGCGGGGCGAGCCTAGCGAATCCGCACCGCGCCGACGTGAAGTAGTCGCGCGCAACGGCGGATCCCATGCCTTTCGGTGCCACCACCCCATATCTAGTGGTTTGGCGGGGAAGGAGAACACTACCGCTAGTAGAATCTGGGGGGATGGATTGTCCGAGCTGCCACTCACTCACCCGCGTCCTGGAGAGCCGCCGCTCGCCCGACGGGGCCGCTGTGCGCCGCCGCCGCCGCTGCTCGGGCTGCGGCCAGCGGTTCACCACCTTCGAGCGCCGCGAGCCGCAGGCCCAGTACGTGATCAAGCGCGACGGCGAGCACCAGCGCTTCGACCGGGCGAAGCTTCGCGCCGCGCTTCTCGGGGCCGCGCACAAGCGGCCGGTCGACGCATCCGACATCGAGGCGATCGTCGACCGGGTCGAGCTGGCCGCCACCGAGACGGGAGAGCTCTCGTCAGAGCGGGTCGGCGAGCTCTGTCTGGCGGAGCTTCGCGAGCTGGACTGGGGCGCCTATCTGCAGTTTGCGGGAACGCTACCGTCCATGTCGGCCCGACCGGCCCGAAACGGGGCTATGGTCGAGGTCGGTTCCGTCCGCGCCGCGCGCGAGGATGCGGAGTCCAGCTGAAATGCCGTTCCGAGGAGGGACTTGATGAGTAAAACCGCTGCAAAGGACGCACGGATCTCGAACTCGGGATTGACGGTCGAACGCCGCTTCACGACCGCCGGCGTCCACCCGTTCGACGAGGTCGAGTGGGAGCTTCGCGACGCGGTGATCGGCGATCCCGCGAGCCCGGCGTTCGAGCAGCGGGGGATCGAGTTCCCGGCCGGGTGGTCCCAGAACGCGACCAACATCGTCGCCCAGAAGTACTTCCGGGGCAAGCTCGGGACGGCGGAGCGCGAGCGCTCGGTGAAGCAGATGATCTCCCGGGTGGCGGGGACGATCGCCCGCTGGGGCAGCGAGGGCGGCTACTTCGCGTCCGACGGCGACGCCGAGACCTTCGAGGCCGAGCTGACACACACACTCCTCCACCAGGAGGCCGCCTTCAACAGCCCGGTCTGGTTCAACGTCGGCTTCGAGGAGCACCCCCAGTGCTCGGCCTGCTTCATCCTCAGCGTCGAGGACACGATGGAGTCGATCCTCGACTGGAACACGCGCGAGGGAATGATCTTCCGCGGCGGCTCGGGGTCGGGGATCAACCTCTCCAACATCCGTTCCTCCAAGGAGCATCTGTCCAAGGGCGGATTGGCATCGGGGCCGGTCAGCTTCATGCGAGGCGCCGACGCCTGGGCGGGGACGATCAAGTCGGGCGGCAAGACCCGCCGCGCCGCCAAGATGGTGGTGCTCGACGTCGACCACCCCGACATCGAGGCCTTCATCTGGTGCAAGGCCCGTGAGGAGGAGAAGGCCGCCGCCCTTCGCGACGCCGGCTTCGACATGCGGATCGACAGCGACTCCTTTCACTCGATCCAGTACCAGAACGCCAACAACTCTGTCCGGGTCACCGACGACTTCATGCAGGCTGTCGAGCGAGGCGACGACTGGGACCTGACGGCACGGACGAACGGCGACGCGCTCCACACCCTCGCTGCCCGCGACCTGATGAACCAGATCGCCGACGCCGCCTGGCGCTGCGCGGATCCGGGCGTCCAGTACGACACGACGATCAACCGCTGGCACACCTGTCCGGAGTCGGGGCGGATCAACGCGTCCAACCCGTGCTCGGAGTACATGCACGTCGACGACTCGGCCTGCAACCTCGCCTCGATCAACCTGATGAAGTTCCGAAACGACGACGGGGCCTTCGACATTGACGGCTTCTGCCACGTGGTCGACGTCGTCTTCCTGGCCCAGGAGATCGTCATAGGCCCGTCGAGCTACCCGACCGAGGAGATCGGCCGAAACGCTCGGGGGTTCCGCCAGATCGGGCTCGGCTACGCCAACCTCGGAGCGCTCCTGATGTCCAACGGGCTCCCCTACGACTCCGACGAGGGACGCGCCGTGGCGGCAGCCCTCACGGCCCTGATGACCGGCCGCGCCTATCGCGAGTCGGCGCGGATCGCCGCCTCAATCGGAACCTACGACGCCTATCCGGCCAACAACGAGCCCCACAACCAGGTGATGCGGATGCATCGCGACGCCGCCAAGGAGATCGACGGCTCGCTGGTCGAGGAGGCGCTGTTGAGCGCCGCGCGGCAGACCTGGGATGAGGCCGTCGAGCTCGGCGACGAGCACGGCTACCGCAATGCCCAGGCGACGGTGCTCGCCCCGACCGGGACGATCAGCTTCCTGATGGACTGCGACACCACGGGGATCGAGCCGGATTTCTCGCTGGTCAAGTTCAAGGAGCTGGTCGGCGGCGGGCAGATGAGGATCCCGAACCGCACCGTGCCGATGGCCCTGCGAACGCTCGGCTACTCGGACTCCGAGGTCGAGCAGATCGAGGCCTACGTGAACGACAGGGCGACGATCATCGGCGCCCCGGGCCTGCGCGACGAGCACCTCGCGGTGTTCGACGTGGCGGTGGGTGAGCGGGCGATCTCACACATGGGCCACATCGAGATGATGGCCGCCGTGCAGCCGTTCATCTCGGGGGCGATCTCGAAGACGGTCAACCTGCCGGAGTCGGCGACGGTGGCCGACATCTCCGATGCGTACCAGCAGGGCTGGGCGCTGGGGCTGAAGGCGCTGGCGATCTACCGTGACGGCTCGAAGACCGCGCAGGCGCTTCGCACCGACGCCGGCGAGAAGAAGGCCGAGCCCGCCGAGACGGCCGCGCCCGGCGACGACGCACCGCCGCGCCCCGAGCGCCGGAGGATGCCGCGCGAGCGCGAATCGATCACCCACAAGTTCTCGATCGCCGGCCACGAGGGCTACATCACCGCCGGCAAGTACGAGGACGGCTCGGTCGGCGAGATCTTCCTGACTGACATCGGCAAGGAAGGCTCGACCCTCCGGGGGATGATGAACGCGTTCGCGACCGCGATCTCGATCGGGCTCCAGTACGGCGTCCCGCTCGAGGTGTTCGTGCGCAAGTTCAGCTACATGCGCTTCGACCCCGAGGGAATCACGAACAACCCCGAGATCCCGTTCGCGAAGTCGATGCCGGACTACCTGATGCGCTGGCTCGGCAGCCGGTTCATCGAGGACCCCGATGAGCTCGAGGACCTCGGCATCCTGACCCCCGAGGTGCGGGCGCGCCGCGACGCGCAGCAGAGCCTGCCCCTGGAGACCGACGAGGCGACCGAGGCCAACGGCTCGAGCGAGACGAACGGCGGCAACGGCAATGGCCACCACGAGGGAAACGGCTCATCGGCCGATCCGGTGCCCGCGACGGCCGCGCTCACCGACTCCCCGCCGGTGATCCCGGCGAGGATGCAGGGTCGCGACCTCGGGCCCGCCTGCGAGCAGTGCGGGGGCATGATGCAGCGCACCGGCTCCTGTTACACCTGCACCAGCTGCGGGAACAACACCGGCTGCGGTTAGTTAGTTACTACTCGGCTGGGAGCCCCTTGGGCGGGCCAGGCGGTCGATCGAGCGCCGCCTCGAGCGCCGCCTCGAGCTCGCGGGCGACGTCGAGAAGCGGCGCCGGGTCGCGCTCGGCGCGGCTGAGGATGATCGCGCCCTCGACCGCCGAGACGACGAGAGCGGCGAGCCGCGCTGCCCGGGCACGCGGCACGCCGGCGCGACGAAGGCAGTCCGCGAACGCGCTCTGCCAGCGCTCGAAGGCGCGCGCGGCCGAGTCGAGGAGCTCGGGGGCCTCCTCGTGGCTCTCGACCGCGACGGCGGCGATCGGGCAGCCGGCGCGACCGCCGGAGCGCTCGAAGTCGGCCCGCCACAGGCCGGCGAAGGCGCGCAGCGCGCGGATCGGATCGGCGTCGGCGAGCGAATCGGCGATCGCCTCGCGGGCCAGCCCGCCGACGTAGTCGACGGCCGCGCCGGCGAGCTCGGCCTTGCCGCCCGGGAAGTGGTGGTAGATCGAGCCGCGCGGCGCACCCGTCAGCTCGATCACCTCGCGAAAGCCGGTTCCCGTGTAACCGCGCTGGCGAAGAAGCTGTGCGGCGCCGCGGACCATTCGCTCCCTGGTGTGTTTTCCGGCGCTCGTCATTATGACGCTCATCATAGTATGGTCCCCGACGAGGGACGAACGACCGACCAGGAGGTCCGGAAATGCCGATGCTCGAACTCACCTATCCGAAGGGCGCGATCGGCTCCGACGCCCGCGAGGAGTTGCTCGAGGAGCTGGCGACGAAGATGCTCGAGGCAGAGAAGGCACCCGACACCGAGTTCTTTCGCTCGATCACCTGGGTCTACGCGAACGAGATCGATCCCGAGATGCTCGCGGTCGGAGGCCGGCCCGGTGGAGAGCCGCGCTTCCGCGTCCAGGTCACCGTCCCCGACGGTGCGCTCTCGGACCGGCGCAAGGGCATCCTCGTCGACTCGTTCAACCAGGCCATCCTGCGCGCCGCCGGGCTCGATGAGAGCGAGGGCATCCGCGTCTGGACGGTGATCCGCGAGGTCCCGGACGGAAACTGGGGCGCCGCCGGCCAGCAGGTCCGCTACAAGCAGCTCGTCGAGGCGGCCGCGGCAGAGCGCGAGAAGGCAGGCGCGCCAGCCTAGGCGTAGCGCCTTCGACCGTGTGGGCCTTCCTCCCGGCCCCGCGTCCAGCCAGATCAACAACGGCGCGTGACGGTGCCAATAGGGTTCGGTTCGCGCCGTGAACGAGAACCCGCCCCCGAGACCACTCCCGGCGCGCCTGATCGGAACGGGCGCGCGGGGCGCGCGCCAAGTCGCCGGTCTGACCGGCCTCGATCGGGCTGCCGAGACGGCGGTCGAGGAGGCGCTGGTCAGCGCCGCCGAGAGCCCCGCGTTCGAGCGGGCGCTGGTTCGAATCCTCGAGGGACCGCAGTTCGAGGAGGCCCTGGCGCGTGCGCTCGGAACGCCGGCCTTCGAGAGGGCGTTGGCCCGGGCCCTCGAAAGCGAGCAGTTCGACAACCTCTGGACGCAGCTGTTGGCAAGCGACGAAGCCCAGAAGCTCGTCGAGCGGATCGCCGAGGCGCCCGAGGTCCGGGCGGCGGTGACCGCCCAGGGAGTCGGCTTGATCGAGGACCTGGGACGCCAGCTTCGCCGGGTCGCACGCCGCCTCGACAACGCCCTGGAGCGGATCGCCCGGGCCATCGTGCGGAGGCCTCAGCGGTCCGAGTCCGCGGAGCAGGCGGGGCTCGCCACCCGCGCCCTCGCCGCGGGACTCGACGGCGCGCTCCTGAACGGCGCCTACGTCGTCGTCTCCGGCGTGATCGCGCTGACGGCCTCGCGGATCCTCGGCGACAGCGGAAGCATCTCGGAGACGGGCGTGGTGCTGGGCACGATCGCGTGGATCATCGCCTGGACCGTCTACCTGCTCTTCTTCTGGTCCCTGTCGGGCCAGACACCGGGGATGCGGTTCCTCGCGATCGCGATCGAGGCCGACGGCTCGCGCCGGATCGGGCTTCGGCGCTCGATCCGCCGCCTGCTCGGCCTCGCGCTTGCGATCCTGCCTCTCGGCCTCGGACTTCTGGGCATCCTCTTCTCTCCGCGCCGGCGCGGCCTTCAGGACCGGATCGCCGACACCGACGTCGTATACGTGAAGCTCCGCGACCCGGCCGCGCCGTGGTCCTCCGCCGAACCGCCCGCCCGCCTAGCTTGAACTATCTCCGAGGCGCGACGGATTCAGGCGACCCTGCCCGGCGGCTCCTCGCCCCGAAGCGCGGCGAGCAGGTTCTCGGCCGCCAATCGTGCCATGGCATCACGCGCCCGGTTTGTGGCCGATCCGATGTGCGGGACCAGTACGCATCGCGGGGCCGCCCGCAGCTCTCCGGGCACCCGTGGCTCACCCTCGAACACGTCGAGGCCGGCGGCCCCGACCCGACCGTCGCCAAGCGCCTCGGCCAGGGCGGCGGCATCGACGAGGCTCCCGCGCGCGGTGTTGACCAGCACGGCGTGGCGCCGCATCGCCCGGAGCTCGGCGGCACCGATCAGGTGCTCGGTGTCGGGCGTACCGGGCACGTGCAGGCTGATCACGTCCGACTCGCTCAGGAGCTCCGACAGCTCGACGCGCCGAGCGCCGAGCGCTCCTTCGACATCGGGCTTGCTCGACCGGGCCACGTAGACGATCCGCCCGGCGAGGGGAGCGATGAGCTCCGCGTAGCGGCGACCGATCCTGCCCATCCCCACGATCCCGAACGTCGATCCGCTGAGCTCCGTGCCGAGGTACGCGCCGGGGTCCCACCCCGCCCAGGCGCCGCCGCGCAGGGCCGCTTCCGCATCGCTCATCCGCCTTGCCGCCGCCACCGTCAACCCGAGCGCCAGCTCGGCCGTCGCGTTGGTCAGCACCCCCGGGGTGTTGGTGACGACGACGTCCCGGTGCCGGCACGCCTCCAGGTTGACGTTGTCGTATCCGACCGCGAAGTTGGAGACGACGCGAAGCTGCGGCCCCGCCGCGTCCAGCAGCTCGTCGTCTACCGCGACCGTAGGGTCGGCCACGATTCCCTCGACGCCCCCGGCGAGCTCCAGCAATCGCTCCCGCCCCACGTCGAGGCCCCCCTGCACCACCTCGCAGCCGGCCTCGAGCAATTCCAGGCCGGCCGGGAGCAGGACCCGCGCGACCAGCACCCCCGGCCGCGAAGCCGAGCTCACCGCTCCCCCCGCTTGTCGACCATCAGGGCCTGCACGGCGCGGCCGATCGGGCCGACCTCGTCGTAGAGCGCCGTGTCGGCGACGCCCACTCCGTTCGCCTCCGGGATCGTGATCGCGTCCATGCACACCCACTCGCCGACCAGGGCGCGGTGCAGATGCACCGTGAGCTCCACGTTGATGAACAGGTAACGATTCCAGTCGAGTGCCGCGCTGATCCCGTTCCCCGAGTCGGCGGCGACCAGCACCCTCTGAAGGGGCGAGGGACCCTCACCCTCGACGAGCGGCTGGCGCATCCGCATCCACGCGACGGCGGGACCGGGCTCGGTGAATGCACCGCTCAGGAACCGATACTCCATCGCGGTGTGGTATCCGACCTTGCCGCCCGTGTCGGGGAAACCGCCTGCCCTGGCGGCGCGCGGGCCGGCGGGGGCGAACCCGGGACGAAGCGTCGACTCAGAGCTTCCGATCAGGCCCGGGCCATCGGCGCTCCCGAGCCCGGCCGGGAGGTCGACGGGCGCGATGCGGACTCGCCACGCCCTCGCTTTGATGACCTCACCCTCGGTATCTGACAGCGACGCCTCGACGAGCTCGACGCTCCTCCCCGGACGCACGATCCGGGCCTCGACCGTGAGGGGCGCGATCGGGACCGGCCGGAGGATCTCGAACGTGATCCGGGCGACGTGGCGATCCTCGCCCCCTTCGAGCCGCTCGACCTCGCGACCGATCAGCGCCGCCGCCGGCCCGGCGTGCTGGGAATCGGGGTCCCACGGGCCTCGGGTGAGCTCGGTGGGCGCGTAGCGAGCGTCCCCCTCGTCCCGAAAGAAGGCATCGGCCACGGCGCGGATCGTATGGGTAGGGCGCTCCGTAACAAACGGGGTCGCGGCGCGACTAACCTGGTGAGAGCCCTGAGTCGAGCCGAAGAGGAAGGCCGAGATGGAGAAGCTTCAGAAGTCGGACGCCGAGTGGAGAGCCGAGCTGACGCCGGAGCAGTACGAGGTGCTCCGCAACAAGGGCACCGAGCGCGCCTTTACGGGCGCCTACTGGGACGACAAGACAGGCGGCATGTATCGCTGCGCGGGCTGCGGCCAGGAGCTGTTCAGCTCGGACACCAAGTTCGACTCCGGAACCGGGTGGCCCAGCTTCTGGGACCCCGTGGCCGACGACAAGGTCGAGACCCGGCCCGACAACCGCCTGTTCATGCGCCGCACCGAGGTCGTGTGCGCTCGCTGCGGCGGCCACCTCGGGCACGTCTTCGACGACGGACCGAACCCGACGGGCCAGCGCTACTGCGTCAACTCATGCGCGCTGACGCTGGCCTCCGACGGGGACGACTCCTCGGAGGCCTAGCGACGTGCGGCGCCCGGCCGGCCGGGCGGATCAGCCTCCGCCGATCGCCTCGGGCGCTCCCGCGTCGCGCAGGGCGGGCGGGAGCACGACCGAGCCGTCGGCGCGCTGGCCGTTCTCGATCAGCGCGATGAGGATCCGGCCGACCGCGACGGCGGTCCCGTTCAGCGTGTGCACGTGGACCGGCGAGGCGTCGGGGCCGGGACGAAAGCGGCACCCGAGCCGGCGGGCCTGATAGTCGGTCGTGTTGGAGCACGAGGTGACCTCGCGGTAGCGGGACTGGCTGGGGATCCACGCCTCGCAGTCGAACTTTCGCGCCGCCGGGGCGCCGAGGTCTCCGATCGGGATGTCGACCACCCGATAGGGGAGCTCGAGAATCTGGATGATCCGCTCCTGGATCGCGACCAGGCGCTCGTGCTCGGCGCGGGAGTCCTCGGGGCGAACGAACGAGAACATCTCGACCTTGTCGAACTGGTGGACGCGGAAGATCCCCCGTGTGTCCTTTCCGGCCGCGCCCGATTCGCGCCGAAAGCAGGTCGACAGCCCCGCGTAGCGGAGCGGCAGGTCGTCAGCGGCGAGCAGGTCGCCGGCGTGAAGCGCCGCCAGTGACACCTCAGACGTTCCGACCAGGAACAGCTCGTCGCGCGGGATCTCGTAGATCATCTCGCGCTCGCCGGGAAAGAAGCCGGTTCCGTGCAGCGGGCCCTCTCGGACCAGGACCGGTGGCGCAACCGGGACCACGCCATCGGCGACGAGGAGGTCGATGACGAGCCGGACGAGAGCGAGCTGGACCAGCACCAGCTCGCCCATCAGGTACGCGAACCGCGACCCGGAGGCCGCCGCCGCCTTCTCCATCTCGATCCAGCCGTTGGCCGCCCCGAGCTCGAGATGGTCGCGGGGCTCGAACTCGAAGCTCGGCGGATCGCCGACCTCGCGAAGCGTGACAGCGTTCTCCTCGGAGTCGCCGTCCGGGGCATCGGGGTCGGGGATGTTGGGCAGGGTCGAGGCGAGCTGTTCGAGCTTCGAGGTGACCTCCGAGAGCTCGCTCTCGAGCTCCTTGACCTCCGAGCTCACCTGTCGCATCTCGGCGATCACGGGCTCGGCGTCCTCGCCGGAGCGCTTCGCCTCCGCGATCCGCTCCGAGGCCCGATTCTGGACCGCGCGGCGCGCCTCGACCTCGGGCAGGAGCTCGCGCCGGCGCTGGTCGAGCCCCAGGAGATCGTCGAGCGCCTCCGCCGCGCCGCGTCGCGCGAGCGCGGCCCTCGCCGGCCCGGGGTCCTCGCGGATGCTCCGAATGTCGAGCATTCGCTAGCCGTCCTGGTCCGCGGGTGGCTTCAAGGTGGCCGCGCGCTGCCCCGGGGCGCTCGAGCTCGCCTACGGTGAACCCGAGCCGCCGGGCGGCTGCACGGTGGTCTGGGCAGTCGATCCCGCGTACTTCGAGACGAATCTGGCGACCTCGCCGGCCTCGTGGCCGGTGACGATGTTCTGGGGCATGATCGCCCCCGAGAACCCGCCGTTTCGAATCGCGAAGATGACGTCGTTGAAGCTCTCGACCCGCTGGTCCAGATTCGGCCCCTGGACTCGGACGGCGCGGTTGGCCGAGCCCTGGGTTCCCGCGGCCGTCAGGGTGTGGCAGCCGGCGCAGCGCTCCGAGAAGAGCTCCGCGCCGCGATAGGAGGGATCGTGCTTGGAGACCGACACGCCCTCGCTGCCGCAGGCGCCGAGGAGGATGGCGGTCACGACCGCCGCTGTGATCACGAGAACCGGGCGCACGCGGGCGGCATCATACTTTCCGCCTCCGTGGCCGTGAATCCAGTCAGCTGACGCAATGCCGGTCGAGCCGCAAACCCTCCGCGAGGCGATGTCCCGATTCCCGACCGCGGTCACCGTGGTCACGGCACTCGGACCGAACGGCCCTGCCGGGGCGACGGCCAACGCGGTCGCTTCGCTCTCCCTCGAGCCGCCGTTGATGCTCGCCTGCCTCGACCTCGGGTCGCGCACCCTGGTCGCCGTGGAGCACGCGGGCGGGTTCGGCATCAACGTCCTCGGCGCCGGCCAAGCGGCCCTGGCTCGGAGGTTCAGCACCAAGGAGCCCCACCCGCGAAAGTGGGACGGGGTCGCCTGGACGGAGCGCGGCGGGGCGCCGAAGGTCGACGGCGCCCTGATCTGGCTCGGCTGCGAGCTCGGCGAGGTCCACCAGGGCGGCGACCACGTGATCGTGGTGGGCCCGGTGCTCGAGCTCGCGACGGTCGCCGGAAGGCCGCTGATCTTCCACGGGGGCGCGTACGGGGAGCTCGACGCAGGCGGGGACCAGGCCGGGTAGGTACAGCGAGAGTCAGGGCCAGGCCGGGTAGGGACAGACTCCGACGTGGGTCGTTTAGTCAATGGCATGCATCGATTAACCGACCCACGTCAGCCCGCGACGCCGCCGCAACCCCGGTCAGTCGCGGCGGCGCGCGCCTACCGATGCAGTTGGCGCACATTCCCTACCCAGCCCGCAACGGCCGGCGCCAACCAGCACGGTGGCGCCCATCTCCACCCAGCCATCGGTCAGCGCCGCCCCCGACGACCCCTGCTGCCCTACCCCGTCGTCGCAGCGCGAACCGCGAGCCCGAAGACGACCAGCGCCGACACGGCCATGATCCCGGTCTCGCGGCGGACGATCGCCATCGCGGTGGCTCGCTGGCGGGCGCGGGGAAGCGATTCGAAGTCCAGTCCGGTCAGCTCGCGCTCGGCGGCTCCCGCGCGTGCCGCCTCGGCGAGCAGCGAGATCAGCAAGGGGGCGACGCCATAGACGTAGTGAAGACCGCTGGGCGCCTCTCGACCCGAGAGCAGGAGGATCGCTCCCAGCGTCGCCTGCAGCACGACGGCGACCTGCTCGACCCGCAGCGCGTACCAGAAGCCCACGCTCGGCCGGTGTCGAAGCCACGCCACCCCACCCCATACGCCCGCGGCGAGGCTGGTCGCGATCACCGCGATGCCTACCGTGATGTGAACGGTCAGCATCGACTCAACCCCGCCACGGGGCCGGCGCGGACGAGAGCCGCCGCACTCCACCCCGAGCAGGCCGCGAAGCATCGAGAATCCGCATCCTGATGCGGAAGATCACTATGTAGCAAGTTCGCACAAGCCGGGTATATAACTCGCCTGTGGCTCGAGTCGCGGCGAGGAGTGTGTAGGTGCTTCGCAGCTATCTGCCGGTGCTCGTCTTCGGAGGCCTGGGGGTGGTCGTCGGGGGAACCCTGGCGCTCGTCAACGGCCTGATCGGGCCGCGGCGCCCCAACCGCGCCAAAACCGATCCGTACGAGTGTGGGCTGCCCAGCGAGGTCACGCGCACCTTCCGCTTCGGGATCAGCTTCTACATGGTCGCGATGCTGTTCATCCTGTTCGACATCGAGGTCGTCTTCCTCTACCCCGTCGGGGTGATCCTGCGGGGAGCACACTCGGTCTTCGTGCTCGTCGAGGTGATCATCTTCGTCGTCTTGCTGATGGTCGCGCTGGTCTATGTATGGCGCCGGGGGGCACTGGATTGGAGGTGAGGCGGGAGAAGCTCCGCGGGCTCGCCCCCCTTGAGGAGCCCCGCTCGCCAAGCGATCTTCGCGTCCGGCAGCTCCGCGCGCGGGACCTGCTGCGCGGAGACCTCGAGGGGCCCGACCTGGAGCGGCACGTATCCGAGGCCGTGATGACGACGACCATGCGCAAGGCGATCAGCTGGGGACGCGCGAACTCGATCTTCCCCGCGACCTTCGGGCTCGCCTGCTGCGCGATCGAGATGATGTCGATCGTCAGCCCGCGCTATGACATCGCCCGCTTCGGCGCGGAGAACATGCGGGCCTCACCGCGCCAGGCGGACATGCTGATCCTCTCGGGCCGCGTGTCGATCAAGATGGCGCCGGTCGTCAGGCGCATCTACGACCAGATGCTGGAGCCCAAGTGGGTGATCTCGATGGGCGCCTGCTCGTCGTCGGGCGGGATGTTCGCCAACTACGCGGTCGTCCAGGGGGCGGACAAGTTCATGCCGGTCGACATTCACGTTCCCGGCTGCCCTCCGAGGCCGGAGGCGCTCGTCTACGGGTTCAACAAGCTCCAGCGCATGATCCTCGGCAGCCCCGACCCGGGCTGGCGCCGCCGCTACAACGCGATCGGCACCGAGGAATGGGCTCGGCCCGAAACCGGGAGCGCGACCGATGAGGAGATCGAGGCATATGCCGAGGCGCGCGAGGCCTCGGTGGCGTATGAGAGCGCGCGTTCGCAGGAGTCGCGCCGGGGATCGCCCTGATGCCCGACGCCCCCGGCCTGGAGCTGATCGCCCACGAGCTGCGCGAGGCCGGCGCGGGATCGGTCCTCGGCACCTACCACGAGCATGGACAGGCGTGCCTGATCGTCGAGCCCGACCAGATCGTCGAATCCCTCACCTGGCTTCGCGACACCCCGGGCCAGGAGTACGGCTTTCTCGCCAGTCTCCACGGGGTCGACTACCTGCCCGCCGAGCCGCGCTTCGGAGTCGTCTACGAGCTCCTCAACATGGCGCGGGTCGAGCGGCTGCGGGTCCGAGCGGCGCTCCGCGACCCGGTCGACGGACAGCTTCCGGAGATCGACAGCTGCGTGTCCGTCTTTTCCGGAGCCGAGTTCCAGGAGCGCGAGGCGTACGAATTCTTCGGGATCGTCTTCCGCGGCCACCCGGACCTCCGCCGGATCCTCCTGCCCGAGGACTACGTCGGCTGGCCCCAGCGCCGTGACTTCCCGGTCGGGGGCGAGCCGGTGATCTTCACCCACAACGAGCGCGAGGTACCGCGCTGGTACGCATGATGAATCACTCCGCCGAAAGGAACATATCCGCCGAAAGCCTCGCCTTCGGCTGCGTTTCCGGCGGGTTGCGACGCCGGCGTGACGGCAGGGTTACTCGCTCGACCCGCGACTTCGTCGCTGGCTCCGACCCCTCCACCTTGCGACGTTGTTACATCGGCTCGACCCGCGGCTCCGTCGCTAGCGCCGACGGGATGCACCCTTGAGCACACACGGATCGTCGCCCGCGCACGGCGGGGACGTGATCGCCCGGACCGGGGCGCAGGTGATCGGGACCTCGCCGCTCGAGCGGACCGCCGCCGGCGAGGCCATGGGGCCCGAGCAGGAGCTCTTGACGATCAACATGGGGCCGCACCATCCGGCCACCCACGGGGTGCTGCGACTTCTGGTCAGCCTCGAGGGCGAGGTGGTCCGGGACCTGAAACCGGTCGTCGGCTACGTCCACACGGGGATCGAGAAGAGCTGCGAGGACAAGTCCTATTGGAAGGTGATCCCGTTCGTCGAGCGGATGGACTACCTGTCGTACTTCTGGAACATGCAGGCGTTCGTCGGCTGCGTCGAGCGGCTGCTCGAGCTCGAGGTCCCGCCGCGCGGCCAATACCTGAGGGTGATCCACCTGGAGCTCAACCGGATCCACTCGCATCTGGTCTGGCTCGGGACCTCCGCGCTCGACCTCGGGGCGATGTCGATGTTCTTCTACTGCTTTCGCGACCGCGATCGAGTCCTCGACCTGTTCGAGCTGTCGACCGGCCAGCGGATGCACACCCGCTATTTCCAGGTCGGCGGCGTCTTCGAGGACATCCCCCTCGGCTTCGAGCAGAAGGTGCGCGCCTTCTGCGCCGAGATGCCGTCTCGGATCGACCAGTACGAGGCGATCCTGAACCGCAATGAGATCTTCCTCCAGCGCACCAAGGGAATCGGGATCGTCCCGCGCCAGCGGCTTCTCGACCTCGGCGTCACGGGCCCGCTCCTGCGCGCGGCGGGCGAGCCGTGGGACCTGCGAAAGGTCGACCCCATCCTCGCCTACGGGGACCTCGAGTTCCAGATTCCGGTCGGCACGGTGGGCGACGGCTATGACCGCTACCGGGTTCGGGTCGAGGAGATGCGCCAATCACTTCGAATCGTCGAGCAGGCGCTCGACGGCCTTCCGGAGGGACCCTGGATCGCCGACGACCGGAAGGTCGTGCTGCCGCCGAGGAACGAGCTCTCCACCTCGATGGAGGCCCTGATTCACCACTTCAAGCTGGTCACCGAGGGCTTCCGCGTTCCCCCCGGTGAGGCCTATCACGCTGTCGAGTCGCCACGCGGAGAGCTCGGCTGCTTCGTACTCGCCGACGGATCCTCAAAGCCCGCCCGGGTCCATTTCCGTGACCCCTCCTTCGTCAACCTGCAGTCCCTCCGTGACATGTGCGTCGGCGGCTACCTCGCCGACCTGATCCAGAACCTAGCCATGCTCGACCCGATCCTGGGAGGCATAGATAGGTGAAGGACCGAACGCCAAACCCCGGAGCTGGGGACGAAGTCCCGGGTCGCGCGGTTGACGCTGGCGGCACGAGTCAAGGTGGGGAGGCTCGGGCTAGGGACGAGGTCCCGGGTCGCGCGGTTGAACCTGCCGGTCGGTCAGCGCCCCAACCCGCCGGAAACGTAGCCGGAGGCAAGGCTTCCGGCGGAGTTATTCCAGGGGATCCCGACGCTGGCTGGGTACCAGAGCTACGCGCGACCGATGACCTGTCGGCCGAGGAGCGGCGGCGGCTGGTCGAGTCGATGCGGCCCGAGGACGCCGAGCCGGTTCCCGAGCTCTCCCAGGTCGACGTGCCGGAGGAGCTCCGGGAGCGGATCGAGCTGGCGATGGGGCGCTATCCCGAGATCCGCTCGGCCGCCCTTCCGGCCCTGTGGGCGGTGCAGCGCCACTACGGGTGGTGCTCGCCGCAGGGCATCCGCGAGGCTGCAGCCGTGATGGGAGTGACTCCCGCCTACCTGGAGTCGCTGACGACCTTCTATGACCTCTACAGAACCAGCCCCGTGGGGCGCCACCAGGTGCTCGTCTGCCACAACATCTCCTGCTGGCTTCGCGGCGCCGACGACCTGATGAGCGCCTTCAGCGACGCGGCCGGAGTCGACCGGGACGAGGCCGACCACGGGGGCGCGAGCTCGCCCGACGGTGCGGTGTTCCTGAAGGGCTTCGAGTGCATGGGGGCCTGCGACATCGCCCCCATGGCCTCGATCGACGACCGTTACTACGGGCCGCTCAGCCTCGACGATGCCGCGACCGTGATCGAGCAGCTCAGGCAGGGGACCGAGGTGATCCCGGACAAGGCGCTCGCCAAGCGCGGCGCCGCCGGGGGCCCCGAGCCCGACCCGGACCCGAGGGTCGAGGAGGCGAAGGGCTGATGGCCGGCGAGACGCGGATGCTGTTTCGCAACATCGACGAGCCGGGGCTCGCCTCGATCGAGACCTACCGCAGGCTCGGCGGCTACCGCTCGCTCGAACGCGCGGTCAAGGAACCCGAGCCAGACGAGCTCCTGACGACCCTCGAGGGCTCCGGCCTCCGGGGCCGAGGCGGGGCGGGGTTCTCGATGGGAAAGAAGGCCTCGTTCCTGCCCCGGGGCGAGATGGACAAGTTCCTGTGCTGCAACGCCGACGAGTCGGAGCCGGGGGCGTTCAAGGACCGGGAGCTGATGTTCAAGAATCCCCATCAGCTGATCGAGGGGGCCGCAATCGCCGCACTCGCCGCGGGCGCCGGATGGGCGTTCATCTTCATTCGGGGTGAATACGCCCAGGTCGCCGACGTCCTCGACGCCGCGGTCGCCGAGGCCTACGAGGCCGGGTTCCTCGGCGCCAATCTCCTGGCCAGCGGCCACCGAGTCGAACTCGTCGTGCATCGCGGCGCCGGCGCCTACATCTGCGGAGAGGAGACGGCGCTGCTCGACTCCCTGGAGGGAAAGCGGGGAAACCCGCGGCTCAAGCCGCCCTTCCCGGCGATCCAGGGCCTCTACGGAGGGCCGACCCTGATCAACAACGTCGAGACGCTCTCCAACGTCCCCCACATCGTCGCCAACGGGGCCGACTGGTTCAAGAGCTTCGGCACCGAGCAGTCTCCCGGGACCAAGGTGGTCTCGGTCTCGGGCTGCGTGCGGCGGCCCGGCAACTACGAGGTCGAGCTGGGGATCCCCTCGCGGGAGCTGATCTACGGGCTCGCCGGCGGACCGCTCGAGGGCCGGGAGGTGAAGGCGTGGTTTCCGGGTGGGTCCTCATCGCCGGTCCTGACCGCCGCCGAGCTCGACCTCCCGTACAGCTTCGAGGCGATGGCGGACGCCGGCTCGATGCTCGGTTCCGGGTCGATCATCGTCGCCGACGACACCGTTTCGATCCCCGAGCTCGCCCTGCGAACGGCGCGCTTCTACCACCACGAGTCGTGCGGCAAGTGCACCCCCTGCCGCGAGGGGACGAACTGGACGGTGAAGATGCTCGAGCGGGTGGTGGGCGGCGAGGCGACTCCGATCGACCTCGACATAATCGCCTCGGTCCAGGACAACATCGTCGGCCACTGCCTGTGCGTTCTCGGCGACTCGATGGCGATGCCGGTTGCGAGCATGGTTCGCAAGTTCCGACGCGAGTTTGACGACATGCTCGCAAGCAACTCCGGCGACCTCCAAGAGAGGTCGCCGGGTTCGGGCGCGAGCGGGGCGGCAGGTTTGCGCGCACTCACCGGGACTTCGTCCCTAGCCCCAACGAGCGATCCGCATGCCTGACCACCCCCAGATCACCCTCGTGATCGACGGACTCGAGGTCTCCGCGCCACAGGGCCAGATGCTGGTGGACGCCGCCAAGTACGGCGACGTCGAGATCCCGGTCTTCTGCTACGAGCCGAAGCTCGGCGATCCGGTTGGGGCGTGCCGGATGTGCATGGTGGAGATCGAGGGGATCCCCAAACTCCAGACTGCGTGCTCGACCCCCGTTCGGGACGGGATGGTCGTCTACACGGAGACCGACCGGGTCAAGGACGCACAGAACGCGGTGGTGGAGTTCCTCCTCGTCAACCACCCACTCGACTGCCCGGTCTGCGACAAGGGCGGCGAGTGCCCGCTCCAGGACATCTCGATGGGATGGGGGGCGGGGAAGAGCCGGGTGATCGACCCCAAGCGCCACTTCCAAAAGCCCATTCCACTCTCGCCGCTGATCAAGATCGACCGCGAGCGCTGCATCCTCTGCTACCGCTGCGTCCGCTTCAGCCAGGAGGTCGCCGAGGACGAGCAGCTCCAGCTCCTGGAACGAAGCTCGTCGACCTTCGTCGGCACGTTCGACGACCGGCCCTACATCGCGCCCTTCCACGGCAACATCATCGAGCTCTGCCCGGTGGGCGCGCTGACCTCGGACGTCTACCGGTTCCGGGCGCGCCCCTGGGACATCGAGGACTCCGGCACGCTCTGCACCCTGTGCCCGAGCCAGTGCAACATCAAGCTGACGGTCCGCGACGAGCGGATCCAGCGGGTCTTGGCGCGCGACAACCTCGAGGTCGACGACGGCTGGCTGTGCGACAAGGGCCGCTTCGGATTCCAGATGATCGAGTCCGGGGAGCGGATAACGGAGCCGATGGTCCGCTCGGGCGGCGAGCTTCGCGCGGTCAGCTGGGGCGAGGCGCTCGACGCCGCCGCGGCGGGCCTGCGCGGCGCGGGAGAGCGGACCGGGGCGATCGTCGGTGGCTCATCGTCGAACGAGGAGGGCTACCTCGCGCAGCGGATCCTCCGCAGGGCGCTCGGCTCGCCGCATGTTGACTCGAGGCCATCCGGCGGCTCCGGTTCGGAGGCCCACCGGACCGGCGGACGCGGCCCGGGCGGATTCGTCCGAAGCGCGCTGGTCAGCGCCGCCCAGCCCGAGCTCGGCGCGGCGGTCTCCGACCTCGACCACGCCGAGTCGATCCTCGTGGTCGGCACCGACCCACTGCACTCGATGCCGATCCTCGACCTGCGAATCCGCAAGGTCGCCCGTCACAACCGGGCCCGGATCGCCGTCGCGACCGAGCGTCCCACGGCGCTCGACGGCGGCGCCGAGGAGACGGCCCGCTTCACGCCCGGCGCGCAGGGCGCCTTCCTCGCGGCGCTCGCCGCCGAGCTCGGAGCCCCCGGATACGAGCGCGCGCAGGGCGAGCTGGGAGCCGACGCGGAGCGGATCGCCGGCGCGCTGAAGCCCGGCTCGACAGTGATCGTGTGGGCCGGAGATGCCCCCGGCGAGGTGGTCGACTGCGCCCGCGCGCTCGGTCTCGACGCTGACGGCGCCGGGCTGATCGAGATTCCCGACGGGGCCAACGGCCGCGGCCTGCGGGAGGTCGGCTGCCTGCCGGTCGCGGGGCCCGGGCTCGCCGAGACGCCCCAAGGGCTCGAAACCGGCGGGATCCGCGACGGGCTGGCCGGCGGGGATCTCGCCGCCGCGCTTCTGGTCAACGCCGACCCGGTCCGAGACTTCGCAGGCGGGCCGGCATGGAGCGAAGCGCTCGGCAAGGCCGAATGCGTCGTCGCCGTCTCGATGTTCGAGAACGCCTCGACGGCGAAGGCCGACGTCGTCTTCCCCGCCGAGTCCTACGCGGAACGCGAGGGAACCGTGACCCACCCCGACGGCAGGCTCCAGCGGCTTCGGCCGGGGATCCCCAGGCCCGGTTCGGTGCGCCCCCTCTGGGAGGTCCTCGCCGAGCTCTCGGCGCTGCTCGGCGACGAGACCGGGGTCGACTCCGCCCCCGACGCGCTCGCCGCACTCGCCTCCGAGGTCCCCTTCTACGCCGGCCTCACCCCGGACGAGATCGGTGGAACCGGCGTCCGCTGGCAAAAGCGCAAGGAGGCGAGCAGCGTTCCCGAGCCCCCGGAAGGCTCGTCCATTCACGACTTTCTGACCCTCGGCGAGCCCGATAGCGCTAGCGACGAAGTCGCGGGTCAAGCGGTTGAACCTGCCGGTCGGGCGGCGCCCGAACCCGCCGGAAACGGAGCCGAAGGCGAGGCTTCCGGCGGAGTTATTCAACGCGAGGCTTCCGGCGGAGTCATTCAGCTGGGGACCTACCGTGACCTCTGGGCGGCCGAGGTCACCGATCGCAGCCCCGCACTGCGGTTCCTGGCCCCCAAACAGGCGCTCGAGGTCGCCCCCGCCGACGCGGAGCGGATCGGACTGGGAAACGGCGATCGCGTGGAGGTCCGCTCAAATGGGACCAGCGTCAGCGCCCGAGTCTCGATCCGCGACCGGGTCAGGCCGGGGACGGGTTTCCTGATCGAGGGGCTCGGCGACGACGCCGGCGCCCTCGGCGGGGAGATGGTCGAAATCACCAAGGCCGAGGGGTCCGGGTGAGTCCCCTGCTCGCCAGCACGAGCTTCGTCGAGGCGACCTGGATCCTGATCGTGAAGTCGATCGTGATCTTCGCGGTGATCTTCGCGATCGTCCCGATGCTGACGGTCTTGGAGCGAAAGCTCCTGGGGCGCTTCCAGGCCCGCTACGGGCCCAACCGCGTCGGCCCCTACGGCCTGCTCCAGCCGCTCGCAGACGCCGTCAAGCTGGTCACCAAGGAGCACTACCGGCCCGAGAACGCGATCCCGATCCTGTGGCCGATCGCCCCGGCGATCGTCGTCTTCACGGGCGTCGCCACGATGGCGATCCTCCCGTTCGGAGACGTCAAGAACGGGGTCGGGTTCTATGGGATCGACGTCCCGATCGGGATCCTCTATTTCTTCGCCTTCGGCTCGATCGCCTTCTACGGGCTGCTGCTCGGAGGCTGGGCATCCGGCTCCAAGTACAGCTTCCTGGGCGCGATGCGGGCCGCGGCTCAGCTCATCTCCTACGAGATCTCGATGGGCCTCGCCCTGCTCGGAGTGGTCATGATGGCCGGCTCGCTGTCGCTGGTCTCGGTGGTCGAGGCCCAGGGCCAGATCTGGTACATCCTCCCCCAGGCGGTCGGCTTCCTGATCTTCATGGTCGCCGGTTTCGCGGAGACCAATCGGGCGCCCTTTGACCTGCCGGAGGCCGACGCCGAGCTGGTCGCCGGATACGGGACCGAGTACGGGGGGATGCGCTACGGCTCCTACGCGATGGCCGAGTACATCGAGATGTTCGTGATCTCGGGGGTCGCCGTCACCTTCTTCCTCGGCGGCTGGCACGGACCGGGGCCGGGCTGGCTCGACCCGATCTGGGTGATCGTGAAGATCTTCGGCTTCCTGTTCGTGTTCATGTGGATCCGGGCGACGCTACCCCGCACCCGCTACGACCAGCTGATGTCGCTCGGCTGGAAGGTGCTCCTGCCCCTGGCAACCCTGAACGTGCTCGTCACGGCCGTCCTGGTCACAGTTACATGACCGAGTTTCCGTATTTGGAGGATCAGAGCGTGGTGTCGGTCCAGCGGGGGCCGGAGCCGGGCGGGGTCGGGGGCGCCTACCGGGCGTTCGGCGAGACGCTGCGGGGACTCAAGACGACCTTCGCTCGAATCGTCGAGGGCCCGGTGACGATCCAGTACCCGGAGGAGAAGACCCCGGTGTACCCGCGCTTCCGCGGCCGTCACAAGCTTCACCTCTTCGAGGACACGGGCCTCGAGAAGTGCGTCGGCTGCTCGCTTTGCGCCGCGGCCTGCCCGGCCGACTGCATCCGGGTCGTGGCGGCCGAGAACGACCCGGATGACCGCGTCTCGGCCGGCGAGCGCTACGCCGAGATCTACGAGATCAACCTGGCGCGCTGCATCTTCTGCGGCTACTGCGAGGTCGCCTGCCCCTTCGACGCGATCACGATGGGCCACGAGTACGAGCTCGCCGACTACAACCGCGAGGACCTGATCTTCACCAAGGAAATGCTGCTCGCCGAGCCCGTGGAGCGAACCCCGCTGCGGCGGGAGGGGGAGTAGTGAGCACAGCACCCAGTGGACCCCGCCGCCCCCGGAGTGATCCGAGCAAGCTCGGATCACCGGTCGCCTTCGGCTCCCTGCGAAGAGGCGGCGGGTAGTGGTCCAGATCGCGTTCTTCATCGGCGCGATCGGCGCCGTGGGTGGGGCGCTGGCCGTGGTCGCGCTGCGAAACCCGTTCTACAGCGTGCTCGCCCTCGTCGTGCACCTCGTCTCCCTGGCCGGGCTCTTCCTGCTCCTCTACGCGCAGTTCATCGCCGCCGCGCAGGTGGTCGTCTACGCCGGAGCGGTGATGGTGCTCTACGTGTTCGTCGCCGCCTACGTAGGGGCGGTGGACGAGCCAATCTGGGAGCCGATACCGGGCCAGCGCTTCCTCGCCCCCCTCCTCGCCGCGGCCCTGTTCGTCGAGCTCTCGATTGCGATTCTGGGGACCGGCCTCTCGGCGCTCGATACCGAGGGACCCACGGTCCACGGGGCGTTCGGGACGCCGGCCGAGATCGGCAAGCTCCTGCTGGAACGGTTCCTCGTCGTCTTCGAGGCCACCTCGATGCTCCTGCTCATCGCTGCGGTGGGTGCGATCGTTCTTGCAGGGCGCCGCAGGAGCAACCACTCCGACGGCTCCTCGCCTTCGGCTGCGGGGCCGTCGGGTTCCGGCGCCAGTGTGGCGGCAGGTCCACGCGGAGCTTCCGCGACTTCGTCGCTCGCGCCGGCGGACCCACCTTCCTCCGCGGGGACGTGAGTTAGAGCGTGGACATCGCTTGGTACATCGTGCTCTCCGCCCTCCTCTTCGCGATCGGGGCGGGCGGGGTCCTGATCCGGCGCAGCCCGCTGGTCATCCTGCTCTGCCTCGAGCTGATGCTGAACGCCGGAAACCTGGCGCTGGTCGCCTTCGCGCGGGCGCACGGCAATGAGGAGGGGCAGGTGTTCGCGCTGATCGTCATGGTCGTCGCGGCGTGCGAGGTGGTGGTGGGCCTCGGGCTGATCGTGGCGATGTTTCGCCGGCGGCTGCCCCTGAACGTCGACGAGATGCGGAGGCTTCGGGGATGATGGCGCGGTGCCGAAGGCGAGCGGCCAGGTGATCGCCAAGGACGCTGTGCTCGGCGCCGCGAGATGCTGGTGGGGTGGGTTGTGAGCGCCACCGCCTACGGGTGGCTGGTCCTCGCCTTCCCGCTCGCCGGCTGCCTGGTGAACGCGTTCGGCTGGCGGGTGCTGCGCGGCCGCGCGGCGGGCTGGATCGGGACGGCGGCGATTGGCCTCGCCTTTTTGAGCGCGGTCGGCGCCCTGCTGATGCTGCTCGACAAGCCGACCGAGAGCCGGGAGCTGACCTCGTCGCTGTGGACGTACGCCTCGGCGGCGGGCCTCGACATCAAGCTCGGGATCCTGGTCGACCCGCTCTCCGTCTACATGATCTGCGTCGTCACCGGGGTCTCGACGATGATCCACCTCTACTCGGTCGCCTACCTCGACTCCGACCGAGGCTACTCGCGCTACTTCGCCTACCTGAACTTCTTCGTCTTCTCGATGCTCCTGCTGGTCCTGGCGGGGAACTTCGTCCTGCTGATCGTCGGATGGGCGTTCGTGGGCTTCGCGTCGTACGCGCTGATCAGCTTCTGGTACCGGCGAAACACGGCCACCAAGGCGGGGATGAAGGCATTCGTGATCAACGTGATCGGCGACATCGGCCTGGTGTTCGCGGCCTTCTTCATCTTCCGCGAGCTCGGGACCTTCGACTACCTGGCGGTCTTCAAGGCGGCGCCCGAGCACTTCTCGACCAACCAGGGAGTGGTCATCGCGATCTGCCTCCTGCTCTGCGTCGGCGCGTTCGCGAAGTCCGCCCAGCTCCCGCTCCACACCTGGCTACCCGACGCGATGGAGGGCCCAACGCCCGTCTCGGCGCTGATCCACGCCGCGACCATGGTCACCGCCGGCGTCTATCTGATCGCCCGCACCCACATCCTGTTCGTGCTCGCCCCCACCGCTGCGGACATCGCCGCCTTCATCGGCCTCGGGACGCTGTTGTTCGCGGCCACCGTGGCCCTTGCGGTCACCGACCTGAAACGGATCATCGCCTACTCGACCATCAGCCAGATCGGCTACATGATCGTCGGCGTCTCGATCGGCGCCTACGGGGCCGGCCTCTTTCACCTCATGACCCACGCCTTCTTCAAGGCGCTCCTGTTCATGGCGGCGGGCTCGGTGATCTCGGCGATGGCGGGAACCCAGAACATCGACCGCATGGGCGGCCTTCGCCGCGCCATGCCCTTCACCACGACGCTCTTGATCGTCGGCGCGCTGGCCCTCGCGGCCTTCCCGGGCACTTCCGGGTTCTTCTCGAAGGACGAGATCCTGGTCTTCGCCGCCCAGCGCGGCGGCTTCTACTGGATCTTCACCTACGTCGGGTACCTGGCCGCCTTCCTGACCGCGGTGTACGCGTTCCGGATCGTCTTCCGGGTGATGTGGGGGGAGCCGTGCGAG
The DNA here is from genome assembly GCA_963803305.1 of uncultured bacterium. Classification (GTDB taxonomy): domain Bacteria; phylum Actinomycetota; class Thermoleophilia; order Solirubrobacterales; family 70-9; genus AC-56. The sequence goes on from CAWDLT010000009.1 coordinate 438,724, forward strand.
GAGGCGCGCGAGCTGGAGCAGGGCCACCTCGCTCACGCCGAGCCCCAGAACCCGCTGAGCGGTGAGACGGAGGACACGGAGGTCGGCTTCCCAGGCGCCGACCATCACATCGCGGAGCGGGACTGGCCGATGCGATGGGCGATGGCGGTGCTGGGATTCGGCGCGCTCTTCGCCGGCCTCGTCCAGGTGCCGGGGGCGACGGACCTGATCGACAAGTTCCTGCGCCCGACCTTCGTCGACTCGCCGTTCGAGAGCATCGCCGTCCCCGACTCCGCCGCCTATCGCGGCCTCGCGGTGGGCGGGCTGCTCTCGCTCGCCGGGATCGCCCTCGCCTACCTGATCTGGGTGGTGCGTCCAGGTACCTCGGCCGCGTTGATCAGACGGCTCCGTCCGGTGCACACCTTCCTGGTCAACAAGTGGTACTTCGACGAGCTCTACGACGGGGTGCTGTACCGGCCGCTGATCGCCACCGGCAGGTTCGCGAACGACGTCTTCGAGCGCTTCGTCGTCCAGGGGATCGTCAGCGCCACGGTCGACGCCGTCCGCGGCGTCGGGCTGATCGTCCGAGGGGCCCAGTCGGGCTTCGTCCGCGCCTACGCGCTGCTCTTGATCGGTGGCTTCGCAGCGCTGGGCCTCTACTTCCTGATCGTCAGCTCATGAGCAAGATGGGCTGGGTAGGGAAACCGCGAGCAGGGGCCGGCGTGTCAACCAATCGCGGCGCGCCTCGGTATTCGGAGGCACTCCCGTGATTCAGGTCATGCTCTGGCTGCCGGTGGGGATTGGGCTCTTGTGCTTCGTCGCCCCGCGTAGGGCCGTGCCGGCCCTGGCGTCGGTCGGCAGCCTGGTGGTGCTGGGCCGTGCGATCGTGATGGTCGCGGAATTCCACGCCGGCCAGCCCGGCCTCCAGCAGACCGTGAACGAGAGCTGGATCCCCGATCTCGGGGTTCGCTACCAGCTCGGGGTCGACGGGATCAGCCTCTTCCTGATCCTGCTCACGGCGATCCTGTGGGCGGGAGCGACCGTCTTCTCGGCCTTCCGGGTGCCGGACCGCGCCCGGGTCTACTTCTTCATGCTGGGCCTCGCCGAGACCGCGACGCTCGGGGCGTTCCTGGCGCAGGACCTGCTGCTCTTCGTCCTCTTCTTCGACCTGATGCTGGTCCCGTTCTGGTTCTTGATCGGGACCTTCGGCGGCGAGAATCGCGTCGCCGCGACCACCAAGATGATCGTCTACACGCTGGTCGGGTCGCTCCTGATGCTCGTGGCGGCGATCGCCACGGCGATCCTGGCGCAGGACCAGATCGGCCACCTGACCTTCTCGATCGCCGAGCTTCGCTCGCACGTCCTCCCGACCGGCAGCCAGTACTGGATCTTCTGCTTCTTCGCCGCGGCCTTTTTGATCAAGATGCCGGCCTTCCTGGTCCACGGCTGGATGCCGGACGCCTACCGCGCCGCGCCGCTGCCGGTCCTGGCGCTGCTTTCCGGCGTTCTGTCCAAGGTCGGCGCCTACGGCTTCCTGCGAGTGGTGCTGCCACTCTTTCCGCAGGCGACCGTCCACTTCCAGGAGCTGATCCTGGTGATCGGTGTCGCCGGGCTCCTCTACGGCTCGGTGATGGCCTTCACGCAGACCGACGTCCGCCTGATCGCCGGCTACTCGTCGATCGCGCAGCTCGGCTTCATCACGGTCGGGATCTTCTCGCTGCGCCCCGACGGCGCCGACGGCGCCGTCCTGCAGATGGTCAACCACGGGCTCGTCGTCGCCGGCATCTTCCTGATCATCGCGATGCTCGCGGAGCGGGCCGGCAGCGAGGACCTGTCGCGGCTCGGCGGCCTCGCGATGCGCGCCCCGGTCCTCGCCGCGCTCTTCTTGATCGTCACGCTGGCGACCCTGGCGATGCCCGGATCGGCCAACTTCATCGGCGAGTTCTACATCCTGAACGGGCTGTTCCAGGCCAAGATCGTGTACGCGTTCGTGGCCGCGATCGGCATCGCCCTGGCGGCCTTCTACGCGATCCGCCTCTTTCAGCGCACCATGCACAACCGAAAGCCGGCTGGGATCGAATCGCGGGAGATCGGGCTTCGCGACGCTGTTGTGGTGGCGCCGATGGTCGCCTGCATCCTCGCGCTCGCGCTCTACCCCGGGTTGATCCTGGGCCGAAGCGACGCTGCGGTGAAAGACAAGATCGCGGCGACCTGCGTTGAGGGCAGCTACACAAGGACGGTGGGCGGACCGGCGTTCGCACAGGTGGCTTATGTGTGTCCGGGGCAGCGCTATCCGAACCCGTCTGCGGCGCCGGTGGCGTTCAGCCCCGGCGTGAAGCCGCGCCCGGGCTGGACGGGCTACGCGCCGCTGGGGGCGCCGTGACCTTCCACGCCCCCCACATCGACTACGCCGGGCTCTCCCCCGTGATCGCGCTCTCGGTCGGGATCTGCGCGGTGCTGGTCGGCGGGGTGTTCAGCGGCGCCCGCCAGAGGCTCGTGGTGTCGGCCATCTCACTGACCACGCTCGCGGCCGCCGCGGGGCTGTGCATCTGGCAGTGGGGGACGCGCGAGGACCTGGTTTCGGGGGCGCTCCGGCTCGACGAGCTGGGGCTTGCCGGCGGTCTGATCGCGATCATCGCGGCGGCGTTCGTGAACCCGATGACCTGGCGCGAGCCGGCGGCCGAGCGGCCAGGATTCGAGCCGCGCCACGGCGAGTTCCAGGCGCTGCTCCTGAGCTCGGTCCTCGGCATGGTCCTGCTCGCCCAGGCGCAGAACCTGATCGTCCTGTTCGTCTCGCTGGAGTTGCTCTCGGTGCCCCTCTACGTCCTCTGCGGCTCAGCGGTACGCCAGACCCGCTCGCTGGAGTCGGGGCTCAAGTACCTGATCGTCGGCTCGCTGGGCTCGGCGACACTGCTCTACGGGCTCGCGTTCATCTACGGCGGCGCTGGGTCGACGGACTTCTCGGGGATCCGCGACGCGGTCGGCTCCGGGCTCACCGACGATCCACTGATCCTGATGGGGATCGCCCTCGCGGCGACGGGCCTCGCCTTCAAGATCTCGATCGCCCCGTTTCACCAGTGGACGCCGGACGTCTATGAGGGCGCTCCGACCCCGGTCACGGCGTTCATGGCGGTCGCCACCAAGGCGGCGGCGTTCTGCGTCTTCGTTCGATTCTTCGAGGTGGCGCTCGGCCCCGCGGTGGACAACTGGCAGCCCGCGCTCGCCGTCCTCGCCGCCGTGTCGATCGTGGTCGGGAACATCGGGGCCCTCGGCCAGAACTCGCTGAAGCGCCTCCTGGGCTACTCGGGAGTGGCCCAGGCCGGCTACATGCTCATCGGCCTGGTCGCCGCCTCGGCGCTCGGGATCAACGCGCTGGTCTTCTACCTGGCCGCCTACACCCTGATGAACCTGGCCGCCTTCGGGGTGATCGTGGTTCGCGAGCGCGAGACCGGCTACGGGGACGGCATCGAGGCCTTCCAGGGCCTCGGGCGTGACCGCCCCGCGCTGGCCTGGCCGCTGACGATCTCGATGCTCGGCCTGGCGGGCCTTCCCGCGACCGCGGGCTTCATGGGCAAGCTCTACCTGATCGAGGCGGCGGTCGATGCCGACTACACCTGGCTCGGAGTGGCGATCGCGATCGGGACCATGATCTCGCTGGCCTACTACTTGAGGGTGGTCGCCGCTGTCTGGATGCGCCCCTCGGCCGAGCCGAGGGAACTCGACGGCGCGCCCGTCCCCGCGATGGCGGGCGGCTCGGCCGAGGCCGATCTCGACCCGATTCCCGGGAACGGCCCCGCGGTGGCGACGCCGCCCGGCGGCGCTCAGGTCATCCTGGCCCTCGCCGCGCTCGCGGCGGCGGCCACGATCTTCTTCGGAGTCATCCCGTCGCCCCTCGTCGACTGGGCATCGCACGCGGGCGACGCGCTTTCCTCGCTGATCGGCTGAGACCGCCGCCGGCCTGCTAGGTCGGCGGGCCGGCGCCGAACATCTCGCCGAGGCGGCCGGCGACGGCGAAATCGCCCTCGATCTCGAGCGAGCCCTCGAGCAGCAGCTTGGGCGGGAAGGCCTCCCGCGCGGCCACGCGGACGAAGTCGGGGACGCTCGTCCTGATCGTCACCGCGGGATCGCTCGCCGGGCCGCGCCGCGCGCTCGCCCGGCCGTCCGCGATCCGCACCGTCCAGCTTCGAGCGCCGTCGCGGCCCCGCAGCTCGTAGAGGATCTCGCCCTCGAACCCCTTCGCCTGGTCGGCCACGAAGGCACGCTCCATCCCCTTGAAGATGACCGGGACGCCCGGTCCGCGGTCGAACATCCGGTGGAGCTGGGCGTCGGAGCGGTTTCGAACCAGGGCCCCGAACCCGGACTCGCCGGCCCGCGTGACGAGCTCGCGCGGGCCGAGCCGCTCGCCCGCTCGCCCGCTGCTCGGCCCCGCGGCGATCGCGCCGGCAGGCGCGGGCTCGGTGTCGGGCTTGACGACGTAGTCGGGGTCCGCGACCCGCGCGGGAGAACGCCGGCGGAGAGCCGCGTCGAGCGCCCCGGCGAGCCGCTCTGCCTTCTCGCGCTCGCGCTCCTCGGCGCTGCCCGAGAAGCGCGGCGCCACCTCCGCGGCGAACAGCTCGAGGCTCTCGCAGATGTGCTCGTGGCGGCTCGGCCCCGCCTGGCAGACGAAGATCACCTGGTCGACGCCGGCCGCCTCGTAGCGGGCGATCAGGTCGGCGATCTGGTCCGGCGTCCCGATCGCGCCGCGCAGGCTGCCCAGCCCGTGCTGGAGCAACCGCACGCCGAGCGGGCCATCCTCAGGGGTGACGATCTCGCGGGCGAACCCGACCTCGGCGCGGCGCTCCTCGAACTCGCGCCAGATGTTCGAGCGCCCGGGCCGATGCTCGCCGAAGCCGTAGTAGTAGGCGAGCGAGAAGCCGAAGAAGTGGGCCCCGTCGATCCCGCGGTCGATCGCGGTCTGCTCGTCACCGTGGCACATCATCGGGAGGACGACCGCGACGTTGGGGTTGACGCTGAACCCCGCCGGCGTGCACTTCTCGGAGGTGATCGTCTCGTAGTAGGAGTCGACCCATTCCTTGGCGTCCTCGGGCTCGACGAACGAGAAGGAGAGCGCGCCGATCCCGTTCTCCGCGGCGGTCAGGATCGACTCGCGCCGGCTGCACGCCATCCACAGGGGCGGATGCGGCCGCTGCATCGGCTTCGGGACGACGTTTCGAGTCGGCATCGAGATCCAGCGGCCCTCATAGCCCGCGAACGGCTCCTCGACGAACATCCGGGTGATCGCATCGAGCGCCTCCTCCCACTGGGCGCGCTTCAGCTCACGCTCGACCCCGAAGCCCCCGAGCTCGATCTGGGAACCGCCCTCCCCCGTCCCGAACTCCACCCTGCCCCCCGAGATCAGGTCGAGGGTCGCCACCCGCTCGGCGATCCGGGCCGGATGGTTGACCGCGGGCGGCGCCTGCACGATCCCGTGTCCGAGCCGGATCCGGCTGGTTCGCTGGCTGGCGGCGGCGAGGAACACCTCGGGCGCGCTCGAGTGCGAGTACTCCTCGAGGAAGTGGTGCTCGACCTCCCACACGTAGTCGATCCCGAGCCGGTCGGCGAGCTCCACCTGGTCGAGGGCGTCGGAGAGGAGCCGGTGCTCGTCGCGCTCGCCGTCCACGCGGGGCAGCTGAAGCTCGTAGAAGACGCCGAACCGCACGAGGCCGGACGATAATCGCCCCGGCCGGGGCGCGGCGCCCGGCGGCGGCGCCACCGGCCGAGACGACTCGCTCTGCGATCCTGTCGGCGTGCTTCACCACGTCTCGCTCGAGGTCAAGCCCGACGAGGTCGAGGCGACCGTCGGGTTCTTCGAGCTGCTCGGGTTCACGAGGATCCCCGCCCCGGAGTCGATCGCGCCCTTCGTCACCTGGCTCGAGGCGCAGGCGAGCCAGATCCACCTGATCCACACCCCGGAGCCGACCACCCCGCTGCTCGGTCACCCCGCGGTCGTCGCGGAGCAATTCGGCCAGGTTTGCGAGCGCCTGCGGGATGCCGGCTTCGTCGTCGAGGAGGCCGACGAGCTGTGGGGGGAGCGCCGCTCGTTCGCGGTGGCACCCAGCGGCCAGCGGGTCGAGCTGATGGAGGCGCCCCCGCCCCGCGCCACCTAGACCCCCGCGTATGCTGAGTGAGATGACGAGCTTTCCGACCGTTCGGGTCGCCGCCATTCAGGCGACCCCGGTGATTCTCGACGCCGAGGCGACGATCGACAAGGCTTGCGAGCTGCTCGCCGAGTCCGCCGAGCGGGAGATCGACCTCGCCGTGTTCCCCGAGACCTTCGTGCCCCTGTACCCGTCGAACAGCTGGGCCAAGGACGCGGCGTCGTTCGAGGGCTGGGACGAGTTCTGGGAGCGCATGTGGGAGAACTCGGTCGACGTCCCCGGCCCCCACGTCGATCGGCTCTCGGAAGCGTGCGCGGAGCTCGGAATCCACTGCGCGATCGGCGTCAACGAGCGTCAGTCAGAGCGCCCCGGGTCGCTCTACAACGCCGCGCTCTTGATCGGGCCCGAGGGCCTGCTCGCCAAGCACCGCAAGCTGATGCCGACCATGCACGAGCGGCTTTTTCACGGAGTCGGCGCCGGCGACGACCTCGAGGTGACGCCTACCTCGGCCGGCCGCCTCGGCGGCCTGATCTGCTGGGAGAACATGATGCCGCTCGCTCGCTACGCCGTCTACCGGGGAGGCCCGCAGATCTGGCTCGCACCCACAGCCGACGATACCGACGGCTGGCTGGCGAGCATGCGCCACATCGCGCTGGAGTCGGGCGCCTTCGTCGTCTCGGTGCCCCAGTTCATACCCGCGAGCGCCTTCCCCGACGACTTCCCGATCCCGCTCCCGGAGGGAAAGGAGGTGTTCGGCAACGGCGGCGCCGCGATCGTCGAGCCCGCCGATGGCGAGCTGATCGCGGGGCCCCTCTACGGCGACGAGGGGATGGTGGTCGCCGACTGTGATCTGCGCGTCTCGCTGCACGCGAAGCGCTGGTTCGACGCGGTGGGCCACTACAGCCGCGAGGACGTGCTCCCCGCCCGGCTGAACGGGCCTTCGCCCCCAGACGGCACGCCGCCCGGGGCTCTGGAGCCCGCGCGGACCGACGAGCGCTAGCCGGCGGATCGCCGACCGCTCGGCCGGGCGCCGCCCGGAATCCTAGGATTCGCGTCCGTGCGCTACCCCGTCGAGACCTTCACCGCCGAAGAGCAGGCCCTCCTTCGCCCGCATTTCACCAACCTGGATCGCCCGGTCTTCTGCCTGGTCAACCTGCCGGAGACCGTAAAGGGGGCCCTGTTCGCGCGCTACTCGCGATACCCGGGCACGCTCAGGCGCCTGTTCCTCGAGGAGTTCGCCGACGAGGTCCCAAGCGGCGGGCGGCCGTTCGACGGGGTCGAGGGGGAGCGAGCCGCGGGCCTCTACGAGCGGGTGTTCATGGGCTACGGCGACGACTCGATCGCCCAGGTCGGGGGTGCGCACGTCGCCTGCGAGTGGGTGTCGAACGTCCTCACCAAGGTCCTCCAGCGCGGCCGCCTCGCGGCCTACCTCGAGCAGTCGACCCGCTACATCCCCTACGACCAGCCAATCCCCGCCTCCGACGGCGGCTTCCGCTATTACCGCGACGAGCGGCTGGGCGAGCCCTACCGGGCGGCGATGGACGAGCTGTTCTCGATCTATTCGCGCGGGCTCGAGGAGGTCCAATCGTGGGCCGCCGCGCGATGGCCGCGGGCCGACGAGCCTGAAGCGGCATGGAGGCGCTCCATTCGAGCCAAGGCGCTCGACCTCCTGCGGGGGCTGCTCCCCGCGGCGACCCTGAGCCACGTGGGCATCTACGCCTCGGGGCAGGCCTACGAGCAGCTCCTCCTGCGAATGGCGGCCTCGCCCCTACCCGAGGCGCGCGAGTTCGGGGGGATGATCCTGAGCGAGCTCTCGAAGGTGATCCCGAGCTTCGTGGCCCGGGTCGAGCGCCCGGATCGCGGCGGGGAATGGGTCGCCTACCTGCGGGCGCGCCGCGAGGGGGGCGAGCGCGCCGCCGCGAGACTGGGGCTCGACCGCCCGACGCCCGCCGACGCGCCATCGGTCGAGCTGGTCGAGGTCCAGGGAGGCGAAGAGGAGCTCTTGGCGGCGTCGCTGTTCGAGTCGTCCGCGTCAGCGGAGGCAGAGATCAAGCGCAGGGTCGAGACCATGGACCCGCTGGAGCGAGGCGAGCTGATCGCCGAGCTCGCGGGCGATCGCGCCAACCGTCGCCACCGCCCGGGGCGCGGCTGGGAAGCGGTCCGCTACCGGTTCGAAATCGTCTCCGACTACGGCGGGTTCCGCGACCTACAGCGACACCGGATGCTGACCTGCCAGTGGCAACGCCTCGGGCCCCACCTGGGAGCGGGCATCCCGGAGGAGGTCCGCGACGCCGGGTTCGGGCCCGATTACGAGCGGGCGCTCGAGGTCTCGCGGGGCGAGTTTGAGCGCCTCGAGGGTGAGGGTTTGGCCGATGCCGCCCCCTACGCGCTCTGCCTCGGCTACAGGATCCGCTATCTGCTCGATTTGAACGCCCGCGAGGCGATGCACCTGATCGAGCTGCGCTCGGGCCGCGAGGGACACCCGACCTACCGCGCGGTCGCGCAGGCGATGCACGAGCGGATCGCGTCGGTCCACCCCGCGATCGCCGCCGCCATGACCCATGTCGACGCCTCCCGCGAGCCTCGCCTGGAGCGGATCCTGAGCGAGATCCGCACCCACCGAAAGCGAGCCGCGGCGGCGCGTTGAGGATCGACCGCTCGGCCCCGCCGGTCTGACGGCATGACGAGCCGCGCGGGCCGTTTGAACCCGGCGGGCGGTTCGGACGTATGCTGGGGTGCGTGGGATCCGGGGGGAGCTCATCAGGCCTGGCCCGGGCCGGGGTACGAGCCTTGGCCGTGGGCGGCGCCGCTGTGGCGGCTTCACTCGCGGTCCCCACCTCCGACCTCGCAGCCCAGGGCACGGACCGCCCCGTCCAAGCCCCGGCCGCCACGACCGCCACGACCACCACGACCGCCGCCGACGTCGAGCCAACCTCCGCGCCTCCGGTGGCTCCACCCGCGGGCGGGGTTGGGCCAGCGGATCCGGCGGCCCCGAGGCCGTCCGCCGACGCTCCACATCCCGAGAAGCCGAGGGCCGGCACGGCGCCTCGGTCGAGGGACCAGAGAGCCTCGGCCACGGCCTCGAGATCGAACTCGGTGTCGATCGTCGGCGCCAACGCCAACGCCTTCGCGTTCTCTCCGGGGACGATCGTGATCCGAGCCGGCGACACCGTCCGGTGGACCAACGACTCGAGCGCTTCCGAGGGCCACACAGCGACGGGCGAGGGCTTCGACTCCGGATTCATGAGGGAAGGGGACACCTACTCGCACCGATTCTCGAAGCCGGGGAGCTTCTCCTACATCTGCTCGATCCATCCCTTCATGAAGGGCACCGTGACCGTCAAGTCGTCGGGGTCCGGCGGAGGGAACGGAGGCGGGGGAGGCTCGTCAGGCGGAGGGAACGGCTCGGGATCGTCCGGTGGCGGAGATGGCGGGACCGGAGGCGGGTCGGATCTGGGATCCACCTCCCCAGGATCGTCAGGGTCGTCGGGCGCCACCGGTCAGCTGCCCTCCACCGGCCTGGCGCTGGCGCCCCTGGCCGGGGCGGGCTTCGCCCTGGTGCTCGGAGGACTCGCGCTGTGGCGTCGGGCCTGGCTCTACTACTAGGGGCTGGGGCCGAGGCCTAGCGGCGGCGCTTTCGCTTTCGTTTCTCGGCTGCGGGTGGGTCTGAGGAGCCGGGCGAGGACTCATCGCCCGAGGCGATCTCGCTCGCGTCCCCGTCGACCACCTCCCCGCCGGAGCCGGCCGCGTCGGCGGGCTCCTCGCCGGGCCGCTGCCAGGGGACCGCCTCCCCGGCCTCCCAGGCCGGGGGCCGTCCCTTCGGGACCCGCCCGACGAACAGCAGGCCGAGATAGCCGGTCCAGATCAGGATGCCGAGGAGCGCCACCGGAAGGATCAGGATCACCGAAGCCCCCAGGGCCATCCCGAAGGCCCCGAAGAAGCGGGTCAAGAGCCCAACCCGCTGAGCCTGAAGGGGCACGTAGATCATCATCACTACGAGGCAGAGAACCGCGGGGAAGAGGACCGCCTGGGCGACCTTGAGGGTGCTCGCGTTGGCTGTGGTGTCGTTAGCACGCGCATCGCCGAGTTGGGCGTCGGCATCGGTCTGCGTCTCGTGGTCGACACTCGGATCGGCGTCGTCCAGCTTGCCGGGCAGGTCGGTTACCACCTTCTCGGGGTCGCTCTTGCCGAAGGCGGTCACCGTGTAGAAGGGACCGCTGGCCGGCTGGACCTCGAGTGCCGGCTTGTCCAGCCCGGTGTAGATGGTGACCTTGTCGAGGGACTCCGGATGCTGATCGAGCTGTCGCTGAAACGAGGCATAGGGCCGCGTGGGCTCGTCGGCCAGCTTCACGAAGTCCGAGGCGGCCTGGCCAGCGCCCACCCCCTGGGCGACGCTCTGCACCGCGAACAGGAGCGGGCCGAGGATGACGAAGCCGATCATCGCCGCCTGGACACGCGGATTTCGAGCCTGAGCGGCGCGAAACAGGTAGATCAGCGGGATCGGAAGGAGCAGGAACGCGATCGCCCGCACCACCGAGGCGGAAACGATCGCGCCCGCGTGGTCGTGCAGGGATTCGAGCTGCTTGGCGTCGCTGGCGCCCGCATAGAGGCCCGCGGTGCGCTCGACGAGGTACGACACGAGGTAGAGCGCGAAGCTGAGCACCGCAGCGACGGCGGCCGGAACCGCCCAGCGACGCTCGCGCTCGATTACTCGCTGGCGGCCCACGAAGCGCTTATCTTAAGCGCGTGCCCGAGTTCGCCGTAACGGCCATCGGCCGCGACCGCCCCGGCATCGCGGCGGCGATCAGCGGTGCGCTGCTCGAGCTGGAGGGCAACATCGAGGACTCGCAGATGTCGATCCTGCGCGGCCAGTTCGCCGTCGTCTTGATCGTCAGTCTCGCCGACCCGGTCGACTCCGAAGCGGTCGCGGACCGGCTGGCGCGGGTGCGAACGGAGCTGGGACTGGAGGCGATCACTATCAACCCGATCGGCGATCCCGGGGTCGAGAAAGCGAGGCCCTCGCACGTGATCCGCGTCCACGGCGCCGATCACCCCGGAATCGTCCACGCGGTCGCCAGCGCGCTCGCCGAGCGAGAGGTCAACATCACGGGCCTCGAGACGAGGATCGCCGGAGCGGCCGACGCCCGGATCTACGTGATGATCATGGAGGTCGCGCTCGCGGGCGCACCCGAGGCCGAGATCGAGGCGGCGCTTCGCGAGGTGGCGGGCCGGGCCGGGGTCGAGGTCAGCATCAGCCCGCTCGAGTCCGAGGCGCTCTAGAGGCGGGCCCTGGCCCTTGGCAGCCCGACGGGTTCTCCTCTACCCCGATCCGACCCTCAAGCAGGTGGCGGCTCCCGCGCAGGCCGACGACGCGGTCTCCGTGGGGCGAGACCTCCTCGACACGATGCGCTCGTTCGAGCGCTGTGTCGGCATCGCCGCTCCGCAGCTCGGCGAGCTGACCCGGGTGATCGCCGTCGACGTTCGCTCCCACCCGAAGGCCGAACCGGCGAACAACGGCCTGATGGTCCTGGCCAACCCGCGCATAGTCGACCGAGAGGGCTCCGAGGTGGCGCGCGAAGGATGCCTCTCCATCCCCGATCTGACCGCGAACGTGCGCCGCGCGACCAGGATCGTGGTGGAGCACGCGGAGGGGACCCTCGAGTCGGCTGGTTTCGAGGCCCGGTGCCTGCAGCACGAGCTCGACCACCTGGACGGGATCCTGTTCCTCGATCGCGTCGAGTCGCTGGTCGACGACCTGTTTCGGCGCCGCGTGTACGCGGATGCCAAGCCGGCCCGCGACTAGTCGACCTGGGCGGGCGCCTCGGGCGGGGAACCGCCGATCTCGAATGCCTCGTCGGGGGGTCGGATCGGGTAGTAGTCGCGATCCTCCGGGGCGATCAGGCGAGAGACCTGCTCGCCGGCGTTCAGGATCAGGTCGAGGGCCGGCGCCATCAGGCCGATCAGCGCCTCGAACCGGTCGCGCCGGATCGCCTGCTGCGGAGTCGATCGCATCGCGCCTGCGTTACCCGCGCTCGTGGAAGAAGAACTCCGGCAGGGCACTCTCGATGACGTCCTGGGTCATCCGCTGCGCGATCTCGAGATTCCCGGTGCGAACCGCGATGTCGTCCAGGGTAACGATGCCCGCCAGCTCCCCGCCTTCGAGCACCGGGAGGCGACGGATGCGGTGGCGGACCATCAACGCGGCCGCCTCCTCGAGGTCCATGTCCGGCTCGCCCGCGACCAGCGGCCGGGACGCGTGCCGGCTGACCGACTCGGAGCCGGGCCGCGCGTCGGCCAGAGCCCGTATGGCGAGGTCTCGGTCCGTGACCATCGCCGCGGGGTCTCCCTGCGGATCGCAGAGCACCACCGATCCCACCTCGTGGTCGCGCATCAGACGGGCGACCTCGAGCAGGTCGGCGTCCAGCCCTGCCGTGATCACCGCCGCGGTCATGATCTCTCGAAGCTGCATCGGTCGGGAAACCGTAACGCGCCGCCGTCAGAGGGCCTGGCGCCACAGGCGCTTGGCGAGCGGCAGGACGAGCGCTCGCGGCGCATGCTGGCCCGTGATCGTGCCGGCGCGGTTGAGCAGGCCGACGACCACCGCCCGCTTTCCCTTCTCCGCGGCCTCGACCGCCGCCTGGCCGACCTCGTCGGCCGAGCTCCAGAAGATGCTCGGGACGTTGCCCTCCGCGCCGTCGAGCCCGGCCGCCTCCATGAACTCCGTCTTCACCGGCCCGGGACAGATCGCGGTCACCGTGACCCCACTGCCCTTGACCTCCTCGTGCACCGCCTCGCTGAGGCTGAGGACGAACGCCTTGGTCGCCGCGTAGGTCGCGGTGCCGGGGAGCGGTTGGAACGCCGAGGTTGACGAGATGTTGATCACCGCACCGCGGCGACGCTCGACCATCGCCGGGAGGTAGCGCGACTGGAGGTCGAGCACGGTGACGCAGTTGAGCTCGACCATCGCGACCTCGCGCTCGCGGTCTCCCGAGCCTCCGAAACCCGCGTTGTTGACCAGGATCTCGACCTCCAACCCGAGCCCGCTGACCCGGTGGGCGACCTCGTCGCGCGCGGCCGCCGTCCCGAGGTCGGCGGCGATCGTCTCGGCCCGCACCCCATGGCGGCCGGACAGCTCCTCGGCGAGCGCCCGAAGGCGGTCCTCGCGCCGTGCGACGAGGGTCAAGCCGTGGCCCCGTGCCGCAAGTTGGCGCGCGACCGCTTCGCCGATCCCGGAGGACGCCCCGGTGATCAACGCGGTCGAGGACGCGGTGGGCACGGGAAGCGCCACCCCCGCAGGCTATCTCAGGTCCGCGGCCCATCCTCGGCGGACCGGCTCGGTTCGGCCGGCGAGCCTCGACCACTAACATCGGTGCGATGGAAGGAAGCGAGAACTTCAACCTCTTCGGCGATCCCGACGAGCTTCGAGAGCGACTCGGCGAGCTCGCCGACCAGATGCAGGGGGCGCAGCGGGTCGCCTGGGCGGACAACGCGATCAAGCTCGCCGTGGACATGACCGTCGCCGCGATCAACCGCCTCGACCTGACGGGCGGCAGCGACGAGCAGGCCGTCCAGGTCCGAGACGCGATCCGGATCGTGTTCCCGGAGGCCGTCACGCTGGTCCGCGAGGCCCGCGAGGGCCTCTCCTGAGCCACTAACCCGTTGCGTGTTCGCCACGTCGCGCGCGCCTCGGGTGCGCCTGCGCGGCCTAGCCTCGAGCCGTGCGACGGGACCTCAAGGGGACAGCATCGGCCGAGCAGGTCGGGCTGGTCTTGATGATCGCCCTGCTGCTGATCGCCGCGATATCGGCGGTCGCGGCGCGGGGCCCGGATCGCGCGGGGCCCGAGCTCGGATCGGCAATCGCGCGCAAGCTGCGGTGCGCACCCCGCCTTCCGGGGCCGTGCTGGCGTGACCCTCTGACCGACGCCTACGGACGGCCGCTGGCGGGGCTCATCCGCGCCCTCGCACCCCAACCCGGCGCCGCGCCGGGACCATTGGGGGCCTCGCTGGTGCCGGTCGACTTCCGCTATTGCCGCCGGGAGTCATGCGCGGTGCCGTCCGAGCGGCCCGGCCTCACGACCTCGAACCGGCGGATCACGGCGTTCACGTCGATCGCCGATCACCGCCGCTCAACCGGGTCGGTCGAGCTCACATACTGGCTCTACCGCCCCGGTGTCGGCTGGGACTCCGTGGTTCGCCGCGCGAGCGCCGCGGACGTCGCCACCTACGCGGCCACTCCGCTGCTCGAGGCGACGAACCCGCGCCTCGTCCCGCTCGAGACCCTCCCGGGCCGAAACCACTACGACTTCCCGGCCGACGAGGAGCCGCCGTGGCGCTGGCGGGTCGAGGGCGTCTACCCCGGTTGACCCGGGCTGACGCCGGGCGCCCCGGCGAGGCCGAGTCCGTCAGCCGAGTCGAAACGAGCCGAGCGGGCGGGTGCCGGCGCCCGACAGGACCTTGTCGGTTCGGGCCAGCTCCACGCCGGCCACCTCGAAGCTCCCGAAGCGCGCTCGCCGGAGCCTTCTCACCTCGGCGATCAGGCGCGGCTCGACGGCGCCGCCGAACCGGACCAGGTTGGCGTGGGCGAGGCGGCGTCGAAGCCAGCGCGCCGCCGGGCCGTGCTCCTTGGACTCCCCCTCCCGAAGCCCCCGGCGAACGGCTTGGAGGCCGGGCCCGCGGGGGTAGAGCTCGGCGAAGACGGAGTCGAGCGCCAGGTTCAGCCCGCGGACCTCGACCTCGAAGCGCTCCTCGCCTTGGAGCACGGCCTCGACCATCGGCTCGGGCTCGGGGGCGTCGGCGAGCGACGCGACGGTCAGATGGATGGTCTCGGGCGGATACAGGTAGTGGCCGGAGCCGGGACCGGCCAGCCTCGACGCCGTCTCGGCGAGCGCCGTGGCGATCTCGGCGGGTAAGCGGGCGACGGTTGTCAGATAGATCGGTGAGCCGATCTCAAACTCGGCCGGCGACGCCACCCGGCGTCGCGTGGCGCGAAGCCAGCCGCTGGTCAGCGCCCAGTTGACCGCGAACGCCGTATGCGCGGCGTTCACCAATGTGCGTCGTGATGCTCCATCACGCCGAGTCCCGTCTCGAGCTCGAGCCCGCCGCCGAGGCTCCCGCTGAAGACGCCGAGCGGCTGCCGGTATGAATAGCTGGCGACGACGCGCTTCTCCTCCCGCCGCCTCTCGCACTCGCCGGCGAACTGAAGTCGCGCCCCG
Organism: uncultured bacterium; assembly: GCA_963803305.1. Classification (GTDB taxonomy): domain Bacteria; phylum Actinomycetota; class Thermoleophilia; order Solirubrobacterales; family 70-9; genus AC-56. The sequence goes on from CAWDLT010000009.1 coordinate 454,052, forward strand.
TCCTCGAAAACGATCGCGTCGAGGCCCTCGAAGCTGACGGGGGCGGGCTCCGAGGCTTCGCCGTCGAGCCAGATGGCCCGCTCGGAGCGCTCGGGCGGATCGTTGATCCCGCTGACCAGGTTCCACCCCACCGAGCGGCCGTCCCGAATCCGGCCCACCCCCGCCGACCAGCTCCAGACGGTGTGGTGGGGGTGATATCCGGCCGTTTCGTCCTCGACCCCCCGCGCCTCGACCTTCCACCGTCGCTCGCCGATTCGCACGTCGCACTCGATCTCCAGGTCGGCGCGCTTTCGGGTCCAGACGTACTCGCCGGACGAGGTGGGGCAAACGGACTCGATCCCGGGACCGGCGCCTACCCGCAGGAACGCTCGCGCCTCGCCTGCCTCGGGATGACGACCTTCGATCCGCACGACCGAGCCGTTCTCTTCGACGTGATCGACCTGGCCCCGTCCGTCCGGCGACTCGGTCCACACCTCGCCCCGGGCGCCGGGCAGGAGCGTCTTGGTCTGCTCCCACATGCGGCCCTCTGCGCGGTCCCAGACCAACCAGAACGTCTGGCGAACCGGACCGACCTGGACCCTCGCCGCGCACATCAGCAGCTCGTCGCAGAACACCCCCACGTAGCGCCACCGCTTCCGCCAGACCCCACCCCGCCGAAGCGCCATCTCCGCCGGCGGAAACGGCAGATCCGGCCGCCCAGACCCCGGCCCCCTCCAAGGAAGCGAGGCGCCAGCGACCCCCTCATTCACGCCCATCCAGACCACCCGTTGGAGCTAGGGACGAAGTCCCGGTTCACGCGCTTACGCCCTGCCGATCGGTAACGCGCCCGAACCCGCCGGAAACGGAGCCGAAGGCAAGGCTTCCGGCGGAGTTATTCACGTGATGCGGGCGATCGTGTCGCCGGCCGCGACCGACCCGCCTTCGGCGACGGCGAGCTCGGTGATCTTGCCGGACCTGTGGGCGGTGATCTCGTTCTCCATCTTCATCGCCTCGACGATGCAGATCAGGGCGCCCTCCTCCACCTCGTCGCCCTTGCTCACGGCGACCTTCAGCACCGAGCCCTGGATCGGAGAGGCGAGCGTCTCGCTCGACCCTCCGCCCCGGGCGCCGCCCGAGCCGCGCTCCCGCCGAGGCGGCCGTCGAGCCGTGGTGGCCGGCCCGGCCGCCGTGGCGGCTCCACCGATCACCTTGACGCTGTGAAGACGCCCGTCGACCTCGACCTCGTAGTCGCGGACCTCGGGCTCCTGCTCCTCGCCGGAGGTCGGCGCGGCGGGGTCGACCGGCGCGAGCGAGCGAAGCCATCCCTTGTCGCCCACCAGGTCTCGACAGGTCTCTGCCCGCGCCCACTGCTCAGTCGCCAGGATCGCCCGGTGGAAGGGGATCAGGGTGATCAGCCCGCCCACCTCGTACTCGCCAAGGGCCCGGCGCATGCGCGCCGTTGCGCGCTCGCGGTCGGTGTCCCAGACGATCAGCTTGGCGACCATAGGGTCGTACAGCGGAGTCACCTCGGATCCGTCGTGAACCCCCGAGTCGACGCGGACGCCGGGCCCGGCGGGCTCCCGGTATGAGGTGATCGTGCCCGGCGCGGGGGCGAAGTTCTTGTGGGCGGCCTCCGCGTTGATCCGGCACTCGATCGCATGGCCCCGGAGCTTCACGTCCTCCTGGCTCACGGACAGCTCCTCTCCGGCGGCGATCGAGACCTGCTCGCGGACGATGTCGATCCCGGTGGCCATCTCGGTGACGCAATGCTCGACCTGCACCCGGGTGTTCATCTCGAGGAAGAAGTAGTCCTCGCCGTCCTGGAGCCCCTCGACGGTCCCCGCGGAGCGGTAGGCGACCGCGGCGGCGGCATCGGTGGCGATCCGGCCGATCCGCTCGCGCATCGCCTCGTCGACGTGGGGCGCCGGCGCCTCCTCGATCAGCTTCTGGTGGCGACGCTGGATCGAGCAGTCGCGCTCGCCGAGATGGATGACGTTGCCATGCGAGTCGGCCAGCACCTGGACCTCGACGTGGCGGGGATCCTCCAGATAGCGCTCGAGGTAGACGGTCGGATCCGAGAAGAACTTCTCCCCCTCGCGCGCGGCGCCCTCGAACGCGTCCTCGAGCTCCCCCTCCGACATCGCGACCCGAAACCCCTTGCCGCCGCCCCCTCCGGCGGCCTTGCAGGCGACCGGATAGCCGATCTCCGCCGCGGCCACCCTGGCATCGGCCACGGTCTCGACGGGCGCGGTGGTCCCGGGGACGATCGGCACGCCGGCGGCGGCCATCAGCTCGCGCGCCCGGGTCTTCGACCCCATCGCCTCGATCGCGCTCGCTGGCGGGCCGATGAACACCACGCCCGCCTCGTCGCAGGCGGCCGCGAACCCGGCGTTCTCGGCCAGGAAACCGTAGCCGGGATGGATCGCCTCGGCACCTGATTTCGCCGCCGTCTCGAGCAGGCGCCCGACGTTCAGGTAGCTCTCGGCCGGGACCGCCGGGCCGAGCAGGAAGACCTCGTCGGCCTCCGCGACGTGGGGCGCGGAGCGGTCGGCCTCGGAGTAGACGCCCACCGAGGCGATGCCCATCTCCTCGAGGGTCCGCATGACGCGGATCGCGATCTCGCCGCGGTTGGCGACCAGCACCTTCTCGAACATGGCGCGTGAGTCTAGTGTGGGTGGTGACGGCCGGCCGGGCCTATGCGGCCCGAAGGTGGCGCTCGGCCTCTCCCAGCCAGATCACCTGCTCGCGTCCCGGGCCCACCCCCACCAGGCGGACCGGCACCCGGGTCTGCGCGGCGACGAACTCGAGGTAGTTGCGCGCCTCCGGCGGAAGCTCGGCCTCGTCTCGACAATCGCCGAGATCGGCATCGAAGCCCGGCAGCTCCTCGTACTCGGCCTCGGCGGCGTGCAGCACCGACTGGTGGTAGGGAAGCTCGTCCAGGAGCGCTCCCTCGCTGGAGCGGTAGCGCACCGCGACCCGGAGGGGATCGATCCCCGCCAGCACGTCGAGCTTCGTGATCGCCAGTGCCGTGAGGCCGTTGAGCCGCGCGGCGTAGCGGAGCGCCACCAGGTCGAGCCACCCGGTGCGGCGATCGCGGCCGGTGGTCGTGCCGCGCTCGGCGCCGCGCTCCCGGATTCGGGAACCCATCTCGTCGTCGAGCTCGGTCGGGAAGGGACCGGCGCCGACCCTCGTCGTGTAGGCCTTGGTGACCCCCCAGACCTCGTTGATGTCGGCGGGCCCCACCCCGGCCCCGACGCAGGCGGCGCCGGCGATCGGATTCGACGAGGTGACGAAGGGATAGGTGCCGTGGTCGAGGTCGAGCATGGTCCCCTGGGCGCCCTCGAAGATCACGGTCTGGCCCGCGTCGAGCGCCTTCCAGCACAGGTGGGCGGTGTCGGCGATGAACGGCTCGAGGCGATGCCCGTAGCGCAGGTACTCCTCGGTCATGGCGTGGAGATCCAGCCTCGGGTCCTTGACGAAGGGGCGAAGCATCTGCTGCTTGGGCTCGAGCGCCGCCATGATCTTCTTGCGCAGGATCTTCGGGTCGAGGAGGTCTTGGACGCGGATCCCCAGCCGGGCCGCCTTGTCGGCGTAGCACGGGCCGATGCCCCGCTTCGTGGTCCCTATCTCGAGCTTTCCGAGCTTCGCCTCGCCGGCGGTGTCGAGCATCACGTGGTAGGGCATGATCAGGTGGGCGTTGGCCGAGATTCGAAGGCCTCCGGGATCGATTCCCTGGCGCCTCAGTCCCTCGAGCTCGCCGATCAGGACCGCCGGGTCGATCACCACGCCGTTGCCGACCACGCAGGTCTTGCCCGGATAGAGGATCCCCGAGGGGATCAGGTGGAACTTGAACTCCTCGCCGCCGCGGACGATCGTGTGGCCTGCGTTGTTGCCGCCCTGGAAACGGACCACGAGGTCCGCCCGCTCGGCGAGCAGGTCGGTGAGCTTTCCCTTCCCCTCGTCGCCCCATTGGGCGCCGACTATCGCTATTCCGGGCATCTGCGCTGGTGGATTATGAGGCACCGCCGGGCGTCGCCCGCCGGCCCGTGTCGCGCCCGCCACGGGCTGCGGGTCGCGCGGGCGCGGCTCGGGCTCCGCCCGGCGTCCCTAGTACTCCGGCGCTCGCGGGTATCGCAGGTCGTCGCCGTCGATGGTCAGGGCCGGGCCGCAGATCTCGATCAGGCGCGAGACGGTGCGCTCCCCGATCTGCTCCTCGAGCGCCTCCTGGGCGAGGTTCGTGGTGACCAGCATCGAGCGCTCCATCTCGTAGCGCTCGTTGACGATCGCATAGAGCTGCTCCAGGACCCAGTCGGAGCGCTTCTCGACCCCGAGGTCGTCGATGTGGAGGAGATCGAGCGAGACCAGGCGGGCGAAGAACTCGGTGTAGGAATCGCCGCCGAGGTCCTTCTCGTAGGTGGCCCGCACGCGAGCCAGGAGCTTCGGGAGGGAGTAGATCGCGACCGTCCGCCCCTTCTCGAGGGCCGACTTGGAGATCAGCATGGCGAGGGCGGTCTTGCCGGTCCCCACGTTTCCGGTCAGCCACAGGCCGCGGCCCTGGTCGAGATGTGAGTCGAGGCCCTCCAGGAAGTCGGCGATCACCTTCAGCACGATCGGGTTGACGCCGTCGTTTCGGGCGATCTCAAGGCTCACGTCCCGGTAGCGGCGGGGTATCACCGAGTCCACGCCCCGGGCCCGCCGACGGGCCAGGCGGCCCTCCCGGCACTCGCAGGGACGCGCCACGTCCTCGGGGCCGAGGATCCAACCCGAGCCGTCGCAGACCCCGCGGGGGCAGGCGGGTTGAGCGTCGATGGCGCCGGCCACCCGCATCGGTCTGGGCGCGGAGCTCACGCCTCCTCTGCGAGGTCGATCATCGGGCCGCCCTCGCCGGCCGGCTGCTCCATCGGCCGGTCGGCGCCGCTCGCGCGGTCGACGAAGCGCGGATAGGACTCCAGGAAGACCACCGGGATGTCGCCGGTCGGGCCGTTTCGGTGCTTGGCGACGATCAGATCGGCCTCGCTCGGATCGGCTTCGTCGTCGTACTTCGAAGCGCGGTAGATGAAGATCACGACATCGGCGTCCTGCTCGATGCCTCCCGACTCGCGCAGATCGGAGAGCATCGGGCGCCCCCCGGGCCGCTGCTCGGGCGCGCGGGAGAGCTGGGAGATGCCGATCACCGGCACCTTCAGCTCGCGCGCCAGGATCTTCAGGCCCCGGCTGAACTGGCTCACCTGCTCGACTCGATTGGCCCGCGGGTCCTCGGCCCTCATGAGCTGGAGGTAGTCGACTATCACCAACCCCAGCCCCTGCTCGGTCGAGGCAAGGCGCCTGGCCTTGGCGCGCAGCTCGAGCAGGCTCAGGTCGGAGGAGTCGTCGAGCCACAGGGGCACCTTCTCGAGCTCGTTGCATGCCCGGACGACCCGCGGCCACTCCCTCGCGGCGACGTTTCCCTTGCGCAGCTTGTCGCCCGGGATCCGAGCCCGGCAGGCGATGAACCGGTGGGCCAGCTCGGCCTCGGACATCTCGAGCGAGAAGAAGGCCACGGGCTTTGAGTGCTTGGAGGCGACGCTCTCGGCGATGTTGCAGACCAGCGCCGACTTGCCCAGCGACGGCCGGGCGGCGATCACGATCAGGTTCCCGGGCTGAAACCCGCCGAGCTTGGAGTCGAGGTCGCGAAAGCCCGACGGGGTCCCGGTCAGGGTCTGGTCGCCGGACGACAGGGCTTCGAGGCGGTCGATCTCATCGCCCAGGACCTCGGACACCTGGCGGAAGTCCTTGGCAGTGTCCTCGTGAGCGACCTTGAACAGCAGGGTCTCGGCGCGCTCCACCAACGCTCCCGCATCCCCCTCGCGGTCGTGGACGGACTTCTGGATCTGCTGCGAGGTGGCGAGGAGGCGGCGAAGGAGCGCGTTCTGCTTGACGATCTGCGCGTAGTGACGAGCATTGCCGGGGACGGGGACGGTGGACGCGAGCTCCGACACACCCTCCTTGCCCCCCGCCTCGGCGAGCTCGCCGTGATGGGCCAGGTACTCGGAAACGGTCAGCGCGTCAACCGGCTCGCCCTGCTCGTAGAGGCCCGTGATCGCGCGGAAGACGATCCGGTGGCGCTCGCGGTAGAAATCCTCGTCGCTGAGGCGGGAATCGAGGATCACCGGGGCGATCGCGCCCTCGGAGACCATCATCGCCCCCAGAACCGACGCCTCGGCCTCGAGGTTCTGGGGCGGGACGCGGGTCTCGGCGGTGGGCATCTGACGTTCTTGGGGCTGGGCGGAGCGCATCGGCTCCCTGCTATTAGAGGCCCAGCGGCGGCGGATTCGCCCCCGTGCCGGGCCCGGCGCCGAGCAAATCACAGGCGCGCGGGACCCGTCAGCCGGGTTCCCGCAAACTGGCGCGAAAGACTTCGGCCGGGGGCCGGCTACTTCTGCTCGGCGACGATCGTCTTGATCCTCGCCGTGGTGTCGCCAACCTCGATCTCGACCATGTAGGTCCCGACCTCGCGAATCGGATCGTCGAGGCGGATCTTCTTGCGGTCGACCTTCAGGCCGCGCGCCTCGGCGATCGCCTCGGCGATCTCCTTGTTGGTCACCGATCCGTAGAGCTTTCCGTCCTCGCCGGCCCGGTGCTGGATCGTCAGGACCGTCTTCGAAAGCAGGGCGGTCGTCTCCTCGGCCCGCTCGGCGGCCTCGCGCGCTGCACGTTCGGCCGCCTCCTGGCGACGGCGGGCCTCCTCGAGGGCGCCCGCGGTAGCCGGCTGGGCGAGCTTTCGGGGAAGCAGGTAGTTGCGCAGATAGCCGGGCGAGACGTCGATCGCCTCACCGGCGCTGCCGAGCGACTCGACGTCCTTGAGAAGGATCGCCTGGGCCATCGGGGTCCCGCCGCTTACCGCTCGCCGACGTAGGGGAGGAGCGCGATCTCGCGGGCCCGCTTGACGGCGACCGCGAGCTGCCTCTGGTGACGCCTCGACAGGCCGGTCACCCGGCGGGAGCGGACCTTCCCCCGGTCCGAGATGAACCGCCGCAGCGTCCCGAGATCCTTGTAGTCGATCTGCTCGACATTGATCCGGGTGTACTTGCGCGGCCTGAACCGGTCGGCGCCGCGCGGTCGCCTCCGGCCCCCGCCGGGGCCACCTTGGGAGGACACGGGGCCTCGCTGGCGCCTGGCCATCAGCCCGTCTCCCGCTTGTCGCTCATGTCTAAACGCATTCGCAAGTCCGCCACCGCTCCATGATTCCTGGCGCTCGGCCCGCAGGGATCTCCCGTCGTGCCTCGCGCGGGGAGCGGCGCGAGAGCGCATGATAGCCACGCAGCCCTCACACGCGCCGGGCCCGCGAGCCGGGCCGGGTGGGCTGGGGACCGCGCAGCGCACCTGCAGTGGTCGAAGTTCGATCCGGCCCCCGGACACAATGTGGATCAGCGAGGCGCCGAGGTGCGGCGAACCCCGGGGCTCGACGCGCTCGGCTGCCCTACCCAGCTTCGATCCCGACCGCAGGGTCCGACGTGCGACGAAGCACGCCACTGGCGCCCCGCTCTTCCCTACCCAGCTTTGATCCCGACCGGTCGGCGGGGGTGCGGCTAGAACGGGATGTCGTCGCCCGCCGAGCCGACGCTCGCCGGCTCGGCGTTCTCGAAGTCCGAGGTGTCGGCCGGCACGTCGGAGCGGGCGGCGGCACCGTTTCCGGCGCCCTGCTCGTCGCGCGAGCCGAGGAATTGGACCGAGTTGGCGATGATCTCGACGCTCTGGCGCTTCGAGCCGTCCTGCGCCTCCCACTCGCGCCAGTCGAGGCGGCCCTCGACTGCCACCGGGCGGCCCTTGGAGAGATAGGTCGCGCAGTTCTCGCCCTGTGCGCCCCAGACCGTGACGTCGAAGTAGTTGGGCTTGTCGACCCAGTCTCCGCTCGCCTGATCCTTTCGGCGGCTGTTGACGGCGATCCGCAGCTTGCAGACCGAGGTCCCGCTCGGCAGGCTCCGGAGCTCCGGATCGCGGGTCAGGTTCCCCGTCACGACTACGACGTTCAGATTGGTGGCGGCCATTCGCTCAGCACCTTCCTCGACTCGTTTATTCGTTCCTCAGTCTAAGGACGCAAGCGGCGCTTTCCGCCCCCCCGGAGGGGTAGCGAAAGGCGCAACGAGCGGGTTAACGGCGCCCGGGAGCCCTAGTCCTGGGTGGCGGGCGGGCCGGCTTCGCCCTCGCCGGGCTCGGTGGAGGCCTCCGGCGCGTCATCCGTCGGTGCCTCGTCGGGCGCGTCATCCGCGGGCGCCTCGTCCGGCGCGTCATCCGTCGGTGCCCCGTCGGGCGCGTCATCCGCGGGCGCCTCCTCCGGCGCGTCATCCGTCGGTGCCCCGTCGGGCGCGTCATCCGCGGGCGCCGCTTCGGCCGCCGGCGCCACGGGCTCCTCTTCGGCCGCAGCCTTTGGAGCCTCCTCGGCCGGGGCATCGGGGCCTTCGGGTGCCTCGGCGGGCTGGTCGGCGGTCGCCGGGTCCCCGCGGTCCGCGCCCTGCGATCGCCGCGAGCCGCGGGGGGCGGTCGGAGCCCCGCTCGCGAGCGGGGCGGGCGGGGCGATCGCCGGCGAGCCGGGTTCGACCTTGAAGATCCGGAAGCGCAGCACGCCCTCGGCGATCCGGAGGTTGTGGTCGAGCTCGTCGAGGAGCTCGCCCTGCGTCTCGAACCTGAACAGTCGGTAGTCGGCCTCGGTGCGCTGGCGGATCTCGTAGGCGAGCTTTCGCATCCCCCACGTGGTGTCGTGCTTGAGGTTTCCCTGAGACTCGATTCGCTCCCGAGCCTCGGAGGCGATCTTCTCGCGCCGCTCCTCGGGGGTCTCCGGGTCGAGCATCAGCACGAGCTCGTATTCCCTGTTGGTCGTCGCTGCCAAAGGCGGCGGACGACTATAGCCCACAAACGCAACTCCGCCGGAAGCCTCGCCTTCGGCTACGTCTCCGGCGGGTTGGGCACTGTTGCCTGGCGGCAGGTCGTACTCGCTCGACCCGCGACTTCGTCGCTAGCGCCAACGTGGTTCATCCCTCGAACCAAGCGGTACGCGTGCGAGCCGCGACTTCGTCGCCGGCGCCAACGGGTGCATCCTTGGCGCGCCGAGGCGGCAGGTCGTACTCGCGCGAACCGCGACTTCGTCGCCGGCCCGGGCGGGGCATGCGAAATCTTCCCAGGGTTGTACCCGTCGATGGCCAAGCGACAACGGATCCGCTGGGAGAACCTCGCCAAGCTGGGGGCCGGGGCGATCGCCTGCCTCGCGCTCGCAACGGGGCTGCCCGGCCTCCTCCGCCGTCCCGAGCCACCGCCGCTCGACCCCGACATCGGCTTGCCGCAGGCCTCGGTCGAGTCCGTGCCGGCCCCGGCCCCGGCCGCGCGCCGCGAGCCTTCCCGCGGGCATGCCGGCCACGGGGCGAAGCGGGCCCGGCCGAGGATCGGCCGGTACGGTGGGGATCGGGCCGAGCCCGGTCCCCACCGGGGATCGGATCGTCGTCTTGGGCGCGGTCCGCGGCGGGCGTCCGGCGTCGCGCAGGCGCCGCTCGCCGATCCCCCCACCCGCCCCCCGGCGACCCCGCCCCAGGTCGCGTCGGCGCCAGCGCCCGTCCCCTCCCCGCCGCCGAGCCCGCCGCCGTCACCCTCGGCGCCGTCGTCGTCAGCGGGCCCCCGCCCCGACCAGCCGTCCGAATTCGGGTTCGAGCATTGAGCGGCCACGCATCCCAAGGGTCGCGGACGGATCGCTGCCCGCCGAGACTCGTGGCGCTGGTCGGGATGATCGGGGCCGCCGCGGCGTCGTTCGCGCTCCTGACGGCCCCGCCGGCCCGCGCGGGCGCCTACCGCGCCGCCCTGTGCGACCCCGATCTCGGCGCTTTTCACGCCGACGCAGCCTTCGAGCGCACCTCGCGGCGCTACCTGTCGGCGAGCTCCTGCGGCGTCGCAGGGAGGGGCCTGGTGGTCGGCCGGCGCACTGGGCACACGAGAGCGGGAGCCTGGGGCGCGTGGGAGATCCGTGCCCCGGCGGCGACCGCGATCACGGGCCTCAGCGTCAAGGCGGCAGGCCAGTCACGGGGCGGCGAGCTCCCCGAGCTCCTGGTCGGAACCCGATCAACCGCGCGGCCCTTCGCAGAGCCGGGGCCAGCGCTCGAGCGGTTCAGGTGGGCCGGGAAGCCGGCGCGGGTGCTCGGCGCGCGGCTTCGATGCGAGCGACGACCCCGTTGCGGGCGGGCCCGCGCCAGCCGGATCCGGATCAAGCGGCTGGCGCTGGTCCTTCGCGACGGCGCACGCCCCGACCTGAGCCTCGGTGGCGCCCTCCTCGCGCCGGGCACCAGACGCGGCCATAGAGCCATGACGGCCAGCGCCGACGACCCCGGCGCCGGGGTCCGCAGGTTCCTCCTCCAGGTCAACGGCGAGCCAGTCAGCTCGCGCACGCTTGCCTGCCACCTGCGCGACCGGATCGCGGTGCGGCTCGTGCCCTGCCCCCGCCACGCGGCCGCCGCCTTCGCCGCCGACACCGCCTCGCCCCCCTTCCGCCAGGGGCCGAACCGAGTTCGCGTCTGCGTCGCCGACTACTCGCTGACCACGGCGTCCAACCGCGCCTGCGAGCGGCGCCGGATCCGGGTCGACAACCTCTGCCCCCGGAGCTCGGTCGGGGGTGCGGCGATCCTGCGCGCCCGGCTGCATCGCCACGGCGGCGCGGCGACCATCGCCGGCCGCCTCGTCGACGAGGGAGGGCTGGGGGTGGGGGCTCGAGTGTGCGTGGCGACGCGGGTCAGACGCACCGGCACGCCGGAGCGAATCGCAGCGGAGCCGACAACGGACCCCGATGGGCGCTTTCGCGTGCTCCTCGCCCGAGGTCCGAGCCGCGAGGTCCGGGTCGCCTGGTGGCCGAACGCCGGGCGGGCCTTGGAGCGCTACCTCCATTTGGAGGTTCCGGCGTCGCCACGCCTTCGCCTTCGCCCGCGTCAACCGATCGCCAACGGCGCCCGGGTGCGCTTTCGCGTCGGGCTTCCCGGCCCCGCGAGCGCGGGCCGTCGGGTCAGGGTGCAGGCCGCATCGGGCAGGCACTGGATCGACGTGCGAAGCGGGCGCACCGGAGCGAGGGGCGTCTACCGCGCTCGTTACAGGTTCCACGCCACGACCGGGCGGCGGACCTACCGGTTCCGGGCGGTGGTGCCGAAGCAGGACGGCTATCCCTATGAGGCCGGCTCCTCGAAGGTGCGGCGGGCAGTCGTGATCGGCTGAACGCCCGGGCCGGCGCTCAGCCCGCGAGATGGGTCTCGCGCTTGGCGCGGATGTCGGCGAGCTGCTCGTCGATCCACACTCCGGGATCGCGCTCGCGGACGATCTCCCGCAGGCGGGAGGCCCGCAGCGCCCGCTCCTCGGCGTCCATGGTCAGGGCCCGATGCATCGTGTCGGCCTGCTCCTGGATGTCGAACGGGTTGACCGAAAGGGTGCAATCGCCGAGCTCCTCGTGCGCGCCGGTGTTCTCGGACAACATCACGACCCCGTCGCGGGTGTTGACCGCGGGCGCCTCCTTGGCGACCAGGTTCATGCCGTCGAACAGCGAGTTGACGATCAACAGGTCGAAGTGCTTGTAGCGGGCCACGGCCTCGGGAAAGTTCTCGTAGATCCGCAGGTCGATCGGCATCCAGTCGGTGGTCCCGTGGCGATGGTTGACCACCGCGACCAGCGCCTCGATTCGCTCCAGGTACTCGGCGTACTCGGGCACGTCGGTCCTCGACGGCTGCAGGTGAGCGATGAAGGTCACCCGCTCGCGGAACTCCGGGTGCTGCTGGAGGAAGGTGTCGAAGGCCGTGAACCCGCGCAGGACGTTCTTCGAGAGGTCCGCCCGGTCAACCCTGATGATCAGGGAGTCGCGCCGGCGGCGCAGCAGCTCGGCCTCGTAGTCGGCGACCTCGGCAGAGGCGGCCGCTCGCTCGAGCCGCCCGGCGTCGATCCCGAGCGGATATGCCCGGACCCAGGTCTCGCGCCCCGAGTGCAGAATCGACCCACGCTCGTAGTCGACCTCCATCTCCATCAGCTCACGGCAGCAGTGCAGGAAGTTGCGGCAGTAGGCGCGGGTGTGGAACCCGATGATGTCGTTGGCGAGCAGACCGCGGAAGATCCGCTCGCGCATCCTTCCCGGAAGGATCCGCCAGCTGTCCGGCTGCGACCAGGGAATGTGGACGAAGTGGTGAAGGAAGGCCTCGGGTCGCGCCTCGCGGATCATCCCCGGGCAGGTGTAGAGGTGGTAGTCGTGGAGCATGACCAGCGGCGCGGGATCGTCCGCGATCGCCCCCAGCACCGCTGCCGCTATGTCGGCGTTGACGGTCTCGTAGCCGTGGTCCCAAGCATCCGCTTCCTCCTGGCGGATATCGGGGGCGTTGGAGAGATCCCAGAGGTAGTGCTGGATAAACCACAGGATCGGATTGGCGATCACGTTGTAGAAGCGCTCGTAAGCAACCGGATCGCTCTGGACCAACAGGACGTCGTAGCTGATGCCGTCGAGCTCCTGCGTGACGGGCTCGCCCCCCGCCTCGCGGCTCACCTCGATGTCCTCATCGGTCATCGCCGAGGCAATCCAAAGCGCGCCGCGGTGTGCGACCAGCCCGCTGAGCGCGGTGACCAACCCTCCGCCTCCCCTTCTCACGGTCCGTTCGCCGTCCTCGTCCCGATGGAACTCCGCGGGACCGCGGTTGGAGACGATGACCAGGGGACGCTCCGCGCTCACATCGGGTCCTCGGCAGGCCGACGGCGTTTGACGTCAGGACCCCTCAAAGGTCGAAGCCTCCAAACACATCGAGCCAGTCGCGCAGCAGGCGCGGCGTCAGGAACATCTCGCGCGCCCGCTCCTTGGCGGCCCTTCCGAGCCGCTTGGCCAGCTCGGGATCCTTGAGGACCCGCAGGCTTCGGTCGGCGGCCTCCTGGGGCGAGGAGACGAGGAAACCCGTCTCCTCATCGGTGATCTGAAGCGGGATCCCCCCGACGTTGCCGGCGATCACCGGCCGCACCTTCCACATCCCCTCCGTCACGGTCAGCCCGAACCCCTCCCGCAGCGACTTCTGCATGATCACGTCGGCCTGCGACTGGAAGGCGTTTACCTCGATCGCGCCGACGTTGTTTAGGTTGTTGAGGATCTTGATGTCCGGGTCTCCGTCGGCGTAGCTGAAGGTGCGCTGGAAGAACTCCCAGCCCTCGGGGTCGTCGGTGGCCATCGAGCCGACCAGCGCGAGCTGCACGTCGGAGACCTCCTCGCGGACCAGCCGGTAGCTGTCGATCACGCCCATGGGGTCCTTCCAGGGGTCGAACCGCGACACCTGGCAGATCAACGGGCGCTCGACGTCGATCCCGAACTGCTGGCATACGAAGGCGGCGTCCTCAGGCGAGAGAGCCATGTTCTTCGGCGACAGGGGATCAATCGCCGGGGGAATGATCTGCACCTTGCCGTCCATCCCGTTCGGCACGTACGTCTGCATGTGGTACACGGACTCGTCGTAGTCGTGGATCAGCGGCAAGAGGCGCGCGAGGGTCTCCTCGTTCGGGGTCGAGAGGTCGATGTGGCAGCGCCACACCCAGGCCTTCGAGCGGTCGGTGGCGTTGGCCCGAAGTCCCACCGGCTGCGGGTCGTGGACGATGATCACGTCCCAGTCGTCGTCGAGGCCCTGCGCGTTCATCGCGTTGTACGCCTCGAAGACCTCCCAGTCCTGGTCGGAGATCGCCTGCGGGTCGCCCTGGAGCGAGTTGTGCATCAGCTTGGTGACGTTGAAGAACTCCTCCCGGCCCATGATCACCCGCCAGTGGACGTCCAGCCCCACGTCGCGCATCAGGGGGACGAGCGTGTAGAGGATCTCCGAGACCCCGCCGCCGAACGCGGTCGCGCTGACATGCAGGACCCGCTTGCCGGCCAGGGGCTCGGCGCGCTTGCGGATCTCCTCGACGAGCCCGCGACCCGCCAGGTGGGTGTAGTCCGCGAGCGACCTGGAACCGAGGGGAACGTCCTGGAGCATGCGCGTCAGCCTACTTTTTGGCGCAGCCGGTTAATCCCCGCGTCGAGCTGGGTGACGATCGCCTCGTGCAGCCCGGGGGTCGCGGCCGCCACGCACGAGAGCTGATAGTCGGGTCCCGAGCCGAGGATCGGCCGGTCCGTCAGGGGCTCGCCGCGGGCATCCGTCACCACCGCGCCGGCCTCCTCCAGGATCAAGGCCGCCGCCGCGACGTCGTAGGGAGAGTTGTTCAACAGCGCGCCACCACCCACCCGCTCGAACTCCTCGCGCATCCCTGGGACCTCCTCCACGATCCGCGGCCCCGGCTCGACGTAGGCGTCCAGCTGCCCGGTCGCGATCCGAGTCATGTCGAAGCACGCCGAGCCGAGGTCGAACGTCCCGCCGCCGACCGAGGAGAGGTCGATCAGGTTGCCGATCACCTCGGCCATCGCCCGCATGGGCCGGCCCCGTAGCCCGTAGGCCCAGAACATCCTCGAGACGTCCGTGGCGCTCGAGAGGGCCGGCGCCGGCTCGAGCCCGCCGCCTCGCTCGGCGACGAAGCGCCGCCCGGACTTGATCTCGATCACGCAGCCGGCCCGCACGTCTCCCATCGTCGGGCCCCGGGGCGCCGAGGCCGGCGGCCCGGCCGGCGCGAGCGGCGCGACGGCCACCGACACGCAGGCCGCCTCGAGGCCCGCCATCGCCGGCCTGGTTCCGTCGATCGGGTCGACCACGAGCACCCATTCGGCCTCGCCGGCGGGCGAGACGAGGCCGCGATCCTCGGAGTAGAACGCGACGTCGGGCGCTCGCTCCGCGAGGAACCGCTCCAGGAAGGCCTCCGCGCGCTCATCGATCGAGAAGGTGATGTCCCCTCCCTCGGCCGCGCCGGCATGGGCGCGGCCGGAATGGCCGCCCAGCTCGGGAGCGACCTCCTCGCGCAGTGCCACCGCCAGCTCAAGCGCCAGCGCGCCGGGCGACTCCGGGTCAGCCACCTCGGCGCGACTCTAACCGCCGGCCGTCGGGCGCTCGCCGAGCTTCACGTCGACCGACTGCTTATGGCCGTCGCGGATGATCTCGAGGCTCACGGTGTCGCCGGGGCTGAACCGCGAGATCAGCCTCGGGAGGTCGGTCTCGCCGACCACCTTGTGCCCGTCGACCGCGATGATCACGTCGCCCCCCGCCGAGAGCGGCTGATCCTGGAAGTTGATCTTCTGGTCAGAGCCCTGAAGTCCCGCGTCGTCGGCGGGGCCACCCGGGATCACCCGCGCGATCAGCGCGCCGGTCGGAGACGGGATCCCAAGCCGCTCGGCGAGCTGCGGGTAGAGCGCCTCGGTGGAGACCCCGATGTAGGCGTAGCTCGCCGAGCCGTGGCTTCGAAGCTGGTCCAGCGAGTGGGCCACGAGGCCGATCGGGACAGCGAACCCAACCCCTTCGTTGCCGCCGCCCGCGGCCCCCGAGCTGGTCAATATCTGCTGGTTGATCCCGATCACGTTGCCGTCGGCGTCGAGCAGCGGGCCGCCCGAGTTTCCGGGGTTGATCGAGGCGTCGGTCTGGATCGCGCCCTCGATGTGGAACTTGGTCAGCGAGTCGATCGAGCGGTCCGTGGCCGACACGATGCCGACCGAAAGCGAGCTGTCCTCGCCGAATGGGCTCCCGATCGCGGCCACCGGCTGTCCGACCTGGACCTCCTCGTTGGTCGCCAGCTGGAGCGGGTGCAGGTCGAGGCCGCTCGGGTCGACCTTGAGCAGAGCGACGTCGGCGTTCGGGTCGAAGCCCGCGATCTCGGCCGCGACCTGGTTGCGATCCGCGAACTGCACGTAGACGGACTTGGCCTCGTGGATCGGGCCGCCGCCGCCCTCGGCGTCGGTGACCACGTGGGCGTTTGTCGCGATCTCGCCTCCATTCGAGATCACGAAGCCGGACCCCTGCGCGACCTGGGTCCCTCCGCCCAGGATATTGCTGCCGCTTGAGCCCGAGAAGATCGAGCGGATCGTGACCACCCCGGGCGCCGCCTCGCTGTAGACGGCCTCGGGGTCGAACGACCCGCCGTGCGAGGACAGGACCACCGCCTTGGAGGACGAGTCCGGCGCCGCAACGGTGGTCACGGAGCCCGCGTCATCTAGCCCCGCGCAGCCGACCGCCGCCAGCGTCAGCGCCCCGGCGAGCGCCAGGATGGCAAGCGGCCTGCGAGAACGCCTCAAGCCATCGCCTTCTGGCCGGTCGGGGCGGGCAATCGCAGGGTGAACTCCGTCATCCCGTTGTGAGACGAGAGGTCGAGCTCGCCGCCCATGCGGACGCTGAGCTCATGGGCGATCGCCAGCCCGAGCCCGGTCCCGTTGACCCGATCGCCCGTGTAGAAGCGATCGAAGACGCGCTCGAGCTCATGGGGATCGACCCCCGGGCCGTCGTCCTTCACAACCAGGCTCGCGGTCCCGTCCTGCCGCTGAGCTGTGATCGAGATCGAGGTTCCTTCCGGCGTATGGGTGAGCGCGTTGTCAAGCAGGATACGCATGATCTGGGCAACCCGGTCGGCGTCGGCCAGCGCCTCGGCGCGGCCCGAGTCCTGGATCTCGATCGGCGATCCGCGCCGCTCGGACGCCGGCCAGAACTCGCTCGCGACCCGGCTTGCGATCTCGTTCAGATCGACCGGCGTCGCTTCGAGCTCCAGCGCCCCCGCATCGAGCTTCGAGAGGTCGAGCAGGTCGGCGGTCAGCTTGGTGAGCCGGGCGATCTGCTCGCGCATGGTCCGCACGAACTCCTCGCGGGCGGCGGGATCGGGCTCGTCCTCGTCGAGCAGCTCGACGAAGCCGCCCAGGGAGAAGATCGGGGTGCGGAGCTCGTGCGAGGCGTTGGCGATGAACTCCCGCCGGGCGCTGTCGAGCTGGCCGAGCCGCCGCTGCATCTCGTTCAGGGTCGCCGCGAGCTGTCCGACCTCATCGCTCCCCTCATCGGGGATCGGCGCCGAGAAGTCTCCCTCGGCGACGCGTTCGGCCGCCGCCTCGAGGCGCGCCAATCGCTTCGCGTGCGCCCTGGCCGCGATCCATCCCGCTGCCAGAGCTGCCAGCAGCGCCACGCCCCCGGCGATCAGGATCTGGCGCCGGATCAGGGCCACGGTTTCGTCGACGTCGGCGAGGGAAGCCGACAGAACGGCGACCCAGGGGCGGCCTCCTCCGCCAAGCGGCAGCGCGGCCTCGCCGACCCTGGTCCCGGCGACGTCCTCGACGCCCGATGAGGGCCGGCCGGTCGTGGCGGCGTCGTTGGCGACCGACGAGCCGAACGGTCCGGCCCCCGAGCCGGCGGCCGAGTCGGCGACCACGATTCGTCGCGCCGGCTCACCAGGCGATGTACGCAGCTCGAGCAGCGTGACGCGCGCGTCCGTTGCCTCGGAGACCCTGCGCACCACGTGGCGCAGGCGGGCTTGGGTCGCCCGATGCTTGAGGGCGAGCGCCAGCGGCTCGCTCTCGGCGCCTCCCGCCCGCTCCAGACGCTCGAGCTTTTGAGCGGTGAGGCGCGAGCTCAGCTGCGGCACCACGTAGAGGTAGATGAACCCGATCGCGGCCGCGGTGATCACGAAGAAGAGGGCGGCCAGCCGATTGCGGACGCTTCGCATGGTCAGTGGTGTCGCGGGGTCAAGGTGCGGTCAGCGGCGCCGATGGTCATTCGTCCTTGTCGCGGAAGCGATAGCCGACCCCACGCACCGTGAGCAGATACTCGGGCGAGCTCGGGTCCCGCTCGAGCTTCTCTCGCAGGTGTCGGATGTGGACGTCCACGGTGCGGGAGTCGCGGTACACGGAGTCCCCCCAGACCTGCTCGAGCAGCATCTCGCGGGTGTGAACGCGGCCCGGCGAGCGAACCAGGGCCGCGAGGATCTCGAACTCGACGTAGGTGAGCTGCGGATCGGAGCCGCGTGCGGTCACCGCCCGGCGGTCGAAGTCGACCCGCAGGTCGCCCGTGACGATCGGCTCCTCGCCCCCCGGGCGGCCCCTGAGCATCTCGGCCCGGCGGAGGGCCGCCCTCACCCGGCTGCGGAACTCGCGGACCGAGAATGGCTTGGTGATGTAGTCGTCGGCTCCCATCTCGAGGCCGAGCACCTTGTCGATCTCGTCGTCCTTGGCCGTCAGCATGATGATCGGCACCTGGCTGCGGCTCCTGATCCGGCGACAGACCTCGATCCCGTCGAGGGTCGGGAGCATGATGTCGAGGATTACCAGGTCGAACCGCTGGTCGGCGAACCGGTCGAGCGCCTCGCGGCCGTCCTGAACCGCGACGACGTCGTATCCCTCCTTGAGCAGCGGATAGATGAGCAGGGTTTGAACCGACTGCTCGTCCTCCACGAGCAGGATGCGCGCCGACGCGGTGTTCGCTCCGGAATGCACGGTGAGCCGTGCGCACAGGGTAGTTTGCGCCTCCTGACGTGATCGACTTTCGCCTCTACCGAGCCGCCTTCCTCCCTCTGGTGGTCAGCGTCGTCGTGGTCCTGTTCGCCCTTCAGGTGCCGCCGGCGCCCGTCCCCCCCGTCGTCGCCCCGACCGAGTTCAACCAGACCGGCGCCGCCCGGCTGGCCACCCGGATCGCCGAGCAGGCTCCCGATCGCACTCCTGGGAGCGAGGGCGATGCGGCGATCGCCGGGTTGGTCCAGAGGCGCTTCGAGGCGGTGCGGGACGGCCAGGTGGCAGAGCAGCGATTCACCGGCAGCTTCGACGGCAAGGATGTCGAGCAGCGCAACCTGATCCTGACGCTTCCCGGCCAGTCCCAGCGACGCGTCGTCGTGCTGGCTTCGCGCGACTCCGCGGCGGGTCCAGGCGCCGCGTCGAGCGCCGCGGCCACGGCGACGATGCTCGAGCTGCTGAACGAGATGCAGACCTCGCGGCGCACCAAGACGCTCGTCTTCGTCTCGACCGACGGCTCCGGCGACGGGGCCCTGGGCGCGCGCGAGTTTGCCGCCCACTATCCCGAGCGCGAGCTGATCGACGGCGTGATCGTCCTCTGGCAGCCGGGGTCCGCAAAGCGCTCGCCGCCGGCGCTCCTCGACACGTCGGACGGCCCGCAGAGCGCCTCCGCCGGCCTGGTCCGAACCGCGCAGCGCGTCCTCGCCGACCAGGCCGGGGTGAAGCCCGCGACGGGCGGCCCCTTAGGCGAGCTCGCCAGGCTGGCTTTTCCCAGCGGGCTGGGCGACCAGGCGGTGCTGATCCAGCGCGGCATCAACGCGATCGGGCTGTCGTCGGCCGGGGAGCGCCCGCTGCCGGTGTCCGAGGATCAGGTGTCGGGGCTCTCCCCGGCCACCCTCGGCGATTTCGGTCGCGCGGCGCTTCTCTTGACGGCCACCCTCGACGCCGCGGCGCAACCCCCCGGGCATGGCCCGGATGCCTACGTGGACCTGTCCGGCAGCCTGGTTCCGGGATGGGCCCTGGCGTTGCTCGCGCTGACCCTGTGGCTGCCGGCCGCGATCGCCTCGACC
Source organism: uncultured bacterium (assembly GCA_963803305.1). Taxonomy (GTDB): domain Bacteria; phylum Actinomycetota; class Thermoleophilia; order Solirubrobacterales; family 70-9; genus AC-56. The sequence continues at coordinate 473,450 of CAWDLT010000009.1, forward strand.
GTCGGGCTGCGCCGCGCCGTCAGGCACCCCGGACAGGTCGGCTGGGCGCTCGGATGGTCGGCCTCCCGCGGGTTGCCTCTCGCCGCGGCTCTCGTTCTGCTCTACCTCCTCGCCCTGGTCGGGATCGTGACCCGGCCGACCTTCCCCTTCGACCCGGCGGGCTTCTCCATCGGGCCGGGAGAGGTCGTGGTCATGGCACTGCTCGCCGCAGGCGCCGCGGCCGGTTACCGGACGCTTCGCGGCTGGCGGGTCCCGGCCGGGTTGAGGGAGGACGCGGCGGGCCCGGGCCTCGGCGCGGTCTCGGCCCTGGCGGTCCTGGTGGCGTGGCTCGCGAACCCCTTCGCAGCCCTGATCCTCGTGCCGGCCGCGCACGTGTGGCTCTTGGACGCGCGAGATCGCCCCCTCCCCTGGCCCGCCGTCGCGGCGGGCGCCGCGCTGTCACTCGCCCCGTTGGCGGCCGCCCTGGCCTCCCTGGCCGGACGGCTCGGCATGGGATCCGCTGCCCCCTGGCAGCTCCTGTTGATGGTCGCCGACGGCCAGATCGGATTCGTCTCGATGGTCGCGCTGTGCGCCTTGGTCGGGTCGCTGATCGGCGCCATCGCACTGGCCGCGCGACGTCGCGCATCGACGGCGGCGCGCCGCCGCCAGGGCGCTTCGCCCATCCCTCCCGAACCACGGCCGCCATCCCTGATCCACGACCAGGATGCGGGAGCTTCCAACCCTCTGGACGCATCTCCTATCGCGCCCATACGCGGTGCTGACGATCTGGGGAGAGGAAGATGAAGCAACTAGCGGGGGACCGCCCGGATCATCCGTCGGCCTCCCGGAACGAGACAGTGACTCGGCTCAAGGAACAGATCGCACGGCAGGCCTACCAGGTCGACGCGCAAGCCGTAGCTCGCGAGATCCTGTTCAAGCTGCGGATGATCAACGTCAGCCGCCAGGCGATGCTCGCGGAGCTGGCCGAGGGAGCCGAGCTGCGCCGGGCGGCGGGGTAGGCCCAGGAGTAGGCAACCGCCGGTGCCGGGCGGAGGCGCTGGAGGATCAGTTCCGGAGCTGGTCGAAGCCCGATGGGTCGCGGGCCGCTCCGTCCGGGTCACGAAGCACGAGCCCGTCGCCATCGCGGACGGACCCGATCGAAGTCAGCGTTGTCCCGGTGCTGGCCACCGCCTCGCTCGCCTCGCCGAGCCGTTCGGGCGGCAGCGTGGCGAGCAGCTCGTAGTCCTCGCCGCGTGCCGTGGCGAGCTCGTGGGCGTCGATCCCGATCGCCGCGGCGATCGCGCCGACGCCTTCCTGGACGGGAAGGAGCGACAGTTCGACCTCGACTCGCGCCCGGCTCGCGATCGCGAGGTGGCGCGCGTCGCCTCCGAGGCCGTCGCTCAGGTCGATCATCGCGCTCGCCCCCGCGCTGGCCAGCGCCCGCCCGGCTTCGAGGCGGGGCTCGGGCTCGAGCTGTCGGCTGCGAAGCGTCTCAGCGAGATCGCCGGGAAGGCGGTCGGCGAGCTCGGGGCGCTCCATCAGGGCGAGCCCGGCGGCGGCGCCCCCCAGCTCCCCGGTGACCGCCACAAGGTCGCCCGGGTGCGCCCCCGAGCGCAGCACGAGCCGCTCGGCCGCCGAGGCGTGCCCGACGACCGTGATCCCGAGGAACAGCACCGGACAGCGGGTCACGTCCCCGCCGAGCACGGCGACCGTGTGACGCGCCGCAATATCGCCGAGCCCGGATGCGAGCTCAGCGCAGCCGGCCTCGTCGAGGTCGTCGGGGAGGCCCAGCAGCACGTACGCCTCGCCCGGCGCGGCCCCCATCGCGGCGAGGTCGGAGAGGGCAGCCGCGAGAGCCTTGCGCCCGATCGACTCGAGCGACGCCACATCGCGGCGGAAGTGGACGCCTTCCACCAACGCGTCGACCGAGGTGGCCGTCGCCCCGACGGGAACGGTGACCGCGGCATCGTCCCCGCTCGCCACCGCGACTGGCGCGCGCCAGCTCGACGAGCGCCCATCCCGCGCGGCCTCCACGCCGTCGACCAGACGTGCGATCAGCTCGAACTCCCCGATGCCGGCCATGACACGTATTGAACCCGACGCCCACCCCGGGGCGGCGCTTGGCCAAGCGGGCCGGGTGGCCGTTGCCGCCGGGTCGAGGCTGGGTAGGGGGTTGCGCACGGTGAAAAGCCTCAAACCGGGGGGTGGGTCGAATCATCGATGTATGCCATTGACAATTCGACCCACCCCTCTCGAATTTGAAATATCTCCGCGAACCCGGCCCTAGCCAGCCCGTTGCCGCCGGCACGACGCGCACGATCACCCCGCAGACATTGGCCGGCGTCTCCACCATGAGCCGTACGCCCCACCCTTACCCCGGGACCCCCACCGTGAGCTGGTAGGCCGACAACGCGAGCGTCAGGAGGACGAGGGTACGGTCACGGGCCAGGGCGACCAGCGGGAGCGCCCAGAGCAGGTACCACGGGGTCACGTAGGCGGTCGCGAGGAGGAGGCCGAGCGACGCCCACGCGGCGGCGCGGATCCAGTCGCCCCCCCGCGCGGTCCAGACCAAGAGCCAGGCGGCGAGCGCCCCGTAGGCGAGAAGCGCGCCGGCCCGGACCGTTTCGAGCTCGATCCCGGTGGTCCTCGCCGCGGTGGCGGGAACGCTGTGGTAGCTGACCCGTTGCTGGCTGCCGGACAGGACGGAGAACCCGTCGAGCCCCGAGGTACCGAACGCCGCCAGGGCGATGAGGACGATCACCGCGGCCGCGGCGGCGACCCCAACCGCGAAGCGAACGCGCTCACGCCGCCCGCGCGCGCCGAGCAGGGCAAAGGGGAGCGTCAGGCCGCCCGCGGCCTTGACCGCGGTCGCGGCGACAAGCGTCGCCCCGCCCCCGGCCTGGGCGCCCCACAGCACCATCGCCGTCCCTGCGACCACCGCCGCCATCATCAGCGCGTCGTTGTGGGCGCCTCCGACGACCTGCACCAGAACCACGGGGTTGAGCGCCACGAGGGCCGCGGCGCGCCACGGGGCGATGCCGCGGAGCGCGGCGAGACGAGCCACGGCCGCGCTCACCGCCGCCGTCGACAAGGCCGCGAGCGCCTTCAGGCTCCACAGCGCCGCCGGCACCCCGAGCAGGCCGAGCGGGTAGGTGAGGAGCGTGAAGAGAGGCCCGTAGACGCTGGTGGCGTACCGGTAGTCCTCGACCCGGGAGGCCGCGAGGTCGTGGGGTATCGCGGCGGGCGAGAAGTCGTAGGGGTTGAGCCCGTGGACCGCGCCGAGGCGCGCGTAGGAGATGTAGCTGAACACGTCAAGCGAGAGCAGCGGCGGTGCGAGGGCGAAGAGGGCAAGGCCCACGCCGATCGCCCACTTGAGCGTCCGGGCGCCGAGCTCGATCGCGAACCCGACCACCCCGAGGTAGGCGAGGAAGGCCACCCACAGGACCGCGGAGTAAGCGCCCCCGCCGAGGCCGAGGCCGTCCCCGAACACCCCTCGAAGCCACCGAGGCGAAGCCGCTTCGGCGCCCGCGATGAGCTGCGATCCGGGGGCGGCGAGAGCGATCGCGGCGAAGCCGAGAACGACGAGGGCGAGCACGCCCGCGGCTCGCCGGCTGGTGGCGCTCAGCGAGCGCCCCCGACCTCAGGGACTGCCGCCGCTGCCGCCATTGCCGCCTCCCCCACCGTTCGCCGGAGGCGTCGGCGAGGGGCCCTGGCCGGCTCCGGGCGCGTAATAGGCGGGCGGGTACTTGCCGGTCGTCGAGCCCGTACCGGTCGAGGGGGCCGGCGGGGCGGTGCCCGAGCCTCTGCCACTCGACGAGCTCGAAGAGCCCGGCGAGGAGACGGTGTGCGAGCCGCTCCACGAGCTCGAGTACTGGACCGGGTTCTGGGGCGAGGGGAAGTCGCCGCAATAGCTTCCGTGAGCGGCCTCCATGTAGGAGCGCCAGATCGGCCCCGCGGTCGGCCCGCCGAACCCGGTCGAGGCACGCGAATCGGGGTGTCCGACCCAGACGGCGGTGGAGATTCGCGGCGTGTAGCCGACGAACCAGGCGTCCGACTCACCCTCGGTCGTTCCGGTCTTGCCGGCGGCGGGGCAACCGAAGTCGGTATACGGCGAGCCGGTTCCTTGCGTGATCACGCCCTTCAGGATGTTCGTCACCGCGGAGGCGATCCCGTCGGAGAACACCCTCGAGGTGCTCGCCTCCCCGGGCGTATCGGTGTCGCCGTTCGGGAACACCACCTTGGCGATCGCGGTCGCCGTGTGGTGGACCCCGCCGTCGGCGAGCGTCGCGTATCCGTCGGCCTGCTCGAGCGGGGTCACCCCGAGGCGAAGGCCGCCGATCCCCTCGGCCGGGATGCCGTCGAGGTGGGTCGTGATCCCCATCTCATAGGCCGTCTTTCGAACGTTCTCCGGGCCGACGTCGAGGTCGAGCTGCGCGAAGACGACGTTGACCGACTCGATCGTCGCCTCGCGGACGTTGAGCGTGCCGGCCCCGGCTCGCTCGGAGTTGTTGACCGTCCAGGTGGTCCCGTCGGGGAGCCTCAGCGTCGTCGGGCTGGCCCCGGAGTAGTAGGTGGTTTCCGGGTCCATCCCCTGGCGGATCGCGGTCGCCAGGACGTATGGCTTGAACGATGACCCCGGCTGGCGATGGGCGTCGGCGGCGAAGTTGAACTGCGAGGTCGGCGAGTAGGGCTGTGAGGAGGCCATCGCGAGGATGTGGCCGTTGGTCGGGTCGATCGAGGCGAGCGCCGACTGCGGACCCCCGCCGGAATAGCAGACCGCGCACGAGTCGACCGCCCGCTGGGCGTCGGCCTGGAGGCTCGGGTTGATCGTCGTGTAGACCCTGAGCCCGCCGTTTCGGACCGTGTTGACCCCGTACTTGTCGATCAGCTGCTGCTGGACGTAGTCGAAGAAGTAGGGCTCGCGGACCGTGTCGTACTTGTGGCCCCGCTGAAGGCCGAGCGGGGCCTGGGAAGCTTGGTCGTAGTCGGACGCCGAGATGTAGCCCTGCTGCTCCATCGCGAGCAGGACCTCGTTTCGCCGCTGAAGCGCGGCCCTCGGGTTGAGGAACGGGTTGTACTCGGAGGGGGCCTGCGGCAGGCCGGCGATCATCGCCGCCTCCGCGAGGTCGAGGTGGCTGACGCCCTTGTTGAAGTAGGTCTCCGCGGCGGCCTGAACGCCGACCGCGGTGCGCCCGTCGGTGGTGCCGTACGAGGCCGTGTTGAGGTACTTGGTCAGGATCTGGTTCTTGGTGTACTTCTGCTCGTACTCGGTCGCCAGCTTGGCTTCCTCGATCTTGCGGTCGATGTCCTCCTGCGGGTGTGCGATGTAGAGGTTTCGAACCAGCTGCTGGGTGATGGTCGACCCTCCCTGCACCGCCGAACCGGCCTTCAGGTCGGCCACCGCGGCCCTGACGATCGAGGTGTAGTCGACCCCGCCGTGCGTGTAGAAGTTCCTGTCCTCGATCGCCACGGTCGCGTGCTGGAGGATCGCCGGGATCTTCTTGCGGTCCACCGGGTGGCGGATGGTGTCCGACTGGATGTAGCCGAGGCGGCTGCCGTCGGCCGCGAACAGGACCGAGGTCGCGCTCTCCTCGATCGGCTTCAAGGTGCCGAGCGCCGGGGTCTTGTCCCAGATGCTCACCGCGTAGGCCCCTACGCCGCCGATCGCAACCGCCAGCGCGGCGAAGACGATCCCGAAGGCCACCAGGACCTTCCGACGTGCGGACCCCCGCGAGCGGCGATTGCGTCTGCGTGCTCGCTGAGTCATTTCGAGGTGCCCGGGAAGGGTAGCTGGCCGGAGGCGGCTACCCGCCCGATCCGCCTTCCAGGAGCCCCGCGGCGCGCAGGGCCTCTTGGGCGCTCTCGCGCAGAACCGCCTCCTCGTCGCCGACCTGGGTGCGCTCGTGGTCGCGCGGGCCCTTGATCTCTATTCGGACTCCCTCCGGGGTCAGCTCCGCGATCTGCACCTCGGCGGCGCCCGCCGGCTTCAGGACGCGCCGGGCGTGCTCGAGGTCGGCGGCCGGAGGCACCCATACCGACACGGTGGCCGGCGCCGTGCGATCGCCGGTCGAGTGATTGAACAGGACCCCCGACGTGACCTTGTCGTTCGGGACCACGACCAGGCGGCCGTCGCCGGCGTCGATGTACGTATAGGAGAGCGTGATGTCGTCGACCCGCCCGGTCTCGGCCTCGATCGTCACCGTGTCGCCGATTCGGATCGGCTGCGTGATCGCGATCAGGATGCCGGCCACCATGTTCGCGATCGTCTGCCGGGCAGCGAAGCCGATCACCAACCCGAGCACGGCGCTCGACGCGAGGAGCCCGGTCGCGAGCCGCTGGATCTTGGCGAAGTTGCTGAGCGCGAGCGCGGCGCCGATCAGCAGGATGGCGACGAAGACGAGGCGGCGGACCAGCCGCAGGCGGGTCTGAGCGGCCCGCGAGACGCGGACATCGGTGACCCGGCCGGCGACCCTCCCGCCCCGGGCGATCACAAGCCGGTCGACCGCGAATGCGATCGCGAAGGCAACCGCCATCGTGACCAGGGCGGAGATCAGATCACCGTTCTGCTGCCAGAAGCTCTTGTCCACCGGGTTAGGGGTTCGCCCATGCGCGGGCAGGTTCCTCCGTGAGAATGCTCCCATGAACCGGCTTTCCCCCGTCCGTGCCGTGCTGCTCGACGCGCTCGGGACGCTGCTCGAGCTCGAGCCGCCCTGGCCGCATCTGGCCGAAGCGCTCGACGTCGAGCCCGACGAGCGCCTGATCGCCGCCGTCCGCGCCGAGATGGCCTACTACCGCATTCACAGTCACGAGGGACGCGACGCCGGCTCGCTTGCCCGCCTGCGCGCCCGCTGCGCGGGCGTTCTCTCGCGCCAGCTCGGACGCGAGGTGGGGGTCGAGATGATGATGTCGACGATCCGCTTCCGCGCCTTCGACGACGCGGGTCCGGCGCTGGCCGAGCTCCGTCGGATGGGGCTCCGGCTCGTCTGCGTGTCGAACTGGGACGTGTCGCTTGGAGAGGTGCTCTCGCGCTGCGGCCTGGGCGCCGCTCTGGACGGCGTCGTCACCTCTGCGGGCGTCGGCGCCAGGAAGCCCGACCCGGCGATCTTCGAGGCGGCGCTTCGAGTCGGCGGCTGCTCGGCGCGCGAGGCACTCCACGTCGGCGACACGCCGGCCGAGGACTCCGCCGGCGCTCGCGCGGCGGGCATCCGCTCGCTGACGATCGACCGCGGGGGCGGCGCCGAGATCGATTCACTTGCCTGCATCCGCCACCATCTCGCGGATGAATGACTCCCCCGCCAACCCGGGCGAGCCGCGCTACGCGGCATTCCTTCCGCGGCTCGCGGCGATCCTGATCGACCTGCTGATCGCCTGGGTCCTGCTCCAGCTCGCGGTCACGATCATCGTCCCGGGCGCGGTCTCCAACGACCCGACTCCCCACGAGACCTCCACCCTCGGCGTGATCACCCTGATCCTGCTGACCGTCTGGTTCAACTACCTGGTGGTGGGCGAGTGGTTGTGGGGAAGGACGGTCGGAAAGCTCGCGATCGGCCTCGAGGTCGCGCCCGCAGACGGTGGCGGCCTGACCTGGAACCGCGCCGTGGTACGGAATCTGCTCCTCGTGGTCGACGTGATCGCGGGGCTGATCATGATTCCGACCTCGCCTCGCCACCAGCGGCTGGGTGACCGGCTCGCCCATACGATCGTGCTCGCGAAGAGAAGAGGCGGCTCGAGGGAAGAGGCGTCGCCGCCCGGGTCGCCGCCGCCGCCATCCTCGGTGCCCCCGCCCGCCCCCCCGGAGTCGCTTCCGCCGCCGGCCCCCGACGCTTCGGCCCCTCCGCCTCCGGCGCCGGGCCCAGGCCTGCCGCCTCCCACGGTGCCCCCTCCCCCACCCGCTCCCTCAGGGGCGCCCCTGCCACCTCCGGCCGCCCCGTCTGCGCCCCCGCCGGCTCCCGGCTTGGGGGGTCCGGGGACAGGCGATCCGTCGCGAACCTGGGGCCCGGGGCGCGTGGCGCTCGGAATCCTGGCCCTGCTGGGGATCACCGTGGTCGAGGTCGGCATCGTGTCGATCTTCGACCCGGGGCTCGACTCGCTGGCGGCGAGGCTCGCCAGCCAGGCGATGCTCGCCCTCACCCTCGTGGGCGTTGCCTTCGCGATGACCTCCGAGAAGGGCCGCGGGATCGCGCCGCCGTCGGCGATCGGCCTTCGCCGTCCGGTCCGCGCGCCGTTCGGCCTCGGCCCCACCTTCGGCCCGATCGTCGCTGCGGCGACCGCCTACGTCGCCTACGTGGTGGCCGCCGCCGTCTACTCGAGCCTCCTCCACCCCCACCAAGAGGACATCACGAGGGACCTCGGCTTCGGCCACGGCGGCCTCGGCACGGTGGCCGCCGGGCTCCTGATCGTCGTCGCCGCTCCGATCTCGGAGGAGATCTTCTTTCGAGGCTTCATCTTCGGCGGGCTTCGGAAACGGCTGACCTTCGTGCCGGCGGCCCTGATCGGCGCGGCGATCTTCGGCCTCTTCCACTACACGGGCGCGGGTAGCCTCGGAGTGGTGCCCCAGCTCGCCTTCCTCGGTTTTGCGCTCTGCTGGGTCTATGAGGAGACGGGTTCGATCTACCCGACGATGGCGATGCATATGGTGAACAACCTGATCGCCTTCATCTACTTGACGTCGTGAGCGATCGGCGGCAAACGGAGCCCGCGGTGACCGCGCGGGCGCTCAGCAAGAGCTACGGCGAGCGGGAGGCGGTTAAGGCGGTCGACTTCGACGTGCCGGCCGGGGTCTGTTTCGGCTTCCTGGGGCCGAACGGCGCCGGCAAGTCGACCACCATGAAGATGATCTACGGGCTGGCCGCGCTCGGCGGCGGCGAGCTGCGGGTGCTCGGCCTCGACGCAACGCGAGACCGCCGGCGAATCAAGTCGCGGCTCGGGGTCGTGCCCCAGGAGACGAACCTCGATGGCGAGCTGACGGTGCGCGAGAACCTGATCGTCCATGCCCGCTACTTCGGCTTCGGTCCGGAGAGCGTGGCGCGCCAGGTCGATGACCTGCTCGAGTTCACGCTCCTGAGCGACCGCGCGAACGAGAGCATCTGGTCGCTCTCCGGAGGGATGAAGCGCCGCCTGCTCGTCGCCCGGGCGCTCGTCAACGAGCCCGATCTGGTCGTCCTCGACGAGCCGACCACCGGGCTCGACCCGCAGGCGCGGCTTGCCGTGTGGCGCGCTCTCGAGAGGTTGCGGGCCCGCGGCGTGACGCTGCTCTTGACCACCCACTACATGGAGGAGGCGGCGCGGCTCTGCGATCGTCTGCTGATCATGGATCACGGGCGAATCGTCACCGAGGGAGAACCCGGCGCCCTGGTTGGCGAGCACGTAGGGCGCCAGGTCCTCGAGCTGCGGCTCGCTGAGGGATGCGACCCGGAGTCGCTGGTCGCCTCACTCGACGGCCGGCTCGACGGGCACGAGCTGACCGAAGACGTGCTGATGCTCTACGCCGACGACGCCGAGGAAGTGCTTCGGGTCCTCGACGAGGACCGGTTCCCCACCGACTCCGCCTTGGTCCGTGGAGCGACGCTCGAGGACGTCTTCCTGACCCTCACGGGCAGGAGCCTGGACGAGTAGCGATGGCCTTCGGCGAGCAACGCTACGCCGGGCTCGGCGCCCCGCTCGCGCGGGGCGACCTGGTCCCGTCACCCCGCTTCGCGGCCAGCATCTGGCTGCGCAACGCGCGGGTCTTCTCGAAGCTCTGGAAGGGCGCCCTGCTCCCCCAGTTCCTCGATCCGCTCTTCTACCTGGTGGCGCTCGGCTTCGGGCTCGGCACCTACGTGGCGATCGGGAACGGGGTCCCCTACAGGGAGTTCGTGGCGCCGGGGCTGATCGCCTCCGCGACGATGTGGTCGGCATCGTTTGAGTGCACCTACAACGTCTACCTGCGGATGAACGAGACGCGCCTCTACGACGCGGTCCTAGCGACCCCGGTCGAGGTGCAGGACCTGGTCGCCGGCGATCTCATGTGGAGCGCCAGCCGGGCGACGGTCTACGGGACGGTGTTCTTGATCATCGTCGCCCTCTTCGGCCTGATCTCCTCGCCCTGGGCGATCCTGATCCCGCCGCTCGTGTTCATCGGCGGCCTCTGCTTCTCGATGGTCGCCTACACCTTCACCTCCCTGATCCCGAAGATAGACCTCTACAGCTACTTCTTCACCCTCGGGGTGACGCCGATGTTCCTGTTCTCGGGGATCTTCTTCCCGTTCAGCCAGCTTCCCGGATGGGCCGAGGCGGTGGCATGGCTGCTGCCCCTCTACCACCTGGTCGAGATCACCCGAGGGATGGCCGACGGCCCGAACGGCCTCCAGATCCTCATCCACACCGCCTGGCTGGTCGCCGTCAGCGCGGCTCTCTTCCCGATCCCGGTTCGGGCGCTGAGGGCCAAGCTCGTTCCCTGACGCCGTTTCCCCCGCCTCCCATGCGAGAATTGGTACGTGCTTGGCCAGGGTCGACTCGGCTGCGCGGCGGGGATCGCGGCAATCGCCGTCTGCGCCTTGCCCGCGACGGCCGCCGCCCAGGGCCCGGCGACGGCAACCGGCGCCTCGGCGCACCCGAACGCCGCCGCGCACCAGCCGGCGACGGCGCATCTGAGCGTAGCCGCGAAAGGACCGCACAAGCGCAAGCTGAGGGTCGGGCGCCGATCGCGGGCGGTGGGCTATCTGCGCCCGTTCGTGCCCGGACAGCGGGTCAAGGTGGCGCTGGTTCGCGGGGGCCGCACGATCGTGAAGCGAAATCCCGTCGTCAAGCGGGTCCACGGCTCCGACAAGGGGCGCTTCGATCTGCGCTCGACGAAGCTGATCAAGCCGGGCACCTACCGCATCGTCGCCAAGCACCTGGGGACCGGTGCACAGTCCCGCGCGGTCGCCCGCTCGGCGAAGTTCCACATCAAGTACCCGAACCTCGGTCCTGCGAGCAGGAGCAGCTCGGTGAAGCTCTTCAACCACCTGCTCGCAGGGCAGGGCTACTACACCAACCATGGCCGTCACTACAGCCAGAAGACCGGCCTCGCCGTGATGGCGTTTCGCAAGGTCAACGGGATGAAGCGCACCTTCAACGCCTCGCCGGGGATCTTCCGCAAGCTGGCGGCGGGCCGCGGCGCCTTCCACCTCAAGTACCCGGGTGCCGGCAAGCACGTCGAGGTCGACATCTCCAAGCAGGTGATGGTGCTCGCCAGGCACGGCAAGCCCCAGTACACGTTCCACGTCTCGACCGGCGCCGCGGTGACCCCCACGATCCGCGGCCACTTCACGTTCTATCGACGCGACGCGGGCTACAACTCCGAGGGCATGTACTACTCGGTCTACTGGCACAACGGCTACGCGATCCACGGCTACCACTCGGTGCCGCCGTATCCGGCCAGCCACGGCTGCGTTCGCAACCCGATCCCCGAGTCCAAGTTCATCTACAACTGGGTGAGCCTCGGGATGTCGATCTACACCTACGGCTGAAATAACTCCGGCGACTTGGCCCTTTGGACACCCCTCGGAGAACTCCGCCGACCGCCTCCCAGGGAGCCGAAGGCGACCGGTGATCCGAGCTTGCTCGGATTCGTCCGGTGTCGGCAGGCAAGGGCGCCAGCCTGACTCGGCAGGCACCTCCGCATCTACCGGGACTTCGTTCCTAGCTCCTACGATGACCCCACTCGACGCCGCACGGTCCACCCTGATCACCGAGCTTCGGGAACACGCGCTCATGATCGGAGACGTGACCCTGTCGAGCGGGCAGCGGGCCTCCTACTACGTAGACGCGAGGCGAGCCCTGCTGCGACCGGCGGGGTTCCTGGCGGCCGGCGAGCTGATCGCGGCGGCGGCGGCCGACTCGGGGGCCGAGGCGGTGGGGGGCCCGGTGATGGCGGCCATTCCGCTCGCCTGTGCGGCGATCGCGGTCCCGGCGGGGGCCGGCCTGGCGGGGTTCTTCGTTCGCAAGGAACGAAAGGAGCACGGCCTGCAGCGATGGGTCGAGGGCCCGGTCGAGCCGGGAACGCGGTGTCTGGTGGTCGAGGACACGGTCACCACGGGCGGCTCCACCGTCGCGGCGATCGAGCGGATCCGCTCCGAGGGCCTTGAGATCGTCGGCGCGCTATGCGTCGTCGATCGCCTTGCCGGCGGCGCCGAGGCGATCGCCGAGGCGGCCGGCGCGCCGTTTGACGCCCTGGTCACGATCGACGACGTCTACCCGGACCGCCCCGACCGCTGAGCCTCGCCGGGCGAGGGGTGCCCGGCGGGCGGCGCGGCGCTTCGACCTACGGAGTGGAGTCCTCGACGTAGGAGACCGCGGCCGAGCAGCCGGAGTTGTTTCCCGCGGCGTCAGTCGCCTTCACGCGCAGGGCGGTGGTCGAGTTGTCGGGTACCGTGACGGTGATTCCCGGCGACTTGAACTGCCCCGCGGTTCCCTTGGCCACCGCCTTGCCGGAACAGCCCGCGGCCTTGAAGACCTTCACGGTGGTGCCCGAGGCGGCATTGCCGATCACCTTCGGGCTGTTGTTGTTGGCAGGCGAGGCGGGATTCGTCCCTGTGATCGTCGGCGTGGCGGGGGGTTTCGTGTCGACCGCGAATGACCTCGAACGAACGGCGCTGACGTTCCCAGGGGCGTCGATCGCTCGGACGAAGAAGGTGTGAGCGCCATCGGAGAGGTGCCCGGCCGCGAACGGAGATCTGCATGTCCGGAACGGATTCGACCCCATGCGGCACTGGAACGTGGAGCCCTTCTCGCTGGAGGCGAACGAGAAGTGGGGCGTCGGGTTGTTGGTCCGTGCGCCCGCCTTCGGCCCCGCCGTGATCGACACCTTCGGCGGCTTCTTTTCGGCCGTAAAGCTCTTGAAGGTCTGGAAGGCCGGCTTGCCGCCTCGATTGTGCTTCAAGAGGCCGGCGCTCGCGCAGAAGCTGCACCGGTGCGCGAAGTCCGAGTTCGGCGCCGGGTCGCGCCACAGAAACCAGTACATGCGCTGGAGGTTCCAGGCCTTGCGATTCGCGAGGGCAGCCTCGATCGCGCCCTTCAAGAGGCGCTGTTGGCCCGCGACGCCCTGATTGATCCCGTACTTGTCGGGCTTGGCCGATCCCCAGCCGAACTCGGTGATCCACAGGGGGGTTCCCGCGTCGTGATGCTTGACCAGCACCTGGCGAACCTTCTGGATTTCGGACCGGAACGTGCCGATCGTGGAGGCGTATGGGTGGAGCGCCGCGACGTCAAAGCTGGCGCTGATGTTCCCGTAGCGGTAGAGGTGGTCGAGGAACTCCCAGGCCTTCAGGCCGCCGCTCGGTGGGTAGCCGGGGTTCCCGGCCAGCACGATCTGGGCCGACGGACTCTGGCCCTTGATGGCGTCGTGGGCGAGCCGCAGCAGCCGCGCGTACTTCTGCACCGATTGCTCCGGCTTTCCCCCCGGATTGAAGAACTTCGTCAGGTTGGGCTCGTTCCAGATCTGCCACGACTGGATCGGCCGCGGCGTCGCATGGGGCCCGTAGTCGCGCCGGTAGGCGTTCTTCCAATAACCGCCGCCCGGCCCGTAGCGGGCCACGGCCTTGGCCAGGAACGCCCGCCATGCGTGCTCGTCGGCCGTATTGCCGACCGGCGGAATGGCGGGCTGGCGCGAGACCCACTTCGGCGACCCCCAGATGAACGGCAGCGGGCGTATCCCGCGCGAGGCGAGGGTGCCGACGATGTCGTCCGACCGGGTCCAGTTGAAGGTGCCGTTCTTCGGCTCGAGGAACCGCCACCCGAGCTCGAAGCGGGCGGTTCTCACACCCACGTTTCGGATCCCGTTGGCGTCTCGATTGTCGAGCTGCTGCTGGGCAACGCCGAAGAACTCGGTCCGCATCGCGCCGGCCGCCGGGGCAGCCACAAGCGATCCGGCCAGCACGGCCAGAACGATCACGCACCGGGCCACGCAAGCGCCCGGCCCCATGCGCTTCACTGAGGCTCCCACCACAGTCAGGATAGATCGGATCGACAAACCCCTGTGCCGCGAGGACTAGGCCCCGGCGGCCTTCGGCGCCTGCCGAGCCTCGCGACGCCCGAGTCGACCGCTGAGAAATCGCGCCGGTCGCGGCAGGGCTAGGATGGTCGGCGGTGCCCGGGACCGCGAGAAGGAGATCGCTGGTGTTGGCGTTGGCTCTGGCCACAGCGGTGATCACCCTGCCCGTTGCGATCGGATCGACGGCCGCGGCGCGGGGGCGAAAGGTCCTCGCCGACAGCTCGCCCGGCTGGGCGACGCCCAGCCGGCTGGTCGGGAAGGCCTCGGGCCAAGTCAGGTTCGACGTGGCACTCGAGTGGCGAGGCTCCGACGCGCTCTCTGAGTTCGACCACAGCGTCTCGGACCCGCGAAGCCCCGACTACGGTCATCACCTGTCGGCGCAGGCGTTCCGGAACCGGTTCTCGCCTGCAACGTCGGAGGTTGCCGGGGTGAGGCGCTTCTTGCGCAACGCCGGCCTGCGGGTCGAAGGAACCTCTCAGAGCCGGATGCTGGTCCAGGCGAGCGGCTCGACCCGCAAGGTCGAGCGGGCGTTCAGGACCAAGCTTCGGACCTACCACTACCGCGGCCACAAGCTGCGCGCCCCAGCGGGGGGAGTCTCGATCCCGGGTCGGCTCGCGCCGTCGGTGATCGGGATCGTCGGCCTCGACCAGACGCCGATGCGGCGCCTGGTGCGAAGCGCGCCACCGCCCGCGGCGTTCGTCAACGCGAGGCCCTGCTCCCATTACTGGGGGCGCAAGTTCGCGCCGGGATCGATCCAGCGCGCCTATCACCAGACGCAGCCGTGGGCCGTCTGCGGCTACGACCCCAGCCAACTCCAGGGCGCATACCACGTTGATCAGCTGATCAACGGAGGAACCGACGGCGGCGGCCAGACGGTCGGGTTAGTCGATGCGTTCGCGGCCCCGACGATCGTCAAAGACGTCAACACCTACAGCAAGCATCACGGCCTGCCGCCCGCCCAGATCACCCAGACCAAGGACCCCAAGCCGTGCGAGGTCGGGTGCACGACCGCCGACCAGCAGGGCTGGTACGGCGAGGAGACCCTCGACCTCGAGGCCGCCCACACGATGGCGCCGGGGGCGGCCCTCGCCTACTACGCGGGCCGGGATCCCAGCAACGCGGGCCTGCTCGACATCCTCGGCCGCGCCGTGGACGACGACACCGCCTCGGTGATCTCGAACTCCTACGGGACGATCGGCCAGGCGGAGTCGAAGCCGACCATCAAGGCACAGGAGCAGATCGCGGAAGAGGCGATCGCCCAGGGGATCAGCCTGATGTTCTCCTCGGGGGATGGCGGCGACGAGCGCGCGGAGCTCGGCCGAGTCTCGGCCGACTACCCCGCCTCGAGCCCGCTGGTCACCGCGGTCGGCGGCACGAGCCTCGGGGTCGGCCCGCTGGACAACCATCTCTTCGAGGTCGGCTGGGGGAGCCGCTCGACGACGCTCACCCACGGCAAGTGGCGCCCCAAGCCCCCGGGGCCCTTCTACTACGGGAGCGGCGGCGGCACGTCGCGCCTGTTCGCCGAGCCGGGGTATCAGTTCGGAGTCGTGCCCAACCACCTGGCCACCCGCTACGGCGGCAGGGCTCGAGTCCTCCCGGACATCTCGATGGACGGCGACCCGAACACCGGGATGCTGGTCGGTGAGACCCAGACCTTCCCGAACGGAAAGGCCAAGTACGGCGAGTACCGGATCGGCGGCACGAGCCTCTCCTCGCCCCTGTTCGCCGGCTACACCGCGCTCGCCAACCAGGCGGCAGGCCAGCGGCTCGGCTTCCTCAACCCGGCGCTCTACGACCTGGCCGGCGACGGAGTGATCCGCGACATCCGGCCGACCCGGACCCCGATCGCGAACGTGGTCGGCTACTTCAACAACGGGGTCAACTCGCGGGGCGGCAAGTCGATCCTGCTGAGGACCTTCGACCGTGATTCGAGCCTGCGCACCAAGAAGGGCTACGACAACGTGACCGGCCTCGGCAGCCCCGGCGCCGACCTGATCGGCGCGCTGGCCGGCCCGTAGCGAAGCGCTCAACCAGTCGGTGGGGGCGGCGCTCGGTCGAGCTCACCCAGCGATCACGCACGAACGTAAAGCAACGACCGTTCGTTTGCGCAACCTGGCAGCCGACTGTCCCACAAATCGCCCTCGTCACGCGGCAGCGCGATCGCATCATCCGTTTCGACCCCCTGGCTCCCGCTTTCACGCGAAAGCGGCAGCTGGCCAAAGGCCTGGGATGCCCGACTCCTGGGCGTCGGCCCGCTCAGAACGGGATATCGTCGGCGTCGCGCGTCTTGGTCGCCTTGGCCACGTCGCCTACGCCGGGCCGGTACACGCCGAGCGAAATCAGCACCCCTCGCTGCCAGATCTTGAGTCCCCACGGGTCATCGGCCTCATGCTCGACCTCGCCGCGTTGGAAGGCGTTTCTCTGGAGCCGGACCATGCCGTGCGCTGTCTTGTGGTCCGGGTAGAGCCGGATCCGAAGGTCGACTTCCGCGTCGCGGAACCTGCTCGGCACTACCTCCTCGAGTTCACCCTCAAAGCGGGCCACGATGGCCCGCAACTCGTCTCCGTTGGGAGAGACGGAGATATCGACCTCCATGTGGGCACCAAATTGCGTTGAGCCGGAGCGTCGAGATCGTCTCGTCAAAGGTCATGGTGAGATGTTGTCACCCGCCGAGTCCGGCGGGCTTCCCTGCTCACGGTTTCTTGCCGCAGCCCGCAGGTTTGTCCGTTGCGCGAGGACCAGGGGCCCCAGCTGACAGCGCGTTGTGTTCCGCGATGACCCCGCGGCACCGCGGGAGAAGATCACCCCTCGGCTTCGTTGAGTCCGTGAGCCGCCATGTACTCCCGGGCGAGGCGCCTGGGCGCGCGCGAGAGCCACGCCTCGACAATGATCTCCTCGAGCACCTCGGGGTCGACCTTGTCGAGCTCGATGAGCACCGCCGGATAGCCCTCGAAGTGCGGGGTCGTGAAGATCGCCGGCTCATCAGCGATCAGCGCCTCCTTGGCGAGCAGATCCTCGACGCGGGCGCCGAGGATCTCGCCCTGCGGCGCATCATCGCCCAGGGCCTCGAGGTCGGCCTTTCGAAGCGGCCGTTCCCAGACGAAGGGCTTTGTTCGAACGCGCCACGAGGGCGTCCCCCACATCAGCTTCTCGCTCGTCTCTGGGAGCGAGAGCGCGATCCGGCGGACGTCGTCCCAGGTCGGCACGGCCGAACGGTAGCGCCGTCTCTCGTCGGGGACCCGTGATGCCGCACCTGCTCTCTCTTGGCGCGATGAGGAGCACTCCACCGGCTTGCCGTTGCATTATTTGCTTGGCGCGATCGCGGTGAGCGGCGGCACATAGTCCACAGCGCGGATCTGACGCTCAATCTGCACTGCCAACAGCGCTGCTCATTTCTCGCAAAGGGAGGCGCAGATCAACGTGCCGTTCACACCCGCTCGTCGTCCGGAGCGAGCGTGTCGGAGACGTGGCCAAGGCGCCTCCCTTTCGCGCAAAGCGATAGCGGAGGTCCCCCAGGGATCGGCAGATCGTAAGTGGGACGACAATGTGTCGGCGGTGATTGAGTGGCGCGCGCTCTAGAACCCGAGGCGGTTTGGGCGGCGGTTGAGCGCGGCGATGCGCGACTGCTCGACTTGAGGACGCAGATCGAGCGCCGGCGCCACGGAGCGCCGCCGGGCGCCGAGCCGGTTTCGCTCGCCAAGCACGTTGCCAGTCCAGAGGGACCGAGCACTATCTATCTCTGTCACCATGCCGTCCGCTCGAAGGCGACGCTGCGACGCGGGGCTGCCGAGGTCGTGGGCGGCTTCGCGGCCTGGGAGAAGGCGGGACTCCCCCTTGAGAAGGTATAGCGAGGGGCGGGCTTCCCGCACTCTCTTCGGCGAGTCCGTCGATTCCGGGTGCCGCGGCGGCCGCTACTGCGAGCTCAGGCTGGCTCGCACGATCGCCGACCCGGCCTGTTCGTGCACGCGGTGGGTCTCGTGGATCTCGACGTCCTCAAAGCCGGAGCCCTCGAGCTCGCGACGGAACTCCGCCGCGGTGAGTGCGCCGGCGATGCATCCCGTCCACTGCGCCATGTCGCGCCGTGTCGCCTCGTCCATGCCCTCGTCGGCGACGACGTCGGTGACGGCTAAGCGCCCGCCCGGGCGCAGCACCCGCGCGGCCTCGCCGAATACCGCCGACTTGTCACCGGAGAGGTTGATGACGCAGTTGGAGATGATCACGTCGATCGAATCGTCGGGCAGCGGCACATCCTCGATCGTGCCCTTGACGAATTCGACGTTCTCGACTCCGGCCTCGCGCTGATTTCGTCGGGCGAGGTCGAGCATCTCATCGGTCATATCGAGGCCGTATACCTTCCCCGTGGGGCCGACTCGCCGCGCTGACAGCAGCACATCAATGCCTCCGCCGGAGCCGAGATCAAGGACCGTCTCACCCTCATGGAGATCGGCGACAGCCGTCGGATTGCCGCAGCCGAGCGAGGCGAGATGCGCGGCGTCCGGTAGGGCGTCTCGATCCTCACTCTCATAGAGACCCGCGCCGAATGCCTGGCGCTGCTCGTCGGTGATGACCGAAGCGTTATCGCAGCACGATGCCGATGCCGATGCCGAGCCCGCCGCCGCCGCGGCGTAGCGCTCGCGGACGACTTCGCGGATCTCTTCCGTACCCTTCGCCGCCGTTGGACTGCATCCGCAGCCAACGCCGTGGCGACCCTCGCCGCAGCACTCCGCCTTGGCCTCGGGCTCGCAGCAGGTCTCCTGAGCGGCCGGGGAACAACAACTCGTGGCCTTGGCCTCGATGGTCTCTAGCTCATCCATGCGCTCAGCTCCTCCAGCGCTTCCGGCTTGACGTAGTAGTAGGCCCAAAGGCCCTGGCGCTCCGAGCCGACAATCCCCGCCTCGCGCAGCACCTTGAGGTGATGGGAGACGGTCGGCTGGGAGAGATCGAACAGCGGCACCAGCTCACAGACGCAGACCTTGCCGGCGTGCTTGCGCAGGACATCGACCAACTGCATCCGGATCGGATCACCGAGCGCCTTCGCCACGCCGGCGATCCGCTCTGCCGCCTCGCGCTCGATGTCGGGATACACGACCGGCTCGCAGCAGGGCTCCCCCTTTGGCCGTTTTTGCTTCGGAGACAGTTCCAGATCGATGCTCATCTATTTGACCTTATCAATTCAATTGGCTAATGTCGATTCAAGACTTGTCTAGAGGAGGTGCCCAGTGAGTCTTCAACTCGATCCTGCGACGCGCGCCCATGTCGATGCCGGAATCGCGAGCCTCAAGGAGGAGTTCGCGGGGATCTTCTCCGCGGAGACGGTCGACCGCTGGGCCGATGACTCCCTCGAACGGCTGTCGGGAGCGCGCTTTCACGACTTCGTGCCCCTGTTCGTTCATCGCTTCGCCCGGGAGCGGCTACGGGCTCTGGCCCAGACCGAGGGTAGGGTGGCGAAGGAGGTGCCCGAGGTCTTGTTCGTCTGCGTCCAGAACGCCGGCCGCAGCCAGATGGCTGCCGGCCTCCTCGACAAGCTCTCCGACGGCAGAGTCCACGTTCGGTCCGCCGGCTCCGACCCAGCCTACGAGCTCAACCCCGCCGTCGTCGGGGCGATGGAGGAGGTCGGAGTCAACGTCAGCAAGGAGTTCCCGAAGCCGCTGACCGACGAGGTCGTAAGAGCGGCCGATGCCGTGATCACGATGTGCTGCGGCGACGCTTGCCCGATCTACCCGGGCAAGCACTACGAGGACTGGAAGCTCGAGGACCCTGCCGGCAAGGACCTCGAGACCGTGCGCCGCATCCGCGACGAGATCGCGACGCGGGTCATGGCGCTGATCGATGAGGTCGCGCCGCCCAAGGGAGACGTTGCCGCGACCTGACCCGTTCGGCCCCGCCCTCTCAATGACCCAGCCTTCAACCAATCCCGGCGAGGCGGCCGTCATCCGGCGGCTGTCGACGCTTGACCGCTTCCTGCCGCTGTGGATCGCGCTTGCGATGGCCGGCGGCCTGGCCCTCGGCTCGCTGATTCCGGGGCTGAACGACTTCCTCGACACGCTGAAGGTGGGGACCGTCAGCCTGCCGATCGCGATCGGGCTGCTGTTGATGATGTACCCGGTCCTGACCAAGGTCCGCTACGAGGACCTCGGTCGCACCCACGGGGACGGGCGAATGTTCGGCGTCTCGCTGTTCCTGTCGTGGGTCGTCGGCCCGTTGCTGATGTTCGCGCTCGCCTGGATCTTCCTCGCCAACGAGCCCGCCTTCCGGACCGGGGTGATCGTCGTCGGGCTGGCGCGCTGCATCGCGATGGTGCTGGTCTGGAACGACCTCGCCGATGGCGATCGGGATCGCGCAGCCATCCTCGTCGTCTTCAACGCCATCTTCCAGGTCGTCGCCTACGCTCTGCTCGGCTGGTTTTACTTGAACGCGCTGCCGAACCTGCTCGGCCTCGACACCCAGGGCTTCGAGGTCTCGATCTGGGAGGTCGCCCGTACGGTGCTGATCTTCCTCGGCATTCCGCTCACCGCCGGCTATCTCACCCGGTATTGGGGGCTGCGGGCCCACGGTCGCGAGTGGTTCGAGTCGAAGGTCATCCCGCGGATCGCTCCGATCACGCTCTATGGCCTCCTGTTCACGATCGTGCTCTTGTTCGCGATCCAGGGCGATCACATCACCTCCGAGCCACTGACCGTCGCCCGCATCGCGCTGCCACTGCTCGTCTACTTCGTGGTCATGTGGGTACTCGGGTTCGGAATCGGCCGCGCCATGCGACTCGGATACCCGAGGACCGCGACGCTCGCCTTCACCGTCGCCTCCAACGACTTCGAGCTGGCGATCGCGGTCGCGGTCGGCGTCTGGGGGGCGAGCTCCGGCCAGGCGCTCGCCGGCGTCGTCGGCCCGCTGATCGAGGTCCCCGTCCTCGTCAGCCTCGTCTACGTCGCGCTATGGCTGCGACGCCGCTGGTGGCCTGACGAGCGCGCGGCGCCCACGCCGGTGTCCGAGCCGCTCCGCGAACCCGTTGGTCGACCTGTGTAGCCCACAGTGAACTGCCTGGACTGTCTCCCGGACGAGATCCCCGCCGTCGCGGTCTGCGGCCGCTGCGGCGCTGGCCTGTGCCTCAAACACCTGATCGAGTCGGATGAGCACCTGACCTTCCGGATGCCCATCAACCGCCCCGTCGCCGCCGAGCCGGCGGCGCGCAAACTGCGCTGCGCGCGCTGTGCCGCCGCCGAGCGGGGTCAGATGGAGAAGAGAACCGCGTGACGCCGCCCACGGCCTTCGTACTTCGACCCGTCAATGTGCGGCGAGAGCACGCCGCCCCGCGTGGTCTGCGCACCGGCCGGGGGGCATCGTGATGCGCGCTCACGCCCGATGAGCGCACGGGTCGCGATCAACGGCTTCGGTCGCATGGGGCGCCTCGCACTGCGCGCCGCATGGGGCTGGCCGGAGCTCGCGTTTACCCACGTCAACGAGCTCCATGGCGATGCCGGCACCGCCGCCCACCTGCTGACCTTCGACTCGGTTCACGGCCGCTGGTCCGAGGACGTCCACGGCGACGGCGAGCTGCTCACAGTCAACGGGATGGCGCTCGGCTACAGCAGCCATGCGGAGCCCGGTGATGTGCCCTGGGGCGAACTAGGCGTCGAGGTCGTTCTCGAATGCTCTGGCAGGTTCCGCACGCCGGAGCTGCTCGACGCGTACTTCCGGCAGGGCGTGCGCAAGGTCATCGTCGCCGCTCCGGTCAAAGAAGGCGCGCTCAACGTGGTGGTCGGCGTCAACGACGAGCTTTACGAGCCCGGGAGCCACGACCTGCTGACGGCGGCGTCCTGCACAACCAACTGCCTTGCGCCGGTCGTGAAGGTGATCCACGAGGGAATCGGCATCCGCCACGGGCAGATCACGACCCTGCACGACATGACCAACACGCAGACCCTGATCGACTCGCCGCACAAGGACCTGCGCAGGGCGCGCGCAGCGAGCGCCTCGCTGATCCCGACCACGACCGGGTCGGCGACCGCGATCGGACTCATCTTCCCGGAGCTCGAGGGCAAGCTAAACGGCCTGGCCGTGCGGGTGCCGCTGCTCAACGCCTCGCTCACTGACTGCGTGTTCGAGGTCGCCCGAGCGACGACGGTCGAGGAGGTCAACGGCCTGCTCGAGGCCGCCGCGGAGGGACCGCTGGAGGGGATGCTCGGATTCGAGCGACGGCCGCTGGTTTCTGTCGACTTCAAGGACGACCCGCGCTCGGGGATCGTCGACGCCCCCTCGACCATGGTCACCGACGGAACGCAGGTGAAGATCCTTGCGTGGTACGACAACGAGTGGGGCTATGCAAACCGCCTCGTTGAGCTCGCGCGCACGGTCGCGAAGAGTCTCCCCGAACACGAGCGGACAGCTGGCTCCGCCAGGGCGAGGGATGGCTAGCAGCACGGCAGCCGCCGTCGTAGGCGCCGCGCAAGAGCGGCGGCGAGACATGCGGAACTACGTGCTCGTGACGGGTGCGTATTGGACGGACACCCTCGTCGATGGGGCGATCCGGACGTTGGTCCTCTTCTATTTCGACCAGCTTGGCTATACGCCGCTTCAGGTTGCCTCGCTGTTCGTCTTCTACGAGATCGCGGGCATAGTCACGAACCTGGTCGGGGGCTGGCTCGCGTCCCGCCTGGGCTTGAAGATCACGCTCTTCATGGGCCTGGCCATCCAGGTCTCGGCCCTCTGCATGCTCGGGCTTGCACCGGCGTCGCTGCTGGTGGTCCCGTACGTGATGGCCTCCCAGGCGCTATCGGGCGTCGCCAAGGATCTGAACAAGATGAGCTCCAAGAGCGCCGTCAAGCTGGTCGCGCCCAAGGACGAGCAATCCTCGCTGTACCGCTGGGTTGCGGTCCTGACCGGGTCAAAGAACGCGCTGAAGGGAGTTGGCTTCTTCCTCGGCGGCCTGCTGCTCACGCTGTTCGGATTTCAGACCGCCGCGTTGGCGCTCGCCGGGCTCGTGCTCATCGCCCTTGTCGTGACCTCCACCTCGATCCGCGGGCACCTCGGCCGCCCTGACAGGACCGCGAAGTTCAAGCACATGTTCTCCAACAACCGCGCGGTCAACATCCTGGCTGCCGCGCGCATCTTCCTGTTCGCGGCCCGCGACGTGTGGTTCGTCGTCGGCCTGCCGTTCTTCCTCTACTCCGAGCTCGGCTGGAGCTTCTGGGCGGTCGGCACCCTCCTTGCCGTGTGGGTGATCGGGTACGGCGGGGTCCAAGCCGCCGCACCGCGCTTCGTGCGCCGTCGTGGCCATGGCCCGGGCGGCGAGCCCGACGGCAGGACGGCTGTCTGGCTGGCGCTCGGCGTGGCGCTATGCCCCGCAGCGATGGCCATTGCCCTCAACGCAGGCGTCAACCCGACGATCGCGATCGTCGGCGGGCTGATCCCGTTCGGGGTGGCGTTCGCGATGAACTCTGCGGTTCACTCCTACCTCATCCTCGCCTACGCCGACAACGACAAGGTGGCTATGAGCGTCGGCTTCTACTACATGGCCAACGCGTTGGGGCGCCTCGCCGGGACCGTCCTCTCAGGCCTGCTCTATCAATGGCACGGACTCACCGCCTGCCTGTGGGTATCGACCGGGTTCCTCCTCGCAGCCGGCCTGCTTTCACTCTTCTTGCCGACCGAGGTCGCGAGGAGCGCGCGACCAGCGCAGGTCTCGCAGGCAGCCTAGACGCGAGCTGTCGGCTTCCGGCTCGGGCGACGCAACCCATCGAGAACCTCGGAGGTCACTCCCAGCCGTTGCCAGCCGACGGGCATCGCCACTACGCCCGCCGACATCGAAGCGCGCGTCCCACGATGCGCGCTGACGCTATCGCCCAGGACGAGACGGAGAAGCAGGACGGCTTTGCTTCGCCCCGTTTGCGCGACAAGGAGTAGTGGTCCACCTTGCCCTTGCATTATTTGTTTGAGGCGATCCCGGTCGACGACAACGCCTAACGTCAGCTGCGCGCTTCCCCGTTCACGCGGTTGGAGTCACGAATTGTCGAGCGCTGTTCGCTGGTCCTTCGCATGGAGAGCGGTAGCGCCGGCCGGGATCGCCGACGGCTTCGCCGGCGCAGCTGCGTGCCCGCCAGGATCGGTTGACACCCTGACCCCGCGACAGGAGAATTGCGTCAAAGACACGTCTAGGAGGACTGAGCCATGGTGACGACGCAGGAGCTTGATGAACGTGTTCCCTTTGCCCAGCAGCTTGGTGAGAGCGAAGGTCCAATCGTCTTCTTCAACACCTTCCATGTAGATCCCGAGGACGTGGATACCTTTCTCGAGGCATGGACAGCTGACGGCGAGTTCATGAAGAAGCAGCCTGGATATGTCTCGACTCAGCTTCATAGGGGCATCTCGGGCAGCACGACCTTCATCAATGTCGCCGTCTGGAATTCGGTGGAGGCCTTTCGCAACGCCGCGAGCAGTCCCGAGTTTCAGGCGAGCCTTTCCCGCTATCCGGACAGCGCCGTGGCCTCGCCGCATATCTTCACCAAGGTCGCGGTGCCGGGAATCTGCTCTGACTGATGCTGGCGACATCGGCGGGGTGGGCTCGGCCACCACGACTTCCCGCGAGGCGAAGCTGCTGCGGACCGCGGGCTTCACCTATGTGGGAGCCTGGATCGTTGGCCTGCTGGTGGCGCCCTCAGCACCGAACCCGACGGCGTCTGACGCGAAAGTGCAGGCCTTCTTTGTCGCGCACCATTCCGCCACCCTGATCCAGGCGCTGCTCGTCCACGGGTTAGCAGGGCTCGCTCTGGCCGTGTTCGTCGTTGTGCTTGCGCGCCTGCTGCCAACCCCAAGCTCCATCCGATCCCTGTTCCTGGCAGCGGGTCTCGGAGCGGTGCTCGTCTCATTAGTCCAGGTGGGGCTGGAGATCGCGCTTAATCGTCATGTCGCCGGGAGCGGGGGAGCAAGTACTATCGTCTCCCTCTTCCACGCGGTGAACATCGCCGACACCGTCAAACTCGTACTGCTGGGCATCGCGATCGCCTCAGCCACACGACTTGCCGTTGAGGCCGGTGTGCTTGCTCGGTGGCTTCGGTGGCTGGGCTACGCGCTGCTTCCGATCCTGATCATCGGCGGGCTCGCCTTCGTCGTCCACTCTGGGGCGCTTACCGCGGTCCTCGATGTGTCTTTGGTCTTGCTGCTCCTCTGGGTCGCGGCGGTGAGCATCGTCGTGGCGCGAGAGCCCAGGCCATCGTCGACGACGTAGCCGCTCCCTCGCACCGACGATCACGGCGGCACCCCTATTGGACGAGGAGCAGGAGCCAGTGCCGCCCTCGCGGCCGCACCCGCAATGCGCGATAACCGATACTCACCCCGTGACGGCGAAATGACGGGAGCTCGGCCATGACTGCCTTCCAGCGAGTCAACCTGACGCTTCGCGTCCTGATGGAGATCGGCATCGTGGTCGCGCTCGCTTACTGGGGCTTTCACACCGGCAATGGGACAGGCGCGAAGATCGCCCTCGGGGTCGGCGCGCCGCTCGTTGGCTTCGGCTTTTGGGGCGCAATCGACTTCCACCAGGCGGGCCGCGCCGCCGAGCCACTGCGCCTGACCCAAGAGCTCGTCGTCTCCGGGCTCGCGGCCCTCGCCTGGTATGAGGCCGGGCAGCACGCCCTCGGGCTGGCGCTGGGAGC
The DNA here is from genome assembly GCA_963803305.1 of uncultured bacterium. Taxonomy (GTDB): domain Bacteria; phylum Actinomycetota; class Thermoleophilia; order Solirubrobacterales; family 70-9; genus AC-56. The sequence continues at coordinate 499,088 of CAWDLT010000009.1, forward strand.
GCTCTCGATCGCCTACCACGCCCTCGTCTACCTGTCGGGCGCCCGGCTCTTGGGTTCAGGCGATCAACGAGCGGTGGACGAGCCCGCAGCGGGTTCTGGAGGGCGCACACACGGGGGCTGACCGATCTGCCAGCGCCTCACCGGAGCGCTGATCGGTGGCACCTTCGGCATGGTGTTCGTCCTCGCCAACGCGAGGACGCCGCTGGGGCCGACCGCCGCGACCATCTTTCGCATCGTCGCCATTGTCGCCATCGTCGGCTTCATAGCGTTGCTGTTGGCCCGGCGGCGAGCCCTCAGCGGGCCGCGTCCCGCCCCAGCCGCAGCCGACGTCAACCTGTTCGGACGCAACTATTGGCTGATCGTCGCCGCAGAGCTCGCGTTGCTCGCCGCCGGGCTCGCGGCCCTGTCGGCGTTCGGTGCACCACGACAGACCTACGTCGCCTGGATCGCCCTCATCGTCGGCCTTCACTTCATCGCCTTCCGCTACGCGGATGTTTGGCGAGGCAGCAGCGCCGGGCCCGCCGCGCTCCTCGTCGTGCTCGGCCTCGCCGGCCTCGGCTCGGCCGCGACCTCGCATGCGCGATGGATCCCCCTCGTCAGCGGCGTGCTCTCCGGGCTCATCCTGCTCGGGGGCAGCCTGTCGGTCGCGTTCCGAGAACTCGCCTAGATACGAGACCCGATGCTCCGTCGGAATGCGGGGCTGGGCGCACTCCTGCCTTCGCTCAAAACCGGCAGCGTGGACGAGCCCGCGATGGTCGAGCGAGGGTTCCCTGAGCACGCGAAAGGGAGCCGTCCGGGTCGCTGACCTGATGAGTGTTCCCTCGAATGGAATGCGGGTACGAGCGGAGCGCTGGATAGCATCAGTTCTAAGGGAGCACCCTTTAACTGTGCAGGAGGTCTCATGCAAGGACTGGAGAGGTCGCCGGCCGCGGGGGGCATAACCGGGATCGAGTCGAGGAAGCCCCCTAAGCGGACTTTCAGGCACCGCTATAGCGTCGCGCGCGGCAACGCTTACCAGGCCTGGGGCCTGATCAGCGGGTGCGTCCTCCTCGCGGTTGCAGCCTCAATCGACCGGGCCGCCGCCGCGACGATCCTGATGCTCGTGGGCTTGTTGGTCGCCTATCTGAACTGCCATGCCATCGCACACTACGTCGCGGGTCGCCTGGTCGGGATGCGGTTTCGGGGCTATGACGTAGCCGGAACCGATCATCCGGAGACCTATCCGCCGGGCATCCGGCAGCTGATGGAGGCCGCGCCGTTCTACGTCACGCTCTCGACCAAGGAGAGCCGTGAGCGCGTCGGACGGCGCGGGCGAGCGTTTTACTTCGCCGCCGGTGAAACGGCGACAGCAATCTGGTCGATTGGGTACGCGGCGGTTGCCACCTCCGCGAACATCCCGGGTGCCTCGGTTCTGCTGATCGTGATGATCGTGTTCAACATCATCTCGACGATCGTCACCACGCGCAACCCGAAGGGCGACTACGGCAAAGCACTTCGCGCCTTGCGTGGAGAGTTGTGAGAGATATGGCGGAGGCGCGCGCAGACGTCGATAAAGACCAAATGAGCGCGGTTGCCCAGGTTCAGCGCTGGCATGACTTCAAAGCCCATCTCAGTGCGTACATGCTCATCAACGCAATCCTGATCGTGGTCTGGGCGACGACCGGGGCAGGGACGTTCTGGCCTGGGATTTCCCTGGTCTCCTGGGGGTTGGGACTGTCCTCCCAGCATTTCCTGAACTCCTTCTCACCCATCACGGTCGACCGGGTTCGCAGCGAGCTCGACCGCCAGCGCGACGGCAGATGATTGTGGGCCTAGTGGAGGCGCGTCGCAGGCCCTCCGCTTAGGACGAAACTCAGGAGCGCAGGTCGGCGTCCCGCTCGCTGCTCCCTTGCGCGAGAGGGAGGAGCTCACTGCATGCGCGGTGCGGCGACGTGCCTCGGGCTCCCAGGTCAGGAGGAGCTTTAGCGGGCCGAAGCTCACACCGGCAAGGAACCAAGCCACAGTGGTTAGAGATGCCCTGTGTCGCAAGCTGCTCGTGCGTAGGCGTCGGTGCGTAGGCGTAGTTGAAGGAGCGTTCGCTTACAGACAGGCACGAAAGTGGACCGAAGGACCTGGGCCCCGCAGCGGCACCGACCGCCGGCCGGCTCTGTTGTGAGCCCTATCGCGTGCCTTGCAAAGCCCGCAGCCATGCGTCTGATCACAACTTGAAAAATCCCAACCCCGTTGATGTCCGTGGGAATGCTGCCTATTCCAGGTGGAAATACCAGCTGGGTCCCGGCCACGGTTCCGTCCGAACTCCAGATGCCGGAGCCACTTTGCCCGGATAAGCCTCATTCCAAGATCCGCCGGGTTTCAACACCGCCCGCATATGCCCGAGGGGAAGAGCCGCCAACCGTTCCTTCGTTCTGGTTCCCAGAAGTCGCCTCAGTGAGCGATTCTCAGCCTCAACGACGCCCTCTGCGCCATGAGACGCCGAGAGCCGGCCAGACTCGCTCAACGGCGCCGATAGGCTGATCGCATGCTGCTTCGGTGGTTTGGAGCGCGTCGCGGTGAGAAGGAATCTCCGGTCTCGATCCGAGATCCGCGCGTGGGGGACTGGGAGACGGTGGCGACGTTCGGGGACCGAGGAACGGCGCTTGCGTGGCGTGATCACCTACGCGGGCTCGGCGTCGACGCGACCTGCGTCGCTGACGAACCACTCGATCGGGCCGGCCACGGTGACATCTACCTCGTAGTGCCGCCGGAGCAATGGTCCCGGGCGAACGAGGTCATCGAGAACCTCGAGTGAGCGAGATGCGACGATGTTCGTCCCCGCAACGGCCACGCCCTGCCACCCGGGTATGCGAACGCTAGATCCGCGTAATCGCGAAGCGGAAGTAGTGGCGGTGCGGAGCCGATTTGCGACCGCACCGGAACGCGGTCCCGACGGCGACGGTTCCGGCGTGCACGCACTTATAGTGCCGAATCCGAAGCTTGATAAAGAGCCCATGGTGTCGAGTGAGGAACCACGTTCGAGCGTGGTGAATCGCATGCTTGGCTTCCCGACAGCTAAGCCCGGTGGTCGTGATGTGGCTGTAGCCGCGGGCGACCAACCCAGGACACCGATGATGCGAGGCCCCGGTTGCGGTAACGGGCAGCGCCACGGCGGCACCTAAGCTCGCCGTTATCAGAATCACGATCAGCGGCTTCCACATGCTTGCTCCTATTCCTATCTATCTCCCGATGGACCGTCTAGCGCGCTGCGCCGACCCTAACCACGTAGCCGGCGAGAAGTCAAGGCGTCTCTGCGGCCTTTTATGCAGGCTGTTTCTGTGCCATAAGAACGTGCGTGGCCCGACTCTCTCGGCGTAAGCATCGCCTTCGGAGACCCTTCCGCCTGAAGAGATCGGCATCCGTCCTCGGCTGTAATCAACGGTTGTTTACGCAATCGGACGATCTTCTGAGCCCTTGTCAGGAGAACGAGCGACGACCCGGATCCCCGTGATCCCTCGCCGGACATGCTAGCCCGGTCGGCACCCGTGAGATCGCGCGGCCACGCACGACCAGGTCAAGAGAGACGGGAGATCAGCGATGGCGGTGGTGGTGCTTTCGCTTGACCACCCTGAACCGTCGATGTGCTGGGCTGGAATCGGTGCCGCCGTTGTTCCTGGCCGCGACCTCGAAGAGGTGTCGCCGGCGAGCGAGATGGTGGTAACGCTTGGGCGAGCTACACGTGTGCCAGCCACGGCGATCCAGCCGGCATTTGAACGAGGAGCCGTGCTCGCTTGAAGTGAACCGAAAGCGCGGTGAGCGACCATGGGTCCGCCCAGAGGGACCGCTGGTGATGGTGGTGTTGGGTCGTCGCTGCGGCTTCGACGACACCTCGGTCAGGTGCAATTGAATCGAGCCCTCTGCGGGCCCACTTTCGTCGTTGTGGCCATCGACCGCAATCTCGTATGTCACGCCAGCGGTCGCGTTGAAGCGGACGCGACTTGTGGGGTCTGAACTGCGCAAGTCGTCATTCGCTACGACCTCGGACAGCCCGCTGACGACGTTGCCCGTATAGACGCCCAGCAGCGTGTCGAAGTCGCTGCCAGCGGTATCGAGAGTCACTCGCCCCGACTTCGGTGCTTGCCAGCGGTACCAGACAGATGCCCCACCCGGATTCTGGGCATGGTCTGGCTCGCCGCTCTCCTTGGTCGCTTGAACATTGGTGTCGGCGCCACGGGCTGCGCTCGAGCCTCTTAGGACCTTGGCCGACGCGAAGTCATCGTTCGATGGGGCGTTTGAGGACTCCAATGCCTGCGTCGCGTTGAGCGCATTGAGCAAACCTCCGCCGACATCGAACGGGCCGAAGGAGCCGATGGGGTCGGCCGTGCTCTGCTGAGCGTTCCGTACTTGGGCGAAGGTGGCTGACGGATCTGCTTCGAGCTGCAGCGCAGCGATTGCGGCGGCGTGTGGAGCCGCAGCACTGGTACCGCAGAACCGCCAGTTGCTGCCATCAAAGCTGGCAAAGAACGTGGTGACCCCGCAGTCGGTGGCAGCGACGTCGGGCTTCGACAGCACGCGAGGCGAAGAGAGCGGGCTCGCTGGGCTGCTGCCCGATACGGGGCCGAAGTAGAGCGCTTCAGGGCCGCGCGACGAGTACTGTTCCGCGGTCGTGCTGTCGTCGAAAGGCACCGCTGCAACAGACACGGCGTTCTCGGCGCCATTGTGGCCAAAGATCGCCGGTCCAACCACATCGGTCGAGTTTGAGCTTAGGTACTCCGTCGGCAGGGCCCTGGTATCGCCGTTCTGTACGAATATGAACTTCAGCCGTGGTGACTTCTTGTCGCCGCCCCCATCGCCACAAACGCTATCGCATCGGTTGATGGCGAGATTGATGTTCTGCGCAACGCCAGTGGAATTCTTCCATCCCACCAACTCGAACGGCTTCTGCGTAGTGTCGACGTTGAAGTTCTCGCTTTCTGCGAGAAGCGTGCCGCCTTGGCTCACGAGGTAGGCGTCGAGGTCCGTCGTGACGCCGTTCCAAGGCTGAGCCCATTGCAGATCGATCAGCGCGGTGCCGCCTGGCTGCACCGTTATCCCGTACGAGTTGTCCTTCGTCGCCGTCGGGTTGAAGTCCATGCACTGCGTCGCATAGGACGGGACGCCGGAGGGGCACGAGCCAGAGTTCCGGAATGCCGGGGCTTCGTAGGACGCGACGTCCCGGCCACCGCTGATCAGATTGTTGTTGGCGGCCGACGAAAAGTAGTCCGCACCGCCGGCGACTACGTCGTTCACTGCGACGCTAACCGGGCCGTCTTGGAAGAACGGCTCATCGAAGTAACTCACGTCGTCAACGATCACCTTTGAGCCCGCCGCCAGCAGGGCGCGGATGTCGTTCGCAAAACTGGTCTCACCCGTTGCCGCAGTAGCAAATGCTAGGGGGGCCCCTGGGGCGAGATCGTGAACGATCTGGAGCATGCCGCGTCCCTCGTCCTCGCCTGAGGTGTCCTGGAGTACCTGAACGGGCGTCGTGTCGCTGCAAGGGTTGCTGGAGCCGGGAAGGTCACCAGAGGCCACGTCCGCGGCAGCATCGGTCGCCGCTGATCCGTTCTGGTTGAAGGAATCCGATAGGACGCCCACCTTTACGCCCGCTCCATTGACGCCGAACGTCGAGCGTGCCTGATCCGCATGAAGCTGTGCGTCCCCTTCAGAAGTTGTGTCGCCAACCGGGCAGGCGGCAGACGTCACCGGTCCAGGTTCATCGCTGGATCCCGCTGTTTGCGGCGCCAGGTCCTCGACGACGCTCTGGACCCCTGTCACGGCGGCAATGGAGTGAAGGTCCGCCGGGTAAACCGCCACTGTGGCGATCTGATAGCGGGAGCTGACGAAGACGATGCGCGCTCCGGCCGCTCGAAGAGCTTCCCGATGGGACTGTGCCCCCGACCTGAAGCGAATGTCAACAAGGACGCGGCTTCCCTCACGCAGGAGGCTTCCCGCTCCGCTTGCCGGTAGAGAGAGCGCGACGGCCTGTCGGTTCCCGCTCTTAGAGCGCAGAGTCGGGGAGGCCAGCGCCGCCAGCCGCGGTGTGAGCTTGCCGGCGGCAGGCTTGGTGGGAGCCGCGCCAGCAGGCGTGATGGAACCCAACGTCAGGATCCCTACGACGAGCAATCCCTGCGCTACGCGCGATATCGGGGTTCCGTTCATTAGAGCCGTCAACCTTCCTGGGGCTCGTAAGTGGCGAACGACAGGCGGCGCGGGAGCTGATAGGGCTTCTGACGCAACTGATGATCTCCCGGTGTGACACGCGCGGGCGGATACTGGGCGACCCAGCGATAGTTGAGCCGACCCTACACGGCCGGCACGCAATGGGGCAACCCCGGGGACTGCTCGCCGGGACGATGGATCTCCCCCAACGCTGGCTCCGACTAACGATGCTGACCAACGAGCCGATCAGGCTCCCAGAGAAGGCGTAGGGCGGCCTGAGCGAGCGCGGTGCCACTGCCTTTCGCGAGCGCATCGGTTCCGGTGGTCGGTGGGTATGCCCGTGAAGGAATCGAACTTTCCGGACTGGCGACGAGGAGGGCGAGCCGTATGCTCGATCGTGGTAGCTGTGTCGGAGATAACGATTCGCGAGGCCGAGGAGTTCATCGCCGCCGTCCCGTGGCGGCAGGTGCAAGATGTCCCGATGACGCGGACCCCGGAACGGGAGGCGGCGGGATGGGTGTTCACTAAGCCTGACCCGCACCAGTACGTGATTAAGGGTTGGCGCGAGGTCGATACCGAGCTTTTCGACGGGTTCGTGTGGCTGATCAAGCGCGAGGGCTACAAGGCCAAATACCGGGCGCCGTACCGGCCCGACTTTGTAATGACGAACCACTATCTCGAGATCGATGGCTGGTGCTACTGGTTCATCCACCCGAACATGCTCAACCGGGAGCAGGCCGAGCATCGCAAGCACGTGCCGATCCCTGAATAGGCGAGTCTGCTCGACGGCTGATGCGCTACCACACGGCGCTGGCTGAGGGCGCTCTTGAGCTCGAGCCGCCCGACGAGGGCGACTGGCCGCGCCGTGCGCATGCGTTCGTTGCGATTCCGGGACGATCGAGCCGACGCTCCCCTGTAAGCGTCGGCGTCTACGTCGGATATCAGGACCGCTACGGGCTCGGTGTGGGCACCGTGGCCTTCGCGCTCAATGCGCTTCACGGCAAGGTAGCCTGACCTCCTATGGAGTTCGAGTTCCGGCACGTTCCGGCCGTGACGTGGTGACCGCCACGACCGCGGAGATAAGCAAGATCCGCCGAGTTCCGCTCCGGGAAGTGTGGGCCCATGAGGCGTACGACTTCACGGCTTGGCTCGAGGAGAACCTTGATGTTCTGAACGACGCAGTGGATCTGAATCTGGCGGATGCGAGCCGCGAGCAGGCTGCTGGCAGCTTCAGCGTCGATCTCCTGGCAGAGGATGAGGTTGGCAACCGGGTCGTGATCGAGAACCAGCTGGAGAAGAGCAACCACGACCACCTGGGGAAAGTCATTACGTACCTGGCCGCGATGGAGGCCAGAGCCGCTATCTGGATCGTGAGTGAGCCGCGCCCCGAGCACATCCAAGCCGTCGGGTGGCTCAACGGGTCATCGGCCGACTTCTACCTGCTCAAGGTGGCGATCAGGATCGACGACTCACCAGCAGCGCCACTGCTGACGCTGATCGCCGGGCCGAGCGAAGAGACGCGTCGCGTACGAGAGACCAAGAAGGAGTTCGGCGAGCGTCATGAGATCCGGCTGCGGTGGTGGACCGAACTGCTCGACCGGGCGAAGGCCAAGACCCGACTTCACGCAGCGATCTCTCCGGGCCGCTGGGGATCGGTGGGTACGGGCCGGGAAACGTGGACTCAGGTTCGCATACGGCGTCGCGCAGCACGAAACCTGGGTCGAGCTCTACATCGACCGGGGGCAGGGGGAGGATCGCCAGAACCTGGAAGTCTTCGAGGCTCTCCGTGCGCACCAGACGGAGATCGAGCAAGCGTTCGGCAGCCCCCTCCGGTGGCAGGCCCTTGAAGGGCAGCGCGCGTGCCACATAGTGCCTCCGAACGTCAAGGGCGGCTACCGAGACCCCGAGGACCAATGGCCGCGCATCCATGAAGAGGCCATCGACGCGATGGTCCGTTTGGAAGCGGCGCTTCGTCCACACATCGCAGCGCTCCCTGTGTAGCGACACCGAGCTCGGCCAGCCATCTCAGCGTTCCGTCGTTCGCCTCGGCGCGGTGCCCCAGTCCATCACGTTCCGACCCCAGCCCTAGATGACGTGTTCGGAGGTTGTTCGGAGCGGCGGGGTGAGCTACTCGCGCAAGCGGACGCAAACCCGCTCCTGGATTAGCGCCCCGAGCAGGATTCGAACCTGCGGCCTACTCCTTAGGAGGGAGTCGCTCTGTCCAGCTGAGCTATCGGGGCTCGGCTTGGAGACTACGGCCCCACGGAGCCGTGTCCGGGTGTGAGCCGCCAATCCGAATGCGGGTTCGCCGGTTGCGCCGCTACGCGCGCTCGGCGTCCGGCATCTCACCCCGGCGCGCCCCGGCCCGCTCGGGCCTCAGCATGACCAGTGCGGCCGCCGCCCCCACCAGGCAGAACGCCGCTCCGACGCCGAACTGGAGCTGGAAGCCGTCCGTGAGCGCGTTGGCCGCCGATGCCCCCGAGACGAGCTCGGAGTGCGTGTGAGAGGCGGCAATCGTGCTCAGCACCGCGAGGCCGAGCGCCGCTCCGACGAACCGTGAGGTGTTCAGGACGCCGGACGCGAGGCCGCTCTCCGCGGCCGGGACGCCCTGCACCGCGACGATCGTCGCGGGCACCAGCGAGAGCCCGAGGCCGAAGGCACCGAGCATCCCCCCGGGCAGGACCTGGGCGGCGTAGGTCCCGCCGGGGCCCACCCCGGTCAGAAGAGCCTCTCCCAGGGCCGCGGAGAGCATCCCCGCCGCGAGCACCATCCGCGCGCCGACCCGGCGCGCGAGGCGCGGCGCCAGGGTGGCGCCGAGGCCGACGCCGAGCGTCATCGGGACGAAGGCCAGCCCGGTCTCGAGGGCGCTGAAGTGGAGCGTTCCCTGCATGTAGAGCGACTGGAAGAACCAGAACGCGAAGATCGCCGCGTAGAGCAGGAAGATCACCAGGTTGGCCGCTCGCAGGGTCCTCATCCGGAAGACCCGCAGCGGCACCAGCGGCTCCCGCGCGACCCGTCCCTCATACAGGGCGAAGGCGGCAAGCACGGCGGACCCGGCGAGCAGGGGCACCAGGACGCCGAGCGAGCCCCAGCCGAGCCGATCGGTGGTGACGATTCCATAGGTAACGGCCGTCATGCCCAGGGTGACCAGCACGGCGCCGATCAGGTCGAAGTGGCGGTTGGCGGCTCTGCCGCGGCCCTCCGGGACGACCCCTCTACTCAACGCGACGACCGCGACTCCGATCGGGATGTTGATGATGAAGATCGACGGCCACCCGAACGCCTCGGTGAGCACCCCGCCGAGCAGGACGCCGGAGGTCGCCCCGATCGCCCCGATCGCTCCCCAGGCGCCGAGGGCTCGATTGCGTGGCGCCCCCTCATCGAACGAGGTCGTGATGATCGCCAGAGTCGCGGGCGAGATGACCGCGCCACCGATCCCCTGGACAGCTCGCGCCGCAACCAGGGCGCCCGAGGAGGGAGCGAGCGCGCACAGGAGCGACGCGCCCGAGAACAGCAGGGTGCCGACGATGAACATCCGACGACGGCCGAGCAGATCCGCCGCTCGTCCACCGAGCAGCAAAAAGCCGGCGAAGGTCAGCGTGTATGCGTTCAGAACCCACTGAAGCCCGGTGGTCGAGAAGCCCAACGAATCCTTGATCGAGGGCAGGGCGACGTTGACGATCGAGACGTCGAGGATGACCATGAACTGGCCGAGACAGACGACGATTAGCAGCGCGTTGGAGTTGCGCCGCAGCGCCTCCTTTGAGGCGGTGACGGGGTTCAACGGCGCCCCGCGGCGTCGAGGAGATAGGCCGCCTGGACCACCGCGGCCAGGAGCGACTGGCTGATCCGTGGCCGGACGGCGGGGGCGGCGGCGATCTCGGTGCTCTTTGCTTCTGCCATGGCCATCCCTCCAACTTCGATAGTACGAGAAACATCGTAACAAAAGTTCGATGATCGCCGTATAATGGATCCTGCCGTGACCGCCGAGCAGCCGATCACCCTCCATCACCCGGCTCGGGACGAGCTCCAACTGCCGGCGGTGCTGCACGCTCTGAGCGATCCGCAGCGCCTCCAGATCGTGCGCGAGCTGGCCGGTGCCGGAGAGCCCGTGCCCTGCGGCGCAATTCAGCTCGACGTCGCGAAGTCGACCATGACCCACCACTACCGGGTGCTTCGCGAGGCCGGCGTGATCCGCCAGGAACGGGCCGGCACGACCAAGCTCACCTCCTTGAGGCGCGACGACCTCGACGCGCGCTTTCCCGGCCTGCTCGAAGCGGTGCTCACCTCGGCGCAGGTGCCCGCCTCGGTCGGCGCGTAAGCGGCGGGCCGCCCGGGCGCAGGCGCCGCTCAGCCCGAGATCACGCTGGCCCAGGCGCGCTCGACCTGCTGCTGGTCAGCGGGACTGCCGGGGGGCGAGATCGGAGTCGAGCACTTCTTCGTGTACTGCCGAGTCGGGAAGATCAGCTCGCTCTTCGCGGCCGCCGGGTCGGTCTTCCTCAGTATCGGCTTCACCCCTTCGACGGGCGTCACCGCATGCGTCCAGGCGGAGATCTGCGCCTGGTGCGCAGGGTCGTAGGTGTAGTTGATCCACTTGTACGCAGCGGTCGGGTTGGGAGCGCCGACCGGGACGACCCAGTCGTCCCACCACACCATGCAGCCCTGGTCCGGCATCACCCACTGGAGGTCCGGATTGTCGGCCTGGAGCTGGATCGCATCGGCAGCCCAGCCGACCACGGCTACGACATCGCCGCTGGCCAGGTCCCGTGCGTAGTCGCCACCCGTGAAGCGTCGGATCTGTCCAGACTCGCCGGCCTGCTTGAGCTTGTCGATCGTGTCGAGCCACTGCTGCGTGGTCGCCGTGTCGGGATCGATCCCCTCCGCCTTCATGACCAGCGGGACGACCTCACGCAGCTCGGTGACCATCTCCACCTTTCCCTTGTACTTGGGGTCGAAGATGTCGTTGACCGAGGTGATGCCCGGGGCGAGCTTCTTGTTGACGATCAGGCCGGTCATCCCCCCTTGCCACGGGATCGAGAAATCCCAGTTGGGATCCGTGCTCGGCGCCTTGATGTTGGGGCTCAGGTGGCTGAAGGCCGGCGCCAACGCTCCCTTGTCGAGCTTCTGGATGTAGCCGAGGTCATACATCTTCTTGGCGAGCCAGTCGGTTGCGACCATCAGCGAGCGGCCGCCCGACTTCCCCTCGGCCAGGATCGGCTGCATCTTGCCGAAGAACTCGTCGTAGCTGTTGATGTCTTCGACGTAGTCGACCTTGATCCCCGTCCGCTGCTCGAACTGGGGGATCGTCTTCTTGTCGATATAGAGAGCCCAGTTGGAGATCGTCACCTTCCCGCTGGGCTCGCCCTCGGCCTTGGCAGTTGACTGCCCGCCCTCGTTCCCACCGCCGACGCCGCCTCCGCAAGCGCCCAGGAACACCGACACGGCGAGCGCTGCCACCGCCGCGAGCGGCCCGTGCCAGAGGCGGGCCGAACCGAGCGACCGACGGGGGCTCACGCCGCCTCCTCGGTCAGCGGGACCCGGGCGAACCAGGCCCGCAGGGCCGGGCGCAGGACGTTTCGCTCGACGTCGGGGTCAGGCGCGGCGAGCTGGCCGAGCAGCAGGCCATCGAGCATCGCCAGGAAGATCCGCGCCTCGAGGCGGGGCTCGGATGCCCCGATCGACTCGAAAACCTCCGTCAGCGCCCGCTCCCAGGCCTCGCTCCACTCGCGGCACACCTCCTCGAGCTCGGGTTGGCGTGCCGCCTCCTGAAGGAGCGCGTACTGAGCCACCGTCCGCCAACGCGCCTCCCCCAGCTGGGGAACGAGCAGCTGGATGAACTCGTCCTCCAGGCGGTGGCGGGAGAGCCGCTTGCCCAGGACACCGTCGAGATGCTCTCGGAGGTTTTCGATCTCGAGCCGCGCAAAGTGCTCCAGCGCCTGGCGCAGCATGTCCTGACGAGAGGTGAACCAGTACGTCGTCGAGCCCAGCGGCACGTCCGCCGCCTCGGCGACGGAGCGATGCGAGACGGCGTCGATGCCCCGGTCCGCGATCAATCTGAGCGTCGTCTGGAGCAAAAGCAGGCGCCGGGCGCCGCCGTGCGGCCGGCTGCCTCGCACGAGGGTCGGGCGAAGAGCGTCTGCGCGTTCCGCCGAAGCCTCCCTGGTCTGAGTCGAAGTGTTGGACATCTGTACTGTACGATCATACACATCTTGGCTGCGACGAGCGACCGAAGGTCGAGGGAGATCGAGGTGTTGGTGATCGGGGGCGGGGTCGTCGGTGCCGCCTCGGCCCTGGCGGCGGCCCTGATCGGGAGCCGCACAGCGCTCGTCGAGCGTGCGTCGCTGGCCCGCGCCCGCGGCTCGAGCCGCGGCACGGCGCGAATCTATGCTCCGGCCGCCTACCCGGACGAGGCCTATCTGGAGATGGGCCTGAAAGCGCACGAGCGCTGGCGCGAGGTCGAATCGGAGGGCGCTGAACGGTTCATCTTGCGGACCGGAGCGTTGAGCGTCGGGGGGTTCGCCGAGCACCAGCTTCCGCTGCTCCGGGAGGCCGGCGTGGCGGCAAGCCTGATCTCGAAAGACGAAGCCCGGCGGCGCTTCGGAGCGCGCTTCGCGGCCGATCGCCCCGTGCTCTACCAAGGCGATGCAGGAGTGATCCGAGCCGATCGCGCCCTCGCGGCCCTGCTGGCCAGGGCTCGGGACGCCGGCGTGCAGCTGTTCGCGGATGAGGCGGTCCGCTCGATCGATCCCGGCGAGGACGACGTGGTGGTCGAGACCGACCACCATCGCTGGCGGGCCCAAGCGACGATCGTCTGCGCTGGTCCGTGGGCCGCCGATCTGTTGTCGACCGCGGGGCTGGACCTTCCGATCACCGTGACCTGTCAGTCAGTCCTCCAGCTCGAACTGGCCGACCCCGGCTTGGAGCCGGTGGCCGTGATCGACTACGACGGTCAGGAGCCCTACGCCCTTCGGGACCCCGCACGAGGGCTCAAGGCTGCCTTCCACGCCCGCGGTCCGCAGGTCCACCCCGACCGATCCGAGCTGGGCCCCGATGCCGACGCAGCCGAGCAACTCACCGCCTGGGTCGACCGGGTACTACCGGGCGTGACGAAGGGACCGCCCGGGGTCGAAACCTGCCTATACGCCAACACGCCGGACGAGAGGTTCATTCTGGAGCGCCACGGTCGGGTCGTCGTCGCCGCGGCCTGCAACGGACAGGGATTCCAGCTCGCTCCTGAGACCGGTCGGCGCCTCGCGGAGCTGGCGGTGGAGCCGGTCGGGCTGGCTCCGCGATGACCGCGACGATCCAGAAGCTCGACGAGTCCCTGTCAGTGCGTGATGGAGCCCTGTTCGTCGAGGAGCACGCGGCGGCGGAGCTCGCCGATCGCTTCGGAACCCCCCTCTACGTCATCTCCGAAGACCAGCTCCGGCGCAACGCACGAAAGCTCAGCAGCTGTTTCGCAGATCGCTGGCCGGGCGAGCTCCTGCTCATGCCATCGATCAAAGCCAACTCAGCGCTCGCGCTCCGCCGGATCCTGACCGAGGAGGGGACGGGTTGTGACGTCTTCGGCCCGGGAGAGCTGGAGGCGGCGCTTCGGACGGGAACCGATCCGGCGCGGATCTCCTTGAACGGGCCGATGAAGACCGCGGCGCTGATCGAGCGGGCGATCGGCGAGGGGGTCCGGGTCACCCTCGACAGCCGAGCGGAGCTCGGCCTCACCGCCGCGGCCGCCGCCCGCCTGAACACCCAGGCCATCGTCCGGTTGCGGTTTCGCCCTGATCTGGTGGGCTTCGACGCGCCTTCGGAGATGTCGCCGCAGGGCGCATCGATCCGTGACGCGGTGCAGCGCTACAAGGCCGGGATTCCCACCGAAGACGTGTTGGGGATCACGGAGGCCGAGATCGCCGATCCGAATCTCGATCTGCGCGGCGTCCACCTTCACCTCGGACGCCATTCGGCTGAGCCGGCCGTCTGGAGCGCTGCGATGAGGGCGCTGTGCCGGCTGCTCGAGCGCCTACGCTCCCAGTGGGGGGGTTGGACCCCGCGCGAGCTGGACGTCGGCGGCGGATTCCCCGCCCCGCGCGACCCGTTCGGGCGCCTTCTTCCGCAGCGCGCCGGAGCGCCGCCCGGCGCCCCGTCGATCGACGCCTACGCCGAGGCGGTCTGCGCGCCGCTCGTCGAGGGACTCGAAACGACTGGGCTGGATCCCGCGGCGATTCGCCTCGAGTTGGAACCCGGACGCGCGCTCTACGCGGACGCCGGCATCCACCTGGCGACCGTGGGCAACGTCAAGCGCCAGAGCGAGCCGATGCCCCTGACCTGGGTGGAGACGGACTCCTCCGACGCATACCTCCCCGATGTCAACCTCGAGTTCAACCGCTGGACCTGCCTACCGGTGCTCCGCGCCGGGGCCGACCCGGCGATCACCGCCGACGTCACCGGTCGCACCTGCGCGCTCGACGTGATCGTCCCGGACGCCGAGCTCCCACAGGTCGAGGCCGGCGACGTGCTGGCCTTCCTGGACACCGGCGCCTACCAGGACGCCGGCGCGACCAACTTCAACGCTCTTCCCCGTCCGGGCACCGCCTTGGTCACCGGAGGGAAGGCCGAGCTGATCCGCCGTCACGAGACGCTCGAGGATGTCTTCGCCCGCGACGTGATCCCGGAGCGATTGCGCACCGGGGCGGGCGGCACAGGTGTCGCGGCGCCCTGGCGGGTCCGCGGCATCGATCACGTCTCGGTCACCTGCGCCGACCTGGACCGGTCGCTGAACTTCTACTGCGACCTGCTCGGGCTTGAGCTTCGCGCCCGTGGCGAGGTGGAGGGCGCAAGCGATTTCGCGCTCAGCGGCATCGCCGATGCCGAGGTGCGTTGGGCGGACCTGAAGCTCCCGCACGCCCAGGTCATCGAGCTGATCGAGTACGCCCGGCCCCGTGGCACGCCCTCGCGACCCAACCCGAACGACCCCGGTGCGACTCACATCTCGCTGCGTGTCGCCGACGCCGACGAGGTCCACAACCGGCTCCGGGCGGGCGGCATGAGCACGCGCAGCGAGCCGATGACGATCGAGACGCCCGGCGCGTGGCAGGGCGCACGCGCCTTCTATGCAACCGACCCCGACGGCGTGACGGTCGAGCTGATTCAACCGGCGACTCCGGCCGCGGAATGAGGTTCCGCCGCAGCGTTGCAGCCTGAGTGACGACCCCCCGGCCGTCCCTGGGCCTTGCGCGTGACGGGCGATCAAACGCGGCTTGGATCTGGGAGGATCGACACTGCGTGTCAAAGCTCACCAATCCCGACGCCCTTGGCCCGGAGCGGATTCGCACTCGCGCCTAGCCCGATGGCTCTTCTTGCCCGGCGCGCGCCGGAGATCGAGGTGCTTCCGGTCGCCGGTCGCGCCGACCTCGCGATGGTGTCCGAGGACGACGCCGAGGAGCTCGCCGACGTCCTCGCCGACGACACGCTCCACCGAGCCGAGACCGAGTACCTGACGAGCGACGCCGCCCGCGCGCTCGAGGCAGGGCTGATGGCCCTCGCCGACCTCGAGGCAAGCGACGAGGAGACGATCGACACGGCCCGGTGGGTCGCGCGGGTCGGCTACATGGCGCGGGCCGCCGAGTGGCAGCGGCTGCCCGAGGCGCGAAAGGCGAGCGGGTGGATGATCGCCGGCCTTCGCAGCGCCGTGGAGGAGAGCGTCGCCGAGGAGCTCAATGACGCCGCGCGGCGGCAAGGCCCTCCACCAGGCGCTGGGCGAAGTGACGGCCTTCTTCGTCCTGCGGGAGCCGCTCGACGTCCCCTATGACGCCGCGGAGGGGCTGAAGCCGATGTGGACGATCCCGGGCATGGGAGGCGATTTCCGCGCCCTGCTTCGCGACAAGACCCTTGCGATGGCGCTGGGCCTGGTCGACCCGCGCTATGAGGATCCCGGCGACTCGATCGACGCGGCGAGCTTCGAGGACCTCGCGTGGGTCTGGAAGTACGGCTTCCTGCTGCGATCCTTCGAGGAGTTCTTCCGGGAGGAGTGAGAGAGCCGATCCCGCCGGGGGCCTCGCGCGACCTCAGTCGTAGAGGCTCTCGGCGGCGATCTGGCGCAGGGTCCGGTCCCAAAGCTTGACCTCGACGTAGAGCTCGTCGCCGAAGCCGCGCACGGCGTCGACCGCGATCAAGGTGAACCGCCCCTCCTGGACCGCGGCCTGGTCGATCACCTCGCCGTCGAGCTCTGCGGTCGCCGCGACCGCCCCGCGGACCATCGGCAGGCCCCAGATCAAGGTGATGTCCCCGCCGCGCTCCTCGTCCGCGCTCCAGGCGCCGATCACGTCGTCGGAGAGGTCGATCTTCCATTCCGGGTTGGCGTCGGCGGTGACGTCTGTGAAGTCGGCCTTGGGGCGAAGCTCGCCGGGCTCGCCGTCGTCGGGGCGCTCGAACGAGACCCAGCCGAAGTATTCGATCGGGCCGGCGCCGCCCTCCTCGCCATCGGCTCCCGGATCACCCTCCACGCCGGAGCCGGTCACCGGCATGTAGACCCGGCCACCCCAGGTCCGCTCGGGGAACCAACGAAGCGTCTCGGGGTCAATCGGAGCGCCGGCGTCTCCCCGAAGCGGCTCGCAGGCGTTTGCGAACTCCCCGGCCAACCGCTCCTCCCAACGCCCGTATGGCTTTCCTTCCTGCGGGTAGTCGGCGATGAAGCGCGGGAAGGGCCGCGGGACGGGAGGCACCGCCGCAGCCTAGCTGGCCGATCCCACGGCCTCGCGGAGGTCGGCGGCGGCGCGCTCGGGCGGGTAGACGTTGACCTCGACCCCGGTGCCGAGCTCGAAGCCCGCCCTGACGGTGAGCCTCGGCATGACATCGACGTGCCAGCAGAACTCCTCGACTCCTCGCGGGGCGGACCTCACCCAGAGGTTCAACTGCGGGGCGGAGCCGAAGCGCCGTGTGAGTGCTCCCATGGCGGTCCGGATCATCGCCGTGCCGGTCTCGCCGTCATCGTGGAACCTCGGCGCCGAGCGCCGCGGGATCACACGGAGCGCGAACGGCGATCGCGATGCCCAGGGGCAGACGAGCACGGCCTCGTCGTCGATCGCCACCAGCCGCTCCCTTCGGCGCACCTCCTCGGTGACGACGTCCGAGAGCAGGTCGCCGCCCATCGTTCGCTCGTGGTACGCGGCCGCTCGCTCGCGCTCGCGGGCGATCTCGGCCGGCACGAACCGCATCGCGTAGAGCTGGGCATGGGAATGCTCGAGCGACGCGCCGGCGTCGGGCCCCTCGTTGACGATCAGGTGGAGGCAGGCGGCCTCCTCCGCCCGGGCGCGCATCCTCTCGCGCCACGCGTCCACGGCATTCGCGAAGCCCGCCTCGTCGAGTTCGGTCAACGAGCTCACGTGCTCGGGCGAGTGCACGATCACCTCGTGGGCGCCGTCGGCCGGATGCGAGGCGAACAGGCCGGGCTCGCCGGCGCGGGTCGAGGAGCCGAGTGGATCGATCGAGCTTGCCAGCCCGGTCTCGACCGGGCGGACCGCGCCCGCCGCGGGCCGTCCCGATTCCTCGTCGCCCTCCGGGGGCGCGAGCACCGGATAGAGGTTCGGGATCGCCCGGGCGGTCCATCCGGGCGAGTCCGGCTCGCCCCCGGCCGGCCGGCGAGCCCAGAGCTCGGGCGGCGTCCGGTCCTCGCGACCCTCGCAGAAGGGACAGCTCGCCCCGTCGTCCTCCCTGGTGCGCCAGGGCGCCGGGGTGAACGCGTCGGGTCGCTCGGCGCGGCCGGGGGCGAGAATCGCGCGCAGGCCGGTCAGCTGGTCGATGCGGACCTCGGGGGAGCTCACCGCGACCTGTGGCGCACTTACCGGGGTGAGCCGGGCTCGCCGCCCGCGGGGCGCGGCCGCTCGGACGCGGGGGCATCGCTGTCGAAGCCCAGAAACGGCTTGATCATGTCGAGCGGCAACGGGAAGATGATGGTCGAGTTCTGGTTCACCCCGATGTCGAGCAGGGTCTGCAGGTAGCGAAGCTGAAGGGTGGCAGGGTTGAGGCTGATGATGTTGGCGGCCTGCGAGAGCTTCTCGGCCGCCTGGAACTCGCCGTCGGCCGAGATGATCTTGGCGCGCCGCTCGCGCTCCGCCTCGGCCTGGCGCGCGATCGCCCGCTGCATGTCGGCCGGCAGCTCGACGTCCTTGACCTCGACCGTGGTCACCTTCACGCCCCAAGGCTCGGTCTGCTCGTCGATGATCCGCTGGAGCTCGACGTTGAGGCGCTCGCGCTCGCCCAGCAGCGCGTCCAGCTCGGCCTTGCCGAGCACCGAGCGCAGGGTCGTCTGCCCGATCTGGGAGGTCGCGAGGAGGAAGTTCTCCACCTCGGTGACCGCCTTGTTCGGGTCGATCACCCGGAAGTAGGCCACCGCGGTCACCCGCACCGTGACGTTGTCCTTCGTGATCACCTCCTGCGGAGGCACGGTGAGCGTGACGGTCCGAAGATCGATCCTGACCATCCGATCGATGATCGGGATCAGGTAGATCAGCCCGGGGCCCTTCTGGGCGATCAGGCGGCCGAGCCGGAAGATCACGCCGCGCTCGTACTCGCGCAGGATCCTGACCCCCGAGATCAAGAGCACGGCCACGATCAGGACCACCAAGACGACTATCGCTATCGCGACCCCCACGGCGCTCCTTCCTGGTGATTGCTGGACTCGACGGGCACGTCGGATCCGTCCGGGGTCTCGGCCGGGCTCACGTCGAGCGTCAGCCCGTCCACGGACTCGACTCTCACTCTACTGCCGCGCTCCAGGGGTGGCGACCCCTCCTCGGGCGAGGACGCGAGGCGGGCGCGCCACAGCGCGCCCTGGATGAAGATCTGCCCGACGGGGTCGAGCGGCTGGCGGACCTCGCCGACCGCGCCGACGAGCTCCTCCCAGCCGGTGTGCTTGGGCAGGCTGCGCGCCTTGACCGCCCTCGAGACCCCAAACGCGAGGAGACCGCCGAGGAGGAGCGCGACGACGATCACGACCGGCGCCGAGATCTCGAAGGCGCTCGAGTGGGTGTCGTAGAGCAGCAGGCCCGAGGCGGCCAACGCCACCACCCCCGAGGCGCCGAGGATCCCGTGGGTCGGCAGGTGGGCCTCGGCGATGATCATCGCGACCCCCGCCAAGAGCAGCAGGACGCCAACAACCGTCACCGGCAGCTGCGCGGTCCCATACAGGCCGAGCAGGAGCGAGATCGCGCCGATCGTCCCCGGCGCGATCAGCCCGGGGCTGAAGATCTCGATGCCGATCCCGACCAGGCCGAGCAGGATGAGCAGGTAGGAGACGGTCGGGTTCACCAGGATCTCGAGGAGCTGGTACTGGAGCGGCATGTCGTGGTTGGAGATCTCGAGGCCCGCGGTGTGCAGGATCTGGGCCTTGGGCCCCTTGACGTGGAAGCCGTCGAGCTCTCGGAGCAGGCTCTTCTGGCTCGGCGCGATCAGGTCGATCAGGCCGGCGCGCTTGGCTTCGGTGGCGGTCAGGTTCTTGGCCTGGGTGACGAGGAGCTGGGCCAGCTTCGCGTTTCGCCCGTGTGCCGTCGCCAGCGCCCGCATCGAGGCGGCGGCGTCGTTCTTGATCTTTCGCGACAGGTCCTGGCTCTCGCCCCCGGGGCCGATCGCGATCGGCGTCGCGGAGCCGATGTTCGAGACCGGGTACATGGCCGCGACGTCCGCGGCCTCGGTGATGTAGGCCCCCGCCGAGCCGGCCCGGGCGTTGCTGGGGTAGACGTAGACGACGACCGGCATCGGAGCCGACCCCATGTCCTCGATGATCGAGCGCATCGAGTCCGACAGGCCGCCGGGCGTGTCGAGCCGGATGATCGCCAGCTTCGCGTCCTCGCCGGCGGCGTCGTCGAGGGCGCTTGAGATCCACTTCTGCGTGGCGGGATCGATCGTGGCCTGGAGCTGGATCGAGTACGCGACCCCCCCGGGGGCGCCCGAGGACGAGGCCACCGAGAGCGCCGACGACAACGCCAGCGCGGCGCCCGCGAAGGCAAGCGCCGTCCAGATCCAGATCCGGAGCCGTCGGCGTCTCACGGTTCCATTATCCGCCTCGGTGAGCTCCGGCGGCGGTGGATTTCAGCCCGGGGGCGCGGAAGGACCACTGCCACCGGCCGCCGGCGCAGGCTTGGCGCTAGCGCGCGTAGCGCCGGATGTCGGCGGCCAGCGCCGACTCGCTCGGGTACTGGCCCTGCCGGGTGTAGGCGAGCGTGCCGGCTCGGTCATAGAAGGCCGTCCCGGGGAATCCGACCGTCGCCCCGATCAGGCGGGCGATCTCCTCGCCCGGATCGGTGTAGCTCGGGTAGGGCACCGGGAACTCGCCGAGGAACGTCCTGGCGGCGGCGCTCGAGTCGTTCGAGTTGACGCCGATGAAGGCGATCCTCTTTCCGAGCTTCGCGGAGAGCCGCTGATACCAGGGGAACTCCGTTCGGCATGGCCCACACCACGAGGCCCACTTGCTGACCACCACCGGATGTCCCCGCAGCTCGGACAGCCGGCGACGAAACGCATCGACGCCCCCCGGGAGGAGCTGATCGGCTTCGTCGTAGAGGCGCGCCAGCGGCGCCGGCGAGCCGGCGAGCGCCTCGGCGTAGTTCGGGGGTCTGGCCGAAGCGGCGCCCTGGTCGCCTCCGCACCCGCCCACACCGGCCGCCGCGAGCACGATCGTGGCCGCGATCCCGCCCAGCATCGGCGCGCGCTTGCGGCCGGCGGGGGCGAGCGGGCGTCCCGTGCGGCGCCCGACCCGCGGACGGGCGCCGGGCGCCGGATCGGCCATGTGCATGCGACTTCGCCACATTACGCTCAGCGCGATGGTTTAATAGGGGCTCGGTCCACGCATCATCTGGACCACGGGGAATACCGCCGACTCGCCAAGAGGGGAACCAACCGGCGACCGGGCGAGCCTCCGGCGAGCTTACAGCGCTCCCACAGACCATTCATGGGGGCGCGGGGCGCTCAACAACTTCTCTCATGGCAAAACCAGTCGAAGCCGTCGCAGCGCGCACGCGGCCGATCCCGGCGGATCAACTCGATCGCGTGCGCGAGTTCACCCGCGAGCCGATCCTGCTCGAGGGCGAGACCGTCGACGACCTGATCCCCGGAAGCGCGCGACAGAGGGCGGTCGACGCGGCCCTTGCCGAGCTCTCCGACGGCAGGGAGACCCCTTCGGCGGAGTGGCGACGGCGCTACTCGCTTTTGCTCGGCCTCGAGCGGCTGCTCTCCATCAACCCCGTCGAGCTGGCCGATGGAGCCGAGCTGACCGAGCATCAGGTCGACGTTCTGTCCGGGACGCTCGCGGCGCTGACGGCCGAGCTCGAAGACTCGGTCGCCGCCGAGATCTCGAATGGGCCGGGCGGGGCGGACATCGCGCTCGCCGCCGGCGACGACGCGGGCCAGCCCGAGGCCGACCGCAACGGCGCGGAGCCCGCCGAGGCGGTCGCAGAGGAGGACGAGACCCTGGCGCCCGACGAGGAGCCCCAGGACTGGGATGAGCCCGCCGAGGAGCTCGTCGACGAGGCGCCGGAGGACCCCGGGGCCTCTCGCCGATTTTGGTTCGAGCACGCGACCGGCTCCGGCAAGACGGTCGCCGCCCTGGGGTTCGTGGAGGGCTCGCGCACCGGCGGGGTCCTGATCCTCACCCACCGGCGAAACCTGGTCGACCAGTTCATCGGTGAGATCTCGGACCGCGGCTACGGGGACCGGCTCTCTCCCCCGCTCCTCGACGGATCCGATCATCCCTACGGCCCGGTCACCGTGGAGACCTACCAATGGTTCGTGCGAAACGCGGATCGGATCTCGGATGCCTACGCGATCGTGATCTGCGACGAGGCGCACACAGCGCTCGGGGAGAAGACCAGCGCCTGCATCCGCAACTGGCTCGGGCCCGTGTACATCGGGATGACCGCCACGGGGGCGCTGATCGCGCGCCACGTCGCCGACCTGTTCCCGACCCAGACCTCCCGCTTCGACCTTGCGCAGGCCGCGCGCCGCGGTGTGATCGCCCCGCTTCGCTGCATCCGCATCCCGCCGGGACCCGGGGTGCGCACGATCGCCAAGGTCCCGCTTCGACGCGGTGAGGTCGACCAGGATTTCGACCAGGACGAGCTCGCCAAGCTGCTCGACCAGGAGCCCTTCAACGTCGCCGTCGCCGACCTCTACCGGTCCCGCTTCCGGCGAACCCCCGGCGTCGTCTACACGGCCGGCGTTCGGCACGCCAACAACGTCGCGGCCTCGTTTCGCGCCGCGGGCATCAACGCCCAGGCGGTGTCGGGCGAGACGCCGAAGCGCGAGCTGGCGGAGATCCTGGCGGCGTTCGAGCGCGGCGAGGTCGACGTCCTGTGCAACGCGATGCTGCTCGCCGAGGGGTGGAACTCCCCAAGGGCGACGATCTGCATGCACCTCGCCCCGACCGCGTCGCGACGCGTCTATCAGCAGCGCGTCGGCCGCGTGACCCGCCGCGCGCCCGAAAAGGAGGCCGGCCTGGTGATCGACTTCGTTCACCCCGCCACCACCAGCGACGAGACGATCGTCACCCTGCACAGCCTGCTCGACCGCGACGTCTACCGGGGCGGCGCAATCGTCGTCGGCCCTGTACGCCGGGGGCGCGGGCGCCGGGTTCGGGTGGAGCGCCGGGTAGTGCCGGTGTCGGCCGACCCGGACCGCCGCCTCGCGGTCCTCGAGCGCGAGCTGTGGCGGATCGCGGTCGAGAACCTCAACTACTCCGAGCAGCATGCGTGGGCGGCGCTCGCCGGCGCTCGGGTGACCGCCAACAACTGGCGGCGGGCAAAGGCGATGCTTCAGCACGACCAGGCCAAGGAGCTGCGGCGCCGGTTCCTGCTCACCTGCGTACAGCGAAACCGAAACCACCAGCTTCGGCTGAAGGGCCTCGCCGAGGTGGCGGCGCTCCGCGACGCCGAGGCGTTCGACGACTCCGTCGAGGTGGTCGCGACCTGGCCTCGCGAGGAGCGCCGGGCCGGCGCCAAGGCGCTGCTCCAGGCGCTCGCCGAGCGTCGAATCGGCCGACGCGATCAAGCGCAGGCATGGGTGTGGCGCCTCGCGGCGATCACCCGCGAGCTCCACGAGGAGTACGCGGTGCAGCGCTGGCCCGAAACCAAGCGCCTCCTGGGCCTGTTCGTCAACTCCTCGGGGCGCGCCCACGGGCGAAACGCCCGGCGGATCGTCCACGCGTCTCGCCAGCAGGACCGTCGCCTGGCGATCTCACTGCTCGCCGCGTCGGTCGCCCACACCCCTGAGGCCGAGGAGGTACTCCGCGGCGCCCGCATGCGGATGGCCCGAAAGCCCTCGGCCGTGGCCCGCGAGCTGCTTCGAAACTTCCCCAAGTCGGGCGGCAAGCGCCGCCGCCGCAGATCGAAGGGCGGCCAGCGTCAGCGATCGCGGTCCGGCGCATCGAGCCGGAACGGCGCCAAGCCCGATCAACCCGCCGCGGACGAGCAGCGCACCCCGAAGTCCGAGTCGGAGAACGAAGTCGGCGCCGAGTGAGCGATTCGAGACCCATGCGGTGCCGAATCGCGTGCTCGACAGGCTCCGAGGCGGCGGCCCGCTACTCGGCGCTCAGCTGAACCTCGCCCGCGCCGAGGCTCACCCGCTTGCCGTCGGCGGTCACGACGGCCAGGTTCCCGCGCTGATCGATTCCGTCCGCCACTCCGCTTCCCTTCCCGGCCGCGCCCCCGGCGCCCTCCCAGCTGACCGGGCGCCCGGCCAGCGCGTCGCGCCGCTCAAACTCTGGATGCAACCGCTCGGCGGGGGCGTCCACCCAGCTCGCGAGACGCTCGCAGACCGCGTCGAGCGCCTGATCGGGCTCGACCCCGTGGCCGATCGAGGCCGCCGGGCGGCGCAGGTCGTCCGGAAGCTCGGCGGGGTCGATCGAGACGTTCAGGCCGATCCCGATCACGGCCCAGGCCGGGGGGCGGGCCTCGATCAGCACCCCGGCGACCTTTCGCCACTCGGTCCCGGGCTTGCGGCCCGTCCCCGGGCCGGTGTCCTCCGACTGCTGCGGGCCGCGAACCCAGACGTCGTTCGGCCACTTGACCCGGCAATCGAGCGGCGCCAGCGACTCGACCGCCTCGCAGACCGCGATCGGGACGGCGAGCGGAAGCAGCGCGTGTCGAAGCTCGAGTGGCGCCAGGATCGCCGAGCAAAGGAGCGCCTTGCCGGAAGGGGCGCTCCAGGTGCGCCCGCGCCGGCCCCGACCCTCGGTCTGCGCGTCCGCGCTGACCACGGTCCCCCCCGGCGCTCCCCCGATCGCCAGCTCGCGGGCGCGGTCGTTGGTCGACTCGGTGGTACGCAGGTGCCGCCGGGGCCTGCCGAACGCCGTCACGGCCGCAGGATGACCCGCTCGCCCGGCGCGAGCCCGAGCTCGCGCGAGGCGCTTCCGCGGTTGACGGCCAGGGCGAGGTGCCGACTCGAATCCTCGTAAAGGATCAGCTCGCCGATCGGCGCGTCAGCGAAGGTGAGCGCGTAGCGGGCGGTGCGCTCGCCGGCGGGCGCCTCGACGCCGAGTGCCTGCCCGAGCCGCAAGCCCAGGCCGGCGGCGTGGGGCTCGGTGAGGTCGAGGGCAGCGTTTCCGTACCCGTCGACCGAAACCACGCCCGCGACGACGCGGCCGTCCTCGACCGCGGGCTCCGTTCGCGGAAGCTCGATCAGCGAGTCGGGAGCGATCTCCTCGCCCGCCTCGGCGAGCTCGGCGCCGTTCGCCAGATGAGCGGCGACCGGGGCGAACACGTCGCGGCCGTGGAAGGTGGCCGAGGTGGGCGAGAGCCGAAACGGCGATCGCGAGACGTCCACCGCGGCGACCGCGCCATCGAACCACTCGATCGCCCGCCCCAGCAGGCCGTTGTCGGGGCCGACCAGCATTCGGTCGCCGGACGCAAGCCGGACCGCCACCGCGCGACGCGCCGTTCCGACCCCCGGATCGACCACCGCGAGGTGCACCCCCGGGGGCGCGAACGGCAGCGTGGCGGCGAGCACCTCGGCCCCATGGGCGACCGCGTGGCGAGGAATCCCATGGGTGAGGTCGATCAGGTTGGCATCGGGCGCGATCGAGGCGATCACCGCGCGGCATACCCCCGCGAACTCGTCATCGGACCCGTAATCGGAAAGGAAGGTGATCGGCAGCGTCGCCACGCCGGGAGCCTAGCCCCGCTCCTGATCCTCAGACGAGCGGAACCGGGCGCCCGATCAGGTAGCCCTGCGCGTAGTCGACGCCGTAGTCACACAGGAGGCCCAGGGTCGCCTCGTCCTCGATTCCCTCGGCCACCGTGAGGACCCCGAGCTCGCGCGCGATCGCGACGATCCCCCTGACCATCGCCTGGTCCTCGGGGCTGGCCACGAGGCCCGTGATAAAGCTCGTGTCGATCTTCAGGTAGCGGACCGGGAGGCGGCGCAGGTAGGTCAGCGAGGCGAAACCTGTCCCGAAGTCGTCGAGCGCGAAGCGGCAGCCGAGCCGGGTGAGGCGCTCGGCGAACTCGATCGCGGCGTCGAGGTGCTCGATCGCGGCGGTCTCGGTGACTTCGAGGATCAGGTCCTGTGCCGAGGGGCCGGCCCGCGCGATCATCTCCTCGAGCGCCGTGGTGGTCTCCTGGTCGCCGATCGACAAGGCCGAGAGGTTGACCTCGGCGGGACGACCCCGGCCGGCGAGCGCCACTCCCTGCGCGACCATCCAGCGATCAACCGTCCCGATCAGCCCGCAGCGCTCGACCTCCGGCAGGAACTCGGCCGGGGTGATCACGTCGCCGTCGTCGTCGGGGGCGCGGAGGCGGACCAGCAACTCCTCCTGGGTGGTCGTGCCCCGCCGCGGGTCGCGGATCGGCTGCGTGTACGCGAGCAGGTGCTCGTCGTTCAGAAGTCCCGCCCAGCGCTGCTCCATCTGCTTGCGATCCGTGACGTCGGTGGCGACGGCGAACCAGGAGTCGCCGTCGGAGCGAGCGCTCCAGCGCAGCCAGCGCCAGTCGCCTCCCCGGGCGCGGTAGCGGTTCTCAAAGCGCACGATCTCGTGCCCGGCCGTTGGCAGGTGGGCGGCCTGCTCGAGGGTCCGCTCGCGGTCCGCCGGATGAACGAAGTCGACGTAGGGACGCGACATCAATTCCTCGCTCGTCCACCCCAGCAATCCCTCCCAGCCCCCACTCAGCGAGGTGAACCGCCCGCTGGCATCGGCGGTGCAGAGCAGGTCGCGCTGGAAGTCGAATCGCAGGCCGGCGTCGCGATCCTCGTCCATGATCCAGTCGGCGCCCATCGCTCTCCCCGGAATCGCTCGTGCCGAACCCGCGTCCGGCCCGAAGCGAGCCTACGGGCGCTCCCCCGCGGCTGTCAACCCGAGGCCCCGACGTCGGCGAGGAGCGCTTCCAGGAGCCCATCCGGGTCGTGTCGGCGGGCTTCGACGTGCACCTCGAGCCCGGCCTCGCGGGCGGCCTCGCTGGTCACCGGGCCGATCGACGCCACCCGGGCCCGGACGGGGGCGCGGCCGTCGACCGTCTGGACGAAGTTGCGCACCGTCGAGGAAGAGGTGAAGGTCAGGTAGTCGGCCTCGAGCGCCGCCTCGATCGACTCCGGGTCGGGTCGCTCGAGCGCGGTCTCATAGAGCGCCACGACGTCAACCTGTGCCCCGCGGTCCCTCAGCGCCTCGGGCAGGACATCGCGGGCATCGGCGGCCCGCGCGACCAGCACCGGCCTGCCGGCAACCTCGACCTGCGCCAGGGCGGCGACGAGCGCCTCGGCGATCGAGCGCTCCGGGACGATGTCGGGCGTGATCCCCTGCTCGGCGAGCGCCGCGGCGGTCCCGGGGCCGATCGCGGCGACCGTCGCGTTGGCGAGCGCGCGGGCGTCTCGGCCCGACTCGGCGAGCGCCTCGAATAGGAGACGCGCGCCGTTCGGGCTCGTCAGGCAGATGAGCGGGTAGGCGTGGATCGACTGCACGGCGTCGCGAACCTGAGGCGAGTCGATCCGCGGAACGATTCGGATCACGGGAAGCTCGACGACGTCGGCGCCCAGGCCGCGGAGGGCGTCGGAGAGGCCGCTTGCCTGGGGCCGGGCGCGGGTGACGGCGACGCTCAGGCCGTGAAGGGGGCGCCGCTCGAGCCACGCGATCGTCTCGCGCCGGGCCGCCACCGCGCCTACAAGGACGATCGCCGGAGGCCCGATCTTCGCCGTTGACGCGGTCGACGGAAGCTCGGCCAGGGTCGCCGTTACGGTCCTCTGGCCCGCCATCGTCCCCCGCTCGACGACCGCCGCCGGCTCGGCCGGGTCGCGGCCTTCGGCGATCAGCCGCTCGGCGATCGCGGGAAGCCGCTCGACCCCCATGTAGAAGACCAGGGTCCCGGGAAAGCTCGCAAGCGCGGACCAGTCGAGCGCCGGGTCGTCCTTGTCGGGGTCCTCGTGCCCGGTCACGAAGGCGACCGCGGAGGCGTCGTCGCGATGGGTCACCGGTATCCCGGCGTAGGCGGCGGCGGCCACTCCGGCGGTGATCCCGGGCACGACCTCGAACGCGACCCCGGCCGTGATCAGGGCCTCGGCCTCCTCGCCGCCGCGACCGAAGACGAACGGGTCGCCCCCCTTGAGGCGGACGACGCTTCGGCCGGCTCGGGCGCGGGCGACCATCAGCTCCTCGATCTCATCCTGGGGGACCTGGGGCGACCCCGGGCGCTTGCCCACGTAGACGAGCTCGGCGTCGGCGCGGGCCCGCGACAGGGCAGCGGCCGGGATCAGCCGGTCGTGGAGGACGACGTCAGCGGTGGCGATCAGCTCGGCGGCCCTGACCGTGAGCAGCCCCGGGTCCCCCGGGCCGGCGCCGACCAGGTACACGACCCCCCTCCTAGCCTCCACCCGGCACCCCCGGGTCGGCTGCGGCGGGGTCGGCCCCCCGCAGGATCCCTCTCGCCCCGGCCAGGAGCATCCGCTCCGCGAGCGCCTCGCCGAGCGCCGCGGGCTGCTCGGGATCGCCGCCGAGGCGGTCGCGCACCCAGTCGGAGCCGTCGGGAAGGCCCGCGTAGCCGAACACCTCTAGCTCGCCCCCACCGAGGCGGGCACAGATGCCCACCGGCGTGTCACAGTCCGCCCCGAGGGCGCCGAGCGCGGCGCGCTCGGCGGTCAGCTCGACCAGCGCATCGTGACTCGAGACGCGGGCCGCCTCCTCGGCGGCTCGCGCGTCGCCGCGCCGCGCTTCGAGCACGAGCGACCCCTGTCCCCCGGCCGGTGTCAGCTCCTCGAGCCCGAATCGGAACGTGACCTCGGCCTCCCGGCCGAGCCGGCGAAGCCCCGCCGCGGCGAGGACGATCCCGTCGTACTCGCCGTCCGTGAGCTTTCGAAGCCGTGTGTCGACGTTGCCGTGGAGCTCGACGGCCTCGAGGTCGGGGCGAAGAGCCAGGAGCTGGGAGCGGCGGCGAAGGCTCGCCGTGCCGATTCTCGATCCGGCGGTCAGCTCGGCGAGCGAAGCCCCCGAGCCGACGAACGCGTCGACGGGCTCCTCCCGCTCCAGCACCCCCACGAGGCGGATCTCCTCGGGGCGATCGGAGGGCACGTCCTTGGCGGAATGGACCCCCAGGTCCACCTCCCCGTCCAGCACGGCGCGCTCTACGCCACGCACGAACCGCTCCTTGTCCTCGAGCTCTCGATCGGCCGACTCGACGGTCACGACCTCGGCGCCCCCGAGCGCCTCGGCGACCAGCCGCGCCTGCGCGACCGCCAGCGGGCTTCCCCGCGTCCCGAGCTTCAGCCGATCGCTCAACTCGCCGGGCGCTTGCGGGCCCGAGCGCCCGGCAGGCTTCGGACCTCGCCGTCGGCGCCCGCGGCGGGCGCACTCCCGGCGTCGAGGCCGAACAGCTCGCGCAGGGCGCTCACGTAGAGATAGGAATCCTCCTCCCCGGAGGAGCGCTTGAGCCTCAGGGTCGGCTCGTGGAGCAGCCTGCCGGCGATCGCCCGGGCCATCGCGGCCATCCGGGTGTGGTCGGCCTCGGTGAGCGATTCCCATCGCTGCTCGTTTTCGACCAGCACACGTGAGACGATCTCGTCGGCGCGGGCACGAAGCGCCGCGACGGTCGGCTCGACGTCCTGGGACCCGAGCCAGCGCTCGAATCGGGCAAGCTCGGCCCGCAGCACGGTTTCGGCGATCCGAGCCTCGGCCTCGCGACCGGAGGCGTTTCGCTCCACCAGGGCCTGGAGGTCGTCCATGTCGTAGAGGCTGACTCCGTCCAGGTCGCGGCAGTCCGGGTGGATGTCGCGGGGAACCGCGAGGTCGATCAAGAGGACGGGGCGGCCCCGCCTGGCCGTCATCACCTCACTCATCCCCTCACGCTCGATCACGTTGTGCGGCGATGCCGTCGAGGCGACAACGATGTCTGCCCGCTCCATCTGCTCGGGAAGCTCCTCGAACCTGATCGCGCGACCGCCGAAGCGCTGGGCGAGGCCGATCGCGCGGTCGTAGCGACGGTTGGCGATGAAGGCCGGCTCGACGCCCCGGGTGGCGAGCGCGCGAGCGGTCAGCTCCGCGGTCTCACCCGCGCCGAGGACGAGGACGAGCCGGCTCGACAGGTCACCGAGCGCGCGCCGGGCGAGCTCGACCGCCACCGAAGGAACCGAGACCCCGCGCTCCGTGATCCCCGTCTCCGTGCGGGCGCGCTTTCCCGCCGCCAGGGCGCCGCGGAACAGGCGGTTGAGGAGCGGCCCGGTGGCGCCCTCCACCAGGGCGAGCTCGTAGGCCCGCTTGACCTGGCCCTGCACCTCGGCCTCTCCGATGATCATCGAGTCGAGGCCCGCTGTGACCCGGAAGAGGTGGAGGGCGGCGTCGGCGCCCCGAAGCGAGTACAGGCGGCCCACAAGCTCGGTGGGCGGCGTTCCGGCCTCTCGGGCCAGCACGCCGAGTGCCAGCGACTCGGCGCCCACGGGGTCAGACGCCGCGAGGAAGATCTCGGTCCGGTTGCAGGTCGAGATCGTGGCCGCCTCCTGGATCTCCGGCGCCGAGGCGAGCTCGTTGAGGAGCCCCGCCGCGCGGCCCTCCGTCAGCGCGACGCGCTCGCGCAGCTCGAGCGGCGCCGTCTTGTGCGAGATGCCCAGGGCCAGCAGCTCGGTCACTGTTGAATGCCTCCGCCGGAAGCCTCGCCTTCGGCTGCGTCTCCGGCGGGTTCGGGCGCCAACCGGGCGGCAGGCCCAGCCGCCTGCACCGGGATTTCATCCCTAGTTCCGGCCACCCCACCTTGAGCCGTGGCGACAGGCCCAGCCGCGGGACGCTCGACTTCGTCGCTAGCCTGAACAATTCCGCCGGAGGCCTCGCCTTCGGCTACGTCTCCGTCGGTTTCGGGCGCGGGCGCGGCGGCAGGTTCACTCGCCTGCACCGGGACTTCGTCCCTAGCTCGTGCCGCCTTTCCCTCGGCGTGGTCGGCGAGTTCGCCGAGCTCGCGGTCGATGCGCTGGAGCTTGGCGGCCATGATCGCTACGTAGATCAAAAGCAGCGCCAGGAAGACCAGGTACGCCGCGGCGACGTACTTGCCCGCTTCGTCGAGAGGCAGGGCGGGCATCAGGTCGAAGGCGACGCGGCGCGTGAGGGATTGGTCGACGGAGCGATGCGCGATGCCCTGGGGGGCGCGTACGCCTCGCCCTCGATCGCCCGTCGCAGGCGCGACAGCTTGGCCGAGGTCGCCTTGGCCGCAAGCTCGAAGCGCACCAGGAAGGCCCACAGGAGGCCCATTCCGAGCAGGCAGACCAGGAAGGTGACGAGCATCGAGCCCGGAAGGCCTCCGCCCGACGAGAAGGTGCGCGGGTGGACGAGCGGCTGCGCCATGCGGACGGCCATGAAGTTGAGGGGCACGAAGGCGCCCGCCGTGATCGCGAACACCGACGCGTAACGGGCCTGGCGATCGCGATCCTCGATCGCGTAACGGAGCGGGTAGTAGGTGGCGTAGAGCAGGAAGACGATCAGGAAGCTGACCAGGGTGGGCTCGTCCCAGACCCACCACTTGCCCCACTGGGCGCGCGCCCAGATCGACCCCGTGAGCAGGACCGCCACCCCGAAGATGACCGAGAGGTGGATCGAGACGTAGGAGCGCGCGTCGTGGACCGGGTCGCCCGATCGCAGGTGTCGGACCGCGTGCACCCCGGCGATCACGAAGCCCACCAGGGAGCAGATCGCGAGCGGCACGTGGAGGTAGAAGATCTTCTGGATGAAGCCCTCGCGATCCAGAGGGGCGTAGAAGAAGACCATCGCGAACCCCGCCCCCAGGCACAGGACCGCGGCGATTGCGAGAGCTCGGAGGCTGGGAACCTTCATCCGGGATCAGTCCTCGAGGAGGAAGTCGTAGACGGCGAATCCGATCGCGATGAAGGTCATATCGTAGAGAGACAGCATCGCGATCCATTTGCCGATCCCGTCGTATGACGGCCCTCCGGCGCCCAGCAGGGGCTCGGCCGCACCGGCGGCGGCGATCATCACCGGGACCAGGAGCGGCAGCAGGACGAGCGGGACGAGCAGGTCGCGAGCCCGCGAGTTGGCGGCGATCGACGAAACCAGCACCCCCGGGGCGGCGAGTCCCAGGTCGGCGAGCAGCAGGACGCCGGCCATCGGCGCGAGGCCTTCCCACGAGTCGAGGAAGAAGAGCCCGAAGGCCGGCAGCGTGATCGCCTCGAGGACGACCAGGTAGACGATCAGCGCGGCGGCCTTCGCGGCGCCCAGTGCCACTCCGTCGACGGGCGCGAGCCGGATCGCGTCGAAGCCGCCCTCATCGCGCTCGGCGACGAACAGGCGGTTGATCGCCAGGATCGCGGCAAAAAGCACAGTGGCCAGCAGGACGCCGGCGGCGAGGCTCCCGCTCAGCCTGGTTCGATCGAGCCCGTAGCGAAACAGGACGAAGGTGGTGATCGCAAACAGCGCCATCGCGGGCACCGACTGGAGCGTCCGCAGCTCGATGCGAAGGTCCTTCGAGAGGATCGCCCGGAAGGCGGTGAAGGCTCGGGGGCGCCTGGCGAGAGCGCCGGCTTCAGGGCCGCTCACGGCGCGCCGCCGTAGATCGCCCTCGCGTCTCCCGCCGAGAGCCCGCTCGCCGGGCCGTGATAGGCGAGCGCCCCCCGCGCCCGCAGGGCCAGCACCGCGTCCCCCTCGTCCAACCCATGATCGATGTCGTGGGTGACGATCACTCGCGAGCGCCCCGCCTCCGGACCGAGCAGCGGCTCGACGAGGGAGGCCGCCTCAGGGTCGAGGTGGGAGCGGGGCTCGTCGAGGAGCAGGAGCTCAGGCTGGTGGAGAACGGCTCGGCAGACCGCCAGCCGCTGGACGATCCCGGCCGAGAGGTTTCGGACCAGCTCATCGGCGCGGCGCGACATCCGGACCTGGTCCAGGAGCTCGGCGATCCGGCCGGCTGCGCCGCCGGGCATGCCGTGCAGGCGAGCCTGGAAGCGGAGGTTCTCGGCGCAGGTCAGGTCGCGGTAGAGCAGCGGATCGTGGCCCAGGTAGCCGATCCGTCCCCGAGCACGCCAGGACTCGCGAGGGAGTCTGCAGCCCAGCACCGAGACCTCGCCCGCCGTCGGTCGAAGCAGCGTCGCGAGCACCCGCAGCAGGGTGGTCTTGCCGGCGCCGTTCGGGCCCAGCACCGCCAGTGTCTCTCCGCGCGCCAGATCGAGCGTCAGGTCGCAGAGCACCGGCGCTTCACCGAACTCCCGCCACAAGCCGCGGACCGTGATCGCGGGCGCCGGGGCCTCGGCCGAAGCTGGCTGGATCCTCTCCTTCACGGGGGCGGCTTCAGGCACTGCGCGGCGAATTGTCCCAGCCAGAGGGCTGATTCAGCCCGATGGCGGCGGCGCGTCAGCCAATCGCCGCGGGCCGCGACTCCGAGCAGCGCGATCTAGGCGCGGGGGTCCTTCCTGAGCGTCCGGGCGCCGACCCTGGCCAGCGGCAGCCCGCCCTCGCGCAGAGCCCGCAGTCGCTGGCCGTTTCGGCCGTAGAGCAGCCTCGCCGAGGCGCGCACCGCCTCGCCGAGCGTCCGGTCGTACGGCTGCCACCAGAAGTCCCGGGTCAGCCCGGGCTCCCACGACACCATCTTGATGTCGACGCACTCGTAGAAGCCGAACTTCGAATGGGAGCGCCCCAGACCCGACTCCTTGACCCCTCCCCACGAGCACTGACACGCGGCGTGGGTGTAGGAGTGGTCGTTGATCCAGACCATCCCCGACTCGATCCGCCTCGCCATCCGCTCGCCCTTTGCGCGGTCCTTCGTCCAGACCGAGGCCCCGAGCCCAAAGTTCGAGTCGTTGGCGCGCTGGAGAGCCTCCTCCTCCGAGCCGACCACGATGATCGGGACCACCGGGCCGAAGATCTCCTCCTGCATGATCCTCATCTCGTCCTCGACGCCCGCCAGGACCGTGGGCGCGATGAAGGCCCCGCTCAGGCCGGGGACCTCGCGGGTCCCACCCGCCGCCCGCTCGGCGCCCGCGGCGATCGCATCGTCGACCAGCTCGTTGACGATCCCGTACTGATCGGTGGAAACCATCGGACCGATCTCGGTCTCCCACCGGGTCGGGTCGCCGACAGCGAGCTCCCCGGCCCTGCGCACGACGCCCTCGATGAAGGGGCCAGCGACATCCTCGACGACGTATGTGCGCTCGATCCCCGAGCACGTCTGGCCCGCGTTCGCGAACCCGCCCCAGATGCAGCCCGAGATCGCGTTCTCGAGGTCTGCGTCCGCGCAGACGATCTGCGGGTCCTTGCCGCCGAGCTCGAGCACCGACCCCTTGAGCTGCGCGGCGCAGATCTCGCCCACGCGGCGGCCTACCTCGACCGACCCGGTGAAGAAGATCTTTCGGGCCGTCGACTCGCACAGCGCCCCGCCGACCGGGCCGCCACCGTGCACGACTCGGACCAGCCCCTCCGGGAGCCCAGCCTTCTCGAACGTCTCGCGGATCCGCTCTCCGAGCAGGGGGGTGAGGCTGGCCGGCTTCAAGACGACGCCGTTGCCGGCCATCACGGCCATCGCGACCTCGTCGAACGGGATCGACCAGGGGTAGTTCCAGGGTGCGATCACGCCGACCACGCCGATCGGCTCGTAGCTGAACTTGGCCTTCTTCGACAGGAACAGCGCCTGACCCATCCGGATCGGCTCGTCGGCGAGGATCTTCTGGCCGGCGCCGGCGCACCAGTTGAGGACGTCGATCGTCGGGACGACCTCCATCGTGTAGCTCTCGGTGATCGGCTTTCCCTGCTCGCGGGTGAGCAGCTCGGCGACCTCGTCCACCTCGTCGACCAGCACGTCGGCTGCCTTTCGCAGGTAGCGCGCCCGGTCCGCGAGCGAGAGCTGCGCCCAGAAGGGCTGCACCTCGGCGACGTCGTCGACCGCCGCCTGCACCTGGGCCGGCTCGATCGTCTCCACCGCGCCGATCAGCTCGCCCGTCGCCGGATTGAAGGACTCGAGCTTCCCCATCGGACGGGATTCTATGGTCAGGGCAGCTCGTCGCGCCGGCGCCTGATCTCCTCCAGGCGCCGGCCCAGCTCGGCCTCGGCGCCGCGATCTGTCGGCTCATAGAAGCGCTCCGCCTCGAGGCCGTCCGGGATCACCCGCTGCCCGGCGATCCCGCCGGGCTCGTCGTGCGGATAGACATAGCCGACCCCGCGGCCCAGCTCCTCGGCGCCCGGGTAGTGCGCGTCGCGAAGGTGAGCGGGCGGGGGCTTGGCGCCGTGGCGCCGAACGTGGGCGCCGGCTCGGCTGATCGCCACATAGGACGCGTTCGACTTCGGCGCCAGCGCCAGGTACGCCGCCGCCTGCGCGAGGTTGAGGCGACACTCGGGGAGGCCGACCCGATCGACCGCCGCGGCCGCCGCGGTGGCGATCACGAGCGCCTGCGGGTCGGCGTTGCCGACGTCCTCGGAGGCGAGGATCACCATCCGCCTGCCGATGAACCTGGGGTCCTCGCCGCCCTCGAGCATCACCGCCAGGTAATAGAGGGAGGCGTCCGGGTCCGAGGCCCGCGTCGACTTGATCCAGGCCGAGGCGTAGTCGTAGTGGCGATCGCCGTCGCGATCGTAGGTCAGCGCCTTTCGCTGCAGGGCGTCCTCGGCGATCTCGAGGTCGATCTCCCGGCCACTTGCCCGCGCCGTCTCGACCGCGCGCTCGAGCGCCGAGAGCGCAATCCGCGCATCGCCCCCCGATCGCGCCGCGAGCAGCCCGAGCGCCTCCTCGGATGCCGCAGGCGGGTTCGCGATCCCCCGGTCCGGTTCGGCGAGCGCGCGATCGATCAGGGCCCGCACGCCCTCCTCGGTGAGCGGATGGAGCTCGTAGAGCTGGGTACGGCTCAAAAGCGCAGCGTTGACCTCGAAGTAGGGGTTCTCGGTGGTCGCTCCGATCAGGGTCACCAGCCCGTCCTCCACCGCGGGGAGCAGGGCGTCCTGCTGGGCCTTGTTGAAGCGGTGGATCTCGTCCAGGAAGAAGATCGTCGGCTCCCCGGTCGCACGACGCCGCTCCTCGGCGCGGGCGATCACCGCCCGGACCTCCGGCCGCCCCGCGTTGACCGCCGAGACCTCCTCGAACGCCCCGTGGCAGGCCGTCGCGATGATCCTCGCCAGTGTTGTCTTGCCCGAGCCCGGGGGCCCGTGGAAAACCGCCGAGTGAGGCTCTCCGCTCTCCACCGCGGCTCGCAGCCCGGACCGCTCGCCGAGCAGGTGCTCCTGCCCGACCAGCTCGCCCAGCGTGCGGGGGCGCATCCTGGCCGCGAGCGGCGCATCCGCCGCGGCCTCGCGCCGCGAGCCCCGCCCCTCGCCGGCATCGAACAGCCTGCCGCTCGCCGTTTCGCCGTCCATCGACCCCAGTATGAAGCCGCGATTGGCGCGTTTCGAGGAGGGCCCGATCGCGCCTCGCCCGCGACGCGCGAGGGCCGCGGGCGACCCCAACCACCCAGGTAACCTGCCTCGGGTGGAGGACGAGGCTTCGGTGGCCACACGGAACGACCTCGGCGCCCAGGGCGTTGAGCTCCTCCAGCGGCTGATCCGCCTCGACACGGCGAACCCGCCAGGTGACGAGCAGCCCGTCCAGGAGCTCCTCGCCGAGGTGCTCGAGGCCGCGGGGTTCGAGTGCGAGCTGCTCGCCGCGGCACCGGGCAGGCCGAACCTCGTCGCCCGGCTGCGCGGGGGCGACCCCGGCCCCACCCTGTGCCTCCTGGGTCACGCTGACACAGTCCCGGCCGACCCCTCGGAGTGGAGCTTCGACCCCTGGGCGGGCGACGTCGAGAACGGCGAGGTGAGGGGCCGCGGGGCCCAGGACATGAAGGGCCAGGTGGCCGCCGAGGTCGCCGCCTCGGCCTCGCTCGGGCGCGAGGGCTGGCGCCCGCGCCGTGGCGACCTGCTGGTCGTGACCACGGCCGACGAGGAGATGGGCGCCGCGAAGGGCGCCCAGTGGCTGTGTCGCGAGCACCCGGACAAGGTCCGATGCGACCTCGTCCTGAACGAGGGCGGGGGCGCCTCGTTCGAGCTCGGCGGGCGGCGTTTCTACCCGCTGTGCGTGGGTGAGAAGGGCGTCTTCCGGTTCGAGCTGCGCGCCCGCGGCACGGCGGGGCACGCCTCGGTGCCTGGGCTGGGGGACAACGCGCTCCTGAAGCTGGCGCCGTTCATCCAGCGACTGCGCGAGCAGCCCGCTCCCGAGCCAACCCCCGAGGGCATCGCGTTCCTCGAAGCGATGACGGGAAGCGAGCTCGACGGCGACGCCGCGGGCCTCGCCGCGGCACTCGACCAGGTGCGCCGCCAGGCCCCCGACCTGGCCGCCTACCTGGTCGACCCGATGCTGGCCGTGACCCTCGTGCCGACCCGGGCCAGGGCATCCGGGAAGGACAACGTGATCCCATCGCGCGCGGAGGTCCTGGTCGACTGCCGGGTGCCGCCCGGGATGGGAGAGGCGGAGGCCCGCGAGCGAGCGCTTGGGGTCCTCGGAGAATCCGACGACTACGAGCTCGAGTTCGTCGAGCACGCGGTCGGAAACCGCTCGCCGGCGGCCTCCCCGCTGGCCACGATGATCGAGGGCTGGCTCGCCGAGGCGGACCCCGGCGCCCGGCTGGTGCCGATCGTCATGGCCGGTTTCAGCGACAGCAACTGGTTTCGGCGCGCCTTCGACACGGCGGTCGTCTACGGGTTCTGCCCTCAGCGCGAGATGTCGCTTCTCGAGGCGGCGCCCCTGATCCACAATGCGGACGAGCGCGCCGCCGTCACCGACATCGAGCTCGCGACCCGCTTCTATCGCGACATCGTCGTGGCGGCGCTCGGATGAGCACCGGCGAGAACGGGGCCTCCGGCGAGCGGACGGTCGATGCCCCGGGCAACGGGTCCGGGCCGGAGCGAAAGCTCCGCCTGGGCGGGATGGCGCTTCGCAACGGCCTCCTGATCCACGGCCCGCGGACCTGGGCGGCCGCGGCGCGGACGCGGGACGGCCGGATCGAGGTCTCCTCGGGACCGAAGCCCTCGTTCTCGCGGGGACTGCTCGGTTCGACCCCGTTGCTGAGGGGCCCGGTACGGCTCGCCGAGGCGTTCGTGGTCATCCCGATCGCCCGCCGGGGGCTCATGGTCGCCCGCCTGCCGATCGAGGACCTTCGCGTCCTCGCGGTGGGATTCGCCGCGGCCGCGGTGAGCAGCGCGATCCGCCGCCTCGGGCCCGCCACGGTCGCCAGGGAGAGCGTGGTCGCCGCGATCGGCGTGCTTCCGGCACTCACCGCGCTTCGCGACCGCGACCTGGCCGCCTACCACGGCGTCGAGCACATGGCGATCGGCGCGTATGAGCGCGGGAGCTTCGACCCGTCCGACGCTCCCAAGGAGCATGAGCGCTGCGGGTCCAACCTGATCGTGCCGATGGTCGTCCTCTCGGCTGCCGGCCAGATCGCCGTCGAGCGCCTGTTCCGCCGGCCGGGCCCAGTGCCTCGAGCCCTCGCCGCGATCGCGAGCGTCTCCGGAGCCGTCGAGCTATTCGTCTACGCGGAGCGAAAGCCGGGCTCGGCGATCGGCCGCGCCGTCCACGCGATCGGTCACGAGATCCAGCGCCTGATCTCGACCCGAGAGCCGACGCCCGAGCAGCTCGAGGTGGGAGCCGCTGCGCTCCACGAGGTGTTGCGCGCCGAGGCGGCTCTCGAGAGCCAGGGTCCTGCGTAATAAGCGGGCCGCCGCTACCGTGTACTAGGACAGGGAGGTCACACTCGTAGATGACGACGCTCGCGATCCTAGGCATCGACTGGTACCAGTTCGAGAACTTCGCGCAGCTCTGGCTCCCGCTCATCTTCATGGGCCTGATCGTGTTCCTCATCTGGAGGACGCTTCGGCTGATGCCCCGCACCAAGCCTCAGCAGATCACCCCGCGATCCTCGAGCTCGGTCACCTGGAGCGAGATCGCCGGAGTGGACGAGACGCGCGACGAGCTTCGCGAGGTGGTCGAGTTCCTTCGCCGCCCAAAGC
This sequence comes from uncultured bacterium, assembly GCA_963803305.1. Classification (GTDB taxonomy): domain Bacteria; phylum Actinomycetota; class Thermoleophilia; order Solirubrobacterales; family 70-9; genus AC-56. The sequence continues at coordinate 537,672 of CAWDLT010000009.1, forward strand.
AGTTCAAGCGCCTCGGGGCGACGGTGCCGAAGGGGATCCTGCTCCATGGCCCCCCGGGCACCGGCAAGACGCTGCTGGCCAAGGCGGTCGCGAACGAGTCCGGCGCCAACTTCTTCGGGCAGTCCGCGTCCTCGTTCGTGGAGATGTTCGCGGGCCTGGGGGCGGCCCGGATCAGGCGGCTGTTCAAGCAGGCGCGCGAGCACGCACCGGCGATCATCTTCATCGACGAGCTCGACGCGGTCGGCGCCCAGCGCGGCTCCGACATCTCGGGTGAGCGCGACCAGACCCTGAATCAGCTGCTGGTCGAGATGGACGGCTTCGACGCTCGCGACAACGTGATCGTGATGGCGGCGTCGAACATGCTCGAGAAGCTCGACAAGGCCCTGCTTCGTCCGGGACGCTTCGACCGCCAGGTGTTCGTGCCGCCCCCCGACATGCGAGGCCGCGAGCAGATCCTCGGTGTACACACCCGCGGCAAGCCGCTCGCCCAGGACACTGACCTCGACCGCGTCGCCCGCCATACGGCCGGGCTGACCGGCGCCGACCTCGCCAACCTGTGCAACGAGGCCGCGATCCTCGCCGGACGCAACGAGCGCGACTTCATCACCCAGGCCGATTTCGACGATGCCTTCGAGCGGGTCGTGGCCGGACTTCAGTCGCGCAAGGTGATCACGGCTCACGAGAAGCGGGTGGTCGCCTGGCACGAGGCGGGTCACGCCCTCGCCTCCGAGCTCCTTCCCACGGTCGACAAGGTCCAGAAGGTCTCGATCGTGCCCCGCGGCAAGGCGCTCGGGTACACGCTCAACCTGCCGCAGGAGGACAGGTACCTGAAGTCGCGCGAGGAGCTGATCGACTACATGAAGGTCCTGCTCGCGGGGCGGGTCTCTGAGCAGATCACGTTCGGGCGGATCACTACCGGCGCGTCCGACGACCTGAAGCGGGTCACGGAGATCGCTCGCTCGATGGTCTACGAGTACGGGATGGGAACGTCGATCCGCTCCCACCAGGTCCCCGCCGACGACTTCGGGGTCTCGGAGGCGCTTCGGCGGACCCGAGACGAGGAGGTTCAGGCGATCTCCGAGGAGGCCTACCGGGGCGCATACCGGCTGCTGGTCGACCACCGCGACCTGCTCGACGAGATCGCCGAGCGCCTGCTCGCCAACGAGGTGATCGAGCACGACGAGATCCGGCTGATCATGGATCGCGAGCGCGAACAGGCCGAAGCGCCCCGGGAGCTCGAGGAGCGCCGCCCCCCCGCGCCGTCGACCGGCGGTCGGGCGCGGTCCCTGGCCAGCAAGCCGCCACCGAGCGACCAGGCCTGAACGTCCGCGGGCGCCCGCCCCGCGCGAATGGGGGCGCGGCCACAGGGCTCATGCAAGGCCGAATGGCTGCCGATCAGTGCTTACGTGGTCGAGCATTGCGCACAATGCCTCGCTCCGATTCCCGGCGGGCTGATCTACCGCTCGCCCGACGGGGAGACGCTGTGCGAGGCGTGCCACTTCGCCCTCTGGGGCCTTCGTCAGGGCAAGCGCCCGCGAAGCGCGCAGCATCTGGCCGGGCCGCAGCATCGACGCGAGCGGCGCTCCGTCTGGAAGCCCGAGCCGGACGACGAGCTGACCCTCGAGCAGCGGATGCGGCGCATCTTTCGGACTCAGCGCGCCGCGCGCTGATCGGCCGGCGCGCGTCGCCGAGCCTGCTCGAGCCTGCCGCTCACCGCGCAGGAAAGGGCGGCGTCAGGGCAGTCACTAGTCTTGCCGGTCATGTTCCAGACCATCGACCACGTCGGCGTCGCCGTCCTCGATCTCGACGGGGCGGCGGACCGATACGCGACGGCTTTCGGGATGCCCCTCGTGCATCGCGAGACGGTCGAGTCGCAAGGAGTCGAGGCGGCTCTGCTTGAGATCGGCGACGGCCACATCGAGCTGCTCAGGCCCCTCGGCCCCGAGACGGTGGTCGGCCGCTTCGTCGAGCGGCGCGGCGAAGGGCTTCATCACGTCGCCTACAGGGTCGACGACATCGACGCGGCCCTGGCGGCGCTGAAGGCGGCCGGGGTCGACCTGATCGACGCAACGGCAAGGGTCGGGATCCGGCGCAGCCGGGTGGCATTCCTGCACCCGAAGGCCGCCGGCGGCGTGCTGACCGAGCTGGTCGAGCCGGCCGACGGCTCAGACGGCTGATCCCGATTCGGAGGAGGACGCGATGCCCGAGGACTTGAAGCGAGTCGAGGTTGGTTTCGGCGGTGGTCAGGTGATGACCGTGCGGATCTCGAGCCCGGCCCTCGCCGAGCTTCGAAGCGCGGTGGAGCGGGGCGAGGGTTGGCACGACGTGGAAACCGAGGACGGGGCCGTCGGGCTCGACCTCGCCCAGGTGATCTTCGTCCGAACGGCCGGCGCGCCGCACACGATCGGCTTCTCGGGCGAGTGACGCGCAGGCCACCCGCGCTCGCGGGGGCCCCGTTATCGAACCCGATCCGGCACCCCGGCGGCGCGGAGCGCGGCGTCGATCGCGACCCGTGCGCGGCCGAAGGCGGCGCGATCCTCGAATAGCTGATCGGACGCGTTGGCCGCCTGGCCTAGCGCGTGGATCTCGAACACGAGCTGGGCGGGATCGTCGGCGCCCGCCAGCGCCGCCTCGCGCTCGAGGCCACCGACCCAGGCGCCGACCCCGACGCGGATCCGGTCGCGGATCCGGCCCGGGCGCCCGTCGAACTCGATCGCGGCAGAAGCCCAAAAGCAACCCCCGGGGAAGACCCGCCGCTCCAGGTATCCGAGGTATCGGTCGCAGAGGGCGCGAAGGCGCCGCGATCCCTCCGGCTCGGCCAGGGCAGGCTCGACGACCTCGCCGACGAATCGGCGAGCCGCGGCCTCGACGGTTGCGAGCTGGAGCTCCTCCTTGGAGCCGAAGTGGCCGAACAGCCCGCTTTTGCTCATCTCGAGCTCGCCCGCGAGCCTGCCGATCGTCAGGCCCTCGAGGCCCTCGGTCGATGCCAGGTCGACGGCGCGGGCGAGGATCGCCTCGCGGGCGTCACCTCCCGATCGACGCGCTGAGACCGCGCTTGCCACACGGCGATCATAGCCGGGCTTCCGTACGAACGTTCGTGCGTTATGCTCGTCGCCGCCTCACCCTGCCCTACGACGAACTGGAGAGCTGATGGCCGAGTTCGCGGTGAAGAGAATCGACGACATGGAAGCGATCTACGGCGGAGCGTTCAAGCGCGCTCGCGCCGAGCTGGGGATCGAGTCGTTCGGCATCCAGGTGGTCGACATGCCGGCGAACGCGGAGCGATACCCGGAGCACGACCACTCCGAGGACGGACAGGAGGAGGTCTACATCGCGCTTTCGGGCGGTTGCGAGATCGAGATCGACGGCGAGCGCTTTCCGCTCGACCCCGAGACGATGGTCCGGGTCAGCTCGGGGACCAAGCGCAAGCTGTGGCCCGGGGACGAGGGCTTGCGGGTGCTGATCATCGGGGGGACCCCGGGTCGCGCCTACGAGCCCCCGGACGTCACCAAGCTCGGCGAGCCCGACCCGCTCGCCCAGGCCGCGAGCTAGGAGGCGAGCGCCGGCCAGAGGCGCTCCTCGGCGGCGAGGACGTCGCTGGCCCGCTTTCCCACCCGGGCCCAGCGGCCGGGATCGACGAGCTCGGGCTCGCTCGCTTCCTGGAGAGCCGTGGCCAAGGCCGTCCAGCCGTTCGCGGCCTCGGCTGCAAGCGGTGCGTGCTCACTTCCCACCTCTTCGAGGAAGCGCGCGTACATGAGCCTGAAGTTGCCCCCTCCGGTTCCCCGGCGCTCGATCACCTGATATCCGAACCGCGCGCACCAACGCCAGTCCTCGACCTCACCGGGCCACTCACCCACCTCGGAGGCGAAGCGGCGAAGCGCCGGCAGCCCCTCGTACTCGCCCAGCGGCGGGTCGATCATCTGGCGCGCGTTCTGCCTCATAGCCCGCTCCGCTGCGGAGCGAAGGTCGGCGGCATCGACCGGGCCCGAGGCGGTGAACATGTGGCCCTCCAGCGCCAGCGCGGGGTGGTCGCCATGACGGGCTCTTCGCAGGTGCTCGAGACGGGTGACCTGGAGCTCGGCGAACGCCGTGTCCGAGAGGTAGGCGAGCTCGTCGTCGTAGCCGGCCAGGACGACCGCGTGCCCCGGGAACCTCGCCGAGCTGCCGTAGTGGTCGAGGTGGTAGATGTCCGTGAGCAAAATCGGGGCCCGCCCGTCGTCGACGACTCGGCGAGCGGCGTCCCACGAGGCCTCCGCCCGGTCGAAGGTCTCGAGGATGATCGGGGTCCCGGTCAGCTCGACGAACTGCTCCTCGAGGCTTCGCACCCGGCCATTCGTGAACCTCGAAGGCGACTGGCCGTCGAGCTTCAGGTAGTAGAAGCTCACGCCCGCACCAAGGCCGAGCGCCATCTCCTCGGAGATCTCCGCTCCGTGGTGGGCGAGCAGATTGCGAAGCGCGGTGGACCCGCAGTGGTTCCCCGGCAGGTGGCGAAAGCCCGGGACCATGCGGGGAGCGGTCGGCTGATCCACGTCCCTGATTCTTCCTCAATCGGCGCCGCCGTATCCTGGGCGCGATGCGAAAAGGGCTCGAGCGGCTCGATCGACAGGTGCTGCGCGAGATGCGCACCCGCTGGCACGGACGGCGGGCCGAAACGGTCGTACGGTCGCTGGGCGCGAGCGGCGAATGGGGCGCTGTCTGGGTGACGATCGGGCTGGTCGCGGCGGCACTCGACGCTCGCCGGCGATCGCGCTGGATCAGCGCGGCGGCCGTCGCCCCGGCCTCGGTTCCGATCAACTACGCCGTCAAGCTGAGCGTGCGAAGGTCGCGTCCGCGCCTGCGCCGGCTGCCACCGCTCGCAGGGGCCCCGAGCGGCCTGTCGTTTCCCTCGGCTCACGCGACCTCATCGGTCGCTGCGGCGGTGGCCATGGGCCGCGTGGCCCCCGGCGCCCAGGCACCGCTCCTCGGGCTCGCCGCCGCCCTGTGCCTCACTCGCCCCTATCTCGGGATGCATTACCCGTCTGATGTGCTCGGCGGGGTCGCACTCGGCCTCCTGATCGGGCGCCTTTGGCCCGGGGTCGCCCCCGAGGATGTCGAAGACCGCCTGATCGATCTCGTGGCCGGCACGGCACGGCGGTCGGCCAACGGCGACGGGACCGACCCGCGCCGCCCGACCGCGCCGACCGCCCCGGGCGCCGGTCCTCGCGGTCAGGAATCGTGAAGGTCGGAATCGTCGGGCTTCCGAACGCCGGCAAGACCACCCTGTTCAACGCGCTGACTCGCGCCGGGGCCCACGCGGCGGCGTACCCGTTCACGACCGTCGAGCCGAACGTGGCGATCGTCGGGGTCCCGGACGACCGGCTTGCCGAGGTCGCCGCGGCGGCCGAGGCGAGCCCTGCCGTGCCGGAGACGGTCGAGTTCCATGACATCGCCGGCCTGGTCCGAGGCGCCTCGGACGGCGAGGGGCTCGGCAACCAGTTCCTGGCCGAGATCCGCGAGACCGACGCGATCTGCCATGTGGTCCGCGCCCACTCCGACGATGGCGTGCCGCATCCCGAGGGGGGAGGTGGCCCGGTGGCCGACGCCGAGACCGTCGAGGCGGAGTTGGCGCTCGCCGACCTCGAAGTGGCCGAGCGCCGACTCGAGCGGGTGAGCAAGGAGGCCGCCTCCGCCACCACCGGCACGGCTGCTGAGCTCGATTGGCTCGAGCGCGTGATCGAGGCGCTCGGCAGAGGTGAGCCGGTGCGCGGCGTGGTCGCCCCCGAGACGGCCGCCTGGGCCCCCGATCGTCTCCAGGCGCTGACCTCCAAGCCAACCCTCTATGTCGCGAACGTGGGCGAGGACGACACCGAAGCGCCAACGGACCTGGTCGCGCACACGCGCGGGCGGGGGGACTGCATCGCGGTCAGCGCCCGGATCGAGTCCGAGCTGGCCGAGCTCCCGGACGAGGAGGCGACGGCGATGCGGACGGAGCTGGGCCTTCCGGAGTGGGGGCTCGAGAGGCTGGTGCGAGCCGCCTATGAGCTGCTGGGCCTGGTGACCTTCTTCACCGCTCACCGGGGAGCCGAGGCGCGGGCCCGCGCGCTCGCCGAGGGCCTGACCGCCTGGGACGCGGCCGGCCGGGTCCATGGCGACATCCAGGCAGGGTTCGTCCGAGCCGAGGTGATCGGGTGGCGGGAGCTGGTCGATGCGGGCGGCTATGCCCGCGCCCGCGAGCTCGGCCTGATCCGGACCCAGGGTCGCGACTACAGGGTCGCCGATGGCGACGTGATCACGATCCGCCACTGAGCCGAGCCATAACCAACTGCCGCCATCCTTGTTAACGTTCCAAGACCAGTTGGTAAGTGAGCCTTAGCATTGCCTAATCCCGCGGCGCCCAGTCGCCGGGGAGCGGGGGAACCAACGGGGCCGAGAGGCCCCCGGGGCGAATCGGACTTCCGTCCGTAGCGCATCTCCTTTCAGCGCCAGCCCGACAGCTAACCCCGCAGGCGGAAAGAGAGGAGCTTGATGAGAGGCAGGGCACAGACCCGGCGTAAGGGAAGGCGAAGGCGGCCAATCGTGATCGCGGCGGTCGCTGCGGCGCTTTCCGTCACCTCGGGGGCCGCGATGGCGGCCGAGAAGAGCACCACCACCCCGGACGCGGCGGGGGCGACCCCGGACTCGACGGCGGCGGCGACCGGCGGCGGCACGTCCGGGGGCGGGTCGGCCGCCGGAGGCCGATCCGGATCGAGGTCGTTGAAGCTCAAGTCCGAGAACGCGAGCCCCGGCAAGGCCTTCTACTTCGGGAAGCGAAAGGCGACCTACCGCTACTCGATCGCCGGCAGCAAGCCGCGCAACCTGAAGATCCAGGCGGTCAACAAGAAGACCTGGCGCGTCGCGCGCACCTGGAAGAAGTCGAGGGTGAAGCCGGGTTCGGTGCACAAGATCCGCTGGTCGGGCACCGGGCGCCATCGACGCCCCGCGCCGGCGGGCAAGTACGTGTTTCGCGTCCGCACCCGTCACGGCGCCAACGCCAGCCGCCGGCAGGTGAAGGGCGATGATCGCGCTTTCGCCCTCTACCCCTACAAGTTCCCGGTCCGCTCGCGCCACGTCTACGGCGATGGCTACGGCGCGCCGAGGGCGGGCCACGTCCATCAGGGCCAGGACATCCTCGCCCCGTGCGGCAAGCGACTGGTGGCGGCTCGGGGGGGCCGAATCCAATACCGCGGCTACCAGGCGAGCGGGGCCGGCTATTACCTGGTCGTGGACGGCAAGGCCACCGGCCATGACTACGTCTACATGCACCTGCGCCGCGGCGGGCGCCCGAAGCAGGGCCAGCGGGTCCGGACCGGGCAGCGGATCGGGACGGTCGGCGAGACCGGGGACGCCTCGGGCTGCCACCTTCACTTCGAGATGTGGACCAAGCCCGGCTGGTATCAAGGCGGCAAGGCGATGCCGTCCGTCACCCGGCACCTCAAGTACTGGGATCGCTGGAGCTAGCAAGGGTGGCCGGGCGCGGCCGATAGATTCCCCCGGGTGCGAAGCGAGCCGCGCTTTGTCGGCGTCGCCCCCGGCGCCGGGCACTACGAGAGCTTCTACGTCAAGGCGACCCGTCCCTCGGGTGGTCGCGGCGCCTGGATCAGGCACACGGTCCACAAGCGACCGGGTGAGGAGCCGACCGCGGCGATCTGGTTCACGCTTTTCGACGCCGACTCTCCCGGCCCCAGGGCCACCAAGGCCAGCTTCGGCGCGGACGAGCTGTCCGCTCCGCCGGGCGCCTACATTCGGATCGACGGCGCGGTGCTCGAGCCGGGCCGGGCGACGGGAGGGATCGAGAGCCCCGAGCTCACGGTGAGCTGGGACCTCGAGTTCGACGACCCCGGCGAGCCGTTTCACCATCTCCCCTACGCCCGCCTGTACGAAACCGCCCTGCCTCGGACGAAGTTCCTGAGCCCCTATCCGCGGGCGCTGTTCAAGGGTGAGATGAAAGTCGACGGCGAGCTGATCGAGGTGGCGTCGTGGCACGGCATGATCGGCCACAACTGGGGCGCCGAGCACGCCGAGCGCTGGGTGTGGATCCAAGGGTCGGGGCTGGGCGGTGACGAGGGGAGCTACCTCGACATGGCGGCCGGCAGGATCAAGATCGGCCCCCTGACCACGCCCTGGGTCGCCAACGGGATGCTGCGGATCGACAGCGTCGAGCACCGACTCGGTGGCTTCGGTCGCGTCCTCTCGACCAAGCTCGACGAGGATCCCACCGGATGCCGATTTGAGATCTCGGGCAGGGACATGAAGCTCCGCGGCCGCGTCTCATCGGAGCCCCGCAACTTCGTGGCCTGGGTGTACGCCGATCCGAAGGGCCCAGAGCACAACACGCTCAACTGCTCGATCTCGGACCTGACGCTCGAGATCGAGCAGCCCGGCCGCGAGCCGCGGCGAGTCGAGCTCGCCGGAGCCGCCGCCTACGAGATCGGGATGCGCTCCACCGACCACGGCATCCCGGTCCAGCCCTTCCCGGACGGCTGAACGCAGCCGCCCTCCCTGCGCAGGCCCGTCCCTCTCCGCAAATGGCGCTTTTCGGTCGGTATGCGACCAAAAGGCGCCAACGGTGGTGTGGGCTGGGCGAGGAGCCGCCGGCTCCCGCGGACTCAGCGCCTGCGGAACCGGGCCCAGGTGCTCTTCAGGCCGAGCCGAGCCTCGAGCACCGGGCCGGTGGTCGTCGAGCTGCCGCGCGAGCCGACCACCTTGGCCTTGACGATCCTCGGGGAGTCTCCGCGCTTCAGGACCTTGATCCTCCGAAGCCGGCCCGAGAACAGCCCCGCCAGGCGAGACTCCATCTCGCCCTGCGAGTAGCCGACCCGCCAGGTGTGATCGGGGGAGATGCCGTCGTAGGGGTCGTTGACGCTCCTCAAGTAGCGGACCGGCCGGGCCCCCGGGAAGGCGAACTGGACGCTCTCCGTGCGGCCGCCGGAGCTCGAGGAGTAGAACGCGGTGGCCACGTGCCCGTGGTAGCGAAGGATCCTTCGCCGCGTGTGCCGGCACGCCCTGTTGGTGCTCGGGGTCTCGCTGCCCTTGCCCCCATAGACCTGGCTTCGGGTGTCGTCGTAGACGTCGAACGATCCGCCGCGGCCACCGACCAGGGCGATCGATCGCGCCGCGACAGCGAGGGCGCGAAGCGCCGGCTGTGACCATGACGGGGGCATCTCGTTCGGCACGACGCCCATCACGTAGTCATCGAGGCCAACGACGTTGGTCACCAAAAGGCGCCCTCCCGAGGCCCTTACTCGCAGGCTGCCCCTGTAGACGCCCTTGTTGCGGATCCTGACCGCGCCCTTGCCGGCGGCCGTCGCGGCGCGCCCGCATCGGGCGATCCGCCGACCTCCGGAGCTGAGCAGCGCGACGCCCTTTCGCGAGCGCTTGAACCTGTAGCCGTGGTGAGGGTGAAGCCGTTTGCCGCAGGCCTTCTTCGCCTTCTTGAAGCCGACAGACCGGGCTCCCCCTCCGAGCAGGACTCGGACCGGATGGCGGGAGGCCCGCTCGACGTGGGCGTGGCGGTAGTAGTGGGCGAGGATTGAGCGGTAGCCGTGGCCGTGGAGCGCCAGCCCGTAGGCACCGTAGGCGCTCATCCCGACCCCGTGCCCGAAGCCGTGGCCCTTGATCACCCAGCCTCTCGCCTCGGCCCGCGACGAGGCGCCGGCGATCAAGAGCGCGGCAAACGCCAACCCGACCACGCCTCGCGTCGCTGTGCGCACCTACATGTTCTCGGCCTCTCGGGCCGCGGCCTGAAGCCCCCGCCGACCGAGAGCCTCGAGCGCTTCGAACCGTTTCCCGCGGCTTCGCTCTAGGCTGCGGTCCCGACGGTAGATGCGCTGGTTGCTGTGGTGACCAAGCGCCGACTGGAGGTCAGATGAGCATCGCGACGGCGGAGCAGTCAGTGCTCGACGGGGTTGAGAAGCGCCTCTACATCGGCGGGGAGTGGCGCGACGCGAGCGGGGGCGCGACCCTCGGAATCGAGGACCCCTCGACGGGCGGGACGCTGTGCGAGGTGGCCGACGCGACCAGCGCCGACGCGACCGCCGCTCTCGACGCCGCGGTCGCCGTCCAGCCGGAATGGGCCGCGACCCCCGCGAACGAGCGTGCCGAGATCCTCTGGCGGGCCTTCGAGACGCTGAACGAGCGCTCCGACGACCTCGCGGTGCTGATGACCCTAGAGATGGGAAAGGCGGTGGCCGAGTCGAAGGCCGAGATCGCATACGCAGCCGAGTTTCTGCGCTGGTTCTCGGGCGAGGCACTTCGGATCGACGGCTATTACAAGGTGGCCGCCAACGGCGCCGGCCGCGTGCTCGTGATGCGCCAGCCGATCGGCCCCTCGTTCTTCATCACCCCGTGGAACTTCCCGACCGCGATGGGGACCCGGAAGGTGGGCCCGGCGATCGCCGCGGGATGCACGATGGTCTGGAAGCCCGCCCAGCAGACCCCCCTTTCCGCCTACGCCCTCGCCCAGGTGCTCGAGGAGTGCGGCCTTCCCGGCGGCGTTCTGAACGTGATCACGAGCTCGTCGTCGAGCTCGGTCGCAGGGCCGGTGATCGCCGATCCGCGCCTTCGAAAGCTCTCCTTCACGGGATCGACCGAGGTGGGGCGAAAGCTGATCGCGCAGGCGGCCGACAACGTGCTCAAGGTCTCGATGGAGCTGGGCGGAAACGCGCCGTTCCTGATCTTCGACGACGCCGACCTCGAGGCGGCGGTCGAGGGCGCGATGATCGCCAAGATGCGAAACATCGGCGAGGCCTGCACCTCGGCGAACCGCTTCCATGTCGCCGCCTCGGTCGCCGATGAGTTCGCGACCCGGCTCGCCGAGCGGATGGGAAAGCTCCGAATCGGCCGGGGAACCGACGAGGGGGTGGACATCGGCCCGCTTATCGACGACGACCAGCGCGGCAAGGTCGCAGAGCTCGTCGACGACGCGGTCGGAAGGGGGTCCGACGCGATCCTGGGCGGCTCGGCAGTGGACGGCGCCGGGTACTTCTTCGAGCCGACGGTGCTGTCGGCGGTGCCGCCCGAGGCGAGGGTCCTGCGAGAGGAGATCTTCGGCCCGGTGGCCCCGGTGGCCTCGTTCGGCTCCGAGGAGGAGGCCGTGGCTGCCGCCAACGACACGGAGTATGGCCTCGTGGCCTACGTCTTCACCAGCGACCTGAAGCGCGCCCTGCGGGTCTGCGAAGCGCTCCAGACCGGGATGATCGGCCTCAACCAGGGCATGGTCTCCAACGCCGGCGCCCCGTTCGGCGGCGTCAAGCAGTCCGGCGTCGGCCGCGAGGGTGGCAACGAGGGGATCGAGGAGTACCTCGAGACGAAGTACGTCGCCGTCAACCTCTGAGTCGACATTCTTATGCGCCGTTGCGTCTCTTCTTGGGTGCCCGGCCCGACGACTGGTTCAGGCTCACGGCCTCGCGGATCAACGCCCCGAACCCATCCTCGTCGATCGTCTCGCCCTCGCGGATGTCGATTGCGCGCCTCGTGTTGCCATCGAGGCTCGAGTTGAAAAGGCCTGAAGGGTCCTTCAGCGAGGCGCCCTTGGCGAAGGTCAGCTTCACGACGGTCTTGTACGTCTCGCCGGTGCAGATCATCCCGTCGTGTGACCACACGGGGACCCCTCTCCACTTCCACTCCTCGACCACTTCGGGATCGGCGTTCTTGATCAGGGCGCGGACCCGGGACAGCATCTCGCCGCGCCAGTCGTCCAGCTCCTCGATCCTCGCATCGATCAGCTGAGCGGGAGATTCGTCTTGCTTAGAGCCGGTCGTCTTGTTCATCTCATTCCTTCTCCTGCACGCCGTTTTGGCTGCTCTCGCGGCTTCACCGAGCCAGTGTAAGACTGACCAATAGGATCGCCGGCGACCATCCGGAAGTGGATCCCCCTCATCATGCTGGCCTCGGCCCAGTTCGTGATGGTGCTCGACACGAGCGTCATGAACGTGGCGATCTCGCAGATCGTCGAGGACCTCCACACGACGATTCAGGGGGTTCAAACGGCGATCACGATGTACACGCTCGTGATGGCGGCGTTCATGCTTCTGGGCGCGAAGCTGGGCGACATCCTGAGCCGCAATCGCGCCTTCGCGATCGGCCTCGCCATCTACGGCGTCGGATCCCTGACCACGGCGCTGAGCCCGGATCTGGCCGTCCTGCTCCTTGGCTGGTCGGGGGTCGAGGGGTTCGGCGCCGTGCTGGTGATCCCCGCGATCGCGGCGCTCACCGCGGCCAGCTACGAGGGCCGCGAGCGTGCGCTGGCGTACGCGCTGCTCGGCGGCGTGGCCGCCGTCGCGGTCGCCGCGGGCCCGCTGATCGGCGGATGGGTCACGACCCAGTTCTCATGGCGCTACGTGTTCGCCGCCGAGACCGTGGTCGTAATCTGCATCCTGCTGCTCCGGGGGCAGATTCCCCGCGCCGCCGCCGCTGAGCGGCGCCCGCGGCTCGACGTCGTCGGCGTCGCACTGTCCTCCAGCGGGCTCGGGCTGATCGTGTTCGCGATCCTTCGAAGCAGCGTGTGGGGCTTCGTCCAGCCCCGAACGCCGCCGACGATCAACGGCACGGAGATCACGCCACTGGGGTTCTCGCCGGTGCCGGTAATGGTGCTCGGCGGCCTCGCCTTGCTTGCGGCGTTCGCGGCATGGGAGCAGCGCCGGGCCAACCGCGGCCAAGACCAGCTGCTCGATCCGATGCTGCTGCGAGTCGCCGAGCTGCGCGCTGGCCTCTCCACCCTGCTCGGGCAGCAACTGGTCTTGATGGGCACCTTCTTCGTCATCCCCGTGTACCTGCAGGTCGTCCTGGGCTTCGACGCATTCGAGACCGGCAAGCGCCTGCTCCCGCTGTCGGTCGCGATGCTCGTGTTCGCGTTGCTGGGACCGCGGATCGCGGCCCGGCGCTCGCCGCGCATCGCCGCGCAGCTTGGCCTGGTCGCGGTCGGCATCGGCGCGATCGTGATGCTTGCGACACTCGATGTGGCGCTCAACGACACCGGCTTCAAGGTCGCGCTCGCGGTGATCGGCGCGGGTGGCGGACTGCTCGCCTCTCAGCTCGGGAACGTGATCATGTCGTCCGTCGCACCCGCCAAGAGCAGCGAGGGCGGCGGGCTCCAGGGCACCGCCCAGAATCTCGGCTCCTCGCTCGGGACGGCGATCATCGGCGCCGTCCTGCTCGCGTCGCTGGCAACGGGCTTCAGCCAGCGGATCGCCGAGAACCCCGATGTTCCGGCGACGGCCCGCGAGACGATCGTCGCCAACGTCGAACAGGGGATCGACGTCGTCCCGGTCAGCGACGTCGAGCATGCGGCCCTCGAGGGAGGCCTCACCGAGAACCAGGCCCGAGCCGTCGCAGCGGACTACGGCGATGCACAGCTCGAAGCGCTGCGGCTCGCGCTGGGGGCCGTTGCCGCGGCGGCTCTGATCTCGCTGTGGTTTACGCGGGGACTGCCGTCCCGCTCGCTCGCCGAGGGCGAGCCCGGTCCCACCGAGCCGGCGCCTGCCGCGACGTAGCGCCCGCCAGAGGCTCCATCACTCTCGGGATCGGACCCCCATCGCATGCGGCGGTTCACCGCCGACCGGTAGCGGATCAGAGGCCGAACCACCGTGCGCGGCGGACCGAGCCGAAGCGCTCCTTCTCGGCGACGAGGGCGCCGGACGGCTCGTGAAACGTGCCGGTCGGCTTGGGGCCCGAGAGAAAGTCGACGTCGACGCGACCGACCCGGCCGGAGCCGAACTCGATGTAGCACGAGCCGAGCCCGTCGTATGCGTCGGGCGCGTCGCCGCGCTCGATCTCTGCGATCAGGGAGGCGGCCACGACGCGCGCCGCGCCCTCGGCGAACACACCCGCCTTCGGCACGCCGACGGTTGCGACGTCACCAACCGCGTAAACGGCACCGAACCGCGTCCGCAGGGTCCTCGAGTCGACCGGGACGTAGCCGTCCTCGGTCATCCCGCTCTCCACCACGACGTCGGGAGCGCGGTGCTTCGGAACTCCAAGGAAGAGGTCGCAGGGCATCTCGGTGCCGTCGTCGAGCGCCACGACGCCGCGGGCGGAGTCGAGCGCGCTGATCCGGGCCCCGGGGACGAACCGGATGTCGCGCTCGGCGAAGGCGGCGAGGAGCGCCTGCGAGGTCTCGGGCGAGGGAGGGACCGGGCTGGGAAGCGGAAGGACGAAGCTGATCTCGCAGTCGGCGCGAACACCTCGCGCCGTCAGGTAGTCGTGCAGCAGCAGGGCGGCCTCGCTGGGCGCAGGTGGGCATTTGAAGGGGGCTCCGCAGACGCCGACGATCGCGTGACCCTGCGAGAACGTCGCCAGCCGCTCACGCAGCCGCTCGGCGCCGGCGACGGAGTAGAACTCGTCCGCCGCCTCGAGACCCGGCGTCGCAGCGAGGTCGTAGTCGGCGCCGAGTGCGACCACGAGCACGTCGGCCTCGTGGGTGCCCGCGTCGGTGGTCACGCGGCGCGCCTCCGGATCGATCTCGGTCACCGTCTCGCACAGCAGGCGGACTCCGGGCTTGACGAAGTCGCGGTAAGGGATGCGAACCGCGTCGGGCGATGCCCGGCCGAACATCACGTCGAGCTTCGAGTAGCCGAAGACGAACGCGTCGCCCTCGTCGATCAGTGTCACGTCGGCGTCGTCGCCGAGAGCCTCGGACAAGGTCGTCGAGAGTTCCAGGCCACCGAAGCCCGCCCCCAGGATGAGGACTCGTGCCAGCATCCCGGCGACCCTAGCGAAGCGCGCGGGTAGCGCCCTTGACGATGACCGCAGCGCGCGGCCTGCCTCGCGACAGGCCGCGCGGCTTGCGCCCTACGGCTGCTCTGGCTCGCCGTATACGACCAAGCCGTGGATGATGATGATGCAGAGGGCGAAGACTCCCAGCGACCAGAACGGGACCGTCCCGATCGCCAGCAGCGCCCCGAGCGCGCCGAGGCTCGCCGCGGCGATCCCGATCACCCGCCCGTACGTCCCCCCACCGAACAGGGAGAAGCCCGCCGTGAGCTGAATGATCCCCAGGATCAGGGTGATCCAACCCCAGGTATGGAGGGTCCCGAACACGTAGTTGGTTCCGTTGGTCGTATAGAAATGCGCATCGCTGATCGCGCCGATCCCATAGATGATGTTCAGGGCGCCCGCGATCAGCAACAGGATCGCGGCGAAGATCGCACGGCCGACACCTCTCATCTGATTATCCTCTCCTAGCTGGCTCTCACCGCAGGATCCCACCCTATCCGGCGGGCCAACGGAATCAACCGATCACAGCCGATCCGTGGCCGGGCGGGATCGGCCCACCGCGTGAAGTTGCCGGCTTCCACGATAGGTTCTCCGTGTGCAGCTGGTCCTGCTGGCGCTGTCGGCGGCGCTCTATCCCACCCTTCTTGCTGCCGTGGTGATCCTTCTCTCCCAGCCCCGGCGACTCCCGCTGTTGAGCGCCTATCTGGCCGGAGGCCTCACGATCAGCATCGTGCTCGGGCTCGTGATCGTGAACGGGCTCGACGCCTCCCACACGCTCGACACGAGCAAGTCCACGCTCAGCTGGACCGCCGACCTGACGGTGGGCGGCCTCGCCCTGCTGCTGGCGGTGGCGCTGGCGACCCGCGCCGATCAGCGGCTGCGAAGCCGCCGCAAGGCCCGTCGCCCCGCCAAGCCCGAAGACGGCCGCGAGCCCTGGTCGGAGCGCATCCTGGCGCGCGGCTCGGTGCCGATCGTCTTCGCGGCCGGCCTCGCGATCAACCTGCCCGGAGCCAGCTACCTGATCGCTCTCAAGGACATCGCCGCGGGCCACCATCCAGGGGGCGTAATCCTCTTCCAGGTCCTGATCTTCAACCTGATCATGTTCGCGCTCGCCGAGATCCCGTGGTTCGGGCTCGTGTTCGCCCCGCAGCGAACCGATGCCCTCGTCGGCCGCATGGACCACCTGATCTCGGCCAACGGGCGCCGGATCGCGATAGGCGTGTGCGCGCTGTTCGGCGTCTTGCTGATCGCCCGCGGAATCGCCCACTCCTGACCGGCATCGTCGCCGCCTCAGTGGGGCCGCTCGAAGGCCTGCATCACCCCGCCGATCGCAAAGCAGGCCGCGCCCGTTAGCGTCCCCCAGTTCGCGATCACCACGTTGATCGGGCTCGAGGTCGCCGGTCTGATGAAGGCGGCGAGAGCGGAGATCGCGAACAGGATGGAGCCGATCTGGTTGATCGCGACGATTGCCCAGCCGAGATCACGTCGTCGCAGGCACGGCCGGGGTCGATGACAGATCTCCGCCATCGCCAGATGCCCGGAGACGAGGAACATGGAGCATCCGACGACCTCCGGCGCCCAGATCAGCCGGTTCACCTGGTGGGTGCTGAGGCCGTGGAGGAACGAGTTGAGCAGGCTGACCCCGAACGCCAGCGTGCCCGCGAACAGGACGAAGGCGCTCAGCCAGCCGATCCGCATCGGCTCATACGACCACCAGCGCCACGGCTCGGCGACCAGCGCCCCATCGGGATCGATGCTTTGCGGTGCGTTGGTCGCACCGAGCAGCGACGCGTACCCGCCGGCGGTGAAGAACAGGCCCCCGGCGAAGTAGATCGACGCGCAGGTCGTCGCATCGCCGGAGCCGAGCTGTGCCACCGCGGCGGCGGTCGCAAACAGCGACCCCCCGAAGGTGAACGCCCCCGAAGCCACCCAGTTGAGGCGTCGAAGCCGCCGAGCGAGTGCCGGCCCCGGATCCAGCCGGTCGGGGTGGCCGCCCGGCTCTCGCCGAATCGAGATCACCCCACGCTTGCGGGCTGGCCGCGCCTCCCAGGTCGCCTCGGCACCCTCGGGGAGCTCCCAACGGAGCCTGCTCGCGAACGGACCGGCGCCCTCGGCTCGCTTGACCACCCAGCCCCGGGCACTCCTGGGACCGCCCCTGTCGTGTCTCGGTCCCGTGAGGCGAGGCTAACGCGTCAGCGCCGTTACCTCTCCCCAGCCGGGCCCGGGGAGGGTTGGGGACGAGCGCTGCTCAGCGACCGAACAGGGTCCCGATCAGGCCGGTCGAGGAGCGCTTGTCCAGATAGCACTGGTGGTACTCCTCGGCACGCCAGAACGGCTTCGCGGTCTCGACCTCGGTGACGATCGGCCTCCGGAACCGCGGCCGTGCTCGCTCGATCACCCGCCGGGCGATCTCGGCCTGCTGGTCGGAGTGGGTGAAGATCACCGAGCGGTACTGGTAGCCGACGTCGGGCCCTTGGCGGTTGAGCTGCGTCGGGTCGTGGATCTCGAAGTACTTGGCGACCAGATCCTCGTAGCCGACCTTCGAGGGGTCGAAGGTGACCTGGCACACCTCGACGTGACCGGTCGTACCGCTGCACACCTGCTCATAGCTCGGGTTGTCGACGTGACCGCCCTCGTACCCGACCGTGGTCTCGATCACGCCTTCGATCTCCCTGAAGGTCGCTTCGACCTGCCAGAAGCAGCCGGCTCCGAAGGTCGCCGTTTCGGTGCGCGGGGCCGCTTCGCGGTTCGGGCTGCCGGTCTCCATGTGGCTCCTTTCGAGGCTGGCGAGGGACGGTAACGACCCTCTGCAACTCGGTCGCGCGAGCGGCCGCGGCGTTACGCCGCGGCCGCCGGCCGATGCTCCGCGCGAGCTAGGCGTCCCGCATCTTCACAACCCCGACCAAGTGCCCCTCGGGGTCGTTGAAGAGGCCGATCTCGGGCCCTTCGGGGACCTGCATCGGCCCCATGACCCGCGTCGCACCGAGCGTCTCGGCCTTCTGCAGGCTCCCCTCGACGTCGTCGGTGGCCACGTAGAAGGTCAGCCAACCGTCGCTTCCCTCCTGGGCGGGGCCGACGCCCCCGCCGATCCCGATTCCGTCCTCGGTCACGTTTCCGTCGCGGGAGACCATCCCGTAGTTCATCGGGTTGTCGGCGTCGATCTCCCAACCGAACAGCTCCGAGTAGAAGCCCCGAAGCTTCTCCCCGTCCTTTCCGATCACCTCGAAATGCACGACCGGCTGACCCATCTCAACTCCTTCCCGGCGCCGTCGGCGCCCTCGATCTGGTATTCACGGGGGACCCCGCCTCAAGGCTCACTGGGACGCGACCCCCGGGCCGCGATCCGGGCCCGGGTCACCGCCGCCGGTCGCCGCCGCGAGGCGGGCAAGGTAGTGCTCCCACCCGGCCCCGTGGGGCTCACGTGACTCGGCGGGCAGGTCGCGATGGGTGAGGCGAACGATGGTCTCCTCCCCTTCGGGGAACAACTCGACCTCGACCGTGCTCGAGCCGGATGCCACGAGCGCGTCCTCATCTTCCCAGCCCCAGGTCAGGACGACCCGGCGGGGTGGGTCGACTTCCACGTACTCGCCCCGAGCCACGTGGCGGCCCGCGACCCGGATTCGGTAGGCACCCCCCGCCCGCGGATTGAGCATTGCCTCGTCGCCCATCCAGCGCACCATCAAGGACGGATCCGTGAAGAACGGGAAGACGACCTCCGGGTTGGCCGCAACGCGGACCTCACTGACCACGGCGCCGACATCGGGGGACCGCTCAGTTGGCATCGGGCCCCAATCCGCGCGCCCGCTCGGCCTCGGCCTCGGCCTTGAGGCGGCCCAACCTTGCTCCCCAGAACTCCTCGAGGAAGGCGCGCAGGTCGACGAGTCCCTCCGGGCGAGCGCGATAGAGACGGCGCGCACCCTCCCGGCGCTCGGAGATCAGCCCGGAGCGCTTCAGCACGCCGACGTGCTGGGAGATCGCCGGCCTGGTGACGTCGAAGTGGGTCGCGATCTCCCCGGCCGAGAGCTCGCGGTCGCGGACCAGTCGCAGGATCTCGCGGCGTCGCGGCTCGGCGATCGCTCTCAGCACGCCCTCGGTGTCAGTCGAGTCGGCAAACACTCCATGAAGTTAGCATGTACTTACGTTAGAAAGGCCTTACGCCACTCACCCGTGCGGGCGGGCCATCCTGCGATGGTCGAGCGCCTGCTCGAGGATCTCGTCGGAGACCCCCAGCTCGCGGGCGACGTCCCGAAGGGGGCGACCGGACTCGTGGGCGAGCTTGACGATCTCGGTCGCCCGGTCGTAACCGATGTGCGGGTTGAGCGCCGTGGCCGTCGCCAGCGTGGCCTCGGCGTGGCGCTCGGCCATCTCGCGATCGGCCTCGATCCCCTCGACGCACTTGGCATCCAGAAGGCGGCACGCGGCGCTGAGCAGCTTGATCGAGTCGAGCAGGTTTCGAGCGATCAGGGGGACCCTGACGTTGAGCTCGAACTGGCCCTGGGAGCCGGCCAGGGTCACCGCGGCGTCGTTGCCGATCACCTGCGCTGAGACCTGGATCACGACCTCGCAGATCACCGGGTTGACCTTGCCGGGCATGATCGAGGATCCCTTCTGGAGCGCCGGCAACCGCAGCTCTGCGAGCCCGGCCCGCGGGCCGGAGCCCATCAGCGCCAGATCGTTGGCGATCTTTGTCAGCGAGACCGCGACGACCTTGAGCGCCCCCGAGAGCTCGACCAGCGCGTCGCGGCTCGCCTGTGCCTCGAAGCGGTCCAGGGGCTCGGATATCTCGAGTCCCGTGTCGGCGGCGAGCTTGGCTCGGACCCGCTCGGCGAACTCGGCGTGCGTGTTCAGGCCGGTGCCGGTCGCCGTCCCCCCGAGCGGGATCTGCCCCACCCTGCCGAGGGTGGCGCGGACCCGGTCCGCCCCCAGCCGGACCTGGGCAGCGTAACCGCCGAACTCCTGGCCGAGGGTGACGGGGACCGCATCCATCAGGTGGGTCCTCCCGGCCTTGATCACGTCGGCGAACTCCTCGCTCTTTCGCGCCAGCGCCGAGGAGAGCTCGTCCATCGCCGGGAGCAGGTCGTGGCTCACCTCGTCGAGGGCGGCGAGGTGGACCGCCGACGGGAAGACGTCATTCGACGACTGACCCATGTTCACGTGGTCGTTGGGGTGCGCGTCGTCGCCGGCGAGGTTTGCCATCACCTCGTTCGCGTTCATGTTCGACGAGGTGCCGGACCCGGTCTGGAAGACGTCGATCGGGAACTGGTCGTCGTGCTTGCCCGAGGCCACCTCATCACCCGCGGCTGCGATCCGCTCGGCGATCTCGGGGTCGAGCAGGCCGAGCTCTGCGTTGACGCGCGCCGCGGCCGCCTTGATCCGCCCCAGCCAGCGCACCACGGGAACCGGAACCGGCTCTCCGGAGACCGGGAAGTTGGCGACCGCCTTGCTCGTCTCCTCGCCCCAGAGCTCGGTTTCAACGCCCGTCGCGGTCACCCAATCGCCTCCGTATCGGTCAGCCGTCTTGCTCCCCGGCAGCGTATCCCTTCCCAAAGGCCCGCTCGAAGACCGCGCCGAGGGTGCCACCGCCCGGAGTGAAGCGGGCCGCGGCGTCGAAGCGCCTAACGAGGTCGGCGTCGGCACCCGCCGCGTGCGAGGTCCCTTCGTGCACGGCGCCCGCCAAGTAGCCGAGCATGACGGCGTCCTGGCCACCCGGGTCGCGCCGGGCCTTGGTGTTCAGCCGGGTGGCGACCTGAATCACCGTCTGCCCGACGTTGGCGAGCTCGCCCGCATCCTGGGTCGCGCCGAAGCATTCGCTGATCGCGGTGCCGGACCCGAGGCGAACCTGACCGGGGGCGGCCCGAAGGGCGCTCGTGTAGGCGGCGGGGGCGTCCAGGCAGGCGGTTGGGGTGGTGTCCTCGCCGCTGGACCCACAGCCCGCGAGGACGGCGAGCAGGAGCAACGCTGCACAGGATCGGCGCACACACCGGATGCTACGCAGTGAGCCATTGGCTAGCCTCGGCCCGCGATGGCTCACGCGGGTCAGGAGATCGAGGGCGCCGACGGCTTCGTGCTTCGCCTCGTCAGGACGGGCGCCGAGACCGACGGAGAGGTTCTGGAGATGGAGAGTTCCTCGAGGAGTTCGCGGGCGAGGTGCGCTTCACGCAGCCTGACGGCTGAGCGAGAGCTCCCGGGGTCGAGACTGGGCCGCGGCACGCCGTACGGGGTCGCGGTCGGCCCCTGACGGCGCCCTGACGCTTCCGGCGCTTGAAAGAATCAGGCGCCGATGTCATTCAAGCCCGTAGACACGAAGCAGTCGTTCCCCGAGCTCGAGGAACGGGTCCTGGAGCAGTGGCGCGAGCGCGACGTGTTTCGCCGCTCGCTCGCCCAGCGCGCCGAGGCCGAGGTTTGGAGCTTCTACGAGGGCCCGCCGACCGCGAACGGGCGGCCCGGCGCCCACCATGTCCTCTCCCGGGTGTTCAAGGACGTCTACCCGCGCTACCGGACCATGCGCGGCTACCGGGTGCCGAGAAAGGCCGGCTGGGACTGCCACGGCCTGCCGGTCGAGCTCGAGGTCGAGAAGGAGCTCGGGATCGCCTCCAAGGCCGAGATCGAGGCGTACGGGATCGCCGAGTTCAACGAGCGTTGCCGGGAGTCGGTCTTCCGATACGTGGAGGACTGGGCTCGCTTCACGGAGCGGATCGGCTTCTGGATCGACCTCGACAACGCCTACGTGACGCTCGCGAACGAGTACATCGAGTCGGTCTGGTGGTCGCTGCGAAAGACCTGGGACGACGGGCGCCTCTACGAGGCGAACAAGGTCGTCCCCTATTGCCCGCGCGACGGGACGGCGCTCTCTTCCCATGAGGTCGCCCAGGGCTACCGCGAGGTCGAGGACCCCTCCGTCTACGTGAAGCTGCCGGTCGTCTCCTCCGAGGACGACGGGGGGGCGCGCGGCCCCGTGGAGCCGGGCGACGCGCTGGCGGTCTGGACCACCACGCCCTGGACGCTGATCTCCAACGCCGCGGTGGCGGTGGGGCCGCGAATCGACTATGTGCGGATGCGACCCGCCGACGGCGCCGACGTCCTCGTGGTCGCCGCTTCCTTGGCCGAGAAGGTGCTCGGCGAGGGCGGCGAGGTGCTGGCGCGGTTTCCGGGCAGCGAGCTCGCCGGGACCGCCTACTCCCCGCCCTTCGACTACATCACCGACTTCGGTCCCCGCGGCCACACCGTGCTCGAGGCCGACTTCGTTACCACCGACGAGGGTACCGGCCTCGTGCACACCGCTGTCGCATTCGGCGAGGACGACTTTCGGCTGGGGGAGGAGTACGGGCTCACGCTCCAGAACCCGGTCCGCCCGGATGGCACCTTCGACGAGCGGGTGACCGACTACGCCGGCCGTTTCGTCAAGGACGCCGACGCCGACATCGTCGAAGCGCTCCGGGAGCGCGGGCGCCTGCTGCGCTCCGAGGTATACGAGCACGCCTACCCCCACTGCTGGCGTTGCGACACGCCGCTCCTCTACTACGCGAAGTCGAGCTGGTACATCCGGACCACCGACGTCCGCGAACAGATGCTGGCCCACAACGAGGCGATCGGATGGCACCCGGAGCACATCAAGCACGGACGGTTCGGAAAGTGGCTGGAGGGAAACGTGGACTGGGCGCTCTCGCGGGAGCGCTACTGGGGCACGCCGCTGCCGATCTGGGAATGCTCGGCCTCCGACTGCGACGAGCGCTATTGCGCCGGCTCGATCGACGACCTGCGCGAGCGGGGCGGTGAGGTGCCCGAGGATCTCCACCGGCCCTATGTCGACGGGATCGCTCTGACCTGCGAGGCGTGCGGCGGCGAGATGCGGCGAGTCGAGGAGGTGATCGACGCCTGGTACGACTCGGGCTCGATGCCGTTCGCGCAGTTCCACTACCCGTTCGAGGGCGAGGAGCTGTTCGCCGAGCGCTTTCCGGCCAACTTCATCAGCGAGGCGATCGACCAGACGCGGGGATGGTTCTACTCACTGCTCGCCGTTTCGACCCTGGTGCTCGACGAGGGCAGCTACCTCAACTGCGTCTGCCTCGGGCTGATCCTCGACCCCGACGGCCAGAAGATGTCGACGAGCCGCGGAAACGTCGTCGACCCATGGGAGGTGATCGCGAGCCACGGTGCCGATGCGCTGCGTTGGTACTACCTAACGTCCCAGCAACCATGGGCCGGCTACCGGTTCTCGACCGAGACGGTCGGCGAGGCGGTGCGCCAGTTCATGCTGACGCTCTGGAACACGTACGCGTTCTGGGTCCTCTACGCCAACGCCGAGGGCCTCGATCCCCGCGAGGAGCCCGAGGCGATCGGCGAAGGCGACCTCGATCGATGGGCTCTGTCCCGCCTCCAGGGGACGATCGCCGACGTGATCGATCACATGGACGCCTACGACTGCACCAACGCCGGCCGCGCCATCGCGGCCTACGTGGAGGAGCTGTCCAACTGGTACGTGCGGCTCACTCGGCGACGCTTCTGGGAGGGCGACCGGGCAGCGTTCGCAACCCTGCGGCGATGCCTCCTCGACACGGCCGCGATGCTGGCCCCGTTCACCCCCTTCCTCGCCGATGAGCTGCACTGCAACCTCGCGGGTGGCGCCGAGCAGGAGTTCGGCGAGCTGCCGGACTCGGTCCACCTGCGCGACTTTCCCGAGCCCGACCCCTCGCGCGCCGATCCGGGGCTCGAGGCGGCGATGGAGGCGGTCCGCCGCACGGTCGAGCTCGGGCGCGCGGCGCGCGCCCAGGCGGCGATCAAGGCGCGCCAGCCGCTTCGCCGCGCGATCGTGGTGGCGAACGACGCTGAACGGGCGGCGATCTCGGATCGGGCCGAGATAGTCAGGTCGGAGCTCAACGTCAAGGAGCTCGACTTCGTCGCCGAGGAATCCGAGCTGGTCAGCTATGAGGCGCGACCGAACTACCGCTCACTGGGGCCGCGCTTCGGCAGTCAGATGCCGCAGGTGGCCGCCGCTGTCGAGGCCCTAGACGCGGCCAAGGTGGCGGACGCGATCGAAGCCGGGCGGGAGGTCGGGATCAACGTCGACGGCCACGATCACGCGCTCGGGCCCGACGACCTGATGCTCGTTCTCGAGCCGCTAGACGGCTACCAGGTCGAGGCGGCGTCCGGCCACGCCGTCGCGCTGGCGCTCGAGGTTGACCCCGAGCTTCGCCGGGAGGGCCTCTCGCGCGAGATCGTCCACGCGGTTCAAGGCGCGCGCCGGGAGGCCGGCCTCGAGATCACCGACCGGATCGTCCTGGCCTTGGATGGCGACGCCGAGTTGCTCGAGGCCGCCAGAGCCCATCAGGAGTACCTGGCAGGCGAGACGCTCGCGACCACGGTCAAATACGGCGAGACCCGCGATGGGAGGAGGTCCGCGATCGAGGGCCGGGAGCTGCGGGTCGCAGTTCACAGGGCGCCGCAGGCGGAAGGCTGATCACGCTTTCGGCGGTCATCTTCGATCTCGACGGGGTGCTGATCGACTCCGAGCCGGTCTGGGCCTCGGTGCGCGAGGAGCTGACCCGCGAGAAGGGCGGGCGATGGCGTCCGGGAGCCTCGGAGCAGATGATGGGCATGAGCTCGACCGAATGGTCGCGCTTCATGAGTGAGTCGCTGGGCGTGCCGATGGAGCCCGAGGAGATCTCGGAGGCGGTCGTGGCGCTGCTCGAGCGGCGGTATCGCGACCGGCTGCCCTTGCTTCCTGGTGCGCGCGAGGCCGTCCGCGAAGCCGCTGAGCGCTGGCCGGTCGGCCTCGCCTCGTCCTCGAACCGGCCGTTGATCGACCTGGTGCTCGACCTCGCGGGCCTCGCGGGGGCCTTCCGGGCGACGGTGTCCTCGGAGGAGGTGGGCCGGGGCAAGCCGGCGCCCGACGTCTACCTCGAAGCGGCGCGCCGGGTGGAGGTCGACCCGGTGGGCTGCGCCGCAATCGAGGACTCCCCCAACGGGGTCCGCGCGGCGAGTGCCGCGGAAATGCGAATCGTCACGGTGCCGCGGCCCGACGTGCCGCTGCCATCCGAGCTGGCCGGCCTCGCCGACGTGGAGCTCGACTCGCTCGCCGGGCTGGCCGCGGCCCTCGAGCGCCTCGGCTGAAGGACCGGAACTAGGTCGTCAGGGCGGGTTCGAGCTCGGCTTCGAGCCGTCGCTTGGGCATCGCGCCGATCACGCGCTTTGCCTCCGCCCCACCGCGGAACAGGATCAGGGTCGGGATCGAGAGGATCTGAAACCGCGATGCGGTCTCCTGGTTCTCGTCGGTGTTGATGCTGACGATCCGCAGATCGTCGCGCTCCGCGGCCATCTCCTCGAGAATCGGATGGACGACACGGCATGGGCCGCACCAGGGGGCCCAGAAATCGACCAACACCGGCTGCTCCGATTCGAGCACCTCGGACTGAAAGGTTCCGTCGGTCACGTCGGGCAGCTTCCCCGTCACTTATGGCCTCCTGATGGCTGGCTGTTCATTCGTCCGAACCTCGCGCTTGGCGGTGCTGCGATGACCCTACTCGGTCTTCCCGTCCAATGCTATACAAAATATAGTAGCCGGCTCACCGACCGAATCGCGCGGCCGCCGTCGATGCTATTCCTCGTTCGATGCGAAATGTCGAGATTGCCGACGCGCTGAGCGAGCTGGCAACGCTCTACGAGCTCGACGGGGCGATCCGATACAGGGTGCTCGCCTATCGGGAGGCGGCCAGGGTGATCCGCCAGAGCCCGGTTTCGGTGGAGGAGCTGGCGCGCAGCGGACGGATCACCGAGCTTCCCGGGGTCGGCGGGACGCTCGAGCAGAAGGTCCTCGCCCTCCTCGACGAAGGTGAGATCCCGGCGGCGGCGAAGCTGAAGCGTCGGCTGCCGCCGACCCTGATCGAGGTCACGCGAATTCCGGGCGTGGGAGCGAAGACGGCGCGGCGCCTCTACGACCAGCTCGGCGTTTCGAGCCTCGACGACCTCAGGGCGGCGGCCCAGGATGAGCGGATCCGCGAGCTCAAGGGGCTAGGCCCGAAGTTCGAGGAGAACGTCCTCGAGGCGCTCGACAGGCTGGCTGAGGACGGGCCCGCGGAGCGGCTGCTCCTCTCGGACGTGCTGCCAGTGGCCGAACGGCTCGCGGACGCCCTGCGAGCGCACCCGGCCAGCCACGCCGTCGAGGTCGCGGGATCGGCGCGCCGCATGACCGAGACCTGTCACGACATCGACCTGATCGCCACGGCGGCCGACCCCGCGGCCCTCGCGGGGGCGCTGCTCGAACACCCGCTGGCGGCGGCCAAGGGATCGACCGGCGAGGGCGGGGCCCGGATCACGACGCACAACGGGATCGCCGTGGACCTTCGCATCGTCGCCCCCGCCGCCTACGGCAACCTGCTTCAGCACTTCACGGGGTCGGCCCAGCACAATGTGGAGCTGCGCGAGCGCGCTGTGGCGATGGGGCTGTCGGTCTCCGAGCACGGGATCACCGATACGGAAGCCGGCGAGGTGACGAGCCACGCGAGCGAGGCCGAGGTCTACGAGCGGCTCGGTCTCGACTTCATCGAGCCCGAGCTCCGCGAAGGGCGGGGGGAGATCGAGGCCGCTGCCCAGGGCGGGCTCCCAGCCCTGGTCGAGCTCGATGACATCCGCGGCGACCTTCATTGCCACACGACGCTCTCTGACGGCCACAACTCGCTGGAGGAGATCGCCGCGGAGGCTCGCTCGCGCGGGTACGCGTACCTCGCGGTGACCGACCATTCGGCGACCCATGGATTCGGAAACCACGTCACCGCGAGCCGTCTCCGGGAGCGAATCGCGGAGGTCCGCATGCTGAACTCAGGCCGGCGCGGCTTCCGGGTCCTCGCCGGATCAGAGGTCAACATCCTCCCCGACGGCGGGCTCGACTATGACGACGAGCTGCTCGCCGAGCTCGACTGGGTGATTGCGAGCGTCCACACTTCGTTCAACATCTCCGGGGCCCGGATGACCGAGCGGGTGCTTGCCGCCGTCGAGCACCCGCTCGTCGACTGCATCGGCCACCTGAGCGGCCGACTGATCAACCGCCGGGAGCCGTACGAGGTCGACGTCGAGCAGATCGCCGCCGCGGCGGCCCGGACCGGAACGATGCTCGAGATCAACGGGAACCCGAACCGGCGCGACCTCTCGGAGCGCCACGCCAGGCTGGCCGCCGAGGCCGGGGCATTGATCTGCGTGAACACCGATGCCCATCGCGTCGAGACGATGGCCAACGTCCGCTACGGGCTGGCGACTGCCCGACGCGCCTGGCTCACCGCACCTCAGGTCGCCAACACGAGGCCCTGGCGGGAGTTCTCCAAGCTTCGAAAACGCGCTCGTCGTTGAGGGTGAACTCCTTGTCGCTGGGACCGAACGGCCCCGCCGCGATCGGCTGCAAAGTAGTTTGCTAACCTAATTAGTGATGATAAGCAACGTTTCGACACCGCCGTCCCGGGCCCCCCGGGACGCAGAGGGCGAGGGCCCGGCGATCAGCGAGATCGCGGCTCGCCTGCGGCTGGCGATCACCCGGACCGCGCGGCGCCTGCGCCAGGAGGCCGGGACCGATCTGACCCCCAGCCAGACCGCGGCGCTCGCCACCATCGACCTCCACGGCCCGTTGACCCCCAGCGAGCTGGCGGCGATCGAGCGGGTACAGCGGCCGACCGCGACTCGGATCGTCGCCCGGCTGGAGCAGGATGGCCTGCTCGATCGGGCGGCGGACCCGCACGATGGCCGCTCCTCGATCGTCAGCGCGACGCCCCGAGGCCGGGCGCTGATCGCGAGGCTTCGGACGCGAAAGAACGCCTATCTCGCAAAGCGCCTTCGCACCCTCGACGACGACGACGTGGCCACCCTGGCCCGCGCCGCCGGGATCCTCGAGCGCCTCCAGGATGGTGAGCGCGGGTGAGCGCCGCGCTCCGTCGCTCCTTCACATCCCTCGCCGTGCCGAACTACCGGCGCTACTTCACGGGGCAGATCGTGTCGCTGAGCGGCAACTGGATGCAGATCGTCGCCGAGATGTGGCTGATTCTCGTGTTGACGGGAAGCGGTGTCGCGGTCGGGGTCACCTCCGCGCTGCAGTTCCTGCCGGTGCTCCTGTTCGGCGCCTGGGGCGGCCTACTCGCCGACCGTTTTCCGAAGCGGTCGCTCCTGATCGTCACCCAGACGTTGATGGCGCTTCCGGCGCTTGCCCTCTGGGGGCTCACCACGGCGGACGTCGTCGCGCCCTGGATGGTCTACGCGCTGGTCTTCGTCCGGGGCTCGATCAACTCGGTCGACAACCCCGCCCGCCAGAGCTTCGCAATCGAGATGGTGGGCAGCGAGCGGGTTGTCAACGCGGTCAGCCTGAACAGCGTGCTGATCCACTCGGCACGGATCATCGGACCCGCCGGAGCCGGGCTCGTGATCGCGACGCTCGGCGTCGGGCCGTGCTTCGGAATCAACGCCCTCTCGTTCGCGGCGATGATCGTCGCGCTCAGGGCCATGGAGCCGCGCGAGCTCCGGCCCGCTCCGCGGGCGACCGCGGGCCGGGGTGCCATCCGGGCCGGCCTTCGCTACGTCCTGCAGAACCCCGCTCTGCTGATCCCCTTGGGGATGATGGCGGTGGTCGGGACTTTCGGCTTCAACTTCCAGGTCATCCTTCCGCTCCTGGCCCGATTCAGCTTCGACGGCGGCGCCGCGACGTACACGGCGCTCGCGGTCGCGATGGCGGTCGGCTCGGTGGTCGGCGCGCTGGCCGCCGGGGCGCGAGGACAGGCGGGCCCTCGGCTGATGATCGGCGCCGCCTGCGGGTTCGGGGGCGTGGCGTTGATCGCCGCCGCCGCACCGACTCTCCCCCTGGAGCTGGTCGCGTTGATCCCCCTCGGCGCGGCCAGCGTCACGTTCGCGGCGGGGATCAACTCGTCGCTTCAGCTCGCGGCCGAGCCGGCGATGCGCGGGCGCGTGATGGCGCTCTACTCGATCGTCTTCCTGGGATCGACACCGATCGGTGGGCCGATCGCCGGCTGGCTCAGCGAGTCGATCGACCCGCGAGCTGGGCTGGCGCTGGCCGGGGCCGCGGGGTTGATCGCCGCCGTCGGCGCCCACGCCGCGCTGGCACGAGCTCGGGCGAGGCTTCCCGCCAGCGCGGATCCACCCTGCGAGCCGGTCAGGACTCACCGCTCGGCGGCGGCGGTGGATGGCCGGCGGGCATGCGATCGCGCCCAAGCCCCGGTGTCCGAACCAGCTTGACCGGCTGAAGGGCCGAGCCGGGCTCGACGTAGAAGCGGATCCCGTCGCGCTCCTCGATCGCGCTGACGGCGCGCTCGCGGTTTCGCCACGCGAGGGCATTGAGGATCGCATAACCCGCGCCCACCGCGGTGACCTGCGGGAACAGCCAGCCGAGGCCCCCGACGATCAGGGCGAAAGCGCCGATCGGCCACAGCCGAAGGAACGCGATCCGCCCCGGGCTCTCGGTCGGAAGCGAGGTCGCGGTTCGAGCCGAGGCGAGCGCCCGCGACATCGCCTGCGCGGCGCGCGACGAGGTCCCCAGGAGGGACCCGAGGACGACCGCGAGCGTCCACCACGCGGCGGCCACGACCAGGGTCGCCGTCAAGGAGCCCTGAGCGGCGGCGACCACGGTAACCGCGCCCATTGCGGTCGCGGCGGCGCCGATCAGGAGCACCGTGATCCGGAGCAGGTCGACGAACAGCATCAGCCCGTGGCTCGCGGCCCGAGTGCGGCGGCGAGCTCACTCAGCGCCGTCGCCAGCGCCGGCGGGCCGTCCAGCACCACATCGGAGGAGGCGATCAGGTCACCAGGCGCCTCCTCGGAGGCGATCCCGACGCACGCCGCGTGCCGAAGCTCTCCCGCCTCGCGCATCGAGCGCATAGCGCGGAACGCGTCGAGGTCGGTCCGATCGTCGCCGGCGAACATCGCGACCTCGATCGCGCCGCCCTCCAGGAGCCGTCGCACCGCCGTCCCCTTGTCGACCCTCGCCGCGGGGCGGATCTCGAGCACCTTCCGCCCCCACCGCGATTCGAGCCCCGCCGGCCCGGCGCGATCCGCGATCCGCCGCGCCTCCCGCTCCGCCGCGGAGGGGTCGATCGCCCCGCGCCAGTGCAGCGCCTGGATCGGGCCCTTGTCCTCGACCCGCAGGCCGCTCTCCTCGAGATCCGCCTCCCCCAGGCCCTCGACGAAGTCCCGGGCGTCGCGGGCGCGCGCCGCGGCTGCGGGTTCGAGATCGGCCTCGCGGGCGCCCGGCGCCAGGACCTCGAGCCCGTGGTTTCCGACGTAGGTGAGCTCGTCCACTCCCACCACCCGGCGAGCCTCGACCGCGCGGCGCCCGGAGACACAGGCCACCAGGGCCAGGTGTCGGGCCAGGCGGCGCAGCGCGTCGCGGGTCTTCGGCGGCACCGACGCGTCGGCGGGGGTCGGGACGATCGGCGCCAGGGTCCCGTCCACGTCGAGCAGCGCAGCCGACTCGCCCGGAGCATCCCGCAGCGGCTGGACGAGCTGCGCGACGCTCGCCGGGGTCCCCGACGCCGCGTTCACCCGGACCTGGCGGTGGTGGCCCTCACGATTACTAGTATCGCCGCCCGTGGCGCGCGATCGAGTCCTCAAGCTGGTGGTGATCGCGACCGCGGCGGGGCTGTTCAGCGGCCTGTTCGGGGTCGGGGGGGAACGATCATCGTTCCGCTCCTGATTCTCTGGCTCGGCTACGGCGAGCGCGAGGCGACCGGCACCAGTCTCGCGGCGATCGTGATCATCGCCGCCTACGCAACGGTCGGACAGGCCATCTACGGGAACGTCGACGTGCCGCAGGCCGCGCTCGTGGGAGTCCCCGCCCTGGCGGGAGTGGTCGCCGGCACGGCCCTTCAGCAGCGCATCTCCGAGCGCGCCGTGGCGCTCCTGTTCGCCGCCTTCCTCGTCGCGACCGCGATCGACCTGATCGTGCCCTGATGGAGTACGCGGCCGCCGCGCTGCTCGGATTCGCCGGTGGCACGCTCGGCGGGCTCGTCGGCGTGGGAGGAGGGGTCCTGTTCGTCCCGGCCCTGGTGATCTTCCTGGACCAGACGCAGGTTCGCGCCGAGGCAACGTCGCTGCTGGCGATCGTCTTCGTCGCCATGCTCGGCGCCCGGCGGCAGCACGGGTACGGGAACGTCCGGGTCCGCGACGGCCTGGTCCTCGGCGTCGTGTCGCCGCTCGGCGTCGCCGGCGGCGTGGCGATCTCGAATGCGATCCCCGAGCGCACTCTGGAGCTCCTGTTCGCCGGCCTCGCCCTCGTGATCGCGGCCCAACTCTTCAGGCGGGGGATCGCGCCGCGCGCCGGCGAATGACTCAGATGCCGTGCTCGAGCGCGCCCTTGACCGATGCGTCGAGGGCATTCAGCCGGTAAAGGGCGACTGCCTCCGGCGAGCCGAAGCCTCGCGCTCCCGCGCTCCCTCCCTGGCGGCCGGCGTCGGGGCCGTGATGGCAGAGCACGCAGTGAAGGAGCGCGATCCGGCGCTCTTCGGCGAGAGCGCCGGACTGGGCGGCGATCAGCTGCGCCCCGATCGCAAGATGCCCGAGGAGCCGCCCCTCGTCGGTGGTCTCGATCTCGGCGCCGAGGCTGAACTCTCGCGTCTTGCCGACATCGTGAAGGAGCGCCGAGGCCATCAGCAGGTCAGAGTCCAGCCGGGGGTGGAGCTGGCAGAGCTCGCCAACCAGGGTGCCCACCGCCACCGTGTGCTCGAGCAGGCCGCCGAGATAGGCGTGGTGGCCCGTCGGAGTACATGGGGCGCGCCGGAACTCATCCGCGGTCGAGCCTGAGAAAATCAGCCGCTCCACGACGGCGCGAAGATCCGCGTCGTGGACCTCGCGGGCCAGATGCTCGAGGAAGCCTTCGAGCTCCTCTACCGATCGGTAGGCGGCGGGCAGGAACTCGCCGGGGTCGAACGATCCGGGGTCGAGCCGCCGGACATCCTCGAGCTCGGCGACCGGCTGCCCGCGATAGCGCTCGAGCCGGCCGCGGGCGAGCACCGCGTCCCCCCGATCGAACCGCAGGCCGATTCGATCGGGCTCGCGGAATACCCGTCCCGACAGCGTTCCGGTCCGATCGCGAAGCTCGACGGCGAGATAGGAGGCACCGCTTCGGGAGGTGAGGCGATCCTTTCGCAGGCATGCGTAGCGGCCCTCGAACCGCTGTCCCGATCGCAGCTCCGCGATCCGTGGCTGGCGCCCCTCCCCTGCCGAGATCACAGCTGCAGCCTCCATCCCTTGATCGTGAACCCGGGTTCGGACGGCCGCGTCCTCGTGCGGCGCTGATTTCTGGATAGGCTCGACGGGTGGACCCGATCATCTGGGACGGCGACCCGCCCGAGCTGCGCGGGCCGGCGTTGATCTGCGCCTTCGGGGGCTGGAACGACGCCGCCAGCGCCGCCACCGCGGCGCTCGAAGCCGTGGCGGCGTCCCTTGACCCGCGGGTGGTCGCCCGGATCGATCCCGAGGAGTTCTATGACTTCCAGGTCAACCGGCCGACCATTCGACTCGTCGAGGGACTGACTCGCGAGATCGACTGGCCCGCCAACACCCTGCTGGGAGTCGAGGTGCCGGCCGCCGAGCGCGACCTCGCGCTTTTCAGCGGGGTCGAGCCGAACCTCCGCTGGCGCACCTTCGCCGGAGCGATAGTGGAGGCCGCACGACGCCTCGACACGGAAATCGTGATCACCCTTGGCGCGCTGATCGGCGACGTCGCGCACACCCGGCCCGTCCCGATCACGGGGCTGGCCTCCGATCCGGAGCTGGTCGAGCGCCTCGGCCTCAGTCGCTCGAGCTATGAGGGGCCGACGGGGATAGTCGGCGTGCTCCACGAGGCCTGCCGAGAGCAGGGCCTCGACTCGGCGAGCCTCTGGGCGGCGATCCCGCACTATGTGGCGGCGGTGCCAAACCCGAAGGCGGCCCTGGCGCTCCTTCGCCGCCTCGAGGGCCTGACCGGGGTCGCCGTGGAGGCCTCCGAGCTCGAGGACGCCACCGAGCGCTTCGAGGAACAGGTCGACCGCGCGGTTTCGGCCAACCCGGAGATCGAGAAGCTCGTGCGCGGTCTTGAGGACTCGCAGGAGGAGGGTCTCGAGCTCGGCCGCGAGGTCAGCGCCGACGACCTGGCGCGCGAATTCCAGCATTTCCTGCGCCAGCGCGGCGGCGAGCAGAACTGAGCGGCGACTCGCGCGAAGCGGGGCTGGCCGGCCCCGACCCGGGCGGCTCCGCGGGCCCGCTTCTCGGCTGGGTAAGGACGTCTGGCGAGAGCCTGTAGTCATCCCGCCCTCCACGACCCGTCGCGAACGGCTCCTTCCAGCTTGCGCGACTATCGGCAGCGTCCGCAAGCTCTCTACTCAGCCCCGGCTTCGGTTGGCTGCCACGCCAACGACCGACAAGGTTCCGCCACGAACAGTTCGCCAGCGAACACAAGAGACGGACGTCAGGTCCGCGATGCGGCGATTTCGTCACCGCATCGAAACGCGCTCCAACGGAAGCTGACCGTAGTGGGCCCAAATCCTCACCTGGCCGCCACGACGACTATCGAGATCGACCTCCAGCTACGGGAGATGTCGGCGATTCGCGGGGTGGCCGCGAGGGGGTCTGGGGTCTGGGGTCATGCGCCTGAGGTCAGGCGCCTGGGGTCAGCCTAGAACGGCGAGCCCGACCAGGGGGGCGGGGGACCAGGGTCACTCGACGGCGGCGACTCGCGAGGGCGGCCGCGGGCCAGCCCAATGGGGGCGGCTCCGCGGGGCCGTTCTCGGCTGGGTAGGGCAGCAGGCGGCGCGTCCCCCTACCCAGCCCCTGTTCCGTATCCGATCGGGGCTCAGGTCGTCGAATCGGGCTGTTGGCGCTCAGGCCTCTGAGGCGGGGCAGATGAGGCGGTAGTCGCACCAGCTGCAGATTTCGTACGACGGGCGCGGCTCGAAGTCCTGCGCCTCGATTCCGGTGCCGACTTCGAGCACCGTGCGCTCCACCCGCTTGGCGTCATCGGGCTTCGGAGCGATCGGCACCCGTTCGTCTTCGAGCACGTACCAGTAGCTGCCCAGCCCGGCGTCGACCTGCCAGGCCGCGCGGGCCCCCAGCCGGTAGAGCGCCAGTTGCACGTCCTCGCCGGGACCGCTGCGGCGCTCCCCGGTCTTGTAGTCGATCAGCTCGTAGCGGCCATCCGAGAGCTCGTCGACGCGGTCGACGCGGCCGCGGAGGCTGTGGGGGCCGATCGCGAAGGCAAAGCTTCGCTCTAGCCACACCGGCCTGGATCCGGAGTGCAGATGGCGCTCGTGATAGCGGGCCAGCGCCGCGACCGCGCGGTCGCGGTACTGGAGCTCGTCGTCCGAGGCGCCGAACCCGGTTCGCCGCCAGCCGGCCTCGAACAGGGCCAGGAGCCGGCCGAGGCCGCCGGCGTGGTCGGGGCCGCCATCCTGCGGTCCGGCGCCCTGGTCCCGAGAAGAGGCCTGGAGAGCTTCGGAGTGAAACCGCTCTAGCACCTGGTGGATCAGGATTCCGAAGCGTTGGTTGATGGTCGGCTCCTGAGGGATCGCGAACACCCGGGCGAACTTGTATTTCAGCGGGCATGTCCGGTAGAGGTCGATGTCCGAAGCCGAGAGCGCCAGGCCGTCGCCCCGGCGCGGTATGAACTGCTCGAGCGAGGGCTGGCGCCGGGCGGCGACCAGCTCGCGCCGGGCCGCGAGATCGGCCTCCTCGCCGATTACGAACTGATCGAGCGCCGACGCCTCCAGCGCAGCACGCTGCTCAGGCGAAGCGACCCGCCCGAGGAGCTCGTTGAGCGCCGCGAGCGACTCTGCGGCCGGCTCGGATTCGGGCCGCTGGACGAGCGCCGCGAGCTTTACGAGCTCGAGATATCGCGCCACCGCCTGGGTGACGTCCTCGGCCGTGTCGAGGCGCATCTCCGAGAGCGCGGAACCGGCGCGCCACGATGCCTCGAGGACCTCGTCGCGAAGCATCCGATAGGTCGAGTGGAGGCCCTCGGCGGGTCCGAACAGCTCCTCCTCGTGAACCGCCTCGCGGGCGTCGACCGCACCGCGCGCGGTCTCGTAGAACACCGACGGCGCGACCGGATCCTCGTCCACCGACTCCGGCCACGAGAGGACGAGCCCCCTGCGGGCGCGGGTCATCCCCAGATAGGCAAGGCGCGCCCGGGCTGCGAGCTCGACATGGTCGCTCCCCCACGGCACCGGCTCGGAGAGAAGGGCGGGCGGGATCGAGGCCGGACCGCGGTCGCGGGCGGTGATCGCGCCGCGGTCGAGCCCGAGGACGTACACGCACGCGAACTCCATCCCCTTGACCTGCTCGGGCTCGGCGAGCACGACCGCGCCCGGGGACGGGTATGGGGAGTCGGCGCTCTCGAGCTCCCCGGCGTCGGCGACCGCGGTCAGGTGCCGGACGAAGTCGCGCACGGAGCCGCGGGGCTCGCGGCGCGTCCAGGCCGCGGCGAGCTCGGAGAGCCGGGAGAGACTCTGAAGGCGCTCGGCCGCCTCCGGCGTCGCGACGAAGAGACGCTGGCGGCGCACCCCGATCCGTTCGATCAGCCGGCGCACGAAGACGTCGGCCCTCATCTGCTCCAGCGCCCCCGATGCCGCCCCGTGAAGCTTCAGAAAAGCCTGGATCCGATCGCGCGCCTCGGGTGGCAGCTGGGGGCTCTCCAGCGATGCCTCGAGGGCCGAGATCATGTCCAGCCGGCGCCGCCGTGCGATCGCGGTGCACCGGGCGAGGTCGATCGAGCGGAGCTCGACAGGGGCCCTGGTCAGCGCCCGGACGACGGCCGCGGCGTCGGTCGGGTCGGCGAGCATCCGCAGCCAGGCCAGCACGTCGCGCACCTCGGGACGTTGGAAGAGGGCTGCGTCCCCGGCGAAGCGAAACGGGATCGACCGCTCCTCGAGCGCCGCCGCCGCCAGCCTGGCCTCCCGCCAACCCGACGCGACGATCACGCAGACGGCCTCGGGCCTCACCTCTCCCGCGGCGAGCAGGTGCTCGATCTCGCGCGCCGTGGCCTGGGCCTCGGCACGCTCACCCCGGCAGCGCCAAAAGCGGAGAACCACTCCGCCGCAGGCCTCGCCTGGAATGACTCCGCCGGGAGCCTCGCCTTGGGCTCCGTTCCCGGCGGGTTGCGACGCCGCCGGGGCGGCAGGGTCACTCGCCTGCCCCGCGACTTCGTCGCTAGCTCGGGCCGGTTCACCTTGAGATGTGGTTGCTTTTGGTCGACCCTGCAGCGTGGCCAGCTTTGCGACGGCCGTGGCGGCGCGAGCCATTTCGGGACCGAGCCGAAATGGTCGATCGAGGGCCACCTGATCGGCGTCGGGATGAAGCTTCAGGAACCATGCCGCCGGGTCGCGAACGGCGATCGCGGGGGGGCGGATCGCCTGGTTGGGGTCGGATGCGCAGAGGAGGTTGCGGTGCTCGGCCGAGAGGGACTCGACCAGCGCCCGGTGGGCTTCCCCGGCGTCCTCGAGCTCATCGACCATCACGAACGGGAAGCGCTCGGCCACCGCCTGGCGCACGTCGGCTCGCTCCGACAGCAGGCGCCGCAACTCGCTCACCAGGTCGGCGGCGTCGAGGCTCCCGCACTCTCGCAACACGCGGTCGTGGCTCGCGTAGAAGTCAGCGAACTCGCGCTCGCGCTCTGCTCGCTCGCGCGTTGCCGCGCCCGCTGCCTGACGCGCGGCGGTCTCTGCCCAGTCGCGCAGCATCGGGGGAGTCACGGCCTCGGACTTCAGGGCGTCGACTCGGCGAAGCATGCGGGCCAGGAGGCCGGCGGGGTTGCCGCGGATCTCATGGCGGCGTAGCGACAGGTCGTCGATCCGGTCGAGGAGCATCGCGAGCCGGTCCGCCGCCCTGACGGTCGCGAAGAACGGGTCGAGTCCCGCCTCGAGGGCGTGCTCGCGCAGCAGGCGCTCGGCGGCCGCCTCGTACGTGGCGACCATGAGCTCCTCGTAGGGAACGTCGATCAGCGCCGCCGCCCTTGCGCGCAACCCGGTCGCGCCAGCCCGAGACCGAGTCAGGACGAGGACTCGCTCGGGCCCGGTGCCGCGACCGGCGAGGCCCGCCAGCCGGCGAGCCAGCGCCTCGGTCTTTCCCGAACCTGCGACGCCGACGACCAGCATCGGCCCGTCGCCGTGCCCGGCGACCTGCTCTTGGCCCGCGCTCGGCTCGACCGGGTCTCCCTCCATCCGCCCTAAAGCTAGCGAGCGGCGAACCGAGCCGGGATGGGCGGCCATCACGGGCCGGCGAGGGCCCCGCGACCAACCATCTAGCATGGGCACGTGGCGTTCGATCAGGCCGAGAATGGCGATCCCAGGCCGGTCTCCGGCGCGCTGGCAGCCGACTGGCTCGGCGCCTGCCGGCGAATCGCCGCGGCCCAGCGCAAGCTCTTCTCCGAGCAGCGAGGGATCGCGACGCGCACCGTCTACGAGGGGATCGGCGAGGGAGGAGATCGAACGCTCGCGATCGACCGCCGGTGTGAGGACATCGTCTTCGGGGAGCTCGAGCGGCTGCACGCCGCGGGACACGAGTTCACGGCGATCTCCGAGGAGCGCGGGGAAGTGACGTTCGGCGCGGCGAGCGCGGCGATCTCGGTGATCGTCGATCCGCTGGACGGCTCGCTCAACGCGCGACGCATGCTGCCGTCGCACTCGCTCAGCATCGCGGTCGCCTCGGGGCCTACCATGGCCGACGTCGAGTTCGGCTACGTGTACGACTTTGGGGCATCCGAGGAATACCACGCCCACCGCGGCGGGCCGGCGATGCTTGACGACGCGCCCCTTCACGCGAAGGGCCCGGGTTTCGGGCTCGAGGTCGTGGGCATCGAGTCCGCCAAGCCCGAGCGGACCATCCCCCTGCTCACCGCCCTCGAGGGCAAGGCCTACCGGATCCGCGCCGTGGGGTCGATCGCGATCTCGCTCTGCTACGTCGCCGGGGGACGGTTCGACGGAATGCTGACCGGACGCGCCTGTCGCTCGGTCGACGCGGCGGCGGGTCAGCTGATCGCGCGCGAGGCGGGGGCTGAGGTCGTCTTCGGCGGTGCGGATCTCGAGGTCGGCCTGGACTTGGCTGCCCGCTACCACGTGGCCGCGGCGCTCGATCGTGGCCTTCTTGCGACGGTCCTCGAGGCTCAGGAGCGCGCCGAGCCGGTTGGTCAGGAGCACGCTTGAGCGACGCCCACCTGGTCGACTGGGGGCTGGCCCGCCGAATCGCCGTGCGACTGGCCGGAACCGAGCGCGGGGCGGGTCCATTCGACCAGCGGGCGGTCGAGGGCGCCTGCGCCGACGGGGTCGCGCTGGTCGAGGAGTACACGCGGCTCAAGCCCGGCGGCCCCCTTCCGGCGCCCCAGCTCATCGATCGCGCCGAGTGGGCGCGGCTCGCGGTTCAAAGCCTCGAGGAGCTCTCGGCCGAGCTCGAGCTCCGGATAGCCGACGGGCTGCGCCTCCCCGGGCCGTTTGGGGGAATCGCGCGATCGGTCGCCGGGGCCGCAGTCGCAACCGAAGCCGGCGCCGCGGTCGGGTTCGGGGCGCGAAAGGTGCTCGGCCAATACGACCTCGCGCTGATCGGCGCGGACCGCGAGCCGCGACTCGTGTTCGTCGGCCCCAACCTGGCCTCCGCGCATGGCGAGCTCGGAGAGGACCCGGGCCTGTTCCTGCGCTGGATCGCGATCCACGAGACCACCCACTCAATCCAGTTCGGCTCGGTTCCGTGGCTTCGGGCTCACCTCTCGGGTCTCCTGAACGAGCTGATCGGCGGCGCATCGGCCCGCCTGGACCAGGCAACGCTGCGCGCCGTGGCCCGGCGGCTCCTTCGCTCCGACCCGCGCAGGACCGTTCGCTCGGTGATGCACGGGGAGCTGCCACGGCTCCTCGCCGGGCCCGAGCAGGCGCGCACGCTTGACGCGCTCCAGGCCACGATGTCGGTGATCGAAGGGCACGCCGAGCACGTCATGGACGCCGCCGGTGGGGCGCTCGAGCCCGGATACGCTCGCCTTCGCGACCGCCTGGACGCCCGGCGAGCCGATCGCGGTGGCCTCGCCGACGTGATCGCGCGGCTCCTCGGGATGGAGCTGAAGCTGCGCCAGTACAGGCAGGGAAAGGCGTTCTGCGACGAGGTCGCAGAACGGATGGGGGTGGAAGGCCTGAACGCGGTTTGGCGGTCTCCCGAAGCGCTTCCGACGCTCGAGGAGCTCGAGCGCCCGCTGGATTGGCTGGGCCGAGCCCCGGCCCACGCCCCCGCCTGAACAAGGCCTCCGGCGAACCCCGGCCCCCACCCGCCTGACCAAGGATCCTGTAACCGGTCGCGAGGGCTGGTTTACAAACGTGTGTTCGGGTTGCTAGACTCGAACATCCTTAGAGATAAGGGGTCCGCGAAAGAGGAACGACCCACCGAGGGGGTTCGAAGCACAAATGCCAGTCAACGCCAACAACACGCAGAACACGCAGCCCAACAGCCGACGGAAGTCGGCCGCGAGCCGCTCCGACCGCCGACAGACGTCGGCCGCGAGCCGCTCCGACAGCGACCGGATTCGCGAGGGCCTCAACAAGGCTCGAGACGGCAGCGTCTCCTACGTCCGTCAGACGGCCGAGCGTTCGGTCGACGTCCCGGTCGGCGTCGCGCTCACGGTCACCGACCGCGTGTCCGACATCGTCGAGCCGTTCACGACTCGACAGACGGCCAACCGCGAGCTGAAGTCGATGCGCACCCGCGCCGAGCGCGAGCTCAACAGGCTCGAGCGACGGGGCGCCAGCGCTCGCCGCAAGTCCAGGACCCGTGTCCGCCGGACGCGCAATCGGGTCGAGCGCGAGCTGAACCGGCGCCGGCGCAACGTCCGGACGGCCGTGAAGCAGAACCGGACCAAGGCCGAAGGCAACCTGAAGAAGGCCCAGACCGCCGTGCAGGAGCGCGTCTCGGCACTGGTCTAACCGGCTTAGCCCGATCCGTCCGGAGAGGAACGGATCGGGAGAGCTGCCGGTGGGAAGGCGCCTTCCCAAGCGCCGCGAGAGCTTCGCTCTCATTGCCACAGGCAGAGCAGCAACCTCTCCTCCCCGGATCGACCGGCCTCAGGGCCGGTCGATCCATTTCCGGAGCACCAGACGGCGCCCCCGTCGCCTCCCCGGCCGCCCTGCGACAATGGGGGTGTGCCGATGCCGACCGAGCAACAGGTGACCGAGGCCCTGCGGGCCGTGATCGACCCGGAGCTGCGACGTTCGATCGTCGACCTCGGGATGGTCCGCTCGATCGCGATCGAAGAGACCGGACACGTGGCCGTCGTCGTGTCGCTCACGACGCCGGGGTGCCCGATCCGCTCGCACTTCCAGAACGCGGTCGCCGAGCAGGTCGGCCGCCTGGAGGGCGTCTCCGGCGTCGCAGTCGACTTCGACGTCCTCTCAGACCAGGAGAAGGGAAGGCTCCAGCAGTCCCTCGGTCGCCAGAGGCTTCCCGAGGGCGCACTCGCACAGGTCAAGAACGTCGTCTGCGTCGCATCGGGCAAGGGCGGGGTCGGCAAGTCGACCATGACGGCCAACCTCGCGGCCGCGCTCCGCGCGCAGGGGCAATCCGTCGGCGCCTTGGACTGCGACGTCTACGGCTACTCGATCCCCCGCATGCTCGGGGTCGATCGCAAGCCCGAGGTGAACGCCGAGCGGAAGATCATTCCGCTGCCCGGGCCCGCCGGGCTCAAGGTGATGTCGATCGGCTTCTTCCTGGAGCGTGACGCCGCGGTGGTCTGGCGCGGGCCAATGCTCCACAAGGCGATCCAGCAG
Organism: uncultured bacterium; assembly: GCA_963803305.1. Taxonomy (GTDB): domain Bacteria; phylum Actinomycetota; class Thermoleophilia; order Solirubrobacterales; family 70-9; genus AC-56. The sequence continues at coordinate 578,150 of CAWDLT010000009.1, forward strand.
TTCCTCGAGGACGTCGACTGGGGCGAGCTCGACTACCTGCTGCTCGACCTCCCCCCCGGCACCGGCGACGTCTCGATGACCCTCGCCCAGCTCCTGCCCCAGGCGAAGGTGCTGATCGTCACCACACCCCAGCCGGCGGCTCAGACGGTCGCCCGCCGGGCCGCCGAGATGGCCGGGAAGGTCGACCTGGAGCTGCTCGGCGTGATCGAGAACATGTCGGGCTTCACGACTCCGGAGGGTCAGCGATTCACGATCTTCGGCGAGGGCGGCGGCCAGCTCCTCGCCGACGAGCTGGAGCTGCCGCTTCTCGGCAAGGTGCCCCTCTCCGAGGAACTCCGCGAGCACGCCGACTCGGGGATGCCCCTGGTGCTCGACGCTCCCGACGACCCCGCCGCCCAGGCGATCGCCGCCGCGGCCCGCGGGGTGGTCGCCGCGACGCCCCAGGAGCTCCCGGTGATGCAGGCCGAGCCCCCGGCCCTCGCCGCCCAAGCCCCGGTCAGTGGGACCGAGCTGCCGGTGGTGCAGTCGAGCTAGCGACCAAGTCCTGCTCACTCACCCACGGTCCCGACGGCCGAAGGGCGTGGGCTCGAGCTAGCTACGAAGTCGCGGTAGATGCGCTTACGTCCTGCCGCCACGCAACAGGCCCGAACCCGCCGAAAACGTAGCCGATGGCGAGGCTTTCGGCGGAGTTGTTTACGGAGCCGAAGGCGAGCAGCCGCCGGGTTATTTCGAGTAGTAGTCCGCGTTGATCTGCGTGTACTTGGCCCACTCCTCGGGGAGCTGATCCTCGGCGAAGCAGGCGTCGACCGGGCACGCCTCGACGCAGGCGTCGCAGTCGATGCACTCATCCGGGTCGATGTAGAGCTGCTCGACGCCCTCGTAGTCGGGCTCATCCGGGGTCGGATGGATGCAGTCGACCGGACAGACCTCCACGCAGGAGTTGTCTTTCTGACCGATGCACGGCTCGGCGATCACGTAGGCCAAGTGTCGGGCTCCCTCTTCTTCTGAGCGGCGTTCGGCGTTGTCCGAATATCGCCTGTGCTGGTGGATCCGCCCAAGCGGAGCGGACATTGTAGGCAACGGGCGACGCGTGGATAGAGTCCAGCGGCGTGATCCTGCTTACAGGGGCGAGCGGCACCGTCGGCAGGGCGCTCCTTCCGCTGCTGCTCCAATCCGGCCACGACGTGCGCGCCCTGGTTCGTGACCCGCGGGGCCTCGGCCGACACCGCGTCGAGGTGCAGATCGCGCTCGGCGACCTAGCGCGGCTCGGCGATCGCCACCTCCAGCGCCAGGCGCTGCGGGGCACCGACACCGTGATCCATCTCGCCGCGGCGATCCGCGATGAGCCCCATGCCCGCGTCGAGGAGCTGAACGGCCTGGCGACCGCACGCCTGCTGAGGGCGGCCGAGCGCGAAGGGGTCGAACGGTTCATCTTCTTCTCCGCGCTGGGGGCGAGCGAGTTCCAGCGGACCCGGTTCTTTCGGGCCAAGGCGCTCGCCGAGCGCGCCGTGGACTCCTCCCCGATCGCCACCACGACCTTCGCCCCCTCGATCGTCTACGACCCGAGCGATCGCTGGATCACTCTGATGAAACGGCTGGCGCTGCTTCCCGCGATCCCCATCTCGGGCTCGGGGCGATCCGCCTACCAGCCGATCTGGTCGGGCGACGTGGCGCAATGCGTGATCGCATCGCTGGATCGCGGCGCCAACCGGGCCCGATACGAGCTCGCCGGCCCCGAGGTCCTGACCTACGATGAGATCGCGCTCACGGTCGCCCGCGCAACCGGCCGGGTGCGCCCGCTGGTCCACGTGCCCCTGGGTCTCGTCCATCTGTCGCTGGTCGCGCTGCGGCGATTGTTCGGGGACACGGTCTTCGCCACCTGGGAGGAGGCCGAGCTCCTCGAGGTGCCGATGACGAGCCCGCGCGGGACGGGTGACGCCAAGGTTCTCGGCGTCACCCCGCGCGCGGTAGGGGAGGTCCTGAGGACCGCCTGAAATCGAGCCTCAGCCGTCTGCCTCGCCCTTGTCCGTCACCTTGAACCCGCCTGTGCCCTTGGCACAGGTGGCCTGCGCATCCGCGCTAGCAGCCCGCTTGTTGTTCGAGTCGACGACCACTCGGCGCCACCACGATCAACGCGATCGCCGCAGTCGCGATCGCCGCGGCCAGAGCCGCCTTCCAAGCTTTCACTTGGCCTCCTCGTTTGATGGCCCGACTCCTTCGCCGGGCGGATCCAAGGACCCTACCTCGCGATCGTTTAGCCATCATCGACGGTCGCGTTCCGCGGGATGGTCAGACGCAATTCGACTATCGGCGGCTGGACAACAAGAGGGCCCGGCGGTCGCCGGGCCCTCTTGCAAATTGCCCGTAGCGGGCCTCGCCGGGTGGCGAGCTACATCATCCCGCCCATGTCCGGCATGCCGGCGGGGGCCGCCGCGCCCTCCTTCTCGGGCGGCTCGGCGACGATCGCCTCGGTGGTGAGGATGTTCTTGGCGATCGAGGCGGCGTTCTGGAGTGCCGACCGGGTGACCATGGTCGGATCGATGACGCCGTTTCCGACCAGGTCGCCGAAGTCGCCGGAATCGGCGTTCAGGCCCTCGCCGGGCTTCATGTCGCGGACTTTGTTGACGATCACGGAGCCCTCGAATCCCGAGTTCTCGGCGATCTGGCGCATCGGCTCCTCGAGCGCACGGCGCACGATCTCCGCGCCGGTCCTCTCGTCGCCGTCCGCGAGCCCACTCGAGTCGACCGCGTCCTGGGCGTTCAGCAGCGCGACTCCGCCGCCGGGGACGATGCCCTCCTCGAGCGCCGCCCTGGTCGCCTGGAGCGCGTCCTCGACCCGGTGCTTCTTCTCCTTCATCTCGGTCTCGGTGGCGGCGCCGACCTTGACCACGGCTACGCCTCCGGCGAGCTTCGCGAGGCGCTCCTGGAGCTTCTCGCGATCGAAGTCGGAGTCGGTCGTCTCGATCTCGGAGCGGATCTGGTTGATGCGTCCCTCGATCTGCTCCTTCTCGCCACCGCCGTCGATGATCGTCGTGGTGTCCTTGTTGACCACCACGCGGCGGGCCCGGCCGAGCTGCGAGAGCTGCGTGTTCTCGAGCTTCAGGCCCATCTCCTCGGTGATCACCTCACCGCCGCTGAGGATCGCGATGTCCTCGAGCATGCGCTTGCGCCGATCGCCGAACCCGGGAGCCTTGACGGCCACCCCGGTGAACGTGCCGCGGAGTTTGTTGACGACCAGGGTCGCCAGCGACTCGCCCTCGACGTCCTCGGCCATGATTACCAGCGGCTTGCCGCCCTGCATCACCTGCTCCAAGACCGGGAGCAGGTCGCGAACCGAGCCGATCTTCTGGTTGGCGATCAGGATGTAGGGGTCTTCGAGGACCGCTTCCATGCGCTCCTGGTCATTGATCATGTAGGGCGAGATGTAGCCCTTGTCGAACTGCATCCCCTCGGTGAACTCGAGCTCCATCCCGAAGGTCTGGCCCTCCTCGACGTTCACGACACCGTCCTTGCCGACCTTGTCGATCGCATCGGCGATCACGTTGCCGATCTCGTCGTCAGCCGCCGAGATGGCGGCGACGCGGGCGATCTCCTCCTTGCCGCCGATCTCGCGCGACTGCTTGTCGCGCAGGCTGTCGACGACCTGGTCGACGGCCCGCTCGATTCCGCGACGAAGAGCCAGCGGGTTGGCGCCGGCCGCCACGTTCTTGAGCCCCGAGCGCACCATCGTCTGGGCGAGCAGGGTCGCGGTCGTGGTGCCGTCGCCGGCCACGTCGTTGGTCGCCGTGGCAACCTCGCGGACGAGCTGGGCGCCCTGGTTCTCGAACACGTCCTCGAGCTCGATCTCGCGGGCGATCGTGACCCCGTCGTTGGTGATCGTCGGGGCGCCGAACTTCTTGTCGAGGACGACGTAGCGGCCCTTCGGGCCGAGCGTCACCTTGACGGCATTGGCGACGCCGTCGACGCCGGCCTGTAGCGCGGCGCGTGCTTCTGCGTCGTACTTGAGCTCCTTGTGAGGCATTTCGTTCCGTTCCTTCCTTCGAAGCCAATTCGTGCCGCCCGAGACACGGGGGCACCACTGATTCGGGCCGCGCTAGACGACCTTGGCCAGCACGTCGGACTCGCGAAGGACGAGCAGGTCGTCGCCCTCCACCTTGATCTCCGTGCCGCCGTACTTGCTGTAGAGGACCTCGTCCCCTTCGCTGACGTCGAGGGGGCGACGTTCGCCGTCCTCGATCGGCCCGTCGCCCACCGCGACGACCTTGCCCTTCTGGGGCTTTTCCTTCGCCGTGTCCGGCAAGACGATGCCGCTCACGGTCGTTTCGTCCTCGTCAATTGCCTGGACGATCAGGCGGTCCCCAAGGGGCTTGAGGTTCATCCGTCTTCTACCTCCGTCTGGCTTGAGCGTTTGAAAGACTCGCCGGGTTTGGCGCCGGCCCCTGGCACTCTTACGGTCAGAGTGCCAAGCGGTCAGAAGTGTAGCGGGTGGCGTCTGGTTGTCAACTGGTGGATCGCGCCCAGATCTAAGTCGCGGCGACTTAGAGCGGGTCAGGCGTCGCGCCTCGATTCGGCCCGCTCGAGGACGCTCAGTCGGTCGCCAGGAGGCGGCACCCGAGCAGGGCTGCGAGGCCATCGCCGCCGTTTCGCATCACCCAGTCGTGGTTCCACGCGAACACCGGGCGTGCGATCGGCGCCAGGAGGTTCATCCACGGCTTGGTGGTGCTCACGCTCCACTCATAGATCACCGCGGTCACTGGGACTTCCCCGTCCTGCTCGAAGAGCCGCCACCGCCCGATCCCGGCCAGCTCGCCGCTCGCCTCACCCTCAAGCAGAGACGGCCTCGCGACCTTGGTGGTGGCCATCTCGAACTCGAGGTCGTACGGAAGCCGGGAGCGCCATGTGTAGCGGCCGACCTGGCCAACCCCGCCCTGATCACCCTGCGAGATCGTCCGCGCGGCCACCACCCCCCGCCACCACTGCGGCCAGCGCTCGGAGTCCCAGATCGCGTCCCAGACCCGCTCCCTGGGCGCCTCGAGGCACCAGGTGGTCAGGAACTCGTAGTCAGGCATCCGCCGGGGCTAGTTGGGAGAGGGAGTCTCGCCGTTGCCCAGATGCGGGGCGACCGATTCGACGATCTGGGAGAAGCGGATCACCGTCACCGTGTCCTCGCCCTGGATGTCACGCCCGTAGATCTGCCGCAGGAAGCCGAGCGTCTCCTCGAGACGGCGAAACTCCGGGTTGTCGTGCTCGATGTCGCGCGGCGAGAGCTCGTTGATCCGCTTCACCTCGACGCCGTCGATGACCGCCGCGAAGATCTTCTCCCGCGGGCTGTGCTGATACCCGACGGTGATCCACACGACCTGTCCCCGCTCGTACTTTCGCGACTTGTCGCCGAGTCGGATCGTCGCGGTCTTTCGACCGCGCTTCAGCTGGTCGACGAACGCGGGGGAGAAGAAATTGAGGGCGAGGAGTCCACCGGCCATGCGGAGGCCAGCCTAACGTGATTCCAAAGCCGCCCGCTCACTCGGAGAACCCCTCCGTGCCGATCAGCGGAACGAAGCGGCAGGGCCCGATCACCTGGCTGGCGATGCCGCGCCCCGTGGCGGGATCAATGTCTTCGCCGACTCGCTGAAAGACAGTGAGCATGTCCGCGGACCGGGCGGCGACGGGGACCACGAGGCGACCGCCAACCGCCAGCTGGTCAAGCAGCGGCGCCGGAACCGCGGGTGCCGTCGCATGAACCGCGATCGCGTCGAAGGGCGACCGCTCAGGGAATCCAGCGCTGCCGTCGCCCACCACCACCTCCACGTTCTCAATCCCGAGCTCGGCCAGCAGGGCTCGGGCGGCGGTGGCCAGATGCTCGACCCGCTCGATGCTGACCACCTCGGCGCCGAGCAGGGAAAGCGTCGCCGTCGAGTATCCGGAGCCCGTTCCCACCTCGAGCAGCCGCTCAGGGCCTTCGAGCGCCAACGCCTCGCAGATCGCCGCCACGATCCACGGTTGGGAGATCGTCTGTCCATCCCCGATCGGAAGCGCCTGATCGGCGTAGGCACGGCGACGGTGGCGCCGCGGCACGAATCGCTCCCGCGGCAGCTCCGCCATCGCCGCCAGGACCCGCTCGTCTCGGATTCCCCGGCGCCTCAGCTGGCGCTCGACCATCCGGGCGCGCTGGCCGGCGAGCTCGCCGGCCGGCCGGCCGGACATCAGAAGATGTAGGCGTGGAGGCGCCGAGGCTCGAGCACGGTGACCCGGCCCCTTCCGACCCTGACCACCCCGGCGCGCTCAAGCGTCGCGAGGAACCGGCTGACGCTCTCGCGCGAGGTGCCCGCGAGCTGCGCGAGGTCGGCCTGGGTCATCCGGATCGTCACTCCCTGGCGAGCCTCGGCGGCCGCCTCCTCGGCAATGAGCTGGGTCAAGACGCCCGCGACCCGGCTCGGAACGGTCTGAAACGACTGTCGAGAGACCCGCTCGTTCGTCTCGCGGATCCGCCTCGTGAGCGCGGCGATCAGCTTCACCGCGATCTCGGGATGGTCCGCCAGCAGGCTTCGAAAGTCGACCGCGGGAAGCGCAAGGAGCTCTGAATCGGACAGCGTCTCGACGCTAGCCGACCGGGCCTCGCCGTCGAACATTGCGAGCTCGCCGAAGATGTCCCCCGAGCTCAGGGTCGCGAGCGCGATCGCCCGTCCGTCGGAGTGCTCGCGCGTAACCCGCAGATCGCCCGAGCGAACCAGGTAGCAGGCGTCGGAGTGGTCGCCTTCGTGAAACACCCGCACGCCCGCCGGAAACGAGCGCGGTACCGCGACGCGTGAGATCCTCTCGAGCTCGGAGGCCGAGAGCTCCGAGAACAGGGGCACGCGGGAAAGCAGCTCGATCGGCCCGGCGACGCTCATGCGCGCTCCTGCAACACGAATCGATTATCCCCTGCCGGCCCCGGCCCGGGTCCCACCAGGCCGCCCTCAGGCTTGACAGGCGGGACACCAGTAGGTGATCCGGTTGGCGTCCCCCTGGCCGCGCGTGCTGACCCGTCCGCCGCAGCGCGGGCAACGGCGACCGGCCGGCTTGTAGATCGCGTGGGGCCGTCGCCCGGTGGCGAGCCCGCGGCTCATCACCCGCTCGGCCTCCTCGACGACGCGCACGGCCTCGACGCGTTCTAGGTCGGCCAGCCGGCGCCAGGGGCTGACCCGGGCCCGAAAGCACGCCTCGTTTCGAATCACGTTGCCGATCCCGGCGATCACCCGCTGATCGAGCAGCACGTCGCCCAGTTCGATCGAGCCGTCACCGGCCAGGAGCCGAGAAGCTGCCAGCTCGGGATCGAATCCGGGCTCGAGCGGGTCCGGGCCGAGCTGCATCAGCCCGGGGTCGTTTCGAAGCCGCGACTCACTCACCAGGCGCAGCAGCATGCCGCCCTGCTGCGAGGCGACCACGGGGCCCGAGGCCATCGTCAGCCAGGGGCGTCCATAAGGCGGGCGCCCGTCCGCGGTGACGAACCAGCGCCCGGACATCCCGAGGTGGCTATGGAGCGCGACGGCCCCCGAAAAATGCGCCAGCAGGTGCTTTCCGCGGGCCTCGACAGCCTCCAGCACGCGGCCCTCGATCTCGCTCGCGCGGGTGGAGAGCGGAGAGCGGGGGTTGGGCGCCGCCGCACGCGCCACCTCGCGTCCGGAGAGGGCGACTCGAAGCCGCTCGGCCAGGCGATGAATGGTGTCTCCCTCGGGCACTGCGAGGGACGTTACGCCGCCTCGTGCCTGGGCAGGTCAGCTAGGGCTTGACGGTGGAGGCGAAGTCGGGCAGGCGGGTCGCGGCGCGACCCGCGCCGCCGGGGTCGTCGGCGCCGCTCGCCAGGGCTGAACACCGGTACTCGCGCTCTCCGTCGTCCGTCTTGTTGCGGTCGAACAGCTGGACCTATGGAACCAGGTAATGCGACGCCGTCCTCTCAGCAGGGCCGTTCCTTGCGGGCGTGCCTCAGGCCGAGGCGACCAGGCGCCGGGGCTCGCGCGAGAAGCCGGAGGCGATCAGGATGTCTTCGACGCCCGAGCCGATCACCGGCTCGCCGTCGAGCCGTTCGATCGCCAGCCGCGGCAGGAGCCCGTCGCGAACCGCGCCGGCCAACTCGGCGACGGCGTCGGCGAGCTCGTCCGAGTCGAGCCCGGCCAGCCGCAGGACGCCCCGTCCGCCGCGCTCACAGAACAGCAGCGGCTCGCCGTCGCGCATCAGGAGGTAGGCCCCGGGGGTGCGGCTCGGGCGTCGCCCTCCCCGGCCGCCTCGCTCGGATTTCGGCCACGGGGCGCCGGCTCCGTAGGGATTCGCCGGATCGGTCGCGGCGAGGATCAGGTAGCGGCCCTCGCCCTGCGGCGGGGAGCGCAGGCGCTCGACGGCGCCGGGAAGCGCGAACTGGGCGCCCCCCAAGCCCTCTACGAAATAGCCGCGCCGGGCCGTGCCCAGCATCTCGAGGTTCGACATCTCGCCGTAGAGCCCGGCAAAGCCACCCGGGATCCCTTCGCCGAGCACGGTCTCGCGGGTGACGATGCCGTAGCGCTCGAGCATCAGCTCGGCCTGGGCGCGCAGCCGAGGGCCGCCGGGCGGCGCGTCCTCGAACAGGGGGGCGGTCAGCGACCAGCGGCCCTGGACCGCCTGCCCTGCCCCGGCGCGCCGGGCGGCGAAGCGCCGCCCCCGCCGCTCGGAGCGCGGGAGGCTGCGAAGTCGTGAAGCCCGGAGCGGGGCGAACGCGTCGTTGGTCGCTTCCCCTGCCCACGCCAGATCCCAGAGCGCCGAGTGAAGCTTCTCGGCCGGCAGGTCGAGGACGGCGACCAGATCGACCCAAAAGCACGGGCCCCGGCCGAGCAGCTCGCGGATCGCGTCATGCGCAGCGCCGGACGGCGGCTCGAGCTTGGCCTTCGAGGGCGGCGGCCCGGCGAGCCGCACGTCCTCGCGCAGGTACAGGGCCACCCGCCCGCCGCTTCGGCCCAAAGCGCCGGCCCCCATCCAGACCAGCTCTCCCCCGGTCGACAGCTCGTCGAGCCAGGTCGGGCTGTAGGCGCCGAGTCGTCGCGGCAGGACGTCGCGCTCCCAGACCTCCGGGGTCAACGCGACCCCCTGGAGGGGAACGATCGCCTCGCGCAGGCGGTCGGGGCCGGCTCCGGCCGGGCGATGGGCGTCGACGTTCTGCCAGCTCGGCAGGAACACCGCCAGCTGGCGGATGTCCACCGCCTCGGCCTCCGCTCTCAGGTGGGCGAGGCTTGCCCGGCGCAGCCGGCGAAGGACATCCGGGTCGCACCACTCCCGCTCCGTGCCTCCGGGCAGGAGCTCCCCCCGCACCAGCTCGCTCGCCCGCTCGAGCTCGCGAAGCGCGGGCGTGGGGTCAACCCTGTAGCGGGTGGCCAGGCGCTCGGTGGGAAACGGCCCGTGGGTGCGTGCGTACCTGCGCACGACCGCGGCGATCGGATCGGGCATGGAGCCCAGGAACGTCGCCGGCAGGCCCGCGGGCGGGGGCACGCCGAGCGCGTCCCGGTAAAGACCCGCGTCCTCGGCGGCGATCCACCGCTCTTCACCGGCGACCCGGATCAGCACAGCCCGGCGCTCGCGCTCGAGCTTCTCGAGCATCGAGGGGGCCGAGTACCCGTCCGCCACCCGCTCCTCGCACTCGTCCGGGGTCAGGTCACCGAGGCGGCGCAGGATCTGCTGGAGAGCGTCGCGGTCTCGGGCGCGGGCCGCTTCGACGCGATGCTGGAGCGAAGCCTCGACCTCGGCCAGGGCGTCTGGGTCGATCAGCTCACGGAGCTCCTCCTGGCCGAGCAGCTCACGGAGCAGGTCGCGGTCGAGCGAGAGCGCCGCGGCTCGCCGCTCGGCGTTGGGCGTATCGCCTTCGTACATGTAGGTCGCGACGTAGTCGAAGAGCAGCGAGGACGCAAACGGCGAGGCGGTCGGCGTCTCGACCTCAACCAGCGACACGCGCCGGGTCGAGAGGTCACGCAGCAACGACTCGAGGGCGGGAAGGTCGAGCACGTCGCGAAGGCATTCACGGTAGGTCTCCAGCACGATCGGAAAGCGGGGGAAGTCCTTCGCGACCTCGAGCAGGCTCTGGGCCTTGAGCCGCTGCTGCCAAAGGGGAGTTCGCTTGCCCGGATAGGCGCGCGGGATGAGGAGCGCGCGGGCCGCGTTCTCGCGGAACCTGGCCCCGAACAACGCCGAGCTTCCCAGCTCTCGAACCACCAGGTCCTCGATCTCGTCCGGCTCCAGCAGGATGAGGTCGGCCGGGGGCGGCTCGTCCGCGTCGGGCAGGTGGACGACGATCCCGTCATCGGACCAGATCGCGTCGGCCTCGAGCTCGTGCTCGTCGCGGATCCGGGCCGACAGCGCGAGGCCCCAGGCCGCATGAACTCGCCCTCCCCACGGAGAGAGCACGCAGAGTCGCCAATCGCCGATCTCATCCCTGAAGCGCTCCACGACCACGGTTTCGTCGGAGGGCACGACGCGGGTCGCCGCCTGCTGCTCGCGAAGGTAGGCGACCAGGTTCTCGGCCGCCCGGCGGTCGAGGCCGTAATCGCTCGCGAGCTCGACCGGATCGGCGCTCACCGCCTCTCGGGCGAACGCCCCGATCGCCCGTCCGAGCTCCGCGGGCCGCCCCACGCCATCCCCCCTCCAGAAGGGAACCGCCCCGGGCACCCCCGGCGCGGGCGTGACGATCACTCGATCACGGGTGATCTCCATGATCCGCCACGTCGTCGCCCCGAGCAGGAAGGTCTGCCCCGGGCGCGCCTCATAGACCATCTCCTCGTCGAGCTCGCCGACCCTGCGGCCATCGGGCAGGTGGACCCCGTAGAGGCCTCGGTCGGGGATCGTCCCGGCGTTCGTGGCCACGAGTTGCCGCGCTCCGGGCCGGCCCCGCACGCTGCCGGCGGCGCGATCCCAGACCAGTCGAGGTCGCAGCTCGGCGAAGCGGTCCGACGGGTAGCGCCCGTCGAGCATGTCGAGAACGTTCTCGAGCTGTTCTCGGGAGAGCTCCGCAAACGGCTCCGCGGCGGTCACGACCCGCTCGAGCTCGTCCACCGCCCACTCGTCAGAGGCGCACATCGCGACCAGGTGTTGCGCGAGCACGTCGAGCGGGTTGCGAGGGATCACAGTCTCCTCGATCTCGCCCTCCACCATCCGCTTGGCGACCACGGCGCACTCGAGAAGGTCGGCGCGGAACTTCGGGAAGATCCTCCCCACGGAGACCTCCTGCAGAGTGTGGCCGGCGCGGCCGATCCGCTGCAGCCCGCGGGTCACCGACTTCGGGGATTCGACCTGGATCACGAGGTCGACGGCGCCCATGTCGATCCCGAGCTCGAGAGAAGAGGTCGCGACCAGGCAGGGCAACCGCCCTGACTTGAGGAGCTCCTCGACCACCTGGCGCTCCTCGTGGGCGAGGGAGCCGTGGTGGGCTCGGGCGATTTCGGGAATAACTCCGCCGGAGGCCTCGCCTTCGGCTGCGGGAATAACTCCGCCGACATCCTCGCCTTCGGCTGCGGGAATAACTCCGCCGACGTCCTCGCCTTCGGCTCCGGTGTCGACGGGTTCGGGCTCCGGCGTGGCGGCAGGCACCTCCGCATCTACCGGGACTTCGTCCCTAGCCCCAGCCACCCCACGTTGCATCGTGGCGGCAGGCACCCGCGCATCTTCCGCGACTTCGTCGCTAGCGCCGGGGGGAGCGTCGTGGCCGGCGTGCTCGGTGGCGGGGAGCTCCTGTTCGGGCTCGTCGGCGTTGAGCTCGTTGAGGCGCTTGGCGAGGCGCTCGGCGCCGCGGCGGTTGTTGACGAAGATGATCGTCGAGGTGTGCTCGCGGATCAGGCTCAGGAGCTCCGGGTAGATCGCCGGCCAGATCGATCGCGTGTTGATGGCCGGATCGGTCGAGGCCTCGATCGGACCCGGGTCGATCCGCTCCGCCGAGCCGTCGAGGCGCTCGGTGCCCGTGCCCCCGCGCCCGCCGTTGGCGCCGGCGGGCACGCCGGCGCCGGGCTCGGTCATGTCCTCCACCGGGACCACGATCTCGAGGTCGAGCTGCTTGCGGATCCCCGCGTCCACGACCTCGCACCGGCGGCGGGATCCGGCCAGGAACTTTGCGATCCGCTCCAGGGGACGCTGGGTCGCCGAAAGGCCAATGCGCTGGAGGGGAATAACTCCACCGGGAGCCTCGCCTTCGGCTCCGTTCCCGGTGGGTTGCGACGCCGCCGGCGCGGCAGGGTCACTCGCCTGAACCGCGACTTCGTCGCTAGCACCGGCGGAGCCACCTTGGGCACTGGTGCGGACGAGGTGGTCGAGGCGCTCGAGGGTGAGGGCGAGGTGGCAGCCGCGCTTCGACTGGGCCACGGCGTGGATCTCGTCGACGATCACCGCCTCGGCGCCGGTCAGGATCTCGCGCGCTCCCGAACTGATCATCAGGTAGAGCGACTCAGGGGTGGTGATCAGGATGTCCGGAGGCTTTCGCTTCATTGCCTGACGCTCGCGCTGCGGGGTATCTCCGGTGCGCAGGCCGATCGAGATCTCGGCGCCGATCCCCTTCAAGGGGGCGCGGAGATTTCGCTCGATGTCGTATGAGAGGGCCTTGAGCGGCGAGACGTAGACGATCCGGACTCCCGATCCGAGGCGCTCGGGCTCGCGAGCGAGGCGGTCAATCCCCCATAGGAACGCGGCGAGGGTCTTTCCCGACCCGGTGGGGGCGCAGATCAGCGTGTTGTCGCCGGCGACGATCTTCGGCCAGCCCAGCGCCTGCGCGGGCGTCGGCTCCGCGAACGACGCCTCGAACCAGCGCCTCACGGGCTCGCTGAACGGGGCGAGAGGGTTGGATTGGCCGGTGTTGAGTGGCACGATGCTCAATCTTCCGATCTTAGGGATGACCCGGACGCGATACTTACGGCGGTGTCGAGCGAGAACGTCGAGATCGTGCGCCGGATGCTCGAGGACTACAGGTGCGGGGAGCTCGACCGGGCACTGAGCGCCTTCTCGGACGACGTCGAGTGGGAGTCCAGAATTGGCGAGAGGTTCCGCGGCCCCGAGGGAGTCGCAGAGGCGGTCCGTCGATGGACGGGAGCCTTCGCGGACTTCGCGTTCGAGGCACGGGAGTTGATCGACGGACGCGACAGCGTCGTGATGGTCCTGCGCCAGGTCGGTCGCAGAAAGGGAAGCGGAGCTTCGGTCGAGATGAAGATGGCCTGGCTCTACACGGTCCGCGACAGCAAGATCATCCGCGTCAACATGTTCGCGGGGCGCGAGGAAGCCCTCGCGGCCGCCGGTCATCCGACCGATCGCGATTAGCTACGAGGTTCGGTCTAGGACGTCCGCCCGCTCGTCGACCTGGCCGACCTGCCTCCTGTCGGCGTTGCTACCAGGGCAGGCTGGGGGCGATCTCGGAGAGCCGCGGCGCACTGCGGTCGCGCTCGGAGAGAACGGGATCGTCGATCGGCCACTCGACCCCGACCTCGGGGTCGTCCCACGCGATCCCGGCCTCGGTGGCCGGGTCGTAGTGGGTGGACAGCTTGTAGGCGACGTCGGCGCGATCGCTAAGGACGCAGAAGCCGTGCGCGAAGCCGACCGGGACGAGCAGTTGACGGTGGCGCTCGTCGTCGAGCTCGTGGGCCTCCCACTGTCCGTAGGTCGGCGAGTCGCTTCGGAGGTCCACCGCGACGTCCCAGATCCGCCCCCGCAGGCAGCGGACCAGCTTCGCCTGGCCGGGATCGGTCTGGAAGTGGAGCCCGCGCAGGATGTGGCGGCCCGAGCGCGAGTGATTCTCCTGAACGAAGTCGAGCTCGACGCCAAGGTCTTGCCACGCGTCATCGCGCCAGGTCTCGACCAGGAACCCACGCTCGTCACCGTGGACCGACGGCTCGATCAGGACGACGCCGTCGATCCTGGTCTCCAGCCGAGTGGTCATCAGCCGCCGAGCGCCCTGCCGTATTGGCGCTCGTAGTACTCGCGATACTCACCACCGCGGATGGGGCCCCACCACCACTCGTTCTCCCGATACCACTCGACGGTTCGGCGCAGCCCCTCCTCGAAGGTGACGTTCGCCTCCCAGCCGAGCCGGCGGGCCTTCTCAGACGACAGCGAGTAGCGGCGGTCGTGGCCGGGGCGATCCGTGACGAACTCGATCAGGGACTCGTCCCGCCCGGTCAGGGAGAGGATCGTCTTCACGACCTCGATGTTCGGGAGCTCGTCCGGCCCGCCGACGTTGTAGGCCTGGCCGGCCTCCCCACGCTCCAGCACCAGGTCGATCCCGGCGCAGAAGTCCTCGACAAAGATCCAGTTTCGGACCTGCATGCCATCGCCGTAGACGGGAAGGGGGTCGCCCGCGAGCGCGTTCAGGATGCACAGCGGGATCAGCTTCTCCGGATGCTGGCGGGGTCCGTAGTTGTTCGACCCACGGACGATCAGCGCGTCGGCCCCGTAGGTGTTGTGGTAGGCGCCCACGATCAGGTCGCCGCCCGCCTTGGACGCCGAGTACGGCGACGAGGCGTCGATCGGGGACTCCTCGTCGAAGGACCCCGACTCGATCGACCCGTAGACCTCGTCGGTCGATACCTGGAGGTGCCGGACCTCCGCCGCCCTCGCGGCCTCCAGCAGCACGAACGCGCCGAAGACGTCCGTCTGGATGAACTCGCCGGGGGACTCGATCGACCGATCGACGTGCGACTCGGCGGCGAAGTTGACGATCGCTTCGCAACCCTCGAGCGCCGCGCCCACAGCTTCGCGGTCGGCGATGTCGCCCTCGACCAGCTCGACCCGGCCCTCCGGGAGTCCCTGGAGGTTCTCCAGCCTGCCCGCATAGGTGAGCTTGTCGAGCACGCGTACCGTGTCGTCCGGGTGTTCCTCGAGCCGGACCCTGACGTAGGACGATCCGATGAATCCCGCGCCGCCCGCGACCAGGAGCCTCATACCGCGGCCCCCGCGAGCTGGCGCTCGGCCAGGTATTCGGCGAGGCCCTTCCTCCAGTGGGGGAGGGTGATCGGCTCGGCGCGCTCGGTCCCCAGGGCCGAGTAAGGGGGGCGGGGCGCCGGTCGGGCGAGCATCTCGGTGGTCGCCGCCATCACGTTGCACTCGACCCCGGCCTGGTCGAAGATCTCCTGGGCGAACTCGTACCACGAGCATTGGCCCGCCCCGGCGATGTGATGGATCCCGAAGTCCTCGCTTTCAGCCAGGACGACCAGGGCCTCCCCGAGATGGCGGGTGTAGGTGGGCGAGCCCACCTGATCCGACACCACGAGCACCTCGGGTTGCTCCCCCCCGATTCGGAGCATGGTCTCGACGAAGTTCTTTCCCCCGAGGCCGTACAGCCACGAGGAGCGAACGATGAAGTGTCGGGGGTTGGAGACCGCCACCGAGGTCTCACCGGCCTGCTTGGAGCGGCCGTAGGCGGACAGCGCGGAAGGCATGTCTGACTCAACGTACGGTCGGCCGGCGGACCCGTCGAAGACGTAGTCGCTCGAGGGGTGGACGATCTTGGCGCCGACCCTCTGTGCGGAAGCGGCGAGCAGGCCCGCGCCCACGTCGTTGATCCGCATCGCGTCGGGCTCGTTCTCCTCGGCGCCGTCGACATCGGTGAAGGCGGCGCAGTTGATCACCGCATCGGGCGCGTACTCGGCGAGGGAGGCGTCGACGGCGCCGGCGTCGGCGACGTCGAGGTCGGCGTGGGCCAGCGCGATCACCTCGTGGCCGTGCGCCGGGCCGGCGGCGATCACCTCCTGCCCGAGCATGCCGGACGCTCCGGTGACGAGGATCCTCATCGGCCCCTCCGCTTCGGCCCGGGTTCGCGAATCTCGTGCCTGGCGGTACTCATGGGATCTTGATCTCCGCGTTGTCGCCGACGATCATCCGCAGAGTCTTCGGAAGCGCGTCCCCGCGCGAGAGCCGCACGTTTCGGCCCAGCAGGCTCGCCTCCATGCGGTAGTCGAGGTCGGAGACGCTCGACCCGGCGAGCAGGATCGAGTGCTCGACCTCTGCCCGGGCGATCGAGACCCCGGCGTCGATCGAGGTATAGGGGCCCACGTAGGCGTCGCTGATCCGGGCATCGGCGCCGATGATCGCCGGGCCCCGGACCAGGGAGCGCTCGAGCTTCGCGCCGGCCTCGATCACCACCCGTCCCTCCACCTTGGAGTCGGTCAGGTCGCCTTCGACCGAGCGCTCGAGGTCCTCGAGGACGAGCCGGTTGGCCTCGAGCATGTCGTCGAGCTGGCCGGTGTCCTTCCACCAGCCGCTCACCCGATGGCTCTCGACCCGCTTGCCGCCGTCGATCAGCCATTGGATGGCGTCGGTGATCTCGAGCTCGCCTCGACCGGAGGGCTCGATCGCCTTGACGGCCTCGAAGATCGATGGCCCGAACATGTAGACGCCGACCAGGGCGAGGTCGCTCGGCGGGTCGGTCGGCTTCTCGATCAGGCGTACGACGCTGTCTCCATCGAGCTCGGCGACCCCGTAGTTGCCGGGGTCGGGAACCGGCGTGAGAAGGATCAGCGCATCCGGCTGGGAGGTCCGAAAGGCGTCGACCAGGGCATTGAGCCCATCGCGCAGAAGGTTGTCGCCCAGGTACATCACGAAGGGGCCGTCCTGGAGGAACTCCTCGGCGGTGAGCACCGCGTGCGCGAGGCCGAGCGGCTCGGCCTGGCGCACGTAGGTGATCGACGCCCCGAACGCCGAGCCGTCTCCCGCCACCGATGCGATCTCATCGCCGGTCTCGGGCGCGATCACGATCCCGATCTCATCGACACCCGCCTCGACCAGCGCCTCGATGCCGTAGAAGAGCACCGGCTTGTTTGCGACCGGTACGAGCTGCTTCGCGGAGGTATGGGTGATCGGGCGCAGACGGGTACCCGCCCCGCCCGAGAGGATCAAGCCTTTCAGGTGCTCCATCGGGCGGCAAGGCTACATAGAGCGCGCAAATTGAGGGCTCAGCTCGCGATTCGAGGACACCCGGTGCTCAGTGCGCGCCGCCCAGCTTTCGGTGGTCCCAGGTTGCCATCCGCCTCGCCTCGAAGCGTACGGCGACCCTCTTCAGCGCCTGGGCGCGAAGCGCCTCGGCGCCTGCCGCGTCGATCGCCCCACCCCCGCCCGAATAGCGGATCGCAAGCTCCCGCGCCAGCTCGTATACCACCTCCGGGTCGCGCTGGATCTCCGCCTCGGCCTCGATCTCGATCCCCCGAAGCTCGCCGTACTCGTGGCCGGTCTCGAGCAGCAGGGTGGCGCGGGGGTCGCGATCTAGGTTGACCACCTTCTGGGACTTCGCATAGGTGTAGATCCAGACCTCGCCTTCGCGGGGCACGTACCAGAGCGGCATCGAGTGAGGCCAGCCGCGCGGGCCCCAGGACGAGACGACGACGATCCGCTCCGAGTCGAGGAGCTCGAGCTGCTCGGCGCGATCGAGCGCGATCTCGGATCGGCGGCTGCTCATCACGAATCGGCGGCCGGCGCCTCGCCGACGGCCGGGACCGCGGCGGGCAAAAGCTCGAGGCCGAGCCATGGCGGCTCGCCCCGCATCGGCTGGGTACGGCCTTCGATCCAGTCGCCCTGAAGGTCGTCGTAGTGGGGGCTCGCCACCTGGCCCGACTGCCCGGTGAACGCCTGCCAACGTGAGAGCTCCGGACGAGCCGGGTCGGCGACCATCCGCCAGCAGGGCGCCCAGATGGCGGTGTAGGGATCGTTGGGGTCCCAGCCAACCTGGGCGACTGTCTCCTGGGCGCCACCCACCTCGAGGGTGCGGTTGAAGATCCGCGCCATCACCGGATGGACCGCGCCGAGCGCGTGCGAGAAGACGAGCGGATGCACGCTCCCCCATCGCCACTGGGCGCGGTCGGGCCCCAACCGCCCTTCGAGCTCGTCGAGCGCTCCCCGCAGGGCGTCGAGGGCGAGCTCGTCCCACGGCCGGCCGATCAGCTCCTCGTCACCCTCCGACCAGAGCTCGAGCAGGTGCGACTGCCATCGCCACGGCGAGGTCACATGGGCGATGAACCCGTTGTCGGCGCGGTCCAGCCAGCGCTCGGACAGATCGCGATCGCCGATTGCCGCGCGCGTCACCTCGCGGCCGAGCCGCAACGTGAACGCCTGGTAGATCGTCGCCTCGGCGGAGTCGGGGCTCATCCGGCCGTCCCACGATCGAAGCTCCTCGATCGCCGTTCGCTCGCGCTGGTCGCGGGGACGAAGCCGGGCGAGGCGATGGGCGGTCTCGAGGCCCGGAAGCGAAAGCATGTCGGTCTGCATCGACTCGAAGCTCGCCAGGTCGTGCTCGTCACGCTCCTCGATCAGCTCCTCAATCCGGCGCGCCCGGTAGCCGTCGAGATAGTCGCTCGTGATGTGGTGTGGGTAGTCCCCCGGCGCGATCCTGTTGTTGGCCGTGACCACGAATCCGCGCTCGGGATCGGTCACCGCGGGCAGCTCCTCGTAGGGGATCCAGCCGTCCCACTCGTACTCGGGCGTCCAGCCGGGCTTTGGAAGGTCGGGACAGCCGCCGCGACGAAGGGGAATCCGGCCCACGGTCTTGTAGCCGATCGAGCCATTGCGGTCAGCCCAGACCAGGTTCGACACCGGGTGCGCGTGCTCGCCGAGCGACTCCACCAGGTCGGGGCCGCTCGCGAAATCGAGCACCCGCAGGTTGGCCTCGGTGATTCCCGGGAAGTCGAGGGCCGCGAACCGCAGCGCGAGCGGCTCGGCGTCGTCGGCCCTGAGCGCCTCGTTGACGATCGGGCCGTGGCGGGTCCGGCGGATGGTCAGGCGCTCTGGCTCGGTGCGGCCCCTGACCCAAACCTCCTCCTCGCTCGTGGATACCGCCACTTGCGCCCCTTCGAACTCATACCTGCCGCCGTCGATCCGCTCGATGAACAGGTCCATGACGTCGGCCATCGCGTTCGTGAACGACCAGGCGACGTCGTTGTTCTGGCCCATCATCACCCCCGGGAGCCCCGCGAGGGATGCGCCGCGACAGTGGCGGTCGCCGAGGTAGAGCCCCACCTGGTAGACGATTCCCGGCATTCCCGGGGGAAGATGCGGGTCGCCCGCCAGGAGCGGCGAGCCGGTCGCCGAGCGCGTGGCGGCGACCGCCCAGTTGTTGGAGCCGGTCGCCTCGGCCGTCAGCCCGATCGAGTCCCGCACCTTCGCGAGCTGCTCCACGAGGTCCAATCCATCACCGTCCCAGGCAATCCCCGGCGCGAGGACGACGGGGTTCCCCTGCGGATAGCCGGGGTCCAGCCGCGCGGCCAGCGCCGGCCCCAGCTCACGGGCCATCTCGGCGCGCAGGAGCTCGCGCTCCCAGTTGGTCGAAAGGCCGAACGAGAGAAGCTTGGTGAGAGTTAACGCGTCCGCCGGCGTAAAGGGCTCGAACTCCAGGCGCAGGAGCTGGAACTCGATCGGCAGCGATCGGTCCGCGGCCGCGGCGTTCACCCCCGTGCAGAGCGCCTCGAGCTCGGAGCGAAGGGCGGGCGGAAGGGCCTCGGCTTCATCGAGGGCCGCCCGGCGCAGGCCCAGGGTCCGCATGAAGCGGTCGGTCTCGAGCCCCGCCGGCCCGGCGATCTCGGCCAGGCGGCCGGACCCGATCCGCCGGTAGAGGTCGAGCTGCCAGAGTCGGTCCTGGCCGTGGCACAGCCCCTGGCCGAGCCACAGGTCATGCCTCGACCTGGCACGGATATGGGGAACGCCCCATCGATCCCGGCGGATCTCGACCGGGCCCTCGAGACCAGGCAGGCGCAGGGTGCCGCTGGTCCGGGGGAGGGGCCTGCGGACGAGCTGCCACCAAAGCCCGGCGGCGGCCCCGGTGCCGAGCGCCGAGAACACCCCGCCGAGCACCGCGAGGCGCTTCGCCACAGTGCCGCTCAGCATGCCGCCACTCTAGAGCGAGAAGTCATCCGGCAGCCGGCCCTCGAGGGCCAGCTTTTGGAGGTGTGTCTCCATGACCACCGACGCCGCACCACTCAGCTCGGGCGGAACGTCGGCCCACGCCAGGGCGAGCAGGCGCTCGCGGGATCGGACCCCGCTGTCCAGCGCCTCGACGAGGCTCTCCTCGCGCATCAGGCGGTGCCGACGGTACTCGTCGATCTTGGCCGCAGGGTCGGTCACGTAGGCGCCGTGGCCCGGGCACAGAAGCTCGGGGTCCGCGGCCCCGAGGCGTTCCAGCGAGTCGAGATAGGCGACCAGGGAGCCCCCGTCCGGGGGGACGAAGCTCGACCCCTGCCCGAGGATCAGGTCTCCGCAGAACCCGACCTCGCCATACAGGAAGCAGACGTGGTCCGCGGTGTGGCCGGGGGTCGCCAGGACCTCGAAGGGTCCCACTCGCCGCATCTCGGACCCGAGGCCGGGACCGGTGTCGCCGGCGCCCGCAGCCCTCTCTGGCGAGCCCTCCTCGGCGCCGCCGACCTCACCGAACAGAATCGGCGCTCCTAGCTTGGGCACCCCCGCCGAGTGATCGGCGTGCGAGTGGGTCAGCAGGACCCCGGCGATACCGCCGCGCTCCGTGGCGGCGCGGCGAACGGCCCCCAGATGGGCCGAATCGGCGGGGCCCGGGTCGATCACGTAAGCCGGGTGGGCGCCGATCACGTAGGTATTGGTCCCCTGAAGCGTCATCGGGCCCGGATTGGGCGCGACGAGCCGAATGATCTCGGGGTGGCCCGGGGGTGAGTCTGCGGTCGCCAAGGTCTCGCCGCGGCGGCTCGGGACCGAAGGGCCCGCCTAGCGCGTGGCGGTCACCGCGTCGTGAACGGCGCTTCGGGCATCCTCGGGCTCCAGCGCCACGAGGTCCCCGACTCCCTTCAGGATCTCGCGGACCAGCCAGTCGGTCGAGCCGTACGGAAGCTCGACGACCACCGCTCCGTCGGCGAGCTCCTCGACCACGGTGCGCTCCTCGCGCAGCCATCTGGCGCGCTCGGGCGAGACCCACACGCGGGCGACTCCCGCGCTCCCAACCTCGCCGTGGACGAGCCACTCCTGCTCGGCGAGCCTCGCCTCCACCCCCTCGCGCGGCTCGAACTTCCGCCGGGTCGCCCGCGCCTCCTTCATCCGATCCAAGCGAAAATGCCGAGTGTCGTCGCGGCCGAGGTCGTAGCAGCCGAGATACCAGCCCTCGGGCCCGCTGACCAGCTGATAGGGCTCCACCTCGCGCTTGATGAACTCGTCCTCGTTCTCCTTGTAGTAGTGGAGCTCGAGTACGCGGTGGCCCTCGATCGCGTCGTTGACGGTGCGAACGACCTCGGAGTCGTCGCGGCCCGGGGCGATCTCGAGCCCCTCGTGGGAGGGGTCATGGCCGAGCGCCGCGACGATCTTCTCGCGCGCGGTCGACAGGCCGGCCTGCGGAAGATGGTCGCCGAACAGGTCGATCGCCGCGACCAGGGCCTTCGCCTCGAGGGGAAGCAGGCGAGCCGGGCGGGCGAAATTCTCGCCGTAGGTGTCCGGGTCGACCTCGATCTCGTCGCCCGCGATCTCGGCGTAGAGGACGTAGGTGCCGCCGCCGAAGTTGACCACGTTGAGCACGTCGATGTCCTCGCTGAGCTCCTGGCGGCTGACGTTCAGCTCGTCTAGCACCGTGGTGACCGGGAGGCGGGTGTCCTCGCGCGCCGCGCCGATCAAGAACCCGGCCAGGGTCACCAGGCGGGCGAACCGCTCCGGGCGGATCACCGAATCGGAGCGCCCGTTGGTCGACCGCGGCCGGCCGTTGCGCTCGGCGACGGGCCGCGAGACGGTGTCGGCCAGCCCGAACTCGCCGCTGTGGCGCTCGCGCAGGAGCTCGAGCCGCTCGGTGGCCTCACGCGCGAGACCGTCGGGCTCGAGCAGGGTCGCGTTCTCGCGCCATCCGAGGACCCACGAGATCAGCTGGCGCCCGGAGGCGAAATCGGTTTCGTAGATCCCACCTCGACCCGGGGCGCCGTCCTTGTTGCTCGCCTTGCGGAGCTTTCCGTAGCCCGCGAAGTCGCGCTCGACGAGCCAGGCGATCCGCTCGCGGACGAATACCTTGGCCGGTCCTTCCATCTCCCCCATCTGCCAGTCGGCCCGGGATGCATAGTCGCGGCGATCGAAGTCCTCGGGGGGCGGGAAGTCGTGCTCGGCCTTGGTCGCGTAGGAGACCTTGCCGCGGATTCGCGAGAGGCGAAACACGCGCACCCCGTCGCGCTCGTGGGCGTGGCCGATCAAATAGAACTGCCCGCTGCGAAACACGAGGTGGTAGGGATCGATCTTGCGATCCGACACCTCGTCGCGCTGCATCGAGTAGTAGCGGAACTCGATCGTCTTGCGGCGGGAGATCGCCGTCTCGATCTTGGCCAGCCGCTGGGACATCTCACGTCCCCCTCCCGGGGCCGCGAGCTTGACGTCGATCGGCGCCGTGTCGCTCTCGGTCAGGGGGCTGGGCCGGCCCCACGAGACCTGCTGGAGGGCGAGCCGAAGCGGCTCGGCGTACGCGAACTCACCGTCGAGCAGGCTGAGGGCGGTCCGAAGCGCGGCCAGCTCACCGTCGGTGAACTCGATCGGCGGCAGATAGTAGTTCTCGGGAGGCAGCGCATAGAGCTCGGCCTCGAAGAACCCCTCCGCCGGCTTCTCGACCTGAAGCGATATCCCGAGGCTCTCGAGCTCCGCGCGGTCGGCGTAGAAACGCCGGGCGAAGGCATCGTCGTTCATCGAGCTGTAGCCCTCGACCTCGCGTTTGATCTCGAGCGCCGAGACGGGGCGCCCATTCGCCATCAGGAACGAGATCAGCGAAAGCTGCCGGATGAGCTTCTCGGTGTCCTTGGCCATCGGTGGCGGAGGATAAGGGCTGGCTGCGGCCGTCCCGGCGGCGGCGCGCAAGATGCCGCATTTTCGGCCCGTAGACCGCGGAATCGATCGAGCTGACGGCCGTTCAGGCGGCTCGCGAGCCGAAGTACGCCGCGGAATCGAGGCCGCGGTCGAACCGCGACCAGGCCTCGCCGTCGGGAAGCTCGCGCTCGATCCGGTCGAAGCTGCCGAGCTTTCCGCCCAGGTTGTCGATCGAGTGGACCAGGGTCGCCTCGCGGGTTGCGGGCAGCACCGGAGACCCGTTTTCGAGCGCTCCGTGATGGGCCAGGATGATGTGGAAGATGGCCTGGGCGAGCCCCGGATCGAACCCCTCGATCCGCTCGACCTCGCGACGGACCAGGTAGTAGCCGAGCGGGATCTCGCCCTGAAGGCGGCCGGCGTCCGTCAGGTCGATCGCAAGCGGATCGTCGTTGTAGGCGATCGTCTTGCCGATGTCGTGAAGAAGCGCCCCGGTGATCGCGACGTCGCGATCGATTCCGGGGAACGCGGCCGCCGACGCGCTGACGGCCTGGGCGACCGACACCGTGTGATCGAGCAGGCCGTGCCGGTAGGCCTGGTGGTAGTACTTGGCCGCGGGAGCGTCGCGGAAACGGGCCCAGATCGCTGAATCGGGGGCGAAGAAAGCGTCGAGCAGCCGCGAGAGCTGCGGATTCTGGATCGTCGAGAGGAGCTCGCGGAGCTCCGCCTCGAGCCTCTCCACCGGGACGCTCGGGCCCTCGGCGAGGTCCTCGGGCTCGAACTCGGCCGGCTCGGCGGCCCGGATCGCCTCGATCGTGATCTTCGCCCCGTACTGGGGGTGGATCCCGAACCTGCCGCGAATCCGCACGGCGCCGCCGGGAGCGGCGACGCGGTAGGCGTCTTGAACGTCCTCCCATATGACCGCCTCGGTGCTGCCCGACCGGTCGCAGACGATCAGCCGAAGCCACTCGCCCCCGTTTCGCTTCTGGCGAAGCTCGCGCTGGCGAACGGCGAACACTCCCTCGACGACCTGCCCGTCGTCGAGCTCGCGGACCCATGTGCGCTCGGGCGGGCTCGGGTCTCCGCCGTTCGGGGAGACCTTCTCGAGCCCGGGCTGGCCTGTCAATGTCACCTGTTCACTCATCGCAAATCACAGTAGAGGGGGGGGCGGACGGCGGAATCTCCCCATTTGAGTCGCTGAATCCCGCCTCGGCCTGACGCGCCTCCCCTGCCGATCGGCCGCCGACCGCGGGGCGCGAGGAGCGCCAGGCTGCGCCGGCGGTTGCCTTGGCTCTTCCCGCGCGCTAGGCTGGGTTCGTGGCGTAGTCCTGCGCCTGACCCCCGATTCGATGCTCACGCCATCGACTACGAGGGGGTAAAGGGGGCCACTGCCCTCGGGACGTCGGTCATCGCGGCCCTTTCCGGCGGGGCCAGCGGGAGCGTGAGTCCCCTTGGCGCCGCCCGAATGGAGCGATTAGGCAATGACCAGGCGGAGATCGTTGAAGCGGCGAATCCGCGCCCGGATGGCGAGGACTGGCGAGAGCTACATGGCTGCTCGTCGGCAGGTGATCAGCAGGTTGGAGGCTGAACCGCGCCCTGCCGGGGCACCGGCGGAAACAGGGCCTCGAATGAGGCGCCGTATATGGATCGCCGCCGCAGGGCTGGTGCTCGTCGGGGCCGCGGTCGCTGCCATCATCGTGGCCGCCGAAGGCGACGGGGGCAAGCAGGGCGCGGATCGATATGCAGGGCAGGTGCCCTGCTCGGAGATGATGGGGCCTGCTCAACTCGCCCACGACCACCCCGAGAAGTGCTTCCAGTCTCACGGGCGCGGCCCGACCGCCAGCGGCGCCATTCCGGTCGCCGTCATCCAGAGGGTGTGTGATCGGGCGCCAAGTAGCCGCCCACAGAGGCGGTGCGCTCGCGAGCTGAAGTCTCTTCGGCACGTCGCAAGGCCGGCGACCCGAGCGGCGCCGGGTTCCAGGCGGCCCTCGGGATAAAGGATCGGGCGCGGAATCGAACCGCAGGCGAGCCCGGAGGGCGAGGCGTGGGAGGCGGTCGTTCGGCCCCAAGCCGGGATGGCGAGGGGCGGAATCGAACCGCAGGCGAGCCCGGAGGGCGAGGCGTGGGAGGCGGTCGTTCGGCCCCAAGCCGGGATGGCGAGGGGCGGAATCGAACCGCAGGCGAGCCCGGAGGGCGAGGCGTGGGAGGCGGTCGTTCGGCCCCAAGCCGGGATGGCGAGGGGCGGAATCGAACCGCAGGCGAGCCCGGAGGGCGAGGCGTGGGAGGCGGTCGTTCGGCCCCAAGCCGGGATGGCGAGGGGCGGAATCGAACCGCAGGCGAGCCCGGAGGGCGAGGCGTGGGAGGCGGTCGTTCGGCCCCAAGCCGGGATGGCGAGGGGCGGAATCGAACCGCCGACACCACGATTTTCAGTCGTGTGCTCTACCAACTGAGCTACCTCGCCGACGGGGGAAGGCTAGCGACGTGCACCGGGGTCTACAGGGCGCATCCACGAAGCGCGAGTTCGACCGCCGAAGCCGGATCTGACGCCACCTCCACCCCCAGGCCGCCCTCCGCAGGCCCGGCGTCGCCGGCTGCCCAGCCCTCCAGCGCGATCACCGGTCTGGCGAGCCGGCCGGCGAACCCCACCTCGGTCAGGGTCCCCCATTCGCCGCCGATCGCGATCACGGCATCGGCGGAAGCGACCACGGCCAGGTTGCGTGCCTGGCCGACCCCCGTCGCGACGACGTGGGTCACGTGCGGGTTGGCGGCGCCGGGATCCTCGCCGGGGAGGATCCCGATCACGTCTCCGCCCGCGAGGCGCGCGCCGCGGGCGGCGGCCTCCATGACGCCTCCGCGGCCCCCGCAGACCAGCGCCACGCCCGCCTCGGCGATGCGACGCCCCACCTCTTCGGCGGGCCCGGACAGCCGGTCATCGGGCTTTGAGCTGCCGATCACGGCGATCTGGCGGCGGTGCGACACCCGCCCGCTCAAGGCTTCGCGCCGGCGCGAGCCAGCATCGCCGTCATCAACTCGAGCGCACCTCGCTTGTGGAGCGGCTCGTTGAGGTTCCCGCACTTGGGGCTCTGCACGCAGGAGGGACAACCGTCCGCACACGGGCACTCGCCGATCAGCTTCGCTGCGTCGCCGACCAGGCGGCCGAAGACATCGAAGCCGCGCCCCGCGATCCCGACTCCCCCGGGATGACCGTCGTAGATGAAGATCGTCGGCCGACCGGTCTGAAAGTGGACGTTGGTGGAGAGCCCTCCGATGTCCCACCGGTCGCACATCGCGAGCAGGGGCAGGACGGCGATCTGCCCGTGCTCGGTGGCGTGGAGCGCCCCCAGCAGCACCTCCGGGGGCATCACGCCGGGTCCGACGAGCTCCTCGCCGAGCACGTACCACAGGGCCTGGGTCGGGAAGTTGGTCTCGGGAAGCTCCAGCGCGACCATGTCGATCACCTCGTGGTCGGAAAGCCTCTTTCGCTGGAAGGCGGTCACCTGCTCCGTCACCGAGACCTCGCCGAAGAAGAGCTCGAACCCCATGCCCGACGAGTCCCCAGCGATCTCTCCACCGGACCCGTTGCTCCTCGCGGCGCCGAGCGGCGCCTGGGACTTGGCGAGCATTCGCTCCACGTAGACCTCCGTCTCGCGCCGCGGTTGGGTGTACCAGTCCCCCTCGAACGGGTCGACCACGGCGCGGCGAGCCTCGACGTCGAGCTCGCGGACCTCATACGAGCGCCCCAGGTGCAGGTAGACGGCCCCGGGGTGAACGGTGGTGAAGGCCCGCTCGGCCTCGACGGCCCCCAGCAGCTCGCCGGATCCGGAGTCGACGATCGCGACCGAATCCGCCGACGCGGAGCGCAACGAGATATCGCCGGCCGGAAAGCGCGGGGTGCGCGGCAGGTAGTTGCCGTCGCGGCCACGGCGAAGCTCCCCCGCGGCCACCAAGGCGTCGGCTCGGTTATGCCAGCCTTCGCCGAACACATCGTCATCGCTTTCCGACAGCGGGAGCTCGTAGGCCGCCGCGATCAGGTGGGCGTCCTGTATCCGCTCGTTGCGGTGATCGAGGATCGCCGCCTCCACCGGGCGCTCCAGGAACTCGTCTGGATGGCGGCAGAAGAACTGGTCGAGCCCGTCCTGGCCGGCGATGTACATCGCGATCCCCTCGCTTCGCCGGCCCGCGCGGCCCCACATCTGGCGAAGGCTCGCGACGGTCCCCGGGAAGGTGACGCAGATCGCCGCGTCGAGTGACCCGATGTCGATCCCCAACTCGAGCGCGTCGGTGGCGACCACCCCGAGCAGCTCGCCCGCGGCCAGACGCGCCTCGATCTCCCGCCGCTGGGAGGGGGTGTACCCGGCCCGGTAGGGAGCGATCAGGCTGCCGAGCTCGGCGAGGTCGAGCTCGGCGAGGCGCATCCGGACGAACCGCTGGATCAGCTCGATGCCCCTGCGGCTACGCAGAAAGCAGATCGTCCGAAGGCCGGCGGCCACCAGATCGGCCAGGAGCTCGGCCGCCTCCGAGAGCACCGATCGCCGAGCCATCGACCGCTGGTCGATCACGGGCGGGTTCCAGACCGCGATCCGGCGCTCGGCACGGGGTGCGCCGTCGGAGTCGATCAGGCGAAATGGCTCACCGACCAGGCGCTCGGCGAGCTCGCCGGGATTCGCGATCGTCGCGGAGGCGAGCACGAAGCGGGGGGCGGAGCCGTAGCGGGCGGCGACCCTGCGCAACCGGCGAAGGACGTTGGCGACGTGCGATCCGAATACGCCCCGATAGGTGTGCGCCTCGTCCACCACGACCCAGCCGAGCCCGGCGAAGAATTCGCCCCAGCCCTTGTGGTGGGGCAGGATCCCGATGTGGAGCATGTCCGGGTTCGTCAGCACCAGGTTCGAGCGCCGGCGAAGCGCGGGTCGATCGTCGCGCGGCGTGTCGCCGTCGTAGATCGCCTGCCGTAACGGTGAGAAGCGAAGCTCTGCGAGCTGGCGGGCCTGGTCCTGGGCAAGCGCCTTGGTCGGATACAGGTACAGGGCGCGGCGTGCCGGGTCGCGACCGAGGTCGTCGAGGACGGGGAGGTTGAAGCAGAGCGACTTGCCCGACGCGGTGCCGCTGGTGACGACGACGTTGCCCTCGGCCGCCGCATCAACCGCCTCGGCCTGATGCGAGAAGAGCGACTCGATCCCCGCCGCCCCGAGCGCCGCGATCAGCTCGCTCGACAACGAGCGCGGGAGGCCGCAGAGCTCGGCGGGTCGAGCCGGCTCCAGCCGCTCGGCGACCAGGCGGCCGTCCAGGCGACCGGGCTCGATCGCGTGCTCCCATCCGGCCGAGGCGGAGGCGCGGGGACTAGCCATCGCCGGCCCGTGGCCCACCGCTTGCTCTCGCCGCGGGACCGACGATCGCCGCGGCGGTCCGCAGTGAGTCGAGAGCGCTTCGGTCGTGAAGCCTCAGGATGTCGGCCCCGCCGGCCACCGCGAGGGCAACCGCCCCGGCGGTGGCCCACTCCCGCTCGGCGGGAGACGAGCGGTCCTCCCAGGACCCGGCGAGAACGGCTCCGAGGAAGTCCTTTCGCGACAGCGCCACATACAGTGGTCGCCCGAGCCGTCGAAGCTCGCCGAGTCGCGCGAGGATCTCGAGGTCGTCTTCCACCGAGAGGTCGAAGTCGAGCCCGGGATCGAGGGCGATCTGCTCCTCATCGACCCCGCAGGACAGCGCCGCCTCGATCCGCTCGGCGAACCACGCCGCCAGATGCGCGACGGGGTCCTCGTGGGCGGGAGGCCTTCGGTCGGCCCTCGGCGTGCCATCGATGTGCATCAGCACGTAGCCGCATCCGCGCTCGGCGACCAGGCGCAGCATCGCGGGATCGGCGCCCCCGGAGATGTCGTTGATCGCCGCGGCGCCCGCGTCGAGCGCCCGCCGGGCGACCGCGACCTCAAAGGTGTCGGCACTGACCGGCACACCCGAGCGCCGGGCGAGCCCCTCGACCGCCGGGACGAGCCGCGCCGCCTCGCTCTCGAACGCGACCGCGGGGCCGCTTCGAGCGGGAACCGCGCCGACGTCGAGCAGATCGAAGCCCGCGTCAACCAGGCCCAGCCCGTCGTCGATCGCCGCCTCCGGGGTGACGCTTCGGGCTCCCTCGAAGAACGAGTCGTCGGTGACGTTGACGATCCCCGCCGCCAGTGGGGTCGGCGGGTCGAGCACACGGTCGGCGAGGCGCCATCGCGTCATCCGGCGCCTAACGTAGCGCGGCCCGTGCCTTGTACCGTTGGCCAGCCGTGGGGCTGCGCTGCGTCTACACCGACCTCGATGGAACGCTGCTGGGGCACCGCGGCTCGCTGTTTCGAGATGCCGACGGAGGGTTCTCCCTGCTGCAGGCGCGGGCGCTCGAGGCTTGCCACCGCGCCCGGGCCGAGGTCGTGATCATGTCCGGACGCCGCGAGGCCCAGGTGATGGCGGACGCACGCCTACTCGGCCAGACCTCCTACATCTACGAGGCAGGGTGTGGAGTGGTGATCGAGGGCGAGCGGACGCTCCTGACCGGGGATTGGACCCCGAACGACGAGGGCACACCCGCCGAGCGGATGATCCGCGAGGGAATTCCCGGCCTGCTGTTCGCCCGCTTCCCCGATCGTCTCGAGTGGCATCGACCGTGGCACAAGGACCGTGTCCTGTCCCACCTCTTTCGCGGCAGGGTCGACGTCGGGGCCGCCAACGAGGTGCTCGCCCTCCACGGACACGACGATCTGCGATTCCTCGACAACGGCGCGATCGCCCGGCCGATGGAGGGCCTGGAGGGCGCGGCGCACGCCTACCACCTGGTCCCCGGAGGGGCGAGCAAGGCAAGCGCAGTCGCCTGGCACTGCCGAGCGCGGGGATATGAGCCGAGCGAGTGCATAGCGGTCGGCGACTCGGTCGAGGACCTCGACGCGGCCGGCTCGGTGGGCCGCTTCTTCGTGGTCGCGAACGGGCCCGAGAGAGATCCGGGGCTGCGCGAGGCGATCGCCGGCCGGGACAACGTGACGGTCACCGAGGGCCGAAACGGCGACGGCGTCTATGAGGCCGTCGTCTCCACCCTGGCGCAGCGCGAGTAGACGGGCTGGATCAGCCCACCCGCGTCAACCGCTCCAGCGCCTGCACCGCGTGGACGTAGGGCCTTCCGGTGGCGCGCTCCATGCCCACCTCGCAGGTCCGATTGCTCGACAGGTAAGCGTCGAAGTCGCGCCCGGCGATCTCGGCGGCCTGGTCACTGGTCGCGGCTTGCGTGAGCTCGGGATGAAGGAAGCCGCGATCGCCGGCGAACCCGCAGCATCCCGCCGAGGGGGGGACGAACACCTCCTCGGCCAGCGCCTCGGCGAGCGTGGCGAGCCGGCGGTCGAGTCCCAGGTGACGACTCGAACAGGTCGGATGAACGGCCGCGGATCGAAGCTTCGACCGCGGAGGCCCGAGGCTCGGCAGGAGGCGGTCCGTCGCCCAGGCGACCGCGTCGACGAACTCGAGCGCGGAGTGTCGTTCGTGATTGGGCTCGCTCAACCCCGGTGCGAGCTCGGCGGCGAGCCCATGCGTGCACGAGCTCGCATCGACGACGATCGGCAGGCGACCCGCATCACTCCATCGCCACAGGCTCTCGATCGTGTGGTTCGCCATCCAGACGTGGCCATCGGTGTAGCCCTTGGAGGCCCAGGGGGTTCCGCAGCAGCAGCCGGCGACGTCCGGCGGCACCCGAAGCGGCGCCCCGGCGCGCTCGGAGACGGAGACCAGGGCGACGGGCAGGCCCTCGGCCGGCGGGCCCTCCCCGGGGGATGGCCCGAAGACCCTGTTGATGCAGGCGGGAAAGTAGACCGCGGCGGGGTCCGCAGGGTCCGAGCTCGGGAGGGCCCGCGCGGCGGCGGACGGCATCCCGGGGACCCACTCCGGGACCAGCTCGGAGCCGAGCAGGCGGCGCGCCCCGCGGGTCGCGGCGATCAGCGGGCGATCGCCGGCGGCGCGGCGAACGGCTCCGCCGATCCGAAGCCCCGCCCTCGCCGCCCGCTCCGCGGTCCGGAACCGGCGCGCGATCCGCAGCGCCGAGCGCTGGGCAGCGGTTCCGTGACCCGCCGCCCGGAACTCCTTGATCAGGGTGCCTGTGTTGATCCCCACCGGGCACGCGAGCACGCAGGCGCCATCGGCGGCGCAGGTCTCGATGCCGTCGTACTCGTACTCGTCGCGCAGCGCGCGCTCGAGCGTGGATCCCGCCGGCTGGCGCGCGATCTCGCGCCTCAGCGCGATCCGCTGGCGCGGCGTCGTGGTCAGGTGGCGGCTCGGGCAGACCGGCTCGCAGAATCCGCACTCGACGCAGGTGTCGGCGACCGCCTCGATCTCCGGCGTCGTCTTCAGGTTTCTCAGGTGGACGCCGGGGTCCTCGTTCAGCACCACCCCCGGCGCCAGCACCCCCTCCGGGTCGGCGAGCCGCTTCACGCGCCACATCAGCTCGGTCGCCTTGGCCCCCCACTCTCGCTCGACGTAGGGCGCCATGTTGATCCCGGTGCCGTGCTCGGCCTTCAGCGAGCCGTCGTATTTGTCCACGACCAGATCGACGAGCTCGCCCATGAAGGCCTCGTAGCGATCCCGCTCCGCGGCTTCGGAGAACTCCGGCGTCAGCATGAAGTGGAGGTTTCCCGCCGAGGCGTGGCCGGCGACCCCGGTCAGGAAGCCGTGTTTTGCGAGTAGCGCCTGGATGTCGGTCGCCGACTCGGCGATCCGCTCGGGCGGCACGCAGACGTCCTCGATGATCAATGCCGTACCCCTGGGACGAAGCCTGCCGACGATCCCGTGCATGCCCTCCCGGACCCGCCATGAGACCTCGGTCACCTCGTCGTCGCGGGTGAACTCCGGGTCGCGCAGAAGCCGGCGGTCGCCGAGCGCCGAGCGACCTGCGGCCTCCATCTCGTCGAGATCGGCGGCCGTGTCCGATCGGAACTCGACCAGCAGGGCCGCCGACTCGGGCGGCAGTTCCCGCCAGTAGGACGGGGTTCCCGGAATCGAGTGTCCAGCGGCGATCAGGGCCGGCGCCACCATCAGCTCGACCGCGCTGGCCCCGGCCGCGACCAGGCCCGGCACCGGCTCGGCCGCCGCGCCGATGCCCTCGAAATGGATCCAGCCGGTGATCGTGCGCGGAAGCAGCGGCACGGTCTCGAACAGCGCCTCGGCGATGAACGCGAGCGTCCCCTCGGAGCCGACCACCAGGCGCCGGAAGATCTCGAGCGGCGAATCGGCATCGAGGAATGCGCAGAGCCGGTATCCGGTGGTGTTCTTGATCTGGAACTTGCGCCTGATCCGACCGGCGAGCTCGGCGTCGGCGCGGATCTCATCGCGGATCTCGATCAGGCCGGCCGCGAGCTTCGGCTCGAGCTCGTCGAATCGCTCCTCGGCCCGGGGGGCGGCCGTGTCGATCCTCGTCCCCGAGGCGAGGAGCAGAGTGAGGGCCCGCACGGTGGAGTAGGAGTCGTGGCGGGTGCCGCAGCGCATCCCGCCCGAGTTATTGGCGATCACCCCTCCGACCGTGGCGAAGTCGGTGCTGGCCGGGTCCGGGCCGAGCCTTCGGCCGTGGGGGGCCAGGACGCGGTTCGCGTGTCCCAGGACCGTGCCGGGGCCGACCCGGGCCAGCTCTCCACCCTCCTCGACCGCGACGCCCGTGAAGTGCCGGCGGACGTCGATCAGGATTCCGTCTCCCTGGCTTTGCCCGTTCAGCGAGGTGCCACCCGAGCGCAGCGTGACCCCGATGCCGTTTCGCCGACCGTAGTCGAGCGTCACCGAGACGTCGTCGGCGTCACGGGCCATCACCACCGCCTTGGGGAAGAGACGATACGGGCTCGCGTCCGAGGCATACCGGACCAGGTCGAGCGGGCGGGAAAGGACCCGATCGGCGCCCAGGAGGCCCTCGAGGTCGCGGCGAAGCGGCTGGGGGGCGCCGGCGGCCACCCAGTCGGGGGCACGATCGGGGCTCGGGCCGGCGACTTCCGGCGCGATCACGACTCGAGCCACCCCGGCCGCATCGCTCAGAACAGGGCCATGCCGGGAGCGACCCCGACCTCGACCAGCTCGGGGGCTCCTGAGGCGATCGCGCTCGGGAGCTCGGCTCGGAGCTCGTCGAGCCCGGCGACCGTTCGCGACTTCAACCCGTAGCCGGCCGCTATCGCCGCTGTGTCCAGGGAGGGCAGGTCGAGGCCCGGAGCGCCCGAGACGTCCTCGAGGTCGGCGAACCATTTGAGGATCGAGTACTCCTCGTTTCGAAGCACGAGGAAGGTCACCGGAACGTCGTATGCGACCGCCGACCAAAGGGCGGTCACGGCGTATTGGACCGATCCTTCCCCGACCACACAGACCACCGGCCGCCTCACCTCGGCGAGCTGCACCCCGACGGCGCCCGCCAGGCCGAACCCGAGGCCGCCTCCGGCACCGAAGTAGTAGCTCCCGGGACGCGAGAGCCGCATCTGGTTGCGGAGCGCCATCGTGCTCGACGGCGACTCGAGGACGATGATCCCGTCGTCGGGCATCGCCTCGGCGAGGGCCGCATGGACCGACGAGGGGTTGAGGGGGTCGGACTCCTCAGGAGCCTGGGCGGCGCCCAGGGGCTCCGGAGCGGAGCGATCCGACGGCTCGAGCGCGGCCAGGAGAGCCTCGAGCGTGAGCCGAACGTCGGCGACGATCGCGTCCCCCATCGGGGCTCTCGACGCCTCGTCGGGATCGTTTGTCAGCTGCACGAGGGAGGTGCCCTCCGCGAGCAGCGGGCCGGGTATGTAGGGGTAATAGGGGAAGACGGAGCTGCCGGCGACGAGCACCAGGTCGTGGCCCTCCAGCGTCTCGCCCAGCGGCCCGATCGCCGGCGGCAGCGTGCCGCGGAAGTTCGGATGGCTCTCCGGGAAGCCGATCCGCCCTCCACCGGGAGCCGGGGTCGCCCAAACCGGGAGGCGCTGGCGCTCGGCGAGGGCGACCGCCGCGTCCCAGGCGCCGCTCGCGTCGACGTCGGGCCCGACGACCATCACCGGCGCCTTCGCCACGGCGAGCTTCTCGGCCAGCGAGCCGACGGCGGCGGGGTCGGCGACCGCACGGCCGCTGACCGAGCGCCTGATCGCCTGGGCGGCGCCGTCGGGGTCCGCCTCGGCCGACCAGTCATCCATCGGAACCGAGACGAACACCGGTCCGCGCGGGGGCAGGGACGCCGTGTGGATCGCGCGCGCCAGGGCGGCCGGGACGTCCTCGGCGCGGGCGGGCTCGTGGCTCCACTTGACGAACGGATGCGGGACACGGGTGGCGTCACGGTTGGTCAGGTTGGCCTGAAGCGTGACCATCGCCCGCACCTGCTGGCCGGCGGTGATCACGAGGGGTGACTTGTTGGCCTGGGCGTTGAAGATCGCCCCCATCGCGTTGCCGACCCCGGGGGCGGTGTGGAGGTTGACCAGGGTGGGCCGGCCCGACGCCTGCGCGTACCCGTCGGCCATGCCCACGACCACCGCCTCCTGCAAACCGAGGACGTAGCGGAAGTCCTGCGGGAAGGCGTCCAGCATCGGCAGCTCGGTGGAGCCGGGGTTGCCGAACATGGTCGTCATCCCCTGGGAGCGGAACAGCTCGTAGGCGGCCTCGCGAACCGTGGTCACGGCGCGGCCAACCTATACGAGAAGGGGGGTCTGACGCCCGATGAGGGCCGGCGTGGCTTCGCTAGAGTCGATGCCGTGAGCACCGAGCACGCGACGGTGGCCGAGGAGGAGTACCTCCAGATCATGTTCTGGCTCCACGAGGCGGGGCTGCCGATCACCGGGGCCAACATCGCCCGAGCGATGCAGCTTTCAGCGCCCACGGTTCACGAGATGATCGGCCGGCTGGAACGCGATGGGTATGTGGAGAGGCTCTCGGACAAGTCGCTCGCCTTCACGGCCGATGGTCGCGAGCACGCTCAGGCGATCGTCCGGCGCCACCGGCTGATCGAGCGCTTTCTCACCGATGTCCTCGGGATCCCCTGGGACGAGGTCCATGAGGAGGCCGAGCGCCTCGAGCACGCGATGTCGCCGGTGCTGGAGGAGCGCATGCTCGCCGCGATCGGGGATGCCACGACCTGCCCCCACGGGCACCCGCTGGTCGAGGGAGCCCGCGAGGAGGGCGCCCTGCTCGCCGACGTCGAGACGGGAGCGGCCGTGCACGTGCTGCGGTTCGAGAACGAGGCCGAGGAGATCCTCCACTACCTGAAGGCAGCCGGCCTCAGGCCGGGTCTCGACGGGACCCTGGAGGACTCACACGAGGATGAGGTGGTGATGAGCTCCGAAGACGGCCGCCACGTCGTTTCACGAAGCGTCGCGGAGACGGTCTCGGTGCGTGCCGACCCCTCTCCGCCGCCGCGGCCGCCGCTTCCCGAGCAACTGGAGCTGAGCTCCGACCGCTACGGGCGCTGATCGGCCGCGCCGAGGGCCGGCCGAGCCCTCAGGCGACGCCGCAGATCTGGCGAAGGCGGCGGTACAGGGCCTGGTCGGAGGGACGCATCGCGTACTCGCGGCGGCGGACCGACGCCTCATGCTCGCGCACGGCCGAGGCCAAGGCCGAGAACCGGCGCTCGGCGAGCTTTCGCTCGCTGACCGGATCCAGTTTCCGAGCTCCTTCCACCATCGTGATCGGGGTCATCGTTGGCTCACCTCCTGCGCCTGTGGTCGTGAACTGAGTCGATCGCGATTCAGGCTAGGCCGAAGGCATAAGCGGGATGTAACGCGCGGGTAAAAAGGTGGCGAGGTCACCCGGCGGCGAACGGGGGCCCGCGCCCCCGCCCAGGGAGGCTCAGGCGGGGCTCGGGGCCCGGATCCGGTCCAGGGCCCGCGAGATTCGAGCGACCCCCTCACCGATCTGGTCCGGTGGGACGCTCGCGAACGACAGGCGGAGGCTGGATCGCCCGCCCTCGAGCATGAAGTCGGGACCGGCGACGAACGCCGCCCCCTCCTCACGGGCGGCGGCCAGGAGCCCCGGCGTGTCGACGTCGGAATCGAGCGTCAGCCAGAGGAAGTACCCACCGCCCGGAACCACGAACTCGGCCTCGGGAAGGTGCTCGTCGAGGGCGGCGACCAGCGCCTCGCGCCGATCGCGAAGCGCGCCCCTCACGAAGGCGATGTTCTCGTCGAGGGCGCCGGAGCGACAGAGCTCGAACACCACCGACTCGGCGAGCATGTTCGGGGAGATGTAGAGCTCGTTGGCGCGCTTTGCGAGCGCGGCGATCAGATCCTCGGGGCCGGCCAGATATCCGACCCGCACCCCCGGGCTCACAGTCTTGGAGAAGGACGACGAGTGGACCACCCGCCCCGAGGTGTCCAGCGAAAGCATGGTCGGGGGAGGCGCCGACTCGAAGTGGAGCTCCCGGTAGGGGTCGTCCTCGAAGATCCAGAAGTCGTGCTCGGCGGCGAGCTCGACCAGGCGCTCGCGCTTTTGGGCCGACAGCGTGCAGCCGGCGGGGTTATGGAAGTTGGGGATCACGTGGACGAGCTCGACCGGCGCTTCGCGAACGGCGCTCTCCAGCTCGTCGGTGTCGACGCCGTCGCCCTCGAGCGCGACGCCGACCCGCTCAGCGCCCAGCCGCTCGAGGAGGAGCAGCGTTCGATCGTAGGAGGGCTGCTCGACGATCACCCGCTCACCACCTCCGGCCAGATGCTGAAAGAGCATCGCGCCGGCTTCGAGCGAGCCGTTGGCGACCATCACCGAGTCCCCGCTCAACCCGTGACGCTCTGCGATCCAGTCGCGCAGACCAGGATGCCCGACCCCGGTGCCGTAGGAGAGGGCCCGTTTCCAATCCTCGCTCAGCGCGTTCTGGGCGGCGGCCCGAACCTGCTCGGCGGGCAGGATGTCGGCGCTCGGCGCGCCCCGCGCAAAGCTGATCGTCTCGACGGCCATCGCGGGCCGAGTATAGGCCCGGCGATCACGGCGCAATTACGACACAAGCCGCGCGCCATCTCGGACGGAATGCGACTCCAGATCCAGTCCCGAGGAGACGTGGGTCGTTTAGTCGATGGCATACATTCATTAAGCGACCCACGTCAGCGTGGCCTAGAGATCGCGCGGATTGCCAATCGCCAGCACGGCGTGGTCAGCCGCCGGCAGCTGCTCGCCGCCGGTCTGGGACCGGGAGCGATCCAGCACCGGCTCACCTCCGGAGGCCTGGATCGAATCCATCGCGAGGTCTACGCGGTCGGCCATCGAGCGCTGGCGGGCCGGGGAAGGTGGATGGCGGCGGTGCTCGCGTGCGGAGAGGGAGCCGTTCTGAGCCACCGAAGCGCCGGGGCGCTCTGGAGCATCGCCGAATCGGCGGGGGCGAACATCGACGTCACGGTGCCGAGGAGAGCCGGAAACGCGCGCCCCGGGATAACGATCCATCGGGTGCGGGGGCTCGACCATCGCGACATCGCGGCGCGAGACGGCATTCCCGTGACGGGCGTCGCCCGCACGCTGGTCGACCTCGCCGAGGTCGTTCGCCGGGACGCTCTCCGGAGAGCCTTCGAGACGGCCGAGCGTCAGCGCCTGCTCGATTTGGGGGCCATCCACGCGGCCTGCCAGAGAGCGCACGGCCGAAGGGCGCTTCAACCCACCCTGGCTTCTGCTGCGGACCCTCCGACCGGCAACCGAGACGCGCTCGGAGCTGGAACGTCGCTTTCTCGGCTTCTGCGATCGGTTCGCCCTCCGGCCCCCGAGTGTCAATGCGGTTGTGGAGGGACTGGAGGTGGACGCTCTGTGGCGCGAGCGCCGGGTGGTGATCGAGCTCGACGGCTACGAGTTCCACCGCACCCGAGCCGTCTTCGAGCGCGACCGCGCGCGGGATGCGACCCTGCAACTGGCCGGCTATCGCGTCGTGCGGTTGACGGATCGGCGCCTCACCGACGACCCCGAAGAGGTCGCGCGGACCCTCCGTCGCCTTCTCGGGTAAGGGTGCTTGGGGTGCTTGGCGGCGTCTGGAGCGGCCTTCCCACCTGCCCTTCCCCATCGCGGCTCGCGGCGGCCGCCTGCGGCGCCCGCGCTACGCCGGCGTGCCCAGTTCAGCGACCGCGAGCTGGGCGGCTTCAGTCGGTGAGCGGCCGACGTTCACGCCCCTGGCCTCGAGGGCTTCCTTCTTGGCCTCGGCGGTTCCCGAGGAGCCGGAGATGATCGCCCCGGCGTGGCCCATCTGCTTGCCAGGGGGAGCCGTGAAGCCCGCGATGTACGCGACCACGGGTTTCGTGATCCGCTCGGCGATGAAGTCCGCGGCGCGCTCCTCGGCATCGCCGCCGATCTCGCCGACCATCACGATCAGCTCGGTCTCGGGATCCTCCTCGAACAGGGTCAGGACCTCGATGAAGTCGGTCCCGATGATCGGGTCGCCTCCGATCCCGACGATCGATGAGTTGCCGGCGCCCGCCTGCTTGAGCTCGTTGCCGATCTGGTAGGTGAGCGTGCCCGACTTCGACACCACCCCGATCGATCCCGGGTCGAAGAACTGGGCGGGGATGATCCCCACGTTCGCCTCCCCGGGCGAGAGGACGCCGGGGCAATTGGGGCCGATCAGCCGGACGCCGGCATCCTTCGCCTGCCAGTAGACCCGGAGCATGTCGAGGACCGGGATCCCCTCGGTGATCGCGATCACCGTGTGAACGCCGGCCTCGATCGCCTCGCTGATCGCGGGAGCCGCAAACCGGGCCGGGACGAAGATCATCGAAGTGTTGGCGCCCTGCTCGCTCACCGCCTCCGCGACCGTCTCGTAGATCGGGATCCCCTCGACGTCCTGGCCGCCCTTGCCCGGGGTGACGCCCGCGACGACCTGCGTCCCGTAGTCGCGATTTCTGAGGCCATGGAAGCTTCCCTCGCGGCCGGTCAGGCCGCTGACCACGAGCTTGGTCTCGGTGTCGACGACGATGCTCACCGCAAACCGGCCTCCTGACGGCGACTCGTCACTGCCCGGCTCCCCCGAGTCTTCGGGCTCGCGGAGGCGGCCCTATGCACCGGCCAGCTCCACTACCCGCTGCGCCGCTCCCAGCATCGTCTTCTCGACGTGAAGGGCCGGCAGCTCTGCCTCGGCGAGCAGGCCTAGGCCCTGCTCGGAGTTGGTTCCGTCGAGCCGGACGACCAGCGGCACCTCGATCTCGATCTTCTCCGACGCCTCGATGATCCCCTTGGCGATCTCGTCGCAGCGGGTGATGCCGCCGAAGATGTTGAACAGGATCGCCCTCACGTTCTCGTCGGAGGTGATCACCGCCAGGGCATCGACGATCGTCTCGGCCTTCGAGCCACCACCGGCGTCGAGGAAGTTGGCCGGCCGCCCACCCGCCTGGGCGACGACGTCGAGGGTCGACATGCACAGACCCGCGCCGTTTCCGAGGATGCCGATCTCGCCGCCGAGCTTCACGTAGGTGAGCCCCTTCTCGTCGGCCATCCGCTCCTGCGGGTCCTCGGCCGAGCGATCCCGCAACCGGCCCAGCTCCTCGTGCCTGTACAGGGCGCTGTTGTCGATCGTGACCTTGGAGTCGAGGGCCACGACCTCGCGCTCGGTGGTGACGATCATGGGGTTGACCTCGATCAGGGTGGCGTCCTCGGCGCGCGCGACCTCGTGCAGCTTCAAGAGCATCTCGCCGACCTGGCCGGTCACGTCCTCGTCGATCCGCGCGTCGATTGCGATCTGGGCCGCGGCCTCGACGCTGAGCTCCTCGCCCGGCTCGATGTGGCGGCGAACCAGGGCCGAGGGGTCGGTTTCGGCGATCTCCTCGATGTCCATCCCCCCCATCCGCGAAAGCAGGGCGAGCAGCTTCTTCTCGGAGCGGTCGAGGATGACCGACGCGTAGTACTCGGCGTCGATCTTCGAGGCTGCCTCGACCCAGACCTCGTGAACCGTGAACCCGCGAATGTCCATTCCCAGGATCGCCTCGGCGTGCTTCAGGACCTCGTCGCGATCGTTCGCGATCTTGATCCCGCCGGCCTTGCCCCGCTTGCCGATCCGCACCTGCGCCTTGATCACGCACGGATATCCGATCTCGTCGGCGGCCTCGACCGCGGCGGGCACGTTGTCGGCGTGCCGGCCCGGCGGGATCGGGACCCCGTGCTGGGCTAGCAGCTGCTTGCCCTGGTACTCGAGCAGGTCCATCAGGGAGCTGAAGTCCGGGGTTCGGCCATTCCGAGCGCGGGAGCCTATCCGAGGCTGGCGGGAGGGGGAGAGTTGGCGCTTGCCATAATCTCGCGGCCCGAGTTCCCAACAGCTCACCTCGGGAACCGCTGCGCTCCACCCATGCCACTTCCGAAGCTCAAAGACATCAAGTGGGTAACCACCGACTGCTACGGCACCCTGATCGACTGGGAGAAGGGCATCGTCGACGCATTCACCAAGGAGGCCGATCGGGACGGCTTCAGCTTCGACGAAGGGCAGTTCCTGGACCGATTCTTCGAGATCCAGGCGGAGATCATCCGGGGCTCCTACGAGCTCTACGCCGAGGTGCTTCGCCGGGCGACGGTCCGGGCCGCCAAGGAGATCGGCTGGGAGCTCGAGCCGTCCAGGGCTCAGTTCCTGCCCGACAGCATCGCCCGCTGGCAACCGTTTCGGGAGGCGAACGCCGCCATGGACCGACTCTCGAAGCGCTACGAGGTGGGGATCGTCTCCAACATCGACGACAAGCTCCTCGGGGTTTCACGGCGCCATCTGCGAACCGAGCTCGACCTGGTCGTCACCGCACAGCAGGTCCGAAGCTACAAGCCGGATCCCGCCCACTTCAAGGAGTGCGCGCGGAGGATCGGCGGGAAGAAGGGATGGGTCCACATCGGCGCCGGATATGAGACCGACGTCGCCCCAGTCCTGAAGATGAACGTCCCGGTGATCTGGGTGAATCGAAACGGCGAGAAGCTGGAGGGGCGCAAGGCGCCCACCGCGACGGTCAAGAACCTTCGCGACGCGGCAAAGAAGCTTGGCGCGGGCTGACGGCGTTCCGCGCGATCCCGCCGACGACGCCATGGTGGCGCGGGCGCACGAGCGCTTCGCGGCCGAACGCCGGCGGACCCGCGGCGGCTTCGGGCAGGGACGCGGGGGGCTTCCCAACCTCCTGGTGATCGGAGGGCTGAAGTGCGGGACGACGAGCCTCCATCACTATCTGAACCTCCATCCCGAGATCGCGATGTCGCGACCAAAGGAGCTGAACTTCTTCGTCGAGCAGCTCAACTGGCCGCTCGGCCGTGACTGGTACGCGGCGCATTTCGACGCCGATGCCCCGGTGCGGGGAGAGACGTCCCCCCATTACACGAATCGCCCCCGCTTCGCCGGGGTCGCGCAGCGGATCGGCGCCATGGTCGGCGATGCGCGGCTGATCTACATGGTCCGCGACCCGATCGACCGCATGCTCTCTCACTACCTCCACAACGTGGGCGGGGGCTATGAGACCCGCGGGCTGACCGAGGCGCTCTCGGACGCCGACAGCGCGTACGTGGCCCGAAGCCGGTACGCGTTTCAGCTCGAGCCCTATCTCGACGCCTTCGCGCCCGAGTCGATCGAGATCGTCACTAGGGAGGAGCTCAAGGAGGACCGGCCAGCGACAATGCGCCGGGTCTTCTCCTTCCTGGGCGTCGAGGAGGCCTTCACGTCCGAGCAGTTCGCGCGCGAGTGGGAGACCGGGACCTCGAAAGGCGGGGAGCGGTTCCGGCTCATGGACCGGGCGGTTCGGATGCCGGGCCTGCGCGCCCTCGACCGGAACTTCGACCGCCTTCCGGAGCGGCTCAGGTGGCTCGTGGAGCGGATGGTCCACGACCCGGGCGCCGGCGAGGCCCCCAAGCCCGACGTTCCCCCCGGACTTCGCGAGTGGCTGACGCGGCTGTTTCGTGACGACGCGTCGCGGCTCGAGGAGCTCGCCGGGCGAAGGCTCGGCTGGCTCGATTAGCGGGCCCCCTGGGAATCCGCCTGCGATGCATAAGCTGTCGGCCGTGCGAGTGTCGGTGTCAGCGGACGAGCTGATCGGGGTCGCTCGGTCGGTCGTCGAGGAGCTCGGCCGGCGCGGCCACCAGCCGATCCTCCATGGCGCGCTTGCCGATGCTGAGCGCTACGACTGGGCCTGGGCGAGCGAGGCCGCGGCGCGAGACGTGGCGGAGGGCCGCGCCGAGCAGGCCATCGTCTGCTGCTGGACCGGCACCGGCGCGTCGATCGCCGCCAACAAGGTCGACGGGGTCAGGGCGGCGCTCTGCGTGGACGCCCCGACGGCCGCCGGGGCGCGGAAATGGAACGATGCGAACGTCCTCGCTCTGAGCCTTCGCGCAACGCCCGATGCCGAGCTCGCCGAGATCCTCGACGCGTGGTTCGGAGGCGCGCCGAGCCCGGAGAGCGACGATCGGGCCAACGTCGACCACCTGGCCGAGATCGGGCCCTGAAGGCGGGCGCCAGGCGATGCTCCGTCTCCATCCCGACCCCGGACCGACCACGATTGCCGACCAGCTTCTCGAGCTCGATCTGGTCGCCGACCCCCCCGCCGAGCGCCCCTACGTGATCACGAACTTCGCGATCTCGCTGGACGGCCAGGTGACTCTCGACGGGCGCTCGGGGGCGATCGGAAGCGACACCGACACCCGGATGCTCGTCGGGCTTCGAACCAAGGTCGATGCGGTGATGATCGGCGCCGGGACGATGCGCGCCGAGCGTTACGGGCGCATCGTGGCCGATTCCGAGAAGCGGTCCAGGCGGGAGCGAAAGGGCCTTCCGCACGACCCTCTGATGGTGATCGTGAGCGGCAACCTCGACCTGCCGTGGGACGCGCCGCTGTTCACCGCCGGGGGCGGGAGGGTGTTGATCTTCACCAGCTCCGATGACGCCCCGCCCGAGACCAAGACCTCGCTTCGAGTCGTCCGGCATCGCGATCGCGTCGATCTGCGCGAGGCGCTTGGCCATCTGCGCTCCGAGCGGGGAGTCCGGGCGCTGCTCTGCGAGGGCGGCCCCCGCCTTCACGCCCAGCTGATCGACGCAAAGCTGGTCGATGAGATGTTCGTGACCCACGCTCCGAAGCTCATCGGCGGCGACGGCCCGGGCCTCACCGTCGGCCTTCCGGAGGCCGATCGCGAGCTCGAGCTGGAATGGCTCCTTGAGGAGGGCGGCGAGCTGTTCGGCCGCTACCGCCTCTCGGCCTAGGCGGGCGGCGGGATACGCCCCCGCTCGACCCCGCGCTTCTCGCCGCGCCGAAGCATCCGCAGGGTGAGGATCGCCCCTCCGAGCGTCGCGGCCACGCCCAGGCTCACCTGCACGCTGAGGACCCCCTCGCGGGTCCAGTAGACGTCGCGGAGGTCGATCAGCAGAGCGGCTTCGTCGAAGGTCAGCCCGATCCCTGCGCCGAAAGGGATCGCGAGGGCCTGCTCGATCCGCGCATCGTCGGTCAGCAGTGCGAGCGTCCCTGAAGCGAACGCGATCAGGATCCCGGGGACGAAGTGGTGGATGTGGCGGCCGCGAAGGACCACGTTTCCAGCCGGCCACCAGCCACCCCGGATGCCCACCGTCGAGAGCCTGATCAGCGCGAAGGCGAACACGAAGCCGCCCAGCAGGTTGAACAGCACAGTCTCGTGGCGGGGGGTTGCCTCGTAGCCTTCGACCAGGACCGCGACCGTGTCCTGCGTCGCCCGGCCGGCGGTCCCCAGCCGTCCCTCGGCGACCTGCCCTGGAACCGGGGCGGGCGGGCGGCGGCGGGCGCGGCGTCTCGCCAAGCGGGCCCCCTCCCAGGCGATCACGCTCCCCGCGGTCCCGAGTGCCGCGGCCGCCAGCGCCAGGGTGAGGCGATCCGCCCTTCTGCGCACGCCGCGGCCGGCGATCCGCGCCGACAGATGACGCACCTTAGAGCCGGACCAGGTTGGGGGCGTCCATGCCCCGCGTGATCCCCCGGAAGTCGACCACCAACGCCGCATCGCGCACCACGCGGTCGTGGTCGACCTCGGCGTGCGCCGTGACGATGCACGCGAGGTCAAAGCCCTCGAGCTCGTCGATCCCGACCGAAGCCAGGGAGAACTCGGGCAGCTCGGGGACGTGCGGGTCGTGGTAGGAGACCTCGGCGCCGAGCTCCTTCAGGCCGCGGATGATCTTCAGGGCGGGGGCCTCCCGCAGGTCGCCGACCCCGGACTTGTAGGCGACCCCCAGGATCAGGATCGAAGCCCCGCGGACCGGCTTGCCGGCGTCGTTCAGCGCGTGTTCGATCTTCTCGATGCAGAACTGCGGCTGGGCCTGGTTGAGCTTTCCGGCGAGCTCGATGAACTCGGTGTAGAAGTCGTGTTGGCGCGCCTTGTAAGCGAGGTAGAACGGGTCGACTGGCAGGCAGTGGCCACCCATGCCGGGCCCCGGATCGAAGCGCATGAAGCCGAACGGCTTCGTCGCCGCGGCATCGACGACCTCCCAGACGTCGATTCCCATCCGGTCGCAGAGCTGGGCGAGCTCGTTGACCAGCGCGATGTTGACCGAGCGGAAGATGTTCTCGAGCAGCTTGCTGAGCTCGGCGATCTCCGGAGAGGAGACCTCCACCACCTCGTCGCAGATCAGCCGGTAGAGCTCGGCGGCGCGGCTGCGGCACTCATCGGTCATCCCGCCGACGATCTTCGGCGTGTTGTGGATCGTGTGGTCTGTGCGTCCCGGATCGATCCGCTCCGGCGAGTAGGCGAGGTTGAACTCCCGGCCCACCGCCAAACCAGATTCCTCGAGGATCGGCAGCAGCCGCTCCCTGGTCGTCCCGGGGTAGGT
Source organism: uncultured bacterium (assembly GCA_963803305.1). Taxonomy (GTDB): domain Bacteria; phylum Actinomycetota; class Thermoleophilia; order Solirubrobacterales; family 70-9; genus AC-56. The sequence continues at coordinate 622,581 of CAWDLT010000009.1, forward strand.
CGTCGACTCAAGCACCACCAGCCTTCCCTCGTGGAGGACTCGGGAGAGCTGCGTGGCCGCATCAACCAGGTAGGAGAGGTCCGGCTCGCGGCGATTCGCAAGCGGGGTGGGGACGCAGATCACGATCGCGTCGCAGGCCGCGAGACCTCGGTACTCATCCGTCGCGGTGAACCGCTCGGCCACCGCGAGGAGCCGCTCCGAGGGGATGTCCTCGACGTCCGACTCGCTGCGGCGAAGACGCCCCACCCGACGCTGGTCCGCATCCACGCCGACCACCTCGCATCCCGCCTCGGCAAACGCGACCGCGAGGGGCAGGCCGACATAACCGAGCCCGATGATCCCAACCTTCATCGGGGAAAGGTTAGTCGCCGTCCGCGCCCGGGGAGCCCGCCTGCGCCTCGCGCAGCCAGGATGCGATCACCGTTGCATCGTCGCGAAGGACCGAGTCGGCGAGCTGGGCGATGAGGCGCGCGTTGAGCTCGGAGCGCGGCGCCGCGGGCGAGCCGGGATCGTCGCCGTCGACCGAGGCGACCGGAATCCGGAGCTTGGTGGCGACGAGGGCGGCGGCGAGGGCCCCGTCGGACGAGCCGGCGAGCACGACCCCGTCGACTGCCCCGCCGCCGAGGGCCGCCTCGTAGGCGCGCAGGGCCGACGCGATGTGTCGCACCTCCTCGCCTTCGGGCGCAGGGGCCTCGAGCGGCCCATCGATCAAGTCGAACCCGTCGCCTGCAAGGCGGGCCTCGACTCGCGTCCGGGCCCCGCCGACGACCATGACGTTCACGATCGGGGGTGCCGGCCAGGTGCAGGACCGCTTGCAGGGTGGAAGAAAATGCCGTTCAAACCGGTAGATAGAGTTGCATGCTCATGCAGAGGATTCTCGCCCCGTTGAACCTCGGTGTGGACGCAACGCGCCACCTGCTCTGGTACCTCAGCTACCAGATCACCGGCGAGGCGCGCTACCGCGACGCCTCCGACCGCGACGCCTGAGGCAGACAACGGGCCGCGGGCTCGCTCCCCCGATCTACACTCCCGGGAGCGTGGGCCGAGCGGAGGACGGTGAGGCGATGGAAGGGCTGATGATGGATCGGCCGCTGCTCGTCAAGCAGATCGCCGAGCGGGCCGAGGGGGTGTTCTCCGAGCGCGAGATCGTCTCTTGTACGCAGACCGGGGTCGAGCGCTCCACCTACCGCCAGGTCGTCGAGCGCGCACGGCGAATCGCCTCGGCGCTCGCCGAGCTGGGCGTCCGACCCGGCGACCGCGTCGCGAGCTTCGCCTGGAACTCGCTTCGCCACCTCGAGCTGTATCTGGCGGTCCCGAGCATGGGCGCCGTGCTGCACACGCTCAACATCCGCCTGTTCGAGGACGACCTCCGCTACATCGTCGAGCACGCCGGCGACCGGGTGGTCCTGCTCGACGGCTCCCTGGCAGAGGCGATGCCGAGCTTCGACGGTGTCGCGCATGAGATCCTGATGGGCGACGGGCCGGGCGAGCGCGAGGGGGCGCTCGACTACGAGGCGCTCCTCGCCAGCGGCGATCCGACGTTCGAGTTCCCCGAGCTCGCGGAGAGCACCGCCGCGGCTCTCTGCTACACGAGCGGCACCACGGGCCGGCCGAAGGGGGTGTTGTACTCGCACCGCTCGATCCTGCTTCACACGCTGGGCGCCGCGGTGCCGGACTCGATGGGCATCCGGGGGGCCGACTCGGTGATGCCCGTGGTGCCGATGTTCCACGCGATGGCGTGGGGAATCCCCTACGTCGCCGCGATGGCCGGGGCCAGGCAGGTGCTTCCCGGACCCGACCTGAGCCCCAGATCGCTGGCCGACCTGATCGCCTCCGAGGGCGTGACCTGGGCGGCCGGGGTGCCGACGATCTGGAACGGCCTGCTGGAGCTCGATCCGCCCCCCGACCTGTCCGGCCTTCGCGAGCTGAAGGCCGGAGGCGCGGCGGTCCCCGAGGCGATGATCCGCGGCTTTGAGGAGCGTTTCGGCGTCCCGATGGTGCAGGGCTGGGGAATGACCGAGACGAGCCCCCTCGCGGCCACCTCGCGGGTGCCGCCCGAGGTCGACCCGCGAAGCGACGAGGGATACGCGCTTCGCTCCTGCCAGGGTCGAGTCCTGCCGCTGGTCGATTTCCGCATCGACGCAGACGCGGGGGGCGAGCTCCAGGTCCGTGGGCCGTGGATCGCCAGCGCCTATTACGGGGACTCAGCGGGATCGGAGAAGTTCACCGACGACGGCTGGCTGCGAACCGGGGACGTGGCCGAGGTCGAGCGGGACTCGTTCATCCGCCTCGTCGACCGGACCAAGGACCTGGTCAAGTCGGGCGGTGAATGGATCTCGTCGGTCGAGCTTGAGAACGCCGTCGCCGCCCATCCCGACGTCATCGAGGCCGCCGTGATCGCGATTCCCGACGAGCGCTGGGGGGAACGCCCGTGTGCGTGTGTGGTCCGCCGCGACGGCTGCAAGCTCGAGCCCGACGACCTCCGTGCCCACCTCTCGGGCCGGGTCGCGAAGTGGTGGATCCCGGACCGTTTCGAGTTCATCGACGAGGTTCCAAAGACCTCCGTGGGCAAGTTCGACAAGAAGCTCCTGCGCTCCCGGCTCGCCGGTGACCCGGCGGACCGGCGCGTGTAGCATCACGCTGCCCGAAGCGCGCCCGACCAGAGAGCGGGCGCCCAGCCCGCCCTCTGGTCATCCGGGCGGCAAGGAGATCTGATTGGCCCGCAGGTTCTTCGCCTCGAACATCTACACGGTCCTCGCCTGCGCGCGATGCCAGCGCCAGGCCGGGTCCGGTGACGCGGGTGAGCCGTGCCCAGTCGAAGGCTGCGACGGCTCGCTCGCTCGCTTGGAGGTGGTCCCCCTCTCGGTCGCCAGACGATGGCGGCTGGAGCGAAACGCGGCCGACGAGAAGGTCGAGCGCCTCCACGCGGAGCTGGTCGACACCTTGAAGCTGGTCGACTGACCTTCGAGCTCAGACGCCTCGAGCCACGCGGAGGGGCGCCGCTAGGCTCTCCCACATGGGGAGCGAGGGCTCGTCCGTCGACACTGGGGTGAGCTACGAGAGCTCCGCGGGGCGCTGGGTGCTTGCTGTTGCGGTGCTCGGTTCAGGGATGGCCTTCCTGGACGGCACGGTGGTCAACGTGGCCCTCCCGGACATCGGCCGCGACCTCGGCGCGTCCACCAGCTCCCTCCAGTGGATCCTGAACGGGTACCTGCTCACGCTCGCCTCGCTGATCCTGCTCGGAGGATCGCTCGGCGACCGCCACGGGCGCCGCCGGGTGTTCGCGGTCGGCGTCGGCCTGTTCACCGTCGCGTCGGCGGTCTGCGCGGCAGCGCCCAACGCGACGCTCCTGATCGTTGCGCGCCTGCTTCAGGGAATCGGCGGAGCGCTTCTGACCCCCGGCAGCCTGGCGATGATCGAGTCGAGCTTTCGCCCGGGCGACCGGGCGCGGGCGATCGGCGCCTGGTCCGGCCTGGGCGGCGTCGCCGCGGCGATCGGGCCGCTGCTCGGCGGCTATCTGGTCGAGGCGGTCTCGTGGAGGGCGATCTTCCTGATCAACATTCCCCTCGGGATCGTGGTCATCACGATGGCCACGCGCCATGTGCCCGAAACCCGCGATCCAACCGCTCGGGGACGGCTCGATTACATGGGCGCGGCGCTTGCAGGGCTCGGCCTGGCAGGGTCCACCTACGCCCTGATCGAGGGGCCGAACGGCATGTCGGCCGCGGCCGCGGTCGCCGGGATCGGAGGGATCGCGGCGCTCGCCTTCTTCCTATTTCACGAGTGGCGGACCTCAAACCCGATGATGCCACTGGAGATCTTCAGCTCCCGCCAGTTCAGCGCCGCGAACCTGGTCACCTTCGTCGTCTACGCGGCGCTCAGCGGTTTCTTCTTCCTGTTCGTCGCCTTCCTCCAGGTGTCGCTCGGCTATTCGCCGATCGCCGCGGGGGCCGCATCCCTCCCGGTCACCACCCTGATGCTGCTGTTCTCGGCTCGCTCGGGAGCCCTGGCCCAGCGAATCGGCTCGAGGATCCCGCTGACGATCGGCCCTCTCGCGATCGCGGCCGGGCTGCTCTTGATGACGCGGATCGAGCCGGGAGACGGCTACGTCACCGGAGTTCTCCCGGGGGTGATCGTGTTCGGGCTCGGGCTGACCTTGGTGGTCGCCCCCGTCACCGCGACCGTGCTCGCCGCGGCCGACGCGCGTCACTCCGGGATCGCGTCGGGGATCAACAACGCCGTTTCCCGGGTCGGCGGGCTGCTCGCGGTCGCCATCCTTCCCCTGATCGCGGGCCTGACCGGGGACGCGTTCTACAACCCGTCGAAGATGAGCAGCGGGTTCGACACCGCGATGGTGGCCTGCGCGGGGTTGGCCGCCGCCGGGGGGATCCTGGCCTGGCTGACGATCAGCTCCGACGTGCTCGCTCCCGAGCCCGAGCCCACCGGCGCCATCCCCCAGCCGCTTGGCGGCGAGTACACCTGTGGGGTGTCGGGCGCGCCGCTGCGACCGGGCCGTGAGGCCGACGGCGAGCCGATCACCGCTCCCGAGGTGGCCGCCACCGGCGCTCGGTGACGCTCGTGTTGCTCCTGGCGCACGCAGCTACTCAATCGGGTCGCCGCGCGTATCGACGACCAGCCAGCGCCCACCGAACTCAACCACGTTCTGGCACAGCACCTGTCCGCGCGGATCGCCGTGGTAGTAGTAGAGGGGGTGCCCGTTGTACGTGACCTGCGTGGTGCCGTCCTTGCGGGCCGTCGTGCCGAGAAGCTTCGTGCCGGCGGCGCCGTGGGCGCCTGGACTCCCCTTGGTGAGGACCGGTGGCCAGGCGGCGGCGCACTCGCCGTAGCACTCGCTGCGGTTCGAGCTCTCCTTCTCGAACAGGTAAACGGCCTGACGGTTGGCGTCGAAGAGGATGGTGCCGAACTGCGACTCGTGGGGGGTGAGGGTCGTGCCGGGCTTGCCGCGCCCCTGGGAGGCATCTCTTCCCGTCGGGCGCTTCTCGGATCCCGGATCGGAGCGTCCCGCGCCAGTTCGCGAGTCGGAGCCCGAGGCGGTCTCGCCAGACCCGTCGCCGGAGCCTTCGTCGCCGCCGCCGCACCCGCCGATGCCGAGCAGCAAGGCGGCGAGGACCAACGGGATCAAGCGGCTAGTACCCAACCCGTCTTCTCGCGAGGCGCTCGTCGAGTGCGCGCTCGCCAGGACCGATCGCGATCAGGAGCAGCATCACAACGAGCAGCGCGGGCGCCAGCGTGAGGCTGATGATCTCGCCCTCCCCGATCCCCGAGACCGCGATCGCCCCGATCATGTCACCGGCCAGAATGGCAGCCGCAGCGCGGGTTGCGAAACCCGCGAGGAGCAGCAGCCCCGCGATGATTTCGATCCCGCCGATCATGTAGGCGAAGGCGTCCGGGAAGGGAAGGCCATAGGTCTGAAAGGAGGCCGCCTCGTCGGCGTGGTTGACGAACTTGGCCAGGCCGAAACCGACGAACACGGAGCCGGAAGCGACCCGGCCGACCAACGCGGCCCTTTCCCAGCCACCGGCGAGCCGCCGTCGCTCTTGCGTTGCGATCACATTGGTGTGTCCACCTCAGCCGGACTGCGTTACAAGCGGTCCGCTAACCCTGCAGTCCGCATGCCTGAAGCGCGTGCGCACGGCTCAGATAGTTGTCGACCCGATGCACCTTGCCGTCGCGCATGTCGATCGCCTGCCAGTAGTCGAGATCCATCGGAAAGCCGCTTTCGGCGCCTCGGGCGCGGAAGTGCACCGAGACCAGGATCTTGCCGTTCGGCGCCTCGATGAAGTCCTCCGGAGCCATCTCCCACTCCTCCCAGGCGGCGAAGAAGGTGCTCCAGAAGTCGACGATCTGCGCCGGGCCTCTGAGCGTCTGCGGCGCGTCGGGACCCTGGCCCTCGACGAAGTGCCAGCTGACCTCCGGATGGAGAAACTCCTCCGAGCGTTCCCATTCGCCGCGATTGAGGGCGGCGTATCCCTCGCGAAGTGTCTGGAGGTGCCCGGGCATGGCCACCTAGAGCAGGCGCGAGATCCGACTCACGACGGAGGCTCCGAACGAGACCAGATCCGATCTTTCGATCCGGCCGTCTTCGGTGGCGCGGACCGCCAGCTCGGGCGGCCGGTGGAGGGCAAACAGAACCCTGTCCAGCAATCGCGCCGGAGCAAAGATCTCCGGCTCTGAGAGCGGCCACACCCGGCACCGGGGTTGGGTGGAGCCCGACCTCTCGAGGATCCCGTTGACAGCCCGCCGCGCTGCCTCGTTTGCGCCCTCCATGGTGGCCAGGTCGGTATGGGTGCGAACGTAGTCGGAGGCGAGTACGAGGTTCTCGATCGCGGTGGTCGCCTCGGGGCGGTTGTTCCACGAACCCGCCGTGTTGACAAGCAGCGGCTCCAGGTTCTGCGCCGCGGTCGGGTTTGGGTACACGATGTCCGGATCGAGGAAGGCGTGGAGCACGTTTGCATCCTCCAGCACGTCGACCCCGGCGTCGTTGAGGCTTCGCTTGAGCTGTGCCCAGACCTCGCTGCACACCTCCTCGCTCGCGCAGTACATGGCCTGCTTGCCGTTGTTCCCCTGCGCCTCCCAATCGGAGACGTCGACGGAGAGAATCCCCCCCACTCGCCCGTCCCCCAGCTGCTCGAAGTCCACGCCGGGCCAGAACTGCCGCTGCGAGATCGAGGTCAGGGCCCAGAGGGAGTCGACGTACAGGCTGTGTCCGTGAACCACGGGCACATCGCGGTCCAGATAGAACATCACCCCGTTCATCCAGCGCGTACGGAGGCGGTTGAGTCCGGCAAGCCGGGGTTCGGCCTGCTTGATCTCGTCGGTGGCCAGCATGCGCATCACCTCGACGGGCACCGCCGCGACGTAGAAGTCCGCCGTGTCGGTGAGCGCGCATCCGTCAGCGACGATGCTGACGTCGGTCACGGTGCCATCACTCGCGTGGATGGCCTGTACCTGGTGCTCGGTCCTGTAGTCGACTCCCATCGAGCGCAGGTGCCTGAGCCAGGGATCCATCCAGACGTCGTTGGTCGGGCCGTTGAGAACCCTGTCCACCTGGTGCCCGGGCCGGGCCAGGTCGAACAGCAGTTGGAGCAGGATCGTCCCGCCGGTGCGGGCGCTCATCTCTCGGGCCTTGGCGGCCACCAGCGTGCGGGTCAGCCCGTCGGCTAGGAACTTGCCGTACGCCGGCGAGCGGGTCTGGGCCCCCGAGAACTCCCACCAGCTCTGGTGCTCGTGTTCGGCCAGACGGCGCTCGTGGCAGCTGGTCAGCAAAAGAAGCAGCGTGTTGACGAAGTTGGCCTGGTCGGAGACCGGGATCCCGAGCGTGGTCGCCTGCGCCCGCAGGGAGTCGAACGCTTGGCCGAGATCGTTGAGAGAGGAAGGAAAGTGTGCGGGCGTGACGATCTCGGCTCGTCCCTCGAGCGCGAGCTGGACCGTGCTGGTCGGAACCAGATTGCCAAGGACCCCATCCCTTTGGCTTCCGAACGGGATCCGCTTCATGGTGTCGGGCAGGTGGCGATAGAACCCCGGGAAGAAGCGAAAGCCGTGCTCGGCCGGCAGATCCCGTCGGCCCCGCTTGCCGGAAGCCGGGACCGGGATGCTCCTCGCCTTGCCGCCGGGAATCGCGCGGGTTTCGTAGACGACCACCTCGATGTCGCGCTCGGCCAGCTCGTGGGCGGCGCTCATGCCGGCGACGCCCCCACCCAGGACGATGACCTTCATGGCAGTGCATTGTCGCCAATCGTGTTACCGGCTGCCGGCCTCCCTTCCCGATGGTCGCGCGGTGAGCTGGACGATCGGGATCGTCCGGTTTGCGCGGGCCGCGTCTCTCCGGTACGCCGCGTAGGGTGCGAAGACACGGTCAGCGAGCGTCCAGAGCCTGCGGCGCTCAGCGTCGTCGCGAACGATCGTGGCCCGCATGGGAATTCCGCCGAACGTGACATCGGGATGCGCTCGGAGATTGTGGAACCAAGCCGGGTGCCTTGCGTCGCCTTGCTTCGAGGCGATGATGGTGACCCGGTCCGAGTCGTGGAAGTAGATGACCCCGTTTCGTCGCAGCGCGCCGCTCTTCGCGCCCCGGGTTTCGAGCAGCGCCGTGGGAAGGACGAGGCCCATTCCGACCCGGCCCCGGGTCGCCCGCAGCAGATAGGGATCAACCTTCCAGACGATCTTGGCCGAGATGAACCTACCCAGGCGCGTGCTCGAAAACGATGCAAAGACGCGGCTGAGGATGCTGCGCGGGCGGTTGGGGTCGACGTACTTGAGCGGGGTCTGCATCGCAGGTCTCTTTCGGAATCTGGAAGCTCTCGCCCCTTCGCGGCCTCAACGGTCGCAGCGTCGTGGTCTCCTCATGTCAGGGTGCGGTAGTGGAGGTGAACCATGCCACTGGCGAAACGGCGCTCGTCAAGCAGCTCGAGGTTCACGTGGACGCCGGCTGGGATGGACCCGTTGCCGCCCCCCACCATGATGGGCGCGACGAACAGGTGGTACTCATCGACCAACCCGGCCTTGATCGCCTGGGCAGCGAGGTGGGGACCCCCCACGCTGATGTCACGTCCCGCCGACCGTTTCATCTGCCGGATCACTTCAGGGTCGAAGTCTCGCTCGATCCGCGTTTTCGCGCTGGACACCGTCTCCAGCGTCTGGGAGTACACGATCTTGTCGGCCGCGCGCCAGATCTCCGCGAAGTCCTCGACGTAGGGCGGCTGGTCGACGGAGGCCGCCGCGGTCTCCCAGTAGGCCATCACCTCATACATCCGGCGGCCGTAGAGGTAGGTGCCGACCGGCCGCTCGAGGTCGTTGACGAACCGGTGCACCTCCTCGTCCGGCTCCGCCCAATCGAAGTTGTCGTCCTCGTCCGCGACGTAGCCATCGAGCGACGCGATCGACGAGTAGATCAGGCTGACAATCGTGAAACCTCCGTTTACCCCGTCTCGACCGCTTTGGGAGGGGCGCGTCCCGCGCGGGATGCTCACACTCCTGAGCGGCGACCCCGGCCTGGGCAAGTCGCTACCTCAGCCTCAATCCGGCCGGGCTCGTTCACAGTCCGGCGGCTTCGAGGGCCTTTGGCCTGATCCAAGAGGCTCAGGCGTGGGCTACGACCTCGCGCACGTCGATGTTCTTGACCGTGACCGCGTCAGTAACCAGCGACGGGACCTTCTCGCTCACGGCCTTGGCGGCGTCCTCCGACTCGAAGACGGCCATGCTCAATCCCCCGTCGTCCCCTCGTGTCCAGTACCCCGCCACGAACCCTGGGGCCTGCGATACGCCGGGTACAACGCTCTCGCGCAAGTGGCTCGTGGCGGCCTCTCGGTCGTTGACCGTGACCGTGACTACGACTGCGTGCATGGGTGTGCTCCTTTTGTCGCTGGCTCGGGAGGATCCTATCCGGGAGTCAGCAAGGCGAGCCCCACCCACCGCTGTCCTGCGACATCGCGTTGCTGTATCTCGCCTCGGCATCGACGGCAGGGGACCTGGTGATCGGAGGTCGGAGGGGCGGCTTGAGCGTCCCTTACCTCGCGCTGCTGGTCAGGCGTGGTCGATGTTCACTTGCCCCGGCATCACGTCACGGCGGCGGGATCGACGGCAGGCATCCGGCGCGAAGGCTACCCCCGTCGATCTCCACGGTGTGCCCCAGGCGTTTCCTCGGCGTTGCCGCGCCGCCGACCCAGTCATGCGAGAACCCCGCCTGAGCGGGGCCTTCTCATGGGCCGTGAAGGACTCGAACCTTCAACCTTGAGATTAAGAGTCTCCTGCTCTACCAGTTGAGCTAACGGCCCGGGGGCTGGGCATCGTAGCGAGGGCGCCGAGGCCCTCCGGGGCTATGGTGTTCCGCCGAGCGGGCTCTGGAGAGGGTCGGCGCCGGGCGTCGTCGGGGAGGGCCCATTCTTGCTGGCCTTCGCCTGCTCCTTCTTCAGCTTCAGCCCCTGCTTGCGGTAGGCGTCGAGCTGGGTCTTCACCTGCTTCCGCTGTGCTTTCGGCGCTAGGCGCTGCGCGTGCTTCACCGCCTCATCGCCACCCGCGATGTCGCCCGAGAGGTAGCGAAAAACCGCCAAGTTCCCATACGAGTTGGAGCTCGGCTGGTTCGCCGCAACAATCTCCTGGGTTCTGGCTGCGCCTGCGCCGTCATTCAGGTAGATGAACGCGTTCACGACCTGGCCGGCGACCGATGCATTCGGTTTGGCCTTGTTGAGCCTCAAGTACCTGGTCCAGGCGTCGGCAGCCTTGCCCAGATCGTCGTGGGCATCGGAGCTGATCGAGATCTGCCCGGTCGACGCGTCCTGGGTGATGCCCGTCTTCCCTTTCAGGTATTCGCTCAGGGCAAGCTTCGAGAGCGCCTTCGTGTCCTTGGGGTCCTTCCTCAGCTGCTCATTGGCAGCGTTGATCTGGTCGTCGTATTGAGAAGTGGTCGATCCGCCGCTCCCGCCGCCGAACAGGTCGGAGACGCTGCCGATGCCGCCCGACCCGATCCCGAAGAACACGAAGCCGATCAGAAACGACGCGGCGAGCAGGGAATAGACGACCTGCACGACCCGTCGGCGCTTGCCACGAAGGTCGAAGAGCACCGCCGGAGCGTAGATGATTGATTCCGCGGCCTCACCCCGAAGGCCGGAGTCGCTCAGCTCAGCCCGCGGGGGTGCCCGGCGGCTCCGGGTCGGCGTCGCCGGCACCCGACCGATCGGCCGGGGTGCCCGCCAAGCGCGCCAGGATCAGCGAGAACTCGAACAGCGCCAGAAGCGGCGCCAGCTCGATCAGCATCGTCACGGGGTCGGTTCCGGGCAGGACCATGGCGATCACCGCCAGGATCAGATAGGCGTAGCGGCGATTGTGAGAGAGCTGCTCGGGAGTCGTTATGCCGAGGCGGGTCAATGCGAGGATCCCCATCGGCACCTGGAACACGAGGCCCAGGGCGGCCAGGGTGACGAGGAAAAAGCTGTAGTAGTTGCTCGCCCTGACCTGGATGTTGAATTCTCCCTGGTTGAAGTTGAGAAGGAACTTGGCCGCGGCCGGGACGACCACGAAGTAGGAGAAGACGACGCCGGCGATGAACAGGACCGGGATCAGGATCAGGAACGGCATCACGACGCGCCTCTCATTCGGCTTCAGGGCGGGGAGCAGGAAGGCGTAGCCCTGATACAGGAGCACGGGCAGCGCGAGCAGGATCCCGGCGTAGATGGAGAGCTTCGTCGTGGTCATGAACGGCTCGGTCACCGAGAGCGTGACCGGCTTGGTGCCGTCAGGGAGGGGCTGATTGGCGATCGCGAGCAGCAGGTGGTTCTGCCAGAAACACAGGCCGCAGGCGACGACCAGCACCGCGGCCGAGACGATGATCCTGTTTCGAAGCTCGTCGAGGTGCTCGACCAGGGTCAGCTGATCGTCGAACTTGGCCGCCCGCAGCTTGGGCACGGCTCAGCTGCGATGTTCGGTTACGACCTCGCCCTCGACGGGCTCGGCGGACTTATCCGCGCTCTCGATCTGGGCGGGCTTCGACGGGGAGTCGTCCTCGTCGTCGTCGTCGACGGCACCCGATACGGACGATCTGAACTCGCGAATGCCCTTGCCCACGGAGCGCCCGAGCTCCGGCAGCCGCTTCGGCCCGAAGATGACCAAGGCGATGATCAGGACGACTATCAACTCTAGGGGTCCTACGTTTGGCATCTCGAGGAATGGTAACGCCGTGGAGGTGCGATTGGATCAAATCGCCTCCACGGCCCCCTCGCTAGCGATCGAAGTTCAAGTAGAAGCGGCTCGGCGTGGGCTCGTCCTGTCCCTGGTACTTGCTCCCCGCCTCGCCCGATCCGTAGGGCCGCTGGACCGGCGCATCCATGCGCATGAAGGAGATCTGCCCGATTGGCATCCCGTAGTAGATCGTCACCGGGAGATTGGCCACGTTCGAGAGCTCGAGGGTCAGGTTGCCCTCGAAGCCGGCGTCGACGAACCCGGCGGTGCTGTGGATCAGGAGCCCCAGCCGCCCGAGCGAGCTCTTGCCTTCGAGCCGGGCGACGATGTCGTCGGGCAGCCTTACGCGCTCCAGGGTTTGGCCGAGCACGAACTCGCCCGGGTGCAGGATGAACGGGTCGGTGTCGGAGATCTCCACCGCTTCGGTGAGCTCCTCCATCGGCTGGCGCACGTCGATGAACGGATAGCGCGCGTTGTGGAAGACCCGAAACCTACGGTCCACCCGCACGTCGACGCTCGACGGCTGGACCATCGCCTCGTCGAAGGGATCGAGCGCGATCCGGCCGGCCGCGATCTCCGACTTGATCGTCCCGTCCGAGAGCACCATCGCGCTGAGTCTATTCGCGCGGCCGAGAGCCTCGCCGGCCGCGGCGCTGCGCGGGTCAGGCGTCGGATCGCGACGCCGGCGGACACCTAAAGCATCCGGCACGCGCCGCCGATAGAGCTTCCGAAGTGCCAGAGCGAGGAACAGCCAACCGAGACTCAAGCCGCCGGCCGCCCCTGGATCGAGGCCTCGAGCCGAGCATCTTCGAGACGCGCCTGACGAGGGCCGCGCCGCGCCGCGAGGGTGATCTGCATGTCTGCCCGTCGTGCAACTCGGGACTCGTCTATCCCACCGACTGGGCGCCGGCAAGCGAGCGTCAATGGCACGTCGCCCTGCGCTGCCCGGAGTGCGAGTGGAACGGCGGCGGGCGGTACAGCCAGGACGTCGTCGACCGGCTCGACGAGGCTCTCGACCGGGGCACCGAATCGGTCCTCGACGATCTGACCGTCCTCACCCGGTTCAACATGGAGGACCAGATCGAGCGTTTCGCCTCGGCGCTCGAGGCGGGCCACATCCTGCCGGAGGACTTTTAGACCGGTCTGGGGGCGCTAGGAGTAGCGCTCCACGACTCCCTCGGCGACCAGCTCGAGCAGCCGCCGGCGCTCGGGCTCGATCGATCCCAGGCCGAGCGCCTCGATCGCGACCTCGACGCGTCGCCGCGCGCCGGCCCGAACCTGCTCGAGGACGCCGGTCGCGGCGATCCGATCGCAAAGCGACTCCGCCAATTCCGAATCGAGCCCGCGCAGGTCGACCTCGGCGAGCGAGGGGTCGCGCTCGCGGGCCTCGATCAGCGGCAGGGTCACGGTGCCGTCGAGCAGGTCGGTGCCACGCGCCTTCCCGGTCCGCTCGGGCGGTCCGGTCACGTCGAGGACGTCGTCGAGGAGCTGGAAGGCGAGCCCGATCTCCTTTCCGAACGTCCTCAACGCGGACGTCCCGTCGGCCGCATCCTGTGCCTGCCCGATCAGACAGGCACATTCGAACAGGCGCGCGGTCTTGAGCTCGCAGCGCCGCAGGTAGCGCTCGGGGGAGATCGACGCGTCGAACGAGTCGCGCCGCTGCGCGAGCTCGCCGAGCGCGAGGGCGACCGACGCCTCGGACAGCAGCTCGACCTGGCTCCTGGTTCCGCCGTTGCCGAGCTCCGAGAAGGCGCGCGAGAAGAGCAGATCGCCAACCGCGAGCGCCGCGTCGCGACCCGACCGCGCCACGACGGTTGGCCGGCCGCGCCGAATCGGTGCCGCATCGAGCACGTCGTCGTGGACGAGGGAAGCCATGTGAATGAGCTCGATCGCCGTCGCCGCACGGATCGCGGACTCGGCTCCGCGCGGTCCCGCGCTCAACAGGACCAGCATCGGCCGAAGCCGCTTGCCGCCCGCCTCGAGCGTGGAGCGGGCATCACCCGAGAGCGTCTCGCCGTGGCCGTCGACGAGCTCCCGCAGCCGCCCCTCGACCGCCTCCATCCTTGCCGGAAGCCAGGCATCGGCCGCGTTCAGGACGGCGGTCACCGGCGGCGGTACGGCGGAGCGGTTCACGATCCTTGCGCCATCCTCGCCACCACGTCGATCAGCCCGGCCGGACCGCGGAGTGGATCGCGATGATCCCTCCGGCCAGCACCAAGTATCGAATCCCCTCGAAACCGGGATCGGCAATCAGCTCGGCCAGCCCGGCCGGCGAAGGGAAGCGCCTCACGGACTCGGGGAGGTAGGCGTAGGCGTCACGATCCCCGGCGAGGGCTCCGATCACGGGGACCACTCGATCGAACCACACCGAGTAGAAGACCGACAGCGGCGGCCTCGTGGGCCGCGTGATCTCCAGGATGACCAGGCGGCCGCCCGGCTTCAACACCCTGAACAGCTCGTCGAGCCCGCGACCCAGGTCGGCGAGGTTGCGCACTCCGAACCCCACCGTGACAGCGTCGAAGCACCGGTCGGGATACGGAAGCTCGAGTGCATCGGCCCACTCGAAGCGGACTTGCGGGGTCGGCCCCGCGCCGGCCTTGCGCCGGGCGAGGTCGAGCATCGAGTCCGAGAAGTCGCAGCCGACGACGGTTCCACCGGGACCGACCCGGCGTGCCACCTCGAGGGCGAGGTCGCCGGTTCCGCAGCAGACGTCGAGGGCTTGGTCGCCCGGACGCAGCTCGGCTCGATCGACGGCCCGCTCGCGCCACCGGTGGTGCATCCCAGCGGTCATGGTCGTGTTCATGAGGTCATAGACCCCCGCGATCCGGTCGAACATGGTCCTGACCTCGCCGGCGAACTCGGGCGAGGACCGCTCCGGATGGGTCTCGGTGGTCGCGGTGAACATGGCCAAGCGCTCGGCACCCGCCGATCGGCGGCGAGGGGGTGGCCGGCGGCTCCAAGCCTACGCGAGCGACGCAGAGGTCTCCGGCAGGGACGAGCGGCTCGCGGCGTCGCGGCTACTTCAGATAGGCGAGAAAGTCGGCGACCTCGTTGAGCTTCTTTTGACCGAGGTTCTGGAACGAGGGCATGATGCCCGGGCCGGCCTTCAGCGAGCGAAGGATCGCGTTGCGCGGAATCCGGGCGCCGACCTGGGTCAGGTTCGGCCCCAGGGTCCCGTTGCCGTTCTCACCGATCTTGTGGCACGCCAGGCAGCCCGACTGCGCAACCACGAGCTTGCCGGCCTCGTATTGGGGCGGGACCTTCAGGTCGATGGTGGTGGGCGGCCCGGCGTTGGCGCCCGCGTAGGTCAGGTAGGCCATCGCGACCACCGTGAACCCCAGGGCCGTCATCGCAATCGGCCTGCGCTCGGGGCGGCGCTGAGGGCCGCGGTCGTAAAAGGGCAGGAGGAAGAGCAGGATCATCCCGATGGTCGGGATCCCGATCGTCGCCAGCGGGACGAGCTCGGGCGGCTTGATCACCCGCAGCACCTCGAACAGGAAGAAGAAGTACCAATCGGGCCGCGGCGTGTAGGTGGTGGTCGTCGGGTCGGCCTTGGGGCCCTGCTCGGCCCCGAGCACCAGGGACATGACGATGATCACGGCGACCACGATCAGGGCCATGGTCGAGTCCTTCATCACGGCATAGGGGAAGAAGGGCTTGCCCTGCTTCTTCTGGAGCTCGTAGTCGCGGAGATAGGCCTCCTTTTCGGCTCGGTTCATCTCACCCCCTCCGCTTTCAGGTCACCGATCATCGTTCCCTCCCCTTCGGCCACGACTCAGATCTGCTCCTGCTTGAGGATCGTCTTCGAGCGCTTCGGCGTCAGCCACGGCGGCGCCGTCGTGCCCAGCTTCACGACCAGATAGAGGTGGGCGCCGATCAGCGCGATCAGGAGCCCGGGGACGATCAGCATGTGGATCGCGTAGAAGCGCGACAGCGTGGACGGGCCGAATTCCGCCCCGGCTCGCAGGAAATCGCTCAGGTACGGCCCGACGAAGGGGCCCGTGCCGTTGATGTTGACGCCCACCACCGTGGCCCAGAAGGACCGCTGGTCGAAGGGGAGCAGATAGCCGGTGAAGCCCATCACCATGGTCAGGATCAGAAGGGTGACCCCAATCACCCAGTTGAGCTCGCGCGGGTACTTGTAGGCGCCGAACACGAAGGTCCGCGCCATGTGCAGGAAGATCAGGATGATCATCACGCTGGCGCCCCACTTGTGCATCCCCCTCACGAACTCGCCCAGGAAGACGTCGTTGGTCAGGTGGGTGATCGATCCGTACGCCTGGGTCGGCGAGGGCGTATAGAACATCGCCAGGAAGACGCCGGTCACAGCCTGGACCGTGAACGCGAACAGGGTCGCGGAGCCGAGCGTGTAGAACCAGTTGGTCCCCTTCGGAACCTTCCGGAACAGCATCCCGGTCAGGAAGCTGGCGCCGCCGGTTCGCTCGTCGAGCCAGCCGAGCAGGTCGGCCGGGGCCTCCTTGATCGCCGGGCCCGCGCCGTTGCTGTGACCGGGCTCGGAGGGCTTGGTGAGCGACTTCGGGATCGGCGCCTTCATCTCAGCCTCCGGAGGGCGCCGGGAAGGTGTCGGGGCGCGGCGGGTAGATCACGTTCCAGACCCCGCCCGTGTACTCGCCCGGGTCCCGGGCGCGCACCGGCTCGAGCTGCGAGGTGACGCTGTAGCGGGGGCCGACCTCGACCTGCCCGTTTCGAACCCGGGTCTGGAAATGGTCGAGGGGGCGCACCGGGGGGCCGCCGATCACCTTGCCCTGGAAGTCATAGACGCCGCCGTGGCAGGGGCAGATGAAGTTGTTCGCCGCCTCGACGAAGCGCACCGGGCACCCGAGGTGCGCGCAGCGGGTCGAGATCGCGACGTAGGGCTCGTACGACTGGGTCTCGTTGAACGGTGCCTGGGGAATCGCCCTGCGGACGTATGCGGTCGTCTTGCCGGCCTCCCCGATCCCCTCCACCAGGGTGAAGACGACCGGCGTGTAGGTCTTCTCGGTGAACCGGTCGGTCGGACCGACGCTCTCCCAGCGCTCCTCGGGGCGCTCGAAGATCGGCGCCACCGCGAAGCCCACCGCGGGGAGGATGATCGCCGCGCCGGCGAGACCTCCGACCGCCTGTCCGGCGATCGTCAGGGCGCGGCGACGGGACATCGACTCGCCCTCGAAGTGCCCGGGGGGATCCGGCTGCGGGACGGCGCCGCCGCCCGCGGAACCGTTGGTCTTGTCGGCGTCGGCCACGTTTCAGGCAGGGGTCCTAGTGGGGCTCGAAGCCTATCGACTCGGCTGCGCGGCCCAGTGGCTCGGAGATGTCCGCCAGCTCGGCAACGCGGACCGCATCCTTCCAGAGCATCTCCGGCGCGGCGGCCTCGGCGCGGCGCAGAGCCGACTTCGCCTCCTCGTGAGCGGCGGCCTGACCCGATGCGACCACCGCGACCGACGCCAGCCACAGCTGGTCGGCGCCCGCGCGGCCCTCGGCGTGGAGCTGGGCCGAGAGCGAGATCAGGTCGGAGAGCTCACGGACCGCCTCGAGGTCGCCGAGCACGGCGAGGCGCTCCAGGCCGCGCGCGTAGAGGTAGTCACCGGCGAGCAGGGCGAGCTCCGCGTCGACCGCGACCAGCACCCTGGGGTCGCCGTAGTGGAGCAGGTATCCCTCCCTGATCGTCTCGATCAGGAGGGCGTACTCGGCTCGATGATCGCCGGCCCGCGGGCCGGCGGCGGCGAGCAGGCCCAGGCCCGGTTCGGGCGGCTCCGTGCCGGTGAGGTGCGGCGAGATCACGGAGCCCTCCTCGCGCAGCTCCGTGGCGAGCCGTTCCAGGGCTTGCTCGGCGAGAAGCATGGCGCGCGAGGTTAGTCGCTGGCGCTCCCCCGGGGCCGGCGAGGGCGCTCAGCGAGCCGCGGGCTCCCGGTTGGGACGCACGCCGGCGAGGATGATCTCGAGGTAGCGCTCCCAGCTCATCGTCGGGCGGGAGCCCGACTGGCGCGTCGCCCGCCCGAGCCCGCAGATCAGGCTGGGCACGTCCTCGGCGGCGAGATCGTCGCGCAGGACACCGGCGCGCTGGGCGCGGTCGAGGAGCCTGCCCACGATCGCGAGCAGGTCGACCTCCTCGGCCGCGCGCCCGCACATCTCCGAGCGCTGGTCCATCGCCTCCGAGAGGGCGCGATCCTCGGCCATGACGCGGGCGGAGTGGCGCATGAAGCCCTCGAAGCCGCTCCAGGGATCGGGATCCTCGAGGCCCCGTGCGGCCGCCTCGGCGAGGCCGCTGAAGCGATCGTCGGCGAGCGCCTGGAGGAGGTCCTCCTTGGTCGGGAAATGGCGATATACCGTCCCGACGCCGACCCCCGCCCGGCGGGCGACCTTCTCGATCCGGACGTCGAGGCCGTCCTCGGCGAAGCTGGTGCGCGCAGCGTCGAGGACCCGGCGACGGTTTCGCCGGGCGTCTGAGCGCTGCGCGCGCTCGGGGGCGCGGGGCGGCGCGGCGGTCTTCGTGGGCGTCATTTCCCCCTCTTCGGAGCCGTGGTCGTCGTGTGATCACGAGCACGCAACCGGAATGACAATTCCGTATAGTGCCCTAACCGAAACCGGAACTCGACTTCCGATTATCGCACACGAACAGACTCAGCGGACCCGAGGAGGACACCGATGATGACCACAGCCCAGGAGTTCGAACGACGTCGCTGGATCGCTCTCGCTCTGCTCTGCTTCGCGCAGTTCATCGTCGTGCTCGACGCCTCGATCGTCAATGTGGCGCTGCCGTCGATCGGTAAGGGACTCAACTTCTCCCAGCAGAACCTGCCCTGGGTCGTGAATGCCTATGTGCTCACCTTCGGCGGCTTCCTGCTGCTCGGCGGGAGGCTCGCGGACCTCTTGGGCCGGCGGCGAGTGTTCATCGCCGGGCTCCTCGTCGTCGCGGCCGCGTCGCTTGCGGCCGGCTTCTCGACCAACGAGGGTCAGCTGATCGCAGCCCGCGCAGCTCAGGGCCTCGGCGCGGCGATCATCTCGCCGGCGGCGCTCTCGATCGTCACGACAACGTTCCGCGACGGCGCCGAGCGCAACAAGGCACTCGGGGCGTGGGGGGCCGTGGCAGGGGCCGGCGGCGCCGCGGGAGTGCTCCTCGGCGGGATACTCACCGATGGCCTCGGCTGGGAGTGGGTGCTGTGGGTGAACGTGCCGGTGGCGCTCATCGTCGCCGCGCTGTCGCCGCGGCTGATCGCCGAGAGCCGCTCCGAGTCCGCCACGCGCCACTTCGACGCCGCGGGCGCCGTGACCGTCACGGCGGGTCTCTCGGTACTCGTCTACGCGATCGTCGACGCAACCGACGCCGGTTGGGGCTCGTTGCAGACGCTGGGCTTGATCGGCGTCGCCGCGTTGCTGATCGCTTCGTTCATCTCCATCGAGCTGCGTTCGCAGGCGCCGCTGATGCCGTTCCGCATCTTCCGGCTGCGCACCCTGACGGGCGCGAACGTCGTCGGACTCCTGGTCGGCGCGTCGCTGTTCTCGATGTTCTTCTTCATCACGCTCTACATGCAGCAGGTGCTCGGCTACAGCGCGATCCACGCCGGGCTCTCCTACCTGCCGCTGGCGCTGATGATCATCGTCGCGGCCGGGGTGGGGTCGCAGCTCGTCACGAGGATCGGCTTCAAGCCGGTGCTCGCGGCCGGGATGGCATTCATCGCCTCGGGGCTGGTTTGGTTCTCGCAGGTATCGGTCGGGGGTGGCTTCCTCACCGACATCCTGGGCCCGTCGCTGCTTGCGGCGACCGGTCTCGGGTTCGCCTTCGTCACCACGACGATCGCGGCGGTCTCGGGGGTGCGCGACCAGGAGTCCGGGCTCGCCAGCGGCCTGATCAACACCTCCCAGCAGATTGGGGGGGCGCTCGGCCTGGCCGTCCTGGCGACGATCGCCAACACCCGCACCGACCACGTCATGGCCGCGGCGGGCGGGAACCCGTCCGCGCTCACCAACGCGCTCACCGAGGGCTTCCAGGCGGCTTTCCTCGGGGGGGCGGTGATCGCCGGGCTCGGCCTGCTCCTGACCCTGGTGCTGATCCGCAACCGCGACAGCCGCGCCCACGTCGAGCTCGGGGCGGCGGCGGGTGGGCCGGAGCTGGCCAACGAGTCCGGGTAGGCGTCGATCTCGCAGCCGCCCGGACCTTGGCTGGATGGGGAATGGCGATCGGCACCGGGCTGGGTAACTGAGCGAGCACCGCCGGCAAGGCTCCACACGTGGGGCCTGGGCGTCGCGTGTGGACGGTTGACCGTGTATATGACGGTCAACCCTCCACGGATTCCCAGGTAGCCCGGAGTGTGGAGGGTTCGCGGGTGGCTATCCGTACGCTTCGTCGAAGGCCTCCGAGGCGACCTCGGCGGTGCGATCGATCGCCGCCTCGTCGTGTGCGAGTGAGATGAACCAGGCCTCGAATTGCGACGGGGGCGGGTAGACCCCCCGGTCGAGCAGGACGCGGCAGAAGCGCCCGTATGCGTCGAGGTCGCACGCCGACGCCCCTGCGAAGTCGCGGACCGGGCCGGTACTGAAGAACGGCGTCACCAGCCCGCACACCGAGGCGACCTGCACGGGGTGCTGGCCTGCCGCCGAACGCAGCCCCGCCGCCAATCGTTCGGTGAGCTCGGCCAAGCGCTCATACGCCGTGCGATCGAGGCGACGCAGGGTGGCGAGGCCGGCCGCCACCGCGAGCGGGTTGCCCGACAGGGTGCCCGCCTGATAGACGTCACCCGCGGGCGTCACCCGCTCCATCAGATCGCGGTGGCCCCCGTAAGCGGCGGCGGGCAGGCCGCCGCCCAGCACCTTGCCCATGATCGTGAGGTCCGCGGCCACCCCATGCGCCTCCTGGGCTCCCCCCCGAGCGACGCGAAAGCCCGAGATCACCTCGTCGAAGATCAACAGCGCCCCCGCGGAGCTCGCCAGCTCCCGCAGGGCGCCGAGGAAGCCCGCGTCGGACGGGACCACGCCCATGTTCGCGGGGATCGGCTCAGCGAGGATCGCCGCCGGCCGGTGCTCGGCGACCGCGGCCTCGACCGCCTCGAGATCGTTCCACGGAACGACGATCGTCTCGGCGGCCTGCGCTTCGGTCACCCCGGGGCTCGCCGGAAGCCCCTGGGTCGCGAGCCCGGATCCGGCTTCGGCGAGCAGCGCGTCGACGTGGCCGTGATAAGCCCCCGCGAACTTGACGATCCGGCTGCGGCCGGTGGTCGCCCGGGCGAGCCGCACGGCGCTCATCGACGCCTCGGTCCCGGAGTTGACCAGCCTGGCCATCTCGACCGACGTGAAGCGGTCGCACACCTCGGCGGCCAACTCAGACTCGCCCTCGGTGGGAGCACCGAACGTGGTGCCGCGCCCGGCCGCCCGGCGGACGGCGTCCACGACGCCGGGGTCGGCGTGGCCGAGGATCAGCGGGCCCCACGAGCAGACCCAGTCCACGTAGCGGTTCCCGTCCACATCGACGAGCTCGCACCCTTCGCCCCGCTCGATGAAGATCGGGTGGTCGCGGCCGATCGAGCCCATGGCCCGCACCGGCGAGCTGACCCCGCCCGGCATCAGCTCCAGCGCCCTCGAGTAGAGCTCCCCTGAGCGCCGCTCGCTCGCCAACGGGCCTACCGACTCGGGGGCGCCTCAGGCACCCGCGTGCTCCCGCTCCCAGTTCGCGTAGTCGTCGGTGAAGTAGCGGAGCCGCACCTTCTTGAACTCGGTCGAGGAGTAGAGGACAGCGCGGTCGTCGCCGTGAAGTCCGTGCTCGGCCGCGATCCCGTCGAGGATCGCGTCGCACTCGTGCTTGGAGCGTCCGTGGGCCATCGTGAACACCGAGTACGGCCAATCGCCGTATGTGGGGCGCTGGTAGCAGTGCGAGATGCCGCGCACCGCCGCCATCCGCGCGCCGACTTCCGCAATCCGATCGGAGGGGACCCGCCATACGCCCATGCCGTTGGCCGAGAATCCGGCCCGGCGGTGAAAGAGGATCGCCGCGACGCGCCTCAGGAGCTTTCGGTCGACCATGCCCTCGAGATGCCGCAGGAATGCGTCGGTGGTCATTCCGAGCTCGGCCGCCGCCCGGTCGTAGGGACGCTGGACGACCTCCATCGGTCCCTGAAGCGCCCTGATCACCGCGATGTCGTCGTCGTCGTAGGGCTGTCGCTCGAGCTCGCGCGGAGGCTGTGCCTCGACCGCGCTGGCGAGCGCCTCGGTTCCCCGCTCCATCTCGAGGTTCATGTTGATCTTGAACAGGGTCAGGGTCGGGAGCTGACGGATCGACTCGGCGCCGGTCTCCTCGCGGAGCGCTTCGAGCGTGCCCTGAAGCCCCAGCTTCGAGTCGGGCGGAGTGGCGATCGTGAACCAGAGGTTGAACCGATGCGTCCGCAGGTAGTTGTGGGAAACGCCGGGGTGAGCGTTGATCACCCGCGCAGCGCGGTGCGGGTTCTCCGGGTCGACCCTCGCCGCCACCAGCATCGATTCGTAACCGAGAGCCCGGGTGTCGAAGATCGGGGTGATCTCGCGGATGATTCGCTCGTCCAGCAGTCGCTGGGTCCGCGCCATGACCTCGTCGAGCGGCAGCTCCGCCTCCTCCGCCACGGCGCCAAACGGCTCGGGCTCGAGCCCAAAGCTCGATTGGAGCAGGTTCATGAGCCGCCGGTCGTGGTCGTCGAGTGGAACCGCCGAGCCGCCTTGGCGCGAACGGACCTTGGGGCGAGGCTCCTTCGGCGGGGCGCCGGCGCCGCTCACAGCCATGCCGCGGCCTCCTTCGCGTAGTAGGTGAGCACCAGGTCGGCACCAGCCCGTCTGACCGCGGTGAGCGTCTCGACCACGGCTTGGCGCTCGTCGATCCACCCGTTCTGGGCCGCCGCCTTGAGCATCGAGTACTCGCCGGAGACGTGGTATGCGCCAACCGGCGCTCCGGTCTCCTCCTTGACTCGGCGGACCACGTCGAGGTACGGCAGGGCGGGCTTGACCATCACCACGTCGGCCCCTTCCTCGAGATCGAGCCTGGCCTCCCTGACGGCCTCGAGCGCGTTGGCCGGGTTCATCTGATACCCGCGGCGATCGCCGAACTCCGGGGTTGAGTCCGCGGCGTCGCGAAACGGTCCATACAGCGCCGAGGAGTACTTGGCGCTGTAGGCGAGCATGGCGACGCTCGAGTGGCCCTCCTCGTCGAGCTGGGAGCGGATCACGCCGACCCGGCCGTCCATCATGTCGCTCGGCGCCACCACGTCGGCGCCGGCATCGGCCTGGGAGATCGCCGTCTTGGCCAGCAGCTCGATGGTGATGTCGTTGTCCACCTCACCGTCCCTGACGATCCCGCAGTGGCCGTGCGAGGTGTACTCGCACAGGCACACGTCGGTGATCACCACCAGGTCGGGGTGAGCGTCCTTGAGGGCCCGGACGGCCATCTGGACGACGCCCTCGGCGTCATAGGCGCCGGAGCCCGCCTCGTCCTTGGAGCTGGGGACGCCGAACAGGATCACGGCCCCGACACCCGCCACCTGGACTTCGGCGGCCTCGCTGACCAGCTCGGTGATCGAGAGGCGCTCGATCCCCGGCATCGACGGAACTGGCTCGCGGATCCCCTCCCCCGCGACCACGAACAGCGGCTGGATCAGGTGGCGCGGGGAAAGGTCGGTCTCGCGAACCAGCTCACGCAGAGCCTCGGTTCGCCGCAGCCGCCGCATCCGCGTCGCTGGGAAGGTCACGTCCGGAGAGTCTAGGGCGCGCGCACCGTCTGCCCGGGTCCGGGCATCCTTCCACACGCGGCGTTGCGGCGAGGCCCGTGAGCCCCCAGGGCGAGCCGGGGCGGGCTCAGGAGAAGCGCCTGATCGCGACCCGCGACAGGACACCGTAGGCCGCGATCAGGATCGCGAGGTGGAGGACCGGCCCCGCAAGCGAGGGGCCCGAGGCGTCGAGGCCGCCCGACATCGCGTTGAGGGCGGCGTGGAAGGGGAAGATGGCCCGGATCACCTCGATCACGTCATACATCCCCGGGCTCACGGTGCCGGAGTCGACCAGCGAGACGAAGGCGATCGGGAGCGAGACCATGAAGGCGAGCAGCGAGCTGGCGCGAACGTCCCGCGCCGCCGCGCCGATCGCGGCGCCGAACGCCGCGAAGGCGCCGCCGCCGGCCAGGATGGCGATCACGATCGCGGGCAGACGCCCCCATTGGATCTCCACGAAGAGCGACAGCCCGGCGAGCATCAGGAGGGTGACCGCAAGGGCCAGCACCACCCCGAGTCCCACCTTCTCGGCGAGCAGGCCGGTCCGGCTGACCAGGCCTCGCACCAGGCGCGGATAGGCGTTCTCCTCCCATTCGAGGGCAAGCGAGCCGGCGACCAGGAGGACGGTGACGAACATCAGGGTGACGGTCGCGGCGACCGCGACCGCGAACGAGTCGAGGCTCGGCGGCGAGCCTGAGACGACGTCCTTCTGGACGTCGATCGGGTGGGCGATCGAGGTGAGGAGCGGAGTCGCGAGATCGAGGTTCTGACGGGCCAGCCGCGCGAACCGGATCACCCGCTGGAGCTCGGCGGACGTCGGGCTCCGTTCGGGGACCCCGGAGCGAATCGACTCGAGGATGCGTTGCGCGTTCTCGAGGCCGAGGATGGTCAGCGACTGGCCGAGCAGATGGAAGCTCCCTCCCCGCAGCAGCAGGTCCAGGTAAGTGGCCGAGATGTGCGAGACCTCCTTGGAGATCCGCAGGTTCGCCTGGGTGACCAGCGAGCTGATCTGATCGTTGACCAGCCCCGCCTTTACCGGGTCCTCCTCGTTGACCAGGACCCGCACGGTCGGCTGGCTGGGGTTGAGACTGCCGAGCGACTCGAGCTTGGTGATCAGGTCGGGGGGCAGGATGAGCGCCGCGAGCGCATCGCCGGACTCGACCATCTGCCTCGCCTCAGCCTCGCTGGAGACGTCGACGCAGTCGATCCGCGAGCAGAGCTCGCTGCGGGCGCCGGTCAGGTCGAAGTTCGACCCCCCGAGTACGAAGGGGGTGTCCTGCGGGACCTCGTTCAGGAACGCGACCCGAGGCTTCTCCGGGCTTCTGGAGAGGGCGAAGCCGATCAGCACGGCGATCGCGATCGGGTAGAGGACGAGCAGCGCCGTGACGAGCGGCGAGCGGCGCAGGATCTGGAGGTCCTTCAGGAACAGCCAGCGCATCGAGATCAGGCCCCTTCCACGTCGCTCAGTGGCCCCGCTCTCGCAGGAAGGCGACGAACGCCTGCTCGAAGTCGCGCGCCCCGGCATCCGGAACGGCCGCGTGGAGCGCGCCGGAGGCGCCGTCGAACAGCGCCTCGCCGTCGGCCATGACGAGCAGGCGCTGCCCGTAGCGCTCGGCCTCGGCGATGTTGTGGGTGGAGAAGATCACCGTGGTCCCCCCTCCCGCGAGACCGAGGACGAACTCCCACAGGCGCTCGCGCTGGCGGGGGTCGAGGCCGCCGCTCGGCTCGTCGAGGAGCAGGATCGCGGGGCGCGCGAGGAGTCCGAGGGCGATGTTGACCCGCTGCTGGTTGCCCCCTGACAACGTCCCCACCTGGTCGTTGCGGCGCTCGCCGAGCGCCGTCTGGTCGAGCATCTCCTCGACCGTCGCGTCGACGTCGGCGATCTCCTCCAAGCGCGCGAAAAGCCGAAGGTTCTCGACTACCGTCAGGCGACGGTAGAGGGCGGCCTGCTGAGGCACCCAGCCGATCTGGGCAGGCGATCTGCTCACCGACCCGGCGTCCGGCCGCCTGACACCCGCCAGGATCGAGAGCAGGGTGGTCTTTCCCGCCCCGTTCGGACCGATGACCGCCAACAGCTCCCCCCGGCGCGCCTCGAAGCTGACCCCCTTCAGCGCTTCGCGCTCGCCGAACCGCTTGACGAGGCCGCGCGTCTCGATCACCACCTCGGGGGTCACCTCATCACTCACGGCGGGGAACGCTAGTGGACCCGCATGAGGCCGGAAACTTCCCCGTGCGTGGATCGTTGTTCGAGTAGGCGGGGATCGCGGATGGTCACGGCAAGCTCTCTTGGGTCAAGGCGCGCGGGCACCGCGCCCGGTCATGGCGCGTCGGGGCGCCCGCTGATACGCCAGGCCAGCGCCTGGCTTCCGTTGCGAGCGCCGACTCTCGCTCCGCTCCAGGACCTCGAGCACCTCGATGCGGTCCGGTGGGTCGACCTGAACGGGGAGGGCCTCGGGGTATGGGAGGCGACGGCTCTCCTCAACCCGGTCTGCCACGGTCAGCTCGACTCGGGCCTCGTCAAGGGGCTCGTCGACCCCCGGCGACCTGGCCCGGAGGAGCAGGTCGCCGCGAAACGCGCCGCCCTGAGCTCGGCCTTTCGCGTCCGCCATCTCCGCGGCGAGGATGGCGCCGGACGCGGATCGCTGTTCGAGCCGGTGCGGCTCGGAATCGGCAGCGGCTGGCTCATCACCAGCTGGCTCGAGCCGCGGGTCTTCCGCGGCACCACGGTCGCGACCGGTGACGCCTTCGAAGGCGCGGACCAGCTCTACCTCGCGGTCGCCTCCGGCTGGCTTCGGGAGCGAAGCTCGACCGCGGGCGATCTGGCAAGGCTGGTCAGGCTCGGGCTCTCAGGGTTCGGCGCCGCCGCGGCGCCAGGCGGCTGAGTCCTCGCGGTGACGGGCATCGGGCCGCGGGAGGCTAGGCTCTCGCGGGCGTGCGCGTTCTCTTCATCGGCGACATCGTCGGGCGGCCGGGCCGGGCCGGGCTCGCCGCCGCGATGCCGGAGCTTCGCGAGCGCCACGCTCCCGACCTCGTGATCGCCAACGGTGAGAACAGCGCGGGCGGGCTGGGAATCACCGAGAAGACGGCCGGCGAGCTGTTCGACATGGGGGTGGGCGCGATCACGACCGGGAACCACGTCTACCGCCATAGAAGCGCGTATGACTTCCTGAGCCGGGACGAGCGGGTGGTGCGTCCGGCCAACTTCATGGCCGGGAGCCCCGGCAGGGGACACACGGTGGTCACGATCTCCGATCAACGGCTCGGCCTCGTCAACCTGATCGGATCGGTGAACCTGAAGGCGGCGCGTTCGCCCTTCGCCGAAGCCGACGCCGTTCTGCACAAGCTCCGTGGCAAGGTTGACTCGATCGTGGTCGACTTCCACGCCGAGGTGACGAGCGAGAAGGTGGCGATGGGGTGGCATCTGGATGGGCGTGTGGCCGCGTGCCTCGGCACCCATACCCACGTTCCGACCGCCGACGCCCGGGTGCTCCCCGGGGGTACCGCGTTCATCAGCGACGTCGGGATGACCGGCTCGCGGGCGGGTGTGCTCGGGGTGCGGCGCGAGCAGGCGCTCGAGTCCTTCCAGACTCAGATGCCGGTCAAGTTCGAGACCGCGGACGAGGACGTGTGGATCAACGGGGTCGTGGTGTCGATCCGCGACGACGGCCTCGCCGAGTCGATCGAGCAGGTGCTGATGCCCGCCCCCGTCTGAGCGGCGCTAGTCCGGCGGGCTCGAGCGGCCGCCCTGAAACGCGATCGCCGGCAGGGCGAGCGCCGCGAACCACGGGATGTAGAGGTAGAACCAGTGCTCCGCGGTCAACTCGACCGCGATCATCACCGCGGCGGCCAGAGCCGCGACCTGGACCAGCGAGCGACGCCGGGGCACGAACGCGACCGCGAGCGCCAGCCCGACGGCGAACGCCTTGGCGGCGGTCTGAAGCCACTCGAGCGAATGGTGCTGCCCCCAGATGCTGAACGGAGAGCTGCGGTCGATCTGGCTCTTGACGGTGCGGTCGTAGAAGGTGCTCAGTCCCGGGTCGAGCGCCGGGAGGATCAGCATCACCCCGATCACGACGACGAAGGCGAGGAGGAAGAGGGAGGCGCGCCGGCGCCGCGGCGACCGCGGGTTCGCCTCCCGACGCTCGACGCCGAACCCGGACTCGCCGGTCGCGAACAGGGGCAGGAGTGGCAGCGGCGCGAACTTGGTGGCAACCGAGAGCGCCAACAGCACCCCGCGCCACACGGGGGCGGCGAACAAGACCAGCGCCCAGACGAGCAGGGCCGCGACGAGGGTGTCGTTTGAGTTCGACTGGAGCGCGTAGTCGGTGAACGGGTACGCCGACCACGCGAAGGCGAGGATGACCCCGAGCCGGGCGCCCTCGGGGCCGGATCGCAGACGGCGGCCGAACACGAACAGGCCCGCGACCGTCGCGAGATCGAAGAAGATGGCCGCGGCGTGGGCCGCCGGCAGGTCGTTCCACACACCGCTCCACGGGAACGCCAGCTCGAATGGCATGTACGCGTAATAGTTGAACGGGCCGTATGTGTCGCCGAACGGGTTATCGGTTGGGAAGTTCCCCCAGATCGCCTGGCCGTGGGTGAGGTGGTCCGCGCCGATCACCCCGGCGTAGCCGACGTCGATGACCCCCGAGTCGGCGATGTTGAGGGCGATCCGAAACCCGAGCAGGAATGCGCCGCCGATCGCGAGCCAGGCGGTCGGCGTCGAGGGGCACAGGCCCCCTCCCGGGCCTCGGAGGCCGATCCAGATCATTCGCGCGAGCAGATAGACCAGCGGCGGATAGGCGAGCGGGACGCTGACGCCGATCTGGCCGGCGTTGAAGTAGATCTCGGAGATCCCGAACGAGAGCAGGACCAGCAGGTCGAGGTGCGCGATTCGCAGCTTGCGCCGGAAGTCGAACAGGGCGAGGAGGAAGATCGCGGCGAGAGGGAGCCACACGTACGGCGCATTCAGCTTGTGGCCGAACTGCCCGCTGTAGCCCCGGGCCATCTGCCAGGCGATCTGGTACCCGGTCCACGACTCGCGGATCTCACCCGTGGCGGAATCGACGATGACCTGGACTCGGTCGATGCCGTCGGAATAGAAGTCGACCTGCCAGGTGCCCTCCTTGGCCTCGGCCGTGGCACTGAGGGGTCCGTACTTGAGCCGCTGCTCTGCGACCTTCGGGTCGGTTCGGGCGATTCGGGTCGCCCCCGCCTTGTCGATCGCGGGCGGGGGCGGGGCGAGCGGGGCGGGTGCGGTCGAGCGGGTCGAACCCGGCGAGGGCGCGGTCTGCGCGATGGCGGCACGCGGCAGCGCAAGCGCCGCCGCGAGGACGAGGAGCACCACCCGCCCCGCCTGCCGGCGGACGCGGGGGCGGCTCAGCGCGTCGCGGAGCCGGCGGCCCATCGCCGGGCTCCCACCCACGGCAAGCCCGCGGGAGGTCCGGGACCGGGAGGTGGAGGCGGGGAGCTCGGCGCGCTCACCGGAGCACGCGGAGACCCTCGTGCTTTCGCTGGGCGCGGCGGCGGCGGGCCGAGGCGAGCCACAAGAGCGCGGCGAATGCGACCAGGCCCAACGGCTCGACGAAGACCGACAGCACGGCGATCACGATCGCTCCCCCTGCGACGATCAGGCCGATCGACGAGGCGCCGCCGCGCGCCCGCGCCTGCGCCCCGGCGACCACCGCACTCACCACCCCAAACGCGAGCAACGCGATCAGGAACCCGAGCGGCACCCCGGGCCAGGCCGGGTGGTCGCGGTTCGACAGCGAGACAGCGAACAGGATCCCGCCGCCGATCGCGGAGGGGATGGCCACGAGGGCGCCGATCGAGCCCCGGCGACCCGAGGCGCCGGCGAACGTCCCGGCCGCAACCGCGAGGCCGATTCCCTGGCAGGTGGCGTAGAAGAGGCTCATCGGCGCGCCAAGAGGCTAGAGCATCGATCCGATGCGGCTTCGCGGCGCGAGCTCGTCGCGGCCGAGCGCCCCGGGCACCGAAAGGCGGGTCCCGGCGCCCGGCGGCAGGCCTACTGCTACTGGGAGCCGAAGTGCCGGGTCGAGCCGCACCCGGCGAGCGAGACGGCCGGGGGACCGTCCGTGACCACCTGAAGCTGCGCCTGGCGCCCAGGTGCCGGCTCGTTCGGCACACTTGGGCAAGTGGCCGAACCCGAGGACAGCCCCGCGCGCCCGCCGGGCCCGCCACCGCACCGCCGCTCCCACCAGACGCCGCAGGACCTGGAGCGCTACGGCGGTCTCTTCGCTCAACGCACAAGGGTGATGCGGTCGTCGGCGATGCGTGACCTGATGGCGATCACCGCAAGGCCCGAGGTGATCTCACTCGCCGGCGGGCTGCCGGACACCTCGACCTTTCCGCCGCAGAGCTTCGCCGCCCAGATGACCCGGATCGCGCACGAATCCGCGGCCGAGGCGCTCCAGTACGGGCCGACCGAGGGGTTCGAAGCGATGAAGTCGGCGATCTGCGACGTGATGGCGGCCGAGGACATGGCCGCCGAGCCCCAGGACGTCATCGTCACCACCGGCGGCCAGCAGGCCATCGACTTGATCGCCAAGTCCCTCGTGGATCCCGGGGACCCGGTGATCTGCGAAGCGCCTACCTACCCGGGCGCAGTTCCCGTCTTCTGCTCGTATCAGGCCGACACCATCCAGATCGAGATGGACGACGATGGGATGAGGGTCGACCTGCTCGAGGACCTCCTCGATCGGCTCGCGGCCCAGGGGCGCAAGCCAAAGTTCATCTACTCGGTGCCGAGCTTTCAGAACCCGGCCGGGGTGACCTTGTCCGAGGAGCGGCGCAGGCGATTGGTGGCGGTGGCACGAGAGCGCGAGGTCCTGGTCGTCGAGGACAACCCGTACGGGCTGCTTCGCTACGAGGGCCGGCCCCAGCCGCCGCTCTACCAGCTTGACGGAGGCGACTTCGTGATCTACGTGGGCACGCTCTCGAAGGTCCTCTCCCCGGGGATCCGGCTCGGGTGGGTCGTCGCTCCGCCGCCCGTGTTGGAGAAGATCGCGCTCGGCAAGCAGGCCACCGACCTCTGCACATCGACCCTGTCCCAGTATTTCGCCCTGGAGTACTTCGCCGAGGATCGATGGGGGGCCTATCTGGAAAGCCTCCGCGATGTCTATCGGGCCCGGCGTGACGCGATGCTCGAGGCGCTCGAGCGACACTTCCCCGAGCAGGCGACCTGGACCCGGCCTCAGGGCGGGCTGTTCGTATGGGCGACGTTGCCTCGCTACATCGACACCTCCGATCTGCTCGCGAAGGCGCTTCGCGAAAACGTCGCCTTCGTGCCGGGCGCCGCCGCGTACGTGGACGGCGGCCGGGGGACCAACTCCATGCGGCTCAACTTCTCCGGTTGCTCGCAGGACGAGATCCGTGAGGGGATTCGGCGGATCGGCAAGGTGATCCGCGAGCAGGTGGCCCTCTACGCGACGATCACGGGTGAGCATCCGTTGCCGGAGTCATCCGGTGAGAGCGCCACTGGGCAGAGCGGCCGCGATCCCACCGACCCGGATCGGGGCTGCGGGGACGCCGACGTCCTTCCCCTCCGCCCCCGGCGAGGCGAGGGCTGAAGCGTCGATGCTGGTCGCGGTCTTGAAGGGTGGCCGCTCGCTGGAGCGACAGGTGTCCCTGCGCTCAGCCGCCCGGGTGGAGGACGCCCTCGCAACCCTGGGCCACCAGGTGCTGCCGCTCGACGTCGGGGAGGATCTCGTACGCCGTCTCGAGGAGGCCGCCCCCGAAGTCGCGTTCATCGCCCTCCATGGTCCGGGGGGAGAGGACGGCACCCCTCAGGAGCTTCTCGAGATCCTCGGCATCCCCTACACCGGGTCCGGCGTGGCGGCGTGCATCCGCACCATGGACAAGGTGCTCACCAAGCATCTGCTGCGGGCCAACGGCATCCCGACACCTGACTGGGTGGCCTTCAACGCGACCGCCTTTCGCGAGCTCGGAGCCGCCGACGCCCTACCCCAGATCGAGGGCCGGCTGGGCTTTCCCCTCGTCGTCAAACCCGCGGCCCAGGGCTCCGCGCTCGGGGTTCGGTTCGCGGCTTCGCGCCCCGATGTGCCGGAGGCTCTCCTCGCCGCATTCAGCTACGACGACAGGGTCATCCTCGAGCGCCACATCGAAGGGCGGGAGCTCGCGGTGTCGCTGCTCGACGCGGAGCCGCTGCCCGTGGTCGAGGTGCTGCCCACCGAGGAGGACCTGTTCAACTACGAGGCGCGCTACGAGATCGGGCGAACCGAGTACGCGTGTCCGGCCGATCTGACCGCTGGGGACGCCGCCGAGGCGGAGCGGGTGGCCCGCGCGACCTATGAGGTCCTCGGCTGTTCGGGGTTCGCCCGCGTCGATCTGATCCTGGACGGCAACGGAACCCCTCAGGTCCTGGAAGCTCAGGCGATTCCCGGGCTCACGGACACCAGCCTGCTGCCGATCGCGGCCGCCGGTGCGGGGCTCGGCTTCGAGGCGCTGATCGGCCGGATCGTCGAGCTCGCGTTGAGCCGAGTGGCTCAGGCGTCGGGTTAGCCGGCTGCCGCGACCATCCGCACCATGAGGTCAATCCCGTCCGCTCCGTCGAGGGCCTGTTCGCGAACCACAGAGCGCTGGGTGGTAAAGCTGATATCCCGCCGTGGACGCTGGTCGCCGCGTCGACCTGGCCGCCGTTACTCCTCGCCCTTGGCGAAGTCCTCGGGCGTCACCTGGTCCAGGAAGTCCTTGAACTTCTCGACGACCTCTTCGGTGTCCTCGACCTCGTGCTCGAACTCGATCGAGGACTCGTCGATCACGTCATCGGCGGCGAAGATCGGGGCCTGGGTGCGGACCGCCAGCGCGATCGCATCAGACGGTCGGGAGTCGATCTCCATCTCAGAGCCGTTGACTGAGATCGTGATCGACGCGTAGAAGGTGTTGTCGCGAAGCTCCGTGACGGCGACTCGCTCGCATTTGGCATCGAGTTGCTCGAGCGTGTCCGAGAGCAGATCGTGCGTCATAGGCCGGGGCGTGGATGCTCCCTGAAGCTTCATCAGAATCGCGGCGGCCTCGGGGTGGCCGATCCAGATCGGCAGGAAGCGGTTTCCATCGACCGTCTTCAGCAGGACGATCGGCTGCTTGCCGACCATGTCAAAGCTGACGCCATAGATCTGCATCTGCTGCAAGGTGATCTCCCGGCCCACGGAGGGCCTGGGCCATTATAGGTAGGGCTCCGTGGCCCTTTGGGCGACCGTCGCGGTCGCGATTGCGAACGGCGGGAAGCCAAACTACGATGGTTCCGCCCATGTCGGAAGCTCGTCGCCAGGCCTACATCGACGCGCCCGTCGAGGCGGTCTGGAAGCTGATCGAGGACGTCGATCGCCATCCGGAGTGGTGGCCTCGCGTGGTCACGGTCGAATGCGACGGGCTCGAGCCCGGCTGCACCTACCGGGAGGTCGTCCAGACCCCGCTCGGCAAGGACGAGATGGAGCTCCGGGTCGATCGGCTCGAGGACTGCAAGGAACTCCTGATTCGCTGTGTCAAGACCGGCACGTTCGTGCACTTCATGCTCACCGAAGCCCAGGACGGCACCTTCTTGGACGCCAGATTCGGGATGGAGCCCTGGAAGCTCCAGTACCGCGTCTTCGACCTGGTGATCGGCCAGCGCTACTTCCGAAGCTGGCTCGAGCAGTCACTCGACGCGATCGAGCGCGCGTGCCGGGAGCCGGCCCGAGCCTGAAGGCAGCCCAGCGGGGACCATGGGCGATCCTGGACTCGAACCAGGGACCTCCTCCTTATCAGAGAGGCGCTCTGACCGACTGAGCTAATCGCCCTCGCGGGGGGTCATTGTAGAAAGCCGATCCGGCACGGTGGCGGCCGAGAGAACCTGGGAGGTCTAGGGTGGCCGCGCGATGCCACGACGGCCAGACATGCCACGGCTTGACCGCTCGGCGTTGGCGGACGACTCGATCGAACAGTTCCGCGATTGGTACGAGCTCGCCCTCCGCGAGGTACCGCTTGCCGACGCCATGACCCTGGCGACCCTTGGCGAGGACGGAGCGACCCCGGACGCCCGCATGGTGCTCCTGAAGGGCGTCGGGACGGACGGGTTTCGCTTCTTCACCAACCTGCGTTCGGCGAAGGCTGCGCAACTCGGCAAGGCGCCGCTGGCGGCGCTTGTCGTCTACTGGCGCGAGCTCGATCGCCAAGTCCGGATTCGCGGCGCCGTGGAGCGACTCTCAGACGCCGAGTCCGATGACTACTTCGAGGGCCGGGCTCGTGACTCACAGATCGGTGCCTGGGCCTCGCCGCAGAGTCAGACCTTGCCCGACCGCGCGGATCTCGACCGGCGCTTCGACGAAGCCGAAGCGAGGTTCTCGAGCTCGGACGTCCCTCGCCCGGAGTTCTGGGGCGGATTCGCTCTCCGGCCCGACACGATCGAGTTCTGGCAGGGCCAGGCGGCTCGACTTCACGACCGCTTCCGTTACACGCGGACTGGCGGGGGCTGGATGCTCGAGCGACTTGCTCCGTGACCCAGGCGCCCGAGTCAGGCGGACGAAGAGCGCGACTCGGCGAACGAAAGGAGGTCCTCCAGGTCCTCGAAGTGGAGCTCGGCCCTGATCCCGCGCCGGGCGGAGCGCACCCGCACCCCCGTCCCGAGCGCTGACTCGAGCGCTTCCTCAGCTCGGATCAACGCCGCCTGCTGATCGGGGTGGGCGACCACCTTCGGCCGCGGCTTATCGCCGGCGTCCTTGGCGTGGCGCTCGGTCTCGCGAACCGACCACCCCTGGGCCGCGGCCTCCCGGGCCAGCGCGTTGCGCGCCTCGGCGCCGCGGGCCTGGAGGATCGCCCGGGCGTGGCCCTCGCTCAGCTTGCCACCCGCCAGTAGAGCGAGAACGTCGTCCGGCAGGTCGAGGAGCCGGATCAGGTTCGAGATCGCGACCCGGCTTCGGCCGAGTCGCCGGCCCAGCTCCTCCTTGGAGAGGCCGAGGTCCTCGACCAGGGCGGCGCATGCTCGCGCCTCATCGACCGGGTTGAGGTTCTCGCGGGCCATGTTCTCGATCAGGGCCGTCTGGAGGCGCTCACCCTCGTCCTGGTTTCGGATCAGCGCCGGCACCGTCTCGAGCTCGGCCTGACGGGCCGCCCGCCAGCGCCGCTCGCCCGCGATCAGCTCGTAGCGGCCGTCGGCGAGCGGGCGCAGGATCAGCGGCTGGACCAGTCCCGCCTCGGCGATCGAGGCGGCGAGGCTGTCGATCGTGGCCTGGTCGAACTCGGTGCGCGGCTGATCCGGGTTGGGCCGGATCAGCTCCACCGGCACGTCACGGAAGAACGGCTCGCCGATCCCGGACTCCGGCAGGATCGCCGCCAGGCCCCGACCCATACCTCGCTTCGTCATATCTCTACCTCTACTTGAGCCTTAGGTTCACCCGGGGGCCCCGGGCCCGCAACCGATACGACGCTGGCGCTCTCCCTCTCCGCGAGCTCGCGGGCGAGCTCGCGGTAGGCCGTCGCCCCGCGTGACCCGGGAGCGTGCTCGATTACCGGGAGGCCGAACCCCGGCGCCTCCGCCACGCGGATGCTGCGCGGGATGACTGTCTTGAACACGAGCTCGGGGAAGTGATCTCGAAGCTCTCGCTCGACGTCGTGCGCGAGCCTGGTCCGTTCGTCGTGCATGGTGATCACGACGCCGGTCAGAACGAGGCCCGGGTTGAGCTGTCCGCGGATCAGCTGAAGGGTCTCGAGGAACTGAACGAGGCCCTCGAGCGCCAGGTACTCGGCCTGGACCGGGACGATCACGCGGTCCGCTGCGGCGAGCGCGTTGACGGTCACCGGGCCGAGCGCGGGCGGGCAGTCGAGCAGCGTGAGGGCGAACCTCTCGCGGACCGGGCCGAGCATCCTGCGCAGGTTGCCGTCCGATCCCTCGATCCGGGGCAGCTCGACCGCGGCGCCGGCGAGGTCGCGGCCGGCGGGAACGATCCACAGGTTGTCGGGGCCCGCCGGCCGCGCCGCCTCGGCCACCGAGCGCTCGCCGATCAGGCAGTCGTAGGAGGAGGGACGGAGCTCCCGATCGAGCCCGAGCGCCACCGTCGCATTGCACTGCTGATCGAGGTCGCAGACCAGCACCTGGTTTCCGGCGCCAGCCGCGCAGGCGGCGATGTTGACCGCGGTCGTCGTCTTGCCGACCCCGCCCTTCTGGTTCGCGATCGCGTACACCGAGCCCATCTCCGCCCCGACCTTACATATCGCCCACGACGGGGCCCGTGGCTCTCAGCCCGGCGAGCCGAACGGGCGCTTCTTCGCCAGTCCCGGGCGGCGCGGCAGGTCCTCAGGGGTGGCGCCGGTCTTTCGCACCACGTGGAGGTGGCGGTGTCGCGACCCCGCGTACGGCCCCACGGGGAGGATCTCGACCGGCTCCATCGAGAGACGGCGCGCCGCCCGCTCGAGCTCGCGCTCTTCGTCGGGGCGGCGACGTCCCTTCCACGCCACCAGCACGCCCCCCTCGACCAGAAGGGGCGAGGCGAGCTCGGCGAGCGTCGAGAGGCGGCCGACGGCGCGCGCGGTCACCGCCTCGTGGCCCTCGCGCCCGCCCGCCGGCGGCTCGCTCAGCGCCCAAGTCTCGGCGCGCTCGCAGACGACGCGCGCGTTGGCGATCTCAGCATCGTCGATCGCCCGCGCGATGAAGTCGCACTTGCGGGCGATCGACTCGACAAGGTCGACGTGAGCGTTCGGCAGGGCGACGGCACAGACGAGGCCTGGAAAGCCCGCGCCCGCGCCGACGTCGGCGATCCTCGAGGCCTCGCGCAAGCCGTCCACCACCAGCCCGCTCAGCGAGTCGGCTACATGGACGCGCCACGCTCGGTCTGGATCGGCCACCGAGGTCGGGGCCCTCGGGTCGCAGGCCAGGAGGCGAAGGACCCGGCCGAGCGCCCCCCGGGCCGGCGCGGGCAGCTCGCCACTCGAGCCCGAACCGCTCAATCGCTGATCAGGGGCGCGACGATCACGCAGCGTTCGGGCTCCTGTCCCTCGCTGAACGTCTCGATCCCACCGCGATCCTTGAGGTGCTGGTGAATGACGCGGCGCTCGGTCGGGGTCATCGGCTCGAGCTCGATCTCCTTGCCGGCCTTGAGCGCGCGCTCGGCGGCTCGATCGGCCTGGCGCTCGATCGCCTCGCGGCGCCGGTCGCGATATCCGGCCGCGTCGACCACGACGCGCTTTCGATCCTGGCGCCCGCGAAACGCCGCCCTGTAGCAGAGCAGCTGCACGGCGTCGATCGTCTGGCCTCGCCGACCGATCAGCAGGCCCACGTCGTCCCCCTCGATCCGGCCGACGATCTCCTCCTCGCCCTCGTCCACCTCGATGCTCGCGTCGATCCGCAGCTCGTCCACCACCCGCTCCAGGATGGCTCGAACGCGCTCGGCGGGCTCGGTGTCGATCGCCTCGGTGCTCAACGGCGTTTCTTTCGTTTTCGGGGCGGAGGCGGTGGCGCCTTGGCGACCTTCTCCTCCTCCTCGGTCGGCTTGGGGGGCGGGGGAATCAACTGCTTGACGACCCATTGCTGCCCCATGGTCCAGAGGTTGGTCGTGATCCAGTAGACGATCAGGCCGGCGGGGAAGTTGATCACGAACGGCGTGAAGACGACGGGCAGCGCGTACATCATCAGCCGCTGATTCCCCTCCGCCGACGAGGCCATGATCGAGGTCGAGCCGACCATGGTCACGAAGTAGAGGATGATCATGATGATCAGCGCCGCGCCGGTCGCCTTCTCGTCGAGGGTGACACCCAGGAAGTCGGGGCTGCTGCCGAACGCATTGATCTCGTTGTTGAACTCGTCGCTCCTCAGGAGCGAGAAGAGCGCGAAGAAGACCGGGAGCTGGAGCAGCAGGGGCACGCACGAGGCGAGCGGGTTGATCTTGTTCTCGCGATAGAACTCCATCAGCTCCCGTTGCAGCCTCTGGCGGTCGTCCTTGTAGCGCTCCTGGATCCGCTTGATCTCCGGCTGATGCGCCTGAAGGGACCGCATCGAGCGGATCTGGCGCAGCGACAGGGGAAGGATGGCGAGCCTGGTGACGATCGTGAGGAAGATGATCGCCAGTCCCCAGCTCGCGTAGACGTTGTCGTAGAAGAACTTGAGGATCGAGTTCGCGACGTCGATCAGCGGCTGCAGGATGTTCGCGTCGAGGATCACGCCGGGACTCCGCGCTTCGACTTGAAGATGGTTCGCGCCTCGACCGGGTCATAGCCTCCGTGGCTGAAGGGATTGCACCGCGCCAGGCGCCAGGCGGCGAGGACCAGGCCGCGCGCCGCACCGAGCTCGCGGATCGCCTCGGCGGCATAGGCCGAGCAGGTGGGCTCGTATTTGCAGCGCCGTGGCAGCGCGGGCGAGATGAAGCGCTGGTAGAGGCGGATCGGGGCGAGCACGACCGCGGTCACGGACCGTTTCACGTTTTACGCCCCCACCTAGGCGGTTCCGCCCGCTGTGCGGGCTTCGGCCACCAGCTGCTGAAGCGCGTCCGCCACCGCCGGCGCACCCTCGCGGTCGAGGAGACCGGCGACGTCGGGGCGGGCGACGAGGACGAAGTCGTGGCCCGGGGGGAGCGACTCTCCCAGGGCCCAGAAGGCGTCTTTCAGGGCGCGCTTCACGGCATTTCTCTCTACGGAACCGCCGACCTTGCGGCTCACCGACACCCCAAGCCTGGTCCCCTCTCCATCGTCGGCGGCCGTCCGGGGGAACGCGTAGACGACCAGGAAGCGGTTTGAATGCGACTGGCCGTTTCGATAGACCCGGTCGAAATCGCCGCTTCGCGACAGGCGACCGCGCTTGCGCCGCTCGCCCGGCGACCCCGGACGGCCACTGGTCACGGCGTCAGCCGCTTGCGACCCTTGCGGCGCCGGCGCTTGATGATGTCCCGACCGCTGCGCGTGCGCATACGGGCGCGAAACCCGTGGGTCCGGGCTCGCTTGCGCTTCTTGGGTTGATACGTCCGCTTCACGACCGGCGAGGCAGTATAAGCCGCCCCGCGACCCACCACCCGGAGCCGGCCGGATTCTTTATGCCGCGAATTGCGAGGTAGGGCGGGCGGGCCTTAGCGGGGTGCCATTACCCGGTTCTATGATCGCGCGCCGTGCGCAACGACTCGCTCTCCGAAGACCTCGCCTCGATCTGGAACGGCGTCAAGGAGCAGCTTCGGGCGGAGCTGCCGAGCTCGACCTTCGAGCTCTGGATCTCCCCCCTCAAGGCGGTGTCGGTCAACGCCTCGACGCTGTATCTCGCGGCCCCGGACGGCACCAGGGCATGGGTCGAGCGCCGCTACGCACTGGCGGTGGAGCGAGCCTTGCGGGTCACGAGCCGGGGCGTCCAGAGCGTCTCGATAGTCGCGGCTGGAGACGTGCCGGCGCCCCTGGCGGCACGCGACGGTTGGAGCACGGGGGTCGAGTCGCTGTCGATCGACCCCCGCCATACGTTCGAGCGCTTCGTGATCGGCGACGGGAACCGGCTCGCGCACGCCGCCGCGCTGGCCGTTGCCGAGGCGCCGGGCGAGGCCTACAACCCGCTCTTCCTGCATGGGCCGCCGGGGCTGGGCAAGACCCACCTGCTCGGCGCGATCGGCAACTACCTGAGGCGCCAGCGGGCTGACCTCCAGGTCCACTACACCACTGCGGAGCGGTTCACCACGGAGTTCGTGGCGGCGCTCAGAAGCGACGGTCCCGATAGGTTCAAGAAGCGCTACCGCGGCCTCGACGCTCTATTGATCGACGACGTGCAGGCACTCGAGGGCAAGGAGCACACCCAGGAGGAGTTCGTCCACACCTTCAACGCCCTGCACGCGACCGGAAAGCAGATCGCGCTGTCGAGCGACCGGCCGCCGGAGGCGCTCGCCCGCCTGGCCGAGCGCCTCCGGGACCGTTTCCATTGGGGTCTGATCGCCCCGCTCGGGACGCCCGATCTTCGAACCCGGACGACCCTGCTGTGGCGAATGGCGGTCGACGCGCCAGGCGTCCCTCCTGAGCCGAGCGCGCTTCAGGAGCTCGCCGCCGGCACGGCCGGAAACGTGCGTCGCCTCGAGGGGGCCATGACCAGGGTCATCGCGCTCTCCTCCGTGCTGGGAAAGCCGGTCACCCGGGCTCTCGTGAAGCATGCGCTCGGCGAGCGCGAGGAGGCGGACGGCCGATCCCGAGAGGCCCGCCTCGCGCCAAGTGTTCTGGCGATCCAGGAGGCATCGTGCTCGGTGATCGGAGTGAACCGCGATCACATGCTCTCGAGCAGCCGAACTGCACGTGTCGTCAGGGCGCGCCAGCTCGCCATGTACCTGAGCCGCGAGCTCACCGGCCTCTCGCTGGCCCAGATCGCCCGCGAGTTCAACCGAGACCACAGCACCGTCCTCCACGCGATCAGAGCCGTAAGCGCCCGTCTCGAACCCGAGTCGGAGATCAGCGAGCAGCTCCAGCGGGCGCAGGGCCTTCTCCAATCGAGCCGGACTCAAAAGACGCAGCCAACGCCAATCTCCACTCCCCCCAATCACCATCCACACCCCATGTTCACCGCTCCACTCCGCTCCTCTTCGCGATGAACACCGCTTCTCCACCACCGTCCACCACACCTAATACATCTGAGCCAGATAGGAAGATGCTAGATCCCGCCATGAAGCTGACCATCTCCCGCGACTCCCTTCTCACCGGCCTGCAGCTCGCCGGTCGTGCCGTGTCAAGCCGGGCGACCCTCCCATCGCTTGGTGGGATCCACTTCTCCGTGGCCGATGGTTCGTTGACCCTTCGGGCGACCGACACCGAGTTGGGGTTGAAGGTCACCCTCCAGGACGCAAACGTAGAGGCCGATGGCAGCGTTCTGCTCCCCGGCCGGCTGATCGGAGACGTGGTGAGAAGCCTGCCCCCCGGCGATGTCGCGATCGCCCTGCGTCCCGAAGAGCGCGACGTCGAGCTGACGACGGGCGGCGCTCGATTTCACCTGCGCACCCTTCCGACCGAGGATTTCCCGCGCTTTCCCGAGCGCGAGCCCGAAAGCGCGACCCTGCCCGCGCGACCCCTGGAGGAGACAATCGATCGCGTCGCCCGCGCCGCGTCGCGCGACGAGGTGCGACCGATTCTCACCGGGGT
Source organism: uncultured bacterium (assembly GCA_963803305.1). Classification (GTDB taxonomy): domain Bacteria; phylum Actinomycetota; class Thermoleophilia; order Solirubrobacterales; family 70-9; genus AC-56. Next base: position 663,092 of record CAWDLT010000009.1, read on the forward strand.
GCTCTTCCAGGCCGAGGGGAGCAAGCTCACCATGGTCGCTACCGACTCCTATCGCCTCAGCGTCAAGCACACCGACCTCGGCGCGCCGGTGTCGACGTCGATCGAGGCAAACGTCCCCGCCCGGGCGCTGCGCGAGCTCGCCCGGGTGATCTCGCAGCAGGGCACGGAGACCGTCTCCATGTCCCTGGCCCGAAACCAGGCCGTCTTCTCGGTCGGTCCGGTGGTCCTCTTCTCACGCCTGATCGAGGGCCAATTCCCGAGTTGGCGCCAGCTGATTCCGGAGTCGTTCGAGCACGAGGTGAAGCTGGCGCGAGCTGAGCTCCTCGAGGTCGCAAAGCGGATCAGCCAGCTCGCGCAGCGAAACGCTCCGCTCCGCTTCGCGTTCGCGGAGAGTGAGCTCACGATCGCCGCGGAGACGCCCGAGGTGGGCGATGCGAGCGAGTCTCTGCCGGCGCCCTATTCCGGTGAGCCCCTCGAGATCGCCTTCAATCCCCAGTTCCTGGTCGAGGGGCTCGAGAGCATCGACACCGAGGACCTGGTGATCAAGCTGAGCTCGCCGCTTCGGCCCGGCCTGCTCGAGCCGGTCGACCGCGAGGACTTCAGCTACCTCGTGATGCCGATTCGGCTCAACGCCTAGTCGTGCCCCGGGCAGCGCCCGTGGAGCCGCGCGGCGCTCGGACGTCAGGCATGTCCGTCGGCAGCGCGTCCGTGCTCGGATTCCGCAACCTGAGCGACCAGGAGGTCGACCTCGGTGAGGGACTGACCCTCCTCTGGGGCGTCAACGGAGCCGGCAAGACGAACCTGCTGGAGGCAGTCTGCGTAGCGCTGTCGGGCCACTCGTGCCGGACGCGAAACGAGCGCGAGATGGTGGCCTTCGACCAGCGGCTGGCGCGGGTGGAGGTGGAGGTCAACGAGGGCGCCGAGCGTCGCGGCTTTCTGTGGTCGCTGGCTCGCGACGGCGAGCGGCGACACCTGTTGGACGGCAAACCGGCATCGGTTGCCCACCAGAGCGCCCGCCCGGCACTCGCGATCTTCATCCCCGACCGCCTGGGCGTCTTGAAGGGCCCGCCATCCGGAAGGCGTGGCCACCTCGACGCGCTCCTCACGGCGCTTCGGCCGGCGCGAGGGCACCTGAGAGCCGCGTACGGGCGGGTGCTGGCGCAGCGAAACGCCCTGCTCGGACGGGTGCGAGCCGGTGCCGCAGCGGCCGATTCCCTCGACGCGTGGGATTTGGAGCTCGCCCGGGCGGGGGTCGAGCTCGCCGCCGCGCGCAGCGATGCGGTCGGGGCGCTGGCCCCGGAGTTTGCGGCTGCCGCTGCCGATCTGGGCCTTCCCGGCGCGGCCCGGATCGCGTACCGCCCCCGTACCGAGGCACTCGACCCCGCCGGATTGGCCGCCGAGTTCCGCTCGCGTCGCGAAGGCGATCTCGGTCGTGGCCATACGACTCACGGTCCCCATCTCGACGAGCTTGAGATCTCGCTCGGCGGACGCTCGCTGCGGCGCTTCGGGTCGCAGGGCCAGCAGCGCGTGGCGATGCTGGCCCTGCTGTTCGCCGAGCGCCGAGCTTTGCTCGAGGCACGACGTGCCCCACCGCTGATGCTCCTCGACGACGTGATGAGCGAGCTCGATCCGAAGCGTCGAGAGCTGTTGGCGCAGAGGCTGCGCGAGGGAGGAGGGCAGGCCCTCCTCACCGCGACCGAGCGGGACCAGCTTCCGGTGAGCTGCGAGCGGGTCGAGCTCGAGCTGCGTGCGGGGACGGCGAGCCGGTCGCGAGGCACGCCGGTCGCGGCCACCGTCCCTGCGGCACCGCTCGCTGCATGAGCGGCCGATCCACGCCACGCTCGCTGGGCGCGGCGCTTCGCGGCGTGCGCCGCCGAACCGAGCCGAAGACGCTCCTCGCCGCGGTGCAGGGCGTCTGGGCCCCAGCGGTGGGAGAAGCGGTCGCCGCCGAGGCCCAGCCGATTGCCGAGCGCGACGGAATCGTGACCGTCGGGTGCCGATCGGCGACCTGGGCCCAGGAGCTCGACCTGCTCCAGATCGAGCTCCTGGATGCGGTCAACGCGGCGCTTGAGAGCGGTGAACACGACGGCGATCCCCCGGTCGTCGCCGAGCTTCGGTTCACGGCTCGGCTCCAGGAACGCTTTTAATCGTGATTTGCAGGCAATTATTGACTAAGGCGTATGTTTTCCGGGGGGCTTTGCTGGTATCCTTGCAATAGGTTTATTCGAGGCCCCGAACCGCCGAGGCCGCGCCGTTTGCGGCACACCGGGCGGTCGGGGTTTCTCATGACGCCAGCGAGCGGAAAGGACTGAGTGGCCAGCAAGGCCAGCAAGGCGCAGACCGACGGCAGCGACAGCAAGGCCGCGCCGGCGAAGGGCACGGGCAAGGCGGCGCGGGCCGGCACCAAGGGCCGGGCGGCGAGCGACGGCTACAGCGCCAAGGACATCACCGTCCTGGAGGGACTCGAGGCGGTTAGAAAGCGCCCGGGCATGTACATCGGGTCGACGGGCCCACGGGGCCTCCATCACCTGGTGTACGAGGTAGTGGACAACTCGGTGGACGAGGCGATCGCCGGGTTCTGCAGCCAGGTCACGGTCACCCTTCATCCGGACAACTCGGTCAGCGTGGTCGACGACGGGCGCGGGATCCCGGTCGAGGAGCACGAGAAGGAGAAGCGGCCCGCGGCCGAGGTGGTGATGACGACCCTTCACGCCGGCGGCAAGTTCGGCGACGGCGGGGGATACAAGGTGTCGGGCGGTTTGCACGGCGTCGGCGTCTCGGTCGTCAACGCGCTGTCGGAGCGGCTGCATCTGGAGGTATCCCGCGACGGCAGTGTCTGGTCCCAGGACTACGAGCGGGGCGAGCCGCGCAGCGAGCTCTCGCAGGGCGGCAAGGCCGGCGGCACGGGGACGTCGATCACCTTCTTGCCCGACGACGACGTCTTCGAGGACCTCGTGCTCGACTTTCAGACTCTCTCGGAGCGTCTGCGCGAGACCGCGTTCCTGACCCGCAACCTGCGGATCGAGCTGATCGACGAGCGCGGCGCCGGCCAGAAGGAGACCTTCCAGTACAAGGGCGGCATCGTCGACTTCGTCGCGCACCTGAACGAGAACAAGGACGCGCTCCACCGCAAGACCGTCTACTTCGACAGCAACGCCGACGAGGGACAGGTCGAGGTGGCGATGCAGTGGAACTCCTCATACCAGGAGTCGGTGTTCAGCTTCGCTAACAACATCAACACCCACGAGGGCGGATCGCACCTGTCCGGCTTTCGCTCGGCGCTGACCCGGACCTTGAACGCGTACGCGCGCGAGAAGGGGCTGCTGAAGGAGAAGGACGACAACCTGAGCGGCGAGGACGTGCGGGAGGGGCTGACCGCGGTGATCTCGGTCAAGCTGCGCGATCCCCAGTTCGAGGGTCAGACGAAGACCAAGCTCGGGAACCCCCCGGTGGAGGGCCTGGTCAAGGAGACGGTGAACCGGAAGCTCGGCGAGTTCCTCGAGGAGAACCCGGGCGAGGGGCGCCGCATCCTTCAGAAGGCGGTCGACGCCGCTCGCGCCCGCGAGGCCGCCCGCAAGGCCCGCGACCTGACCCGCCGAAAGTCGGCGCTCGAGAACTCGACCCTGCCGGGCAAGCTCGCCGACTGCACGGTCAAGGACCCGGCCGTGGCCGAGCTGTTCATCGTCGAGGGCGACTCCGCCGGTGGCTCGGCGAAGCAGGGTCGTGAGCGCTCCACGCAGGCGGTCCTGCCGCTCCGGGGGAAGATCATCAACGTCGAGAAGAGCCGGATCGACAAGGTGCTCTCGAACCAGGAGATCCAGGCGCTGATCACCGCGGTCGGCACCGGGGTCCACGACGAGTTCAAGCTCGACGACGCCCGATACCACAAGCTGATCGTGATGACGGATGCCGACGTCGACGGCGCCCACATCCGGACCCTGGTCCTGACCTTCCTCTACCGCCAGATGCCGGAGCTGATCGACGCGGGCTACGTGTACATAGCCAAGCCGCCGCTCTACCGGGTCAGGAGCGGACGCCAGGAGACATACGTCGAGCGCGAGTCCGAGCTCGAGGAGGTGCTGCTCCGCGATCGCCTCGACGAGTATGAGATCACCGACGCCGAAGGCAGCAATCACAAGCTGTCGGCATCGCGCTGGCAGCGCTTCAACCGGCGCCACAAGGAGTACGAGGGTTGGGCCGACTCCCTCCAGGCCGAGTTCGGCCACGAGCTGGTCGCCTTCCTCGCCGAGTCGCAGATCCTCGATGCCGGGGTGGCGACGATCGGCGCCGTCCGCAAGCTGATCGAGGCCGAGGACCCCGAGGAGGAGCCGTTCGAGACCGAGCTCGTCAGCGGCTCATCGGACGAGTTGGTGGTCAAGGCGATCCACCGGGCCTCCGGCCTCGCTCGCACGCACCGGCTTTCCGGCGAGCTGCTCGGCTCGACCGACTACCGCAAGCTGGTCGAGGTCCACGCCGAGCTTCTGAAGCAGGTCGGCCGCCCGCCCTTCGCCCTCACGCTCGGCAAGAAGCGGCGGGGCGCGGACTCCTTCGGCCTGCTGCGACAGGCGGTCGTCGACCTGGCCAAGGACGGGGTCCCCCTGCAGCGCTTCAAGGGCCTCGGCGAGATGAACGCCGAGCAGCTGCGGCAGACGACCATGGATCCGTCGAGCCGAACGCTCCAACGGGTGACGATCGAGGACGCCGCCGCGGTGGAGCGGATCTTCAGCGAGCTGATGGGCGACAAGGTTGAGCCGCGGAAGCGGTTCATTGAGAAGCACGCGAAAGAGGTCCGCTTCCTTGATGTCTGAGCGCGGCCGCTGCAAACCGGCGCATCTCGACCGACTCGGTGGGGCGTCTCGCTCACGTAGGTCTGACTACGCTCGCTTCGTCGATCTCCCTGCGTCGACCGACCTGCTCGGTTTTCGCGGCCGCTCGTCGTCCGCCTCCCTGGGTCACCGAATCTGCTCGGTTTTCGGACCCGTTCGGTTGACGACCGATTTGCATTTGATTCCCCACACCGTCCGCGTCGCAACCCGGCGGCAGCGGAGTCGCAGACGAGCAGCCGCCGGAGTCATTTGATGGAGGCCGGGGGACTTGACGCGCTGACCGGGCGGATCGAGGAGCGGGAGCTCACTCAGGAGATGCGGTCGTCGTACCTCGATTACGCGATGAGCGTGATCGTGGGGCGGGCCCTGCCCGACGTTCGCGACGGGCTGAAGCCGGTTCACCGTCGGGTGCTCTACGCGATGCACGACCTGGGGCTCCAGCCGAACCGCCCGTACCGAAAGTGCGCCTTCATCGTCGGCGAGGTGATGGGCAAGTACCACCCGCACGGCGACAGCGCGATCTACGACACGCTGGTCCGGATGGCGCAGGAGTTCTCCCTGCGATACCCGCTGGTCGACGGGCAGGGGAACTTCGGCTCGATCGACGACGACCCGGCGGCGGCCATGCGGTACACCGAGGCGAGGCTGGCCCGGATCAGCACCGAGATGCTTAGGGACATCGAGTCCGAGACGGTGGACTTCGTGCCCAACTACGACGAGACGGCGATGGAGCCCCTCGTGCTTCCGGCGAGGTTCCCGAACCTGCTCGTCAACGGCTCGTCGGGGATCGCGGTCGGAATGGCCACCAACATCCCACCGCACAACATCCGTGAGGCGGTTGGCGCGGTCAAGGCCTATGTCGACAACCCCGAGGTCGACCTCGGGGCGCTGATGAAGCACGTCAAGGGGCCGGACTTCCCCGGCGGCGGCCAGATGAGCATGGAGGGCATCCGCGACGCCTACGCGTCCGGGCGCGGGAGCCTCAAGATCCGCGCCCGCGCCCACGTCGAGCCGCTGCGTGGCGGCAAGGAGGCGATCATCGTCTCCGAGCTCCCGTTCATGGTCAAGAAGGGCGGCGACGGCGGGCTGATCACCAAGATCGCCGACCTCGTCCGGGAGAAGAAGATCACCGGGATCTCGGACCTGCGCGACGAGTCCGACCGCTCCGGTATGCGCCTCGTCATCGAGCTGAAGCGCGGGGGCGATCCCGTGAAGGTGGTCCTCAGCCAGCTCCACAAGCACACCCAGATGCAGACCACGTTCGGGGTCAACATGGTCGCCCTGGTCGACGGGGTGCCGCGCACGCTGAGCCTCAAGGAGCTGGTCGAGACCTATGTCGGCCACCAGCGCGAGGTGGTGACCAAGCGGACCCAGTTCCAGCTGCGCAAGGCCGAGGCCCGGGCCCACATCCTCGAGGGGCTCCTGATCGCGCTCGACAACCTCGACGCCGTGATCGCGCTGATCCGCGGATCGGACGACCCCGACGCGGCTCGCGGGGGGCTGATCGAGAAGTTCGATCTCTCCGACGAGCAGGCCCAGGCGATCCTCGACATGCGGCTCCAGCGCCTCACCGCGCTCGAGTCCGGCAAGGTCCGATCAGAGCACGGGGAGCTGGTGAAGACGATCAAGGAGCTGCGGGAGGTCCTCGGCGAACCCGCTCGCATCGACGGCATGATCGTCGAGGAGCTGGACGAGCTGACCGACCGCTACGGCGACGAGCGCCGCACCGAGATCGTCCACTTCGAGGGCGACGTCGACATCGAGGACATGATCGCCGACCAGCAGATGGTGATCTCGATCACCCACTCCGGATACGTCAAGCGGCTTCCGCTGGCGACCTACCGGCAGCAGCGCCGGGGCGGGATCGGCGTGATGGGCATGGACATGAAGGAGGGCGACTACATCGAGCATCTCCACATCTGCTCGACACACGATTACCTGCTGTTCTTCACCAATCGGGGCAAGGTCTATCGGCTGAAGGTCTACGAGCTGCCGGAGGGCTCGCGCACCTCGAAGGGCAAGGCGCTCGTCAACGTGCTCCCGCTGCGGGAGGGCGAGAAGGTGATGGCGGTGATTCCGACCCGTGACTTCAAGGAGGACAAGTACCTCGTCTTCGCCACCGCGAAGGGACTCGTCAAGAAGACGGAGTTCGTGGCCTACAACACCCCGATCCGCGCTGACGGGATCATCGCGATCAAGGTCCGCGACGGCGACGAGCTCGTCCAGGTGCGACTCACCTCGGGCAGCGACGATCTGCTGCTGGTCTCGAAGTCCGGCAACGCGTCGAGGTTCAGCGAGTCGGCGGTCCGCCCGATGGGCCGCGACACGTCGGGCGTCAAGGGGATGAACGTGGCCGGGAAGGTCGACGGCCAGCCGAACCGAGTCCTCGCGATGGACGTCGCGAGGGACGACTCGGAGCTCTTCGTGGTCACCGAGAATGGCTACGGCAAGCGCACCGCGGTGTCCGAGTACCCCGTCAAGGGGCGCGGCACCAAGGGCGTCCTGACGGCGAAGCTGACCGCCAAGAAGGGCGGGCTCGCGGGGGCCTTGATCGTTCGCGAGCACCAGGACCTGCTGTTCATCTCCGTGAACGGGATGGTGCAGCGGACCAACGCGGGCGGGATCTCGCAGATGGGTCGTGCGACCCAGGGCGTACGGGTGATGAACATGAAGGAGGACGACCGTGTGAGCGCCGTCGCGCTGGTGGTCGAGTCGGGGGCCTCGGTCGCCGAGGAGGTCGAGGAGGTCGCCGAGGCGGCCGCCGACGGCGCCAAGCCGGCCGAGCCCTCCTCGCCGGCGACGTCAGACGACGGGCCCGGCTGAGCGACGGCCGACCCGCGGATAGGGTTTCGGGCGTGGACCGGCTCCGCGATCGAAACGCCCTGGTTACGGGAGCGGGTGGCGGGCTCGGCGAGTACATCGCTCGGGCGCTGGCCGCCGAGGGCGTCAACCTCGCGTTGACAGATCTCGCCGAAGGATCCCTCGCGGCGCTGGCGAGCGAGCTCGCCCCCACGGGCGTCCGGGTCGAGCACGAGCCGGCCGACCTGACCGAGGCCGCGGACCGCACGCGGCTCGCCGAATGGGCGGCCGAGGCCCTCGGCCCGGTCGACGTCGTCGTCAACAACGCCGGGATCGAGTTCGGAGGCCCGTTCACCGGGACGAACGAGGCCGAGCTCGAGGCGATCGTCGCCGTCAACCTGCTCGCCGTGATGGACCTGACGCGCTTGGTGCTCCCGGGGATGATCGAGCGCCGCCGCGGCCACGTGGTCAACATCGCGTCGCTCGCCGGCAAGGCGCCGTCGCCCTATCTGGCCTCCTACTCGGCCACCAAGCACGGCGTGGTGGGGTTCACGCATGCGCTGCGGGCCGAGCACGGATCGGAGCCGGTCGGGTTCACCGTGATCTGCCCGGTGTTCATCAGCCGGGTGGGGATGTACGCGCGGATTGAGGATCAGATCGAGGGGCCCAACCCGGTTCGGACCCTGCCTCCGGAACGAGTCGGCGAGGCGGTCGTCCGGGCGCTGCGGCGGAACCCCGCCGAGGTGATCGCGGCGGGGCCGGCCGTCCGCGGATTGACCTGGCTGTACGCGCTGTTCCCGGGGACGGCGGCGAGGCTGGCTCGCAATCGCCGGTCGATTGAGTTCGCCGAGCGCTTCGCGAAGGCTCGGGGCCGGCTCTGAGCGCGAGCCCAGCGGCTTCGGCGGAGCGTACAACCCGACTTGCCGATTTGCTTCAATGGCTCTACCGGAGAAAGGAGGTGGTCCTAACTTGAATCACATGTTTCTCGGGACACCGGAGGTGCAGGGCCGCTAGGTAGGCCGTGCGGGCCGCCCGGCGGAATCCAACCCGGGCACCGGCGAGAGGGGGAGGCGGGGAGCATGTCCCGCCCCGCCAGGCAATCCCCACCTCGTTCCCAGCCGCACCTTGAGCCGGGGCCGCCTCGATTCGTCGGGGCGGCCCCGCGCTTTCACGTCACCGTGGGCGGGCTCCTGCTGCTGTTCGGCGATAACCCGTCCGGGGCCGCCCCCGGGACAGCGTTGCGTCCACGAAGCGTTACGCCGCGACGAGGTAGGGCTTCCAGGCGACGGGTATCCGCGGGCTCGAGAGCCGGATGAACACCGTCGGGCCCGGGGGCCGGGGGTGGTTTCGCGGATGCATTCGCGCCTCGCGCGGGGTCAGGTTGCCCTTCTTTCGGTTACACGGGGCGCACGAGGCGACGATGTTCTCCCACACCGAGCGGCCGCCTCGACTGCGGGGGATCACGTGATCGACCGTCAGCCCGCCGGATTGGTGCCCGCAGTACTGGCACGTCCACGCATCCCGCGCGAGGACGGCCTTGCGCGTGATCTTGCGCCGGTGGACGTCGCGAGGCACCCTGACGTAGCGGATCAGCCGGATCACGCAGGGACGCTGGAATACCAGCCGCTCGGAGCGCAGGGCGCCCTCGCCGAGCTCGAGGATCTCGGCTCGCTCCTTCAGCACCAGGACGGCGGCGCGGCGAATGTTGCACACGTTGATCGGCTCGTAGCTGGCGTTCAAGACCAGCACCCTGCTCCCGACCCCGCGACGCGGCTGGTGCCCGTTGACACCGTCTCCGGCGGCCTGCGATGTCCCCCGCGGCTCCGGCGCCCTGGCCCGTCGCATCCCCACATGAGGGTCGGCCGCCGTGTCCATAGCAGCCACGATTGTAGACGGCGACCTCGGGCGCCCGGCCCGATAGCGCGACGCCCGGGCGCGGTGAACCGCCGCCGAAGGCATCCAGGCGGCATTCGGGCGTGCGGGGGATTGGGATCAGCCGTCTAGGTCCCCGGGATGCCCTCCGCCACGATCGGGTAGGTCCCGAGGACGCGAACAGACTCGGCCTCCTCTCGCAGCGCCTCGATCGCCTCAGCTACCGTCGGGTCGTTGGCCGCTCCGTCGAGGTCGAGGAAGAACATGTAGCTGCCCAGCCCGCTGCGACGCGGGCGCGACTCGATCCGAGTCAGGTTCACGGCGCGGCTCGAGAACGCCGTCAGCGCCTCCACGAGCGCGCCGGGGTGATCGGCCCCGAGCTCCGAGAAGACCAAGGTCGTCCGCCACGCGCCGGCGCCCGTCGCGCGGGTCCCCTCCGGGGCGATCCAGACGAAGCGGGTCACGTTGTCGGGGCTGTCCTCGACTCCCTCGCGCAGCACAACGCACCCGTAGATCTCCGCGGCCGACCCGGTGCCCAGGGCGGCCCAAGGCTCGGAGCTCGAGGACACCTCCCGGACAGCCTCGGCAGTGCTGGATGCCGCGCGCACCACGGCGGCGGGGAGCTCCTCGCGGATGAACCGCGCGCATTGAGCGCTCGCCTGTGGGTGCGAGATGACGGACTCGATCCTCTTCAGCGGAAGCCGCTCGCGGGCGATCAGGCTGCTGTGGATCGGGTGGTCGTGCTCCCCCGAGATCGTGACCGGAAAGCCCTCGAAGGCGAGCGTGTCGAGGGCCGAGCGGACCGAGCCCTCGATCGAGTTCTCGAACGGCACCAGCGCGCGGTCGACATCGCCTTCCCCCACGGCGCGAATCGCGTCGTACACGGTCGGCGCCGGGCGAGCCTCGATCTCCTTGCCTCGGGCCGCCGCGCGCAGGGCGTCGTCCGAGAACGTGCCCGCCGGCCCCAGGAACGCGACCCGTACGCTCACGATCGAATCATCGAGGGCACGCCGGGCGGATATGGACCTCGGGGTTCGTCGCCGGCCCTGGCTCGGTCCGCATGCCCACCGGCCGGCTAGCGGAACGTGACCGTGTAGGTCGAGCGGTTGTTGGTGGTGATCCGTTCGCCGGGGACGGGCTCGACGGTCACCTCGAGGGTCAGCTCGGTGTTCTTGTCGGGGGCGGGCCGGACGGGAATCGACGCGGTCTGGATCGACCCGGCGGTGAGGCGCGGGATCGTGGAGCTGCCGGTGATCGTCTGCGCGCCGCCGGTGAGCTGGAAGCTGACCGCCACCGCGCTCTCGTCGGCGGTGCCCTGGTTCTGCACCTGCACGTCGAGCTCCGGTCGCCCGCTGCCGGTGATCGTCGCCGGCGTGTTCGGGTTGAGCGTCGTGTCGCCGGGCTTGACGGTCGTCTGAAGCAGGGCGAGCCCGTGGCTTCCGCTGGTCGCCTTGCCCGCCGACACGGCGGCCAGGGCGGTCGACACTTGAAGCGGGTCGAGCCAGCGCTGCGGGTCGACCATGGAGATGCTGTCGGGGACCGTCGCGTTGATGTCCTGGTTGGCGAGCTCGGTGTTGATCTGTCCCTCGGCCAGCCCGTAGAGGACGTCGCTGGCCAGGAAGTACTGCATGTAGCCGGCGATCGAGTTGACCGCCTTGGTCCGGTCGGGCCCCGGATCGCCGAGCGCCGCCTTCATCTGGTCCGAGATGCCGGTCAGGGCGTCACGGCGCAGGTCGAATGACTGGTTGAGCTGGTTCTGGGCGTCGTCGAGGCCCCCGGGGGTGTCGAGGGCGTGGACGCGCTCATCGAGGCTCTCCGCCGTCCCCCGATCCGCCGCGATCTGGGCCTCGAAGCTGAGCGGCGAGAGGCCGCCCGGGTCGCTCAGGCGCCCGAAGAAGTCCTTGGTGAGCTGGTTCGACTGAGTGGCGATCGCCGTCAGGTCGGAGGCGTAGTTCTCGTAGCTTCGCTGCTTGCGGGCGTTGAGGCACCCCCGAATGCCCAGGACGACCAGGATCAGGACGATGACCAGCACGCCGACGCCGATCGCGCGCCGGGCCATGATCTGCCGCTGTCGATCGGGCACGCGGCGGGAGGGCGGGCCCCCGCCCGACTCCGCTAGCGGTTCGTCCTCGTCTCCGAATGCCAAAGCTGACCCCTGTTGGGTGCCTTCAACGCCGAGAGTATGACCCCTGCGCCGGGCGCGTCGGCCCGGCGTCGAGGATCTCGGGCGCGGCGGGCAGGGTACGAACCGCCTGCGGCGAAGCTGAATTCGGAGATGGTGGGCGATCTGGTCATGGAGCGTTTCCGGATCCTCGAGCGAGTCGGCTCGGGGGGGATGGGCACGGTGTACCGGGCGTTCGACGAGCGCCTCCAGCGCCAGGTGGCGGTCAAGGAGATCCCCGCCGCGGACGCGGACCGCATCCTGCGCGAGGCCCAGGCAGCCGCGCGCCTCAACCATCCCGGCATCGTGACCCTTTACGAGCTCGGGTCCGAGCGCGGGTGCGCGCTGCTGGTCAGCGAGCTGGTCGACGGCGCCACCCTCGCCGACCTGGCCGAGTCCGGCGATCTCTCCGATCGCGAGGTGGCCGGGTTCGGGGCCGACATCTGCGCGGCGCTCATGCACGCGCACGCACGCGGCGTGATCCATCGAGACGTCAAGCCCCATAACGTCATCGTCCAAGTCGACTCGGGGGCGGGGCGGCGGGCCAAGCTGATGGACTTCGGGATCGCGTCGCTCGCCGGGGCCCCGGCGCTGACCGCGACCGGCGAGGTGGTCGGCACGTTGGCCTACATGGCCCCCGAGCAGGCGGATGGCGAGGCCGCCGACGAGGCGGCCGACGTCTACTCGCTGGCCTTGACGCTGTATGAGTGCTGGGCGGGCGTCAACCCGGTCGCTCGCCCGACGCCGGTCGAGACGGCGCGCGAGATCGGAAGCCCGTTGGCCGACCTGCGCGAGTACCGCCCCGACCTTCCCGACCGCCTCGCCGACGGAATCGACGCCTGCCTCGACCCCGACCCGGCGATGCGCCCGTCGCTGGCCGAGCTTCGAGCCGACCTCGAGGGCGTGATCGGGGCCCTCGAGGACGGGGTCGCGGTGCCGTCCCCGGGCGAGGAGGAGCGACCGGCGAAGCCACGAGGCGCGCTACGGGTCCCCCAGCTCCTGGCGCTATGCCTGTGGGGTGTGACGGTGGCGGCGATCTCGGCGGCCGCCGGTCGCCCCGGCCTCGCCCTGATCCTGGGCGTCCTGAGCGCGCCGGCGATCCTGGTCGCCACCAGGCTTCCGTGGGCCGCGGTCCCCGCCGTCGCCCCGCTGCTCGGCGCCCTCTCCTCGGCAGCTCTCTATCCGGCGCTTGCGGGATCTCGGGGCACCACGATCGAGCGGGCGGTGCTGGGTGCGCTCGGCTGGTGCTGGCTGGTGGTAGCCGCATGCGCGGTGGGGGTCGGATCACGGCTCGGATTGGCCACGGCCGCGCCGGCTGGCTGGAGCCGCTCGACCGCGACCGCCACCAGCACCGTTCTGGCGCCGCTCATGGACCCGCAGGCGCTCTTGGGCCTCGCCGTGTTCGCACTCGCGTCGGTGCTCTTGGGGCTCATCCTGAAGGCCCCCCACATCGCGTTGGCCCTGCTCGGCGCGCTTGTCTGGTCGGCGGGGCTCGAGGCGAGCCTTCGGGTCGTCGCCGACGGCAGCCTGTCGGGCCGGCCCGCCCTTGTCGCGATCGGCGCGGTCGCGGTCGTGATCGCGGACTCTCGCGGTCGGGTGCCCCGGCGCGCGCCGCGCATGGCTCCGATCCCCGAGCTTCGCCTTCCCTTTCGAAGCAGCGGCGGGGGCGCCGACACGGCGATCTCGGGTCCCTGAGCCGCGGGCTGCAGTGGTGCGCTCGCGCGCGAACTTTTCGGCGGCGACCACTTAGGATTGGCCCCCGGTCGCGGCAGGGAGCCCCCCCCGCCGCCTACGGTCCCCACCACGGAGGGTCCTCAGATCAGCGTTCTGCGAAACCTGGAGCAGCGGATAGAGAACCTCGTCGAGGGGGTGTTCAGCCGAGCCTTCTCCTCGCAGGTGCAGCCGGTCGAGATCGCCCGCAAGCTGGCCAAGGAGATGGATGCGCATCGAACCGCGTCGGTCGCCCGAGTGTACGTGCCGAACCAGTACACGGTCTGGCTCTCAGGCGAGGATCGGCGGCGCCTCGAGGGCTATGAGCGCTCGCTGGAGCAGGAGCTGTCCGGGTATCTGCTCGAGCACGCCCGCCGCCACGACTATGCGCTTCTCACCCGCCCCAAGGTGGACCTCGAGACCGACGAGCGGCTCCGGCTCGGAGAGTTCGGGATCCAGACGCGGCTCGTCAAGCCCCCGGCACGCCAGGGCGAGGAGCCCTCTCAGGGCGAGCAGGGACACACGATGGTCTACACCGCGCCGCCGAAGCAGACCCGCCGCGAGCGCCGCCGGCCGGAGGGAAAGCTGGTGGGCACCAAGGCGATCGTCACGTTGGACGACCGGCGCTACGTGCTCGACGGCCCGATCGCTGTCCTGGGACGCTCCCGCGATTGCGACTGCGTGCTCTCCGACCCCAACGTCTCGCGACGACACGCCGAGCTTCGCCGCGGACAGACCGGGGACTGGCAGGTCGTCGACCTCTCCTCGACCAACGGGATCAAGGTCAACGACCGCCAAGTCGACCGGTCCCGGCTCTCGCCCGGGGATGAGGTCACCCTCGGGACGACCAGGTTCACCTTCGACATCGAGCAGTAACCGCCGATGGATACCGAGCCGATCGCGGTAGCGCTCAAGTTCGGCTTCCTCGCCGTCTTGTACCTGTTCCTGTTCTGGGTCGCCCAGTCCGCGTTTCGGGAGCTCCGCCGAACCACCGCGCCGGCGCCGGAGGCGACCGGGATCCACCCGATCGGACCCGGTGGCCGCGCCGCGGCCACCGACGCCTGGCTGGTCGCCACTGCCGGCGGAGGACTCGACGCGGGGGAGCGCTTCGACCTGTTCGGCGGGCTGTCGATCGGGCGCTCGCCAGACGCGGACGTGCGAATTGAGGACCGCTACGCATCCGGGATACATGCGCGCATCTACTCCCGCGGGGCCACCTATTACGTTGAGGACATGAACTCGACCAACGGGACGCTCCTCAACGGGGAGCGCCTCGACGGGGAGGCGAAGCTGAAGGACCTCGACGAGCTGCGAATCGGGGGATCGGAGTTCCGCTTCGAGCTCGACGTGCCCGAGGACTGATGCTGAGGATCGTCGAACAGGCGCAACGCTCGGACACGGGCCGCCAGCGCGAGGCCAATGAGGATTCCTACTTCGCCCGCGCGCCGGTCTTCGCGGTGGCCGACGGGATGGGGGGTGCTCAGGCCGGCGAGGTGGCCTCTCGGCTCGCCGCCGAGTCGTTCGAGTCCGCCGAGCGAAGCGGCGAGTCACCCGAGGCCTACCTGCGCTCGATCGCGACGACCGCAAACACGCGCATACACCGGCTCGCCCAGACCGATGCCTCGCGCTCCGGGATGGGGACGACCCTGACCGCGGCGCTGGTCGAGGACGACGAGGTCGGGCTGGCCCATGTGGGCGACAGCCGCGCCTACCTGTTTCGCGACACCGAGCTCAAGCTCTTGACCTCCGACCATTCGCTGGTCGAGGAGCTTCGGCGTCAGGGAAGGCTGACCGAGGAGCAGGCCGAAGACCATCCTCAGCGGTCGATCATCACCCGGGCGCTCGGGCCGGAGCAGGAGGTGGAGGTCGACACGATGACCTACCGAGCCCGCCCGGACGACGTCTACCTGCTCTGCTCGGATGGGCTGACGACGATGATGTCCGACGACGAGATCGCCGCGGTCCTCAGGGACGCGCCCACGCTAGACGCCGCGACCGAGCGCCTGGTCCGTCAGGCCAACGAGGCCGGGGGAAGGGACAACATCACGGTGGTGGCGTTTCGCCTCGCCGGGGCCCCCGCGACTGCGGACCGAGGAGACGGGGCGACGCTGGTCGGACCGACGGCTGAGGAGGCTGGCCTCACCGCCGAGGGGGTGCGATCGCCGGCACCCCGCCGCCCGGGCGCCGCCCTCGGAGGGGCGGCTGCCCCGCGCCGCGAGCATCCTCGGCGCTCACGTCCCCGCGCCGCCCTCAAGGTGCTCGTCGCGATCGCCCTAACCGTCGGGCTCGCCGTGCTGGCGGTCTGGGGCGCCCGGCAGATCTACTTCCTGGGCAGCGATTCAGGCGGCCGCCTGGCCCTCTACCGGGGCCTTCCCTACGACCTCCCGCTCGACCTGAAGCTCTACTCCGAGGTCTACGCCGCCCCCGTGCAGGTCAGCTCGATTCCGAGCGATCGACGCGACAGCGCCGTCAACCACACGCTCCGCTTCCACGCAGACGCGGTCTCGCTGGTCAAGGATCTGCAGGCGTCAGCCGAGCGGGCGGCCGCCGCGAAACGGGCCTCCAGCGCCCGGCCCGGCCACCGTGGTGGAGGCCCGGCTCACGGGGGCTCGAAGGCGAACGGGGGCTCGAAGAAGGACCGTCACAAGAAGGGCCAGCGCGGGCAGGGACGGTCGAAGAGCGCCGGGAGCGGGGGCGGCCGCGGGGCAAAGAAGCGAAACGGCGGCGGGTCGGGCCAGGGCGCCGGGCGATGAGCGCGCGAAACCGCGAGCTCGTGGCGCTCGTCCCGGTCGCCATCCTGGTCACCGCGGGCTTCACCGCCGTGTTCATCGTCGAATCGAGCCGAATCGGTGATCTGAGCCTGATCTACGGCGGCTACTTCCTCGCCGTCTGCCTGGGGGTCCACCTGTTCATCCGCGCGCGCCTGCCGTACGCGGACCCTTACCTGTTCCCGCTCTGCGCGCTCCTCGCCGCGATCGGGCTCGTGATGCTGTTTCGGATCAACGACAGCCTGGCCCTGAAGCAGGCGTCGATCTTCGTCGGCGGGGCGGTCCTCCTGGCGACCACGATCCTCTTGGTCCGCGATTACCACAGCCTGGAGCGCTACCGGTACCTGATCGCGACCCTGGGCATCCTGCTCTTGATGGCGCCGCGGCTTCAGGGAAGCGCCGGCCAGGTCAACGGCGCATACCTTCAGATCGACCTCGGGCCCCTGTCGTTCCAGCCGGCGGAGATCGCGAAGATCTGCATCGTCATCTTCCTGGCCAGCTACCTGCGCGAGAAGCGGGAGCTCCTCACGGTCGCGGCACGCCGGATCGCCGGGGTGACGATCCCGCCGCTCAAGCACTTCGGGCCGCTGATGGTCGTATGGGGCTCCGCGATGCTGATGCTGTTCCTGATCCGGGACCTGGGCAGCTCGCTGATGTTCTTCGGGGCCTTCCTCGCGCTGCTCTACGTGGCCACGGCGCGGCTCTCCTACGTGGTCGTCGGGTTGATCCTCTTTCTCGCCGGGGCGTGGGTGATGGAGCACGCGATCGCCCACGTCGGCGACCGCGTGGACATCTGGCTGGATCCCTGGCACAGCAAGGCGGTCGGCGCGGGACAGATCCAACAGTCGCTGTTCGCCCAGGCGGACGGCGGGTTGTTCGGCCAGGGCCTCGGTGAGTCGCTCCTGAAGCTCCCCGGTCCGTTCGCGCCGCACTGTACCCAGCCGTTCCCCGATTGCGGCAGCATCCTCCCGGCGCCGCACACGGACGAGATCTACGCCGTGCTCGTCAGCGACCTCGGGGTGTTCGGCGGCGCCGGCGTGGTCGCCACCTACGCCCTGATCACCGCCCGCGGGCTGAAGACGGCGGTGATGGCGAGGGATGGCTTCTCGAAGCTTCTCGCCGCCGGGCTCACGGCGGTGTTCGCGATCCAGGCCGTGGTGATCATCGGAGGGGTCGTGAGGCTGATCCCGCTCACCGGCGTCACCCTCCCGTTCATCAGCTTCGGCGGCAGCTCGGTGATCGCCAACATGATCCTGCTCGCCCTCCTGCTGATGATCTCAAACGACGCCCGACGCCCCCCTCCCGCGCCGGAGCCCGAGTCCGACCTGGAGGCGCTCCCAGCTTGAACACCCCGATCGTCCGCCTCTACGGGCTGCTCCTGCTGCTGTTCGCGGCCCTGATCGGCTTTACGTCCTACTGGGCGGTCTTCGACGCGAATGCGCTCAAGGACAACCCCGAGAACCGGCGCCCGCTGATCGTCGAGCAGACCGTGAAGCGGGGCCTGGTCAAGACCGCCGACGGAGTGGTCGTCGCGCAGAGCCATCCGGTCGGCGGCGGAAAGCACCCCGTGTACGTGCGCAGTTACCCGCAGGGATCGCTGTTCGGCAACCCGGTCGGATACAGCTTCGTCGACCTCGGCCAGACGGGGATCGAGCGCTCCGAGAACGGCGTGCTGGCCGGCGAGCGCAACGAGTTCACCTCGATCCTCGACCAGATCCGCGGCGTCCCCCAGGAGGGGGACAACCTCACCCTGACGATCAACGCGAACGCTCAGCGCGTCGCCACGCAGGCGCTCCAGTCCGCGATCGCCTCGACCCCGGGAGCGTCGGGGAACGGCGGCGCGGTGGTTGCGCTCGACCCCTCGACCGGAGCGGTCGAGGCGATGGCGTCGGTCCCGGGCTACGACCCGAGCTCGCTCGAGGACCCCAAGGTGCGCAAGCGGCTGGAGCAGCCGAGCTCCGGGGCGCCGATCGTCAACCGCGCGACCCAGAGTACCTATCCCCCGGGCTCGACCATGAAGGTGGTCACCGCCGCCGCCGCGCTCGACTCGGGCCGGTTCACGCCATCGAGCGTTCTCAGCGGCGCGTCGCCGCAGACGATCGACGGTCTGCCCCTGTCGAATGCGGGGGGCGAGCAGTTCGGCAACATCGACATGACCACGGCGCTGACGTTTTCGGTCAACACCTACTTCGCACAGGTCGGCGAGCAGCTCGGGACCCAGACGATGGTCAACTACATGAAGCGCTTCGGCTTCTACTCGGACCCCCAGCTCGACTATCCGGACGAGCAGATGGCGCCCAGCGGCGCCTACAACTCGAGCGGCCACCTGGTCACCTCGGCGTTCGACGTCGGGCGGGTCGCGATCGGCCAGGGCGGGGCGGAGGGGCAGGACCTCGCGACGCCCCTTCAGATGGCGGAGGTGGCCGCGACGGTCGCCAACGGCGGCAAGCTGATGCGCCCGACCGTCGTCCAGCAGGTCACCGATCCCGACGGGCGGGTCACCGACAAGTTGACGCCCAAGGTCCAGTCCACCGCGATCAGCCCACAGACGGCGGCGGAGTTGAAGCAAATGATGCTGAACGTGACGCACGCTCCGGAGGCCACGGGCGCGGGCTTGACGGTGAACGGGCAACCGTTCCCGGGCAAGACGGGAACGGCAGAGATCGGCAACCCGGCGGACCACATCAACCAGCCGTGGTTCATCGCCTTCGCGCCGGCGGACAATCCGCAGGTGGCGGTGGCGGCGACGATCGAACGCTGCCAGGGCTGCTTCGGCGCCCAGGTCGCCGGGCCGGTGGCCACCCAGGTCATGGAGAGCCTCCTCAAGTGATCGCCCCCGAGCTCGATCGCCCCCGACTCGAGGATTCGCCTTGCAGCTAGCCCAGGACACCGTGGTCGACGGGCGATACCGGCTCCTCGGCCGGGTCGGCTCGGGGGGCATGGCGGACGTATGGTGCGCCGAGGACACGATGCTCGGCCGCCGGGTCGCGCTCAAGTTCCTCCACGACCGGTTCGCGCAGGACGAGCAGTTCGTGGAGCGGTTCCGCCGCGAGGCGTCCTCGGCTGCCGGCCTCCAGCACCCGAACGTGGTCGGCGTCTTCGACCGCGGGACCTTCGAGGGGGCCCACTACATCGCGATGGAGTACGTGGAGGGGGCGTCGCTGAAGGACCTGATCGAGCGCGGACTGTCGGTCGGCGAGGCGGTCGAGATCGTCCGCCAGGTCCTCGCCGGCGCCAAGTACGCGCACGCCCACGGGATCGTGCATCGCGATCTGAAGCCCCAGAACGTGCTGGTCGACGCCGAGGGCCGCGCCCGGGTGACCGACTTCGGGATCGCCCGCGCCGGCGCCTCGGAGATCACCCAGACCGGATCGGTGCTCGGCACCGCGCAGTACCTCTCGCCCGAGCAGGCGCAGGGCCTCCCGGTGACGGCCGCGTCCGACATCTACTCGATCGGGGTGCTGCTCTACGAGGCCCTGACGGCCCGCGTCCCGTTCGAGGGCGACTCCCCGGTCACCGTGGCGCTCAAGCAGGTGTCCGAGCGTCCCCGGCCCCCGAGCGAGCTGAACCCCGCGGTGTCACGGGCCCTCGACGCCGTCGTCCTCAAGGCGCTCGCCAAGGACCCTGCGAATCGCTTCGCCTCGGCCGAGGAGTTCGATCAGGCGCTCGACTCCGCCGAGCTCGACCCATCAGGGGGCGGGCTCGGCGGAACGGCCTCCTACGCGGCGGTCGCCGCGGCGGCCGGGGTCCCGCCGACCGAGACGACCGACGAGGAGACCCCTGAGGAGGAACGAGGGTTCTTCACCCCGGCGCGGATCGCGATCCTGGGGGCCGCGCTGCTCGCGCTCGTCGCCGCGCTCTTGCTGATCATCCGGCCCTGGGAGGGCGAGAAGGTCCTGGTGCCTACGGTGATCAACAAGACGCAGGCCGAAGCCGAGGCGACCCTCGGCGACGCGGGGTTCGAGGTGGCGGTCAGGTCGGTCCCGAACGACGCCCCGAGCCAGACCGTTCTGGAGCAGGACCCCCTGGCCGGGCACAGCGCCGACAAAGGCTCGACCGTGACGATCACGGTCTCGAGCGGCCTGGGGACGGTGGTGGTGCCGGACGTGGCCGGGCAACCCAAGAAGCAGGCGATCAAGGCGCTCAGGGACCAGGGGCTGCGGCCCAAGCCGCGGAGCATTCCGTCGTCGACGGTCAAGGCCGGGCTCGCGATCGGCACGGTCCCCGCCGCCGGCAGCGAGCTGGCGCGCGGCAAGGGGATCGAGCTGGACGTCTCGAGTGGCCCGAAGGCGGTGCTGGTGCCGTCCGTGATCGGCTCCCAGCAGGACGCCGCGGACACGCAGATCCGCGACGCGGGGCTGATCCCCGACTTCGAGAACCGAGACTCCGGCGCCCCGGCGGGCCAGGTGATCGCCCAGGACCCGAGCGCCGGCACGTCGGTCAGCAAGCACACCACGGTGACGGTCGTGGTCTCGAACGGGCCGGCTCCGTCGGTGGTGCCGAACGTGGTCGGCGAATCCCGGGACGCGGCGAAGGGAGACCTGAAGGCGGCGGGGCTCAACGTCCGGATCGTCGAGCGGACGACCACGGACCCCAACGGGGACGGGCAGGTGCTCGACCAATCGCCGAGCGCCGGGACCCGCCTTTCGCGCGGCGAGTTCGTGACCGTCTTCGTCGGCAAGCTGACGACGCCGCCCACCACCTCCACGACGACCTCCACGACGTCCACCACCCCGCCCTGATGCGCGTCGCGGTGCTGAGCGGTGGCCGGTCGAGCGAGCACGAGGTCTCGCTTGCCTCGGGCGCGTCGGTCGCCGAGGGCCTGCGCTCCGCCGGGCACGAGGTGGTCGAGGTCGTGATCGAGCGCGATGGCCGCTGGCTGGCCGCCGGCGCCGAGGTCGCCTTCCGGGCGGCGGGCGGCCTGATCGACTCCGACGTCGCCTTCCCGGTCCTTCACGGCCCGTTCGGCGAGGACGGGACCGTCCAGGGGATGCTCGAGTGCCTCGACGTCCCGTATGTCGGCCCCGGGGTCCTCGCCGCGTCGCTGGCGATCGACAAGCTGGTCTGCAAGCGCCTGCTCGCCTTTCACGGCGTTCCCCAGGTCGCGTTTTGCGAAGCCGGCGCGGCGGGGTGGCGGGAGGAGGCGCAGACGCTGGGGGTACCCGTGTGGGTGAAGCCCGCCCGCCTCGGATCGAGCGTCGGGATCACTCGCGTGACCGACCTCGCCGAGGGCCTCGAGGGCGCGGTCGAGGCCGCGCTCCGCCACGACCCGCGGGTGATCGTCGAGGCCCACGGCGACGGCAGGGAGGTCGAATGCTCGGTGCTGGGCAATGACGAGCCGCTCGTCTCGCCACCGGGCGAGATTGTGCCGGATGCGGATTGGTACGACTACGAGGCCAAGTACGAGCAGGGGGGGATGGAGCTCGTCGTTCCGGCGCGGATCGGCGCCACGGAGACCGCCCGGGTCCGCGAGCTCGCCGCGTCGGTCTTCAGGGCGATCGGCGGCTCGGGGATGGCGCGCTGCGATTTCTTCGTCCGGGCCGACGGTGAGGTGCTCGTCAACGAGATCAACACGATCCCCGGCTTCACGTCGACCAGCGTGTTCGCGAAGCTGTTCGAGGCGGACGGGATTCCCTATCCCGAGCTCTGCGACAGGCTTCTCCGGTTGGCGCTCGAGCGCCATGAGGCCGAGCGCTCGCACAGCTTCTAACTGTTCAGGTTGACCTCGTCGATTTCGAGGTTGTACCCCCCAGCGTCGCTGATGTAAGTGGGGGCGACCCTGGTGATCCAGATGAGGAAATAGCGCGCCTTGGTTTCGTTGAGCTGAATCGTCTGCTCGGCGTTGGCGGCGCTCACCGAGCCGATCGGCTCTCCGGTCGGGTTGCCGCCTGAATCGACCATCGGCGGTGTCAGCGATGCATAGATGCGTCCGTCCCAGCCGCCGTCCGCCGCCTGGATGGTCAGCGTTCGGGCGGTCACCGGCTTCTTGGTGCTGACGACGAGCCCGACGCCCGGCTTTGAGTCGGTGATCGCCGGGCTGTTTTGGTAGGTCTCGGTGCTCCAGCTTGTATCCGGGTTGGAGTCGATCGCGAATTTCGCCTCGTCGTTGTGCTCGGCATTGGGAGGATCGCCGTCGGGATCGAATGCCTGGGCACGCTGAAGCGGGATCGTTGCGCCCGAGGCCACCGCGTTCGGCGTGTGCTTGCCGCCGCCCCCGGTGAGCGCCGCGATCACCAGAGCCGCCGTGACCGCGGCCAGAACGACGACGATCCCAGCGGCCGAGACGCGGCGGGCGGTCAGCAGCTTGCGTCGCGCGGGCATCGCGTCGAGGACGCTGGTGGCCTGCCCGTGGGCGCTGCCGGAGCGCGCCACCTCGACCTCCAACGCTCCCTCGAGGTCGGCGAGGAAGGCAGACATGTCCGGGTATCGGCTCTTCGCCGCCTTGCTGGTCGCGCGTTCAACCACGGCGGCGAGCGCCGATGAGATCTCGGGACGGTTCTCCTGCACGTCGGGCATCTGCTCGTTGACGTGCTTCATCGCCACCCCGACGACCGTCTCGGCCTGGAACGGGACGTCGCCGGTCAGCATCTCGTAGAGCAAGACCCCGAGCGAGTAGATGTCCGATCGCGAGTCGACCCCCTGGCCCATCGCCTGCTCGGGCGCGACGTAGTCGGTTGTTCCGAGCACCCGACCGGTCTTGGTCAGGCCGTCGGCCTCTAGGGTCCGAGCGATCCCGAAGTCGGTCACCTTCGCCCGTCCCTCCGAGTCGATCAGCACGTTCTGGGGCTTGACGTCACGGTGGACCATCCGCCGGGCGTGCGCTGCCGCCAGGCCGCGGCCGATCTCGATCGCGTACGCGGCGGCCTCGTCGACGGGGAGGCGGCCGAGCCGGTCGATCCGCTGCTTCAAGGTCTCGCCCTCGACGTATTCGAGGACGATGTAGGGGTAGCCACCATCCTCTCCCGCGTCGATCACGGCGACGACGTTGGGGTGCGAGAGCTGGGCGACCGTACGGGCCTCGCGGCGGAACCGCTCGATCTGATCAGGCTGGTCGGAGATCTCGCGGTGCATGACCTTGATCGCGACCCATCGCTCCAAGGTGTCGTCGCGGGCCAGGAACACCGTCGACATCCCGCCGCTTCCGAGCTTCGACTCGAGCCGGTAGCGTCCAGACAGAACCGTCCCGATAAGGCTTCCCGCTAGCCCGGTTGTCGCTTCGTCGACCATCCAGTGAGTATTTTCGACACTCACCCCAATCCCGGTTTGAACGAGCGCCATCCTGCATGGCCATGCCCGTAGAGGTCCGCTACTACACAGATCCGGCCTGCTCGTGGTCGTGGGGCAACGAGCCCAAGCTGCGGCGCCTGATGTGGGAGTTCTCCGATCAGCTCAGCTTCGTCTGGGTGATGGGGGGCCTGGCACGAGAGTATGGCCCTGATTATCGCGACGAGGAGGGCCGGATCGGCTTCGGCTCGGACTGCTTCGCGGATCTGATGGCCCATTGGCTCGATGTCGGGGCCGAGACCGGGATGCCGATCGACCCTCGGCTTTGGACGAGGAGCCCCATCGCCTCGACTTATCCCGCCTGCCAGGCGGTGAAGGCCGCCGCGGAGCAGGGCGCTGACTCCGCCTACCGATACCTGCGCCGACTTCGGGAGGGCCTGATGATCGAGCATCGAAAGCTCGATCACGCCGAGGCGCTCGTGGCCGCCGCGGGGGAGGTGGGCCTGGATGTTCCCCGCTTCCGCATCGACCTGACCTCGCACGCGATCGTCGAGGGGTTCGCCGCCGACCTCGAGGAGGTCCGAGATCCGCCCCACGATGCGATCGAGTCCGGCAAGGTCAAGGTGACGGAGCGCCATCGGCGGGTCAGCTTTCCCTCAGCGGCGTTCGTGGCCGCGGACGAGCGCCGATCCGGTGTCTGGGGCTGGGCGCCCTACGACGCCTACCGGAGGGCCGCCATCGAGGCCGGCGCCGAGGTCGTCGAGGAACGCTCTGCCGAGCCGGTGGAGGCAGTCGAGCGGTTTGGCCGCTGCGCGACGTGTGAGCTCGAGGAGCTGACGGGCAAGCCGCGCCCCGTGCTGGAGGCGGAGCTGTGGGCTCAGGCGCGCGACTGGAAGCTCCGACCGGTCGAGGTGGGCGGCGGCACCATATGGGAGCTGCCCTAGGCGTTCGGCGGTGACGGCGGGGCGGCGGGCAAGGCCCCGAGGCCTGCGGATCAGACGCGCTCGGCGATCCGGCTGCGGATCAGCTCGACCACCTCGGCGGAGGCCTTCGCCGGGGATCCCGAGTCGAACGGCGGCTGGGGTTCGTACTCGATCCCGAGCTGGATCGCCTCGGCGGCCTGATCGCCGGCAATCCGCCCGGCCAGGCCGAGCGCCATGTCGATCCCGGCCGACACGCCGGCCGCCGTGACCAGCTTGCCATCCTCGACCACGCGCTCGTCCACCGGCTCCGCGCCCGCCTCCCGCAGACGCTCGAGGTGCGCCCAGTGAGTCGTGGCACGCCTTCCCTGGAGGATCCCCGCCGCGCCGAGCACCAACGAGCCGGTGCAGACCGAGGTCGTCCAGTCGGACGTTCGATGGGCTTGCCGCAGCCACTCCAGCACCGCGGCGTCGTCCATCACGGCAGCGGTTCCGGGACCTCCGGGCACGAGCAGCAGGTCGGGATCCGGCAGCTCCGCGATCGCCAGATCGGCGTGCAGGCGCATCGACCCCGTGTCGGTGCGCAGGGGCCCGCGCTCGGGGGCGACGAACGACAGCTCGGCATCGGGAAGCCGGGAAAGGACCTCATAGGGACCGACGGCGTCGAGCGCGGTGAGCCGGTCGAAGATCAGGATCGCGATCCGCATCGCGCCAGGCTACCGGCGCACGACCTCGCCCGATCGGTCGGTGGCGCGCCCGATTCGCCTCGCCCCCGGATAGTGGGCGCGAAGGAGCTCCATGGCGGGGCGTTCGTCGGCTTCGGCGACGACACAGCAGAAGCCGCACCCCATGTTGAAGACCTCGTCCATCTCGGAGCCGGACACGTTCCCGAGCTCCTGGATCAGCTCGAAGACCGGAGGGACGGGGAGCGGGTCGTCGATCTCATAGCCGCACTCGGCCTGAAGGCGCAAGAGGTTGTCCACCCCGTCCCCCGTGATGTGCACGAGGCCGCGAACCTCGACCGGGGAGGAGAGCAGATCGAGGACCGCTCGAACGTAGATCTCGGTTGGCTCGAGCAGCACCTCGCCGAGCGGGCGGTCGAGCCTCGAATCGTCCAGGGAGAGCTCGCCGAGCGCCCTTCGCGCGAGGGTGTAGCCGTTCGAGTGAAGGCCCGAGGAGGGCAGCCCGATCACCGGGTCGCCGGGCTCGACCGCCGCGCCGGCGACGATCGCGTCGAGGTCCACCAACCCCACGCACGTCCCCCCGAGCTCCTGGCCGGAGACGATCTCCCCGACCTGGGCGATCTCGCCCCCGGGGATCTCGATCCCCGCGAGCTCAGCCCCTCTGGCGAGGCCGATCCCCAGCTCGCGGCAGATCTCGGGGTCGGCTCTCTCGGTGAGAACGAAATCCAGCATCGCAATCGGCTCTGCGCCGACGCAGATCACGTCGTTGGCGTTCATCGCCACGCAGTCGATCCCGATCGTGTCGTATCGGCCGAGGCGCTCGGCGATAATCATCTTCGTGCCGACGGTGTCGGTGGAGAGCGCCAGGCCGGCTCGCCCGTCGAGCCGCAGGACGCTGGCGTAGTGGCCCGCCAGCGGCACGACGCGGGATGGCCTGCCGGTGTCGATTGCTCGCAGGCTCGCGACCAGGGCCTCCACGGCGGCACCCGCGTCCGTCTGGTCCACCCCCGCACGAGCGTAGGCGCCCACGGCCGATTCCCGGTCATCTGGCGCCCTGGCCGTCAAGGAGCGGATTCAACCATCAACCGCGGAGCCGTCCCGTCGCTCGACGGGACGGCAGGGCCACGACCCGTCGACGCCGAGCGTCGGCGACGTGCCTGCCGCCTGAGCTTTATGAGCACCGCGGCGGCCAGCCCCGCCCGGTACGCGGCGTAGGGCCACAGGGCGCGATCGCGCTCGACCACCGAGATCAGCTTCTGCGAGGCGAGCGTGGAGGCGAACGACGCGGCAACCCCGGCGGTCAGCGCGCCGGCGACGCCGGGCGCGATGCCACGACGACGAAGCCGAGCCCCCTTGAGGAGCGCGGCGCCCACGATCACGGGCAGGGCGACGGTGCGCGACAGGAGGTTGGCATGCTGTCGGTCGAAGCCCCGCCAGCGCGCCGCGGCGAGGGTGGCGCCGTTTCGCGAGATCCCGGGCGCCAGCGCGGCGGCCTGTCCCAGGCCGAGGGCCAGGCCGTCGACGGCAGTGGCCTCGCCGGGCCCGCGCCGCTGGGGCCGGCGATCGGCGACCGCCATCGCGAGCGCCCCGACGATCAGCCCGATCGCGGTCGTCCCAGGCCCGCCCAGGCGACCCTCGATCTGGCGTTCGAACCGGTAGCCGATCAATGCTGGTGGCACGAATGAGAGCAGGACCACGACGGCACGACGGGCGTCGAACAACCGAAGCTCCTCCCCGATGACACGCCGTTGTCCGATCAGGAGCGCGGCGGCGGCGCCCGCATGGAGCGCGACCTCGAAGCTCTTCCTCGATTCGGGATCGATCTCGTCCCATCGCCAGCCGGCGAGCCACGGGAGGAGGGAGAGATGGGCGGAGCTCGAGACCGGCAGCAACTCGGCCGGGCCCTGGACGCAGCCCAGCACGGCCGCCCTGGACGGCGTCAGGGCGCCGCCGGGGGGATCCGCGGTCAGGACGGAGGGGCGGGTTCCCACTTGGCGCTCCCGCGGCGACGCCGGATGAGCAGGTAGACGATTGCGATCGCGATCGCGGCGAGGACCGCGTAATCGAGGTAGTGGAGGTAGCCCTTCCACTGGTCCCAGCGATCTCCGACCTCCCGCCCGATGATCGCCAGCATCAACACCCACGGGACACAGCCCGCCACCGTGTAGGCCGTAAACCTTCCGATCGGCA
This sequence comes from uncultured bacterium, assembly GCA_963803305.1. Taxonomy (GTDB): domain Bacteria; phylum Actinomycetota; class Thermoleophilia; order Solirubrobacterales; family 70-9; genus AC-56. The sequence goes on from CAWDLT010000009.1 coordinate 690,245, forward strand.
TTCGCGCCACCCCGGCGGGCAGCGAGATGAAGGTGCGGATGATCGGGATCATCCGCGCGAAGAAGACGGTCGCGGGCCCGTGTCGCGCGAACCACCGATCGGCGGACTCCAGGTGCCGCGGGTTGACGTGGATCAGCCGGTTTTGCTCCAGGAGCTCGATCCGGCCGTAGTAGCCCACGCCGTAGGCGATCAGCGAGCCGACCAGATTGCCCAGCACGCCGGCCGCGGCGATCCCGATCAGGGTCAGATTGCCCTCGGAGACGTTGAAGCCGGCGAACAGCATGATCGCCTCGCTTGGCACGGGAACGCAGGCGCTCTCGAGCGCCATCAGCAGGAAGACACCGGCGAGGCCAGCGGCGTCGATGAAGTTCGTGGCCACCTGGATCAGTGGTTCCAGAATGTCACCGATCATGAGGGAGCAGCATTACACTCGACCCGATGTCCCGCCTCCGCGCTCGCTTCGGAGACCCGGTGTACACGCGACGGGCGCTTCAGTTCGTGGGCGACGCTGTGCTCGCCGCGCTCGCCTTCGCGCTCGCCTTCAAGCTTCGCTTCCTCGACGCGTCGGGCGGCATCCCGGTCCGCTACTGGACCATGCTCACGGGCACGATCGTGTTCGTCGCGATCGGCAAGGCGATCGTGTTCGGGGTCCTCGGCCTGCACGGCAAATGGTGGCGCTACTTCCAGCTTCCGGACCTGTGGCCGGTGGTGCGGGCGGCCGCGGTGGCGAGCGGTCTGCTGGTCGCGGCGTTCACGCTGGCCAAGCCGTACTCGTACAGCCTGCCGCGCTCGATCGTCGTCTTCGACCTTCTGCTGACGATCTTCCTGCTCGGAGGCGCCCGCCTGGCGAGGCGCATGATCGCCGAGCGGCCCGAGCGCTCGACCCGCAGGCGCCGAGCCCGGGGCGTCCTGATCGTCGGGGCGGGGTCCGGGGGCCAGATGGTCGCCCGCGAGCTGCGCCTCAACCCCAATCTCGCCGCTCGCGCGATCGGGTTCGTAGACGACGACCCCCGCAAGCGGGGAATGACGGCTGCCGGGGTCAAGGTCCTCGGCCCGACCAGCGAGATCGGCCAGATCCTCGATCGCCGGGCCCCCGACGAGGTCGTCATCGCGATCCCCTCGGCCCCGGGCGTCCTTCGCGCCAACGTCGCGGCCGCCTGCAGGGAACGCGACATACCGGTTCGCACCCTGCCGACCGTCTTCGAGCTCCTGCGGGGAGGCGTGCGCTGACCAGGCAGCTCCGCGAGGTGCGTGTCGAGGACGTCCTTGGTCGCGAGCCGGTGGTCATGGAGCTCGACCGTGTGGGCGCCTACCTCGAGGACAAGATAGTCCTCGTGACCGGGGCCGGCGGCTCGATCGGCGCCGAGCTCAGCCGTCAGGTGGCGCGAGTGCGCCCGAAGCTCCTGATCCTGCTCGATCACGCCGAGGACAACCTGTTCCGGATCGACCAGGAGATGCTGTCCGAGTGGCACTTCACCCGTGTCGAGGCGGTTCTCGCCGACTGCCGGGAGCCCGAGCGGATGCTCGAGGTGATGCAGCGCTTCAAGCCCGACGTGGTGTTTCACGCGGCGGCCTACAAGCACGTCGCCCTGATGGAGGCCAATCCGCTCGAGGCGGTGCGAAACAACGCGATCGCGACCCGGGTCACTGCGGAGACCGCGGCCGCGGCCGGCACCGAGCGCTTCGTCTTGATCTCCACCGACAAGGCGGTCAATCCGGCACGGTCATGGGCGCGTCCAAGGCGATGGCCGAGTGGGTCGTCGAAGCGGCGGGCCAGCGGCACGCCCGCACGAAGTTCGTGATCGTCAGGTTCGGCAACGTCCTCGCCTCGTCGGGCAGCGTGGTGCCGATCTTCCGCAGCCAGATCGAGAAGGGCGGGCCGGTCACGGTCACCCACCCTGACATGACGCGCTACTTCATGACCATCCCCGAGGCGGTGCAGCTCGTGATCCAGTCGGGCGACCTCGGGGGGAGCTCCGGGGACGTGTTCGTGCTCGAGATGGGGGACCCGGTAAGGATCCTCGACCTGGCGCGAAACATGATCACGCTGGCCGGCTATCAGCCCGAGGCCGACGTGGCGATCGAGTTCATCGGGGCGCACCCGGGGGAGAAGATTCACGAGGAGCTGCTGAACAGCGACGAGCAGGCTCGACCGACGACCGCCCAGCGGATCGTCCGCGCCGTCCGCGCGGCGCCGCTCGACCCGGTCTGGGTGGAGAGCTCGGTCGAGCGCCTCGAGTCGCTGGTCGCCTCCGGGGACGAGGCCGGTCTG
>CAWDLT010000010.1:0-286135 GCA_963803305.1 uncultured bacterium
ATAACCCGGAGGTCGCAGGTTCAAATCCTGCCCCCGCTATATGCGAGAAGCCCCGGTAACACGGGGCTTTTCGCTGTCTGGGAGGGGAAGTCACCGCCTGGCGCGACCCAGGTGGCAACCATGGTGGCAACGCGCGGGGCGAGAACCAGCCCGCCATTTCGGGTCAGGAACCCGGCGACCCCCCCGCCTTCCGACAGAGAACCAACCCCCTTCGTGCCCTCCTACAACGGACGCGCACGCTCGCCAGACCCCCCAAGTCAGCACGCGAACGCGCAACTGCCGTTGGGCCTTCTGCCTGCGTCTAGGCTGGCGGCGTGGATCGCGTCTGGACCTTCAACCTCCCGCGTGGATTATCCAAGACGGCAACTACCCAGACTTCAAGGCTGGGCAGTCGGCTGAGACGTTCAGGGCTGCCTTCCAGCGGTTGGATCAGCTTCCCTTCGCGGTTGCTGTGGGTGGTTTCGGCCCGCGTAGATCATCCGCCTGGCGGCAAGCCCGTAGTGCGCGCAGACCACGCCACCCGTTTATTGGCACAGCGAACATCCGACCCTATGCTCCGGGGATATGACGATTCAGCGGATGGACAACGTTCTCATCGTTGTCGACGACCTCGAGGCTGCCAAAGCGTTCTTCGCCGAACTCGGTATGGAGCTGGAAGGCGAGGCGCCGGTCGAGGGGCGTTGGGCGGACCGCGTCGTCGGGCTCAACGACGTCCGTGCCGATATCGCCATGATGCGGACCCCGGACGGCCACAGCCGGCTTGAGCTGACGAAGTTCCACACCCCGCCGGCGGTCAGAGCCGAGCCGGAAAGCGCGCCGGCGAACACGCTGGGCATACGCCGCATCATGTTCGCTGTCGAGGACATCGACGACGTCGTCGCCCGCCTGCGCAGCCACGGTGCCGAGCTCGTCGGCGAGATCGCGCAGTACGAGGACATCTACCGGCTCTGCTTCCTGCGTGGCCCTGAGGGCATCATCATCGGGCTGGCCGAGCAGCTCAGCTGAAACCTCCATGGGTACGGCCCGAGCGCGATGCCCGCAGCCGTAGTTGCCCCGGCGAACAGGGTGAGGACGACCATGCCCGCCTGCCAACTGTCGCCGGTTCCACAGCAGCCCCACCAGTCTTCGTGCTTGCCGACGACGTAGAGCGCGATGGCGGTGAGTGGGAAAGCGAGGGCGACCCAGCTGCGCGCACTCAGTCTGAGAGCTCGCTGACCCTCAAGGTGGTTACGTGGACCGGGTTGACGCCGATCGAAGCGTCGGTTCCGTGCTCGGCGAACCAAGCTAGACGCGATTGACCGGAACGGGCAGCGTCGGAGAGCTTGCTCTCTACCTGGTCCAGCGTTCCCTCCACCGTGAAGACGTCACCGTTGAGGAGCCTGATTTCCGCATAACCCACTGCGAGCCATGGTAGATAGTCCGAAGAGAGCTTTGGGCCACCCGCCACGTCCTGGCTATCCCAAACCTGGACAACCGGGGATGGCCTCTAGGAGCCGCCTCGCGAGCGGGCGTAGCGGGCGTAGGCTCGAGTCCCTCGATCGCCGCTGGATCGACCAGTTGTGCTTCCAGCGAAACACGGGTCGCAGAACGGGGTCGGTACGCGCAGCAGCGTGCGATCAGCGAGCGGCCGCCGGTCGAAGTGGACGTGGACGCGATCGCCGGTGGCGGGGGAGAGCGTCCAAAGTCCCCGTCCCGCTAGGTCGCCCTCGACCTTGACCTCGAACTCGCTGGGCGACTCGAGGCGCACGATCTCGAGCGGGTTTCGAGGTGGTACGGCAGGGCCAAGACTCGCCTCCTTCTACACCTTGGTTCCCAGCCCGGGATCACCCGCGGGGCTGCGAAGTGACCGCAGCGCCTCCCGAGCGGAGGAGTGCGTGGGCAGCTCTTTGGCGGCGGTCGCGAGGACGCTGCGCTCCGAAGGTGACCCGGGGATCGTCACCAGATTGACACCCGCGCCACCGCGTGCCCGAAGCCTGCTGGAGCCGGTCACCAATACACAAAGACAACCGTAATCAATCGCCATGCATCCACGAAGGTCGACGGCGATGCCCGTCACGCCTCCCGTGATTGCGGAGCCGACGAACCCACGCCAGTGCCTCAGGGCAGAAGCATCCAGCTCCCCCTTGACGTCTACAAGCATCAACCCCCCAGCCGCACTCGATCCGACCGAGGCGCCCCCCATGGGCGAAGGTCCTGAGTCAACCGACGGCACGCCACTATCCGCGCCTGCTGTGTCCGGGTCGCCCATCCGGCATCCCTCTCTCACTCCTCTCGAATGGTGCCGCCTAGCGGAAGGAAGAGAGAAATGAAGAGGACCCTCGGACGGCTGTGGTTCAGGCTACCCCATCACCCGCCACCCCCCGGTTCTTCGCCGCTAGCCCAGGGCTGGGTGACTCAGACACGAGCCGTCTGCGCAACGCAACGTCCCAATCAGAGTAAGGTGGATGACAACTAGCCGCCGGAGGCACTCTCTTTTCCTCTCTTCCTTCCGCTAGGCGGCATCGATTCGAGAGGGACGAGAGGAGCCCGCAATGGCAGCCAGTGAGCCGGGTCCCATGGATGGTGCCCTCAGCGTTGGAACGGAGTTGCGAGGAAACTCCCTCGTAGTCAGGGCGTCCGGGGAGATCGACATCGCCAGCGCGAAGTCGCTGGAGAAGGAGATCCAGTCGGCGTTCCATCATGACGGCGGTGGCGTCCTCCTTGACCTCGAGGACGTGACATACATCGATTCGACGGGCCTTGCCATGTTGCTCAGAGCGCAAAAAGTATCGACCGCGAATGGACACAAGCTGCGGATCACGCGTCTGTCGGCCGCGGTGGAGGAGGCGATCAATGTGACCGGCTTGGATGGCGCGTTCCCGATGGTGGAGTGACTCCTCGGCGCTCGCGCGATACTGCGAGGGCGATGCCACGGACAAAAGCTCTAACTACCGCAGCGTGCAGGTCCGAGAGGCAGGCGCGAATTTCAGTGCTGCCGGAATTGCAATCGGGAGAGCAGGCACCTAGGTAGCGGCTTGGAGCTTGGACGTCACACCCTCCGCGTTGACCCTGGTCGGAGCATGAAGGCGATCACCGACGAGGTCGAAGCGCTCCTTGGCGACCTGGACGAAATCTCACCTCGCAGCGCTGCCCTGCTGGCCAGCGAGTTGATCGCCCAGGTTGTCGGCCGAGACCCCGCATTTCACCAAGAGAGCATTGATCTGACGATTCAGCTGCGAGCGGATGGCGTCCGCATGGAGGCGACGGGGCCCGTGGCGCCATCCGAGGTCACAAGAGGCCCGGACTCCGCGTCCGACGCCCTCGCGGATTGGGGACTTCTCATCCTCGATCGGCTCGCGGATCGCTGGGGCGTCGACGGCGATCCTCGGCGGACAATCTGGGCTGAAATCGTTCGCAACGAGGCGCTCCATGAGTGACGGCGAGTGCCCCGAGGGGAGAGTGCGGCCAGAGCTCGTGGGTTCAAATCCTGCCCCCGCTATTAGGAAGCCGTGGTGATGCAGGGGTTTTCGTTGGCTCGGGCTGGATGGCGAGATCCGTCGTCCCAATTTCGTCCCATTTCTTTGCACGGCTGCGGAGTCCAGGTGGGGCACGCGGTTCTTCCGCTGAAGGCCGAGACGTAGTTTCAGTCCGGCCGCCCCGATTTGTTTAGGCAGAATCGCCTGGCAGTACGGGCACACCGACCGTCATGGGACGCGACCCAGGTACCGCGATCCCCACGGCTTCGACGTACTGGGTCCGGGCGGCGCGACGCAGACCCAGCCGTATACGGGCTGGTGAGGCGAGCTCGCCGACGGGGGCTGGTCTTGCGCGCGACGGCGCAGCTCGTGGCTTTGATGTCGCATCTCGATTCTCTTTAGGGAAGCGGCCTACCTTCTTAGGCCCAGGCAAGTTCAAGATCGAGGACCGTGATGACGTTTCTTCGCCGCATCTCCACCCGACAGCTCCTGGCCCTCTGCGTGGCCGTGGCCACGCTCGTGATCGGCGGCACCGTGCTCGCGATGGCCACGACGACTAATGGCCCAAAGCCGTCCCCGAAGACGCTGCCGATCGCGGTCCACGACGCTCTCACGGCTCCGCCGGTGAAAGGTGTGACGGCGAGGGTCCAGTTCACCAACCACCTGATCGACAGCGGGAGCGTGCAGGGCGCGGACCCCGTCCTCACCGGCGCGACGGGGAGGCTCTGGGCGTCGAGCGACGGCCGCGTACGGCTCGAGCTCCAGGCGGATCCGTCGTCAAACGGCGGCATGGGGGATGTGCAGGTCCTGCTCGACCATAACCACGCGACGCTCTACGACTCCGGGATGAACGCGGTCTACTCGGCCAAGGTGCCCGCTGGCCATCCCGGGGAGCCGGGCAGGGGCAACGAACGACCGCCTTCGGTCGCCGAGATCCGGCGTGCGATCCAGCGCGCGGCCAAGCACGCGCTGGTGAGCGGCGCGATCCCGTCCGACGTGGCGGGTCGGCCGGCGTACACGGTTCGTGTCTCGCCGAAACACGACGGTGGCCTGCTCGGCGGAGCGGAGCTTGCCTGGGACGCGGTCCACGGCACGCCGCTTCGGGCCGCGGTCTACGCAGTCGGCGACAGCTCGCCCGTGCTCGAACTCAAGGCCACCGATGTCTCCTTCGGCCCCGTCTCGCCTTCCGTCTTCAGCGTGACGCCGCCCGCGAGCGCGAAGGTCACGAACCTCAATCCTCCCGCACGGCGGCTGGCGGACAACCGCCATAACGCCACCCCAATTGTGGGACTGGCGGCGGTCCAAAAGCGGAGCCCCTTCAGGGTCACCGCGCCGCCGACGCTCGCCGGCATGCGCCGCGATGAGACGCGCCTGATCTCGAGCGGCCACCACGCAGGGGCTCTCATCGCCTACGGCCGGGGACTCGGAGGCATCGCGGTGATCGAGGCGCGCGCCGACACGAAGGGCGTATTCAACGCTGGGGCGAACAACGGAGGCAACGGGGAACAGCCCGGTCTCCAGCTCCCCAAGGTGTCGATCAACGGGTCCGCCGGCCAGGAGCTCGACACCGCGCTGGGCACCGTGCTCCGCTTTCAGCGCCGTGGTGTCCAATACGTCGTCGCGGGCTCCGTTCCGTCTGCCACAGTTGAGGCGGCGGCGCGGGGCCTCTAGCACGATGGACGCAGCCACGCCGATCGAGATACGCGGCCTGGTCAAGCGCTACGGAGAGATCCTCGCTGTCGACAACGTCGACCTCTCGGTCGAGCCTGGCGACGTGTTCGGCTACCTGGGACCGAACGGTGCCGGCAAAACCACCTCGCTGCGCATGATGCTGGGCCTGATCCGGCCCACGGGGGGCTCGGTTCGCCTGTTCGGCCGCGACCCTCAGCTGGGCGTGGCCGCGCTCGAAGGGGTGGCGGGTTTCGTCGAGGCTCCCTGCTTCTATCCCTATCTGACCGGCCGCGCCAATCTCGAGCTATGCGCCGCGCTCGACGGCGCCAGCGGCGCGAGGCGGATCGACGAGGTTCTCGAGATCGTCGAGCTTCGTGATCGCGACAAGGACAGGGTGGGGGGCTACTCGCATGGGATGAGGCAGCGCCTCGGCATCGCCTCCGCCTTGTTGCGTGACCCCCGGCTCTTGCTGTTGGATGAGCCCGCAACGGGCCTCGATCCCGGCGGGATGCGGGACATGCGCGCGTTGATCCGGGATCTCGCCGCCCAGGGAATGACGGTGCTCCTCTCGAGTCATTTGCTGGTCGAGGTCGAGGAGGTCTGTAATCGCGTTGCGATCATTCGCAGCGGCAGGGTCGCCTATCAAGGCTCTCTGGCTGAGCTTCGCCACCAGGCTGGGGTCAGCTACCAGCTGCGAACCAGTGACGACGAGCGCGCCCGGAGCGTGTGCCTGGCCCAGCCCGGGATCGAGGACGTCCACGACTCCACGCATGCCGGCTTGGTCTTCACCGCCCCGGGCGAGCAGGCGGTCGGCGGGTTGACCCTCGCCCTCGCCGAGTCGGGTGCGCTGGTCCTCGAGCTCTCGCCCAGACAGGCGACCCTCGAGGACCTCTTCTTCCAGCTCACCGAGGACGAAGCGCCGTCCTCGGAGCTGGCGCCCTTAGCGACCCGTGTGGAGGAGCCCGTATGAAGCCCGGCGTGCTGACGGTCTACCTGTGGGAGCTCCGCAAGCTGCGGGCGCAGAAGCGAACGTACCTGGGCCTGGGTGCCGCCGCGGCCGTGCCCATCATCTTCGTTGTCGCCCTGACGACCCAGGGCGGCGGGCCGAATGATGTGGCCTTCGGCCGCTACGTGCATGACACGGGTCTCGCGATCCCCCTGGTGCTGCTGCTGTTCGGGTCGGTCTGGATGTTCCCGCTGATCACGGCTTTGGTCGCTGGCGACATCGTGGCCGCCGAAGATCGCCATGGAACCCTGAAGACGATCCTCACCCGCTCCGTCGAACGCGAGCAGATCTTCGCGGCCAAGGCCCTCGCGACGGCGAGTTACGCGATCCTGGCGATCGTGATCATGGGCGTGGTCGCTCTGGTGGCGGGCATCCTCGCCTCCGGCTTCAATCCGATCACGACGCTCACGGGCACTAAGGTCTCCGCGGACCGCGGACTCGGCCTCGTATGGGCCAGCCTCCTCGTCTACCTGGTTCCGATCCTCTCGATCGCCTGCATCGGCCTCCTCTTCTCGACCCTGTTCCGCAACAGCGGCGCGGCCGTGGTCAGCACGCTGATGTTCTCGCTGCTGGTCCAGCTAATCGGCATCCTTCCCGGCCTAAGCGGGCTTCAGCCCTATCTACTGAGCACCCAGTTCGACGCTTGGCAGGGCTTCCTTCGGGTGCCCGTCGACTGGGCTCCGATCGTGCGGGCCGTCTGGGTCTGCGCGCTCTACGCGCTACCCGCGCTCGCCGCCGCAGCGCTCGTGTTCCTGCGACGGGACGTCGCCGGGGAGTAGGGGGGACCAGGTGCTGATCGTGGGCATCTCCTCGAATCTCAAACCGCCTGGGGGCCGGGGCGACTCGGCCCGCAAAACGATTACGCCGGCGGTTCCGAGAGGCGCCTCGCCCGGGAGAGACGAGGTTTCGCCCCGCGCTCGTTAGGGTCCACGACGGGTGCTTCGGGTCTCGACCAGGACCCGATTGGGCGGAAGGCCCGTGTTCTTCCCTCGGGCCACAAGATCGCCTTCACGGCGTATACGTCTTCGTGCCATTCGGCGATTTCAGGTGTGCTGATCTCATGACCCGGAGGTCGCAGGTTCAAATCCTGCCACCGCTATATGCAAAATCCCTGCACGTGCGCGGGTTTTATTGTCGTAGGGTTCGGATGGGGACAATCCGTGATCCCAATATGGTCCCGTTTGTCGCACAACCCCCTGCTGTCCGGCCTGTTCTGGACCATCCAACCATGCTGGCCGCATCACGCTAGAGCCGGATCATCCAACGCCCACTCTCGTCGAGCAGCCGGCATCGCTCCACGTCATCGCCGAGGCCCTTCAGTTCGTGCCGACCCAATGGGTGCCCGCTGATGCCCGCAGCCGCAGCGAGCGCCGCAGGGGCTCCGACCTCGCCGGGTTCGGCGACCTTCACGGCCCGAGCAGCCTTGACGCAATCACACGGTGGGCCAATACGCCGCGTCGGGCGCATTATGCGTCAGGTCCGGCGCATGGGGCCCCGCTACTCCGAAAGCCCCCGCTAATGCGGGTGTTTTCGTTTACTCGGGCGGGATGGAGCGAGATCCGTCGTCCCAAATTTGTCCCATTTCCCGGGACGCCGTAGCGTCCTGGTCGGGGCACGCGGACCGTTCGGCTGGCTCGAGTGAGACGGGCGCCGTCGTTCGAGGAGTGGCTCAACGAGGCGCGCGATGGCGGCTGATCCGATGATTTTCGCGGCCATTGCCGGTCCAATCTTGCGTGACCCCCCTCACGCTTGAGCTGAAAATCGTTTTGCTATACGTGAAGAACCCAACGCAGGGAGCCCAATGACTCGTCGTCTCGCCAATCTCGCCGACCTCTGTTACCGGCGCCGTGGACGCGTCGTCCTCGCGTGGATCGGAGCGATGGTCGTTCTGATCGGCCTCGGAAGCGCCTTCGCCGGCGAGTTCAACGCCGACTACAACACTCCGGGATCCGAATCGAAGGCGGCGAGTGACCTCACCGAGCGCGGGTTCGGCGGCTACTCCGGCCAGGAGATCTACGTCGTCTGGAAGGACGAGGCGGGCGCCGCAAGCCCCGCGGCCCGCAGGCAGATGAGCGCCTTCTTCGCGCAGGCCGAGAAGGTCGAGCACATCAAGCCCCACACGCCCATTCGCACCTCGAAGGATGGGACGATCGCGACCACCACGCTGCCCCTCAACGTTCCCGGCTGGAAGGTCGAGAAGGCGCAGGGCGAGGAGCTGATCGCCGCCGCGACCGACAACGACGGCAACGGCGTCGAGATCAAGCTCGGCGGGGACCCGATCTACCAGGCGCAGGGCTCATCGAGCCCCGAGGGCCTCGGCTTCCTCGGTGCCGCCATTGTCCTGCTGATCGCGTTCGGCTCGCTCGTAGCCGCGGGGTTGCCGCTCGCCATCGCGCTGGTCGGGCTCGGCATCTCCTCCGGCGGGCTCATCGCGCTGCTGGCGAACGTGATCGACGTGCCCGATTGGACGACGGCCGTCTCCGGCCTGATCGGGATCGGAGTGGGGATCGACTACGCCCTGTTGGTGCTGACCCGGTTCCGCGGCGCGCTGAGCGCGGGAAAGGATCGCCACGACGCCGTGGTCGAAGCCGTAACCACCGCCGGGCGCAGCGTGCTGATCGCCGGCGCCACCGTGGTGGTCGCCGTCCTCGGCCTCAGCCTGACCGGGCTCAGCTACATGTACGGCGTCGCGATCTCGGCCTCGCTGGCGGTCCTGGTCGTGATGGTCGCCGCGATCACGCTGCTGCCGGCGCTTCTCTCATACCTCGGCCCGAAGGTGGATCGCCTCCGGATCCCGATTCTCGGCCGCAGCCTGAAGAAGGCCGACGCCGCTGCCAGCACGGGCGAGTCGCCGGCGGCACGGTGGAGCCACATGGTCCAGCGGCGCCCATGGGTCTTCGCGGGCGCATCGGTTGCGTTGCTGCTGGCTCTCGCGGCGCCCGCGCTCGGGATGAGGCTCGGCTTCCCGGACGCCGGCAACGACCCGCCCGACACGATGACCCGCCAGGCCTACGACCTGATCACCGAGGGCTTCGGGCCGGGCGCCAACGGCCCGATCGTGGTCGCCGCCGAGCTGCCTTCCGCCGGCGCGAAGGCGGATCTCGACAAGCTCGCGTCCACGCTTCGCAATCAGGACGGCGTCGCGTACGTCCCGGACCCGGTCGTCAACCAGACCGGCACGGCGGCAATCGTCACGGTGATCCCGACCACCTCCCCCCAGGACCAGGCAACAAGCGACCTCGTCACGGACCTGCGTGACAACGTCGTCCCGCGGGCCGTGGACGGCACGGGAATCACCACGCACATCGGCGGTGTGACGGCCGCGCTCGAGGACCAGAGCGACTACATCACCGGCCGCATGCCCGTTTTCATCATCGGCGTCCTGGGTCTCTCGTTCCTGCTGCTCCTGGTCGCGTTCCACTCGCCGCTCATCTCGCTGAAGGCCGGCATCATGAACCTGCTCTCGGTGAGCGCGGCCTACGGCGTGATGACGCTGGTGGCGAAGGGGGGCGCCTTCGGGCAGCTGATCGGGATCGACCACGAGGTGCCGGTGGCGCCGTTCATGCCGGTGATGATGTTCGCCATCCTCTTCGGGCTCTCGATGGACTACGAGGTCTTTCTGATCTCGCGGATCCGCGAGGAGTATCTGAAGGACGGCAACACCAGCCGCGCGGTCGCCGACGGCCTCGCGAAGACGGCCCGGGTGATCACCGCGGCGGCGGCCATCATGGTCGTCGTCTTCCTCGCCTTCCTGGCGGCTCAGGACGTCTTCCTGAAGCTGTTTGGAATCGGGCTCGCATCGGCGATCTTCCTCGACGCGACCGTGGTGCGGATGGTCCTCGTGCCCGCGGTGATGCAGCTGCTCGGCAAGCGCAACTGGTGGATCCCGGGCTGGCTCGAGCGCCGGCTGCCCAGCCTCGACGTCGAACGGGTGGGCGCCGGGACGGCACAGGCACGGTCGTAGCCCCGTAACTCCAATCAGCGTTTCCGAGTCCCAGGCGCCTTGGCTAACTTATCTGCCGATGGCCGGCAGCCAGGCAATCGTCGTTCTCCCTAGCTCGCGTGCATAGTGGTGAGCCTATTGACAGCGTGGGATGCGGGCAACCCGGGGCGTGTCGAGGGACCAGGACCCGCGCTGGGCCTGTATGAGCCCGGATTCGAAAGATCCTGCGCGGAGCTAGCTCAGGCTCGCTCCAGCACGACCACCGGGATCTCTCGGTCGGTTCTCTGCTGGTAGTCGTCGTAGGCGGGCCACTCGCCGACCATCGCCCGCCACATCCCCGGCTTCTCATCTGGGGTTGCCGTGCGGGCCTTCCCCTTGAAGCGCTCACCCTTCACCTGGATCCCGACATCGGGGTCCTCCGTCAGGTTGAGATACCAGGAGGGTGGGGTGTGGGACCCGCCTTTCGAGGCAACGACGGTGAAGGCGTCGTCATGGGTCGCATATATCAGGGGTGTGGTCCGCTGCTCTCCGGACCGGCGCCCCGTCGTCGTCAGCAGCAAGGTCTGCGTTCCGTTCCAGTCGTGGCCCTCCTCGCCATCGGTCTCGCGATAGCGATCCACATGTTCTTGGCCGAACAGCACTTAAGGCTCCTCCGTTCGTTTTGGCGACCGCCATAGGAGGCTAGCGAGGGCGGTTCGCCGCGCCGGCGCGAGGCACGAGATACTGGGCGGATGATGTCCCGGAAGAACGTCGAGTTCCTTGAGGGCCTGTTCGCCGGCGCCGCCGACATGGACAAGCAGGCGCTGCTCGACGCGCTGCCCGAGTTGATCGCCCAAACCTGCGATCCGGAGATCGAATGGGTCGAGGATCCACGGCGAGCCGACCGGCGCGTCCACCGGGGCCACGACGGCGTGCGCGAGTCGTGGGAGCGCTGGCTCGAGAACTTCGACGAGTACGGGTTCGAGGTCGAGCAGATGGTCGACTGCGGGGACAAGGTCCTCGCGATCGCTCGAGAGCAGGGCCAGGGAAGCCTCAGCGGCGCCACGATCACCCAGCGGATCTATGCCGTCTACACCTTCCGCGCCCAGAAGATCGCCCGCTACGAGGAGCTCTACGAGGAGCAGGACGCCCTCGAAGCCGCCGGCCTGCGGGAGTTGCCTTGACGGCCCGCGTCAGGTGCTGAGCCGCTCGGCCTGGCCGCAATGGATACTCGATCGAAGCCACTCACGAAGGCCGAGCGACTCGGTCGCCGCTTTCTCGGTCAGGGCCGGGACCGGAAACTGACACATGCGACGTGCCGGCCCGGTCAGGCGCAAACCGGTTGGCCGAGCGTCAGCCCGCGACTGCCCGCGCCGCGGAGAGGATGAGCCAGAGGACCGCGAACACGACCGGCACAGCGACGAAGAAATAGACGACGCGTCGCCTGAATCCGTACTCCTCGTTCTCTTCTGTCCCCGTCGGTGTAGTCCCAAACCGTTCAGGCGCCTCGGCCGCGATCTCAGTGGGATCCCCAAGCTGGTCGAGAAGGGTGCGCACCTCGGCTTCGCTTTGCGTTTCCAGCCCCGACCGCGCCTCCTCGATGTGCCCCGAAATCTCGAGCACGAGTTCACGGCGCTGCCGGCGGGGTAGATCGGAGAGCTCCTTGTCCAGGCTGTTGAGATAGTCGGCGACCAACTCGTCCGTCTCGTTCACGACCGGCCTCCTCTCTCGACGGCGCCACCGGCGTCCGTCTGGATGAACTGGTCCACGGCGTCCCTGAAGCGGCTCCACTCCCGCATGAACCCGTTGAGAGCGATGCGTCCGGCCTCAGTGAGGCGGTAATAGCGCCGCGGAGGCCCCGTGGGGGACTCGCGCCAGGTTGGCTCGACCAGGCCATCTCGGCGCAGGCGGCTGAGGAGCGGATAGATCGTTCCTTCGCTGGTCACCATGCCGTCCACCTCGGCCAGCGCCCGTACGAGCTCGAAGCCGTAGCGCTCCCCTTCGGTGAGAAGAGCCAAGACGCAGTACTGAAGCGTGCCCCGCCTCATCTGGGCCAGCAACGCGTCTTGCGGGGAAGCTACCATGCACGACAAGGTACCAGGTATCGCCGCAATAGTCGTGGACTCTCGAAGGGCTTCGCGGGGTCGAGTTCCGGGGCCGCCGTCGAGGCCGAGGAGCATCGCCGGGAAGCCGAAACGGCGAGCCGAGGAGCGCCAGCGCCAATGGGAGCTAGCCGTGGAGAGCGCCAGGGAGCGCTACCTCGAGGAACACCCGCGACAAGCTTGCGCAGACCCGGTAGGTGCTCAAGGGAGGCGCCAACCTGCGTTACTTCTTCGGCAGCCCCCGCCTCATATCTCCTTGTTGACTCGCTCCAGCGGGTTGGTCGAGCGTCGTCGGCATCTTCCCCAATGACGCCTCGGCTCGCCGTCCATGAGACCGGCCGGCGCGAGGTGATCGGGGTCGACATCGGGGAGGTCGAGTCGGAGGCCTTCTGGGCCGAGTTCCTGCGCGAGCTCGTCGGCCGCGCAACTACAAGCCGCCTGAAGACCCCGACGAGGAGTTACACCACTACCTACGACTTGACTTAAGGCGGAGGTCGCAGGTTCAAATCCTGCCCGCCGCTATCCAGAGGAAGCCCCGCTATTGAGCGGGGTTTCTTCGCTCGGGGCCTCGGTGCCCCCGACCCAGCAGTGACGCCCGCGGAATGATCCGCCCGCACCCGCTGGGAGGGTTGACGAGCGCCTCTTGCGCCAGCCGCTACGTGCCGGTGCGCTCGCGGTGCTTGCATCCAGGCCAGCAACAGGGCCGACGCTGGCCTTCCTCGAGCTCTTCGCGAGTGCGGCTGATGCGACGCTCTCGGGTCGTCTCCTGCTTGGCATCTTCGACCCAGCAGATGAACTCGTTGCGGGCCAAGGGGGTGATGTCTTTCCACGCGTCGAGTGCCGCCGCATTGGCGAGTAGCGCCTGGCGCAGGTCTGTAGGCAACTTGTGCACTACCCCGCCAGGCAATCGCTGGCTGCTCATAGGTCACACGGTACTGAGCCGGAGGAGGACACGGTCAGGGGCCAGGCGGAGCCGTTCGACGATCCGTGGGAGGTGGCGAGAGACGAATCGGGCCCCCGCTATCCACGAAAGGCCCGCTCCGGCGGGTCTCTTGCATCAGCGCTCCCGAGTCCATGGGCGCCTTGGCTAACTTATCTGCGATGACCGGCAGCCAGGCAATAGAGACACAGGACCTACGGAAGTCCTACGGCGACGTCAAGGCGTTGTGCGGGATCGATCTGGAGGTGCCGGCGGGCACCGTTTATGCGCTGCTTGGCCCAAACGGGGCGGGGAAGACGACCGCGGTTCGTATCCTCACAACTCTCCTGCCCCCGGACGGCGGGACGGCGCGGGTTGCCGGACTCGATGTGGTGGACGACGCCGCCGAGCTCCGCGCCCGGATCGGGCTTGCAGGCCAGTACGCGGCCGTCGATGAGAACCTGACCGGTGCCGAGAACCTGGAGATGGTGGGCCGGCTATACCACCGGCCACGGGCCGAGGCGAAGGCGCGAGCTCGCGAGCTGCTCGAGCGCTTCGAGCTCGACGACGCGGCCGATCGCCTGGTGAAGACCTACTCCGGTGGCATGCGGCGCAGGCTCGACCTGGCGGCCGCGCTGGTGGTCCGTCCGCCGGTGATGTTTCTCGATGAGCCCACGACCGGGCTCGACCCGCGCAGCAGGCTCGGGCTCTGGGAGGTGATCGAGCGGCGTCGCGCAGCCGGCACCACCGTTCTCCTCACGACGCAATACCTCGACGAGGCCGACCGCCTGGCCGACCGCATCGCGGTCATCGACCACGGCCAGGTGATCGCCGAGGGGACTTCCGAGGAGTTGAAGCTGCGGGTTGGCGGCGAGCGGCTGGAGGTCACGCTCACGGACTCGGAGCAGTCCGAGGCGGCGCTGTCGGCGCTTGCCTCCCTGGCACGGGAGAGGCCCTCTGCGGACGACGGTGTGGTCCGCGCTCCCGTCAGCGAGCGGCGAGGGACGATCGGAAGGGCAGTCCGGTTGCTGGACGACGCCGAGGTCCAGTTCGACGACATCGCGATCCGGATCCCGACGCTTGACGACGTGTTCCTCACGCTCACAGGCCGCCCGCCCGAGGAAGCCGATGAGGATGGCGCGAAGCCCCGCGCGGCGGAGGTGGCGGGATGACTCACCTTCGCTTTGCCGTGGCGGACGCGGTGGTTATCGCCGAGCGCGGCCTGAAGCGGATCCGGCGCAACCCTGACCTCGCGACCACGTTCACCGTCCAGCCGATCATGTTCGTCCTGCTCTTCGTCTACGTGTTCGGCGGGGCGATACAGGTACCGGGTGAGTTCGGCGACTACACAGACTTCCTGTTGCCGGGGATCATCGTCCAGTGGATGGCGTTCGGAGGGTTCGCGACCGCGCTGGGCCTCGCCGAAGACATGAACCGCGGCCTCATCGATCGATTTCGCTCGCTCCCCATGGCGCGCTCCGCCGTGCTCACGGGACGCACGCTCGCGGACGTCGTCACCAACACACTCGGGCTGACCATCATGCTCGGCGTCGGCCTGCTCGTCGGCTTCAGCTTTGGCGCCTCCGTTCCGGAGGTCATCGCGGGAATCGGGCTCATGCTGCTGATCGGCTACGCCTTCTCCTGGGTGTTTGCGTGGATCGGCCTGATCGTCTCGTCGCCTGAGTCCGCTAACGCCTTCGGGTTCATCATCATCTTCCCGCTCACGTTCCTCTCCTCGGCATTCGTCCCGCCCGAGACGCTGCCCGAGCCGCTCAAGACCTTCGCGACGGACATCAACCCGTTCTCATACATGGTGGACGCGGGGCGTGCCCTGTTCCTCGGCACGCCCGCCGGCGACGACATCTGGGTCTCGATTGCCTGGTGTCTCGGGCTGATCGCCGTGTTCGGCTCGCTCGCTGTTGCGCGCTACCGCCGGGCGGTGGCGAGCTAGGACCCGTCAACGCCGGTTGCGCTACGCGGTCTTCTCGCGGTGCGGCAGCTTCCAGTCAGGCCGCACGAAGTGGCACGTGTAGCCGTTCGGGATGCGCTGTAGATAGTCCTGGTGTTCGGGCTCGGCTTCCCAGAATGGGCCGGCCTCGCTCACCTCGGTGACGACCTTGCCCGGCCACAGGGCCGAGGCGTCGACGTCGGCGATCGTCTCCTCGGCGACCTGGCGCTGATCGTCGCTCGTGTAGAAGATCTCCGAGCGGTAGCTCGTCCCGACGTCGTTGCCCTGCCGGTCCTCCGTGGTCGGGTCATGGATCTGGAAGAAGAACTCGAGGATGTCCCGATAGGACATCCGCTCCGGGTCGAACACGATCTCCACGGCCTCGGCGTGGCCTTCGTGCTTCTGGTATGTGGCGTTGGGGACGTCCCCGCCCGTGTATCCGACCCGCGTCGAGATCACGCCGTCGCGCTTTCGCAGCAACTCCTGCGCGCCCCAGAAGCACCCTCCAGCCAGGATCGCCGTCTCAGTGTTGTCCGTCATCGCGCCGCTCCTTCTTTCGGGGTTTGATCTGAGCTTAGCCTCGGTCGGCACGCGCGCCCCGGCTCGGGCCTCGCATCTCTCAGCTCGCCGGCAGCGCGAGCAGCGTGATCGCCGCCATCAGCGCGGCCAGGCCTCCATAGCCGAGCTTGCGCAGGGCGCCATCGGAAGTGCGCAGCGCGATCACGCACTGGGCGCAGTAGTAGGCAGCAAAGGCGCGCGAGGCCACGGCGATGATCGTCAGCGTCGGTAGGGTCCAGATCAGCGCTACCGCCGCCACCCCGTTCAGCGCGTAGGCCCGGGGGCCACGCATGACCCTGCTCGCGAGCGAGTGCAGGTTGCCGCCGACCGCGGCGGTGTCCGCGGTCGCGGCACTGAGTTGGCTGAGCACGGCACCCAATACGAGAACTGGTGCGAGGCCAGCGATCACTCGCTCGGTGATGTCGAGCAGGTCGGCATCCACCCCAGCTGGTGTTCCGATCCCCATCAGCGGTGTGCACACGGCTACGAAGCCGACGTAGATCGAGGTGGACACCAGTTGGGCCACGCGCGAGGCCCAGATCCTCGTCGGTCCGTCGTACTCCTCGCCCAGGTAGCGAACCGTTTCGAACCCTTGTACCGCGATCAGGATTCCGCCGACCATCAGCAACGCGGTGCCGAGCCCGGTGTGCGGCACCGGCGGAAGGTGGAGCCCCTGGCCAAATAGATCGCCGGCGTCTGTGAAAAAGAATGCCGCGCCGAGCGTAGTCGTGATCACGAGCACCGCGAGCAGGGCAATCCGCTCGAGAATGTCGAGTCCGGCAAAGCCTCGAACCACGCCGACCGCTGTGATCCCGATCACCGCTGCCGAGGCCAGCACCCTTTCGGCATCCACGGAACCCGGGCTGAGGAAGTCGACGATGTACTGGGCCATGATCCGCAGGTAGAGCGCGACCGAGATCACATAAGCGATCACGATCAGCACGTCGCCGATCCGCTCCAATCGCGCCGTGACCGGATCGAGACTGTCGGCTGCCACCAGCGGCTCGACCGTGCTGATGATGTGGCGGATCGCAGAGCCGACGAACCAGGCGACCGTGCAGACCCCGATCACTCCCAGGATCGCCAAGGCTCCGATCGAGCGCTCGAGCACCGGCACCAGGATCAGGAAACCGCTGCCGAAGATCGAGGCCAGCGGGGTCACCGTAGCCAGGAGCACGGCTCGGCGGGTCACGGCATGGATGAGGTCGGGCATCTATAAATTCAAGCAGCGGCTTCGCTGGGCGGGGCGTAGCCCCCGGATTCGAGGGCCGGTCGTTGAGGAGCTCTATCGGATCGGCCGTTCGCCCTCGGCGGCGGCCTTGCGCGTCGGGCTCGGAGGGGCCGGAGCATTGAGCGCCACGAGCTCTGCCATCGACCGTTCCGCGCCGGCGGTCAGGATGTCGATGTCGCTCGAGCTGTCGTAGTCGCCCGTAACGCCGATGTACAGGCCGCCGTCGTAGGAGAAGACGGCGATCGAGATTCGCGCCTGGCCGATCACGGGGACGAACGGGAACGACTCGAGCAGCCTCCGCCCGAGCGTATAAAGCGGCTGCTGGGGTCCCGGCACGTTCGTGACGCCCGTCTCCAAGCCGAACGAGGACGACCGAGCCCCCAGGCGAGCCCCCATCGCCAGGAGCATCGGCGGGGCGAATCCCGAGAGCGACGTGAGCACGTCTCCCGCGATGGCTTGCTTGGATTGCTTCAGGCCGTCCATCTGCGCCCGGACGGCTTCGAGTCGCGCGGCGGCGTCCTCGACGCCGACCGGGAGCTCGGCGAACATCGCGGAGACGCGATTGTTGTAGGCGCCACGCTCGCCCGCGCGGCGGACCGAGACCGGGACCAGGGTCCGGATGGTGCGATCCGCCGAGAGCTCCCCTCTCGCTTCGAGCAGGTCACGGAGGCCCCCGCAGACGATCGTCAACACGACATCGTTGACGGTTCCGCCAAGTGTGGCCCGCACCGATTTGACGTCACCGAGGCGAACGTGTCCCCAGCTCCATACCCGGTGGGGCCCGACGGGCCCCGTCAACGAGGACCCGCCCACCGGGCGTACGACCCGGGCCGTCGAGGCCATGCCACGGATCAGGTCCCGTGCCTGGCCCAGCGACGCACGCGGCGCCCGGGCCAAGGCGCGAACGGTTCGGAGCTGCTCGGAAGGGCGGACCGTCCGGCGGGTCATCGTGCGCACGATCAATTCGGCGCTGCTCGGCTCCGGAGCAGGCGTCCAGGGATCGATCGCGGTCTCGGGGTCGTCTTCTCCGAACATGACCGTCATCAGGTCGGTGGCCGATACTCCGTCCACCATGCAGTGATGCACTTTCGACAGCAGCGCCCAGCGGCTCCGGGCAAGGCCCTCGAGCATCCAGATCTCCCAGAGCGGCTTGGTCCGGTCGAGGCGTTGGGAAAATATGCGGGCCGCCGTCCGCCGGAGCTGCTCATCGCTTCCGGGGGGAGGAAGGGCACTGTGGCGGAGGTGATAGGCGAGATTGAAGTGAGGATCGTCGACCCAGACCGGACGCCCCAGGCCGAGGGGAACGAACCGGACCTTCTGTCGGTAGCGGGGAACCAACCCGAGCTTGCGCTCCACCATCTCCTCGAACTGACCGAAGGCGGGAGCCGGCCCCTCGAAGATGCTCACCCCGCCGATGTGCATCGGGTTCATCGGGCCCTCGAGATGCAGGAACGAGGCGTCCATGGGGCTCATCCAGTCCATCGGATCCCCTCCTAGGCTAAGTCACGCCCCCCATCGACGCCCATCCCTGACTCCGTGGCCGTCCAAGGCATCGAGATCTCGACGTAGGTTTCGCCCAGGTGAACGGCCGTGGACTCGTCAGGGGTGTCCGGGTTCCGACACCTTGGTTGCCGGCGAGGGCTTGATCTGGCACGATCGTCTTCACCGGTGACGCGACTGATGGATGCCATGGTCTGGAGCCTGCTCGCCGCGGCGGCGACGATCACCTCGTTCGCAGCGCTCGGCGGCGCGAGGGTCGGCTCCGGCTTCTTCATGCTTGGCCTCGGGCTGGTGCTGTTGAGCGCCGTATTCGCCATGTTGCTCTGGGCGCGCGGCAGGCCGGGCCCGTTCGAATAGCGAGCCGCGGCGGCTTAGTCCGAAAGCCCGGCGGCCTTCAGGGCCGCGTCCTGGTCCATGTACCCCTGGATGCGGACGATCCGCCCGTCTCGAACCGTGAAGACAACCGCGGTGTCGTTCTCGAGCTCGACGCCGCTGCCTCGGCCCCGCCGGTATTCGTGCAGCAACAAGACCACGAGGTCATCGACATGGAGGAATTCCTCAGGATCGAGGCGACGCTCTTCCCACGCTTCGAGGTCCTCTGTCTCGAACGCGTGGATCATCTCGGGGAGACCGCGCAAGACCCGGCCCTCATCGAGGCCGCCGACCGTGCCGTGCGCCTCGACGTCGGGGTCGAGCAGCTTCGCCGCCCGCTCCCAATCCCGTCGCAGCCCTGCTTCGATGAAACCCCGCACGAGCTCGACATTCTCTTCGGACATTTCGCCAAGTATCGCTGAGCCCGTGAGCTCGAGCCAGGGGGCGCCCCTCCCGCCGCGAATCGCGCACAATTCGGCGCGTGGGCGACCTGCAGATCGTCATCGCGGCTCTCTTCGTCTCGGCCGCCGGGCTGAACGCTCTCGCCAACTGGCTCCGGGTCCCGTATCCGATTCCGCTGGTGATCGGCGGGCTGCTCCTGGGCTTGTGCCAGGGGATTCCCGACATACAGCTCAACCCCTATCTGGTCCTGCTCCTCTTCCTCCCGCCGCTGCTGTACTCGGCGGCGTTCTTCGCGGACCTGCGCAGCCTGCGGGCGGCGCCGGCGCGCCGCCGGGCCGCGAGCTGATCCAGTCATCACCTTCGGCCTGATTGTGGTGACGGTCGTCGGACAGCGGCTCAGCCTGCCGTTTCCGGTGACGCGCAGATGGCGCTGCGGCTCAGAACGCGCAGGCGCCGGACGGGAACGGCGTGTTCTCCTTGAAGGAGGGCGGCAGCGCCGATCGATTGGCGCCCCAGGCCCGCCTCGGCGTCCCGCTGAGCCGGTATTGGAGCCGGCCCCCGCCGGCGATCGAGCAGAACGGGAGCCACGGCCTGCGATAGAGCCTGCCGTTCAGCTTCAGGCGGCGAACGTAGGGATGGCCCGGCGCGGCCCGGGAAGCGTCGAGGACGAGGTTGCCGCCGGCGAGGTGGAGGGTGGCGTGGGGAAACAGCGGGCTGGCGAGGGCGAAGAGGCCGACGCCGGGGACCTCGGGGTAGAGGCCGAGCGCCCCGAACAGATACCACGAGGAGAGCTCGCCGAGGTCGTCGTTGCCGGGGTATCCGCTGGGCGAGGCGTCGTAGAGCCCGCGGATCGCCCGCCGGATCGCCCTCTGGGTCTTGTATGGCCGCCGCAGCCAGTCGTAGATCCACGGGGTCCCGAGCGTCGGCTCGTCGCCGAGAAAGGCGTGCGTCGAGTGGAACTTTCGGACGGTGTCGTTGAGCTTCGACAGAAAGCGGTCGAGGGCCTTGGCGGTTGGGCGGTTCCCTCCCAGGCGCCTGGACAGGCCCGCGAGGTCGTAGGGGACGAGCCACCGGTATTGGGCGGCATCGCCCTCGACGAACCCACGCTTCGACGTCGGGCTGAAGTGCGCCCGGAAGGAGCCGTTTCGAAGCCGGGGCTCGACGTACCCCCTCGCCGAGTTGAAGGACCTCGACCAGTTCGCCGACCGCTTCATGAACGAGCGGTAGCTCGCCTCATCGCCCAGCGCCCTGGCGGCGAACTGGGCGATTGAGAAGTCCGCCGTCGTGTACTCGAGCGTCGTCGACGCCGACCCCCTGATGGCGTCCGGATCGCCGCCGATTCCCGTCGCTCCGCCGCCCTGGACATTGAGGCCGAATGGGATGTACCCCAAAGATCGATAGGGAGCCAGCCCCTGGCGCTCCACGTAGTCTTCGTTCGGGCTATGACATCGGCGGGCCGCCCCCCTGGTCATCGCCGCGAGGGCGCTCGCCGGGTCGAAGTCGTCGGCGCCGAAGGCCCGAGCGGACGCGATCATCGCGTCAGCCGGGTCGCCGATCATCTCCATCGTCTGGCCGTCGGCGAGCGGCCACTTGGGCAGGCAGCCGCTCTGCCTCGCGTCGGCGAGGAGCGAGCGCATCATGTCGCTCGTCTGGTCAGGCGCCAGCAGGGCGAGCAGGGCGACCTCGCTTCGATAGACGTCCCAGCCCGAGAAGTCGGCGTACTGCGTCCGAGTGCCGGCGTCGTGGACGCGGCCGTCCATCCCCATGTAGTCGCCGTTGACGTCGCTGAAGGTCCGGGGGGCGATCATCGCGTGGTACAGGGCGGTGTAGAAGGTGCGGCGATCGGGGCCGGAACCGCCCCCGATCCGGACCAGGTTCAGCATCCGGTTCCAGCCTCGCCTCGCCTGATTTCGAACCGAGGCGAAGCTGCGATTGCCGACCGCAGCCTGGAGGTTGCGGCGCGCATCGGCCACGCTGACGAACGAGATCCCGACGCGGGCCCTGACCAGCCGCCGATGGGTCGTATCGAAGGTCAGGTAGGCGCCGGCGCGAGCCCGCTTGAAGGGCCAGGAACCCCGGCGCGCGACCGTGCTGGCGGTCGAATGACGCCTAAGCTCGCCGCCGTTCCAGGTTCCATAGGCACGGAACGGACGGCTGAACCGGGCGTCGAAGTGAACAGTGTAGGTCGGGCGCTGGAGGCAGAAGTAGCCGCTCGTCGCGGTGCCGGTGACCTCGCGCCGCCCGGGATGGATGTGGATCGAGGCGGTTCGATCAGGCATCGCGCTGCCGCCGGCGTTGATCAGCATCGTGGCCGATCTCGTTCGCGGGTAGACGAACCGACCGACCGCGGCGCGCGTGGCCGAGGTCAGCTTGGCGTCGATCGATTCATCCTGGCCTGGATCGAGCCGCACCTCGTACATCCCCGGCCGCGCACGCTCGTTGGCGTGGTTGAACGAGGATGCGAAACGCTGCCTGATCTCTGAGTCGCCGGCCGGCGCGGGCGAGGTCGTAAGCGGCGTCGTCGTCGGGGTGAACGGAAAGTCCTGGTAGGCGCGGCAGCCCGCCCCGCTGAGATGGGTGAGGCTGAACCCCGTGATCCGGCCAAGCCTCCCCCCGGGGGTCGCGTACTGGTAGCCCCTCGAGTTGAGATCGGGGCTCCACTGGATCATCCCGAACGGCATCGATGGTCCGGGGAACGTCCTCCCTGCCCCCGCGTTGCGGGTGCTTCGCATGGTTCCCGCGAAGGGGTTGACGTAGCGAGTCAGGTTGCGCTGCGAGGCGCTGGCAGACGAGGCCATGACGCCGAGCGCGACCGCAACGATCGAGCCCACGCGAAGGAGATCGCGCGACGTGTCCTGCCAGCCGGGTCGAGTCGTCGGCCACCTCCAGGTCGGTCGGCCGTTGCAATCGGGCCGGAGTCTAGATCGTCATCCCCGGTGCCTGACCCGCGCGGGGGGCACGAAGCGCCACTGGTGGGCGTACCCGAGGATCAACCGCGAGCTGGGAACCAGCGAGGGGCTGAACGACCGGGGGCGGCGGGCGTCGTAGCGCCGAAGCCAGAAGCGGCCCTCCACCCCGCGGCGCTCGGCGATCAGCTTGAAGCCGTGAAAGCGCGGTGCCTGATGTAGGCCCTTGCTGAGGATCTCCAGGTGACGGACGAGGACCGGCCGGCTCCCGAACCTGACCGGTTCAGCCCCCAGGTAGTAGGAGATCGGCGTCTGGGCCAGGGGAGGAACCACGACCACGCCTCGGTTCGGCGCGGCGCCGATCGCCTGCGCCCCGGCGCGCCAGTCGGGCCGCTGCATCTGCGGCGACAGGTTGACCGCGATCAGGACTCCCGCGAGCAGGGCGCAGGCCGCCACCGCCACCACCCGGCCGGCCCGCCCGGCTCGAGAGCATCCCAACGCGACCCCGGCGGCGACCAGAAGGGGCACCAGGGAACCGATCATGTTGCGCGCGTTCACGAAGTCGAGGCCCCCTACGGCAAGGACGACGGGGACCCCGAATGCCGCGGCCCCGACGCCGGATACGACGAGGGCGCTTCGGCGCTCGGCGCGGCTGCCGAGCCGCCAGAGGATCGACACCGCCGCGAGCACGAACGCCACCTCGCCGATTCCGACCGCCACCTGCAGGAGCCCGACGGCGCCGCTTCCCAGGATGGGCGGTTCGACGCTGGCCGCGAAATGGACGAGGATCTCCCAGCTTCGGCCCAGGATCCCGGCGCTCGCGAATGGATCGGGGGGCCGGCCGCTCTGCTGGACGATCGCCAGCGGCGCCAGCGCCAGCCCGACCGCGGCCGTGGCCGCGCCGGCCACGAGCGCCCGCCCGCGCGGGCGGGTCATCGCGATCAACAGGACGCACTCCGGCGCGACCACGAAGACGGCGAAGTAGTGAGAGCAGAGCGCCAGCGCCGAGGCCGCCGACCAGAGCGCCAAGTTGCTCCGTGTCGGAGCCCGACGCGCCCGCGCGAAGAGGAACAGGCCGAGGGTCAAGAACAGGACCAGCAGGGCGTAGGAGCGCGCCTCCTGTGAGTACCAGACCAAGAACGGGTTGAGGGCGATGAGCCCGGCGGCGATCACCCCGGCGCGCCGGGACGCGAGCTCGTTCGCGGCGAGGTAGGCAGCCGGAACGGTCAGCGTGCCGAGGACCGCCGACAACAGACGCAGGTCGTCCTGCCCACTGCCGAACACCTTCGACCACGCCCAGGCGAGGACGTAGTAGAGGGGCGGGTTTCGCTCCAGGTGGGCGACGGCGCTCAGAGTCGACACGAGGCCCGGATGAAGGACCAAGAGCGCGGTCACCGACTCGTCGTGGTCAAAGCTCTGCACGTCGAGGGTTGAGAACCGGACCGCCGCCGCAACGGCCGTGATCGCCACGAGCGCGAGCGGTTCGGCATGATCGCGCAGAGCCGAGCGGACGCGCCACAGGTCCAGCCGGGAGGCGGCGACGGGAACCCCGCCACCGTTGGTGCCCGTAACCAGGTCCCCGGGGTGTGGGGTTATCTCCCCGGGGTGTGGGGTTATCGCCTCGTCCTGATCGGAGGTCGTCTCAGCGCTTGGGTCGTTGGCGTCCGGTATAGACCCGCTCATCGGCTGCTCTCAAAGCGCCTGAACCGTGGGGGATGGCCAACATATGCCTGGTTTCTAAATCAGGCCTGAAACGGGGCCGGTCACGGCGGCAGCGTCGCCAAGGGTCGGCACCGTCGCGACGGCGTGGCTGGCGAAGAGAATCGGCCGCTGCCGCTGACGCAAGGCCGAGGAGCTGACTCTATTCAGCCGACCCGGGCGGCCTGTCCGCCGTCAACAGGAAGCAACGCGCCGGTGATGAACCGGGCCTCCTCGGAGGCGAGGAAGACCGACGCGTTGGCGACGTCCCAGGCGCTCCCCATGCCGCCTCGGAGCGGAACCGCCTGGTCGCGCATGGTGGCGTAGTCATCGCGATCGACGCCGAACTGGCGTGCCACGTCGTCGACTCCCATCGGGGTGTCGATCAGCCCCGGCAGGATCGCGTTGACCCGGATCCCGACTGCGGCGTAGTTGAGCGCCAGCGACTGCGTCAGCGCGTTCATCGCGGCCTTCGACATCTTGTAGCCGAGCGGCGCGTTGCTCGAGGCGGTCGTCCCGGCCGCGACCGAGGCGAGCGATGAGACATTGGTGATCGCCCCGCCGCCGCTCTCGCGCATCACCGGCACCGCGTGCTTGGCCATCAGCATCGCGCCGGCCGCGTTGACGCGCATGATTCGCTCCCAGGCCTCGAGCCGGATGTTCTCGGCCCAGCCGTCGCCGGTTCCGATCCCGACGTTGTTCTGGACGATGTCGAGCCCGCCGAGTCGATCGGCGCAGGCCGAAACGAACCGCGCGCAGTCCTCTTCCAAGGTGACGTCGCCGACGGCGACCTCGGCCTCTCCGCCGGCCTCGGCAACCGCATCCGCCGTGGCTCGGGCCGAGCTCTCATCGAGGTCGACGATCAGCACCTTGGCGCCTTCGCGCCCGAAGGCGATCGCGGTAGCGCGGCCGTTGCCGACCTCGCGGCCCTCGGTCTGCCCCGCGCCGGTGACGATCGCCGCCTTGCCTTCGAGCCGGCCGCTCATCGCTCGGGCAGCGCCGGCCCGACCTCGGCACCCGCGCCGTTCAGGGTCATCACGCCACCTCGTGACGGCTCAGCATGCAGAGCTCGATCAACCGCTTGGCCTCGGAAGTAGGGTAGACCCCACGGGGAACCATGGCGGCCGACCTTGTCATCGAGATCGAGAACACCCCGGGCGCGCTGGCGCGCGTCGCGGCGGCGATCAGCGATGCGGGCGTCAACATCGCGGCGGCCACATGCGTCGGGCCCGGCGAGCGCGCCGAGCTCCACATCCTCGTGCCGCATGCCGAGGCCGCGAGGCATTCGCTGGCGATCTCTCACATCGCGGTGACGCGCGAGCACGAGGTGTTCGTCGTCGACGTCGAGGATCGCCCCGGCGTCCTCGCGGACCTGACCCGCAAGATCGCCCGGGCCGGTGTCAATCTGGATCTGGTCTACGTCGCAACCCGGAATCGGGTCGTCTTCGGCTCAGACGACCCCGCTGCTCTTCGCGCCGCGCTGGACGGCGCGGGCTGACGGTCGACGAGTCGCAAAGCAGGGTCGCTCGCCTTCAGGCGACGGGGCGATTAGAGTCGCCCCGATGAAGGCGGCGGTGATCTACGAGAACGGCGGCCCGGAGGCATTGCGCTATGAGGACATTGCCGATCCCGAGTGCCCGGACGGCTGTGTGCTGGTGGACGTCGAGGCGATCAGCATCGAGGGAGGAGACATGCTCGCCCGCGCCTCCTCGCCGCCGCCGTCGACCCCACACGTCGTCGGTTACCTCGCGGCGGGCACCGTCGCCCAGGTGGGCGCCGGGGTCGAGGGGCGCGCGGTCGGCGACCGGGTGGTGACCTTGAACATGGCGGGCTCGCACGCCGCCAAGCGGGCAGTTCCCGCCACCACGACCTGGCCGATCCCCGACGGGCTGGAAGCGGCTTCGGCCGCTTGCGTACCGGTCGCGCTCGGGACCGCGCAGGAATGCCTGTTCACCGCCGCAAACCTCCAGTCAGGGCAGGCCGTCCTCATCCACGCGGGGGCGGGGGGCGTCGGGATGGCCGCGATCCAGCTCGCCAAGCAGGCCGGCGCGACCGTGATCGCGACCGCGTCAAGCGACGAGAAGCTAGAGCGGCTCAGGGAGTTCGGGCTCGACCACGGGATCAACTACGCCGCTGAGAACTTCGTCGAGCGAGCGCGCGGGCTGACCGATGGGCGCGGCGTCGACGTGATCCTCGACTCGGTTGGCGGCCAGGCCCTGGTCGACGGCATCGGCGCCCTCGCCTACCGCGGGACGCTCGTCAGCGTGGGGGTCGCGGGCCGCGCCGGTTCGAACCTCGAGGCGAGGGATCTGTGGGCGCAGAACAACACGCTTCGCGGCGTATTCCTCGGTGGGGCGCTGATGGCGGAGTACCCCCGGGTTCACGGAATGATCGCCGACCTGCTCGAGCGAGTCGCGAGCGGCGAGGTGCGGGTCGAGATCGACCGGACCTTCCCGCTCGCCGATGCCGCCGCGGCACACGCCTATATCGAGAGCCGTCAGGCGTTCGGCCGAGTCGTCCTGCTTCCGGGCGACTAGCCCGCCGGTCGAGTCAGGTCTGCACCGAACCCCGAACGGCGGCCGGCCGGAGCCGGTCGACCAGCGCCCACGACGCGAAGCAGAGGGCGCCGAGGGCGCCCGTGGCCGTCAGCAACGCCCCCGCGGCGGCGGTCGCCGCGACGCCGTTTGATCCGAGGATGACCACCGCGGCGGCCGCGCCGAGGCTCGGGCCCACCGGAAGCAGCCCGATCACCGCCACCCCGATCAACAGGGCGGTCGCGTCGAGGACCGAGCCGTCCACGCCGATTCCGTGGAGCACCAGCCAGTTGCGGGCGATCTGGGCGCAGACGGCGAACACGACGAGGCCGATGATGCTGGTTCGACCCTGGAGTCCGCGCATCACTGCAAAGCCCTTCCAGAATCCCTCACGCCGATCACGAGCGACCCTCGTCAAGGCGGCGATCACCGTGAGCCCGAACCCCAGGCACAGGAGCGGCGCCCACCAGGGGATACCGAGCGGGCCGACGAGCGTGAACGAGGTCAGCGCCGCCAGCGTCACCTCGACCACCACGATCGGCAGCTCGGCCGCGATCAAAACGGAGGGATTAGGGCTCTCGCGGGGAGCGGAGCGGCGCAGAGCCGCGATTCGCACCGCGAGCCCGAACTGGCCGTTGAACGTGTTGCCGAGATAGCCGAGGCTGGCCGCCCGGTAGAGCCGCCGCCGGCTTACCTGGCCGCCGGCGGCGCCGACACACACGTGCCACGCCTCGCTGCGGGCGATCAGCCAGACGACGTGGAGCGCCATCGCCGCGGCGAGGATCCAAAGCGGGGCGAGCCCGAGCGCCGCGCCAAAGTCCCCCCGCTTGCCCCACAAGCCGAGCGCGAGCGCGCCGCCGACCAGGAGGCTGCCGGTGACCGTGACAGCGGTCGGGTGACGGCCAAGTTTGGAGCGGAGGCGCCGAACCCGGCGGGTCAAGGAGGGTCCGTCGATCGGGGCGCGCGCCGCCGAGGGCTGGTTGGGATCGCTCATCGGCTGTCCCGTGTCCCACTCGGGAAATCGGTCGACTCGCCGAGAGAGGGTACGCGCGTCCCTAGAAGCGCTCCGGCGGGCGGTCGTAGTGGAAGGTCTGAGTGGAGGTCTTGGCCTCCTTGTCCCTCTTGACGATGAAGGCCACGACTCGCTTGCCGGTGATCCGAGCTACAACCGTCGTCGCATTGTGCTTCAGGCCCGCCGGCGACAGTTTCGGATCGTCGGACGTCTCGTCCGGATCCTCGGCTTCCACCTGGCCGGTGCCTTCTTCGATCACGCACCTGACGCCATCGCGCTTCATCTCGACGCTCGTGGACTTCGGCCGCTGCCCCGAAAAGCGCTGCCACAACGAACCGAGGGACCTGGCGATCTCATCCGAGGTCGCGTCGTTTCGCGAACGCTCCGCGTCCACCGTCTTCTCCGCTAGGTCGCCCATCGCGACCCCCTTATCCCTCACCTCGCATGGAGCCGGATTCGAGAGGGCGGAGGAGGAGGAAAAGACCCTAGCCGGCGTGTGGAGACAGTGTAGCGCCGAGGGAACGCCCATCGGAGCGGGCGGTTCGCCGTCCGCGCCGCAACGCCCCGATCACGCTTCCCGGGAGTGCCCTGCTACCGTGGCCCGGTCGGTTGCCGCAGGGGCGACCGAGGAGTTCCGTTTTCCGTGCACTCAGAGTGCGTCCGGGTTTCAGGATTCCCACCACTCACAAAGGAGTGCACCACATGTCTTTCGCCGATCTCGGCGTTTCGCGTCCCGTTGCGGGCGCGCTCAAAAGGCGCGGCATCGTCGCGCCGTTCGAAATCCAGAGCCTGGTCATCGCCGACGTGCTCGCCGGGCGCGACGTCCTGGTCCAGTCGCCGACCGGGTCGGGCAAGACGCTCGCCTTCGGCGTACCGATCGCCGACCGGCTCGAGCCCGGCGGACCCAGGCCGTCCGCGCTCGTCCTCGCCCCGACCCGCGAGCTTGCGATGCAGATCGTCGAGGAGCTTCAGGACGTCGCCGCCGCGAGGGGACTCCACGTCGCCCCGGTCCACGGCGGGGTCGGGGTCGAGAAGCAGGCAAGGCGGGCGGCCCGGGCCGACGTCGTCGTCGCCACGCCCGGCCGGCTCGAGGACCTGCTCCAAAGCCGGGCCCTGAGCCTCGGGCAGGTGCGGATCCTGGTCGTCGACGAGGCCGATCGCATGCTCGACATGGGGTTCAAGCCCGCGGTCGACCGGATCGTCGCCCGCACCCCACGCGATCGCCAGACGCTGTTCTTCTCGGCGACCCTGGAGGCCGCCGCCGGACGGCAGGCGCGCGCCTATACCCGCGAGCCCCGTCGCCACGTTCACGAGCCCGAGCCCGAGGCCGTCGGGGAGGTATCCCATCGCTTCGTCCACCTCGCGCACCCGGCGAAGGTGGATGCGCTGGTGGACCAGATTCGCGGTTGCGAGGATGGGCGAACGCTCGTCTTCGTGCGAACCAAGCGCGGCGCCGACCGCCTCGTCAAGCGGCTCACCAAGCGCAGCGTGCCGGCCGTCGCGATGCACGGCAACAGGTCTCAGGCACAGCGCCAAAAGGCGCTCGACCGCTTCGCCGGTGGCCACGTCGACACCCTGGTCGCGACCGACGTTGCGGCGCGGGGACTGGACGTCGACGACGTGACCCACGTGATCAACTTCGATGCTCCCGGCGACCGCGATGCCTACGTGCATCGCGTGGGCCGGACCGCTCGCGCCGGTCGTGACGGCGCGGGCATCAGCTTCATCGTTCCCGCGGAGGCCGGTGAGATGCGGCAGATCGCCGCCAGCCTCGGCCTCTCCCGCGAGTTCGACCACGGCCGGCCGAAGCCGAGCAGGGAGGCCGACGCCGGTCCGTCTTCACCGCCCCGCCGCCCGCCGGCTCACCGCCATTCGAGGAACCGACGGCGCCGCTGACCAGAACAATTGCCATTATTGGTCCCTGCTGATCGCGACGGGCTGCGAAAGCCAGCGATCGCGCGGTCGGATCAGATGTTCTCAGAGGGACGTTTAGCCGCGCTTACGCTTTCGCTCCTATCCTCCCCGGAGAACTTGGTAGCCAGGGCACGCATCGCGCTAGCCGGACTGGTCCTCGTCGTGGCGATGGGCGGAGCCGTGGGCTGCGGGAGCAGCGACTCCCCGGCAACCGGCGACACGACAACGACGCCGAAGTTCGACGGCGTGGTTTCGAAGCCGACCAAGCCAGTCCCGCCGCTCCAGCTCGACAACTCCCTGGGCCAGTCGGTCAACATCGCCGACTACAAGGGCAAGGCCGTCCTCGTGACATTCATCTACGACCATTGCCCCGACATCTGCCCGCTGATCGTCTCCAACCTCCACGCGGCGCAGAACGAGATGAACCCGGCCGAGCGAAAGCAGCTTCAGATCATCGCGGTGTCCGTGGACCCCAAGGGCGACACACCGAAGACGGTCAAGGCCTTCCTGGCCGACCACCAGATGACCGGGCGGATGCAGTACCTGATCGGCTCTCGGCCCGAGCTCGAGAACGTCTGGCACGACTGGAACATCGTCTCCAAGACCGACCCGAGCCGAAAGAACCCCGACGCCGTCGAGCACTCGGCGCTGATCTACGGTATCTCCGGCAGCGGCAAGATGACGACGCTCTACCCGGCCAACTTCAAGCCGCAGCAGATCGTTCACGACGTGCCCCTGCTCGCCTCGAGCTGACGCTACTCGCCCCCGGTCCCCGAGCCTCCCTCACGTTCCCGGCGGCGCTTCTCCCTCGTCGTTCGATGGATCGAGTACGCGAGGAGGAGCAGGATCGGCAACGCATAGAGGGGCATGAAGTACCAATGGGCGGCGTGGGCCAGGGGTAGGTAAAGCACGCCAGGGTTCACGCTCTACCCGTGGGCCGCGGACGCCAGGGCGAATGGGCTGCCCTCGGAGTCTCGGCAGATCGCCCACCGCTCCCCGGGATGGATGATCGAGCCGCCCAGCTCGAGAACGCGCTCGAGCGTTCCCGCCAGATCGTCCACAGTGAAGTAGGGAAGGGAGGCCGTGTCACCGGGGCCCGGCCCCCGCTCGTGGATCCCGAGTCGAACGCCGTCCGTCTCGACCTCCCAGCCCGAGCCCGCCTCGATCGGCCTCGGCGAGAGCTCGGCGCCCAGCACGCTGCGCCAAAAGAGGCGAGCGCGCTCGGGATCGTCAGCGGGGAATTCGATCAACGGTAGGGCCATGAGTCGAGTATGCCGCCTCGCTCCACTCAGCTCCGCGAGAGGTGGGCGAGCGCGGACCGGGCGGCGTTGTGGCCGTTCATGCCGTGGACGCCGGCTCCCGGCGGGGTCGCCGCCGAGCAGATGAAGACCCCGGGGATCCCCGTCCGGTAGGGGTCGAGCGAGAGTCGCGGGCGGATCAGCACCTGCCACGGCGTGTTGGCGCCGGCGATGATGTCGCCGTCGGCGTAGTTGGAGTTGTAGGTGGCGAGCTCGGCGGGGGAGCGGGTCGCGGTGGCGACGATGCGATCGCGAACTCCCGGCGCGAAGCGCTCGATCTGCCCGATCACGGCGTCGGTCGCCTCACCGGGGTACCCGTTCGGAACGTGCGCGTAGGCCCACACCGGGTGGAGGTCCCCCGACGAGCGGCCCGGGTCGGCCAGGTACTGTTGGCCGACGAGCACGAACGGGCGCTCGGGCATCCGTCCGCGGTTGGTGTCCCGCTCGGCGGCGACGATCTCGTCGAACGACCCGATCGCGTGCACGGTCCCGGCCCTTCGGCAGCCCTCGTTCTCCCACGGGATGCCGCCCTCGACCGCGAGGTCCACCTTGAAGGCGCCCGGCCCGCGCCGGTAGCGGCGGTACGCCCGGGCGACGCGGGGCGGAAGCCTTTCACCGGCGATCTCCGCGGCCGAGGCGGGGTCGGTGTCGAGGGCGACGACGTCGGCCCCGGAGACCTCCTCGAGCGAGCCCACCCGGACGCCGGTCTCGATCCTGCCTCCGCTCTCGACGAGCATCGACGCGAGCGCGTCGGTGATCGACTGCGAGCCGCCGCGCGCGACCGGCCAGCCGCCGTGATGGCACGCGGTCGTCAGCGCCATCCCGACCGCCGAGCTCATCGGCCGGGTCAGCGGGCTGAAGGCGTGAGCGGCGACGCCGCCGAACAACGCCCGGGCGCGTTCGCCTCGCCAGTTGCGGGCCAGCATCGTCGCCGGCAGCGCCGAGGGGATGCCGAACCTGGCCAGGCGAAGGGGGTGGCGGGGGAGGTGGAGGATCGGGCGAAGGAGATCCTCGCTCAGCCCGGCGAAGCCGCGCGCCGGGCGCTCGAACAGCCGGAGCCACGCGGGCCCGTCGTCAACCAGGCCGTCCGCGGTCTCGATGAGCGAGCGGACGAGGAGCGCCGCGTCTCCTCCGTCCAGCGGATGGGCGAGGTCGACCTCCGGCCAGGCCCACTCGAGCCCGTGGGCGGTGAGATCGAGCGAGCTCAGGAACGGAGAGACGCCGGCCATCGGATGGACCGCCGAGCAGTGGTCGTGGATCAGGCCGGGCACCGTGAGCTCACCGCTTCGGGCCCCGCCGCCGATCGTCTCGGCGGCCTCGAGCACGGTCACCTCGACCCCTGCCCGTGCCAGGGCGACGGCGAAGGCGAGCCCGTTCGGCCCCGAGCCGACGACCGTCGCCGAGCTCACGCGCTCGCGCCAGCGCCGCCGGCCCGGTGGGTGACCTCCACCGGGAACTCCCACGACTCCTCGAGCCAGGGCCCTCGCTTCACCATGTCGGCGACGTTCACCCAGCCCTCCTCGATCAGGCCGTCGGCCGCGTCGAAGATCCGGTAGCGCTGGCGCTGGACGTGGGCGGGCTGGGACTCGAGGGTGATGACGCGGAGCTCGCCGGGGGCGAAGCCGCAGCGTTCCTGCACCGCCGCGAGCAGCTGGTGGTTGTGGAAGTGGCCGTCGCCGAAGTTCCAGCCGTTGACGACCCCGGAGATCAACTCGCCCTCGCGGACGTCGTAGGCCTCGACGTCGTCGACCGCGTGGGGCAAGAGGCCGAGGAGCGCCCGCCCGTGTGAGTGCATGGCGCGAAACGCTAGCCCCTTGTTGAGCAGGAGCTCGGCCGTCTCACGGTCGTAGACCCGGGAGAGCTGCTCGACCACGATCGGCGCCGGCTTCCGAATCGAGGCGTCGAGCTTCGCCTCGGCGCCCGTGTCCTTTCGAAACAGCCACTGGGTCGTGGCCCAGTTTCCGGCGTAATAGCGCATCGCCGGCAGGAAGGAGACCTTCTCGGGCACCAGGTTCCCGATCGCCGGGATCATCACCCCGATCGCGATCACGATCGCGATCAGGACGGGGCTGTCGAGGGTCGAGAACGGGACGTCGCCGTAGTGGCCGAAGAGGAAGAAGAGCCCGAAGATCATGAACAGGTTCCACTCCAGCGGCACGGCGAGCGGGAAGGTCGAGGTGATGTGGAGGTGGAAGATCACCATCCCCGCGACCGCGATCCAGCCGATCGTCCCGCCCTTCGAGAAGAGCAGCACCAGCGGCAGGGTGAACTCGATAACGGTGCCGAGATGGGCGGCGAGGCCGGCGTAGCGCGACGGCACCAGGTCGTCGGGGTGGCGGCGGTAAAGGCGCGCCTTGGCGGTTCGCGAGCGGTTCCAGGGGGTGTTGGAGATCATCACCGAGACGACGAACGGGAAGTGGCGGTTGAGCTTCGAGGAGGCGGCGCCGAGCCAGATGCAGACGAAGACGAGCTGTGAGGCGACGATCAGGTTGTTGATCGGGAACAGGAAGACGATCAGCAGGAAGCCGTAGACCTCGGGGCGCGCGCCGAGGAACGAGACCTTGTCGCGCAGGCCGAGCAGCCCGAGGAATCCGAGCAGGACCGCGATCGCGGCCGGGTCGAGGCGCCCGGCGGTCAGGCCACTCGACGCCTCGCCGTCGCCAAGCAGGAGGTAGAAGCCGGTGACCAGGACGCCGGCGTAGAGGGCGACGTCGACCGGGGTGCGGGTGGTGCCGGCGGTCAAAGGAACCTTGTTCGGCCACGGAGGCAGCCGGACGGTTCCGGGCCGAAGCCAGTAGAGGATTCCGCCGATCGGCGGCAGGAAGCGGAAGGTGAGCGGCATCGAGCCGCAGCCGAGCCCGATGATCTCCCACAGCAGGGTCCAGACGGCGAGCTTTTCGAACACGATCGGCTGCGTCCACCAGTCCGAGAAATCGCCGAGCCCGCCGAGCCCCGAGGTGGTCGCCGAGATCGTCAGAATCGCCCCGAGCGAGAAGACGACCAGCTTCAGGGCGTAGAGCAGATAGATGGCGGTCGGGGTCCCGAAGCCGTTGATCGCCCAGTCCTGGGCGAGCGGCTTGATCCGCGCCAGATGGGGCAGGTGCTTCCACTCGGCGACGTCGACCGGTGGCGGCGCGGGCGCGATGAACCCCATCTCTTCTCCCAGAGCTCGAGCGTTGTACGACCAAGCGGTGATGTGACCGTATCCGAGTCGCTGGCGACGCAGCGACGTACGGCGGGCGACGGCCATCCCGGCAGCCCCCGCAGTCCCAGCGCTCGTGGGATGCCCGGACGAGATGGGCGACCGGTTCATCGACGCGAGGGCTCGGAGAGTACCTCCGGCTCGAGCGCACCGGCCCAGCAGTCCCACTCTGATCGACGCTCTGCCGGATTCCTGCGGCTTGCCCCCAGGTTCCCAGCCCGCGCGCGGTACCCTCGCCGTCAAATGACGCGACGGCATGTCGGACAGGTTCGACTTCCGGTCCTCACGATCACGACCCTCGGACTGTCAATCGTGGTCACCGCAACCCGACTGCTCGGCGACGGACCGCTTGATGCCCTGCGTCGTGATCCCACCGCGCTCGGCCACGGCCAGGTTTGGCGTCTCGTCTCACCGGTGCTCGTGCAAAGCGACCCCCAACCAGGCAGCGTGGTTCTCGTGTTCGCCGCCTGCGCGATGGTCGGCGTGTTCGCCGAGCGCATCCTCTCGCCGGGCCGCTGGCTGACCCTCTACCTCTGCGGTGCGCTCGCCGGGCACGCGGTGGGCGAGGCGTTCCAGCCGCTGGGGGGCGGCACCTCGGTTGCCTTCGTTGGGATCCTCGGCGGGTTGGCCCCCTATGCGCTCGCCGGCCGCGATCCGAGGCTGGCGCGGTTCCGGGTCCCGGCGGCGGTCGGGATCCCGCTCGCGATCCTGGACACGGCCCTGGGGGACATCCACGGCGTCCCATATCTCGCGGGGATGGCGGTCGGAGCGGTCTGGGTTCTGCGCGATGAACGTCACCCGGGCGTCGGTTCGAAGCTGTCGGTTCGAACCTAGATCGATGAGCGCCGCGCTGCAACCGTGAGCCCGCCATTCACGCATGGCCGTGGGGAGGCCGATGGCCCGGCGATGATCCTCGCGACCTTCGGCGAATGGGCATTCGTGATCGCCCTCGCGCTCGGAGCCCTGATCCTGTTGTTCTTCATCGTCGGCAGCCGGCAGGACCCAAAGCGCGAAAGGGACGAGAATGGCGCCTCGAAGACGAACGGTAAGAGCGCGAACCGAGGAGAGGATTCATGAGCGCCGACCTGACCGCATTCGAGACCCGCCACCTCGACACCTCCGGCCTGCCCGAGGTGCCGTTCATCCCCTACAGCGAGCACGTGACCATCAAGCTGCTCCGAATCGATCGGGCCTCGGGCCAGCTCTGCGTGATCTTGAAGGGCCCGCCCGGAGCTCACATCGGAAAGCACAAGCACTACGGCTCGGTCACGCTCTACACGATCAAGGGTGCCTGGCGCTATCTCGAGCACGACTGGGTGGCGCGTGAGGGCGATTTCATCTTCGAGACCGCGAGCTCATCCCATACCTTCGTCACCGAGGGCGACGAGATGGTCGAGGTCTTCGCGATCGTCGAAGGGGCGCTGGAGTTTCTCGACGAGGATGACAATTCGGTCGGGATCGAGGACTGGCAGTCGATGTACCGCCGCTACCTCGACTACTGCGGCGAGCAGGGCATCGAGCCGCTCGACGTGACCGACCTCAATGAGATGCCGGTCTCATGACCCCCGGAGCGCCAGGACCAGCTTTCCGGTGTTCTCGCCGCGAAACAGCCGAGCGAGTGCGTTCGGGAACTGGTCGACGTCGCCCTGCATGACGTCCTCGCGCGAGCGAAGCTCCCCGCTTCCGAGCCACTCCGAGAGCTTGGAGAAGCCCTCGGGATAACGGTCCGCGTAGTCGAAGATCACGAAGCCGGTCATCGACGCGCGGGCGACGAGGAGCTGCATGTAGTTGGCGGGTCCCGAGGGGGGCCCGGCGGCGTTGTAGGAGGAGATCGCGCCGCTCAGGACGACGCGTGCGCCCCGCGCGAGTCGCGACAGGGCGCTCTCGAGGATCTCGCCTCCGACGTTGTCGAAGAACACGTCGATGCGGTCGGGTGCAAGCTCGCGGAGCCGTGTCCGCACGTCTTCGCCCTTGTAGTCGATCGCTGCGTCGAGTCCGAGCTCGCCGGTCAGCCACGAGCACTTGTCCGGCCCACCGGCGATCCCGATCGCGCGGCAGCCCTTGATCCGCGCGATCTGGCCGGCGATGCTGCCCACCGAGCCCGCGGCACCCGAGACGACGACCGTCTGCCCCGGCTCGGGTTTCCCGACGTCGAGCAGACCGAAGTAGGCGGTCAGGCCACTGATCCCGAGGGTGCCGAGATAGAGCGGCGCCGAAGCCAGCGAGGTGTCCACCTTGTGTGCGCCCGCGCCGTCGGAGACCGCGTAGCGCTGAACCCCGAAGACCCCGTAGACGTCCTCGCCGACCTCGTAGCCGGGGTGGTTGGAGTCCAGCACGCGTCCGATGCCGGCGGCGCGCATCACCTCGCCGATCTCGACCGCCGGGACGTAGGAGCGCGCGGCGTTCATCCAGGCGCGCATCGCCGGGTCGATCGAGATGTGCTCGACCCCGACCAGGAACTCGCCCTCGCCCGGCTCGGGCGCCCGCTCCTCCGCGAAGCTCCAGTCCGACGGCGCGGGCAGGCCGTTCGGGCGGGCGGCGAGGCGGCACTGCAGGTTGGTGCGAGTCATCGAGGCGGCCTCACAGGGTCGGGGTCTCCGAAGGCAGGTCGAAGAGGAGCCGGCCGGGCAGCTCGCGTGAAGCCTCGTTGACCTGGAAGTGCGCGGTCGCGGTGTGGGCATCGCGGAAGCGCCGCTGAAGCGGAGAGTCGTCGTAGATCGCGCTGCCGCCGCCCAGGTCGTACATCGACCGGACGACGTCGGCCGCGGTCCGCGTCGCATGGGTCGCCGCGAGGCGGAGGTCGGTCCGCCGCTCGACCGAGACGGGCTCGGGGTCCTGGGCGGCCCGCCAGGCGGCCTCGATCGCGCCGGCGAAGTAGGCGCGGGCGGCGCGCAGCGACCCCTCGGCGGCGGCAACTGCGGCCTGGGTGGGCGAGCGCTCGGCGAGGGTTCGCGACGATCCCTGGCCGACCTTGCCGACCGCCAGCTCGACGAGCTCGTCGATCGCCGCGCGGGCATTGCCGATCGCCGCCGCGGCGATCGAAAGGGCGAAGAAACCGAAGATCGGGAACCGGTAGACGGGGCGGTCGACGATCGGCCCGTCGAACACCGAGAGAAGGCGGGATTCGGGCACGAACACCTCGTCGGCCACCGCGTCGTGGCTGCCGGTGCCACGAAGGCCAAGGGTGTGCCAGGTGTCGAGGACCTCGAGGTCGGCCTTCGGAATCGCGGCGACGCTGGGAGCGGGCGCGCCGTCCGCGCTCGCCTCGGACTCCACGAAGCATCCCGCGAACAGGAGGTCGGCGTGTTCGATCCCGCTGCAGTAGGGCCACCGGCCCGAGACGACCACCCCGCCGTCGACCGCTCGGGCCCTGCCGCGCGGAGCCCAGACCCCCGCGGCGATCCCTTTTCCGCCGCCCAACAGCTCGTCGCGGCCTTCGGCCGGCAGGTAGGCGGCCAGGAGGCTGCTGGTGATCGCGATCGACACGCACCAGCCCGCCGAAGCGTCCCCGCGGGCGACCTCCTCGGCGCAGCCGAGGGCGATCCCCGGCGGGAGCTCCAGCCCGTCGACCTCTGCCGGGGCGCCGGCGCGAAGCAGCCCCGCTGCATTCAATGTCTCGACCAGCTCGCCGGGAAGCCGCCGCCCCCGCTCGGTCTCGTCCGCGACCCGACGCGCCAGCGCCGAGCTCTCGCCCGCGAGCCGCTCGACTTCGGCCGCGTGGGATCGCTCGGCCGCCGGGGCCGCCTCGACCATCACCCGGTAACGAGCCCTCGGTCGATCAGGCTCTCGGCGGTCTGGGCGATCGTGTCCTCGACCGGCCGGGGCGACCAGCCGAGGCGGCTCTTCGCCTTCTCGGACGAGTAGGTGACCTCGTGGCCGAGCTCGCCGACCACGGTTCGAAGGCCCGAGTCCACGATCGCCATCGCTCGAACGAGCAGATCGGGGACCGTGCGGGTGGGGACCTTCTTCGCCGCGGGACCGAGCCGGTCGCGAAGGATCTCTGCCACCTGGGTCATCCACAGGAACGGCCCCGCGGCCAGGAAGCGCTGTCCGGCGGCCTCGGGCGCGGTCATCGCGCGGATCTGCAGATCGGCGACGTCGCGGACATCGACGAAGCTGAAGCCGAGGCGCGGGACGCCGGGCATCCCCTTCAAGAGCCGCTCGATGATCTCGAGCGAGTAGGAGAGATCGTCGCTCAGGACCGGGCCGACGATCGCGACGGGGTTGACGACGGCGAGCCGGTCCTCGGCCCCGCGCTCGCGCGCCAGGCTCCACGCGGCCTGCTCGGCGATCGTCTTGGAACGCGAATACGGGGTCAGCTTCGGGTTGTCCGGGTCGGTCCAGTCGTCCTCGTTCAGCGGTCGCCCGCCCGGAGCCGAGCCGCTGTTTCTGACCGCCGCCGATGATGATGTGACGACGACCCGCTTCGCGCCCGCATCGAGCCCCGCACCGAGCACGCGGCGCGTCCCGTCGCGCGCCGGGACGATCAGCTCGTCGGGGTCCTTGGGCTGGGCGGGGGGAAACGGGGAGGCGACGTGCAGGACGTAGCCGCAGCCCTCGGCGGCCTCGGCCCACCCGGCGTCGACGCCCAGGTCGGCGGCGAGAAGCGAGAGCCGTCCATCGGCGTCGACCTGGGGGCCGACCGCGGCCCGGACGTCTTCCTCACGGGCCAGGTCGCGGACCGTCGCCCGCACGCCGTAGCCGCGCCGCAGGAGCTCGGCGACGCACCAGCCGCCCAGATACCCCGTCGCGCCGGTGACGAGGACCGTCTCGTCGCGGCTTGGTGAATGCTCCATCAGCTTCTCCTCCGGTCGAGTGGGCGTCGGCGTCGGTGCGGAGGATGACACGCGGCGCGTCGCCGTCCCGACGCGCATCGCGAGAAGGGGAGCGTCCCGCCCCGACCGGCGCTGTCCATACGCTTGCCGGATGGCAGCCGTCGAGCACGCCCAGGCGACCCTGGCCCTCCAGGGCCTCGAGGGGTTCGACGGCACGGAAGCCCCGGCGCGCGTCTACAGCGGGTCACGGAACCCTGAGGGGGCGCTCGAGTATCTCGGCTACGACGCCTTTCGTCCCGGCCAGCGGGAGGCCGTCCAGGCGGCGCTCGACGGACGCGACGCCCTGGTCGTCATGCCGACCGGCGGCGGCAAGAGCCTCTGCTACCAGCTCCCCGGCCTGGCCTCATCCGAGCTCACGATCGTCGTCAGCCCGTTGATCGCCCTGATGGCCGACCAGTGCGTCCGCCTGACCGCGGAGGGCCACCCCGTCTCGATGGTCGCCTCGGGCCTCGGCGCGGAGGCGACGAGCGAGGCGCTCGCCCGGGTCCGCGACGGGCGGGCCCGGATCGTCTACTGCTCGCCGGAGCGCTTCGGCTCGAGCAGGTTCTGGGACGCGGTGGCGGGCCGCGAGGTCGATCTGCTCGCCGTCGACGAGGCGCACTGCGTATCGGAGTGGGGCCACGACTTCCGTCCCGACTACCTGCGGCTGCCGACCGCGATCGAGCGGCTCGGGCGGCCCGCGGTGATGGCCTGCACCGCGACCGCCACCCCCGAGGTCGCCGACGAGATCGAGCGGCGGCTCGGATTGCATGAGCCACTCATCGTGCGCTCGGGGTTCGACCGCCCGAACATCTCGTTCGACACGGTGGCGCTCGAGGGCAAGGGGTCGAAGGCGCGAAAGCTCGCTCTGCTCGAGCATGGCCTGCGGGATCCCGAGAACCGACCGGCGATCGTCTACTGCGGAACTCGGCGTGACACGGAGGAGGTCGCGGAGCTCCTGCGATCGGCGGGGATCCTGGCCGCGGCCTACCACGCCGGCATGGCCGCCGACGAGCGTGCCTCAACCCAGCATCGCTTCATGTCGGGTGACGCCGACGTCGTCGTCGCAACCAACGCGTTCGGGATGGGGATCGACAAGGCCGACGTCCGCTCGGTCTGGCACTGGGCGATCCCGACCAGCGTCGAGTCCTACTACCAGGAGGCCGGGCGGGCGGGACGCGACGGCCTGGCGGCGCGTGCGGTCCTGCTCGCCGCGCGTTCGGACCTGGGACGCCTGGTGCGCTTCAACCAACAGCGAGCCGTCGAGCCCGCCGCCGTGGGCGCCCACGTCGAAAGGCTTGCGCGCGCGGCCGACTCCGACGGCGCCTTGCTGATCGACAACCCTCGCCGAGACGAGGAGCGGCTCCACCTGGCGATCGCCGAGCGTGCGGGAGCCTGCACGGTCGAGCCCGCTCCGGGCGGCCGCCTCCTGGTTCGCCTGAGCGGGGACCTCGACCCCGCACGCGCCGCGGCGGCATGCCGGGTGGCGAAGGACCGGGGCTGGCGCGCCTACCGCGCGATCGAGGCCTTCAGCTTCTCGGAGGCCTGCCGTCGCCGAAGCCTGCTTCGGCATTTCGGCGACCCGGGCGACGGAAACCCCTCGGGGCGCTGCTGCGACGTCTGCGACCCGCCGTCATGGCTTCCCTCGCCGGAGACGATCGACGTCCGGCCGGGGAGGACCCGCCGTCGCGCAGCCGGTCCAC
This sequence comes from uncultured bacterium, assembly GCA_963803305.1. GTDB lineage: Bacteria > Actinomycetota > Thermoleophilia > Solirubrobacterales > 70-9 > AC-56. The sequence goes on from CAWDLT010000010.1 coordinate 40,168, forward strand.
CGCCGTCGCTGTCGGACGCCGACGCCGAGCTCCTGGAGGCGCTCAGGGCCTGGCGGCTCGATGCGGCCGCCGGCAAGCCCGCCTACACGGTCGCCCACAACCGGACCCTCGAGGCGATCGCGGCCTCGCGCCCAGCGGGGCCCGAGGCCCTGATGGAGATCAGCGGCGTCGGCCCCGCGTTCGTGTCCCGCCACGCCGACGCGGTGCTGGGGATCGTGGCAGCCCACGGAGCGGCCGCGCCGCGCTGACTCAGGCCCCGGGCTCCCCGCCCGAGAGCTCGGGAATGTGGCGGCCGAGGTGGGCGGCGATCGTCTCGCGAACCCAGCGCTGGGTCTCGGCGTCGGCCATCCGGTAGCGGCCCAGAAGCATCGACTGCTCGCTGAGCGGCAGCCCGGCGATCTCCCAGCGAACCGCTAGCCGCTCGAACAGGACCTCCGTCCGCCGCCGCCAGTCGTCCTCGAGCGAGGACGCGGCTCCCGCCGCGGGCTCGCCGATCTTGGCGATGGTTCCGGCGCTCAACGAGCGCCGCAGGGTGAGGACATTTCCCTCCGGGTCGGCGTAGTCGGACGTCTCGACCGGCGGCTTGGTTCGGCGGCGCTGCTTTCGCTTTGCCATCGGCGACGAAGTTTGGCACCGGGTGGCGCCGGCGAACGTCTGTGGGACTGACGCGAGGCTCCGGCGTGTACCGTCCCGGCGCTCAATCGATCGTGGCGCGCCACCATCGATCAGCCCGGTCGTGCCACATGAGCCCGACGCCGACCGCGACGAAGATCGCCCCGGTGAGGCCGTGGTGGAGCCGCCGGCCGAACACGTACATGCGCTTTCGCTCCCAGTCGCATTCGATGACGCCCTGAGCCGCCTCCCGCGGTCCCCGCCGCGCGTCGGCGGGGACATCGATCGGGTTGAGGCCCGCGGTCACCTTCGTAGCGGAACCCCGCAAGGTCGTCGGAATCATCTGGACCCCCTTCCTGTCAATCAACGATCCGGTGGACGACCAACTTGTGACGGTTAGCCGAGCCCACCGGGCCGCGCGGCGACGCCGGTAGGCTCAAGGGGATGAATCGACGACGGCTCTCCGGCCTCGAGGTCTCCGCGCTCGGACTCGGATGCATGGGGATGTCCGCCTTCTACGGGTCGACCGACGAGGACGAGGCGATCGCCACCATCCAGCGGGCGCCGGAGCTCGGGATCAACTTCCTCGACACCGCCCAGCTCTACGGGCCGATGACCAACGAGGAGCTGGTCGGGCGCGCGGTCGCGGGCAAGCGGGAGGAGTACGTGATCGCAACCAAGTTCGCGCGGCGGATCGACGGCGCCACCCCCGGGGACATCTCGACCGTCGGGCCGGTGGACGGATCGGCCGAGCACGTACGAAGCTCGATCGAGGGATCGCTGCGGCGTCTCCGGACCGATCACGTCGACCTCCTCTACCAGCACCGCGTCGATCCGAACGTCCCGATCGAGGAGACCGTGGGGGCGATGGGCGAGCTCGTAGACCAGGGGAAGGTCCTGCACATCGGGCTCAGCGAGGCCGCGCCCCAGACGATCCGGCGTGCGCAGGCGGTTCACCCGATAACCGCCGTGCAGACCGAATACTCGCTTTGGACCCGCGACCCCGAGGCCGAGGTGCTGCCGACCTGCCGCGAGCTCGGGATCGGCTTCGTCCCCTACTCGCCGCTCGGCCGCGGCTTCCTCTCGGGACGGTTCAAGTCGCCCGACGAGCTTGACGAGGGAGACTTCCGTCGCTACGGCCCCCGCTTCACCGGTGAGAACCTCAAGGCAAACCAAGAGCTCGCGGCCAAGGTGGCCGAGATCGCGACCGAGAAGGGCATCACCGCCGCCCAGCTCGCGCTCGCGTGGGTCCTCGCCCAGGGCGACGACCTGGTGCCGATCCCGGGAACGAAGCGGCGCGCCTACCTGGAGCAGAACGCCGCCGCGGTCGAGGTCGAGCTGACGGGTTCCGACCTCGAGCGGATCGACGCCGAGCTGCCCGAGGTGGCCGGGGAGCGCTACGACGAGACCGGGATGGCGTCGATCAACCTTTAGATCCGGCCGGGGGCGGGCCCCGAGGTCCGGCGCCGCCGGGATGATCTGGCCCTTGAAGCGCCTCGCCCTCATCGTGCTCTCGATCGGAATCGCCGATTCCCTCAACCCGACCACCGTCGGGCCGGCCCTCTATCTGGCGACGACCCGCCACGCCCGCCGCCAGGTCGTCGAGTTCGCGGTCGGGATCTTCGCGGTCAACCTGATCGGCGGCGCGCTGATCGCGCTCGGGCCGGGGCAGCTCCTGCTGGCGCTCGTCCCGCACCCGAGCCCGTTCGCCAAGCACCTGACCGAGGTGGTGGTGGGAGCCGCGATCCTGATCGCGGCGGCGATCCTGTGGTCGCGGCGAAGACAGTTCGCCGCCCGGGCCCTGCCCGCCACAGGCGGGCGCACCGGCGCGGGAGCGGTCCTGGGGGCGGGCATCGCTCTGGTCGAGTTGCCGACCGCGTTTCCCTATTTCGCCGCGATCGCCGCGATCGTCGCCTCGGGCGCGTCGCCCGGCGGGCAGATCGCGCTCCTCGTCCTCTTCAACGTCGCGTTCATCGCCCCGCTCCTGGCGATCGGAGTCGTCGTCCTGGCGCTCGGCGCCCGAGCCGAGCGAGTGCTCCGGCCGGCGAGCGAATGGGTGCGGCGCGAATGGCCCATCGTCGTGTCGACGCTCGGCGCCGCCATAGGCACCGCGGTCCTCGTCGTCGGCGCGGTCGGGCTGGCGGGCGACTGAGGTCGCGGGGCGCGGCCCCAGCTACGATCGCCCCGGTGTGAAGCACCAGATCGTCCGCCCCCCTCGACGCACTTGTCCGCGCTGCGGTAGGGGCGGGCAGCGCCTCCTTCGCCGCTGTCCCACGTGCGGAGCGCGCTACTTCGGAAGCCGGATTCACGGCGCGCTGCACTGAACATCAGGACCGCGGCCGCCTTCTGTCCATCAGGACCGCGGCCGTCTCCTGTCCCGCCGGCGCTGAGGAGGCTGAGCGCACTCGGCGCGACTCGGGGCACGGTCTCGCGACGAATCCCTGGCCTTGCGCGCGCCGCTCCGACGTGCGATCTCAGTTATGCACCGTATGGGTGCAGAACTGAGATCGGTCCCTCCCGACCTCTCGTCGTAGAGTGCCGCCCCGTGGCGCAGCTCGACCTCGACCACGTCGCCGTCGCGCTGCGCTCGATCAAGTCGGCGCTGCCGCTCTACCGCGACGCGCTCGGTGGCGAGTATCTGATGGGTGGCGATGCGGACGGGGTCTGGCGCTGGGTCCAGTTTCGCTATCCGAGCGGCGGCAAGGTCGAGCTCCTCGAGCCGCTCGGTGAGGGCTTTCTGACCCGCTTCCTCGATCGTTATGGGGAGGGTCTTCACCACATGACCTTCAAGACGGACGACATCCGAACGGCGATCGCCGATCTCGAGGGAGGCGGGTATGAGCTCGTCGACGTCAGCCTCGAGAGCCCGGACTGGAAGGAGGCATTCCTGCGGCCCTCGAAGGCGCACGGGACCCTGATCCAGATCGCCCAGTCGGCTCTGCCGGACGAGCTCGCCAGGGAGCGCCTCCATCCGTCGAACCTCGAGGAGCTGATGGGCTGAAAAAGCTGCGCAACTTCCGCGGTCCGGCCGTGTTTGAGCGGCCGACGAATGGTGCCGGCGGGCGCCGGCAGGAGCACATACCGGGAGGTGGCGTCAAGGTGGGAGGCATTCGGAGCAGGGTCAAGTCGATATGGGCACTGGCGCTGGCCGCGCTGGTCGCGGTCCTGGCGCTCGCCCTGGCCACAACCGGGGCCTCGGCTCCCGCCGCGTCCAACGCGCCGGCGAGCGCCAAGCGGGCGAGCGATCACCCCAACATCGTCTTCGTGCTGACCGACGACCTGTCCTGGAACCTCCTCAAGTACATGCCGCACGTGCAGGCGATGCGAAAGCAGGGCGAGACCTTCAGCCGCTACTTCGTGACCGATTCCCTGTGCTGTCCGTCGCGATCGTCGATCTTCACCGGGCGCGTGCCGCACAACACCGGCGTGATCACCAACAAGCCGCCGTTCGGCGGCTTCCAGGTGTTCCACGATCGAGGCGAGGAGAACGACACCTTCGCGACCTCGATCAGCTCGGTGCCGAGCGCCAACTACCGGACGGCGATGATGGGCAAGTACCTGAACGGGTACGAGCCCTCGACCCTCTACGTGCCGCCGGGATGGAGCGAGTGGGACGTGGCCGGCAACGGTTACAAGGGCTTCAACTACGGCCTGAACGAGAACGGCACCCTGGTCTCCTACGGGAGCCAGCCGAGCGACTACCTGACGGACGTGGTGGCCGGCAAGGGCGTCAACTTCATCAACAGCGCGGCCCAGGCGGGCGATCCGTTCATGCTGGAGATCGCGACCTTCGCGCCGCACGCGCCCTCGACGCCGGCGCCCCGCGACGCGCAGGACTTCCCGAATGCCAAGGTCCCCAAGACCCCCGCGTTCAACACGGCGAACACCAACCCGCCCGCGTGGCTCGCCGGCCGCCCGCCGCTGAACAAGACGGAGATCAACAACCTGAACGGTCGGTTCCGCAAGCGCGCCCAGTCGGTGGAGGCGGTCGACGGCATGATCGCCCGGCTGCGGGCGACGCTTCGCCACAACGGCGTCGCGGACAACACCTACCTGGTGTTCTCCTCGGACAACGGCTACCACATGGGCGACCACCGCTTGATGCAGGGCAAGATGACCGCGTTCGACACCGACATCAGCGTCCCGCTGGTCGTCGTCGGACCCGACGTTCCGGCCGGCAAGACGGTCGCCAAGATCACCGAGAACGTCGATCTTCGATCGACCTTCAGCCGGCTCGCCGGAGCGAGCGTGCCCAACGACGTCGACGGCCACAGCCTGGTGCCGCTGCTGCGCGGGAAAACGGGGAGCAACTGGAGGACCGCAGCGCTGGTCGAGCATCACGGGCCCGACACATCCAAGTCGGACCCCGACTACCAGGCCGCGAAGAGCGGAAACCCGACCAGCTATGAGGCGATCCGAAAGCAGAACGCGGTCTACGTCGAGTACACGAACGGCGACCGCGAGTACTACAACATCGCGAAGGACCCCTACGAGCTCCACAACACCTATAAGCGCCAGAGCGCAGTCAAGAAGGCCCGGCTTCACCGGACGCTGACGAGGCTCGAGACGTGCAGCGGCCAGAGCTGCTGGGTGACCGGAGGCGGCTGAGAACCGGGGTGGGTGCGCCGGCCGAGTTACGGCGCCCAGACGACCTCGAAGCGAAGCGCCTCCGGCCGGGAGTTGAGCGAGAACTCGGCGCTCAGTGCGGGGAGCTGGGTCCGGTACTCGGCCAGCGCCGCGAGCTTTCGCTCGGCCTCGTCCGCGTCCAGCTCGTGGACCCGGGCATCGAGCTCGTCCAGCGCGACGTCCGCGCCGCTCAGATCCCCCCGCCAGCGCTCGCCCGCCTCGTCGCGACCGCCGCGGGTGCCGTTGGTTACCCACGATGGCCAGCCGTGACGGGTGGCGTGCGGCACATCGGCGTAGAGGCCGACGCGGCGGTCGCGGGTGCGAAGCGCGAGGGCGGCTGAGCGCGCCAGCCGGTGGTCGGCGTGGGCGCCGAGCCCGGCCGGCGCCAGCAGAAGCGCCTCGCGGGGCACCGCGGCCGCGATCGCGGTGGCGATCGGCTCGGCGTCCTGCGCTCCCTCGCGGTACTGGGCGTCGACGAAGTCGAGGTCGATCGAAGATCGCCCCGCGCGGGCCAGCGCGGCACGGTCCTCCCTGCGTCGCTCGCGGGAGCGCTCCGCGGCGTCGACGGCGCCGGTCTCGGCATCCCACCAGCCCACCCGCCCGGGCTCCGGCACTCCCGCGAACACGTTGACCACGCTCACGTCGCCCTCCCCGGCGAGGACGTGCCACAGCGAGAAGACGGCGTCGTCCTGGTGTGGGGACACGATCACGGTCGCCTCCATCCGGCCGCCGACCATACTCCGCGCGGGGCCTCGCTTCCGCGTCGTCTTGCACAGAGGGGCGTTCTAGACTCGCCCCGTGACCCCGGCCTGCGCCAGCTGCGCCGCCGAGCTCGCCGCGGACGCGCGCTTCTGCTCGGCCTGCGGCGCGCCGGTGGGGGCGGCGGCCCCGACGCGCGAGGGGCGCCAGATCGTCAGCGCGCTGTTCGCCGACGTGGTCGGCTCGACCACGCTCGGCGAGCGCATGGACCCCGAGGACTTCAAGGGAGTGATCGGTGGCGCGGTCGCGCGGATGGCTACGGCGGTGGAGCGATTCGGGGGCGAGGTGTCCGAGTATGCGGGCGATGGCCTCCTGGCCCTGTTCGGGGCCCCGACCGCACACGAGGACGACCCGGAGCGCGCGATTCTCGCCGGCCTGGAGATCGTGGATTCGATCGCCGCCGAGAGCGGAGAGATCGCCCGCGAGTGGCGGATCGAGGGGTTCGCGGTCCGGGTGGGGATCGAGACAGGCCTGGCGATCCTGGGGCCGGTCGGAGGGGGCAGCAAGCTCGAGTACGGAGCGGTCGGAGACGCGCTCAACACGGCGGCCCGCCTGCAGGCGGCGTCGCCGCCAGGGAGCGTGCTGGTCGGGCCCCGCACCCACCGCCTGACCTCCGAGCGCTTCGAGTTCGGCGACGCGGTGAGACTCAAGCTCAAGGGCAAGGCCGAGCCGGTCGTCGCACACCCCCCGCGGCGGCGCCGATCGACCGCCGGCGCCGAACGCGGCGGGGTGGGGGCGGAGCTGGTCGGGCGCGACTCCGAGCTTCGTCAGGGCCTCGAGTCGATCGAGGCGGTCCTCTCGGGGTCGGGCCGGATCCTGTTCGTCACCGGTGAGGCGGGGATCGGCAAGTCTCGCCTGGTGGCGGAGCTTCACCGTCGATTCGTCCACGGGGTGTCCTCCGGCGGCGAGCCGAGATGGCTCGAGGGCCGCTGCGTCTCCTATGGTGAGGCGCTTCCCTACTGGCCATTTCGCGTCCTGCTTCGTGAGTGGCTCGGCGAGCTTACGAGCGACCGTGAATTCGATCGGGTGGAGGGGGCCCTCGCCGAGGAGCTTCAGCGCCTCGCGGGGGAGCGCGCCGCCGAGCTGATCGAGCCGCTTCGCCTCGTTCTCGCGTCGGCCGCGGCGGCGCATGACGACTCGCCCGATCCGCCGCCGCAGGTCATCCAGGAACGAATTCGCGGTGCCGTCTCGGAGCTCTTGGAGCTGCTCGCCGCGGAGGGCCCCCTGGCGCTCGTGCTCGACGACCTGCATTGGGCGGACGCCTCGTCGGTGGCGCTCATCGAGCGGGTCGTGGAGCTCGCCGAGCGGGCGCCGATCCTGATCGTCCTCGCCGCCCGTCCGGAATCCGGGCACCCGGTCTGGGCCGTTCGCGAGCGCATCCTCCGCGAGCTCGCCGACCGCTCGTGCGAGGCCGCCCTCGAGGCGCTCGGCGGCGATCGCGATCGCGAGCTACTTGTGGCGCTGGTCGGCGCAGACACGCTTCCGGCGGAGCTAGAGCGGCGGTTGCTGGCACGGGCCGAGGGCAATCCGTTCTATCTCGAGGAGCTGGTTCGCTCGATGGTCGAGTCAGGGTCCCTTCGGAGAGGGCCGCGGGGGTGGACCTTCGACCGGGAGATCCCGGTTGAGATCCCGGAGACGGTCGAGAAGCTGATCTCGACCCGCATCGACCGCCTCGAGCCCGCGGCACAGGGCCTGCTCGGCGTCGCCGCGGTCCTCGGTCGCCAGTTCCCGGTCGCCCTGCTCGAGGCGGTGGGGGGAGACGGCGGGTCCGACCGGCCGCTGAGCGAGCTCCGCGCCGCCGAGCTGCTCGGCGAGCTGACCAGCTCGCCGGTGCCGTTCCTGGCCTTCAGGCACACCCTCATCCAGGAGACCGCCTATCGGCGCCTGTTGAAGCGCCGCCGCGCCGAGCTCCACGCGATCGTCGCCGAGGCGATCGAATCGCTGTATGTCGACCGGATCGACGAGTTCGCCGGGATGGTCGCCCACCATGCCGACGTCGCCGGCGACGATCGCCGGGCCCTCGAGTACCACGGCCGGGCCGCCGAGGCCGCTGGGCACGTCCACTCGGTCGGCGAGGCGATCGAGCACTACGACGGCGTGCTCGCCGCGGCCCGCCGGCTCGGGCTGGCCAGCGCCGACCGCGAGGTGCGCCGGGCGACCTTGGCGCGAGCCGATCTGCGGTTCACGATCGGCGAGCTCGAGGCATGCCGCCGCGACTACGAGGCGGCGATCGCCGCGGGGCGCGAGGCCGGTGACGCCGAGCTCGAGGTCGACGCGTCTCTGGGGCTGGTCAGCTACATGCGCTCGCGCGACTTCGGCCGTGCCACGGAGCTGATCGAGGCGACGGTGGAGGCCTCCGAGGGCGTCGCCCCGGTGGCTCGCGTGAACGCCCTGGCGCGCCTCGCGATCCAATACGTGCAGCAGCTGCGGCTGGACCGCGCGGCCGAAATCGGCGGTCGGGCCCTGGCGCTCGCGACGTCCGAGGGGGACCGGCGCTCCCTCGCCCAGGCGAAGGATGCCCTGAAACTGGTCGCCCAGCAGCTCGGGGACGTCGAGCGGCTCGAGGAGCTGACCGATGAGCTGCTCGCATCACTCCGCGAGAGCCCCGAGGATTCCTACTACCTGCCGTGGGTGCTGCTCGAGTCCGCGTTCGTGCCGCTGGCGCGGGCCCACTGGGATGACGCCCGAGGTCGCCTCGAGGAGGCGCTCGAGCTCACCCGGACCCATGGCTCCCGCTACCAGGAGCCGATGTTCGTGGAGGGGCTCTGCTGGCTTCACCTGGCGGAGGGCGATCTTTCGGGAGCGATCGAGGGGGGCCGGATCGCCGCCGAGCTCGCGCGCGAGATCGGCGCCGCCGAGTGGGCGAGCTGGACGGACGCCACGCTCGGCTGGGTGCTGCTCGAGGCGGGTGCGCCCGCCGAGGCCACCGAGTCGCTCGAGCGAGGGCTGCGGACGGCCGAGGCGAGCGGGCCGCCGGCGCAGCTCACCCGGTGCGTCTGCCTGCTCGCGTGCGCGAGGTCGATGCTGGGCGAGCATGAGGTGGCCGCCGGGCACGCGGAGCGCGGCGAGGAGCTGCTGGAGCGCATCTCGGCGCCCCCCGGGCAAGCGTGGCTGTTCGGAGCACATGCCTACCTGGCGGTTGCCCGGGCCCGGCTGGAGGCCGGCGAGGGTGACCGCGCCGAGGCGATCGCCGGGCCGGTCCTCGCCGCCGCCGAGCGAACCGGCTGGGGCCGGACGCTCGCCGGCGCCGGGCTGATCGAGGGGGGCAGCTAGAGCATCTCCGCCAGCCGCTCGGCTGCGCGGCGGGCGCCGTCGGTCTCCACGGGGCGGTAGTCGACCTCGCGGTCCATCTCCTCTGCGATCGCCTCGGCGATCGCGTCCGGCGGGGAGTGGTCGAACTCCATTCGTCGCCCGGCGCCGTACCGCTCGAGTCGATGGTGAACGTGGAGGCGCTGCTCGAAGTGGTGCTTGAGCGGGAAGTAGATGAACGGCCGGCGGTTCGCGGTCAGCTCCATCGCAGTGGTCAGGCCTCCCTGGACGACGGCGAGGTCGCAGGCGGCGAGATGGCGGTAGAGGTTGTGGACATAGGGCCGGACCTCGAGGCCGTCGAGGTAGGGGAGCGAGTCCGGATCGATCCGCGGCCCCGCGACCACGATCATGCGCAACTCGGGGACCCGACGCTTCGCCTCTCCAAAAGCCTCGATGACCCTCCGCAGCAGGTGGCCGCCGACCCCCGACCCACCCACGGTCACGATGCACACCTTCTCGTCGGCGGCGTAGCCGAGCTCCGCACGCAGTGCCTCGCGATCGGCGAACTGGGCCGGATCGAACCCCGTGACATAGCCCGAGAAGTCGAAGTGCTCCTCGGTCCATTCGCGGATCATCGGCAGGTCGGGGCCGAAGCGCTCATCGACGACGTCCTCTGGATTGCCGACGAACAACGCCCGATCGCGGATCCTCCCGAAGCGCGCGATGTGCTCGATCATCTCGGCGTTGTAGTCGGCGGTCAGGTAAGCCTCGTGTGCCCCGCCGTCCTCCATCGGCAGCCAACCGACGAAGTCGGTGAGCCAGGCATAGTTGGCGCGCTTCAGCTCCGGGTTCTCGTGCAGGTAATAGTCGAGCTCCCATGCCTCGTCGCCGATCCACAGGTCGTACTGCTCGGTTTCCGTGAGGTCGTGGAAGACCATGAAGTTGGCGATCAGGATCTCGTCCATTCGCCGCCAGGCCTGGAAGCAGTGGAGGTCGTGTTCGGCGGACTCGGACTCGATGTGACGAGACTCGTTGGCCAGGTGCTCGCTCGCCGGGTGGATCCGCTCGCCCTCCGCCTCGAGCACGCGCGTGACCGGGTCCTGGGCCAACCAGTCGATCTCGAGGTCCGGATGCAGCTTGCGGAGCTCCTTGGCGATTGCGACGTCCCGCTGTGCGTGGCCGAGGCCGATCGGAGAAGAGACGTAGAGGGCGCGCTTCGGGCGCGAGCCTCCGCGCGTCCAGGTTCGCTGGCGCGGCGGCGACGGATCGACGAAGTCGCGCAGCAGAAGGTTGACCTTCACCGGATCCCGAGCCTGCGGATTGTGGCCGGAGCCCTCCAGGGTCACCATCGGACCGCGCGTGAGCTCGGCGAGCCGCGCGCCGGAGTCGTGCGGTCGGACCGCGTCGTCGCGCCCATGGATGACCAGCGTTGGGCACGCGATGCGGTCCACCAGCTCGCGAACGCTCTCCTCGTCGGGGAGCCGGGGCCCGAGCTGAGTTGCCACCAGCGTTTTCGCGTCCGTCTCCAGAGCCCAGCCGATCCCATCCTCGCGCTGCTTTGTGGAATGGGGCTCGGTGAAGATCTGGTCGAAGAAGAACTCGAGGAAGCCCTCGTAGTCCTCGAGCCAGTAGTTGCTGTTCCACTTCCCCCAGCCCTCATAGGCCTCGAGGCGCGCCACGAACGCTTGCTCTGCGTCGGCGCGCGGCGTGGCTGGCGGCAGTGGCAATGCGGGCGCAATGAACACCATCCCGGCCACGCGCTCGGGATGGTGCGCCCCGAGGAGCAGCGAACGCTCGGCGCCTCTCGACAGCGAGACGAGCACCGCCCGCTCGATGCCGGTTGCGTCCATCACCGCCAGGGCATCGTCGGCGAACTCCCGCTCGGCGTAGGCCTCCGGGTCGGAGGGACGGTCAGAGCGGCCGTTGCCGCGACCGTCGAAGGTGACCACCCGGAAGTGTCGCGCGAGGTATGGGATCTGCGCCTTCCAGAAGCGCGAGTGGATGATCGACCAGGTGGGGAGCAGGACGATCGTGCGCCCTCCCTCGCCATGGCGCTCATAGAAGATCCGCACCCCGTCGCGCTCCACGAACCCCTCGGTGTCCGGGTAGCGAGCTCGGGTGGGCTCCCCCCGGAGGCTCTCTTCGCGCTTCTCGCTGATCACGCTCACGGGTCTCCTCGTTCCTGCCCACACTCTCTCACGCCGGCTGCATGCGCCGGCCGGCACCACGCTCGGCCGGCGCGGTCGGCTCAGGGCCTTGCTTCGAGGACCAGGTTGAATGGGGTCTCGGTGGCGCGCCGCACCCGGCTGAAGCCGCCGTCCGTGATCACCTCGCTGAGACGCGCCTCTCCCGCCTGAGCTCCGAGTGCGAGGCCGACCTCCTGGTCCAGCGACGCCGGCGTGCAGATCACCGTCGACGCGCCGTAGAACACGCGACCGACCGGGTTCAGGTTGTCCTCGACCCGATCGTTGGCGAACGGCTCGACGATCATCCAGGTGCCATCCGCTTTCAGGGAGTGGCGGATGTGTGCCGAGGCGCCCACGGGGTCCCCCATGTCGTGGAGGCAGTCGAACACGCAAACGAGGTCGTAGTCCGTGCCCGGGAAGTCCTTGGCCGCGCCGACCTCAAAGGTGATCCGGTCGGCGACTCCGGCCTCCTCGGCCAGCACCCGTGCCCGCTCGATCGAGTCGGGGTGGTAGTCGAACCCGAAGATCTCCGACTCCGGAAACGTTTCCGCCAGGATCACGGTCGATGCTCCGTGCCCGCATCCGACATCCGCGACCTTCGCGCCCCGCTCGAGCTTCTCCTTGACGCCGTCGAGCGCCGGGATCCACTCCTCGGTCAGGTGGGCGCGGTAGCCGGGCCGGAAGAAGCGCTCCGTGCCCCGGAAGAGGCGATGGTCGTGCTCGTGCCAGCCCATCCCGCCGCCGGTCCGAAACGCCTCCAGGATGCGATCCTCGTCGGCGTACAGCGAGGCGATCATCTCGTAGACGCCGAGAATGTAGAAGGGGCTGTCCTCGTCGGCGAGCGCCAGGGCGTGCTCGTCTGGCAGCGCGTAGCGATCGGTCTCGGGGTCGTAGGTCACGTACCCGCCTGCGGCTTGATTTCGCAGCCATTCGCGCACCGACCGCTCTGCCGCTCCGGAGCGCTCGGCCACCTCGGCGGAGGTCAGCGGACCGGCGCCCGCCATCGCCTTGTAGAGGCCCAGCCTGTCGCCGATCAAGAACAGTGGGGCGCTGATGATCGCGCCCATGTCGGTGACCGCCTTGCCCATGAACGTCTCCAGTGCCGCTTCGTCGATCTGCTGGGTGGTGCTCACCGGATCCTCCTTCGCGGGGTGGTCTTCGAACACCCGGAGGCTCTCGCAGCCAGGACCTCGGTTCCACGCAATCGGCTACACGGCGAAGGTGCAAAAGTGCGCGCTCGGGCCGCCGGCGCGCCTGGTGCGCTCGGGTAGGCTCGGCGGATGAGCCCCCCGAAGCCGGCGTCCGGTTGGCCATCCGACGATCCAGCGGTCGGCTTTCTGGGCGCGCTTGACGCGAGGCAGTCCGAGGCGCTTCGCGCGATCGGGACCAGGAGGCGCTTTCGCAAGGGGCAGGCGCTGTTTCACGAGGGAGGGAGCTCGGACAGGGTCGTCGTGCTGCTCTCGGGCAGGGTCAAGGTCTCGACGCTCACCGAGGACGGGAAGGAGGTCGTTCTGGCCTTTCGCGGGCCGGGGGACCTGCTCGGAGAGCTGGCGGCGATCGACGGTGAGCCGCGCTCGGCCACAGTGGAGGCGATCGAGCCGGCCGAGGCGATCGCGATCGCGGCGGGCGGCTTTCGCTCCTTCCTGATCGCGCACCCCGAGGTGAGCGTTCTGCTTCTGCAGATGCTCAGTCGCCGCCTGCGCGACGCGGACCGGGTCCGGGTCGAGTACGGAGCCCACGACACCGTCGGCCGGGTGGCGGCGAGGCTGGTCGACCTCGTGGATCGCTACGGCGAGCCGGCCGAGGATGGCTTTCGGATCGGGCTGCCGCTCTCCCAGGAGGAGCTGGCGGGTTGGACCGGCGCCTCGCGAGAGGCGGTCAGCAAGGCGCTCCACACGCTTCGCGCCGCCGGCTGGGTTCGCACCGAGCGGCGCAAGATCACCGTCCTCGATCTAGAGGCGCTGCGGCGACGCTCTGCCTAGACGGGTGCGAGCTGGAGCTGGCCGGCCTCGAGGGCCAGGAGCCGTGCCTTTCGCTCCAGCCCGCCGCCGTAGCCGGTCAGCGATCCGTCGGCGCCGACCACCCGGTGGCAGGGGATCAGGATCGGCAGCGGATTTCGCCCGATCGCCGCCGCGACCCTGCGAACCAGCCCGGGATCGAGCCCGAGCTCCGAGGTCACCGCCCCGTACGTCGTCGGTTCGCTGTATGGGATGCGGCGAAGCTCCGCCAGCACCGCGCTGTCGAAGGGTGCAGGCGGCAGCGCGAGCGGGAGCGAGAAGGTCCGCCGCGAGCCGGCGAAGTACTCCTCGAGCTGCTTTGACGCGGCCTCGAGCTCGGGGGTCGCTCGACCCGTCGGGCGCTCCCACGCATCGAAGCGGACCGCGCTGATCCGGTCGTCCCGGGCCTCGAGCGCGAGCCGTCCGAGCGGGCATCCGATCTCGATCGCTTCGGTCATCGCACCCATTAAACGTCACACGATGATGAAACGTGAGGCATCGCCCGCCCGTGGCGCTAACTTGGCGCGGTGCCGCCTGCCGACGCCTTCGACGGCTTCGCGATCGACCTCGACGGGGTGATCTGGCTGGCTGGCGAACCGATCCCGGGCTCGGTCGAGGCGGTGGCAAAGCTTCGGCGGCGGGGAGCCGGGGTGGTGTTCGTGACCAACGATCCGGGCAGGACGACAACCCAGACCGCCGAGCTCCTCGGCCGGGTGGGGATCGACGCCGAGCCCGACGACGTGCTCACGTCGGGGGCGACGGTCGCGCAGTGGATTCAGGCCGAGAACGCGGACGCCTCGATCTATGTGATCGGCCCTCCGGCGCTCCGCGAGCAGCTCGAGATGTCGGGCCTGAGGGTGGGTGACGGCGAGGAGCCGGTGGACGCCGTGGTGGTGGGCGGGCATGCCGGCTTCGATTACGACCAGCTGAGGGTGGCCGCGCTGGCGGTTCGCGACGGTGCGGAGCTGTGGGCCACGGGCCGCGACGCCACCTATCCGACCCCTGACGGCCTGCTGCCCGGAACAGGCGCGCTGGTCGCGGCGGTGGAGACCGCGTCGGGGCGGCGAGCTCGGGTGGCGGGCAAGCCCGAGCCGCCGATGTTCGAGGCGGCGAAGCGGCAGCTGGCCGGGCGGCGGATGGCGATGGTCGGCGACGCGCTCGACGCCGACATCGCCGGCGGCGCGCGCGCCGGGCTGGCCACGGTCCTGGTGCTGAGCGGCCGGACGGCCCGCGCGGACCTGGAGCGGGCCGAGGTCCAGCCCGACCTCGTCGCGGCCGACCTGGCGGCGCTCTGCGGTTAGCCGCGCCGGAGCCCGGATTGGGCTGACTGCGAGTTCCGTTGCCTTGGCAACGCAACTCGACGCTCGGTGAAGTGGAAGGCGCCGCCACCCGCGGTGCCTACGCGCCGGCACCATCCTCGATCCCCAGGAGCGCTTCCGCGACCAGGGCGCCGATCGCCTCCAGGTCGTAGCCGCCCTCCTGGACGACCACGGTGGGGAGCCCGAGGCCCCCGAGCAGCCGGCCGGCGGCGCGAAAGCCGTCCGGGGTCACCCACAGCGGGCTCTCGGGGTCTCCGCCGGCCGCGTCCACCCCGAGCGCCACGACGAGGCCGCGGGCTTCGCGGCGGACTGCCCACTCGCCGAGCTCGGCGATCGCCTCGAGCCACGGTTCGTCTCCTGCTCCCGGGGCGAGGCAGAGGTTCCTGTTGGCGCCCGCCCCCGGGCCGGCGCCCCGCTCGTCGGCGAATCCGACGTAGTGGGGAAACCAACCGGCGGCGGGGTCGACGTGGACCGAGCCGGTCATGACCCCCGGGTCGGCGTAGAAGATGTCCTGCGTGCCGTTGCCATGGTGGGCGTCGACGTCGATCACCGCGATCGGGTCCTCCGCCGCCCGCAGCCGCGCCGCCGCCGCCGCCGAGTTGTTCAGGTAGCAGGAGCCCCCGAAGCCGGTCCGGGTCGCGTGATGTCCCGGCGGCCGGCAGCAGGCATAGGCCGCGGCCTGACCGTCCAGCACCAGCTCGGCCGCGCTCACCGCGGCGTCGAGCGCTGCCCTGGCGGCCTCCCATGTCCCGGGGCCGATCAGGGTCATCGTGTCGTAGGCGAACCGGCCCGCGCGGGCCGTGACCGCGGCGGGGTCCACGGGCCGCTCCCTGCCCACCAGCCCCGGATGGGCGAACAGATAGGGGACGACTCGGTCCTGGCCGGGGTCCTCCGGCAGCCCCGCGGCCCTCCAGTCCCTCCAGGCGGTGGCCAGATACGCGACGAGCTCGGGGTCGTGGAGCTCGACCAACGCATCGTCGGGCGTCGGGGCGGCGTCCACGAATCGCGCCTCCCTCGACGCGAGCTCGTCACGAATCCGCTCGGCGCGAGCGGGCACCTCGGTCCCGGGGGTGCGGATTCCAACCCAGACCTCGCCTCCCGGCTCGTGAAGCCGGTGGTGGTCGCTCCAGACCACTGGCATCGCGAGGCCCACGGCCGCTCATATACCACACAGCCTTCCTCGTGCCAAACGGTCGTCCGCTCGGCCCTGGCGCGGAGGACCGCACACCGCCGTCTCACCCTTGACACGGCACCGATGACGCGTATAGGTTCTAACGGTCGTTCATGAGGACAGGCTCGGCGCTCGACGACATCAGGCAGCAACTCGGCGCGGATCGGGTGCTCGATCCGCCCGGGGCGCTCCCGCAGCCCGCCGAGCGCCTCGACCCGTCGGGTCCGGTGCGGCCATTCGAGTTCGAGCTCTCAGTCGAACGGCTTATGGTGGACTCGACCTCGTTTCGCCAGATCCGCGAGGGGGCGGATGGCGACGCCGGCGGGATGGGCGCGCGGATCGCGGAGATCGTCGCCGACCGCGGAAAGCTCCACAACCCCGAGACCGAGTCGGGCGGGGTGCTATGCGGGTCGGTGACGGCGATCGGGGACCGATGCGAAGCGCCCCCGGCGCTCGAGGAGCCGGTCGTCACCCTCTCGTCGCTGACCGTCACTCCGCTTCGCCTCGTAGCGGTCCGAAGCCTCGATCCGGGATTCCCGCAGGTCGACGTCGGGGGAACCGCCTACGTCTCCCAGAACATGGCCTGGGCACCGCTGCCCGGCGATCTTCCTCTCGGCGCGGCCCTCGAGGTGTACGACGTCTGCGCCGCCGCGTCTCAGACCCGCGAGCTGGCGCAGGCCGGCGACGTTGTGTGCGTCCTGGGGACGGGCCACGCCGGAAGGCTGGCCCTCGCGGCCGCGCGCGAGGCGACCGAGGGCGGGACCCTGGTCGCGGTCGACGTCGACCCCGCGGCCGTCGATTCCGTCACCGCGCTCGGCCTCTGCGACATCGGTGTCACGGCCGACCTCCGAGACCCGCTCGCGGCGCTCGATGCGGTGCGCGCGGCGGGCGCGCCTCCCGCCGACCTGACGGTGGTGGTGGTCAACGCCACCGGTTGCGAGCCCACCGCGATCCTGCTCACCGCCGAGGGCGGCACGGCGCTCTTCTTCTCGATGGCGACGAGCTTCTCGGCGGCCGCCCTCGCCGCCGACAGCATCGGCTCCAGCGTCCGGATGCTGGTCGGAAGCGGCTATACGCCGGATCGCGGCGCCTACGCCCTCGACCTGGTCCGCGGCTCGAGGGCGCTTCGCGAGGCGATCGGACTGGGCGCCGAGGGGATCGGATGACCGGCGGGGGCCACCGGGTTCAGATGCGCTGGCGCGACCTCGACGGGCTCGGCCACGTCAACCACACCGTGGTCCTGACCTACCTGGAGGAGGGAAGGGACGCCTTCCTTGAGGCCCGCGGGATCAGCCGTGACGAGTACGTGGTCGGCCGGTGCTCGGTCAACTTCCAGTCCGAGATCGATCCGGGCTTCGAGGCCGTGACGGTCGAGTGCGCGGTCAGCGAGGTCGGCCGCTCGAGCATCACGACCCGGGAGCGAATCCTCGACCACGCGGGGCGGGTGGTCGTCGAGGCCGAGTTCGGCCTGGTGCTCTGGGATTCGCGCGCGCGTTCCTCGCGGCCGCTCACCGAGGCCGAGCGCGCCTCGCTCGACGGGACCGGGGGGACCGCGATGAGTGAACGGGAGGTCCGATGAAGGCATGGAACAGCGACCCGGTGGTGCTGACCGTCGCGGTGACGGGCGCCGACGTGTTTCGCGACAACAACCCGAACATCCCCTATACGACCGAGGAGATAGCCGACTCGAGCATCGAGGCGGGCGCGGCCGGGGCGACCGTCGCCCACCTGCACGTCCGCGAGGACGACGGCACCCCGAGCGGCCGCCCCGAGCTGTTCAAGGACGTGATCGAGCGGATCCGCTCAGGGTGCGACCTGCTGACGATGGTCTCGACCGGGGGCGCCAACGACATGACGATCGAGGAGCGCACGACCGGCCTGGAGGCGAAGCCGGACATCTCCGGGGTCGAGTCGGGGTCGATGAACTTCGGCGACGAGACCTTCATCACCCCACCCCCGGCGGGGCGAGGGATCATCGCCAGGGCGACCGAGGCTCGGATCGCGCTCGAGGTGGAGGCGTTCGACGTCGGCCATGTGGTGAGCGCCGTGCGCTGGCTCGAGGAGGGAGTCCTCCCGGCGCCGCTTCGGATCAACCTGGTGTTCGGGGTGCCCGGGGGGATCGACGCCTCCCCGGAGGCGCTCGACGCGATGGTCCGCCCACTGCCGGCCGACGCCTTCTGGACGGTCACCTGCATCGGGCGCCACCACCCGCGGATGCTCGCGCTGGCGCTCCTTCACGGCGCTCCGGGCATCCGGACCGGGCTCGAGGACGTCGCGTACCTTCGCCGCGGCGTCCTGGCGCCCTCGAACGCCGCGCTGGTCGATATGGCGATCGAGCTGACCGGGGCGCTTGGCCGCGAGGTCGCCACCCCCGAGCAGACCAGGGAGCTTCTCCGCCTTGGCTGAGTCCCGCGCCACCACCGCGCCGGCCCCCGGCGACTCCCAGGACGGGCGCTCCTCGAGCCGGCGCGGGCCCGAGACCCGCGACGCGATCGACCGCGCGGCGGTGGAGCTGTTCGCACGGCTCGGCTACCACGCGACACCGATGCGCGCGATCGCCGCCGAGGCGGGCGTCCAGCCGGCCGCGATCTACCACTGGTACTCGAGCAAGGAGGCGATCCTGGTCGCTCTCCAGGACGATTTCATGGAGCGTCTGACCGAGAAGGTCGTGGCGGCCATGGAGCTGCATACGCGGCCGGCCCTTCGCCTCGCCGCCGCGGTGCGCGAGCACGTCGTCTTCCACGGCATCCACCGGCGCGAGGCGTTCGTGACCGACAGCGAGATCAGAGCGCTCAAGGATGAGCCGCGAGAGAGGCTGATCGCCCAGCGCGACGCCTATCAGGCGATGTTCGGCGACCTGATCCGCGACGGGATTCGCGACGGCTCGCTCCGCGCCACCGACGCCCACGTCGCGACCTACGCGCTCCTCTTGGAGTGCACGGGCGTGGCACTGTGGTTCGACCCGAGCGGTCCCCTGACGCTCGGACAGGTCGCCGAGCTCCACGTCGAGCTGGTGCTCGGCTCGCTCCAGGCCGCGCGCGGGCTGATCGACGAGGCGATCGAGAGCGTCTCGCGGGCCCCCGTCGAGAAGGGCACGGAGTAGGGGATGGCGACCCGAGTCAAGCCGCCGGCGCTCCCCGACCACGCGACGATCGCGGTGGTCGCGCCCGCGAGCGCACCGCAGGCGCGCTCGGGGATCGAGCAGGCGACCCAGTACTTCGAGGCCCGAGGACACCGGGTGCTGTTCGGGCCCAATCACCGCAAGGTGCACGGCTACTTCGCCGGGACCGACGCCGAGCGAGCCGCCGATCTCCAGTGGGCGCTGAGCGAGCCGGGGGTCGACATGGTGCTGACGCTCTGCGGTGGCTATGGAACCGCCCGGCTCCACGACCGGATCGAATGGGACCGGCTCGGCGAGCCGCGGATCGTCTGCGGGTACAGCGACATCACCGCGCTCCACCTCGCTCTGGCCGCACACGCGGGCTGGATTTCCTTCTACGGACCGAACTTTCTGCGGTTCACCCGGCAGAAGGGCGACTGGGAGCTCAGCAGCGAAACGGAAAGCTGGTTTCATCGCGCTCTTGAGCCAGAGCCGCTCGGCCGGGTGTTCGAGGACCCCGAAAATCCCTATGTCCTGACGGTCGGGGACGGGCGGGCGGAGGGGCCGCTCGTGGGGGGCTGTCTGACCCTGCTCTGCGCGAGCATCGGGACGCCGTTCGAGGTCCAGACCGACGGCTGCATCGTGATGGTCGAGGACCTGAACACGGAGCCCTACCTGGTGGACACCGCGCTCAACCACCTGATCAGGGCGGGAAAGCTCGACCACGCCGCCGGCTTCGTGTTCGGGACCGACGTCAACTTGAACTTTCAGAGCGTGCCCGAGGAGCCGGAGTCGACGCTGTCGGTCGAGGAGATGCTCGACGAGCTGATCGCTCCGCTGGGGATCCCCGCGATCGCCAATCTGCCCGTCGGCCACGGAAAGCACATGGCGACGATGCCGCTGGGCGTCAGCGCTCGTCTCGACGGGGCCGCGAAAACCCTTGAGGTGCTCGAGGCGGCGGTCAACTCATCGACGGACAAACAACCGGAAGGGGAGTAAGGGATGGGGCTCAGGAGAGCATGGATGACGGTGGTGCTGTTCGCAACGGTGGTCGCGATCGCGGTCGGAGTGGCTTCGGCCCTCGGCGCCCAGGGCTCGAAGCCGAGCAAGGATCAGGGCTCGGGCCAAAGCTCGCAGCAGGGCGACAGCATCCTGAAGATCGGCTGGGCTCAGAACCCGTCCACGATCAACCCGTTCGTCGGCCAGGACGAGGAGGCCTTCTCGATCTGGGCGATCAACTGGGACCTGCTGGTCAACTTCAGCTCCAAGGATCTCACCCCGGTGCCGGGCATCGCCGAGAGCTGGGACATCTCGGATGACAAGAAGACGGTCACCTTCCACCTCGATCCCGACGCGAAGTGGTCCGACGGCAAGCCGATCACCTCGGCGGACGTCAAGTACTCGCTCGAGGTGCTCGGCGGCAAGGGCGCGCTGTTCACGAGCTACACAGAGAACGTGACCTCGATTGAAACTCCCGACGCCGACACCGTCGTCATCCACACGAAGCGGCCCGACGCGCGGATCGTCGGTGGCCTGTTCATATACATCCTCCCGAAGCACATCTGGGGCAAGGTGCCGGTCAGCGACCTCACCGGCTCGTACGACCCGAAGCTCCCGCTGGTCGGAAGTGGTCCGTTCATCGTCACCGACTTCGAGCCGAACCGGATCACGACGATGGAGAAGAACCCCTACTTCCGCGGGCCGGAGCCGAAGTACGACGAGATCCAGTTCATCCGCTACGGCAATCAGGACGCCGCGGAGCGCGCGCTCCAGGTCGGCGAGGTGGACATGGTTCCCGAGGTGTCGCCTGCCGGCTTCGCCCGAATCGGCGAGCAGCCCAACATCGACACGCTCAAGGCGTCATCACCGGCATACACGGAGATGGCGTTCAACAGCTGCCCGGCGAAGATCTGCCCGGACGCCAAGTTCAATCCCGCGATCCAGGACCCAGCCGTCCGCCAGGCCACTGCCTACGCGGTGGACCGCGAGCGCATCAACGCGATCGCCTCCCGGGACACGGCGTTCCCCGGTCACGGCATCCTGCCGCCCTTCTACAAGTCGTTCTACGAGGTGCCGGCGCAGGACTACCCGTACGACCCGGAGAAGGCGAAGCAGATCCTCGACGATGCGGGCTGGCAGGAGAACGGAGACGGTCCCAGGACGAAGGGAGGTGAGGAGCTCTCGTTCAACCTCTACGTCCGCTCGGAGTCGCCCTCGACCATCCAGGCGGCGAAGCTGGTCGCCGAGGAGGCAAAGGCAGTCGGGATCGACTACGACGTCCAGGTGGTCAGCACTGACAAGCTCTACGACCTGACGGTCAGCAAGGAGAACGGCAAGCCGGCCCCCGACTACGACACGTTCATCTGGGGCTGGGGCGGCGATCCCTACGACCCGAGCTTCCTGCTCAGCATCTTTACCACCGGCGAGATCGGCGGCAACTCCGACTCGTTCTACTCGAACCCGACCTACGACCGGCTCTACAAGGAGCAGGCCGGGGAATTCGACAACGCCAAGCGCAAGGAGATCATCCAGCGGATGGTCGCGCTCACCCAGCGTGACCTGCCGTACATCGTGCTGACCTACGACCCGAATCTGCAGGCCTACCGGACCGACCGGGTTGCGAACGTCGAACCAGTCTGTCCGGAGGACTCGACCGGTGACGCGATCTGCGACCAGACCTCCTACGAGCCGCTGCTGACGATCGCGCCGGGCAGCTCGAGCGGCGAGAGCGGAGGCGGCGGCTCGGGGATCGCGATTGCGGCGGTCGCCGTGGTCGTGGTAGGTGTCGGGGCGTTCTTCGTGATCCGCTCGCGGCGTCGCCGCAGCGGCGAGCCGATGGAAGTCGAGGAATGACGGGGCGCCCATGAGTGGGCGCTGGCTGGCTGGCAAGGTGGGCGCGGCGCTGCTCACCTTCGCCTTCGTCATCGTCTTCAACTTCTTCCTCTTCCGGGTGATGGGTGACCCGACGACCCAGCTCGCCCGCCTCCCGCAGGCGACGCCCCAGGAGCTCAAGCGCCTGCGGCACGACTACGGGCTCGACAAGCCGCTGCTCGGCCAGTTCGCCGACTACGTCGGTGACACCTCCCGCCTCGACCTGGGGCTCAGCCAGCGAAGCCGCCAGCCGGTCTGGGACGAGATCAAGGACGCGCTGCCGTGGACCCTGCTCCTGGTCGGCACGGGCACGGTGCTGGCGACCCTGATCGGCTCGTGGATGGGGGTGGCCGCTGCGACGCGGCGCGGCGGCAAGACCGATGACGGCCTGCTCGGCTTCAGCCTGTTCACCTACGCGGCGCCCGAGTACTGGATCGGAATCATCCTGATCCTCGTATTCGCGGTCTGGATACCGATCTTCCCGACCGGGCTTCAGGTGACCCCGGGGGTCGAGTTCTCGGGATTCTTCGCGAACGCCTGGGACGTCGCGAAGCACCTGGTGCTTCCCGCGACGGCGATGACCCTGATGCTGCTCGGGCAGTACTTCCTGATCATGCGCTCGTCGATGGTCGATGTCCTGACCGAGGACTTCATCACCGTCAAGCGAGCGACCGGCCTGCCCTGGGAGCGGGTGGTGCGGCGCCATGCGGTACCCAACGCGCTGTTGCCGCTCGTCACCCTGTCGGCGATCCAGTTCGGGGCGGTGGTCGGCGGGGCGATCACGATCGAGACGATCTTCTCGTGGCCGGGGCTGGGGGAGCTGAGCTTCCAGGCGATCCAGGACAAGGACTTCCCGGTCCTCGAGGGGACGTTCCTCGTCTTCTCGGCCGGGGTGATCATCGCCAACCTGCTGGCCGACTGCCTCTACTTCTACCTCGACCCGCGCGTGCAGTCGCGATGAGACGCTCATGAGCGGCGAGCAGGCAGGCGCGGCGGTCGAGGTCCTCGCCCAGCCCGAGTTCCGTGACGAGCCCGGCACCGTCCCCGGGCTGCTCCTCGGCACCTGGCGGGGGCGGTTCGGGATCGCTGTGGTCGGGTTGTCGGTCTTCACGGCCGTGTTCGGCAGCGCCATCGCCCCATATGACCCCAACGCATCCAGCCTCGACGTGCTGGGCCCGCCCAACATCCACCACCTGCTGGGGACGACGGAGAACGGGTCCGACGTCCTCTCTCAGATCCTGGTCGGCGCCCGGGTCTCGATCGTGGTCGGGTTCGCGGCTGCCGCGATCTCGGCGGTGCTGGGCTCGGCGGTCGGGTTGGTCGGCGGCTACTTCGGCGGCTGGACCGACCGCGGCCTCGACGCGCTCGAGAACTGGTTCCTGGTCATCCCGACGCTGCCGCTGATGATCGTCCTCGCGCGGTTGCTCAACCCCTCCTTGACGGTCCTGATCGCGGTCATCGGGCTGACGTCCTGGGCCGGCACGGGCCGGATCGTCCGCGCCCAGGTGCTGACCCTGCGCGAGCGCGCCTTCGTCGAGCGCGCTCGGGCGCTGGGAGCGGGCGACACCTACATCATCCGAAAGCACATCCTTCCCAACACCCTGCCGCTGATCTTCGCCAACACGGTCCTGATCGTCGCGGTCGCGATCCTCTCCGAGGCCGCTCTCTCGTTCCTCGGCCTCGGCGACCCGACCCGGATCTCGTGGGGAACGATGCTCGAGAACGCCTTCGAGTCGGGCGCCCCCAGCGCCCAGGCATGGTGGTACGTGATCCCGCCGGGGCTCTGCATCACGGTCCTCGTCCTGGCGGTCTCGATGCTCGGATACCTGTTCGAGGAACACGTCAACCCGCGGCTGCGTGAGCACTGATGTGGACGCGGTGCCGGAGCCGATCAATGTGGGGAAGCGCCCCCGAAAGTGGCGGGTTATTGCCGCTATCCGGCAATAACCCGACCATTCGGCACGCCGTCTCCCTCACCGACTCCTTCTCTCGCCGCTTCGAGATGCCTTCATGACCACGTTGCTCGAGGTCAGCGACCTGCGGGTCGAGTACCGGGGCCAGCCGATCGTCGACGGTGTGGACCTGACCCTTGAGCGCGGCGAGGCGCTGGGGCTGGCCGGCGAGTCGGGCTGCGGCAAGACGACTACGGCCCTGGCGCTGATGAAGCTCTTGCCGAAGACGCTCGAGCAGTCGGGGGCGATCACCCTTCGCCCGCCCGGCGCGGAGGAGCAGATCAACATCGGCAGGCGAACCGAGGCCGGCATGCAGCGGGTGCGATGGCGCCACGTCTCGCTGGTCTTCCAGGGAGCGATGAACTCGCTCGACCCGGTTCAGCGCATCGACACCCAGATCGCTGAAGCGATCCGGCTTCACGAGTCCACGGGCTCCAAGCAGGTGGGCGACCGGATGGGGGAGCTGCTCGTGACGGTCGGCTTGACCCCGGGCCTCGGGCGCCGCTACGCCCACCAGCTCTCGGGCGGCCAGCGCCAGCGGGTGATGATCGCGCTGGCGCTCGCCTGCGACCCGTCGCTCGTGATCGCCGACGAGCCGACGACGGCGCTCGACGTGGTGATGCAGGCGCAGGTGCTCCAGCTCCTCGAGCACCTTCGGGAGCGGCTCGGGCTGGCCCTCATCCTGATCTCACACGACCTCGGGGTCCTCGCCGAGACCTGCGACCGGATCGCGATCATGTACGCGGGCCGGATCGTCGAGTCCGGGCCCGTGAGGACCGTGTTCGACGACCCCCAGCACCCGTACACGAAGCGCCTGCTCGACTCGCTGCCCGTGATCGGAGGCCGCCGGGGACTTGCCGATCCGATCCCGGGTGGCCCGCCCGACCCCGGCGCTCTCCCCGAGGGCTGCCGCTTTCGGCCGCGCTGTCCCTACGCCGCCGATCGCTGCCTGGTCGATCCGGAGCTCCGCTCGCTCGAACCTGGCCACGCGGCGGCGTGTCACTTCGCGCCGTGGAGCGAATGGCCGGCTAGCGCGAGCGCTGGCGCGGAGCTCGTCCCATGAGCACCGCCGCGCCGTTGATGGAGGTCAGTGACCTCGAGGTCCGATTTCGGGCCCGCCGAGGGATCGCGCGGGCGCTCGACGGGGTCTCGATCGAGTGGCGGCGGGGGGAGACCCTCGGCGTGGTGGGCGAGTCGGGGTGCGGCAAGTCGACCCTCGCCCGCGCGATGCTCGGCCTGCAGCCGATCGACGCGGGATCGGTGTCGCTCGACGGTGAGGTCGTGGAGGGCAAGGCGAGCCTCGGGGTGCTCCGCCGGCGGGTGCAGATGATCTTCCAGGACCCCTACCAGACGCTCAATCCGCGTCAGCGGGTGAGCTCGATCGTGGGCGAGCCGCTGGTCGTCCAGGGGGTGGCCAAGGACGAGCACGACGCGCGCGTGCGCCGGGCTCTTGAGGACGTCGGCCTCGACCCTGTGCGGTTCGAGAGCCGCCATCCGCACCAGCTCTCGGGCGGCCAGCGCCAGCGGGTGGCGATCGCCGCGGCGCTGGTTCTGGAGCCGGAGGGGCTGGTCTGCGACGAGCCGGTCTCGATGCTGGACGCTTCGGTGCGCGCCCAGATCCTGGCCGTGCTCGTGGAACTGCAGCGGCGCAGAGGCCTGGCGCTGGTCTTCATCACCCACGACCTGAGCCTCGCCTGGTCGCTGTGCGACCGGATCGCGGTCATGTACCTGGGCCGGGTCGTCGAGCGGGGATCGGCGGTCGACGTGATCGAACGCCCCCAGCACCCCTACACCCAGGCTCTGGTCACCGCGATACCGGTGCCGCGCGCCGGAGGAGGCGGGCAGCGCGAGCTCCTGGGCGGGGAGCTTCCGGACGCCACGGCGGTGCCGAGCGGGTGCCGGTTCCACCCTCGCTGCCCGCGGCGCTTCGAGCCCTGTGACCGGATTGATCCGGAGCTGGTCGCAGCGGGGGGGCGAGATCAGCTCGCCGCCTGCCTGCTCCACGACCAGGCCAGCGCGCAGGCCGCGGGAGCCGTGTCCGATGGCTGAGCGCTGGCGCGAGATCGGCGGGGCGGTCGGCATGCTGGAGCCCGGGCCGCTCGACGGGATCACCGACGTGCCCGGGGTCCTCGTCGGCCACGCCCAGGCCTCAAGCGGCGAGCGGACCGGTGTCACGGTCGTCGCCCCTCCGACGCTCCCGGCTCGGGCGGCAACGGCCGTCACCAACGGGGTCGGCGAGCTGACCGCGAAGCTCGAGATCGACGAGCGCGGGGCGATCGAGACGCCGATCTACCTGTGCGGGTCGCACGCGGTCGGCACCGTCTTCCAGGCGGCGGTGGAGGCCTCGGGAAGGGGGCCCCACCACGTCGTCCTGCCGGTCGTGGGCGAATGCGACGACGGCGACATGGCGGATTCCCGGACGGTCGTGGCCGGTGACGTAGCCCAGGCATTCGACCGCCTCGGCCCCCAGGTGCCGGAGGGCAGCGTCGGGGCCGGTACGGGAATGATCTGCTTCGGCTTTCCCGGAGGGATCGGGACCGCGTCGCGGGCGGTCGGGCGCCACCGCGTCGGGGTGCTTCTGCTCTGCAACTTCGGCGATCGCGGCTACCTCGACCTGCTGGGGTCGAGGCTCGACGCCCCGCCGGGCCCCGATCACGGCTCGTGCATCGCGGTCTGCGCGACCGACGCCCCGCTGTCGGCGGGGGCGCTCAGACGCCTGGCGCTGCGGTCGCTCCTCGGGCTCGCGCGGTCGGGGTCCTACGCCTGCGAGGGCTCGGGGGAGATCGCGATCGCGTTCAGCACCGAGGCCGCCGACGGCGACGGCGGCGAAGCGCTCGACTCCTTCTTCGCCGCCGCCTACGAGGCGGCTCACGAGGCCGTCTACAACTGCCTGGTCGCCGCCCGTCCCGCCGAGCGCCTCGACGGAACGATGCAGGAGCCCTTCCCAATCGACGCGGTCCGGCGCCTCGCCGAGGCGCGCGCCGGCCTCCCCGAGCTCTGAGCGGTTGGGCGCTCTCAGGGACGAGGTCCTCGGGCTGACGCAGGCCCTGATCCGCATCGACACGTCGAACCCGCCGGGCGGCGAGACCGTCGCGGCGAGGTTTCTGGCCGACTACCTGGAGGAGGCCGGCGTTCGTTGCGAGCTGATCGGCCCCGATCCCGACCGCCTCAACCTCATCGCCCGGGTCGAGGGGCGCGGCGAAGGCCCCTCGCTAATGCTGCTCGGCCACACCGACGTCGTTCCCGCCCCGACCGCCGACTGGACGGTGCCGCCGTTCGAGGGGCGGCTCCGAGGGGGCCGGGTCCTCGGGCGGGGTGCCGTCGACATGAAGAGCGAGCTCGCCGCCCGGGCGGTGGCGATCGCTGAGCTGGCCCGCGGGGGAGAGGCGCCCCCCGGGGACGTGGTGCTGGTCGCCGAGTCGGATGAGGAGCGAAACACCGCCGGGGTCGGGATGCCGTGGCTGGTCGAGGCGCGCCCCGACCTTCGCTGCGACTACGCCCTCAACGAGGGGGGAGGCCTGCTTTTGGAACTGGCCGACGGCGGCCGAGTCGTCACGATCGCGGTGGGCGAGAAGCAGGTCACCTCGCTTCGGATCCGGGTCTTCGGGCGCGCCGGTCACGCCTCGGTGCCCGACCGCGCGGACAACCCCCTTGCCCACGCCTCTTCGGTGATCGACCGGCTGCTCGAGCACCGGCCGCGAGGCGCTGCGGCGCCGGCGACGCTCGACGCCCTGATCGGGCTTGGCGCGCCGTCGGGGGAGGGCGCCGATCCGGTTGCCTGGGCGGCCGCGCAGCACTCCATCCTGGCGGACCTGTTGCCGCCGATGACGCGGCTCACGGTCACTCCGACCGGCCTCGAGACCTTCGAGCCGAGCAACGTGATCCCGCCGTTCGCGGACGTTATCTGCGACTGCCGGGCGACCGCCGGACAGGCGGAATCCGACATCCGGGATCACGTTCACGGCGTGCTCGGCAACGACTTCGGCTACGAGGTCGAGCTGCTCGAGCCGCTCGCCGGCGGGACCGAGTCGCCGATCGACACGCCGCTGTACGGCCTGATCGCCGACTACGTATCCGAGCGCCTCGGGGGCGCCAAGCTCTTGCCCTTCGTATCGCCGGGTTTCAGCGACTCCCATTGGGTGCGCGGCGGGTACGGGACGGTCGCCTACGGCTTCGCGCCCGTGTTCTTCACCGATCCGGCCGAGTACATGCGTGGCCCGCACGGCGCCGACGAGGGGATCGAGGTCTCCGACCTGGTCGAGATGGCCGAGTTCCACCTCCACGCGGCGAGAGCGCTGGGCGGTCGCGGGCCGGACGCGTTCAGTGCCATCCCGCCGCTCGCCGGCTGAGCGTGCCTGACGCCTCGCCGGCTGGAATTCGCGACGGCGAGCTCTAAGCTTGCGGGCCACGGTGAGCGACCGATCAGCCGATCCAATCGAGCCTGCGGACGAGCGAGATCTCGCCGCCGCCTACCGCCGGGTTCGAGGCGAGGCGACCCGGCTGGCCGGGGGCCCGGGCGACATGCCCCAGCGGGTCGCCCTGCTCCACTCGATCTTCGTGGACTCCGGAGGTAACCACGCCTTCCCGGAGGTCGCGCTCCACGGGGCGCTGTGGGCGTACGGGTTCTACGAGCGTCGCGGCGCGATCAGCCGGATGATCGCCTACCGCTACTTCTACGACCGCGATGAGCGCGCCAGTCGTGCATACATGCTGTTCCAGTTCTCCCAGGGGTTCAAGGAGGCGAACCGCTCGGTCTTCATCGACACGTATACGAACTACTGGTTCTCGAAGCGCCACGGAGAGTCCCCGGGGGCCGGCGAGGTGCTCCCACCCGAGCTCCTCGAGGCCCTCAACCGCGTCCATCACGCGAGCGCACGGGGCCGAACGCTGCCTCGAGCCGAGCGCGAGCGCGTGTTCGAGAAGGCGCTCCTGTTCGAGCAGGAGCTGACGGTCGGCCCGAAGGTCAAGGAGGAGGTCTCGAAGTTCGACTGCCCGGTCCTCACCAACCTGGTCCTGCGGCCGCTGGTCCGGTTCGGGTACTTCCCGCGCCTCACGCTGCTGCGGTTCCGCGACTTCAGCGACACCGATGAGCGGATCGAGAAGGCGGTCCGAAGCTACCGGCTGGCAGAGGACGCGGGGTGGCCCACCGTCTCCGAGGCGATCCGCTTCCAGGGCGTCCTGCCGCCGAGCTTCTTCTCCGACCCGCTCGGCTACGCCGACTCCCTGCGGGCGGCCGCCGAGCGGGCCGCTAGGCGCGCGCCGGCGCCACGCCCCCCCAAACGGGTCGCTGCCCGGCCCGTTGAATAGTCTTCGCGCCGTGGGCCAGTTCAGCGAGCTCTCGATCGACGGACGGATCGCAACCCCCGACGATTCCGACTGGGACGAGGCCCGCCAGGCGTGGAACCTGGCAGCCGATCAGCGGCCGAGCGCGGTCGCCTTCGCCGAGGGCGCCAACGACGTCGCCGAGGTGGTCCGGTTCGCTTCCCGCCACGGCCTGGGGGTGACCGCGCAGGGCACCGGCCACGGAGCGATGGCGCTGCCGGCCCTCGACGACGTGATCCTGATCAAGACCGAGCGGATGCGTGCCATCGAGATCGACCCGGGGGCGCGCACCGCCCGGCTCGAGGCGGGCGTGATCGGGCTCGAGGTCGGCGACGCCGCCGGGGCCGAGGGGCTGTCGGGGTTGCCGGGCTCCGCGCCCGACGTCGGGGTGATCGGCTACACGCTGGGCGGGGGCCTGAGCTGGTTCGCGCGCCGCCACGGGTTCGCCTGCAACCACGTCACCGCGGTCGAGGTCGTGACGGCCGACGGCGAGCTTCGGCGGCTCGACGCCGAGGTCGACGCCGACCTGTTCTGGGCCCTTCGGGGCGGGGGCGGCGGGTACGCGATCGTCACCGCCCTCCACACCGCGCTGCAGCCGATCGCCGAGGTCTACGCGGGCGAGCTCCTCCTGCCCGCCGAGATCGGCCCCGACGCGATCCGCGCCTACCGCGATTGGGCCGCCGAGGTGCCCGACGAGGTGACCTCGATCGTCCGCCTGCTTCGCCCGCCGCCGCTCCCCGACGTGCCCGAGCCGCTTCGGGATCGGCCGCTGATCACGATCGGCGTCTGCTCGATCGGCGACCGCGCGACGGGGGAGCGGATCGTCGCGCCACTGCGCGAGATCGGCGAGCCGGTCATGGACATGATCGATCAGATTCCCGCGGCCGGCCTCTACAGGATCCACATGGACCCCGAGCAGCCGGTGCCGGGCGTCGGCCACCACTCGCTGATTCGCGAGCTTCCCGACGAGGCGATCGACGCGTTCTTCGAGTTGACCGGCCCCGAGGCGGGCTCGCCGCTGCTCCTCGCCGAGCTCCGCCACGGAGGCGGGGCGCTGGGGCGCGCGGCCACCGATGGCGGCGCCCTGTCGAAGCTCGACGCCGCCTACCTCATGTTCGGGGTCGGCATGATGATGACCCCCGAGCTCGGCGAGGCGATCGAGCGTCACCTGGACCTGCTCGGCGAGGCGATGGAGCCGTGGGCGGCCGAGGGCGGCTATTACAACTTCGCCGAGCGTCCATGCGACGTCGATGGGATCCTCCCTGCGGACGTCTGCGCCCGCCTGGCCGAGGTCAAGGGCCGGTGGGACCCGGACGGGATGATCCGCGCCAACCACGCGGTCGCGTCCGCGGCGGTCTGACCGCTTCCGCCGCCCGGCGGAGCCCGCGGTTGGAGGTCGAGCTGCTCGGGTCCGGCGTGGATGAGGTCACGACGACCGGAGCCGTTGCCTCGATCCACGAGGGCGAGCTCGTGGTTCCCCCCGATGCCGTCGCCGGCTTGCTGACCCGCTCATTCATGGAGCGGGTCGCCTCGGCGTATCGGCGGTTCCTGGGCCGGGTCTGGCTCGGCCTTCTGCAGGTCCGGGTCGAGCCCGGGTGGGAAGCGATCAGCTTGCCCCCGCGATGGCCAACTCTGCTTCGCTTCCACGCCCCCGTGTATCGAGTCGGGACCGGATGGGCGGAGGTCAGCTGGCGGATCGACCGCGGGCTCCTCGTTGCGCGCGGCGGATGGGGGCAGGGCTCGCTCCGGATCCGGCTCGAGCGGCTCGAGCCCAATGGCAGAGGCGATGCTCCAGCCCGCGTGCTGGCGCGGGCCGAGGTCCAGGACTATCACCCGCTGATCCGCGGGACGGGAGGGTTCGCTCGCGTCGCCAACTGGGTCTACGGGCACACCCAGGCCCGGATTCACCGCCACGTGATGCGAGGCTTCCTGCGCTCCCTCGCCACTCTCGAGCTGCCTGTCGACGAGGAGACCTGCCCATCGGCTGGGCAGGACGGCCAATAGCGATGGCTCGCCGCGCGCTGGTCACGGGCGCCACGGGCTTCATCGGCTTGCGGTTGGCGGTCGCGCTCCGAGAGCGGGGGTGGGAGGTGAGGTGCATGGTGCGCGATCGCTCCCGGGCCGCCGATCTCGCCGCGCGCGGCTTCGAGCTCCACGAGGCCGACGTGCTCGATGCGTCGGCGCTTCGCGACGCCGGCCGCGAGGTCGAGGTTGCCTACTTCCTGATCCACTCGATGGGGCGCGGGGAGGGTGGCGATTTCGAGCGGCGCGAGCGCCGGGCGGCGGCGAACTTCGCCCAGATGGCAAAGCGCGAGGGAGTGGGGCGCGTCGTCTACCTCGGAGGGCTCGGAGACCGCCCGCAGTCCAAGCACCTGCGCAGCCGCGCGATGACCGCCGGGGTCCTCTCCGATCTCGGCCCCCCGCTGAGCTACCTGCGCGCCGGCATGGTCGTCGGATCCGGCAGCGAGTCGTACCGGACGCTTCGCTACCTCGTCCAGCGCCTACCGGCGATGATCGCCCCCGCCTGGCTGGCGACGCCGACCCAGCCGATCGGCATCGACGATGTGATCGCCTATCTCGCCCAGGCGCCGGAGATCCCCGCCGCCGGCGGCCGTGAGGTCCAGATCGGCGGTCCCGATGTCCTCTCCTACGGCCAGATGCTCGACCTGATGGCCGACGCGCTCGGCGTGCGGCGCCGGCCGAGGATCCCGGTGCCGCTGATCACCCCGTGGCTCTCGTCCCTGTGGATCGGGCTCGTGACCCCGGTCGACGCAGGGGTCGCCCGTCCTCTGATCGAGGGGCTGTCCACTGCGACCGTCGTCGAGGATCGCTCCGGGGCGGAGCTGTTCGACCTCCGACCGATCGCGTTCCGGGAGGCTCTGAGCAAGGCGATCGCGGAGGATCCCGAGCTTCGACGCTGACGCCGACCCGCCGGTGTGCGCGGCGCGTTCTCATCCTTGCGCGGCGAGGCGGACCGCGGCTTCGACCGGGTTGCCGGCCAGGTTGCGGGTGCCGAGCTCGTCGGCCAACTGCCCGCTCGCGCCCGCCCCGCCGATGGCCACGGGCCATGCCGCCGCAAGCCGGCGGATCGCCGCGGCCGACTCCCGAAGCGGCTCCGGGGTCACCGCCGAGAGGACGACCAGCTCGGGGGATGTCTCGGTGGCGGTTTCGGCGATCGTTTCGATTGGCGTGTTCGCTCCGAGGAAGGCGATCCGCCAGCCGCGCTCGTGAAGCGCCAGGCCGAATGAGATCAGTCCGAGCTCGTGGAGCTCGGCGGGCGGGCACGCCAGGACGGCCTGGGGTCCAGCACCGAGCCCCCACCCGCGGGCCAGGCCGAGCAGGCGCCCGCGGACCAGGTTGGTGGCGAAGTGCTCTTGCGCGACACTGACCTCACCGGTCCGCCAGCGCTCGCCCAGGGTCCGAAGCGCCGGAAGAATCACCCCAACAAGCGCGGCATCGAGCGTCAGCCTGGTCAGTGTCTCGTCCACGGCCGCCTGCGCGTCGGCGCCGTCCAGCCTCTCCCATGCGGTCCGAAGGCGCTCGGCGGCGAGATCTGGGGAGATGGCAACCGCCGGCTCCTCTGCTCGCGGATGGTCCCCGCCCGCCCGGGCAAGCGTCGCCGCCTCGGCCGCCGACAGCCCCTGCGACAGAAGCGTCCGCATCGCGAGAACCCGCCGCTCGTCAGCAGGCCCGTAAAGGCGAAACCCGCCCTCGGAGCGCTGGGGCTCGAGCAACCCGTAGCGGCGTTCCCAGGCGCGCAGCGTGTCGGCGCTGACCCCGGTCCGGCGGCTGAGCTCGCCAATCCGGAGCAAGGGCTCCGGCGTCAGGGTGTCGCTGGTCTCGGCATACATTGAACGGACTCTAGACAAGCGCGGAGTGTATTGCCTGACCCCCCTGGACAATCTTT
The DNA here is from genome assembly GCA_963803305.1 of uncultured bacterium. Lineage (GTDB taxonomy): Bacteria > Actinomycetota > Thermoleophilia > Solirubrobacterales > 70-9 > AC-56. Next base: position 73,239 of record CAWDLT010000010.1, read on the forward strand.
GACATACTCTGGACAATCATGGGACAGAACAACGACATGGATCAGCCCCACGAGCCGACGATGGTCGGTGAATCGAACCACGAACGCATGAACGTCGCGAGTCGCGCGCTCGACAGGGCGCTCGACTGCACAGTGGCTCCGGGCTTCAGCTCGGTCGGCATTCGCCTCCGCGAACGGCTGTGGACCGAGCCGGTCGAGCCGGGAGCCCTCGGCGGCCGAGACGTCGCCGTCACCGGGGCAAGCTCTGGGATCGGCGAGGCGGCTTGCGAGCTTCTCGCGCGGGTCGGGGCTCGGGTCCACATGGTGGTCAGGGATGCCGAGCGCGGCGAGATGGCGAGGGCGCGCGTCGTGCGGCGGCTCGGGCCTGCGTCCCCCAGCGCCCCGAGCCCCTTGGTGCACGAGTGCGACGTCTCCGACCTTGACTCGGTGCGCTCGCTCGCCGCCCGGTTGCCACGGGAGGCGCCGGCGCTCACCGGTCTGATCCACAACGCGGGCGTTCTCACCCAGCGGCGCGAGCGAAGCGCGCAGGGATACGAGCTCACCTTGGCGACCGCGGTGCTGGGCCCCTTCCTGCTCACCCGGCTCCTGATCGGCGAGCTGGTTCGAGGCGCTTCATCCCGAGTCGTCTTCGTGTCGTCGGGCGGGATGTACACGTCGCGGCTCCGCGTCGACGACCTCCAGTTGGAGAGCGTGCCCTTCGACGGGCCGCGTGTCTATTCGCATGCGAAGCGCGCCCAGGTGATTCTCGCCCGCCAGTTCGCGGAGCGCTTCGACGGCCGCGGGGTCGGATTTCACTCGATGCACCCCGGGTGGGCCGACACCCCGGGCCTCGAGCGCTCGCTGCCCCGCTTTCACCGCCTGGTCCGGCCCTTCCTCAGGACGCCCACCGAGGGGGCGGATACCGCCGCCTGGCTCGTCGCGAGCTCCCAACCGGATCGCCACCCCGGCGCCTTCTGGCATGACCGGCGCCCGCGCCCCGATCGCCGCCTTCCCCATACCGCCGAGAGGTCCGGGGACGAAGCGCGGTTGTGGGAGGAGGCCTGCGAGCTGACCGGATTGGGTGACGGGGCGAATGGAGGTCGGCAATGGCTCGATACGTCGTCGTCCTGACCAGTTTGCTCGTGCCCGAGCCGGCGCCCGGGGAAGCACCCCGGCGCTCCCGGTCGGCAGTCGCGTGAAGGTCGCGGTGATCGGCGCCGGGGTCTCCGGTCTGGTGGCGGCTCGCGAGCTCGACCGCGCCGGCCACGAGATCACGGTGTTCGAGTCCGATCGGCGGGCGGGGGGGCACTCGAACACGGTCACCGTGGAGACCCCGGGCGGAAGCTGGGGCGTCGACACGGGGTTCATCGTCTACAACGAACGCAATTACCCGACCTTCGAGCGGCTGCTCGGTGAGCTCGGCGTGGCGACCCAGCCCGCCGGAATGAGCTTCTCGGTTTCCGATCGGCGGGGTGCGTTCGAGTGGGCGAGCCGCCCGCTCGGTGTGTTCGCCAGGCCGTCGCATCTGGTCGATCGCCGCTTCTGGCGAATGCTCGCCGACCTGAGGCGATTCTTTCATGACGCTCGCGAGCTCGTCGGGGTCGCCGAATCGGGGCCCACGCTTCGGGCTTTCTGTGAGGAGCGCGGCTACTCCGATTACTTCGTCGAGCGCCTGATCGTGCCCCAGGTCTCGGCCGTTTGGTCGGCCGACCCGGACCAGCTCTGGAGCTTCCCGGCGCGCTTTGTCGCGGAGTTCCTGGACAACCATGGCGCCCTGCAGCTCACAGGCCGGCCCCGGTGGCGCACGGTGAGCGGCGGCTCGCGGCGCTATGTCGAAGCCCTCACTCGGCCACTGGGCGAGCGGCTGCGACTCGGTGTCCCGGTGCGAGGGGTGAGAAGGGCGCCCGATCGCGTCGAGGTCACCGTGGACGGAGCGGTTCTCGGCTTCGATCAGGTGATGTTCGCCTGTCACTCGGACCAGGCACTCGCCGCCCTGGCGGACCCGAGCTGGGACGAGCTCGCGACCCTCGCGGCGATCCCCTATCAGGCCAACGAAGTGGTTCTCCACTCCGACGCCCGCCTGATGCCGCGGCGCCGAGCCGCGTGGGCGAGTTGGAACTATCGCCTCGCGGAGCGGCCCTCCGGGCGGACCTCCGTTACGTACCACATGAACCGCCTTCAGTCGCTGCGGACCGATCGCGAGTTCTTCGTCACCCTCAACCAGACCGGGGCGATCGATCCGTCGAAGGTGATCCGGGAGATGACCTATTCGCACCCCGTGTACAGGCACGAAGGGATTGAGGCGCAGCGGAGCTGGGGCCGGATCAGCGGTCCCAACCGGACCCATTACTGCGGCGCGTACTGGCGCTGGGGCTTCCATGAGGACGGCGTCTGGAGCGCGCTTCGGGCCTGTCGGCGGCTGAATGCGATCGAGCGGAGGCGGGGGGAGGTGTTTGCGGCCGGGCTCGGGCTGGCCGCTTGAGGGGTCCGGCTCTCTATGAGGGGTGGCTGGTTCACCGGCGCGAGGCCCCGATTCGTCACCGGTTCCGGTATCGGGTCGCGATGACGCTGCTCGACCTCGACGAGCTGCCGCAGGCGCTCGATCGCCATCGCCTCTGGTCGGCTCGCCGGCCCGCCCCGATCAGATTCCGCAGATCCGATCACCTCGGCGATCCCGAGCGGCCTCTCCACGAGGCGGTCCGCGACCTGGTCGCCCAGCGGACGGGTGAGCGTCCTGGGGGGCCGGTCCGCCTGCTCACCACGCTTCGGTCCCTCGGCGTCGGCTACAACCCGGTCAGCTTCTACTACCTGCACGGCGATGATGGCAATAGGGTGGAGGCGATGGTCGCCGAGGTGACCAACACCCCCTGGGGAGAGCGACACGAGTACGTGATGGTCCGGGACGGTCGAGGAGGAGGACCGCTGCGAGGCACCTTCGCGAAGCGGATGCACGTCTCCCCGTTCCTGCCGATGGATCAGACCTACCGGTGGACAGCGACCGCTCCGGGCGCGCGGCTCGGAGTGACGATCGCCGCCTGCCAGGGGGGCGTGGAGGTCTTCGAGGCCTCGATCTCGCTGCGGCGGCGCGAGCTCTCGCGGGGGGAGATGACGCGCGCCATCCTCACCCGTCCGCCCGCCGCGCTCTCGACCCTCGCGCGAATCTACGCACACGCGGTCCGGCTGAAGCTCAAGGGCGCTCCGTATCACCCGAACCCCGCGGCTGGCCGGTGAGGGCTCGGGGAGCGCGCTCGGTATCGCGGCGGGGGAGTGTCCCCGCTGATCTCCCGGTGCAATCGCAGCGCCTTGGGGTCCCGGAGCGCCTCGCTCGCGCGGCCGTCCACGGGGTGCTGTCCCGGCTTCGCGGAGGGCGGCTGGAGCTGATCGAGGAGTGGTCCGGCGAGCGTCACGCCTTCGGCTCGGCGACCGCGACGCTGCGGGCGCGGGTTGCCGTTCGCTCGCCCCGTGCCTACGTGGCGCTGGCGAGGCGTCGAAGCGTGGGTCTGGGCGAGGCCTACGCGGCCGGCATGTGGACTGCGGACGACCTGGTCGAGGTGGCGCGAATCGGCGCTCGCGAGGTCGGCCGGATGGACGGCCTTCGCCGCCGGGCGGCGCCGCTCGTACGCCCCGTCCAGCGCCTCGGCTCCCTGCCGGTGCTCAACACCCGCGGCGGCGCACGGCGCAACATCGCCGCTCACTACGACCTCGGCAACCAGCTCTTCGAGCTGTTCCTGGACCGCGAGGCGATGATGTACTCATCCGCGGTCTTCGAGCACGAGGGCCAGACCCTCGAGGAGGCCCAGCTCGCGAGGCTCGAGCGGATCTTCGGTCGGCTCGAGCTGGGGCCCGGCGACCACCTGCTCGAGGTCGGAACGGGCTGGGGCGGGCTGGCAGTCCAGGCGGCCCTTCGCCGTGGTTGCACGGTGACCACGACGACGATCTCACGCGAGCAGCGCTCCCACGCCGAGGCACGCGTGCGGGCCGCCGGCGTCGAGGGCCTGGTCACGGTCCTGGGCGCCGACTACCGCGACCTGACCGGCAGGTACGACAAGCTGGTCTCGATTGAGATGATCGAGGCGGTCGGCTGGCAGTACTTCGACCGGTTCTTCGAGCGCTGCTCGGAGCTGCTCGAGCCGCGGGGGCTGTTCTTCCTGCAGGCGATCACGGTCGACGACCGCGCCTACGAGGCCGAGAAGACCACTCCGAGCTTCGCCACCGAGCTGATTTTCCCCGGGGGCTGCCTGCCCTCGCTCGAGGTGATCCAGCGGGCGGTGGTCCGCCGCACCGACATGCGCCCGGTCTGGCTGGACGACATCAGCCCGAGCTACGCGTTGACCCTCCGAATCTGGCGTGAGCGCTTCCTCGCGGCCCGTGACCGCCTCGAGGAGCTCGGCTACGACGAGCCGTTTCGGCGGCTTTGGGAGCTCTGGCTCGCCATGTCGGAGGCCGGGTTTCGAGAAGCGCGGATCCGCGACCTCCAGATGGTGATCGCCAAGCCGGGGTGGCCGGGCGAGATACCGGGCGGCGAGCGCATCGCGGCGCAAGGCCACGATGCGCGCCGCACCGTCTCGACCCCGCCCGTGGGCGGGGTCGGTGCGCGAGGCTAGGAAGCCTGGACGTTTACCGCCCTGGGGCCCTTGTCGCCGGCCTCGGCTTCGAAGGTGACCTTGGCACCCTCCGCGAGGGTGCGGAAGCCATCACCGAGAATCGCGCTCTGATGGACGAAGAGGTCCTTCGAGCCATCATCGGGCGTGATGAAGCCAAAGCCCTTCTCGTCGCTGAACCATTTGACCGTTCCGGTCGGCATATTCGTCGTCCTCCATTAGATAAGTGCTGCGACCGCGGAGGCTACGAATAACCAAACGAGGAGCGCCTGCACAATGTCCGCTGGGCCTCTTGCCCAGCCCTACGCGGGCACGGTAGCAGGAAGTCGCGAGGAGGCCAGCCGCCTTCGGGGTGCGTTCCGGCTAGGTTCTGCCCATGGCTTCCGGACGGCCAAGACGGCCATTCGCGGGAAAGGGAGCTCTCACCGCCGGCCTCTGCCTCTCGGCGGCGCTGGCGCTGGGGGCGATCGGCTGCGGCGGGGGGTCGACGGATCAGGCGGCCCGCCCCGACAGCGTGCCCTCGCTGACGGCGAGCGACCTCCATCCCTGCAAGTCGGGACCGACCCCCAAGGGGCTCAGGTGCGGGGAGATCCACGTGCCGCTCGAGCGCCGAGACCCATCACTCGGCAAGACCCGGATCGGGTTCGTGGTCCTGCCGCGAAGGGATCGCGACCAGCCCTCGCTCGGATCGATCTTCGCGGTCGAGGGCGGGCCCGGGTACGCGAGCTCGTGGACGGTCCGCTCCTACGCGAAGCTGTTCGGAGGCCTGCTGGAGCGCCGTGATCTGGTGATGGTCGACATGCGGGGCACCGGCCGCTCCAAGCCGCTCGATTGCCCCGACCTCCAGTACGGGCGGGCGCCGGACTGGATCGCTCTGCCGGCCTGCGCCGAGCGCCTTGGGCCGAGGTTCAGCTCGTATCGGACCTCCGCGGCGGCGGATGACATCGACGACGTGCGCCGCGCCCTCGGGCTCGGGCGGATCACGCTCTACGGCGATTCGTACGGCACCTTCCTCGCCCAGTCGTACGCATTCCGCCACCCCCGGACCCTGAACGCGCTGGTGCTCGACTCCGCCTATCCGGTCAGGGGCGAGAGCGCCTGGTATCCGAGCCTGATCTCCACCGGCGTTCGATCGATGGCGATCGCCTGCCGGCGCTCGCCCGACTGCTCTCCGAACGCGCGGCGGCGCCTTGGCAGGCTCGTCTTGTGGCTTCGGTCCAGGCACCGCGGGGTGGGGGCGCTCGTCGACGCGCTGGCAGTGGCCGGCAACTCGCCTCCGGACTCATACCTGCGGATCGATCGCGCCGGAACCGCGCTTCGCCACGGTGACGCGACCCCGTGGAAGGTCCTGATCGCGCAGGCCAAGCTCGGCTACGGGCACCTGCGCCACTTCTCGCTCGCCCAGGAGGACGTCGTGAGCTGCAACGACTACCCGCTGCTTTGGCCCAAGGACGCGTCCGAGGCCGAGCGCCGCGCCGAGCTCGAGCGGAAGGTCCGGACGTACGGGAACGCCGCCCAGCTCGCCCCGTTCAAGCCCCGCGAGGTGGCGCTGTCCTCCGAGACGCTCTATCAGTACTGCCTTCCCGCGCCGCGCCCCAGCCGCCTCTACGAGCCGCCGGTCGCGCCGGGCGAGAAGCCGACCACGGCGCCGGTCCTCGTGGTCTCGGGGGAGCTCGACGACGTGACCTCCCCCTACGAGGGGCGGCTGGTGGCCGATGAGTTCCCGAACTCGCGCCACTACATCGCGCGCGGCGCGGGCCACGTCGCCGACCTCTACGACGGCGGCTCGCCTCCGGCGGTCCAGACCCGTCGCTTCCTGCGACGCGTCTACGGCCCTGAGGGCTGACCGGGCCCCGCGCCCCGCCGTACGCTTCGAGGATGGAAGGCGCCGGGAAGTCGCGGGACGACGAGCCTCGACTCTCGAGGCGCCGGCTCGTGGCCAGAGGCGCGGCCCTCGGGGGAGCGGCGATCCTCGCCGGTCCCCTCTCGGCGTGCGGCGGCTCGCGCCGGAGCGCCCCCGACGCCCCGCGGGTCGTAGTGGTCGGCGCCGGGCTCGCCGGGCTCGCCTGCGCACACCGGCTTCGCCGAAGCGGGATCGACGCCGCGGTCTATGAGGCGCGGCCCGACCGGGTCGGGGGCAGGTGCTGGACGGCCCGCGAGTTCGCCCAGGGCCAGGTCGGCGAGCATGGCGGCGAGTTCATCGACTCCGATCACGTGCGGATGCGGGCCCTCGTGGCCGAGCTCGGGCTGCGACTCGAGGACGGAGTCGCCTGGGCGAGGCGCCGATCGGGCGCCTACTCACGCCTCTACCTAGACGGCGCGCTTCGCTCCTACGACGACGTCTACCGTGACTTCGGGACGCTCAAGCGACGCCTCCGATCCGACGCGCGGCGCACCCACTACGAGGGGGCGTTCAGCGGGCCCGCGGCCCGCGCGTTCGACGATCGAACGGCGGCCGAATGGCTCGACGCGCGGGTGCCGGGCGGCCGCGACTCATTGCTCGGCAGGGCGATGCGCGAGTACCTCTCCGAGGAGTTCGGCCTCGACGCCGACGACCTGAGCGCCACGAACGTCTTCTACCTGCTCGACGGGAACCGACACGACATCGACGGCTCCGACGAGCGCTACCACGTCCACGGGGGCAACGATCAGGTGCCGCGCGGCCTGGCCGACCGGCTGCCCGACGGGGCGATCCGCCTCGACGCGCCGCTCGAGGCCATGTGGCGCCGCGGCGATGGCGCCTACGGCCTGCGCTTCGGAGGCACGGGCGCCGACGTGCTCGCCGACCAGGTCGTGCTGGCGCTTCCGTTCACGACCCTTCGCGACGTGGACCTCGAACGGGCCTCGCTCAGCCGGATGAAGCGCGAGTGCGTCGATCGGTTGGGGATGGGCACCAACGCCAAGGTCCTGATGCAGTTCCGCCACCGCCCCTACCACGAGGCCCGGTGGGATGGCGAGCTGGCCACCGATCGCCCCTTCCTCGACACCTGGGACAGCTCGCTCACCCAGGCCGGGACGATGGGCCTGCTGACGGTCTACTCGGGGGGCGCCGTAGGCGCGGGATATGAGGCCCGCCGGGCGCACGGCCCGGCACCGGCCGGGGTCGTACGCGAAACCCTCGCCGCCCTGGAGCGCGCCGTCCCCGGGATCAGCCGCGACTTCGCCGGGCGTGCCTGGCTCGACGACTGGGCCGCCGACCGCTGGGCCCTCGGCTCCTACGCGGCGTTCCTGCCCGGCCAGACGACTCGATACTCCGGCGTCATCTGGCGAGCGGAGGGCAACGTCCACTTCGCGGGGGAGCACACGTCGGTCGCCTATCAGGGGTTCCTCGAGGGCGCCGTGGAGTCCGGCGAGCGATGCGCCCGGGAGGTGCTCCGCGCGCCGGCTCAGGGGGGCCGCGGGGCCGGCGGCTCGGCGAAGGCGAACTCCTGAACATCTCCTCATGCCGTGAGATAGGTTCCGCCGCGTGTACGACGCGCTGCTGTTCCTGCATGTGCTCGCGGCTTTCGCCGCCGTCGCCACGGTCGTGGTCCTGAGCGCCTTCGCGTTCGGGCTGACCACGGATTCGCGCCTCTTGTCGGTTTGAAACGTGCTCTGGACGATCGGGGGCCTCGGGACTCTCGTCTTCGGGGTCTGGCTCGCGCTGTATGTGGCCGGATATGAGATCTGGGACGGCTGGATCCTCGAAGCGATCGTCCTCTGGGGGATCGCGACCGAGCTCGGCCGCCGCGCTCATGTCGGATTCGTGGCGACGGGAGCTGAGGGCGAGGCCTCGTCAGCGTCGGCGCGCCAGGCCTCGTTGATGCACTGGCTGCGCTCGCTCGCGGTCCTCGGCCTCCTCGTGGTGATGATCTACAAGCCCGGCGCATGACGGCGATCGCGACCGTTCGGCCCCACGGCTGGGATCTCGCCCTCCTGGTCCACGTCCTCGGCGCGATGGTGCTCGTCGGGGCGCTCGCCCTCGCCGGATCGGCCCTGATCCTCGCCTGGCGGGCGGCGACGCCGCCCTCGTACGCCTCGGCTATCGCTCGCTTCTGATCGGCGCGCTGCCCGCCTGGATCCTGATGCGCGTGGGCGCCGAGTGGATCGCCCCCAAGGAGGACCTCACCGACTCGAACCTGACCTGGGTCGGAATCGGGCAGGGCGCTGCGGACTTCGGGCTGCCGCTGATCGTGACGTCGACCGTGTTGGTGGGCCTCGCGATGCGGCGCGTGCGGCGGGCCGAGAGCCCGGGTCCCCTCGCCCGTGTCCCGGCCGGGCTGGTCGCGCTTCTGTTGATCGCCAATCTGGTCGCGATCTGGGCGATGACCACCAAGCCGGGCTGAGCGCCCGGCCCCGCGTCGCTAACCGTCGGCCTGCTCGGCGCGAGAAGCGCCGATCGCCTCTGCGATCTTCGTGACCGCGGCGCTCTCGGCCTCGCTCACGCGCTCGCCGCTCAGCCCGAGGAAGCCCTCCCGGTGGGCCTCGGCGACCCGCTGGGCGAGGCTGAGGACGAAGCACTTGTACTCGTCGACCTCGTCGTCCGTCGCCTTCGCGGTCAGGAGCTCGATGATCTCGCCGAGGTGCTCGAGGCCGTGCTCCCTGAGCTCCTCGACCGAGTGGTAGCGCGTCCGGTCTATCTCGGGCTTGGTCGCGGCGATCTCATCCAGGAGCTGGCTCTCGCCGTGATCGGCCCGCGCCGCGGCATAGGCCTTGGCCATCGAGATGCTCTCCCGAAAGGTCCCGCCGCGCTCCGCGGTGACGACGATCATCCCCGCGGTCGGCGGCCCCTGGAGCACGTCGTTCCATTCCTCGTCGGTGAAGTCGGCCTTTCCGGTCATCCAGCTCCTCCTCTCGAGTGGGCCATGCGGGGCGACCCTACACAGGCCGGCGCTGACCCGGCTCGCCCGCCTCGCCGACCATCTCCGGCACGGTAACGAACCGATAGCCCTCGGCGGTCAGCCGGCCGAGGACCTCGTCGGTGGCGGCCACCGAGGCCGTGCGGTCGGCGGCGGGCTCGGCGTCCGAGCCGTCGTGGAGGAGGATGATGTCGCCGTCACGCGCCCGTCCGGCGCGCTCGACCAGCTTGTCGACGGTTGCCGTGCGCCGCCAGTCGTAGCAGGTGATCGACCACAGGAGCGGGTGGTAGCCCGCCTCCCGGATCGCGCGAAGCGTCCCGGGCCGCCGGCGCCCGTACGGAGGACGCATCAGCGGTGCTCCATCGACGCTCGAGAAGGTCAGCCCCGCGCCCTCCACCGCCTCGCGGCAGAGCCGCAGCTCCTCGTGGATCTGTGCCCGGGAGCGGAGCGGCATCGTCGGGTGCGACCAGGTGTGATTGCCGAGCGCGTGCCCGGCCTCCGCCAGGGCGCGGAGGAGGTCAGGCTCGCGTTCGGCCCAGCGGCCAATGACCAGGAAGGTGGCTCGTGCGTCGTGGCGCTTCAGGACCTCCATCAACGCCTCGGTGTGTCGCGGGTTCGGGCCGTCGTCGTAGGTCAGGGCGATGGTGCGCTCGGCGTCCCGGACGCGGCAGATCGTTCGGCCGTAGAGCTGCGAGGTCGGATACTGGCCATGGAACCACGCGAACCCGGTGGCGCCGACCGCCGCGCCGGCCATGGCGCGGGCCCCGTGCTTCATCGGGCGGCCCTTCTGGCCTCGCGGCGCGCCTGGCGCAGCTCGCGGGGAGCGCTGCGAGCGGCCTCGAGCGCACGATCCTCGATCGCCTCGAGCGCGACCGCGTTCCCCGAATGGGTGTAGCCCGCGAGTGCGTCCTCGAACTCACCGATCCGCGAGACGAAGCTGCCGACTCGCTCGGCGCTCGCCGTGGCCGCGCACAACCCGTACCCGAGCCGCTCCAGGTAGCGCGCGTTCATGAGCTGCTCGAACTGTCCCCGCAGCGGGATCGACAGCACCGGCTTGCCGAGGTAGATGGCCTCGGTGAGAAGCGAGAACCCGCCGCCGGCGACCACTCCCCGCGCCGTTCGCAGGTCGTCCACGAACCCCTCCGTCGAGCGCGGCCGAAACTCGAGGTTTCCGTCGACCGTCGCCTCGTCCGGACCGCCTCTCATCCCGTAGATGAGACACCGGGCCTCGGCCGTCCGCAGGGAGTCGATCAGCGCGTCGTCGCCGCTCGAGTAGACGAGCAGGTGATCGCCCCGGACGGTTGTCGCGTCGATGATCTCGGGTCGCACGATCGGCGGCACGAGCGTGGTCGCCCCGTGGCGCAACGGCGGTCGAAAGAAGGTGGTGACGATGTAGGAGGCCGCGCCGGGCAACATCGAGTGGGCGAGGGCTCGTGCGAGCAGGAAGTCATTGCGTTCTCGCCCGACGATCTCGCTGTCGTGACGGCATCGGTCCAGCATGTTGATGTTTCCGATTGCGATCAGCGGCGCCCGCGTCAGCCGCGCGTAGACGCCGGTGAGGGGCTCGAAATCGCTGATCACGACGTCCGGCTTCCAGTCGTCGACCTCGCTCACCCAGGCCCTGACCGTATGCGGCAGCTCGTGCCGTGCGAGCAGCAGGTTCTGCCGCACGGTCGCCCAGCGCCTTATCTCTCCCTCGTCGAGGGCGAAGCTCGGCCCGAAGACCTCGTCGACGCGGGGCAGACGCTCGCAGAGGTGGCGGAACGCAGCTCCGGACGCGAGGACCCGCACCTCGTGGCGCTCGAGCAGCGAGCCGATCACGACCTCCGAGCGGGTCGCGTGGCCCATGCCCTCGCCGTTCACCCCGTAGAGGATCCGCAGCGGGGCCTCCGTGCTCGGCGACGCCCGGGCCACCGCTCAGACCTCGTCCGAGGACTCCGCCGGGCTCGGCCGCCCGCCGATCAGCTCCTGCCAGCGGCGATACCGCTCGGTGCTGCGCTCGTCGCGCCTGGTGGCCTTGGCGAGCTTCACGCTGCCCTCCGGGTAGACCCGTCGGGCCCAGGGCGACCCCGGCTTGGCCAGGCGTATGGCCGAAACCCACCCGACCGGAGGGATGAACATCGAGAGCAGCGCCGACCAGTACTTCCCCTTCACGGCGGCGACGGTGGCGAAGGCGAGCGCCTCGACCACCGCGAGCACGATCCCGGCCGCGGAGCCGTCATTGGAGCCGACCGGCGCCAGGCCGAGGACGATCGCCCCGGCGACGATCGTCGCAACGATGATCGCGTCCACCGAGCGGCGGCCCTCCTCGGCCCAGTAGACGTCCTCCAGGTGAAGCCAGAGGGCGAACTCGTCGAGGGTGAGGCCGGCGCCGATCCCGAAACCGGCGGCGAGAATCTCGAGCCAGGGGCTGTCGGGCCGCAGCGCGAACTCGAGGAAGCCCGCGAGCATCAGCAGCACGATCCCGAACACGAGGTGATGTATGTGGACGCCCGCGGTCTTGACACTGCCCGGCCACCAGGACACCTTCGGGCTTCGCATCAGCCTGGTGCTCATGCGGATGAACCCGAACGAGCCGAGCAGGCCGAGAAGGAGCAGGAACCCCGCCCGGTTTCCGCTCGAGCCGAGGACCTGCCCGTTGAGCTCGATGCTGCCTGGCACCGCCGACACGACCCTCCTGACCGGGAGCGTCGTTGCTCCCTGGGCCGATCGTACACGGGCCTATCGGCCCCGCTCAGTCACCGAGCGGCGAGGGGGCGACCCCGCCGCGCCCGGCCGCCTGCAGGTCGGCGGGCGGCGCGTCGTAAGCTGATGGCGTGGACCCGATGGAGATCGTCGATCGCGGCTGGCCCTTATGGAGGCGGCTGATGGGCGTTCACACGGTCGTCTACCGGGCGACGCACGGGCTGATCGGCCATCGGTTCCCCGGGGCGCCCCGGATGCTTCTCGTAACCCACGTCGGCGCGAAGAGCGGGACCGAGCGAACGACGCCGCTCGTCTACGCGGAGGACGGTGAGGACATCATCCTCGTCGCCTCCAAGGGCGGCCATCCGCACAACCCGGCGTGGTTCTACAACCTGCGGGCAAACCCCGAGGCGAGGGTGCAGGTGGGCTCGGCACGCCGCGACGTTCGCGCCAGGGTCGCGAGCGCCCGCGAGCGCTCTCGGCTGTGGCCCGCGGTGGTGGAGGTCTACGGCGGATACGCGGACTACCAGGAGCGGACCGACCGCGAGATCCCGCTGGTCATCCTCGAGCCGCGCGCCTGATCGCCGCTCGCCGCTCGCCGCACCCCGCGTCGGCCGGGCCGCGGCGTCGACCGATCCGAATAGATTCCAATCCATGGAGTTGCCGCGCACCCTCGCCGACTTCGAGGCCCGCGCGGCCGAGATCCTGGAGGAAGGCCCTCATGGCTATTACGCGGGGGGCGCCGCCGACGAGCTGACCCTGCGGGCCAACGTCGAGGCCTGGCGACGCATCGCGATTCGCCCCAGGGTGCTGCTCGACGTCTCCGAGCGGACCTGTGAGACCACGGTCCTCGGCCGGCTCCGGCCCCACCCCGTGTTCGTTGCGCCAACCGCCTTTCACCGCCTCGCGGATCCGCAGGGCGAGGGAGCGACGGCCCGCGCCGCCGCCACCGCCGGGGCCGTGTTCTGCCTCTCCTCACTCGCGGGCGCCGGCCCGGCCGAGATCGCCGCGGCGGCGCCTTCGGGTGAGCGGTGGCTTCAGCTCTACGTGTTTCGCGACCGCGGCCTGTCCGATCAGCTGGTTCGCGAGGCGGCCGAGAGCGGGTTCGACGCGATCGTGGTCACCGTCGACCTGCCGGTTTTGGGGATTCGCGATCGCGACCTGCGGACCGAGTACACGCTTCCCGACGGGGTCATGGCTCCCGGCGCCGCCCGCGGTGCCGCCTTCAACGTCCTCGAGATCGGGGAGCTGATCGACCCCAGCCTCACCTGGGTGGACATCGAGCGGCTCGTCGAGCTCAGTGAGCTCCCCGTGCTCGTGAAGGGGGTCATGACGCCCGAGGACGCCCTGCTCGCCGCCGACCACGGTGTCGCCGGCGTGGTGGTCTCAAACCACGGCGGGCGCCAGCTCGACACCGTCGCGGCGGGGGCCGAGGCGCTGCCGGCGATCGCCGACGCGGTCGGCGATCGTCTCGACGTCCTCGTCGACGGCGGGATTCGTCGCGGCACCGATGTGCTCAAGGCGATGGCTCTCGGCGCGCGCGCCGTGATGGTGGGCCGCCCCGTGATCTGGGGGCTCGCGGTCGCGGGTGAGGAGGGCGCGCGGGCGGTGCTCGACCTGCTGGTCGCCGAGCTCGATGTGGCGCTGGCGCTCGCGGGGGTCCCGAACGCATCCGAGCTGGGCCCGGACTCGGTCGAGATCCGGTCCTAGACCTTCTCGACGTTCGCGGCCCGGGGCCCCTTATCGCCGGACTCGGTCTCGAACGAGACCTTGGCCCCCTCGTCCAAGGAGCGATAGCCGTCGCCGGCGATCGCGCTGTGATGGACGAAGACGTCCTTCGAGCCGTCATCGGGGGTGATGAACCCGAAGCCCTTCTCGTCGCTGAACCACTTCACTGTCCCGGTGGCCATGAGGGCGGCACCGTACCATCCGTCGCCGGTGGTTGCGGCACCACCGCGCGGGGTTGCCGGCGCTCGATGCGCGGCCGCTCCCGGGAGGGTTTGAGGCGCCCGCCGCCGCCGGCGCATCGCGGGGCCCGCGCCGCAGCCGTCGCCTATTTGTCGCCGGAGCTGACGAGTCCGGGAACGGTCACGGCGTGCAGCCGCCCAGCCGCGAGGCGGTTCTGGAGTGAGTCCAGGGTCTTGTTCCATGCGGCGCGTGGCCCATCCAGGTCGACCTGGACGATCTCGCCCCGATGGACCGCCGGGAGGGGGGCGCCGGCGCCCCCCTCGGCGGCGCCGAGGACCGGCGAGCCTCCGGCGGCGTGCGCAAGGAGGTATTGGGTCGGAGTGAAGTCGCTGCTCGGCTCGTACATGAATCCCTTGCCCAGGCCGAGCGCTGTTGCGTCCTTGACCAGCTTTCCCTTCGTCCCGAGCGAGTGAAACGGGCCGCCGGCGTCCAGCCGGGGAATGGCGTCGTCGCCCCTGCGGCGGAGCGCTCCGAGGTCGTCCGCGCTCGGCGCCGAGCTGAGCGCGAAGGACGCGTAAAGCCGCCGGTGCGCCAGCTCGAGCGCCAGCGGGGCGACGTTCTCGGGTTGGGTGTTGACCAACAGGCCCACCGCGCGCTGGTCCGTCGCCACCGCGGTCATCGGTGATGCGTTCATCACCTTGGCGAAGAGCGGATAGGCCTCGTCCGTCAACAGCACCTCCCAGGCCAGCAGGAAGGTGCATGCCGTGGCGGCGGCGGCGCGCAGGGCGCGAGCGCGCGGCGCGGTCCGGGGCTTCGGACGCGGCTCGGCGTCGAGGGCCAGCGCGGCGACGGACGGGAGCGCCGCAAAGGCCCGGTCCGGGTCAGGTCGCTGGGCGAGGGCCGCGCCGAGGGCGCTCCGGAGGCGCTCCGGCGAGGTCGCCACGCTCGCCAGCCCGAACCGCTCGTAGGCCTTGTTGTTGGCGCGTATGTGGCCGACGGCGAACCCGTACGAGATCACCGGGCACCCGCGGATCTGGGCCTCGAGGATGGTGAGCCCGGCGGTCGAATGAACGAGCGCGTCGGCCGCCGCGAGCAGATCGCTCATCCGGTCGGTGAACCCGAGGATCCGGACTCGCGGGTCCGTGCCGAAACGGCGCTCCACCCGCTCGCGGGCACGCTGGTTGTGCCCGGTCAGGCAGAGGACCGTGGTCTCGTCGGCCTCGAGCGCGGCGTCGACCGCCCCCGTGATGTCGCCGATGCCCCATCCGCCCCCGGAGACGACGACGACCTTGCCGCCCTCGGGCAGGCCGAGGCGCCGCCGGGCGTCCGGCTGCGACGCCGGCTCGAAGAACTCCTCGGCGGTCGGCGGCCTCGCCCACCTGGCCGAGCCCGGACCCGCGATCCGCTCCACCTCCTCGATCGACTCGCGGTGGGTGACCGTGTGCAGGTCGACCCCGGGATGCGCCCAGAACCGCAGCCCCGCGAGGTCGGTGATCGCGGAGACCACCGGGGTGTCGAGGCGCCCCCGGAGCCGCAGCTCGCCGAGCACCGCCGTGGTGCCCGGATAGGTCGAGACGACGACGTCTGGATCGTGCTCGCGAATCGTCCGGCGAAGGCCCCGCGAGCCGATCAGGCAGCCGAGTCGCAGGGTCAGCCAGCGGGTCGGGGCGAAGCGGGCCAGCAGGAAGTACTGGAGCTCGAACAGCCAGGGCAGCCAGTTGAACGACAGCCACGAGCCGTCGCGGACCACGAGCGTGAGCAGCCGCCCCATCGCCTTCAGGCCATCCACCACGTCGACCCTGAGCCCGGCCTGCTCGGTTTCCAGGTCCCGGGCGATCGCCCGCGCGGGCAGGTCGTGTCCCTCGCCGATGTCGGCCGTCAGGACCAGGAGGCGACGAGGGCGGGTGCGGGTGCGTCGCCACTCGAGGTACCTGCGGAGCCCCTCGGCGAACGGCGTTCCGGCGCTCCACCCGAGCTCCTCGGCCGCCCTCCGGCTGGACACCTCCTTGCCGCCGAAGTCGGCGGCCCGTGCGGGGGTGTGGGTTATCCCCGTGTCGGCGACTTGGCTGCGGACCGCCTCGGCGATCTCGAGGATGGTCACCTCCTCGTCCCGAGCGAGGTTGAAGACGCGGTTCGCGCCCTCGGGCCGAAGCGACGCGACCACCCCGTCCGCGAGGTCCTCGACGTACACGAAGCGGCGAGACTGGCTGCCGTCGCCGGCGATCGTCAGGGCCTCGCCCGCCTCGGCCTTGGCCGCGAAGGCGGCCATGACGGTCGCGTCTCGCGCCCTCGGCCCGTAGGGGATCCCGAATCGCAGGATCGTGTACTCGACGTCGTAGAGCTCCGCGTACGACTTGCAGTAGAGCTCGCCCGCCAGCTTCGTCGCCGTGTAGAGGTGGCTAGGCGCCTGGAGCGGGGTCTCCTCGTCGACTCGGACCGGCTCGCAGTCGCTGTAGACCCAGGTGGTGC
Source organism: uncultured bacterium (assembly GCA_963803305.1). Classification (GTDB taxonomy): domain Bacteria; phylum Actinomycetota; class Thermoleophilia; order Solirubrobacterales; family 70-9; genus AC-56. The sequence continues at coordinate 89,719 of CAWDLT010000010.1, forward strand.
TGCCATAGATCACACGCCCGATCCCCTCCCCGCGGGCGACCTCCAGGACCTCGAACGTCCCCTGGGCGTTGAACCGCTCGGCCTGGGCCGGGTCCTTGACCACCTCGCCGACGTCGGCGACCGCCGCCAGGTGGATGATCGCCTCGCAGCCCCGAGCGGCGCCGGCCAGCGCCTCGCGGTCGGTGACGTCGCCCGAGACGTGCTCCGCCGCCGACTCGGAGTGATACGGCGAGCGCCGCAGGTCGAAGATCCGCGGTCGGTGGCCGGCGTCGATCAGCTTGTCGACCACGTGCGAGCCGATGAACCCGGCCCCCCCGGTGACCAGGACCCTCACGACGCCTCCGCGAGCTCCCGCCAGGCGCTCCCCTCGGCGGGCTCGGGGCCCCGGTAGTAGAGCGGCACGCAGGAGTGGTTCGCGGCCACCCAGTCCGTGTTGGGAAGGGCGGCCGAGTCGCCGAGGATGCGATGGCATGGCTCGTCGTAGACGCGGCCGGTGGACCGCTCGATCGGACCGAAGACGATGTACTTGTAGAGCCCCGAGACCATCCCCTCGGGAAGCTCGACGTGGGCGGGGAACAGCGAGTCGAGGTGGTCGCGTGCCGCGGCGTTCTTCCAGGCGACGATCTCCTCCAACCGAGCGAGCTGCACCAGCCCGATCGCCGCGGAGAACTCGCTCATCCTGTGGCTCAGCCCCTCGACCCGATGATCGGGCTTGCCGTAGTTGCGATAGGAGCGCGCGAAGTCGACAAGTTCATCGTGGTGCGACACAAGGATGCCTCCCTCGCCGGTCGAGATCGTCTTCGTCGCGTACATCGAGTAGACGCCGGCATCGCCCCAGGTCCCCGGCCGGCGGGTGCCCCACCGCGCGCCGTGCGCGTGAGCGCAGTCCTCGATCAGGAAGATACCCTTCTCGCGGCAGTAGTCGGCGATCCGCTCGACCTCGAACGCGATGTGCCCCCCGATGTGAACCAGCCAGGCGGCCTTCGGACGGTGTCGCTCGGCCTTGGCCTCGAAGTCGGCGAACGAGACGCAGAGGTCCTCGCGGTTGCAGTCGACGAAGACCGGCTCGCCGCCCGCCTTGATCACCGAGAGCGGGGTCGCCATGAAGGTGTTGGAGGGGCAGAGCACGGACGATCCGCGAACGTCGCAGAACTCGAGCGCCGCCATCGCCCCGCCGGACCAGCTCGCAAAGGCAACGCTTTCGAGGGCGTTCCACTCGGCCCAGTCCGCCTCGAAACGCCCCACCAGTTCGCCCTCCGTCCATTGCTGTGAATCGAGGACCTCGTCCCACAGCTCGTGGAGCCGTTCCCGGTCTCGCTCGTCGAACCCGATCGCGAACGCGGTCGGATCCAGGGCTGTTGAGGGACTTTCGGTCATCGCAGAGGGAGTCCGCCGGGACCCCCTGTGCCCCGTGGCGGCGGAAGGCTACCAACGGTCGATGCGTCAAAGGCCGGCCCACCCCGAGCTGGCGGCCGGGGGGCGAGGCGCGGGACCGCGTCGAGCGGCCCGCCGGATAGGGTCCACGCGTGTCGAGCGGCGCCGCCCACTCGCCGCCGGGGACCGCCAAGCCGAGGCGGTTTCGGCCGCGCCTTCACTACGAGCTTCTGGTCTGCGGCGCCCGCGGCCACGAGCTGCTCGGCACCGACGTTCGCGCGCTGCGCCTCGCCGACGCGATCGTGGCCCGCGACGAGAGCGGCCTGCGATGGCATCGGTGTCTTCGCTGCGACAGCTGGCTGGCGCTCCCGCCGCCCCGCGCGCCGAGCCGGGAGCACATCGCGCCGCGGGAAGAGCTCGAGCTCCCGCTTCGCGGCCGCGCCCTTCGCGACAAGGTCGTCCTTCGCGTGATCGCTGTGGACCGGGCCTTCCACGTCGTGATCCTCACGGCGCTCGCCGTCGCGGTGTTCCTGATCGCATCGCACGAGCGCCAGCTTCGCGACGAGTTCTACCGGGTGCTCGCAGATATCCAAGGAGGGGTTGCGGGCGGCCCGCTCCAGACCAGCCATCGCGGCCTGCTCGGCCGGCTGGACGAGCTCTTCTCCCTCCAGAAGGGGACCCTGCGCCTGGTCGGGGCCGGGCTCGCCGGACTGGCGGTGCTCGAGGCCGCCGAGGCCGTCGGGCTTTGGTTCCAGCGTCGCTGGGCCGAGTACCTGACCTTCGTCGTCACCGCCCTGCTGCTTCCGGTCGAGGTCTACGAGCTGACCGCCCGCGTGACCTGGTTCAAGGTCAGCGCCCTGATCGTCAACCTCGCGATCGTCGTCTACCTGTTGTGGGCCAAGCGGCTGTTCGGGCTTCGCGGAGGCTCCGCCGCCGACGATGCCGAGCGACGGCGAGACGTGGGGTGGGAGGCCCTCGAGCGGACCGCGCCCGGTGCTCCCGGGTCGGCCTGATCAGTCCCCGAGCGCGAGCGCGCGAGCCAGGGCGGCGTGTCCCGACCGCAGGACCGGATCGCCATGCGAGACGAGGACCGCCTCGATCGGCAGCTCGAGCAGGGGCCGGAGCCGGTGGCGAAGCTGAGCGACCGAGAGGCCGCTCGGCAGATAGCCGAGCCACGAGCCCGGGCAGGTCCGAAGCCCGCCCGCTTCGGCGCCCATGATCCGGTCGCCCGGGACGAGCGCGCGATGCTCGGCGAGCCAGAACATGGTCTCGCCGGCGCCCCGGATCGGAAGCGACTCGACCCCCGCGGGGAGGCGTTCTCGGGCCCTCGAAGTCGAGGCTCCGTAGCGGTCCGCGAGCATCTCGCGGCTTCGCCGATGGAAGCGGATCGTGGTCAGGATGCTCACCGGCAGGCCCCGGTCACCGACGGTTCGGTCGAGCCGTCGAAGCAGGGCATCGCCCCCCTCATCAGGGACGAGCGGGTCGATCAGCACCGTCGCGTCGATCGCCTCGAAGAGGACCGACCCGACCTCGCATGGCCAATCGTTCGGGCTCTCCGAGCGGGCCCCCGGGCGCCACTCGGGGTGGGGGGTGGTCCAGCGCCACAGGCGGGGGCGGATCTGGACGAGCTCGCTCAGGAACGCGAGGCTAGTCGAGTCCAGGGACCACGTCCTGCCGCCACGCAACAGGCCCTAACCCGCCGGGAATGGAGCCGAAGGCGAGGCTCCCGGCGGAGTTGTTCACGTCCTGCCGCCACGCAACAGGCCCTAACCCGCCGGGAATGGAGCCGAAGGCGAGGCTCCCGGCGGAGTTGTTCCCCGCAGGCGACACTGAAACATGTGACATAAAATGGTGTAAGCTTCTGGCGGATGGAGCCCACGAGCACCGAGAACGCGGCGCGGGAAGCGGTCGAGGCGGTGAATGGCGCGGGTGACTCCCCCGAGGTGTCCTTCAGCCTCGAGCTGAGCGCCGATCAGCGGGACATCCGCGACTGGGTGCACGGCTTCGCCGAGCAGGTGGTGCGCCCCGCGGCGGCAGAGTGGGACGAGCGCGAGGAGACGCCATGGCCGGTGATCTCCGAGGCGGCGAAGATCGGCCTCTACGGTTTCGAGGGGATCGCGCAGTTCTGGATGGAGCCCAGCGGCCTGACGATGCCGATCGTCAACGAGGAGCTCTTCTGGGGGGATGCCGGGATCGGGATGTCGATCATGGGCACGACGCTCGCGGTCGCGGCTATCTACTCCTCGGGGACTCCCGACCAGCTGGTCGAGTGGGTCCCGCAATGCTTTGGAACGCCGGAGGACCCTAAGGTCGCCGCCTTCTGCTCGTCGGAGCCCGACGCCGGGTCCGACGTTTCGGCGATCAGGACGTCGGCCCGCTATGACGAGGCGAAGGACGAGTGGGTGCTGAACGGTCAGAAGGCCTGGGCGACCAACGGCGGGATCGCCGGCGTCCACGTGGTGATCGCAAGCGTCGACCGCGAGCTTCGCTCCAGAGGGCACGCCGCCTTCGTGATCCCCCCGGGCGTCGACGGGATCGAGCAGGGGGCGAAGGTCAAAAAGCACGGGCTTCGCGCCTCCCACACCGCCGACGTGCACCTGGACGACTGCCGGATCCCGGGCTCGTGCCTGCTCGGCGGCAAGGAGAAACTCGACGAGCGACTCGCGCGCGCCCGCGAAGGCCAGGCATCGCGAGGACAGGCGGCGATGAAGACCTTCGAGGTCTCGCGCCCGACCGTCGCCTCCCAGGCGGTCGGAATCGCCCGCGCGGCGTACGAGTTTGCGCTCGGCTACGCGGGGGAGAGGGTGCAGTTCGGACGCCCGATCATCGAGAACCAGGCGATCGCGTTCGCCCTCGCCGACATGAAGATGGAGATCGACGCCGCGCGCCTTCTCGTCTGGCGGGCCGCCTGGATGGGGCGGACGGGCAAGGCCTTTGACTCGGCGGAGGGCTCGATGTCCAAGCTGAAGGCGGGGGAGGTCGCTGTCTGGGCGACCGAGCGCGCGATCCAGATCCTCGGCGGCAACGGCTATACGCGCGAGTTCCCCGTCGAGCGGATGCACCGCGACGCCAAGATCTACACGATCTTCGAGGGCACCTCAGAGATCCAGCGGCTGGTGATCGCGCGAGCGATCTCCGGCGCCCGGATCGATTGACCGACCGCCGTCCCACGACTGAAGAGGAGAACAGGTGAGCGACCGGATCCAGGAGCTCGACCAGCAGATGGACCCCTCGTCCGTGCAGGCCGAGGATTTCGCCGAAAGCATCGGGGGGACCTCCGACGAGAAGCTGCGGGAGGGCATGGAGGGGTCGCTCCGAGACCAGATCCTCGGGGAGATCTTCCGTCGCATGGAGGAGCACTTCAAGCCGGGAAGCGGTCAGGACGCGGTGATCCACTGGAGGATCACGGGCCGCCCCGATGGCGGCGAGGACCAGTGGGAGGTGGTGATCGCCGATGGCAGGTGCACCAGCCGCCCCGAGCTGAAGGCCGAGCCGCGCGTCACCTTGAAGATCGACGGGGTTCCGTTCCTGAAGCTGGTCACCGGGAACGCAAACGGGCCGATGCTGTTCATGAGCGGGAAGCTGAAGATCGAGGGCGATCTGATGTTCGCGGCCCAGATCCAGTCGATGTTCACGATCCCGGGTTGAGCCCAAAAACGCTACGGTGTCTGAAGGGACACCCGGCGCGCGCCGCGAGCGGCCAGTGTTTCGGTTGGACCTAGGAGAAACACCGAGTGGCAATCTCAAAGCAGGCTGGCGCGGACCAGGCCGTTGACGCCCCGGAGCTGGTGCAGCCGGTCGCACACGAAGCCGCCGATCGCATCATCACGGGGCTGGTCACCGCGGTGCCCTTCCTGCTCCTGGTCGTCGCCGCGTGGCAGGTCTGGGACGAGGCGCTCCACTGGCGCGACCTCGGGATCCTCGCGGTCGGCTACGTGATCACCGCGATGGGGATCACGATCGGATTTCACCGGCTGCTCACCCATCGCAGCTTCAAGACCAGCGCCACGCTGCGAGCGATCTTCGCGGCGATCGGCTCGGCCGCGATCGAGGGGCCGGTGATCTCGTGGGTCGCCGATCACCGAAAGCACCACACCTTCGCCGACGAGCAGGGTGATCCCCACAGCCCCCACGTCGGCCACGGCGGAGGCTGGAGAGGCACGCTTCGGGGCCTCTTCCATGCCCACCTCGGCTGGCTCTTCATCCACACCGAACGCGGTTCCAAGCAGCGCTTTGCCTCCGACCTGATCGAGGATCCGGTGGTCAGGACGATCGACCGGACCTTCTTCATCTGGGCGCTCGTGGGCATGCTGGTTCCATTCGCGGTCGGCTACGCGATCGGGGGTACCCTGGTGGCCGGGCTCACGGGGCTCCTGTGGGGCGGGGCGGTCCGGGTGTTCCTGGTCCACCACGTCACCTACAGCGTCAACTCGGTCTGCCACGTCTTCGGGCGGCGTCGCTTTGCGACCGAGGACGAGTCGCGGAACGTGTTCTGGCTCGCCCTCCCCACCATGGGCGAGGCGTGGCACAACAACCACCACGCGTTCCCCACCTCCGCGGCCCATGGGCTCCGCGGCCTGGAGCTCGACCCCTCCGCGGCCGTGATCCGGGCGCTCGAGAGGGTGGGCTTGGTCTGGGACGTGGTCAGGGTCAGCCCCGAGCGCCAGGCGAGCAGGGCGGGCCAAGCGGCCTAGTCGCCAGCCCGCGCCCGCCGATCGTCCGGTCCAAATCTTGACCGCCGTGGTGGACTAGGTCCCACCAGGCTCGACGTCGCCCCTCGAAGCGCAGATATATGCTGCTCGCGGTCTTTGCCCCCGCGTCTCAGGAGGATCGATGACAACAGTGCGATGGATCGTGGTCGTAGTGGCGACGGCGGTGTGCCTGGTCGCGATATCCGCGTCCGCCTCGGCGAAGACCATCGTCGTCACCCCGGGCCATTCGATCCAGGCCGCGGTCGACGCCGCCAACCGCGGCGACACGATCTCAGTTCGCGCCGGCGTCTACCACGGCGGGGTCGCGATCAAGAAGAACAAGCTCACTCTGCGCGGCTCCGGAGACAGCCGCAGGGGCACAGTGATCAAGCCGGGGTCCCACCGCTACTGCCACGGCACGTCCGGCATCTGCATCGGGCGGACGTCCAACGGGCGCCCGGCCACGGTCGCGCGCACCAGGGTCAAGGGCTTCCGGATCCAGGGCTTCCGCGACTTCGGCGCCGTCGCCTCCGGCGCCAGCAGGACCACGTTCCGCAACAACACGTTCATTCGCGACAAGGAGTACGGGGTCGCGGCGTTCTCGTCCCGAAGGACGAAGTTCTTCGACAACGTCGCCATCAAGGGCGAGGTCGCCGGTTTCTACGTCGGCGACTCGCCCCACGCCAACGCTCTGCTGCGCGGCAACGTGGCGCGAAACAACGAGGAGTTCGGGTTCTTCCTGCGTGACTCCTCAAACGCGGTCGCCACTCACAACCGGGCGATCCGCAACTGCCTCGGGATGGGCCTCATCAACACGGGCTCGCCCGGCGGGGTCCACGGCTGGACGCTTCGCAAGAACCGGGTACTCCGGAACACCCGCGGCTGCCCGGCCGGTGAGGGCGGCCCCCCGATCTCCGGGACGGGGATTGGCCTTCTCGGCGCGAGCCACAACGTACTGCGTGACAACCGGCTGAAGGGGAACGCCCCGCATGGCGCAGCCGCGTTCCCGGGCGGGATCGTCGTCGCGTCGTCGGCGTCGCTCGGCGGAAGCAACTCCGCCCACAACAGGATCGTCCACAACCACCTGCGGCGAAACAAGCCCGCCGACATCGTCTGGGACGGCAAGGGCAAGGGGAATCGCTTCGACCACAACGAGTGCCGAAGCTCGCAGCCCGGGGGCCTCTGCGACTGATCGAGGGGGCGAGCCGCGCGTCCTTTCTTGGTGGCCCCGGCTCCATGCCCGTGGCTCGGCCCGGCGCCATTCGTGGGCGGCGGCATGCAGTCCGGGCCCCCGATACCTGGGACCCGGGTCGGCTATTCGACGAAACTACTTGAAACCCGGTAACGCATAACGGAACACGCGGGGTGCGCGCCCGATACCGGCGGTAGGGTGGCTCCGTGGTGTCCAAGCAGGGGAGCCGCGGATTGCATCTTCGCCTCAGCGGGAGGCGCCTACAGCACGAGCGGCGCGTCCGTGCCGCCGAGGTTCGCAGGGTGCAGCTCGAGCGTGACTATCGCCACCTCGAGCAGCGTATGGCCAACCGCTAGGCGGGGGCGATCCGCAAACCGTACGGGGCGTGGCCGCGGTCGCGGCTCCAACAGACGTCCAGCGACGGGCCCGCGGCTACAGCCCGCGGCGCGGGACACCGATAGCCTGCGTGCACATCCATGCTGCGAGGGCACATCTGTCCTCGCGGGGCACCTCCCATGCGGAAGCGGGGCGCCGGGCGAGCGCCCCGCTTCCCTTTTCTGTGACCGCCGCCGGCGCGGCGGCTCAGATCAGGGGCTGACGACCGCCGAACCCGGCATCGAGCTCGTGCCACCAGGACACGTCATCTTCGCCGAGCTCCCAGCAGAGGTACACCTCCTCGCCGTCGCGGATCGCCGGGAAGTCGATCAGTCCGCGGTCGATGTCGCGGACGACGATCCCGGCCCCCTGGACGGCCAGCAGCAGGCGGCGCACCTCGAGGAACGCCTTTCCCACCTGGCGGCCCGGCTCGCCTCCGCCGTTGCCTGGAGCGGCATCGACGAGCAGGGAATGGACCTCGGCATCGGTGAGCAGCTCGCTGGCGTGGCGAAGCTCGCCCATCACCGGCCGCAATCCGTCGAGCAGCGCGTTCGCCTCCTCGACGGTGAAGTGGCGCTCGTGGATCAAGCTGCGACCCCCGCGGCCGCCTCGATCCGGCGGCGCAGAAGCGCCGCGTCGCTCTCGCCGATCGCCCGCATCTGTCCCTGGAAGGCGAGCTGCCAGTGCTCGGCCGGCCACTTGCGCACGTGCTCGAGCTCGCTCGCGAGCTCCTCGGCCCCAACGAAGTCGCGCTCGTCGAGGACGACGAGCGGCTCCGCGTCGACCCTCCAGGGGTAGTCATCAGCTCTTCGGCCCCGTGAGGCCGGCCAGATCGGCGTCCGGTCCTCGAACATGCCCGAGCGCACCCGCGTGATCGCGCCGAACGCCTGTAGGCCGGTGACATAGAAGATCACCTCGTCGCCGGGCTCGAGCTCGCTCGCCGTCCGCCGCCGCCGTTCCTTGAGTCCGATGACGTCGAAACCGCGTTCGACGTTGACCCGGAAGTTGTCCAGCGATCCGGTCAGGATCCAAGCCCCGCCGCCTGGCGAAGAGGTCACGCGCCCGACTTCACTCGGAGCTGCGAGGTCACCCTTCTGACGGCCGCCGCAGTCAGGTCGGGCCGGCTGATGATCCCGCTTTCGATTCGTTCGACGTGGGCGTCGGGGAACAGCTCACGGGCGATCCGGCTGCCCTCCTCGCCGGCGGGGAACCATCCTCCGCCCATGTCGTCCGAGTAGAGGAGCCAGAGCCGGCCACCGCAACGCCGGCCGTAATCGGCCGCGTCGTCGTCGGCCCAGACTCGCAGCCGGGCCGCCGCGGCCTCCTGGGGCTGATACTCGGACTGAGCCCGGACCCGCTCCCTGACCTCGTCCTCGCTCATCTGGGGGTTGCCCGCCGCGGTCATGGTTCGAAGGGCCCCCCTGTAGTCGGTCTCGACCATGCTCATGAAGGCGTCGACAACCGACTCCGAGGAGGCCATCGCGTCGGTCCCTTCGAGGGCGCGCCGTCCCGCCGGGTTGCCGCCCGACACGATCAGCGCCTCGATCAGGTCCGGCCTGTCCGTCGCGACCCGGACCGCGCGGTTCACCGCGTCGGCCAGTGCGACCACCACGGCCCCCGACCCGGCCGCCTCGATCACGGCCTCGAGGTCGGACACGCTGGTGTTCATGTCATAGGGACCCCGGGGGGTCGATTCGCCCGAGCCACGATCGTCGTAGCGGACCACGCGGTGATCAGTCGCCAAATCCGCGCTCAGCGGCTCGAAGACCGATGGATGCGAGATGCAATACGGGGCGAGCACGACCAGCGGACCGGAGCCTCGCTCCTCCCAGTGGATCTCGATCCCGTCGTCGCGGGCAAGCAGCGCCATGCCAGAAAATTATCCACTGGCCCGGGCCGAGGAACCGAGGCGAGGCATGATTGGGGCCCAGGCGGGTACCCGCGAGGCCCCGGAACAGAGCGACCAAGGAGGACTCATGGCCGACAACGCAGCTGCAGCCGGCGACATCATGGCCGAGCAGAACAGCGAGCAGCGCGAGCAGATCATCGAGTTGCTGAAGCGCGCCTACTGGATGGAGATCGAGACCGTGATGAGCTACATCGCCAACGCGGTCAACCCCGACGGGGTCAGAGCCCAGCAGATCAAGGAGTCGCTCACCCAGGACATCCAGGAGGAGCTCGGCCACGCGCAGCAGTTCGCCGGCCGGATCAAGGAGCTCTACGGCGTCGTCCCGGGATCCGAGCAGTTCGCGGCCGAGCAGTCCTATCTTCAGCCTCCGAAGCAGCAGATCGACGTCGTCCACGTGGTCAAGGGCGTGATCGATGCCGAGCGCGGGGCGATCGAGCACTACAGCCGGATAGTCGAGATCACCGACCAGGTCGACCCGGTGACCAACGACATGGTGATCGCAATCCTCCAGGACGAGCAGGGCCACCTGCGCCTCTTCGAGGGCTTCCTTCGCGAGTACGAGGCCGAGGGAATCGCCTGAATACACAACTCCGCCGGAAGCCTCGCCTCCCGCTACGTTTCCGGCGGGCTAGGGCCTGTTGCGCGGCGGCAGGTCGTAATGGCTTGTCGCCCCATCCGCCGATGCTAGGGACGAAGTCCCGGTCCATGTGGCTACGTCCTGCCGGAGGGTAACGCGCCCGAACCCGGCGGCAGCGGAGCCGTAGGCGAGCAGCCGACGGAGTGGTTCCTCAGGCGGGGGTGAGGTCGCGGGCGAGCTCGGCGAGGTGGTGGACGCCGTAGCGCTCGGCGCCGACGGCGGCGCTTTCGAGCGCTTCGCGGGCCTGGTCGGGGTCGGCGTCGCGGAGGATCCGCCCGCGGAGGTAGTCGCACCGGGCCGCGTCCAGGGGACGGCCCAGGGACTGCCACGCGTCGCGAGCCTCTCGCAGGGCCTCGCTCGCGTCGGCCGGGTCCTCGGCCACCGATCCTTTCGCCTCGAGGCTCGCCGCCTTGCCGACCGGATAGCGCAGGCGGTCGGCGAGGCGCTCCGCCTCCTCGGCGGCCTCGCGCGCGGCGTCGGTCCGCTCGGCGAGCGCGAAGTTGACGGCGCGGGCCGAGATCGCCTCAACCGACTGTGCGACCAGGCCGGCCCTCTCGCAGAGATCGAGCGCTCGGGCCAGCTCGGTGTCGGCGTCGGCGTAGTCGCCGCGCTGGCGAAGCGATGCCGCGAGCCAGTAGAGGGACTGGAAGGCCACTTCGGAGCGCCCGACCTGCTCGGCGAGCTCGGCGGCGCGGCGGAGGCTCTTTGCGGACTCGTCGAAGTCGCCCTCTCGCCAGCGCAGCATGCCGCGCATCATGTAGGGGAAGCAGAGCTTGCCCGTCAGACCCTCCCGCTCGGCCAGGCTGCCGGAGGCCTCGGCTTCGTTTGCCACCACGTCCCAATCGCCGCTGTGTGCCGCGAGTTGGGCGAGCGCGGCGTGCAGCTCGACCTTCGAGGGCAGGTCACCGGTCTGCTCGGCCAGCTCGAGGGCCTCCGCGTATGCGGCGCCGGCGCCTTCGTAGTCGGCCTCGGAGACCTCGAGGTGGTACCCGAGGGTGAGAAGAGCGCGCACCGCCTCGCCAGGGTCTGACTCGCGGGCGAGCTCGACCGAGCGTTCGAGGTTCTGGCGGGCTCGCTCCGAGTCGCCGATCCGGCCGAACACTCGGCCGAAGATCCCGTGCGCACGGCTGGCGGCGGCATCCTCGCCCAGCCGCTCGGCCAGGCGCAGGGCTTTCTCGGAGGCGTAGATCGCCAGCATGTTGTCGCCCGTATGCATGTAGAGCGAGGCGGCCTCCTCGTAGAGGCGTACGAGCTCGAGGCACGGCGGGCCATCCTTGAGCAGGTCGATGCCCTTCTGGTAGTGCTCGATCGAGCCCTCGCGGTCGCCCTTGTGCCACAGCCCCGCCCCGATCTTGCGGTGCAGGTCGCCGACCCGGGAGAGGTCTTCCTCGCGCCGGTGGAAGTCGAGGCACTGCTCCCAGGCCTCGGTCGCCTGGTCGACTCGCCCCAGCCGAAGGGCGACGTCTCCCAGCTTCTCGGCGATCCGGGCCCGCGCGGCCGGCTCCAGCTCGCGCTCCAGCGACAGCGCCGTCTCGTAGTGGCTGAGCGCCTCCTGGTTCGAGTAGAGGGATGCCGCTCCGTCGCCGGCGGCCTCGAGGGCTGCGAGGGCCTTCTCGTTGATCCGCTCGAGCTCGTCAGGCTCGATGTCGGCGTCGGCGCCGAGCGCCGCCGCGCGCCGGTAGTGGTCGGCGACCATCGCCACCACGCCCTCGGATCGGTCGGCGGCAAGGTCCTCGATGAACGCGCCGACATCGGCGTGCTTTCGTGCCCGGACGGCCTTCGGGAGGGTCGAGTAGGCCACGTCGCGGATCAGCACGTGCTTGAAGGCGTACTCGTGCTCGCCTGCCAGCCGGCTGCCGGCGCTCGACACGACCATGTCCTTCTCCTCCAGGGATGCCAGCGCGCTGTCGAGGTGGATGCCCTCCTCGACCTCGACACCGGACAGCGAGCCGCCCCAGAAGGTCTGGCCGACGACCGAGGCGTGCTGCAGCACCCGCCGCTCGGGGACCGAGAGCGAGTCGAGCCGGGCGGCGAGCACCGCGTGGACCGTCTCGGGGAGCGTCTGGACGTCCTTGGACCCGCCCTCGCGGATCCGGTTGACCATCTCCTCGGCGAAGAGCGGGTTGCCGGCCGAGCGCTCCGCGACCTGTGGCACGAGCTCGGCGCCGCCGGCCGATCCGCCGTTCGACTTGGGGAGGAGGGCCGTGACGAGATCACGGGTCTCGTCGGGGGTCAGGGGCTCGAGCGCGATCGTGGTGGCGTTGCGCCGCCCGCCGCCCCATCCAGGGCGCCGGTCGAGGAGCTCGTCGCGGGCCATGCACGCGATCAGCGCGGGACCGCGCACCCATCGCGCCAGGTACTCGATCAGGTCGAGCATTCCCTCGTCCGCCCAGTGGATGTCCTCGATCGCGATCACGGCTGGCCAGCGCCGCGAGGCCGCCTCGACCAGCGATCGAGTCGCCGAGAAGAGGCGGTCGCGCATCTGCTGCGGGTCCTCGGCGTCGGGGCCGCCCGCGACGGCCGCGTGCCGGCCCGGCGGCTCGATGCCGAGCGGGCGGGCGAGCGTCGCCGCGAGGCGCTCCGGCGACTCGTCCGTCTGCTCGTCGGAGATCACCGACTCGATCCCGTGCAGGAGCTTCGCCCAGGCGAGCTCGGAATCGTCCGTGTCGACGATCTCGAACTGGCCGCGGACGATCTCCCCGAGGGCCCAGTAGGCGAGGCCGGCGCCGTAGGCAGGGCAGTGTCCCACCCTGAAGGCCGCCTTCTGCTCGCGCTCGGCGAGCTGGACGGCGAGGTCGCGGAGAAGCCGCGACTTGCCGACCCCGGCCTGGCCGATCACGGTGACGAGGTGGGGGCGCTGCTCGGTCACCACGCGGTCGAACAGCGAGACGAGCAGCGACGACTCGTCGTCGCGGCCGATCATCGGGGCCGCGACGCGCGCTCCACGGGTGCCGGTGCCGGACACCAGGAGCCTGACGGCCTCCCACGCCGGCACGGGCTCCGACTTGCCCTTCAGGCTGAGCGGCTCGAGCTCGTCGTACTCGATCGTGCCCCGGGTCAGGCGGTGGGTGATCTCCCCGACTGTGACGCTTCCGGGCCGGGCCGCGGCCTGGAGCCGCGCTGCGACGTTGACGGAGTCGCCGATCACCGTGTAGCCGTCGCCCACCTGGCCCGCCAGCACCTCCCCCGAGTTGACGCCGACGCGCAGGGAGAATGTGACGCCCGCCGCGGCCTCGATCTCCTTGTTGATCTCACCCATCGCGCCCTGCATCGCGAGCCCTGCGCGCACGGCGCGCTCCGGGTCGTCCTCGTGGGCGACCGGCGCGCCGAACACGGCCATCACGTTGTCGCCGATGTACTTGTCGACCGTGCCCCCGTAGCGGACCACCTCCTGGCCGAGGCGGAGAACGGCGCGGTCGGTGAACGACTTGACGGCTTCGGGGTCCATGCGCTCGGCCACGGCCGTGTAGCCGGAGAGGTCGGCGAAAAGCACCGTTGCCTTTCGTCGCTCCTCCGGGAGCGTTCCGGCCGCCAGCGGCCCCCAGGCCGGCGCGCCATCGGGAAGCTGGCCGCCGAACAGGCCGCCGCGCTGAGGCGTTGCGCCGGGTGAGGGCGCCGCGGGAGCGGGCGTCGGGGGCGCGCCTTCGGCGCCCGCGGCGGCCCCTGGGCCGCCGAGCGCGGCGCCGCAATCGATGCAGAACTTCGCCCCCGGGGGGCTCTCGGCTCCGCACGCCGGGCACCCGCTCGGAAGCTCGGCGCCACACGACATGCAGTACCGCGCCCGTTCCGGATTCTCGATGCCGCAGCTCGGGCAGGTTGCTCCAGCCACGTTACGAACGATACGTGCCGCCGCTCCGGCTGGGTGAGATCGGTCACAAATGCAAGCCGCGGGCCGGATCGGACAGCGGTCCAGGCGTTGTGGCGGCCCCGCCATTCCTTCAGACCGTTGCTGTAGCCTGCCGCGCGATTCGAGCAATCCGAGCACGAGGGAGCAACCACTTGATTCGCATCCGAACCTTGATCGCCGCGCTTGTGATCGCCCTGCCGGTCCCCGCGGCCGTCGCCGGGTGCGGCGGTGGGAGCAGCAGCAACAACGAGGATCCGAACCAGGTCCTCAAGGAGACCTTCAACAACGACACCAAGATCACCAGCGGCCACATGAACATCAGCCTGAGCGGCTCGGCAGAGGGAACCCAGTCGGGGAACCTCTCGGCGACCATCGACGGCCCGTTCCAGAGCGATCCGAGCAACCCGAACACGTTCCCTCAGCTCGATCTGACGGCCAAGGTCAGCGCATCCGGCGCCGGCCAGAGCTTCAGCTTCGACGGCAGCCTGATCACCACCAAGGACAACGCCTACGTTGACTACCAAGACCAGGCATACGAGGTCGGGACCAAGCTCTTCTCGCGGTTCGAGAAGGCCTATGAGAAATCGTCCAGCAAGGCCCAGTCGCAGAACTCGCAGGACACCTCATCGATCCTGAAGCAGTTCGGCGTCGATCCGACCACCTGGTTGACCAACGTCACCAACGAGGGCACCACCGACGTCGACGGGACCCAGACCATCCATGTCCACGGCGACGCGGACGTCAAGCAGATCGTCTCGGACCTCAACAAGATCGCCCAGCAGGCCGGGAGCTCCTCCCAGAGCATCACTCCCGATCAGATCAACCAGGTCGAGTCGGCCGTCAAGAGTGCCAGCATCGACGTCTACTCCGCCGAGAGCGACAAGACGCTTCGCAAGCTCGCGCTCAACCTGGACCTGACGCCCCCGGCTAGCTCGGGCGTGACCAGCGTCCACGTCGATTTCGCGGTCACGCTGAGCGACGTCAACCAGTCGCAGACGATCACCGCGCCCTCCAACACCAAGCCGCTCACCGACCTCCTGAGCCAGTTCGGCCTCAGCGGCAGCGCGCTCGGCGCGATCGGCGCCGCCGCGTCGTCAGGCGGCAGCCTGCCGGGTGGCTCCGGCGTCAGCCCGCAGGCGTACAACCAGTGCGTCCAGAGCGCCACCACCGCCGCCGACATCCAGAAGTGCGTCCAGCGGTTGAAGTAATAACACCGCCGGGAGCCTTGCCTTCGGCTCTTGAATAACTCCGCCGGCTGCTCGCCTTCGGCTCCGCTGCCGGCGGGTTCGGGTGCGTTACCGGGCGGCAGGCCGTAAGCGCCTGCACCGCGACTTCGTCGAATAACTCCGCCGGCTGCTCGCCTTCGGCTCCGCTGCCGGCGGGTTCGGGTGCGTTACCGGGCGGCAGGCCGTAAGCGCCTGCACCGCGACTTCGTCGCTAGCTCGAACCGGGGTGCCAGTCGGCCACCCGCCACCCCTACCCAGCCCAGACCACACCCGTCGCGGACGACCGACGAGCGATCAATGTCGGCGATTCGCGACGGCATCGCGCAGCCCCCGGCGCGAGCAGCTCCGCGGAGCCGCTGTTCGGCTGGGTGGGGGAAGGAGCCCGGTCCCCTACGCAGCCCCGCAACACACCCGTCGCGGACCGACGAGCGATCAATGTCGGCGATTCGCGACGCAGCCGAGAAAGGCCTCCACGCCTGGTCTTCGCGAGCTGGTCCAGGTCGAGCGTGGTCGCACGAGTGGCGAGGCCCCGATCGCGAACGGCCCCGCGGGGCCGCCGCTCGGCCGGGTGGGGGCGGCAGGTGGAACTCCTCCTCTACCCAGCCTTCCCGCGATCCCGATCGACCGACGGCTATGCGCTGCCGTGGTGGCGTGGGTCGTTTAGTCAATGACATGCATCGTCAAGACGACCCACGTGCTTTCCCACCCAGCCCAAACGGGGACCGGCCCGCTAGCTCGCGGCGGCCTCGACGGCGAAGTTGCCTTCGTACAGGGCGGCGACGCGGGTCAGCTCGTCCTGCGTGAGGTCGGGGACGTCGGCGGCGCCGGCGTACTCGCGCAGCTCGTCGCTGTTGGTGATCGTGGGGATGACGACTGACATCTGCGGCTGGGCGAGGATGAAGCGGAGCGCCGCCTGGGCCATCGTCCGGCCCGTGCCCTTCTCGCACAGGAAGCGGATCGCCTCGATCTTCTTGAGGCCGTCCACCAGCCACTCGCGCGAGCGGTGGCGGCGATGGTCCCCGGGGCCGAAGGTTGTCTCGAGAGTCAGGTTGTCGTCAAGCAGTCCCGATGAGGTCGGGACCCGGGCCATCACCCCGACTCCCATCTCCGCTGCGGCCGTCATCAGGTCACGTCCCGGGTCCTGCTCGAGGAGGTTGTAGACCGTCTGCACCGAAGCGATCCCCCGGGTGCGGATCGCCTTGAGCCCTTCCTCACGCCAGCCGATGGCGGGCCCGAGGGCGACGCCGTAGTTACCGATCTTGCCCTCGTCGCGGAGCGCGTCGAGCGTCGCGAAGCACTCGTCCGTCTCGATCGCGTCCATGCGCGGGTTGTGGAGCTGGTAGAGGTCGACGCACTCGGTCCCGAGCCTTCGCAGGCTTGCCTCGAGCGCCTCGCGGATGAAGGGGCCGTCCCAGCGCTGGGGCCGCTCGCCCTCGGAGTGCTCCTGGCGACCCTCGGCGAGCTCATAGCCGAACTTGGTCGAGAGCCGGATCCGGTCGCGGTGGGGGCCGAGGACCCTGCCGACGAGCTCCTCGTTGGCGCCCCGCCCGTACGCGTCGCCCGTCTCGAAGAAGGTGATCCCGAGCTCGAGCGCCTCGTTCAGCAGACGCTCGCCGTCGTTCTCCGAGACGTCGCCCCACCAGCTCGAGCCGAGCGCCCAGGTGCCGAAGCCGATCTCTGAGGCCTCGAGGCCGGTGTCGCCGAAGCGGCGGGTTCTCACGCAGGCGGAGTCTAGATCAAGGCGGCGAATAGGCTCAGTGGATGCCTCCAGAGCACGGCATGCCGCCACTCAACGCGCGCTTTTTCACCGGCCCCCAGGGATGGCCTTACCTGCTGGTGCCGTTCATCGCGATCGCGATCGTGCTCAAGGTCGCGCACGCGAGCGAGGCGCTCGTGTTCTTCACCTCCGCCCTCGGGATCATCCCGACGGCGGCGCTGATGGGAAGGGCGACGGAGGAGCTGGCCTCCCGCTCGGGACCCGGAATCGGCGGGCTGATGAACGTCACGTTCGGCAATGCCCCCGAGCTGATCATCGCGCTGTTCGCGCTCGGCCACGGGTTGCACGAGGTGGTCAAGGCGTCGCTGATCGGGTCGATCCTGGGCAACATCCTGCTGGTCCTGGGCGCCTCGATGCTGGTGGGAGGGCTGGGTCGTGACCGCCAGACCTTCAACAAGACCGCGGCCAGCGTCCAGACGTCGATGCTGCTGCTGGCGGCCGTGGCGCTCGTCATGCCGGCGGTCTTTCAGCTGGTCGACGGCGGCGGGCTCCCGGCGGTCGGCGCCGAGCGGGTCTCCTTCGGCTCGACGATCGAGACCCTGTCGGCGATCGTCGCCGGCCTGTTGATGATCACCTACGTCGCCGGCCTCGTCTTCTCGCTCAGGACCCACCGCGACATCTTCAACCCCGACTACAAGGACGAGGACACGTGGGGCTGGTCGGTTCGGAGGTCGGTGATCATGCTCACGATCGCGGGCGTCGCGGTCGGCGTGATGTCCGAGATCCTGGTCGGCTCGATCAGCGCGACATCCGAGTCCCTTGGACTGACCGAGTTCTTCATCGGCGCGATCGTCGTCGCGATCGTCGGAAACGCGGCCGAGCACTGGGTCGCGGTGATAGTGGCGCGCAAGGACAAGATGGACCTCTCGGTCAACATCGCGATCGGCTCGAGCGCCCAGATCGCGCTATTCGTCGCACCGCTCCTCGTGCTGTGCTCGTTCTTCCTCGGCCCCGACCCGATGCCCCTGGTTCTGAACGGCTTCGAGCTCGCCGGGGTGGTGCTCGCGGTGCTGGTTGCCAACTACGTGACGACCGAGGGCGAATCGACCTGGTTCGAAGGGGTCCAGCTCCTGGCGGCCTACGCCGTCTTCGCGACGGTCTTCTGGTTCGCGTAGGCGTCCGGCGCTTCAGCCAGCCCTACTTCGGCCAGAAATCTTCCTCGCGCTCGGTCGGCGCATCTTCGAGCCTGGTCGAGATCAGGACGAGCTCGGCCTCGGCATCGGTGTCGTTGTGAACCGAATAGTGATCCTCGCCGGTCATCCTCACCGCGGTCTTCGGGCCGACCTCGAACACCTCGTCGCCGACCTTGAACGTGACCGTCCCGGAGTGCACGAAGTAGATCTCCTCCTGGCCCGGGTGCCTGTGCCCGTAGCTACCTCTGCCGCCGGTGCCCGGCGGCATCGACCTCCACGAGAACGAGACCTGCTCACAGCCGGCCGCTTCCGTGTACCAGCGCATCTCGCCGAATCCCGGCCACTTTGACATGAAGTCGACCGCGTCCTCTCGCTTGGCGACCCGGTATCCGGCCATGCTCAGTCCTCCCGCCCCGGCTCCTGGGGCTCTTCATCTTCCTCTTCGCCCTCGTCGGTCCCGTCGCTCTGCTCGAGCGCCGTGGCGGAGACCGCCCCCGAACCGCCTCCGTGGTAGTGGGTCTGGAACTCCTCGAGCGCCTCGCCGAGGCTGTCCTCGTCGACCGGCGCGTCCTCGGCGACGCGGACCCAGTCCGATCCCTCGTAGTCCTCCATGTTGAAGATCTCCTGGTCGATCGAGGTCGAGTCGTCGACGATCACCACGATCTCGGTCTGGGGGTTGAAGTACGTGCCGGGGCGAACGAGCATCTCGTCGACGTCGACGGTGAGGCTCTCTGTCTCGGGGTCGGGGGCCACGAGGAAGCGATCCTATTACTGCCCCGGGCAGCGCGGCTACTGACCCAGGTTCTCGAGCTCGCGAAGCTGCCGGGCGACCTCGCCGTCGACGTCGACCGGGGCCTTGCCCTGTCGAACCCGACGCTCGTTTCGGGCCACCACGAGCTGGCGCACCTCGTCGACCAGGCGGGGGTCGGCGCGGGGGGCGGGGCCGGCGGCCGACCCGACAGCCCTCCGCACCTCGGCATCGACGTCGAGGACGGTCTCGCCACGGGCGCGCTGGCGGTAGGCCTTGGCCTCGAGGAGCTGGCGGATCTCGGCCTCGCGCTCCTGCGGCGAGGCGACAACCGTGTCCTCGGTGATCGGACGGCCCATGTCGCTTTCGAATTCCACCCCGAACGGGCCCTTGCCGATCTGTCGGAAGGCGTTGCCGGCCCCGAGCACGAAGCTGGCCAGGGCGATCGGGGTGGTGGCGAGGACGATGATCAGGATCACCTCGCCCGTGCTGAGTGTGAGCGCCAGGGGGAGCACCCACCCAGGGTACGCCCTCGCTTCTGTATCCTGTGGCCATCCGCTTGGTTGACTGACCAGTCAATCGGTCTCCCGATTGGCCGTCCCGAAACGCAAAGGAGCGCCCGAGCCTTGGTTGACTTCACGCTGACCGACGAGCAGAAGGACCTGCGAGACCTGGCCCACGACTTCGCCGAGAAGGAGATGCGGCCGGTCGCCTGGGATTACGACCGGGACGGCACCTGGCCACAGGCGATCATCGACAAGGCCTTCGAGGTCGGCCTGATGAACGTGCACATCCCGGAGGCCTACGGCGGGCCCGGCCTCGACTACCTGTCGGGCTGCCTGATCGAGGAGCACCTCGGCTGGGGCTGCTCCGGGATCGGCACCACGCTGATGGCCAACGGCCTCGCCTCGGCGCCGCTCCTGATCGGCGCATCCGAGGAGACGAAGAAGAAGTACCTCGGGATGCTGACCGAGGCTCCGAAGCTCGCCTCGTTCTGCCTCACGGAGCCGGACGCCGGCTCGGACGTCAGCGGGATGAAGACGCGCGCCGTCAAAAAGGGCGACAAGTACGTGATCTCGGGCTCCAAGTGCTTCATCACCAACGGCGGCTACGCCGACTGGTTCACCGTCTATGCGAAGACGGACCCCGAGGCCGGGCACCGCGGGATCACCGCCTTCGTGGTCGACCGCGAGGCGGACGGAGTTACGGTCGACAAGAAGGAGGACAAGCTCGGCCAGCGAGCCTCGAACACCGCGACGATCTCCTTCGACGAGGTCGAGGTCCCGGCCGAGAACATGCTCGGCGAGGAGAACCATGGGTTCAAGCTCGCGATGACGACCCTCGACCGCACTCGCCCCGCCGTCTCCTCGCTGGCGGTGGGGATCGCCCAGGCCGCGTTCGAGTTCGCCGCGGAGTACTCCAAGGAGAGGGTCCAGTTCGGCGTCCCGATCGCGATGCACCAGGCGGTCGCGTTCATGATCGCCGACATGGCGACCAAGATCGAGGCCTCCCGGCTCCTGGTCTGGGAGTCAGCCGTCCTGCTCGATCAGGGCAAGCGAAACACGCTCGTCTCCTCCCACGCGAAGCGGTTCGCCGCTGACACCGCGATGGAGGTCACCGTCGACGCCGTCCAGGTCTACGGCGGCTACGGGTTCATCAAGGAGTATCCGGTCGAGAAGCTGATGCGCGACGCCAAGATCATGCAGCTCTATGAAGGCACGTCGCAGATCCAGCGTCTCGTGATCGCGCGCGAGGTGCTGATGCCGCGCCAGGCCGAGGACCCTCGGCCGGAGACGACCTCCGAGCAGACCGAGGCGGGCGAGCGCGCCACCGAGCAGGCGCCCGCCGCGGCGTAGACGCTAGCTTAGCCCCGGCGGCTTGGGCTGACCGCGATCATCAGCCCGACCGCGGTCATCAGGAGCACCCCGAGGACGAGTGCTTGGGGCCATCCGTCGATGCCCCAGGCGACGGCATAGACGAGAACCGCCAGGACGAGGACGGCAACGATCGTGTAGGCCACCACGGGTCGGCGATCGCGAACCCGCAGGGAGCGATCGGGCGCACTCAGGTCCGGGCGCTCGTACTGGGCGCGATCGCTGCTCGTCATGTTCGCCATTCGACCCTCCTGTTAGACGTTCCGATGAGGCTACACCTATAGTCGCCTGCCATGGCCCGAGAGGGCGAGAAGGGTGCGAGGAGGCTGGCCGAGGCCGCCCGGGCGGCGAGGTCGAAGGCCGCCTCGACACAGCCCAGGGAGCACGGCCGACGGGGCGGCGGCGCGATGGACGTGTTCGGGGGCGAGGTCCGGCGGCGAGACGTCTACCCGCTTTTGGTCCTCCATCTGATCGGCCGCGAGCCCGCCTACGGCAACCGCCTGATCGAGGGGATCGAGGGAATGACCGAGGGCATGATCTCCGCCAACCCGAACACGATCTATCCGCTGCTTCGCGACCTCGAGGCGCGGGGGCTGATCGAGGGCCAGTGGGAGCATCCTGACCGCCGGACGCGCCGCTTCTACTCGATCACCTCGGCGGGCCGCAAGGAGTACCGGCGGCTGGTCGGCGAGTTGGAGCCGTTCCTGGACTCCGTGATCCGGTCGGTGACCCTGATCAAGCGCGAGATCTACGGATGAGCGCGGTCGTCGAGTCCGTCGCGGTCGAGGTCTCGCTGGCCGAGACGTGGAGCTACTACGTGGACCCGGCCGGCTGGAGCACCTGGGTCGACGGGTTCGGGCGCGTGGAGGCGTCGCGGGGCTACCCGGAGGCGGGTGGCACGCTTCGCTGGGTTTCGACCCCGGCCGGGCGCGGGGAGGTCGACGAACGGGTGCTCGAGCACGAGCCGCGCCGCGTCCACCGGATCGCGTTCAGTGACTCATCGAGCGAGGGAGAGCTGCGGACGACCTTCGAGATCAAGGGATCGGGAACGGTGCTGACGCAGGAGCTCGACTACCGGCTGCTCAGCCGCGGGCCGCTCGCCTGGCTCACCGATCGCCTCTTCGTTCGCTCGCAGATTCGAGGCTCGATGCGCCGCTCTCTCGAGCGCTTCCGGGTCGAGGTTCAGGAACGCTTAGCCGGCGGGGAATGACTCAGGGCGGCTGCTCGGCTTCGGAGTAACTCCGGCGGCTGATCGCCGGAATAACTCCGGCGGGAGCCTCGCCTCCGGCTACGGTCCCGGCGGGTTCGGGCGCGTTACCGGGCGGCAGCACGCAGCGGTCTGCGTCGCGACTTCCTCGCTCACGTCGTAGGCGCCAGCACCGCGACTTCGTCGCTAGTTCGGGCGGGTGGCTTGCCCCACGCGGTGCGGGTCTCCGTGCCCAGCCCCTTTCCACACCCATCGCGAACGACCGACAAACGCGGAGCGGGGCAGGCGCCCGATCCAATCAGACATTGCGCAGCTCGGGGGGGCCATACTCCCCAAAACCCTTCACGGTCTGAGATTCGAGGCCGGGATAGCCCATGTACCCAGCCCTTGACCACGTACGTGTCTGGGGGTGAAACCGCGTCCGAATGTCGGCGATTCGCGATGGGTGTCGGGACGGGTCTCCACGGATGGCGCAAAGGCGATCCGCGATGGTGCTGCGGACGCCGCGCTGTCACGGAGGACCAGGCGCGCGGCTCCAACCTTGGGGATCAGGGCCGGTGGGCGAGATGCTCCTCCATCCAGCGCTTCGTCGTCGGCGCTTGGCGTATAGCCTTTGCGGCCATGTTCGTGTTCAAGGCCGGGGTGCTCGGCGCCGGGACGATGGGGGGCGAGATCGCCCAGGTGATCGCCTCGGCCGACATCGCGGTGACCATGAAGGACGTCAAGCAGGACTTCGTGGACGCCGGCCTGGCCAAGGCGCGCGAGGTCACCGAGGGCCAGCTCGCCAGCCTGGTCGCCAAGGAGAAGATCACCGAGGAGCAGGCGAAGCTTCGCGCCGAGGAGATCCTCGGCCTGGTCTCGGGGACGACCGAGTACGAGGGCTTCGGCGACGTCGACTTCGTGATCGAGGCGGTGCCCGAGCGGATGGAGGTCAAGCAGGCGGTGTTCGCCGAGCTCGACGAGGTGACCCCGGGGCACGCGATCCTCGCATCGAACACGTCGGCGCTTTCGATCTCCGAGATCGGCTCGGCCACCACCCGGCCCGAGAAGGTGGTCGGATTCCACTTCTTCTACCCAGCATCGGTGATGCGGCTGATCGAGGTCGTCGAAGGCGACGACACCTCCGAGGAGACGGCCCAGGCCGCTGCCAACTTCGCGATGCAGATCCGCAAGAACCCGATTCGTTGCAGCGAGGATCCGGGCTTCGTGGTCAATCGGGTGCTGAACTCCGCGGCATCGGAGATCTGGCGACACGCCGACGAGTCTGGGACGCCGGTCGAGGAGATCGACAAGGAGATCGCCGAGGCGAAGGTCACCCCGATGGGGCCGTTCTACCTCTCGGATCTCCTCGGGCTCGACACCGTCCTGCACGTCGCCGAGCACCTCCACGAAAGCTATGGCGAGCGCTTCTACGTCCATCCCGCGATGAAGGAGCTGGTCGAGGCCGGCAAGCTGGGCCAGAAGACCGGCCAGGGCTACTACCCTCACGGAGACTGAGATGGAGGCTGCCACGGCAACCGGGGGGCTGACGGTCGTCGACCGCTTTCAGCTCAAGGCGTTCGTCGAGGCCGTGATGGTCGTCGACGAGGGGGTCGCCGCGACCAAGGATGTGGACCTCGGGATGATGATGGGCGCCGGCATCCTGCCGGGCCCGCTCGGCCGCGCCGACGAGGCGGGGTTGGACGTGATGCTGGAGCGCCTCGAGCTCGCCGAGCGCGAGTGGGGCGACGGCTTCGCGGCGCCGCTGCTTCTGAAGCGGCTGGTCAACCAGGGACGCCTGGGCAAGGCCACCGGACAGGGCTTCTTCTTCTACCCACAGCCGGACGACGGATTCGACCACAAGGAGACCGTGCTGCTTGAGACCCGGGGCGAGACCGCGATCCTGTGGCTGAACCGGCCGCCGACCAACCCGATCTCACCCCAGGTGATCCGCGACCTCACGGAGCTCTGGGACGAGATCGACTCGCGCGAGGCGATTCGCGCGGCGATCATCGCCTCCTCCAACTTTGCGGTCTTCTGCGCCGGCGCCGACATCAAGGAGTTCACGAAGATGACCGACCCGGCGGCGGGCAAGGAGCTCCTGGACGGCGGCCATGGCGTGCTGCGACGGATGGAGCAGTCGAGCAAGGTCACCATCGCCGCGGTCAACTCGCTTGCGCTCGGCGGCGGCTGCGAGCTTGCGATGGCATGCGACTTCCGGATCGCCGCCGAGTCGGCGAGCTTCGGCCAGCCCGAGATCAACCTCGGGATCATCCCCGGGTTCGGCGGCACCCAACGCCTTCCTCGCCTGGTCGGTGACGCGAAGGCGCTCGAGATGAACCTGCTCGGCGAGCCGATCTCCGCGCCCGAGGCCTATGAGCTCGGGCTCGCCAACGAGGTCGTCCCGGACCACGAGCTGTTCGATGCGGCGCTCGCCTGGGCGCGCAAGCTCGGCGGTCAGGGGCCGGTCGCCGTCGAGCAGATCAAGCGCGTCTCGGCGAACGGCGACCTGGACGAGGGGATCGAGGCCGAGAAGGGCGGCTTCGCCGCCGCGTTCGGGTCCGAGGACGCGCGCGAGGGAATCGCCGCCTTCCTCGGCAAGCGCAAGCCGAAGTGGTCTGGGAAGTAGCGGTTGCGGGCCCGCCGGGAGCTCCCGGCGACCGGCACTCGGCTTGTCTGACGTGGTCAGCGTGAGCTCCATCTCCGGCGTCGGTGCATGTCTGGCAAGCCGGTAAGCCGGCCGCCGCGACCCCCGGCGTCCACACCTCGATCCCCCTACTCAGCCCGGGTTCGGTGATGCCATTCGAGCAGACGGAGGCTCCCTCGCGGGCGGCCGCGGAGCGGCTCGCGGAGCTCATTCGCGAGAGTGAGTCGACGGTTGCGCTGACTGGGGCGGGGATCTCGGTGCCGTCCGGGATTCCCGACTTCCGGACTCCCGGCGAGGGGCTGTGGGAGAAGGTCGATCCGATGTCGGTTGCGACGATCGACGCCTTCCACCGTGACCCGAAGCGGTTTTGGGACTTCTACCGGCCGCGCTTCCACGCCCTGGCCGACAAACGGCCCAATGGCGCCCACGAGGCGCTCGCCGAGCTCGAGCGCCGCGGGCTCCTGGACGCCGTCATAACCCAGAACATCGATCGCCTGCACGCAAAGGCGGGATCGGAGCGGGTGATCGAGGTCCACGGCTCGATCGCCACCGCGAGCTGCACGAGCTGCCAGGCGCGATTCGAGGTCGAGCAGGTCGAGTCCCTGTTCGACACCGACGGCGTCGCCGCCTGTCCGGGCTGCGCGGGAAAGGTCAAGCCCGATGTCGTCCTGTTCGGCGAGGTGCTTCCCGCCGACGCGATGACGAGGGCGCAAGAGATGTGCGAGGACGCCGGGCTGCTGCTCTGCGTCGGCTCGTCGCTGGAGGTCTATCCCGTCGCCGGCTTGCCCGAGCTGACGCTGCGCGGCGGGGGCAGGATCGCCGTCGTCACCAAGGGCCCGACCTCATATGACGCCGAGGCCGCGGTTCGCCTCGAGGGCGACGTGGTCGACGAGCTCTCCGCGGTTCTCGCGGCGCTCGGCTGAGCCGGCTTCACTCCGCGCGGAGCGCTTGGCGGCGGCGCAGGACGCGTTCTGAGATCCGCAGCGTCTCGGCAAGCTCGTCGCCATGCTCGGCGGCGAGGTCGCCGCGAAGCGCCGCGTTTGCCGCCGCCGCAGTGGCTTCGCGGCGCCCGCGGAGCGTCGCCAGGTCGGCTTCCTGGTCGGGGCCGGCGCGGCCGGGAAGCTCGGTGAGGAGCGCGTCGAGCCCGGCGCGGAGCTGGAGCGCCGCCTCGCGCGGACGTTGGGAGTCGAGGTCGGCGCGGGCCCTCAGCAGGAGGGGCTCGCAGACGTCGATCGGCTCGCGGCCCGCGAGCACCGCGGCGAGCCGTTCCTGCGGGCGAAGCGCCCCGGCTCGCCGCTCGCGCAGGATCGGCGGCGGGACCTCGATCGCCTCCTCCCAGCGACCGTCCGCGAGCCCGTCGCCGGTTCCGAAGCCGACCCTGACCGCAAGGGCGGCCCGGCGGGCGATCTCGTGCCCGTAGGGGTCCTGGGTGGCGATACGGTGCGCGCGAAGGAGGCGGTTGATGGTTCCGAGGGCATCCGCTATCGCCGCCTCCGCGGCCTCGGAGTCGCGGCCGACGCGTGCCAGATGCGCCTCGAGCTCTTCGCGGCCCAATCCCTCGGGCGCGATCGCCGTGAGGCGAGTCAACGGCACCTCGGGAGCCCCGCCGGGTTCGGCGCGGCGCGACCGGCGACGGCCGCGCCGACGGGCCTGCGGTACGCCCAGCGTCTGAACGACGACCACCGCCGGGTGCTCCGGGTCGGCGTCGCGCAGCAGGTAGCGGCCGTCGTCGAGGCCCAGGTGACCTGGAAGGTCGAACTGGACGAAGGCGAGGCGGGCGGTCACGACGCTCCAGCCTAGTCACCGGGCGGCGCCCTGTATCTAGTCGCCGTGCGAGGAGTGCTTCTTGGAGTGGTCGTGCGCGGGAAGGGAGAACCGCGACGGCGACGTGGGGACGCTCGGGTTCGGGATCTGCTGGAGGCGCCGGATCACATCGTTCCACTGCTTTGGCTTCAAGAGCCGGCTGAACCGGTCGTTGAGATTGCCCGGGGCGCCGACGCTCGACAGGAAGGAGGCCATCTTCCGGCCCCAGCGGGTCACGTCGCCCTCGTGGTACGCGGCGTGGCTGAGCGGGACCCCGGTCTTGTCCGCGAACCCGATCTCGATCCCGGTCGGGCTGCCGGGGACGAAGGTGCCGATCTGCTGCCCGGCGAGCACCAACTCGCCCGGATGGACGCTCGGATCGATGCCCTCGTTCACATAGACGATGCTTCCGGCGCGCGACCCGTCGAGGAGCCGGTAGAGGACGCCCTGGCCGCCGGGCCAGCCGGGGGCGCCGACCTTGAGGATCCGGGCCTTGCCGATCGCCTTGATCGGCCCCGTCCCGACGTAGTCGACACCCTGGTCGATCCGTCCCCGGACCGCATCCACGAACGGCGCCTGATAGCCGGAGCTCGGGACCGGATAGAACCCGATGTGCACGTGGTCCCAGTGGTCGGGCAGGGAGAAGCTGACCGGGCCCGGGAGGTCCTCGAGCGAGATCACCTGGTGAGGCTGCATCGCGCCCTGGAGCTTCAGAACGGTCTTGATCAGGGAGTCGGTCAGCGTGCCCGGCCCCTGGTGGCCGGCGACCGGGACCCCGTTGATGTCGGCGATGTCCATCGCGTCGCCGGTCGTGTGCTCGGACACGTTGCCGGAGGTGGTCAGGGCGCTGTGGCCGCACTTCAGCGAGGTGATCGTGAGCCTGTACCCGTTGTCGGCCAGGTACTCCATCGTCGCCAGGATGCGCTGGTCGATCTGACCGGTCTCGATGTCGTTTCGCCCGCAGGCGTAGATCGAGAGACGGGGATCGTTCAGCACCTTGCGCTGCAGGGCGGACTTGCCGAGCAGCAGGTCCTGGGTGACGTTTGCCGCGCCGCCGGCGCTCGTGAACGGGTTCTCGCCCGCGGCCCGGTAGATCGCCGTCGCTTCGAGCAGCTTCCAGCCGTCGAGGATCGGCTTCGGGTCGATCTTCGGGGCGCCCTTTCCGGCGGGCTTGATGGAGAAGTTGACGTGGGGGGCCAGGCTGCTCGTCTTTCCGACCTTGCCGAAGACCGTGCCGGCGACCACGTGGGCTCCGGCGCGCAGCGGCTTGAGCCGCATCGAGCCGGTCTGCTTGACGCCCTCGGTCCCCTGGCCGCCGCCGAGGACGCCGTTGAAGTACGACTTGAGGCCCGAGTAGCCGGGGAGGCCCTTCGAGAGGAGGGTGTCGAGCTGGCCCGTGATGCCGGCCTGATCGACGTTGTTCGGGCGCTCGGGCAGAGCGAAGACGCGTGGACGCGCGTCCTCGGTGTTGACCGGCCCTGATGGGCGCTTCGAGCTGGCGGACGACGATCTGCCGGATCCCTTGTGGGTTGCCTTCTTGCTGTGGGCCAACCCGCCCGGGCTGCTCGCTTCGGGCTTTCCGGCCCTCAGCTGGTTGCGGGTCGCGGGCTTGCTCGGGGTCTTGTCCTTGCCCGGTGTGACGAGCTTGAAGTCCGACGCCGAGAGCTTCTGCCGCTTGGGAACCGCGTAGACCTTCGAGAGGCTTCCGAGCCCGGCGTAGGTGAATCGGTTCCCGTAGTCGTCCTCCATGACGATGAACTTGCCCAGCCGCTTGTTCTCGCCGACCCTGACCACGGTCCCGTCGTTGACCGCGACGACCTTGGCGCCCTCGTGGCCGAAGATGTTGATGCCGCGGCGGGTGGGCGAGCTCGAGATGACGTCGGCGGCGTTCCCCGACGCGCTCTTGCTCGGCTTGGCCCGCGCGGCCGCGACCCGCTCCGAGATGTCGTCCGCGTAGCGCACCGTTCCCGTGACCGGGAACCGGTCGCCCTCGGTCAGGCCGGTCAGCGAGCCGACCAGGTCGTCGGGGAAGTTGCCGTACTCGCGTGCGTTCATCATCACCTCATCGACGTACCAGCCGGCGTGGTTATAGGCGAAGATCGCTCTGCGAAGGTCCGTATCGCCGCCGGCCGCCTTCAGATAGCGCGCCGCGGCGCAGATCGCGTCGACCGGGTTGTACGGGTCCTTGCGGCCGTCGCCGTTCGCGTCGACGCCGTAGGCCTGCCAGGTGGAGGGGATGAACTGCATCCACCCAACGGCGCCTGCGGTGGAGACGTTGAGGTTGGTCCCGAACGCGGTCTCGATCTTGTTGATCGAGGCGAGCACCTGCCAGGGGATCCCGTACTGGGTCCCGCACGCCTGATAGATCGGCAGCAGGAAGGGCGGGATCTCGAACTGGCTGATGACGAAGTTGGGCACCCCGATCGGAGCGGGGCCCGAGCTGCCGAGGGTCAGGGTGGGGTTGGAGGTGGTGGGCACCCCACCGGCGGTGCGGGGCGGGGCGGGGGGCACGGCGGGAGGCTCGTTCTGGTTGCCGTGGCGGTGGTGCGTCGGGGTGCCGCCGTTGCCGCGGTTCGGGGGGTGGTGGCGGCCGCCGTGCCGACCCGAGCCGGACGGCCCGCCCGGGCCGACCTCACCGCCCGGGCCGGTGGGCCCGGTCGGCCCGGTCGGTCCGGTCGGTCCGGTGGGCCCGGTCGGTCCGGTGGGCCCGGTCGCGCCGGTCGCGCCGGTGGGGCCCGTGGAGCCGGCGACCCCGGTCGGGCCGGTGGCGCTCGCCGGTGGGGGAAGCGGGTTCGACTCGTCGCTGTCGCCCGGCGAGGAGCAGCCCGGGTCGCTCATGTCGACCAGGCCGTCGCCGTCGTCGTCGACCGAGTTCGAGCACGCCGCGGCGCTCGCGCTCGACGCCGGGCCCTGCGCGCGGCCCACGCCCGCGACGATCGCGGCCGCAAAGACCGCGAGGGCGACGGTGAGTGACAACTTCCTTCCCATGCTCTCCTAACCCGGATCCTGCCTGCCTATCGGGGCGTGTCCCCCGGGGCCATGCGGCGAATCCCGCCTGGTGCAGGCGCCGACAACGCTACTTGTTCGACTAGGTTCTTGCAACGTCGAATCGGCTTTGACAACGGTATCCCACAGGTGTGAATGCCGCCTGTCATGCGGATCGGCCCGGTTGGTAGTGAATCGGCAGGCGAGCGGCCCCGCTTGAAGCGTTACGCTGCGGCCGAGATGCGCTTGTCGACGAGGAATCCCAGGCGAGGCGGGTGAACGGCGCCGAC
The DNA here is from genome assembly GCA_963803305.1 of uncultured bacterium. Taxonomy (GTDB): domain Bacteria; phylum Actinomycetota; class Thermoleophilia; order Solirubrobacterales; family 70-9; genus AC-56. The sequence continues at coordinate 119,413 of CAWDLT010000010.1, forward strand.
CACGGGTCGGGTGGCCTGCGAGGGCGCGGCGAGGAGGCGCTCGGTGACTTCGCCGAGGCACTGCTCGAGAACCCCTTGTTCGGCCAGGCGATCACCAAGGCGGTCGGCGCCGGGGAGCGCGCTGCCCAGGCTCAGCGCTCTGCGATGGGAGCCCTGAACATTCCGTCGGCGGCTGACGTCGAGCGGCTCGAGCAGCGGCTGCGGTCGCTTTCGAACCGGCTCGAGTCACTCGAGGACCGGCTCGACGACGCGATCGACGAGCTGGCCGCTCTTCGCCGCAGGCCGGCGGAGGCCTCGGTGGCGACGAGCGGGATTGGCTCGGAGCCCGGGGTCTCGCCGCCGGACGGCTCCGAGGGGTAGTCGCGGAGGGATCGGGGACATCCCCCGACCGCGGCGTCGCGGAGGCGCTTCGGGCGGCAATCGAGCGCACCCTCGAGGTCGCGGGGCGCCCGGCGCGCGCCGGATCGGCAGCCCTGCCGCGCGAGCGGGCGACTCAGCTCCTCGACGAGGTCGCGCGCCGCGGGGTCGCCGCGCGCGACCAGCTCTCGAGGCGCGGGCAGGGAGCGAGCGCCGAGATCGCCCGCCGCCAGCAGGACGCCCGCGAGGAGCTTGCCAACCGGATCGAGTCGCTGGAGGGGCGCCTCGCCGAGCTCGAGGAAGCGCTCCGCAAGAAGTCTAAGCCTAAGGCTGAGGACTAAGGATTGCCGGGTCGCCGCGTCGTGATCATCGGCGTCGCGAGCCACTGGGGCGCGGAGCTGGCCCGCCGGCTCGAGCGCGATCCCTCGATCGAGTACATCGCCGGGGTGGACAGCGCGCCGCCGCCGGTCGAGCTCGGGCGGACCGACTTCATCGAGGCCGACATCCGGAGCGCGGTCCTCGCGCGGCTGCTCCCGGGGACCGGAGCGGACACCGTCGTCCACTGCGGGATCCTCTGGTACCCGGAGCCCGGGAAGCCGTCGCGGATCCTGCACGATGTGAACGTGATCGGGACCCTGCAGCTGCTGGCGGCGTGCCAGCGGACCGGGACCCTTCGCAACCTGGTCGTCCGCGGCTCGGCGGCGATCTACGGATGCGAGGGCGCCTCGCCTTCCTTTTTCACCGAGGAGATGGCGCGGACGCTTCCGCTCCGTACCCGCTTCCAGCGCGACGTCTCGGAGCTCGAGGCCTACATCGAGAACTTCGCTCGCCGCCACCCCGAGCTCGTCTGCTGCATGCTCCGCTACCAGCCCGAGGTCGGGCCGGACCTCGACTCGCCGCTGGTCCGCTACCTGAGCCTTCCCGTCGTCCCGACCCAGCTCGGGTTTGACCCCCGACTCCAGCTCCTCCACTCCGACGACGCGACGGGGGCGCTCGAGGCGGCCGCGCGGAGCCCCGCTCGGGGCGCCATCAACGTGGCGCCGACGGGCTCGATCTCGTTGAGCCGCGCCCTGCGGCTCGCGCGCCGCGCCACCGTCCCGATCCCGCACCCGCTCTTCGGCCCGGCGCTTTCGAGGCTCGGGCGCCAGCTCGGGGCGGGCCCGCTCTACGGCGACGGGGTGCGGCTCCTGCGCTTCGGTCGGGGGGTTGATAACGGCAGGCTGCGAACCGAGCTGGGCTACGAGCCGCGCCACGATGCCGAGTCGGCGGTCCGGGACTTCGCCGAGAAGATCGGGGGCCGTCGCATCGTTCCCTCGCTGCATCCGGCGGACCTCCTCGGCGGCCTGGTCGGTGGTGCCCGGTGAGCGCCACCCAGCAGGGCGCCGAGCCGGGCGCCGGAGACACCTCGCCGCTCCCCGCGGCGGCGGCGATCGCCGACTTCCTGCGGCGGATGCGGGTTGGCGTCGAGGACGGCCTCGACCCGCTGAGCGCCGCGCAGGGCGCCTCCCGCGAGCTGCCGCGCTCGCTCCGCGAGGTGATCGAGCGGATCGCCCAACGCCTGCGGGGGGAGTACCGCGAGGACGAGTGGGGCTTCGACGAGGAGTTCGCCGAGGCCGTCTATCCGGCCTTCGAGTTTCTCTACGACGTGTGGTGGAGGGTGGAGGCCGAGGGAGTTCGCCATGTGCCTGCCCACGGTCGTGCGCTCCTGGTCGCAAACCATGCCGGCTCCCTCTTTCCGTTCGACGCCTCGATGATCCTGGGGGCGATCATGAAGCAGCACCCGCTCCCCCGGTGGGCGCGTTTCATGGTGCTCGACTGGGCGTTCGTGCTGCCCTTCCTCTCCACCTTCATGCGGCGGGTCGGCGGGGTGCCCGCGAGCCCTCACAACGCGGCAAGGCTCCTAGGGCAGGACGAGCTGGTAATGGTCTTCCCGGAGGGCGTCAAGGGAACCGGAAAGCCCTTCTCGGAGCGCTACCAGCTGCAGCGCTTCGGTCGAGGCGGCTTCGTCGAGGTCGCGATTCGCGCCGGGGCCCCGATCGTCCCGGTCGCGGTGGTCGGCTCCGAGGAGATCTACCCGAAGCTCGGCGACGCGAAGCCGCTGGCGCGTGCGATCGGCGCCCCGTTCGTGCCGGTCACCCCAACCTTCCCCTGGCTCGGCCTGCTCGGGCTCGTCCCCCTGCCCTCAAAGTGGCGAATCGAGTTCTGCGAGCCGCTCGACCTCTCGGCGCACGGCCCCGACGCCGCCGAGGACCGAAGCCTCCTGTTCGACATCTCAGAGCAGGTCCGCGAGACGATCCAGGACGCCGTCTACCAGAACCTCGTCAAGCGGGGCTCGGCTTTCACCTGAGCGGTCCCCGGCCGCAGGCTCGTGGGGCCGCCCTACCTGAACCTCAAGTATGGGGCTGGGCAGCGGAGCCCCGGGATGGCGTGGGCTCTCGCCAACCACCGCGTTCGTGCCGTCAACCCTCCACGCGTCGCCCAGCTGAGTCGCGAATGGAGGGTTGACCGCGCATACGACGGTCAACCCTCCACGCAGCGCCTACGTCCCCGCGTGTGGAGCGTTGACGGAAGGCTTGAGCGGAAGGGTTGACGGGTTCGTGGAGTGGGTGACGGGACGGCCGGGTGCGGGGCCGCCCTAGAGGCTGGGGTGAGGGGCTGCCGGGATAGGCTCGGTGGCCCCGGCCCGACCCCTTCCCCACCCAGCCGCCGTACGCCGAGCTGGCACCACCACAGCTGACCCCTTCCCCACCCAGCCGCCGTACGCCGAGCTGGCACCACCACAGCTGACCGCTTCCCCACCCAGCCGCCGTACATGGAGCAGCGCCAGGCCCGGCCGCTTCCTTTCGCCGGCCGGCTCGACTCCCGGCCGCAAGTGGCGCCCGACAGAGAAAGTGCGAATAGACTCCAGCGGGTCGTGGGCAGCGCGGAGGCAACGCTGAAGAGGCCGCTGAGCAGGGCGAAAGCAGCTCGGGCGGCGCCGCGGGTCGGTGCCGAGACGTTCCGGGACCTGCTCGGGCGGACGCTTGCGGAGATCGACGCCGACCAGCGGGCCGGGGCGATGCTGAAGGCGACCGGCCTTCGAATGCGCCTCCGTTTCCCCGACCTGGGGTTGTCGCTGAGCGTGGCTCCGAGCGAGGAGCGGGGCCATCACCTGCGCTGGACCTTCTCCAAGCGCGCCGGGTGGAAGCCCAAGCTCGAGCTGACGATGAGCTCGCAGGTGGCCAACTCCTACCTGCAGGGCGGCGAGAGCCTGGCGATCGCGATCGCCAGGCGGCGGGTCCGCGTCAGTGGCGATACTCGATGCGCGCTGCGTTACGTCCCCGCGATGCGGGTCGTGGTCGAGGCCTACCGCCGCCTGGTGCGCGCCGAGCATCCTGAGCTCCTGATCTGAGCCCGCCTCCGCGCCCGACGGCGCCCGGGCCCCCGCCGGCCGGGAATAGGATCGCCCCCCATGGCCGAGGAGCAGATCTCCGTCAACGAGGCGGCCCGGATGGCGGGCGTCTCGCCGACCACGCTTCAGCGCTGGGCCCGGGCGGGCGTCGTGCCGGTGCGCAAGGGGCGATGGACCAGCGCGGCCGCGGCCCAGGCCCGCGTGGTGGCACGGATGCGCGAGCGGGGGCACTCGTTGGCGGAGCTTCGCCGCGCGGTTCGCGAGGGCCGGCTCGCGTTCGGCTACGTCGAGGATCTCCTGCCGGGCACCGAGCGTGACTTCACCCGCGCCGAGGCGGCCGAGCGGACCCGGCTCGAGGAGGCCCTGATCGAGCGCATGATGTCCCTTCTCGGCACCCCGACGGCGATCGAGGGCACGCTCAACGATCAGGACATCGACGCCATGGAGCAGATCGGCGAGGTGCTGCGGGTCGGCTTCCCGCTGGTGGCCGTCCTGCAGCTCGTCCGGATCTACGCGCAGTCGATCCGCAAGATCGCCGAGGCCGAGGTTCGCCTCTTTCACCTCTACGTTCACGAGCCCCTGATCCACCAGGGCGTGGACTCGCTCCAGATGGCAGAGGAGATGGAGGGGCTTGTCCGCGACCTGCTGCCGCTCACCTCGCCGTTCATGGAGTACGTCCACCAGCGGTACCTGCGCTTCTACATCGAGCAGGACGTGGTCGGGCACATGGAGACCGAGCTCGGCGGGCATCGCCAGCTCGGAAGGGTGCAGATGGCCTTCTGCTTCGTCGACCTGACGGGGTTCACCCGCTACACCGAGGAGGAGGGAGACGAGGAGGCGTTCGACCTCGTGGAGCGCTTCACCGAGACGGTGGAGGCGACCCTTCCTTCGGAGGCCCTCGTCGTGAAGACGATCGGCGACGAGGTGATGATCGTCTCGCCCGATCCGGTCACGCTCACCGAGTGGGCGGTCGGGTTCATGGAGCTCTTCCAGGAGCGCCCCCAGCCGCGCGTCGGGCTGCACTGGGGGCGCGCCGTGTACCGCGACGGCGACTACTTCGGCAGCGAGGTCAATCTCACCCACCGCGTGGTGGCGCGTGCCCTGGGCGGCGAGGTGATGGCCACCGCCGCGGTCACGGACGCGATCGGTCGCTCCGACTACCTCGAGTTCGACCCGATCGGTGAGGTCGACCTGCGCGGCTTTCCGATGCCGGTCGAGCTGTTCGTCGTCCGCGCTCGCCCGCCGCAGATCGAGGGCTGAGACGCGATCGCGCCCCGTGGCTGGCGAACCGCGGGAATCCGCGGGCCGGGGCCGTAAGATCGCCGCGTGAGGCGGCGATGACGACCAAGCAGCGAGCCCTGGACGCGCTCGCCGACGCGACCCGGCGCAGCGGCCTGATCGACTCGCTGTCGTCCGGGGTGGTGATGGTCTCCGGAGGCGCCGACTCGGCCTGCCTGGCGGCCGGGCTCGCACAGGCGATCGACCCGAAGAGCGTCCACGCCCTCCACCTCAACTACGGCCTTCGCGAGTCCGCGGAGCGCGATGAGCTGGTCTGCCGGGACCTCTGCTCGAGCCTGCGAATCGACCTCCACATCGAGCGTCCCGAGCGGCTCGCGGCAGATCGCAACCTGCAGGCGGCGGCGCGAGAGCTGCGGTACGCGGCCGCCGAGCGCCTGCGGATGCGTACCGGAGGGGCTTGGATCGCCACCGGGCACACGCGAACCGATCTCGCCGAGACGGTCCTCTACCGCCTCGCCGCGTCCCCCGGCGCGCGCGCCCTCCGCTGCCTACACGCGATCAGCGGCCGCGTGGTCAGGCCGCTCCTGGAGCTCGAGCGTGCCGACACGCGGCGTCTCGCCGCCGAGGCCGAGCTGCCCTTCGGCGACGACGAGTCGAACCTCGACCTGCGGTTCGCGCGTAACCGGATCCGGGCGGAGGCGCTGCCCGCGCTCCGCGAGCTCGGACCGGTCGAACGCAACATCGCGGAGACCCAGGCCGAGCTGATCGAGGAGGCCGAGCTCCTCGACCGGGTCGTGCTCCAGGCCCTGGAGGCCATGGGGGCAGGAGCCGGCGCCGTCGCGATCCGCGCCGGAGCCCTCGCCGGCTGGGAACCCGCTCTTTGCCGCCTCGCGCTTCGTGCGCTCGCCGAGCGAGCCTGCGGCCACCGGATCGCGCTCGGGCGCCGGCGGTCGGCCGAGATCATGCGGCTGGCGTCGCGTCCGGAGGGGGGACAGGTCGACCTCGGGGGCGGGGTGCGGGCTCTCTGCGAGCACGGGGTGATCCGCTTCGTCGTAGGCTCCGAGGTCGACGCGGCGCCCCGTCCCGCGCCACTGAGGATTCCCGGCCAGTGCCGCTTCGGTCGCTGGGAGATCAGCGCCGAGGTCCGCCCCGGCCCGATCGAGCCGGCCGGCACCGACCTGGCGACGGTCGACGCCCGGGCGCTCGGCCGCGAGCTGGTGGTCCGAGCCTGGCGCGAGGGTGACCGGATGCGGCCGCTCGGGATGAGCGGCAGCAAGACCCTTCAGGACCTGTTCACCGATCGCGGCGTCCCCCGCTCGCTTCGCCATCGCCTGCCAGTCGTGACCGCCGCGGACCGGGTCGTGTGGGTCGCGGGGGTCGCGGTGTCCGAGGACTTCCGTCTCCCGCCGGATGCACTCGAGGCCGCGGTGCTGACGGCCCGCGCTCTCGACTAGGTTGGGTTCGTGAACGACCCCGCGATCGGCGAGGTGCTGGTGCGCCCGGAGGAGCTGAAGAGGAGGATCCGGGCCCTGGGCGAGGAGATCAGCCGCGACTACGCGGAACACGATCTGGTCATGATCGGGGTGCTGAAGGGGGCGGTGCTGTTCCTCGCCGACCTGATGCGCGAGCTCACCGTTCCGTGCGAGATCGACTTCATGGCGGTCTCCAGCTACGGATCGGCGACCGACTCGTCGGGGGTGGTGCGAATCCTCAAGGACCTCGACTCCTCGATCGAGGGCCGAAGCGTCCTGATCGTCGAGGACATCATCGACTCCGGCCTCACCCTCCAGTACCTGCTGCGCAACCTGCGGGCGCGCAACCCCGCCTCGGTCGAGGTCTGCGCGCTGCTCGCCAAGCCGGACCGCCGGCGCGTCGAGATGCCGATTCGCTACGTCGGCTTCGAGATCCCGAACCGTTACGTGGTCGGGTACGGGCTCGATTACGCGCAGAAGTACCGAAACCTCGACTGCGTCGCGGTCCTGAACGACCCGGACCAATAGGCCAAACGGCGCCCCAACCGGCCAATTCGACCCTGGTACGCTGATCCTGACGTTGCGGGGCCTATCGGAATCCTTTGACCATGCGCAAGAATCCGCCAGCTCGCCGTACGGGCCTCGCGGGGCGGCGCGCGGCGGGTCCACGGAGCTGAGTTGATGAGGCGCTTCTTCCGCAGTGCGGCCTTCCCGATCCTGATCGTGATCGTGCTCGCGTTCTTCGCCCAGCGGCTGATCAGCAACCCCTCCTCCGAGCCGACGCCGACCTACGGCCAGTTCGTCTCCCAGGTCAAGCACAACCCGTCCTCGATCGAGTCGGTGAGCTTCGATCAGAAGACGAGCTCGATAGACGTTCAGCCGCAGACCGGGCAGAGCTACTCGACCGGCTACCCGACGACCGGGAACGCCCAGACCCAGCTCATCAACCTGCTGGCCCGCCAGGACATCGAGACCAAGGTCGAGGGCACCGGCGGATCGAGCTTCCTCTCGATCCTCACCTACATCCTCCCGTTCATCCTTTTCTTCGGCTTCTGGATCTTCTTGATGAACCAGATGCAGGGCGGGGGATCGCGAGTGATGAGCTTCGGCAAGTCACGAGCCAAGCGGATGTCGGTCGACGCTCCGAAGATCACCTTCCGCGACGTCGCGGGGGTCGACGAGGCGGTTCAGGAGCTGCACGAGATCAAGGAGTTCCTCGAGAACCCGAAGCGGTTCCAGGCGCTCGGCGCGCGGATCCCGAAGGGGGTCCTCCTCTACGGGCCGCCCGGGACCGGCAAGACGCTGCTGGCGCGCGCGGTCGCAGGCGAGGCGGGGGTCCCGTTCTTCTCGATCTCGGGCTCGGACTTCGTCGAGATGTTCGTCGGAGTCGGCGCCTCGCGGGTACGCGACCTGTTCGAGCAGGCGAAGCAGAACTCACCCTGCATCATCTTCATGGACGAGATCGACGCGGTCGGGCGCCACCGCGGGGCCGGGATGGGCGGCGGCCACGACGAGCGCGAGCAGACCCTCAACCAGCTGCTCGTCGAGATGGACGGCTTCGAGATGAAGGACAACATCATCCTGATCGCCGCCACCAACCGGCCCGACATCCTCGACCCGGCGCTGCTTCGGCCGGGGCGCTTCGATCGCCAGATCGTCGTCGACCGGCCCGACCGCAAGGGCCGCAAGCAGATCCTCGAGGTCCACACGCGCGGCAAGCCACTCGCCAAGCAGATCGACCTCGACACGCTCGCCGGCCAGACGCCCGGCTTCACCGGGGCCGACCTCGCCAACCTGATCAACGAGGCGGCGCTCCTGACCGCCCGCTCCTCGAAGCGCGAGATCACCATGAACGAGCTCGAGGAGGGGATCATGCGCGTGATCGCCGGCCCCGAGAAGAAGAGCCGGGTGATGTCGGAGAAGGAGCGCCTGGTGACCGCGTACCACGAGCTCGGGCACGCGATCGTCGGCCACCTGCTCCCGAACACGGACCCGGTCCACAAGATCTCGATCATCAGCCGCGGGCAGGCGCTCGGGTACACGATCTCGCTCCCCACCGAGGACAAGTTCCTGACCACCCGGGCCGAGCTGACGGACACCATGGCGATGACGCTCGGGGGCCGTGCCGCCGAGGAGATCATCTTCGGCGAGATCACCACCGGCGCCTCGAACGACCTCGAGAAGGTCACCGAGACGGCGAAGCAGATGGTGATGCGCTTCGGGATGTCGGAGCGACTCGGCCCGCGCGTGTTCGGCCACGATCGCTCCCAGCCGTTCCTCGGCCGCGAGTTCTCCTCCGAGCCCGACTACTCGGACGAGATCGCCCGCGAGATCGACGACGAGATCCGCCGGATCGTCGAGGAGGCTCATCAGACTGCCAAGGACCTGCTGCTGGACCGCCGCGAGGCGCTCGACCGAATCTCCAAGACGCTGCTCGAGCGCGAGACGATCGACGCCGAGCAGTTCACGAGGCTGCTCGAGGGCGCCTCCGACAGCGAGGTCTTCGGTGATTCCGAGGAGGAGGAGGAGCGCGTACCCGAGCCCCCCGAGGCCGAGCCCGAGCGAAAGCCCGGCCGCGAGGGGCCGCGTCCCGTTCCTCGCCCCCGTCCAGGCCTTGCGGGAGGCACCGCCGAGATGAGAGCCGACGACTCGGCTCCGCCCGGCACGCTTCTCTGAGCGCCTCGGGTTTCACCCACACGCCCCGCCCGATGTCCAGCCTGATGGGGATCGTCAACGTGACCCCGGACTCGTTCTCGGATGGGGGCATGTTCCTGAGGGCCGATCAGGCCGTCGAGCATGCCCGGCGGCTGGCCCGGGACGGTGCTGACCTGCTCGACGTCGGGGGCGAGTCGACCCGGCCGGGGGCGCGCGCCGTGTCCGCGGCGCAGGAGATCGAGCGGGTCGCGCCGGTGCTCGAGGAGCTCAGCGACCTCGCTCGTCCGATCTCGATCGACACCTCGAAGGTCGCGGTCGCGCGGGCGGCCCTCGACGCTGGCGCGTCGATCGTCAACGACGTCACCGCCCTTCGGGCCGAACCCGAGCTCGCGGGCCTGTGCGCCGAGCGGGAGTGCGGGGTGGTGCTCATGCACATGCGCGGGACGCCCCGCACCATGCAGGAGGACCCGACATACGACGACGTGGTCGACGAGGTGCGCTCGTTCCTTGCCGAGCGGATCGCGTTCGCGGTCGCCGAGGGGATCGCCGAGAAGCGGATCTGGGTCGACCCGGGCATCGGGTTCGGCAAGACCGTCGACCACAACCTCGCGCTCCTGCGGCGCCTCGGCGAGCTGCGGGAGCTCGGACGCCCGATCGTCGTCGGGACCTCGCGAAAGAGCTTCCTCGGCAAGCTGACCGGGCGCGATGTCGGCGAGCGCCTCGGCGGCACCGTCGCCTCGAGCGTTCTCGCCGCCCGGGCGGGAGCCGAGGTGCTTCGGGTGCACGACGTCGCCGCGGTGCGCGAGGCGATGGTGGTGGCGGAGGCGATCCTCGCTCGCACGCCGCCGGACGCCGCCCGGACCCGGTCCCGATAGCGTGCCGCTACGTGGAGGCGCACCGCGAGGGCATGGAGTCGTCGGTCGAGATCGAGGTCAGGGGCCTCTCCATCTACACCCATCATGGGGTCGGGGAGGCCGAGCGGGAGGTCGGGCAGCGGCTCGAGATCGACGTCTCCTTCGACGTCCCCGACTGCGACGCCGTGCTCACCGACCGGCTCGATGACACGGTCGACTACGGCGAGGTTTGCGACATCGTCGCGCTCGGCGCCACGGAGCGCAGCTACCGCACCCTCGAACGGCTTTGCCACGTGATCGGCGAACGACTCGCGGAGCGGTTCGGCTGCGAGTCCGTGCGGGTCCGCGCCGCCAAGTCCGAGCCGCCGCTGCCCCTCGCCGTTGAGGAGGTGGCGATCGAGATCGTGCACGAGCGTCCAATTCCGGTGGAGCCGGACGAGGAAGCCGAGTGAGCTCGGTCGCTCACCTGGGCCTGGGCTCGAACGTCGGCGATCGCGAGGGCCACCTTCGGGCCGCGCTCGCCGCGCTCGGCGAGCGCGGCGTCGAGATCGAGGCGGTCTCGTCGGTGTACGAAACCGAGCCGGTCGGAGAGGTGCTCGACCAGCCTGACTTCCTGAATGCGGTCGCCAGGGTGCGCAGCGGGGTCGGGCCCACCGAGCTCCTCGACCTGTGCAAAACGATCGAGGCCGAGCGCGGGCGTGCGGCCGGCGGCCTTCGTCACGGTCCCCGTCCCCTCGACATCGATCTGCTGCTCGTCGACGACCTGGAGCTGGCGACCGATCGCCTCAGGCTTCCGCACCCCGAGGTCACCACGCGTCGCTTCGTGCTCGAGCCGCTGCTCGAGCTCGATCCGGGCCTCACCCTCCCCGACGGAACCCCGCTGGCGCGTGCGCTGGAGGCGCTCGGCGGCGATCAGCGAGTCGAGCCGGCCGGCTCGCTCTGACGGACGGGATCGGTCCAGGCCGTCGGCAGGATCGGGGCGGCACGCCCCGGAAAGTCGGGAATCGCCGCCAGGGCGAGCCTGCCGGCCGGACGTCCCTCGATCGCGGGACGAAGGTCGTCGAAGGTCATCGCGAGCCGCAGGCTGGCGGCGATCTGGAGGTCGGCGGCGGTCGGGGGCTCCTTGCCCAGGACGCCCTCGGCGATCCAGTCGTCGATCCGGTTAAGCCAGCCAGGAAGCGCAGCGAGATCGGCGCGCACCGCCTCATCGCCCGCCTGGTTCATCCGGCTTGCCGCGGCGACGATCGGGGCGGCGGTCTTCACGGCGAGCCCGATCGGCACCCCGAGCCGCGCGCCCTCGGCGTAGCTTGCGAGCGCCGAGCGGTCGCGCTTCAGGACGTTCCAGCTGATCCGCCGAACGGCGGGCTGGAGCACCTCCTCACCCCAGGCCTCGGCCTTCTCGACAGCGACCCGCTCCGACGCGTCAGCCGGGTAGAGCGGGGGATCGGGCCGGAGTCGATCGAGCTCGGCGGCGATCTGGCGCGATCCGGTCAGCCGGCGTCCCTGAATCGACAACGAGGGGACCGTGTTCGACGGGAATCGAAGCGCCCTCAGAGCCGCGCGGGAGACCACCGGCATCAAGTCGACTCGCTTGTAGGGGATGCCCTTGAGCTCGAGCATCCGTCGAGCCGCGGCCGCCGGGTGGGAGCCGGGGATCGAGTAGAGCTTGGCGTCGAACTCCTGGCCGTCGGTTGTCATGCGGCCAATCCTATCCCGGGATCCCGCTTGGCTCGGCTAATAATGGTGATCGATGCTTCTCGCGATCGACGTCGGGAACACGCAGAGCCACCTCGGGCTGTTCGACTCGGATGAGCTCGTCGCCCACTGGCGGTTCGCCACCGCGTCCGACGAGACGGCTGACGAGCTCGCGGTCCGGACCTCGGCCCTGGTCGCGCTGCGCGGCCTCGACCTGTCGGCGGTCGACGGCTCGATCGTCTCCTCGGTGGTCCCGCAGCTCAGCCCCGAGTACGTCGCGATGTGCGAGCGCTACCTGAAGGGGCGCTGCCTGACCGTCGGGCCGGGGCTCAGCACCGGGATGGCGATCCAGCTCGACAACCCGCGCGAGCTGGGGGCCGACCGGCTGGTCAACGCGGTCGCCGCCTATGAGCGGTTCGGAGGCCCCTGCGCGGTCGCCGACTTCGGCACTGCGATCACGTTCGACGTCGTCTCGTCGGACGGCGATTACCTCGGCGGGGTGATCGGGCCGGGGGTGGAGATCTCGATGCAGGCCCTGGCCCAGCGGACGGCCAAGCTCCCGCCGATCGAGCTCGGCGAGCCGCTCGGCGAGCCGGGCGGAGTGATCGGCAAGTCAACGCAGGCGAGCCTTCGATCCGGGATTGTCTACGGGTTCGCAGGCGCGGTCGACGCGATCGCTCGCCGGGTCCAGCGCGAGCTCGGCATGGAGGCCCAGTTCGTGGCGACCGGCGGCCACGCGGCGGCGATCGTTCCCTACTGCGAGACCGTCAACGAGGTCGATGACTTCCTGACCCTGACGGGCCTGCGGCTGGTCTGGGCGATGAACCAGTGAGCCCCGCCCCCGACGCCCCGACCGGCCCCGCCGTGCCGTTGGCGCTTTTTGGTCGGCGGGCGACCGAAAAGCGCCACGCCGGCGAGTCCGGGGGATGTCGCCGATGAGCCGCCCGGCTCTCACCGCGCCGTTTGAGATCGGGGACGTCCGGGTTGCAAACCGGGTGCTTCTCGCGCCGCTTGCCGGGATCGGGAACTGGTTCGTCAGGCTTCAGGCACGGCGGCACGGGGCGGGTCTCGCGGTCTCGGAGATGGTCTCGAGCTTCGGCCTTCACCACCGAAACGAGCGGACGCTCTCCGAGATGCTCCGGATCCATCCCGCCGAGCACCCGGTCTCGATACAGCTCTTCGGCCACGACCCCGAGGTGATGCGCTCCGCCGCACGGATCGCGGCCGCGGCGGGCGCCGAGCTGATCGACATCAACATGGGCTGCCCCGTCCGGAAGGTCGTCCGGGGTGGGGCGGGGGCCGCTCTGATCCGCTCCCCAGACCTCGCCGTCAGGGTCGCCGAGGCCGCGATCGAGGGGTCGGGCCGCCCGGTGACGGTCAAGCTGCGCTCCGGGATCGGGGCCGGCGACACCTCTGGGCTCGACCTGGCCGCGCGGCTGGTCGCCGACGCGGGGGTATCGGCGATCGGCTTCCATCCGCGAAGCGCGGCCGCGCGCCACTCGGGCAGTCCCGACTACTCGCTGGTCCGCCGCCTGGTGGAGCGATTGGCCGGCACGGGCGCCGCGGTGATCCTCTCCGGGGGGCTCTCGAGCGCCACCGCGGCGAGGAGCGCCTACGAGGAGTCGGGCGCCGACGCGGTGATGATCGCCCGCGGAGCACTCGGAAACCCCTGGATCTTCGGGGAGCTGACGGGCGATCGGACCGCGCCTCCCACCCGCGGCGAGGTGGTCGACGAGCTCCTTTGGACGATGGATCGAAGCGCCGAGCATCTGGGGCCGGTGCGCGCGGCGCGCTACCTGCGCAAGTTCTATCCGTGGTATCTGGAGGGCCTCGATGTGCGGGGCCCGCGCGCGGACGCCTTTCAGAGGACCGCCAGCCTCCAGGAGGCGAGGGATCTCCTCGCCGGCGTCTCGGAGCCTTTCGCGGCGGCCGCCTGACCTCTCGACGGGCCTGATCGGCTCACCAAAGTCGCCCAGACGCATCGCTATAATCGCCCGCCTGCCCGACTCGCGAGCGCCGTACGCGCCGCGCTTTCGGGCGTTTGTTTCGGGAGCGACGAAACGCGCCGCAACGGCGGCGTTCACACACGGAAACAAGGCGAGGTCCTACAAGTGGCTCGGGAATCACTGATCACCCAGGAGGGGCTTGAGAAGCTCCGCGAGGAGCTCGCGTTCCTGACCACCACGAAGCGCCGAGAGGTCGCGGAGCGGATCAAGGAGGCGCGCGAGTTCGGCGACATCTCGGAGAACTCCGAGTACGACGACGCCAAGAACGAGCAGGCGCTGGTCGAGCAGCGGATCGCCCAGCTCGAGGAGCGCGTTCGGCGGGCGACCGTGGTCGACGAGAACCACGTCAACACCGACGCCGTCTCGGTCGGCGTCCTGGTCCATGTCAAGGACCAGAAGTCGGGCGACTCGAGGAAGTTCCAGATCGTCGGCTCGGCCGAAGCGGACCCCGCGGAGAGCAAGCTCTCCAACGAGTCGCCGATCGGCAAGGCCTTGATCGGGCACAAGCGGGGCGACGTGGTCACCGTCGAGGTTCCGCGGGGACCGAAGCGAAAGCTCAAGATCACCAAGATCGAGACCGCCTAGGCGAGTGAACTAGGCTCGCCCTCCATGTCTGACGAGGGCAGAGAAACGGACCGGCGGGAGGCCGAGCCGACGGCGCCGCACCTCCTGGCCGAGCGCCGCGAGAAGCTCGACCGGCTTCGTGAGGCCGGGGTCGAGCCCTTCCCGCATGAGTTCGCGGGGAGGGGCGAGATCGCCGCCGTTCGCGCCGCCCACGACGACCTCGAGGCCGGCGCCGAGACCGAGGACCGCTACCGGATCGCCGGGAGGATCGCGGCGCGCCGGGGGCACGGCAAGGCCGCCTTCGTGGACCTCGTCGATCGCTCGGGCAGGCTGCAGCTCCACGCGCGCGAGGACGTGCTGGGCGCGGAGTCGTTCGAGCGACTGGTCGGGCTCGATCTCGGGGACATCATCGGAGCGGAGGGGACCGCGTTCGTGACCAAGCGTGGCGAGCTCTCGCTGCGGCTCGACGGGTGGGAGCTCCTGGCCAAGAGCCTGCGCCCCCCGCCGGACAAGTTCCACGGACTCGAGGACACCGAGATCCGGCTCCGCCGCCGCGAGCTCGACCTGCTCGCCAACTCCGAGGCGCGCGAGCTGTTTCGCGTTCGCGCCGGGGTGGTCTCGGGGATCCGGGGCTGGCTCGACGAGCGGGACTTCCTCGAGGTGGAGACCCCGGTCCTGCAGCCGCTCTACGGCGGGGCGCTCGCCCGGCCCTTCGTCACCCATCACCACGCGCTCGACCGCGACCTCTACCTGAGGATCGCGACCGAGCTCTACCTGAAGCGATGCATCGTCGGAGGGATGGAGCGGGTGTACGAGCTCGGCAAGGACTTTCGAAACGAGGGCATCTCCTACAAGCACAACCCCGAGTTCACGATGCTCGAGTGGTACGAGGCATATGCCGACTACACCGACGCAGCCGAGCGCTTCGAGCAGCTCGTGGCCGCGGTGGCCGAGGGGGTCCTCGGGACGACGACGATCGAGCGTGACGGCGTCGAGATCGAGCTCGCGCCGCCCTGGCGACGGGTGACCTTGACCGAGGCGATCAAGGAGCGCACGGGCCTCGATCTCGCCGAGCGGCCGAGCCGCGAGGGGCTTGCGAACGCCCTGGGCAGGGAGCCGGAGCCGGCCGAGGGCTGGGGGAAGCTGGTCGACGGGGTGCTCTCGAAGCTGGTTGAGCCCGATCTGATCCAGCCCACCTTCGTGCTCGACTACCCGGTCGAGCTCTCACCGTTCGCGAAGCGCCATCGGACCGAGGAGGGGCTGGTGGAGCGCTTCGAGCCCTTCATCGCGGGGGTCGAGGTCGGAAACGCCTTCACCGAGCTGAACGATCCCGACGAGCAGCGGCGGCGCTTCGAGCAGCAGCTCGCCGATCTGCGACGGGGCGACGAGGACGCTCAGCCGTTCGATGAGGCGTTCGTCGAGGCGCTCGAGTACGGCATGCCCCCGACCGCCGGCGTCGGCCTCGGCATCGACCGTCTGGTGATGGTGCTCACGGGGGCCGCCAACCTGCGCGAGGTCGTCCTGTTCCCCGCTATGCGGACGTAGGTCGCGGCATTCCCGCTCGGGTTGAGACCGGAGCGGGTTGAGGCTGGCTAGGGGGCCGCTCTGATTCGCCCGGGGCGCCTTGCGTCCCCTATCCGGACGCAACGCGCCCCGGGCGCCTTGGTCGTCGGCCGGACCCGCGGCCATCCGGCACCAGCCCAGACCGCGCCGGACCATGCAGAGGGGCGGTCCGAGCTGCCCCTCGCGCACGCCTAGGCGGTCCTGACGCGGGCTACGACCCGCCGATCGCTCCAACCAGGTTGGGGCTGAACGGCTTCGTGCCCGCGACGAGATGCACGCCGGAGAAGGCGCTGTGGGCATGCAGGTAGGCGATCTCCTTGCCGATGTCGCCGAAGTTGTTCGACCCGGCGGCGGGGGCGAACTCGACCGTCGAGAGGACGCCGATCGCCTTCCCCGACGCGTTCATGAACCCGCTCCCTGAGTCACCGGGGATCCCCGGGGTGACGGTGTAGGCGTTGTGGCTCCACCCGTTGCCCTGGTTCTGCACGATCACCCCCTGCTTCGGCCGCAGCTTGGCGACTCCGCCGCGGAGCTCGGAGTTGCCGTAGGTGTACACGCTGGACCCCAGGCCGCCCACGGTTCCAACGCCCGTCGGGCCACCGAATCCGGGCACCGAGGGGTTGACCTTGCCGACGTCCGCCGGGTTGATCCTGACCAGGGCCAGGTCGTTGTACGCGCAGGTGTTCGGGTCGGTCGTGCCGTTGGCCCGCATCGTGATCCACGAGTTGTAGACGAGCCTGCCCGGCTTGCTGGCGCCGGTCACCTCGACCGGGGTACCGATCGGAAGCGACGCGCTCGTGCAGCCGTTTGTATCGGTGGCCGACCCGGTTCCGGAGCAATGAGCGGCCTGACCGATGTAGACGTTGGATCCGTCCCTGAACACGAAGTTGGCGGTGCACTGGGCGCCGTCCGTGTAGGTCATGACACCGGGATGGACGGGTGCCGAGCCGGCCGGCGCCCAAGCGGAGGCCGAGGCGGCCGGGATGATGGCGAGCACCGCACCGAGAGCGCAGAGCGACGTTACGAGCCTTCTCACGATTGCCTCCTCCTCATCGTCCTTGGCGAGCTCCGGGGCCGAATCGCCGTACGCGATCGGACGCGATCTCGCGGCAAGGATAGGTGGCGCCGCCAATCAACACGCTGGTTGCGGGCGGGGGCCTGTGAGGCCCTCCGGGAGCCCGAACGGCCGCCGATATACTCGGACCTCGCCGCAATCGACAACCGGAGGTCTAATCCGTCGGCACCGTTGAGCCGAAAAAGGTGGATGAGACTCCGGCGATCGTGCGTCCCGTCTCGGATCGCCGGGCCGACCACCGAGTAGGCCATACTTGGAACGGACCGGTCGTCGCCGAAGGCGGAACGATTTGATCACGAAGTAAAGGCAGACGTAATGTTCGAGCGATTTACAGAGCGAGCCCGTCAGGTCGTGGTCCTGGCTCAGGAAGAGGCGAGGACGCTCAAGCACAACTACATCGGCACCGAGCACATCCTGCTCGGGCTGCTTCGCGAGGAGGAGGGCCTCGCGGCCCGGGTGCTCGAGTCGCTCGACATCACCGTGGAGCGCGTCCGCGCCCAGGTGGTGCGGATCGTCGGCTCCGGCGAGGAGGTCACCTCCGGCCAGATCCCGTTCACGCCCCGGGCCAAGAAGGTCCTCGAGCTGGCGCTGCGCGAGGCGCTGTCGCTGGGTCACAACTACATAGGCACCGAGCACATCCTGCTCGGGCTGGTGCGCGAGAACGAGGGCGTCGCCGCCAGGATCCTGCTCGACTTCGACGCCGACTCCGAGAAGATCCGCAACGAGGTCATCCGGATGCTCTCCGGTCCCGGAGGGCGCCGCCAGGGAGCGGCCGCCGGCGGGGGAGAGGGCAAGAAATCCTCGAAGCTGCTCGATCAGTTCGGGCGCAACCTGACCAAGCTCGCCGCCGAGTCGAAGCTCGACCCGGTGATCGGCCGCGAGACCGAGATCGAGCGGATCATGCAGATCCTCTCCCGCCGGACCAAGAACAACCCGGTCCTGGTCGGCGAGCCGGGGGTCGGCAAGACGGCGATCGTCGAGGGCCTGGCCTCCAGGATCACCAAGGGCGAGGTTCCCGAGCTGCTGAAGAACAAGCAGATCTACACCCTCGACCTGGCCGCGCTGGTCGCCGGGTCGAAGTACCGCGGCGAGTTCGAGGAGCGGCTGAAGAAGGTGATGAAGGAGATCACCCAGCGCGGCGACATCGTGCTGTTCATCGACGAGCTCCACAACCTGGTCGGCGCGGGTGCCGCCGAGGGGGCGATCGACGCCGCCTCGATCCTGAAGCCGGCGCTGGCCCGCGGCGAGATCCAGACGATCGGTGCGACCACGATGGACGAGTACCGCAAGTATCTGGAACGCGACTCGGCGCTCGAGCGCCGCTTCCAGCAGATCAAGGTCGACCAGCCGTCGATCCCCGACACCGTGTCGATTCTCGAGGGCCTGCGGGAGCGCTACGAGGAGCACCACCGGGTGCGAATCTCAGACGAGGCCCTGCGGGCCGCCGCCGAGCTGGCCGACCGCTACATCTCCGATCGGTTCCTGCCCGACAAGGGGATCGATCTGATCGACGAGGCCGCGTCCAGGATGCGGATCCGGTCGATGTCGCAGCCGCCCGTCTACCGCGACCTCGAGGAGGAGATCGAGGAGACGCGCCGCGCCAAGGAGTCGGCGATCGAGGCCCAGGAGTTCGAGAAGGCCGCCAACCTGCGTGACCAGGAGCGACAGCTGACCAACCGAAAGCGCGACCTCGAGGACCAGTGGGCCGCCGGCGAGGGCGGTGAGCGACCCGAGATCGGCGAGGAGGAGATCGCCGACATCGTCTCGATGTGGACCGGGATCCCGGTCTTCAAGCTGACCGAGGCCGAGACCAAGAAGCTTCTGCGGATGGAGGACGAGCTCCACAAGCGCGTGATCGGCCAGCAGGTGGCGATCACCGCCGTCTCGAAGGCGATCCGCCGCTCGCGGGCCGGGATCAAGGACCCCAAGCGCCCGGCCGGCTCGTTCATCTTCCTGGGCCCGTCCGGCGTCGGCAAGACGGAGCTCGCCAGGACCCTGGCCGAGTTCCTGTTCGGCGACGAGGACTCGATGATCCGGATCGACATGTCCGAGTACATGGAGAAGCACGCGGTCTCGCGACTGGTCGGATCGCCCCCGGGCTACGTCGGATACGACGAGGGCGGTCAGCTGACCGAGGCCGTGCGGCGAAAGCCCTACTCGGTGCTGCTGCTCGACGAGATCGAGAAGGCCCACCCCGATGTGTTCAACATCCTGCTCCAGATACTCGAGGACGGCCGGCTGACGGACGCGCAGGGGCGGACGGTCGATTTCCGCAACGCGATCGTGATCATGACCTCGAACATCGGGGCCAAGGACATCGCCCGCAACGTGTCGTTCGGGTTCGGCATGTCCGACGAGACCGGCACCTCATATGACGAGATGAAGGACCGGATCATGGGCGAGCTGAAGAAGGTCTTCCGGCCGGAGTTCCTGAATCGGATCGACGAGGTGATCGTCTTCCACAAGCTGAGCCGCGACGAGATCAAGGTGATCATCGACCTGATGATCGGCCGGGTCCGCGCGCAGGTCGCCGAGCACGAGCTCCAGCTCGAGCTGGATGCCGAAGCCAAGGACCTGCTCGTCGACCGCGGGTGGGACCCGGCGATGGGAGCCAGGCCGCTGCGCCGGGCGATCCAGCGCTACATCGAGGATCCGCTCGCGGACGAGGTGCTCCGACAAGGCGACATCGTCCCCGGAACCACCGTCCTCGTTGAGCGCGATCCGACCGGCGACGACGACGAGCGCCCGCTGAAGCTGAAGCTCGTGAAGCCGAAGAAGCGCCAGGCCAAGAAGCGCGAGCCGGTCGGCGTCGCCGCCAAGGCGGGCGACGGGCCTGACGATGGCGGCCCCGAGCCCGAGCGCTTGCCGGAGGACGGCCAGCCGGATGACCCCACGCCGGCGGACTCGGCGCCCGAGGGCCCTGAGCCCGATACTCCGAAGCCCGAGTAGCCCCCGCGGCGGCAGTTTCCGCCCGCACTCGCAGGTAACGTCAGCCTCCTCTTGACCGCGGCTGCGATCGAGGTGCGCGCGCTCCCAGTCTCGAAGGGCGGCAAGGCCTGAGCATCCGGGTCAGCGACCAGCGCCGCGCCTGGTGGACGCTGGCTGGTGCCTGCACGGGGCTGTTCGTGCTGATGCTCGACTCGACCATCGTCGCGTTGGCGCTGCCGTCGATCCGGCGTGATCTCGGCATGTCGGCCAGCGGGCTGCAGTGGGTCATGAACGGCTACCTGCTCGTGATCGCGGCGCTAGTCGTGACCTGCGGACGACTCGGCGACATGTTCGGCCGCCGGAGGGTGTTCACGCTGGGGCTGGTCGTCTTCGCGGGCGGCTCGGTGCTCTCGGGGGCGGCATGGAGCGAGGGCGCGATCATCGCCGGCAGGGTCGTCCAGGGGATCGGCGCGGCAGCGATGCTGCCGCTGTCGCTCTCGATCGTCTGCGACGCCTTCCCGGCCGAGCGCCAGGCCCGAGCGCTGGGGATCTGGGCGGCGATCTCCGCCCTTGCGCTGGCCGTCGGCCCGCTGATCGGCGGCCTGCTGGTCGATCTCGACTGGAGGCTGATCTTCTGGATCAACATCCCGGTACTCGCCTGCGGGGCTCTCGTGATGCTCTCGGTGGTGGCCGAGACGCGGGACGAAACCGCGACCCACCGGCTCGACGTCGCCGGCCTGGTGGTCCTCGCCGCCGGCTTGACTGCCGTCGTCCTGCCGCTGGTCGAATCCACGGAGTGGGGCGTGGCCTCGGTTCGAACCCTGGGATTGGGAGCGGTCGGCCTGGCGCTGCTGGTCGCCTTCTGGCTGGTGGAGCATCGGGTCGCCCAGCCGATCGTCGAGTTCTCCCTGTTTCGCAACGGCCCCTACTTCGGCGCCAGTGCGGCCGCCTTCGCGTTGGTGGGTGCCTATTGGGGCCTGATCTTCTTCCAGCCCCAGTACCTGCAGGACGGGCTCGGCTATTCGGCCACCGCGACAGGGCTGCTGATTCTGCCGGTCACCGCGCCGATGATCGTCATCTCCCCGCTCGCGGGGACCCTGATCGCCCGCTTCGGCGCCCGTCTGCTGATGACCGCGGGGATGCTGTGCGGGCTCGCCGGCCTGATCTTCCTGACTCAGACCTCCGATTGTTCCGGCTATGCCCGGGTGCTGCCGGGATACCTGCTGTTCGGCATCGCTCTCGGGCTGGTCTACGCGCCGATGTCGAGCGCGGCGATGGCCGTGATGCCGCCCGAAAAGAGGGGCATCGCATCGGGGGTCCTGGCGATGGATCGGGTGATCGCCGGCGCTCTGGGGCTTGCCGCGACGGGAGCCGTGTTCCAAAGCCTGCTTGAGCACCAGAGCTTCGCGGTCGCATTGGGGCGCTCCAACTGGGTCCTCGTGGGGCTTGTTGCGATCGGGACGGTGCTGACGTGGATGTTCGTCGGCTCGGGCAAGGCGCCCTCGCCCGGGCAAGCCGTCGCCGAACCGCCGCCGGCCGACCTCCGCCACCGACAGGACCACCGGAGGTTCCATCTCTAGCTGGGGATCGAGCGACCTTGGTCGTCGATCGCGACTCCGAGTGCTCGATGCCCGCGGCCGGGGCTGGATAACGTGCCCCCATGCCGACCAAGCTGGAGGAACTGCGCGAGGGGCTCGCGGAGATCAGCGACCTGGGGCGCGCCGAGGGCCTTCTGGACTGGGACCAGCGCACGATGATGCCCGCGGCGGGCGCCGAGGCGCGAGCCGAGCAGCTCGCGACCCTGGCCCGCATCGCCCACGCGAAGCTCGTCTCGGACGAGCTCGGGGGCGTGATCGAGGCGGCGGCCGGGGAAATCGACGGCCTCCCGTATGACTCGACCGACGCGAGCCTCGTCAGGGTCGCTCGCCGCGACTGGGAGAAGGCCCGCCGGGTCCCCGCCGAGCTGCGCGGCGAGATGACCCGGAGCGCGTCGTTGGCCGAGCACGCCTGGGTCGGCGCCCGGGAACGCTCCGACTTCGCGGGCTTTCTGCCCCATCTGGCGCGAAACATCGAGCTTCGAAGGCGCTACATCGAGTGCTTCGACGGTTTCGGGAGCTTCGAACATCCCTACGACGCCCTCCTCGACGACTTCGAGCCCGGGATGAAGACCGCGCAGCTCACCGAGATCCTGGGTGAGCTCCGCGACGCGATCCGGCCGCTCGTCGCCGAGGTCGTCGCCCGCGACCAGATCGACGACTCGTGCCTGCACGGCGAGTTCGACCTCGGCGCCCAGGAGGCCCTGGCCCGAGACGTGGTACGGGGCCTGCCGCTCGCGGCCGATGCGTGGCGTCTCGATCCGACCGTCCACCCGTTCGCGACCGCGATCTCGCCTGGCGATCTTCGGATCACCACGCGGTACGACCCCGGCTACATCGGGACAGCGCTGTGGTCGGTGGTCCACGAGGCCGGTCACGCGATGTACGAGAACGGGTTCGGCGAGGACCTCGACCGCACGCCGCTCTGTGCCGCGCCGTCGCTGGGGTTCCACGAGTCCCAGAGCCGCCTCTGGGAGAACTGGGTCGCGAGGGGACGCCCCTACCTCGAGCTCCTCCTGCCGCGCCTCAAGGAGCTGTTCACCGACCACTTCGCGGGATTCGACGCGGCGGACCTCTACCGGGCGGCGAACAGGATCGAGCCCTCGTTGATTCGCGTCGAGGCCGACCAGGTCACCTACAACCTGCACGTCGTCCTTCGCTTCGAGCTCGAGGTGGAGCTGTTCGAGGGGCGGATCCAGCCCGCCGAGCTCCCCGACGCCTGGAACGCCCGGGTCAGCGAGTACCTGGGCCTCGAGGTTCCCGACGACGCGAGGGGCGTGCTCCAAGACGTCCACTGGGCCGGGGGGGCGTTCGGATACTTCCCGACCTACTCGCTGGGCAACCTGCTCGCCGCGCAGATCTGGGATTCCGTCGCGGTCGACCTTCCCGATCTGGATGCTCAGATCGCGGCCGGGGAGCTCGAGCCGCTTCGAGACTGGCTCGCGGAGCGCATCTACCGCGAAGGCGCCAAGCTGATGCCGGGCGAGCTGGTCGAGCGGGTGGTCGGCGGGCCGATAGAGGTGGAGCCGTACGTGCGCCAGTTGCGCGACCGCGCCGCCGAGATCTACGGGATCTAGGCTCGGTTTTACCCGGCCGGTGTGGAGCGTCGCATCAACCCGATGCTGATCGCCAGGTATCCGATCACGAAGCTCAGGAAGGGAATGAAACCCCCCAGCACCCCCGAGGCGGCGAAGGCCCCGCTGTCGGTCAGTGCCGTGCCCAGGCCGAGAGGCTGGAGCACGGCGGCGAGCGCTGAGACCCCCGCCACCGAGGCAGGCAATGCCTTGTGGCGGTAGCCGACGATCGCGGTGGCGCCGAACAACGCCGTGAAGGCGCCGACGGCCGGAACCCCCACCATGACCCCGAAATCGTTCAGGGCCCTGGTCAGGGTCGGGTCGAGCTCGTCGGGTCGGACGGCGGCGGTCGCTATCGCCCCGCCACCCACGACGAGGAAGGCGGCGCTGACCAGGCCGGAGCCGTACGCGACTGAAGCGAGCCTGCCGGCGCCACCCTCGGCCTCGGCCAAGACGCTCCGCAGGCTGCCGAGCGACCAGAGGAAGAAGAACAGCGCCGCCGCCAGCACGACGATCCCCCATTGGACGCGCGTCTGGTGGTCGACGTAGAAGGTCGCCCACGCCTGCCCGGAGGCATCGCTGTGGGGAGCGTTGGGCAGCACCAGGCCACCGAACCCGATCACCAGGAGGATCACGAAGACGATCCCGGTGGCGGCTCCGTAGCGAGCCAGTCGGTCATTTCCCATCTGGGCCCTCCTCGTTCGCGCGGTTTGGCCTCCGCCTGCGAGCAACCCTATCCGGGCTGGAGGGGCTCGACCGCGGAACCGTCCCGCGGGGTTCCTAGTCTGGAGATCCCATGCCGCGACGCCAGACCCAGTTCGCCTGCCAGCAGTGCGGCCACGTCGCTCCGTCCTGGGGCGGGCGCTGTCCGGGCTGTGGCGAGTGGAACACGCTGGTCGAGGCGCTCCGACCCGAGACGCGGTCAAGCCGTCGCTCGAGCGGGGAGGGGACCGGCGGGGGCCCTGCCGCCCGGCCGGTGCCGCTCCGCGAGGTTGAGCCGCCCGCGGTCGACCGGCTGGCGACCGGGATCGCGGAGCTCGATCGCGTGCTCGGCGACGGGTTGGTTCCCGGGTCCCTGGTTCTCCTGGGCGGCTCGCCCGGGATTGGCAAGAGCACCCTGACCGGCATGGCGCTCGGCAACCTCGCCGAGGGGGGCCGGCGGACGTTGTACGTATCGGGTGAGGAGTCCGCGGCGCAGGTCCGACTGCGGGCCGAGCGGCTCGGCGCCGGCGCTCTGTCGGTGCCGGTCCTGGCGGAGACATCGGTCGAGGCGGTGCTCGGGACCCTCGAAGCGGAGCGCGCGGACGTGTGCGTGATCGACTCGATCCAGACCCTGCACACCGAGGCGATGACCGGCGCCCCCGGAACGGTCGGACAGGTGCGGGAGGCGGCGGGCGCGATCATGCAGGTGGCAAAGCGGCTCGGGACGGCCGTGATCCTGGTCGGCCACGTCACCAAGGATGGCTCCGTCGCGGGCCCCCGGGTCCTCGAGCACCTCGTCGACTGCGTCCTGTTGTTCGAGGGGGAGCGCGAGCGGAGCTTCCGCACCCTGCGGGCGCTCAAGAATCGCTTCGGAGCAACCAACGAGGTTGGCGTGTTCGAGATGCGGGCCGGCGGTCTGGTCGAGGTCGCCGATCCGTCGGCGCGCTTCGTCGGCGAGGCGACCCGGGCGCCGGGCTCCTGCGTGCTCTGCGCGATGGAGGGAACCCGGCCGTTGCTGGTCGAGGTGCAGGCGCTCGTGGCGCCGACCGAGATCACGCCCCCTCGCCGGGTCGCCACCGGCATCGACCGCAACCGGCTCGCGATGATCATCGCCGTCCTCGCCAGGCATGGGGGGCCGCCGCTGGCCGGCGCCGACGTGTTCGTGAACGTCGCCGGAGGGGTCCGTGTTGAGGAGCCGGGCGCCGATCTCGCCATCGCGCTGGCTCTCGCATCGGCACACCGTGGCGAGGCGCTGAGCCCGGGGGAGAGGAGGCCGCTTGCCTGCTTCGGTGAGGTCGGCCTTACGGGGGAGCTGCGCTTCGTCGCCCATCCGGAGCGCCGCGTCGCCGAGGCCGACAAGTTCGGGCTCGGTCCGGTGCTCGGCCCGGAGTCGGCGGAGGCAGTCGCCGGCCTCGAGGGCCTCGCGACGCTGACCGCGGCCCTTAGGCGCGCCAAGTGCCCGGGCGCGGTGCGGCGCGCCGCCTGAACACGGGCCGGGTGAGGGCGCCGAGTCGCCGTTGGGCCTAGACATGGGGTTGACAGCGCATAACCCGACCTCTCCACACGGGATTCGGCGGGCGGCACGAATCAGGGCCGTTTGCGATCATGGCTGGGGATGGCTTCGCACGTCGGGGATGAGCTGCACGAGCTTGAGGCCCGTCTCGATCCCCGGCTTCTCCGGGCGCTCGACATGGTGGCTCCCGGCACGGCGCTCCGCGAGGGGATCGACAACATCATTC
Source organism: uncultured bacterium (assembly GCA_963803305.1). Taxonomy (GTDB): domain Bacteria; phylum Actinomycetota; class Thermoleophilia; order Solirubrobacterales; family 70-9; genus AC-56. Next base: position 144,822 of record CAWDLT010000010.1, read on the forward strand.
ACGCCCGCACGGGTGGCCTGATCCTGATCGCGGAGCTCGATGACGTCTCGTTCCTGTTCAGCGGCGGGATCAAGCTCGGGATCGACTACACGCCGGCCCTGCTCTACCAGGTGGCGAAGATGGACGGGGCAATCGTGCTCGAGCCCGCCGCCCAGGAGATCTGCTGGGCGAACGTCCAGCTGATGCCGGATCCGACCATCCTCTCGATCGAGACCGGGACCCGCCACCGCACGGCCGAGCGGGTCTCCAAGCAGACGAGCGCCCTCGTGATCGCGATCTCCCAGCGTCGTGACGTCGTCTCCCTCTACGTCGAGGGCATGAAGTACATCCTCCAGGACATCCCAACCGTGCTCTCCAAGGCCAACCAGGGGCTTGCGACGCTGGAGAAGTACCGGTCCCGGCTCGACCAGGTCTCGGCTCGCCTGACCAGCCTCGAGTTCCTCGGCGGCTGCACCCTTCACGACGTCCTCGCCGTGATCCAGCGCGCCGAGCTCGTGACCAGGATGGCCGCGGAGGTGGAGCGATACATCATCGAGCTCGGCACCGAGGGCCGCCTGATCGAGATGCAGCTCGAGGAGACGCTCGTCGGCGTGATGAGCGATCGCACCGCGCTGGTGCGCGACTACAACATCCTCGAGTCGGAGGAGAAGCTCGAGCGAACGCTGGCCGAGCTCGCCGCGCTGCCACACCAGGAGCTGCTGGACTTCGGATGCCTCGCCGAGCTTCTCGGCTACGACCGCAAGACGAGCACGATGGACCTGGAGGTTTCGCCGCGGGGGTACCGCGCGCTGTCGCGGATTCCGCGCCTGCCGCGCCTGGTCGTCCAGAAGATCGTCCACAGGTTCGGCGACCTCGACGCCGTCATCAACGCGGACGAGGAGCAGCTCGAGTCCGTCGATGGGGTCGGGGCCGCCCGCGCGAGGGAGATCCGCGAGGGTCTTCGGACCTTGCAAGAGGTCGACATCGTCGACCGATATCCGTGAACCAGACGGCCGCGACTCGCGGCCGTCTCGACTTAAGGAGGCCCACATTCCTGAGCTAGCAACCGAGGAAGCGACCGAGATCGAGCACGAGCTCGTTCCCGTCGAATGCAATTACGAGGTGGGCGACAACGTCGTCTACCCGCACCACGGGGCGGGTGTGGTGCTGAAGAAGGAGACCAAGGACCTCCTCGGCGAGAAGCGGGACTACCTGACAATCAAGATCCTCCACAACGACATGACCGTGATGGTGCCGTGCGAGAACGCTCACCGGGCGGGCTTGCGACGGGTGATCGACGGGGACGATGTCGAGAAGGTGATCGCCGTGCTGACCGGTGAGGTCTCGGACATGCCGAAGAACTGGAATCGGCGGTTCAAGCACAATCGGGAGAAGATCAAGACAGGGAACGTCTTCGAGCTGGCCGAGGTGGTCCGCAACCTGGCAATCCGGGAATGGGAGAAGGGCCTCTCCACCGGAGAGAAGCAGATGTACACGAGGGCCAAGAAGATCCTCGCGTCGGAGTTCATGTACGCGCTGGGCAAGGATGAGGAGGGAGCCGAGGTCTACCTCGACGAGTTGCTCGAGGAGCGCTTCGGCGCCGCGGCGTCTGCCTGAGCGTCCAGCAGCCGCGGCGGTCATCGCGGCCGCCGGCTCCGGGGAGCGCCTCGGAGCCGGCGGCCCGAAGGCCCTCGTGCAGCTGGCGGGGCGGCCGATCGTCGGGTGGTCGCTGGAGGCGTTCGCCGCGGCCGAGAGCATCGGGCCGGTGATCGTCGCGCTGCCGCCGGGTCATGAGGCTGAGCTGGGCGAGGGAGTCGTGGCGGTCGCCGGCGGTGAGCATCGCTCGCAGTCGGTCGCCGCGGGACTCGATCGGGTCGAGACGGAGCTGGTGGCCGTCCACGACGCGGCCCGCCCGCTGGTCACAGCCGGGCTGATCGACGACCTGGTCGCCAAGCTCGCCGCCCGCCCCGACGCTGCGGGCGTGATCGCCGCGGCGCCGCTGACCGACACCGTGAAGCGGGCCCGCGAGGCTCGCTCACCCAGCGGCGACGTGCCGCGGGACGGGCCAACGGTCGCGGACACCGTCAGCCGCGATCACCTTTGGGCGGCGCAGACGCCCCAGGTGTTCAGGACGCAGGCCCTGCGCGACGCGCTCGGAGCCGATGCTGCAGCGGATCGCCGCCGCGACCGACGACGCGACGCTGGTCGAGAAGGCCGGCGGCAAGGTGCTGATCCACCCAGCGCCGGCCGCGAACCTGAAGGTGACGACGCCGCTCGACCTGCGCGTCGCGGAGTTGCTGCTGCGCGAGCGGGGCTAGTACAGCCGAGCGGATGTGAGGGGGGCGGGTAGGGGAAGGAGCCAGGCAGCCACCGGACTGCTGGTGAGTGTGCGTTTGACCGGACATATTCCGGTGAATCACTCACTCGATCCCACTTGCGCACCTAGCTACCCCACGCAGCTCCGTAGCGGCCGAGCCCCGGCGCCGGAGGTATCAGCCGACCAGCGCCGCCACGTCCGCCCACGCGACCCGCATGTCGACGCGAGCGCCCCGGAACGGGACGCCCTCCGCCTCGAGCAGGCGGCGCTGGCGGGGGCCCTTGGCCAAGCGACCCGTCAGCGCGCACCACCCGGTGCCAGGGGACGGTGTCGTCGTCGCAGGCGGCCATCACCATCCCGCCGAATCGCGGAGCGCCGGGGCAGAGGTCGCCATAGGTGGTCACGAACCCCGCCGGAACGGCGCGAGCCCGGCGCAACACCTCGCGTGCCCCGGGCGATCGGCTCAACGGCGAAGCAGCACCCATACGAGTGCCGCGGCGAACCCGATCTGGCCGAACGCCAGCGCGGTACCGAAGTTCGCGGCGCCCAGCGCAGCCGCGATCGCGGTCGCGACGACGAAGGCGCCGGCCAGCACGGCCAGGTCGCGGGCGGTTCGGTTGAAGGCCGGGCTACTCATCCATCCGCAGGTCGACCATGCGCCGGTTAGCGTACAGCCAAGATGCTCACGGACTACCACGTTCACCTGCGCGCCGACGACGACGACCGGCCGCCAGATCTGGAGGCGTTCACGGTCGAGAACGCCGAGCGTTACCTGGAGGCCGCCGCGGAGGCCGGGGTGGACGACCTCGGCTGCTCGGAGCACGTCTACCGGTTCAGCGCCGCGCTCGAGCTCTGGCGACACCCCTTCTGGGAGGAGAACGCCACCGATGACCTCGACGCCTATTGCGAGTTCGTTCGGACCACCCCGTTGAAGCTCGGTCTCGAGGTCGATCACGTCCCCGGCCGCGAAGACAGGCTCGCCAACCTGCTCGCCGGCCTCGACCTCGACTACGCGCTCGGCTCTGTCCACTTCATCGGAGACCGGGCCGTCGACCACGAAGGCTGGGACGTCTGGGAGCCGACCGGAGACCCCGACGAGGTGTGGCGCCGCTATTTCGAGGCCCTCGCCGAGGCGGCCCGAAGCGGGCTGTTCGACATCCTCGCGCATCCCGACCTGGTCAAGGTGTGGGGCGCCGCGCGCCCCTCTCCGCTCCGCGATCCGCGCTTCTACTACGAGCCGGCGGTGGAGGCGATCGCGGAGGTCGGCGTGGCGGTCGAGGTTTCGACCGCGGGGCTCAGAAAGCCGGTCGGCGAGCTCTATCCGGCGCCGGCGCTGGTCGCGATGCTCATCGACGCGGGGGCGCCGTTCGCCCTCTCCTCCGACGCGCATTCCCCCGGCGAGGTGGGCCACGGCTACGAGGCGACGGTTGAGACGATGCGCGGATGGGGGATCGAGCAGATCGTCACCCTGGAGGGCCGCCGTCGCACGATGGAGCCGCTGGGATGACCTTGGACCATGGAGAGACCAGATGAGCGTTCGCGTCGGGGTCGGCTATGACGCGCACCGGTTCGCGGCTGGCCGGCCTCTGGTCCTCGGGGGGGTCGACGTCCCCCACGACGAGGGTCTCGACGGGCATTCCGACGCGGATGTGCTCACCCACGCGGTGATCGACGCGGTCCTGGGGGGCGCCGGCCTCGGCGACCTGGGGACGCTCTTCCCGCCAGACGAGAAGGAATGGCGCGACGCCCACTCGATCGATCTGTTGACGGTCGCCCTGGGGCGGCTTCACGGCCGGGTGTTGAACGTGGACGCGACGCTGATCTGCGAGCGCCCCGCGATCAGTCCCCATCGGGCCGAGATGGAGCGAAACATCTCGGAGACCCTGTCGGCGCCGGTAAGCGTCAAGGCGACGACCAACGAGGGAATGGGCTGGATCGGGCGCGGCGAGGGGATCGCCTGCGTGGCGATGGCGCTGGTCGACCTCGACTAGCCGCACCGGCCCGGCTGGGCATAAGCTTCGACCGACTCGTCGGCCACCCGACGAGCCCGGTCACAGATCGTGAGCGCCCCCCTCGACTACATAGGACGCAGGGTAAAGCTCGGCCCGCTGGGCTCCCTCAGCGAAGTCCCGTTCAACGTCCGAACGCTCGTGCGGGCGGGCGTCCTGGGTCCCGTTCGCCCCGACAGGCTCGCCCAGATGCTGGCGGTGCTCCACCGTTGGGGCGCGTCGCCGGCTGCGGGGATCACCACGTCGGCCATCAACGAGCCCGATCAGGCGATGCTCATCGACGAGAGCCGGAGCCTTAGCTTCTCCGAGGTCCACCGGCGCTCCAATGCCTTAGCCCGAGGCCTCTTCGCGAGGGGGGTGCGCGAGGGGGACGGCGTCGCGATCATGTGCCGAAATCATCATGGCTTCGTCGAGGCGACCCTCGCGATCTCCAAGCTCGGCGCCAGCGGGCTGTACATGAACACCGCCTTCGCCGCGCCTCAGCTGGCCGAGGTCGTCGAGCGCGAGCGGCCGGTGGCACTGATCTACGACGAGGAGTTCGCCGGGCTCCTGGCCGATGCCCGCGAGGCGGGGCGGGAGATCGGGCTGAAGCGCTTCGTCGCCTGGCCCGAGGACGGAGCGGCCGGTGACCCCACGCTCGAGGAGCTTATCTCGGCGAGTGGCCCCGAGGACCTCGACCCGCCCCAGGAGTCGGGCCGTTTCATCATCCTCACGTCCGGGACCACGGGAGCGCCGAAGGGCGCCCAGCGCGCGCAGCCCGACACGCTCGGCCCGCTCGCCGCCCTGTTCTCGAGGATCCCGCTTCGCGCCCACGAGCGCACCGTGATCGCGGCGCCGCTCTTTCACTCCTGGGGGTTCGCCCACTTCGTGCTCGGCCTGTCGCTGAGCTCGACCTACGTCCTGCGCCGGCACTTCGACCCCGAGGACACGCTCCGGGTCGCCCAGCAGACCGGCGCGACAGCTCTTGTCGTCGTCCCGGTGATGATGCAGCGGATCCTCGAGCTGCCGCCCGAGACCCTGGCGGCCTACCGGCTTGGCGGGCTGCGGATTACGGCGGCGAGCGGCTCGGCCCTTCCCGGCGAGCTGGCGACGCGGTGGATGGACGCCTTCGGCGACAACCTCTACAACCTCTACGGGTCGACCGAGGTCGCCTGGGCGACGATCGCGACCCCCGAAGACCTGCGCGCCGCGCCGGGGACCGCGGGGCGGCCTCCCCGGGGAACCGTGGTGCGGATCGTTGACGCCGAGGGCTGCGATGTCGAGCCGGGGAAGACCGGGCGGGTGTTCGTCGGGAACGAGATGGCCTTCGAGGGCTACACCGGCGGTGGCGGAAAGGAGGCGCTCGGCGGGCTGCTGTCGTCGGGCGACGTCGGTCACTTCGACTCGGACGGGAGGCTGTTCATCGACGGACGCGACGACGAGATGATCGTCTCCGGGGGCGAGAACGTCTTCCCGAGGGAGGTCGAGGACCTGCTCGCCGACCGGGCGGAGGTCAAGGAGGTCGCGGTGATCGGGGTGGACGATGAGGAGTTCGGCCAGCGGCTCAAGGCCTTCGTGGTCCTGAACGCGAGCGCCGAGCTGAGCGCCGACGAGGTCAAGGCGCACGTGAAGTCAAACCTCGCCCGCTACAAGGTGCCTCGCGAGGTCGAGTTCCTCGACTCTCTGCCGCGAAACGCCACCGGCAAGGTCCTGAAGCGCGAGCTCGCCTAGGCACGACGCAACGTTGCCGGAGCGCGAGGGCCGGCTCGACCTCCGATCGATCGCGGCAAGCCGGCGCCGGGGCGCGCGCGCCCGCTCCGCGTGGCGCAAATAGCATCACCTGGCGATGCGCGAGGTGAGGATCAAGGACACGCTGAGCGGCGAGCTCCGTCCGCTCGAGCCCGCCGCGCCCCCGAAAGTGGGCATCTATGCCTGCGGGCCGACCGTCTATTCGCGGATCCACATCGGAAACGCGCGCCCCTACGTGATCTTCGTGCTCCTGCGGCGCTTCCTCGCCTCGGCCGGCTACGAGCCGCGGCTGGTGATCAACGTCACCGACATCAACGACAAGATCTACCGTGCGGCTCAAGAGGCCGGCGTCCCCTCACTGCGGCTCGCCGATCAGATGGGGAGCGCCTACGTCGAGGACACCGATCGCCTCGGGCTCGGCCGCCCCGACGCCGAGCCCCTCGCCTCGGAGTCGCTGGAGGAAATCGTGGAGCTGATCGAGGCGCTGATCGAGCGCGGGCACGCCTACGAGTCCGGGGGGGACGTCTACTTTCGCGTTCGCAGCTTCCCCGCCTACGGGCAACTCTCCAATCGGGACCCGGAGGAAATGGACCAGGGCGAGGAGGCTGGCTCGGAGTCGCTGAAGGAGGACCCCCTGGACTTCGCGCTTTGGAAGGCGCGAAAGCCCGACGAGGACACCGGGTGGCCCTCGCCCTGGGGCGAAGGTCGTCCGGGATGGCACATCGAGTGCTCGGCGATGGCCGAGGAGATCCTCGGGACCGACTTCGAGATCCACGGCGGGGGCATCGACCTCGTCTTTCCTCATCACGAGAACGAGATCGCCCAGACCGAGGCGGGACGCGGGGCTCCCCTCGCCCGGCTGTGGATGCACAACGGGATGGTCCGTACGGCCGAGGAGAAGATGTCGAAGTCGCTGGGGAACATCTTTCAGCTCTCCGCGGCGCTCGATCGCTACGGCCCGGAGGCGGTGATCGCCTACCTGATCTCGGGGCACTACCGCCAGCCGCTTGAGTTCTCCGAGCACGCCCTCGACGCGGCGGCGGCCCGGATCGAGCGGATCCGCAACTTCATAGCGGATCTCCCGGCGACCCAGACGCCCGGCGAGGAGGACGAGTTCGTCGCCGAGCGCCGGCGCGCGGTGATCGACGCGCTGGCCGAGGATTTCAACACCCCTCGTGCACTCGCGGCGCTGTTCGAGCTCATCGCCGAGGGAAACCGCAGGCCGCTCGCCGGGGTCGCGGAGGCGCTTGGCGAGATGCTGTGGCTGCTCGGCCTGGAATCGCTGCTCGATCAGACCGAGGCCTCCGATCCGCGGGCACAGGAGCTGCTCGCAGAGCGCCAGGAGGCGCGCGCCGGGGGCGACTTCGAGCGCGCCGACGAGATCCGCGATCGGCTCTCGGCGCTCGGCTTCGAGGTCAGGGACACCGCGAAGGGCCCGCGCCTGGTGCGGTTGCGGTCCCGATGAGCAGGGGGTCGCGCGCGAGGGGGCCCGCCGTGCTCCGTGCGATCGTCCGCCGGGCGCGCGGATGAGCCGGAGCGGCGCATCGGAGGGCGGCGGGACCCAGGTGATCTACGGCCGCCGTGCCGTCGCCGAAGCCCAGCGCGGGCGCCGCCGGGTGCATCGCGTGTTGACGACCAAGGACGTGCCGTCGGCCGAGCTCGCCCGGCTGGCGGGGTCGCCGGACCATCAGGGGACGGTGGCCGAGGTCGACCCCTACCCCTACGCCGACCCGCACAGCCTGCTCGACGGGCCGAGCGCCCTGGTAGTGGCGCTGGATCAGATTCAGGACCCTCAAAATCTCGGCGCCGTCTGTCGCTCGGCCGAGGTTGCCGGAGCCGCCGGGGTGGTGATCCCGTCGCGTCGCTCGGCGGCGGTCACGCCCGCGGCCTGCAAGGCGTCGGCGGGTGCGGTCGAGCACCTCGCGGTGGCGCGGGTCGCCAACCTCGCCGACTGGCTCGGATCGGCCAAGGACGCGGGGGCGTGGCTCTACGGAGCCGAGGCGGGGGCGCCTGCCCCGTACGCCCAGGTCGACCTGACCGGCAAGGTGGTGCTGGTGCTGGGCAGCGAGGGCCGGGGCCTTCGCCCCCGGGTCGCCGGGAGCTGCGACCTGCTGGTCTCGATCCCGTCGCCCGGCCGGGTCGACTCGCTGAACGTCTCGGCGGCCGCGGCGGTGCTCCTGTTTGAGGCGGCGAGGCAGCGCGCCCTGGCGGGGAGCGCCCGCGACCCCGCGACCCCGCCCCGCCGGTCACTAGCGGAGGGTCAGTCGCTCCGCGGCGACGGCGAGCAGCCCTAGCAGCGCCCACGGACGGAGGGGTCGATATGCAACGGATCGTGCGCGATTCTCGCCGCTGGTTGACAGAACAACGCCCGTGCGCATACACTCCCCGCGGATAAGGGTTAACTAAAGGTCGAGTCTCGGCCCGCGGCGAGCCCAAAAATGGAGAGGCGCCCAGGGGAGGTACGGGCGCCACGGTTTTCCTACGAACGGAGGAATCCTGTGGCCGCACCGACCCCTACGCACGAGTTCGCCGCTGTCGCGCCCCCCGGCCCAGCCGCCGGAGCCGCGCGCCGGCCGGAGGCTCAACCTGAGCTTGAAGATGGCTACCTGGTCGCCCTCGCCAAGCGCGGCAGCTCGGACGCCTATGACCGGATCGTGCGTCGCTACCGAGGTTTCGTCCGGCTCAAGGCGTCCTCGTACTTCCTGCTCGGCGGCGATTCCGACGACCTGATCCAGGAGGGGCTGCTCGGGCTCTACAAGGCGATTCGGGACTTCCGCTCGGATCGCGAGTCGAGCTTTCGCAACTTCGCCGAGCTCTGCATCACCCGGCAGATCATCACCGCGGTCAAGACCGCGAGTCGCAACAAGCACTCGCCGCTCAACCAATACGTGTCGTTCGCGCAGACGCCCGCGGGCAGCTCGGACTCCGAGAGCACGCTCGAGGAGGTGCTTCCGGGACCGGGCAGCGAGGATCCCTCCGAGCGCGTGATCGCCACCGAGGAGCTCCAAAGTCTCGTCTCGTGCCTTTCCAGCGTCTTGTCCGAGCTTGAGAGCGAGGTCCTGTCCCTGTATCTCGACGGCCACTCCTACGAGGCGATCGGGGAGCGGCTCGAATGCGACACGAAGACGGTCGACAACGCCCTTCAGCGCGTCAAGCGCAAGGTCAGCCTCCATCTCGCCTCGCGCGAGGTGAAGGTCTAGGGGACCGCCCCGAACCGAGGCGTGCTCGGCGCGCTGTCCGCGGATACCCTGGCTCGGTGCCGCCCGCCTAGCTCAACTGGCAGAGCACGGACCTTGTAAGTCCGGGGGTCCCGGTTCGAATCCGGGGGCGGGCTTCGGCCGATGACGAGCGATGCCCATTTCATCTGGCGCGACGGAGAGCGATTGCTCGTGTTCGGCGCCGGGACGTTCGGCGAGACGCCGGACCTGGTTCGCCGTCAGGCCTGGGAGCGGTTCGAGCTCCTGACCACGCCGCGGGCGCTGGGGGCGGCGCCGATCGAGCTGGCGGAGGGCTCGAGCGCCGTCCACCAGGTGCCGGGCGGCGGGGTGCCCGAGGCCGCGGCGGCGATCATCGACGCGGTTCGCGCTCCGACGCTCGTCGCGCTCGGGGGTGGGCGCGTGATCGACGTCGCGAAGGCGATCGCGGCGGTCCGCGGAGGACGGGTATGCGCCATGCCGACGACGCTCTCGGGAGCCGAGATGACGACGATCCATCGACTTCCGGCGGGTCACGAGGGCGAGGCTCGCCACCTGGTTCGCCCCATCCTGGTGGTGGCCGACTCGAACGAGATGACGAGCCTCGGCGAGCGTCGACTCCGGGCCAGCGCGATGAACGCCCTCGCCCACGGCGCCGAGGCCCTGTACGGGCCGCTCGCCAACCCGGTCGCCACCCTCTCGGCGCGCCGCGGGGCGGAGCTGATCGCGGCGGCGCTCGACGCTCCGGCCTCGGAGCGTGACCGCGACGCGCTGGCGCTCGGATCGCTTCTGTGCGCCCACGCCCTCGACTCCGGCGGGTTCGCGCTTCACCACGTCGTCTGCCAGACGCTCGTTCGCGAGCTCTCGACCCCGCATGCGGAGACCAACGCGACGATGTTGCCGCGGACGATGGCCGCGATGAGGGCCCGGGCGCCGGAGGCGATCTCGCTCCTGGCCGAGGCACTCGCCACCACCCCGGGCCGGATCGTCTCGCGGATCCAGGCCCTCGGAGGAGGCCGCCGCCGTCTGAGCGACCTCGGCGCCGATCGTGACCGCCTCGGGATCGCGGTCAGCGTGATCCTCGAACGCCCGGATCTGGCCAACACGCCGGACCCGCCCGACCGAGACGAGCTCGAAGCGCTCCTCGAGCAGGCCTGGTAGCCGCCGGCTGCCGCTCACTCCTCCAAGGCTGCCGCTCACTCCTCCAATTCCCTTCGGTGGCGCTTTTCGGTCGCATGGCGACTGAAAAGCGCCAACGCCCGAGGGGTGGGCCGGCATGCGATCCACCCGTCTCGCGCAGGCGCGCTTGCCACGCAGTAACGACGCTGGCGTGGGCGTGTACCCATCTGCATGGACCAGGACCCGCGGCGGTCCACGCCGCCGCGCACCGACGAGGTGATCAGCGAGGAGCGATTCCAGCGCTATCACGCCTACGCGCGCCGGCATGGCGTCAACTGGCCCCTCTATCTGCTCGCGCGGCTGATCCTCGTGCCGGGGTTCTTGATCTGGCTGCGCCTCTCGCGCACCGGCCGTGAACACCTGCGGGGGATCAAGGGTGGGCTGCTCGTCGTCTCGAACCACCGCAGCTTTCTCGACCCGTTCGTGATCGGAGCAACGCTGCCATGGCGACGGCCGATTCAGTACGTGGCCAAGGTGGAGCTCTTCGAGCGACCGCTCCAGGGATGGATCCTCGCTCGGGTCGGCGCGTTCCCGATCCGCCGCGGCCAGTCGGATGAGACGGCGATGGAAACCGCGCGCCTGGTGCTCGAGCGCGGCGGCACGGTATGCATCTTCCCGGAGGGAACGCGAATCCGCTCGGGCTCGCTGGCGAGCCCCCGCAGGGGGGTCGGCCGCCTGGCGCTCGAGGCGGGCGCGGCCGTGGTCCCGTTCGCGGTCCACGGAACTGAGCAGGTGCGGCGAGGCTGGCGGATCCGCACCCGCAAGGTCAAGCTCCGGATCGGCGCGCCGATGATGTTTCCGCGCACCGAGCACCCCTCGCCGGCGCTGGCCGCGACCGTAACCTCGCGGATCTGGCCGAACGTCGAGCTCCAGTGGGAATGGCTAGGCGGGCTGCCGCCGCTTCGAAAGGCGGCGGTGATCGGCGCCGGGAGCTGGGGCACCGCGGTGGCCGTGCTGCTGGCCCGTGGGGGCCTGGACGTGCAGCTCGGGACGCGCTCGCTCGAGAAGGCGGCGGAGATCGCCGACAAGCGCGAGAACGCTCGCTACCTGCCGGGCATCACACTTCCTGAGTCGATCGCGGTTAGGCGCGCGGCGGACATCGAGCTCGCCGGTGTCGACCTCGTGTGCCTTGCGGTGCCGTCCGCGGCTCTGCCGGCGGCGGTCGGGGCGCTCGGGGACCGAATCGGCTCGCGGGCCGCGGTCCTTCTCTTGACCAAAGGGCTGACGAGCCCCCTCGGCCAGCTCCCGAGCGAGTACGTGGGCGAGCGGATCCGTTCGCGGGCGATCGCCTCGCTCGGGGGCCCCGCCCATGCCCGCGAGGCCGCCGCGGGGATGGCCGCCCTGGTCCTGGGGAGCGTCGACCGGGACCTGCGCGCCCAGCTCGGCGAGGTGTTCGACCGGGCGGGACTCGTCTGCGAGCGAACCGAGGACGTGGTCGGCGTCGAGATGGCCGGAGCAGCGAAGAACGCAGCGGCTCTGGCGGCGGCGGCAGCGGAGGGCCACGGGCTGAACGCGGCCGGGATCGCCGCCGCGACGATCTGGCGCGAGTGCGTCGACTACGCGCTCGCCGACGGCGCCCAGCTCGAGACGTTCACCGGCCTGGCGGGGGTCGGCGACCTGACCGCGACGGTGATGGCCGCCGGGAGCCGCAACCGGCGCGCCGGCGAGCTGCTGGGGACGGGGATGCCCGCCGACCAGATCCCGGCCAAGATCGGCCAGGCATCCGAGGGCCTCGACTCCGTGCCGCTGATCGCCCGCGCGGTGACCGCGGCGGGCCACGAGGCGCCCGGCCTGGAAGGGCTGGCGGCGCTGATCGAGGGCCGGATCGACCCGGCCGAGTGGGTGGCGGGCCTGCGGCGCGCCGAACGCTCCAGGAGGGCCGCCTGATGGCCTCGGGTGGGGCATCCCGCGCACGCGCCCGGCTCGCTCGCGTCGCACCCGGGGGACTACGCTTGGGCGGTGAGCAGCACCCAGCAGGAGAGCCCGAGCGTCGATCCCGCGGCGAAGGCCGAGCTCGATCGGGCCTTCGAGGAGCTCTACCGGACCCATCTCCGAGACGTCTACTCCTACGCCTACTACCGGGTCGGCAACCATCACGACGCCGAGGACCTGACCGAGCAGGCCTTCCTGCAGGCCTACAGGCACTTCGAGCGCGCCCGCCGCGAGTCGAACGGCAGGCCGCTTCGGCCCTGGCTGATCAGGATCGCCCACAACCTCGCCTCCAACCACCACCGCGACCGGGCGCGCCATCCCGCCGCCGCGCTCGACGCAGTCGAGCCGCCCTCACACCCCCACGGGACCGAGCAGATCGTCGAGGGAAGGGAGGAGCTTCGGCTCGTCATGGATCGGCTCGACCGGCTCTCCGAGGATCGCCGCGACGCGCTGATCATGCGCTTCTCACTCGGGATGTCCAACCGCGAGATCGCCCGCGCGCTGGGTCGCACCGACGGGGCGACCAAGGTCCTGATCCATCGGGCGATCAAGCAGCTCGAGGAGGAGATGAGCCAGTGACGGCACAGGCCGAAGGGGGGCTTCGATGACCGAACCCGAGCACCTGGACCTCGAGCGACTGCTCGCCGACGCCCTGCGCCCGATCGAACCCCCCGATGACCTCGCGACCCGGGTCGAGAGCACCCTGACCTCGATCACCGAACAGGCCGCCGCCGAGCTGTCGAGCTGGGCCGAGGAGCTCTCGGAGAGCGAGCTCGAAGCGCTCGGCGATCCCCGCAACTGGGTCAGGCCTGTGGCCGCGGCCGCCGCGGGCACGCTCGCCGGGGGTGCACTTGTGGTCGTCGGGATGCGACGCCGCCGCCGGCCGACGGGGCTGCGTGCCACCGCCGAGAACGTGCTCAAGCAGAGCCGTCTGGGCTAGGCGCCGCGAGCTCGCGGGAGGCAAGGCCGGCCCCGATCCCCGCGACCCCGATCAGCAGGTTCAGGAGGTTGTCGGCGCCGTTGACCGGGAGGATCCCGAAGACCGCCTCGCCGCCACCGACCGCGAAGCCCCAGATCGCGACCACCAGATAGAGGAAGCCGATCCCGAGCGCATAGGGGCGGGCCACCGACCCGGCGGCGATCAGGCCGAGGAGGCCGGTCACCAGGTGGAAGGAGTTCTGCCAGCCGTTGACGGCGAAGATGCCGAGCGCGTCATTCACCTCGCCCGGCGAGCCGAAGCTGGCGCCATAGAAGAAGCCGACGATGCCGCCGATCGTCAGGACGGCCCCGACCACCGTCGCGTAGAGCCGAGCTGGACTTGATGCCTCGATCGCGGCGCCTCCTGGGAGTGAGCTGACCGGTGCAACTATATGGTCGGGAGCGCGGACGATTGATCCGGTCGGCGACGAGCGCCGTAGGCACTTCTTGCCCGACCGCGAGGCGCTGGTTGCGCCATCCGTCGGTGCCGAGCGGATGAGATCGAAGCCACATCCAGCAGCCCTCGAACGGCTCGCCGACGAGGACCTGATGACCCTCGTAGACCGCAAGGACCCCGATGCATTCGAGGTCTTCTACGACCGCCACGGTGGGGCGGCCTTTTCGCTTGCCCATCGGATCTCCGGGGATCGGGAGGTCGCCGAGGACGTGACGCAGGAGGCGTTCCTGTCGATCTGGCGGAGCAGGGCGCGTTTCGACCCGGCGCGCGGCAGCGTTCGCTCGTGGGCGCTGGGGATCGTGCGAAACCGGGCGATCGACGCGCTTCGCCGCTCGGCGCGTCCGGTTCCGAAGCTCGACTTCGACGACGAGGTGGCACTCGAGACCGAGCCGGCGGTTGAGCGCACCGAGACCGAGGCGATCCGTCGCGAGACAGCCGGTCGCCTCCGCCAGGCTCTCGGACTGCTCCCCAGCGAGCAGTCCCAGGCGATCGAGCTCGCCTACTTCGGCGGCTTCAGCCACTCGGAGATCGCCGACATGGTCGGCGCGCCGCTTGGCACGATCAAGGGCAGGATGCGACTCGGCCTCGAGAAGATCAGGGCGACCCTCGCCGAGGGAATCCCCGAGGAGGACGTCCCGGGGGCCTACCTGTGAGCGACATGCCCGCGAGCCCCTCAGACCACGAGCGCTACCGCGACGACCTCGCCGCGTACGCGCTGGGCGCGCTGTCGGACCACGAGTCCGACCAGCTTCGCGACCACCTCGAAAGCTGCGAGGACTGTCGCCGCCAGCTTCGGTGGCTGCGTCCCGCGGTCGACCTGCTGCCCGGCGCGGTCACCCAGGTCGAGCCGCCGGCGACGCTTCGCAGCCGGCTGGTGGAGACCGTTCGAGCCGAGGCCGGCGAGGAGCCCGGAGAAGCCCGCACTTCGAGAGGCCGGCGCGACTGGCGGGCGCTGCTCCTGCGCCCCGCGACCGCGGTCGCGGCCGCAACGCTGCTCGCGGCCGGCGCGCTGGGCGGCTACCTGGCAAACCAGTCGAGCGACGAGGTCACGGAGGTCGCCGTCAGGGCAAAGAGCGACGCCGGTTCGATCAGCGGGACCTTGGAGCGTCGCGACGGCTCGGCGATCCTGCGACTCCAGGGTATGCCGACGCTGGCGCGGGGGCAGGTCTATGAGGCGTGGGTGCAGCGAAACGGCGCCATGGTCCCCTCGAGCCTGTTCGAGGCGCGGCCCGACCACACCGCGAGCGCGGCGATCCCCGACGGCCTCGACGGCGCCCAGGCGGTGCTGGTGACGCCCGAGCCGCGAGGCGGGAGCCCCCAGCCCACCTCCGCGGCGATTCTCAGGGCGCCACTCGAGTAGCAAGTAGGCTCAGCGGCTCGCCATGGCCGTCTGCTATCGCCATTCGAACAGGGAGACGAACGTCTCCTGCTCGAACTGCGGGCGACCGATCTGTCCCGACTGCATGACGGTGACGCCGGTCGGGATGCGCTGCCCCGAGTGCGCCAGCGAGCGGACCCAGGTCCGCCGCATGGCGCCCGGGCTGCGCGCCGGCAGGGCACCGGCGACCTACGCCTTGATCGCGATCAACATCGCGGCCTTCGTCGCGGAGATCGCGGGGGGCGCCGGGGCGCTCCAAGCCGGGGGACGGGTCGTCAGCGACGGCGGGATCTACGGCCCCGCGATCGCGAACGGCGACTGGTGGCGGATCGTGACCGGCGGTTTCCTCCACGCCGGGCTGATCCACATCGGCTTCAACATGTACGTGCTGTTCATCCTCGGGACGCTGCTCGAGCCCGGGATCGGCACCCCGCGCTTCCTGGCCGTCTACTTCGTATCCCTGCTGGCCGGGTCGTTCGGGGCGCTCCTGCTGAGCCCCAGCGCGCTCACCGTGGGTGCGTCTGGGGCGATCTTCGGCCTCATGTCGGCCGCCTTCATCGTCGCCCGCCACCGGGGAATCGAGCAGCTCGCCGGCCAGATCGCCTTCTTCATCGCGATCAACCTCTTCTTCACCCTGGGGGTCGGCGGGATCAGCATCGGAGGGCACCTCGGCGGCCTGATCGGAGGGGCGCTGGCCGGACTCTTGATCGTCTTCGCCGAGCGCCGGGCCCGCCGCCCGGTCGAGCTCGAGGCGATCGGGCTGCTAGCGCTGGCGATCGTCAGCGTCGCCGGGGCCTTGGCGGTCGCGTAGTACGGGTGGGGCAGGTTTTCGAGGCGAGTTCGGGATTGACCGCCGTATGCGTCGTCAATGCCACACCCCTCGATGTTCTGGGATCGCGCCTACACGCGACCGGGGGCCGGCGTCAGCTCGCGCCAGCCCAGGCCTGACGGCGCCGGAACGCGCTCCGGGTGCAACAGGTGGCCGAGCAGCTCCGCGCCGTCGACCAGCCGGGGCCCGGGCCTCGAGAACGAGCCCGCCGCGTCCACCGCCACCAGGCGCTCGGCGCCGAGCCGGTCGATCTCCTCGAGGCGGCCGAGCGCCTGCTCGGCGGCATCCTCGACGTAGAGGCCGCACGGCATCGCCACGGCCACCTCGGGTTGGGCCGCGCCGAGCTCCTCCCAGGTGGTGGCGACGGAGTCACGCCCCGGCTCGCCGGCCGCGCTCGTGCCGCCGGCGAGCTCGATCATCTCCGGGACCCAGTGAGCGGCAGCGTACGGCGGGTCGAGCCACTCGAGAGCGACGACCCGCACTCGCCTGGCGCCGGCCACCGCGCGGCTCAGCGCCTCGAGCCGTGCCTCGAGGCGGGCCCGCAGCTCGACGCCTCGCTCGGCCTCGCCACAGGCGGCGGCCAGCCGCGGGAGGTCGTCCAGCACGTCGGTGAGCGTCCTCGGGTCCAGGGAGAGCACGTCTGGGGCGGAGGCGAGCCGCGCCGCGACCGCCCTGACGTCGTCGTAGGAGACCGCGCACACGGCACAGAGCGCCTGAGTGACGATCAGGTCGGGCTCCAGCCGCGCCAGGGCCCGCTCGTCGAGCTCATACAGCGCCTCGCCCCGCCCGGTGATCTCTTTGACCCGGGCGTCGACCTCCCCCGGCTCGAGGTCGGCGGGGAGCACGCTCCGCGTCAGCCGGGGCAGCCGCGTCGCCTCGGCCGGGTGGTCGCACTCGTGGGTCACGGCGACCACCCGGTCGCCCAGCCCCAGCGCGTACAGGGCCTCGGTCGCCGAGGGTACGAGGCTTGCGATCCGCACGGGCCGACTATGGCACGCGGGGGCCCGGGGCGACTAACCTCCCGGGTCGAGGCCCGGTTCCGCGCCAGTTCGGCGCCCCATCAGGCCGATCGACGATGGAGCTTCTTTCCGACATCGAGATCCAATCCCGGCTCGCGGACCTCGAGGGCTGGGAGCGGCGGGACGAGGCCATCGAGAAGACCTTCGAGCTCGCCGACTTCGTCGAATCCGTGCGGTTCGTCGACAAGCTGGTCGAGCCGGCCGAGGACATGGGGCACCATCCCGACCTGAGCATCTCGTGGAACAAGGTCACCGTCTCGATCACCAACCACGCGGCTGGGGGCCTGACGACGAGCGACTTCGAGCTCGCGCGGCGGATCGACGCGATCTGACCGCCGGATGCGGATCGTCCACGTACTCGGGACCAGACCCAACCTGGTCAAGATGGCCCCGGTGATCGGGACGCTTCGAGAGCGGTTTCCCGATTGGCCGGTCAGCATCGTCCACACCGGCCAGCACTACGACAGGCTGATGTTCGAGGTCTTCCTCGACGAGCTCGGGGTGCCCGAGCCGGACCACCTGCTGGGGGTCGGGTCGGGGGGCCACGCGGAGCAGATCGCCAAGGTGCTCGAGCGGATCGAGCCGGTCCTCGCCGCCGAGCGCCCCGACCTCGTGGTGGCGCCGGGCGACGTCAACTCGACCCTGGGCGCGGCGCTCTGCGCAGCGAAGCTGGGGATCGGGGTCGCGCATCTGGAGTCCGGCCTTCGGAGCTTCGACCGGACGATGCCCGAGGAGACCAACCGGATCGCCACCGACCACCTCGCCCGGATCCTCTTCCTTCACTCCGACGAGGCGATCGAGAACCTTCACGCGGAGGGGGTCGACGAGTCGCGTATGGAGTTCGTCGGCAACACGATGATCGACACTCTGGTGGCGCTCGAGGATCGGATCCGCGAGCGGGGGGCGGCCCGCAAACTCGGCGTCGAGCCCGGGAGCTACCTGCTGGTCACGCTCCACCGTCCGGCCCTGGTCGACGGGCCCCTGCTCGGCGAGACGATGGGCCGCCTCTCCGACGTGGCGGGAGAGCTTCCGGTGCTCTTCCCGGTCCATCCGAGGACCCGCAAGATGCTCGACGGCTCCGACTACCCGGGAGTCCTTCTCACCGATCCGGTCGGCTACCTCGATTTCCTCTCACTTGAGGCCGAGGCGGCCGCCGTCCTGACCGACTCCGGGGGGATTCAGGAGGAGACGACCTACCTGGGGATTCCCTGCTTCACGCTTCGCGACAACACCGAGCGGCCGGTCACGATTCGCGCCGGGACGAACACCCTCCTGGGGCTGGACCCGGGGAGGATCTCGGAGGTGCCGGAGCTCCTGCGGGCGCGGGCCGCGGTCGGGGGCGAGGGCTCCTCCGCGGGACGTCCGGCGAGCCCGCCGATGTGGGATGGGAGGGCCTCGGAGCGCGTCGCCGATGTCCTTGCCGATTGGTAGCTTGCGCCAGTGCCGTTTCCGAGCCTCGTTCCTCGCGACCGAGTCTTCTTCGACCTCTTCAACCAGGCGGGCCAGAACACGCTACGGGCCGCGCGGCTGCTGCAGGAGATGGTGGACAACTGGCCCGACAGCGCCGACCTCGCCCGCGAGATCCTCCTCGCCGAACAGGAGGGTGATCGGATCACCCACGACATCGTTCAGCGCGTGAACTCGACCTTCGTCACCCCGATCGACGGCGAGGACATCTACGGTCTGGCGACCCGGCTCGACGACATCGTTGACCACATCGAGGAGAGCGCCGACTTCATGGTCCTGTACCGGATCGAGGCGCCGATGGATCAGGCGCTGGCGATGGCCGACGTGCTCGTGAAGTCTTGCGAGCAGCTCGCCCTCCTGCTCGAGAACCTGCGCGGCTTCAAGGATCTGGAAAAGTATTGGATCGAGATCCACCGACTCGAGAACGACGGCGACCGGCTCTTCCGCGACGCGGTCGCGTCGTTGTTCGCGAACGGGATCGACCCGATGGTGGTGATCCGCTGGCGAGACATCTTCCTCAGGCTCGAGCGGGCGGTGGACGCAACCGAGACCGCCGCCCACATCCTCGAGGGCATCGTCATCAAGAACGCTTGAATAACTCCGCCGAAAGCCTCGCCTTCGGCTCCGTTTTCGGCGGGCGAGGGCGCCGTCCTTACCCGGCAGGCACCTCCGCATCTACCACGACTTCGTCGCTAGCCCGCCATGCAAAATGACGTCATCCTGGTCATCGTCGTCGGGACCGCCCTCGTGTTCGACTTCACGAACGGGTTCCACGACACCGCCAACGTGGTGGCGACGTCGATCTCGACCCGGGCGATGCCGCCTCGCATCGCGGTTGGCTACGCAGCGGCGTTGAACTTCGCCGGCGCGTTCATCTCGATCGCCGTAGCGGCGACGATCGCCCAGGACGTCGTCGAGGCGGGCGCAATTACGCCCACGGTGGTGTTCGGGGGCCTGGTGGGGGCGATCGCGTGGAACCTGACCACCTGGTACTACGGTCTGCCGTCGAGCTCGTCTCACGCGCTGATCGGGGGCGTGGTCGGGGCGGCGTTCGTCGCGGGAGGCCCCGATGCGGTGCTGGGGGACGGGGTGGTGGGGAAGGTCCTCGTCCCGGCCGTGATCGCGCCCGTGCTGGCGTTCGTGGTGGGCGCCATCGGGATCGTGATCTGCTACCGGGTCGCCGGGAGACAGCGACCGGGCCCGGTCGCCCGCGGCTACCGTCTCGGCCAGGTCTTCTCCGGGGGCCTGCTCGCGCTCGCACACGGCACCAACGACGCACAGAAGACGATGGGCGTGATCACCCTGGCGCTGATCGCCAACGGGAACCTGCCCGCGAATGCCGATCCGCCGACCTGGGTGATCGTCACCGCGGCCACGGCGATCTCGGTCGGTACTTACACCGGAGGCTGGCGGATCATCCGCACCATGGGAACGCGGATCATCAAGATGGACCCGGCTCAAGGGTTCTCGGCCCAGGGCGCTGGCGCCGCGGTGATTCTCGCGTCCTCTCACTTCGGCTTTCCGCTCTCGACCACGCAGGTGATCAGCGGCGGCGTGATGGGCGCTGGAGCCGCCAAGCGCGTGTCTGCGGTCCGGTGGGGGGTTGCCGGCAACATCGTCACCGCCTGGTTGCTCACCCTCCCGGCGGCCGCGGCGATCGGTGCGCTGGCGTACGGGCTGACGCGCATCTTCGGCACCGGCGCGCTGGGCCCGGTGATCATCAGCGTGGTGGGGATTGGGCTGGCCGCCGCGGTCTTTGCGCGACGCAGCCGCCAGCAGCTCCCGGCGCCGGCGGCATAGCCATGGCCCTGGCTACCGTGGTCGATTGGGGCGCCCTGCTGAAGACGGTCGTGGGCGCGTTCATCTCCGGGGTCGGGGTCACGCTGGTCTTCTCGGTCGCGATCTTCGGCGTGGCCCGGTTCGCCGATCTGAGCCGGGACGGACGCTCCGTCGGCGCGGCGGCGTACGTCGCGCTCAGCGTCGTGGCCCTGGCCGCCGTCGCGGGCGCGGTGGCGATCGGGATAATCGTCATGACGGCTAAATGAGGACCGCCCGCAACATCGCGATCATCGCCCTGGTGGCCCTGCCGGTGGCCTTTCTGCCGGGGGGCGGCCGGGCGGCGCAGACCGTGATCACCGCCCTCACGATGGCCTTCCTCGCCAGCCTCGGGTTCGCCGGCTGGCAGCTCTATCGCGGCAATCGGCTCACAGTCGACACGCTCCCCGGCGACCAGCGGGCGGTGTTCCTGGGGTCGGTCGGGGTGCTCGCGCTGATGGTCGCCGGCGCGGGTCCGATGCTCGGCGGCGGGGGGCTCGGTGCGGTCCTCTGGGTGACCCTTGTCGCTTGCGCGGTGATCGCGATGATCAGCGTCTGGACCCGGGCCCACACCTACTGAGCGAGGGCGCGAGCTCGCGCCTCTCCGTCGCCGCTCCGGGCCTCGGCGTCACCCACATGGCGCGAGGCCGACCGCGTATCGGCGCGTTCGGCGCACAATCCGCGTCCGGGTCGCGCCTAGCTTCGGATCGTGGCGCCGACGGGAAGAGACGAGGGTCAGGCTTCGGCCGACCTGATCGCCGCGATACCCGCGTTGCTGGTGGCATTCCTGGTTGTCGCCCAGCTCGCCGTCGTCGGCTATTCGCTTTGGGCCGCGGGCGTGGCGGCGCGCGCCGGTGCGCGGGCCGCCTATGTCGGTGGCGACGGTGGCCGGGCGGCTCGGGCTTCGCTCCCCGACGCGCTGCGCGACGCGGCGACGATCCGCGATCGCGACGCGTTGGTGGTCCGGGTCCGCGTCCCGTCGCTGGTGCCCGGTGCGCCGCGGGTTCCGGTCACCGCCCGGGCCGGGTTCGGAGTCGGCGATGCCGGCTGAAGCACCGCGCCCGGATGCCCGGGAGCGTGGCCAGGCCTCGATCGAGGTTCTGGCGGGGATCCCCGCGCTCGCGCTGGCGGGCATGGTGGCGTTGCAGCTCCTCGTCACCGGCTACGCGCTGACCCTCGCCGACGGCGCTGCCGAGGCGGGTGCGATGGCCCTGGCGGCCGGCCGGCCGCCGGCGCCGGCGGTTCGCGAGGCGCTTCCGGGGTGGGCCCGGGACCGGGTCGACGTCGCGGTCCATCGGGGAGAGCTGACCGTTCGGCTTCGCCCGCCGTCGCCGCTCGGCGAGGTGGCCCGGCGGCTGGAGGTCAGCTCCTCGGCCTGGGTGGCGGGACCGGACGGCGGATGATTCCCGTCGCCCAAGGGTCGCGCCGCGGGCGCGGCGGCGGTGGAGCCGTCTCGCTCGTCGCCACCGAGCTCGGCGGCGCCGACGGCGGACTGGCGGTTGCGGCGGCGGTCGGCGTGTCGCTCGCCAGGGGCGAGCGACGGGTGCTCCTGGCCGAGCTCGGAGCCGAGCGCCGCCGTGGACCGACCACGCTCGCCTCGGCTAGCGCCCGCGACCTGGAGCTCGCCCTGGGCCGGCATGGCCTCGGCCGCCCCGCGGCGCGAGGACGGCTCTGCTGGCTCGGGCTACCGGCCCGCGAGGAGGCACTCGGCGAGCTTGGGGCCGCGCTCGACGAGGTGTGTCCCGACGTCTCGATCGTCCACCTTCCGCCGCGCCTTTGGCCCATCGCCCTGGACGAGGAGGCGATCGCGTTTCGCTCCGGCCTGATCCGCGCCGACCTGCGCGAGGATCGGTCGCTCACGGCCCTGGCCGTGATCGAGCTGCGCGAGCGGCGGCTCCCCGCCCGGGTGGCGGCGCGCCCGCTCGGCCTTGTCGCCTCACGCCGTGCTCTGGCGGGGCTCGAGGCGGGCGGGGCCGCGGCCCGGCGGGTGGCCCGCCTCGCTCGGGGCCTTCTCGGGCCGCCCCCCTCGCTCCTCGCCGACCGGGGGCAGGCGCTGCCGATGACGATCGGAGCGGCCTTCGCGGTTCTGTTCTGCGCCGCGGTCCTGGCCCTGATCGGAGGCGCCGCCGCGGGCACCGCGCGAGCGCAGCGAGGCGTCGACCTGGTGGCGCTCTCGGGTGCCCGGTCGCTGCGCGACGACTTTCCGAAGCTCTTCACGCCGGAGCACCTTCCCGACGGAGGCGAGAACCCGCGCCACCTGAGCAAGTCCGAGTACCTGGCCCGAGCGGTCTCCATCGCCGGAAAGGCGGCGAGGCAAAACGGCGTCGACCCCCGCCGGGTGCGGATCACCTTCCCGGACCGTTCCTCGTTTGCCCCGGTCCGGATTAGGGCCCAGATCCTCGCATCCGTGGGGCTCGCGGTTCCGCTGGGCGGACGGGTCGAGGGCGCAGCACGGACGCATGGACCCCGCAGCGGGATCACCGTCTCCGCACACGCCGAGGCCGAAGCGTCCCCTCCCGTGCCAGCCTCGCTCCCTTCGATGGCCAGCGGCGGCGGCTATTCGGGACCGCTCGTCTATCGGCAGGGCAAGCCGATGCGCCCGGACGTCGCCGCGGCGTTCGACCGAATGGCGGGTGCGGCCTCCGGCGCGGGTATCGCGCTCACCATCACCTCGGCCTACAGGTCAGACGCCGAGCAGGCGCAGCTCTATGCCCAGCACCCCGACCCGCGGTGGGTCGCGCCGCCCGGCACGTCGCTTCACCGCTGCGCGACCGAGCTCGACCTCGGGCCGCCGGCGGCATACGCGTGGTTGGCGGCCAACGCGCCGCGATTCGGCTTCCTGAAGCGCTACTCGTGGGAGCCCTGGCACTTCGGCTTCATCCGCGGCCCGGCGCCGTGCTCGGCGGCGGGCGACAGCCTCGGCGCCGGCGCGGGGAGCGACGGGGAGGCCGCCTCGGCCGGCGGCCTGCCTGCATTCGTCCCGACTCGCTTCCGTGGGCCGATCCTCGCCGCCGCCTCGCGATGGAACGTCTCGGCGGGCGTTCTCTCGGCCCAGGTCCTCGCCGAATCGAACTTCAACCCATATGCCGTCTCGGGCGCGGGCGCGCAGGGGATCGCCCAGTTCATGCCCGCGACCGCCCGCGCCTACGGGCTCAGGAACCCGTTCGACGCGCCCGCCGCGATCGACGCCCAGGCCCATCTGATGTCGGACCTGTTCCGCCAGTTCGGCTCGGTCTCCCTGGCGCTCGCCGCCTACAACGCCGGCCCGGCGCCGGTCGCCGCCTGCCACTGCATCCCCTTGATCCCCGAGACCCAGGCCTACGTCGCCCGCATCATCGGCCTGCTCGGGGGCGCCGGCGAGCTCACGGCCCCGGCGCTCGAGGTGCGGTTGGTGGACTGAGCGGGTCGCTGCTCCGATGCACCCGTCGTCGTCCCGACGCCGGGCGGCTGTTGTCGACCGTGAACTGCATCGCCTCGATCGTCGCCCTTCGATTTGGCGGCGCACTTTTCTCCACCAGGGCGCGATCCGGCCGGCCTGCTCAGGTGACGAGGAAACCGGCGCGGCGGGCAGGGGCTGGATTGAACCAGCGCCTTCTGCCCCCCCAGCGGCGTTCTACTCCTTTTCGTACTTGAACGAGATCCCGAGACGAATCCGGAATCCGGAAATCTTGCCGTCCTCGATCGTCACGTCCTGCCGGATGACCTCGGCAATCCGCAAATCGCGCACGGACTGGCCGACTGTCTCGACGGCACTCTTCGCCGCCTGCTCCCATGAATCCGAACTGACCCCGACTACTTCGGTGACGCGATAGACGCTATCTGCCATGTGTTCGACCTCCAGTTGTGGAGTTTGCCCCGCCACCTTTGCACGGCGAGACCGGTTGGGCGAGCAAGGCCGGGTTTCAGGGAGACCCCGAACCCAGAATTAGCCGACGTCGATCCCACCGGGGGCCCGCCTCGACGCCGTAAGGTGGCCGCCGCTCACCCGCCCACGCTCCACACGATGCGTGACCGCAAGGCGGCTCAGGTCGTCGAGAAACTCGACAAGGCCGAAGCCCTCGAAGTCGCCGGGCCGTCGGATCAGCTCCTTCCTCGGCGACCGTCCGGACCGGCCTCAGCCCACGCCAGAGCGGCCCTCGGGAGCCGGTCACGCGGCGATCTCCAGACGGGTCAGGATTGACAGGACCCGCCCGACTCCTGGTCGTGTCCTATCGCGCCGGCTGGGGACCAGCAGCCGCCGGTGGTAGGCGCATCGACGCGTACTGCTGTTTGAGCACCTTGTCGGGGATCTGGATCGGGCCGCGGGTCGGACGGTCGAGGTCGCTCGTCACAAAGAGCAGGCCCGCCACCAGCACCGCGGCGAGCAGCACCCCGGCGAGGCCTCGGCCGACGACCGCAAGGTAAGCGGAGAGCAGTCCGAGCGCGACCGAAGCCCCGAATATCTCGAGGAGCAGAACCGCGACGGGAACCCGGTTGTTGAGGGCGGCGATGCGGACGTTCTGCGCGTCGATCATGTCGTTCAACGTCTCTACGTATAGGCGTGGTGCGCTCGCTGTCGGCTCCGCATCGAGCGCCCTTACGGCCAGCGCCCAGAGTCGGCGCTGGAGCCGATCCTCGTTTCCCGTGACAGCCAGCTCGGTGGCGCTTCCCGGCACGTACTCGGAGAGGCGGATAGCGCTCTTGTCATAGGTGACGAGCAGTTTCAGGGAACGGCTGCGAAGGGGCTCGGCCAGGGTCTGGGCGCGAAGGTAGGTGGTGCCGATTGTGTTTGCCTCGTCGACAACGGCGGCGCGACGGTCCTCATAGCGAGAAAGCGACAGCGAAAGACCGAAGGCGAGGATCAGCCCGACGACCCCGAGCAACGCTCCCTGCAAGACGCCGAACGGTTCACTGAGGCTGTCTGACAGGTGACGGACCCGACGGCCGAGTAGCGCTCCCAGCGCGGTCGCGCCCAGAATCACGCCGAACAGCAGGAGCGCAAGCTCCACAGTGGTGAGGGTGAAGAGGATGGGCGCGAGCCTAGGTCGGAGCTCGGACGCAGACCGAGAGGGAGCAGGGAGCACCTTCAGCGGGTCCGTCACCAGCCACGTTCCACGGCGAGATGGGGTCTCCGACACGCTGATCAAACTGCGACGGGCCAAGCGTTCGGGCCGACGCCGATCAAGCCCTCTCGACGGGCGCTCGACCCGGATTCCGTGGTCAAGAGCTGGGAGTCGAAGACGCGGAACCAGGCGTACCGCCCACCATCTTCGCGCCCTGCCTATGCTCCCGGCGTGGGTCGGCCATCCGTGGAAGCCGAGACTGCCGGTGAGTTGAAGGAGAGGATCGAAGCCGAGCGAGACGGCGTTCCCTTCCTCGTCTACCGGGACGCAGAGGGGCGACAGATCCTCCAGGCGCTGGATGAGGGCCTCGATCGCCTCAGCGTCGGGCGAAGCGAGGAAGCCGACGTCAGCCTTGGCTTCGATCGCGAGGTCTCCCGGGCCCACGCCGAGCTCGAGCGCGTGGGCGGCGAGTGGGCGCTCGCCGACGACGGCCTGTCGCGAAACGGCTCGTTCGTGAACGGAGAGCGGGTGGCTGGACGCAGGCGCCTTCGGGATGGCGACGAGCTCATGTTCGGCGACACGCCGATGCTCTACCGCGCGCCGTCGCAGGCCGGGGCCGACGAGACGCTCGCGGCCAAGGAAGGCGCCGAGGTCCACCCGGTGAGCGATGCGCAGCGCCGGGTGCTGGTGGCCCTCTGCCGTCCGTTTGCCGACGGCGGCGAGTTCGCGACGCCCGCAACGAATCGCCAGATCGCCGACGAGGTGTTTCTCTCCGTCGACGCCGTGAAGGCGAACCTGCGGGCTCTGTTCGAGACCTTCGGTGTTGGTGAGCTGCCCCAGAACCAGAAGCGAGTCCGGCTGGCCGAGCTCGCACTCAGGAGTGGCGCCATCTCGCCGCGCGAGCTCGGCGGCTGACTAGGGCCGGATCCGAGTCACCGTCGAGTCGTCGAAGTTCGCCGTCCAGACGGCGCCCTTCGCGACGACGACGTCCACGGGGTCTTGGCCGACCCGAATCGGTGGGCCGGCGACCTTTCCCGCCCTGGGATCGATCCTGCTGACCGTGGAGTCGCCGCCGTTCGCGACCCACGCGTAGCCCACCCCGGTCGCCACGGCCGTCGGGCGATTTCCAACCTCGATCGGGTCCCCGACGCCGTGCATCAACTTGGGGCCGATCCGGGTCACGGTGCCACTCGACGGGTCACTCACCCACACATACCCGAGGCCCACCGCGAGCTGGTTGGCGCCGTCGCCGATCGGAATCGGCCCGCCGACCACATTCGCGCTGCTGGGATCGATCCTGGTCACCGACCCGTCACCCGAGTTGGCCACCCAGACGGCCCCGGCCCCCGCTGCGATCGCCGTCGGTCGGTGACCCACCTCGACCGTCGCGTTCACCGCGTTGGTGGCCGGATCGATTCGCGAGACGGTGTCGTCGGCGCGGTTCGCCACCCAGGCCCAGTGCTTGTCGAAGGCGATGTCCGAGGGCTTTGCGCCGACTGGGATCTCGACGGGGGAGCTCAGCGGGTCGAGTCGAAGAAGGGCGTTCGAGCCGCCGGTCAGGGCCCAGACCGAATGGAAGCCCACACCCACCGAGATCGGGCTGCCGCCCGTGGGCACGGGCGGGCGCGCCTGCTGGTCGTCGACCAGGTCGATCGCGTAAAGGGCGGAAGCGCCCGCGCTCGCGACCCAGAGGCGCGAGGGAGCGACCGCGAGGCGGGTGGGGCCGCGACCGATGTCGACGGTGTCGACCGTCCGGGGGAGCGGGTTCGACGACGTGGTGTTCGAAGCGCCGTCACGGCTGAGCGCCAACGCGACGGCCGCGGCCGCGATCACCAGCGCCGTTGCCGCAATGATCGCCGGCAGCCGTCGGGATCGAGGGCGCTCGAGGCGGCGGGTCACAGCCTGGTCGGGAGGGGCAGGTTGGGCCCTCGGAAGCGGCGTCGCCAGAGGCTCGACGCCCCGGACGACTCGCTCGAGATCGGCGGCCATCTGGCCCGCGTTCTGATAGCGGCTCGCCGGGTTGATGGCCATCGCCTGTGCAACGACCCGATCGATCGAGTCCGGCAGGGAGGGGACCCGCTCCGAGGGTCGCGGACGGGGCGCGTTGCCGTGGGCGAACAGCTTTGCCATGTCGTTGTCGCGCGGGAACGGCGGCTGGGCGGTGAGCGCGAAATAGAGGAGGCACCCCAGCGCGTAGATGTCGGCTCGATGGTCGAACTGGTCGCCTGCGATCTGCTCGGGAGCCATGTAGTCGGGGCTCCCCAGGAGCTCGTTGGACGAGGTGAGGGTCCCGCCACTTCCGGTCACCCTGCTCACCCCAAAGTCGGTCAGGAAGACGCGCCCATGTTCGCCGTCGTCCTCGATCAGCACGTTGGCGGGCTTGACGTCACGGTGAATCAGGCCGCGCGCATGCGCGGCGTCGAGGCCCGCAGCGACGCCGCCGAGCACCTCCGCTGCCCGACCGAGCTCGAGCGGGCCCGTGGCCTCGACGATCCGTCGCAGGTCGCTTCCTTCGACCAGGCGCATCGCAAGGTACAGGCTGCCCGCCTCGTCGCCTGCGTGGTCCACCTTGACCAGATTGGGGTGTTCGAGCGACGCGGCGAGCCGCGATTCCCTCTGGAACCGCTCCCGGAAGCGAGGGTCGGTCGAGAGTGCGGGCGAGATCAGCTTCAGCGCGTACTCGCGGTCGAGCGCCAGGTGCCGGGCCCGATAGACCACCCCCATCCCGCCCCGGCCGATCTCGGAGTCGATCCGGTAGCCCGCGAACACTGTGCCCGAGCCGATCGTCGCCTCAGGCTCCGGGCGAGGTGAGCGGTCGAAGGTGTCACCATCCTCCACTGAGAGTCAATTGTCGCCCGTCCGCGGGTCGGTATCCCGCTCGATGGTGCAGCGGGCGGGATCATGCCTGGCCGGGGGGTCGGCCGGCTCCCGGCGCCGGCCAGATCACTCGCAGGTCGGACCCGCGCAGTCGCGCAGGCGGTCGAGCCGCTCGGCGAGGCTCTGCTCGCGGAGTCGAATGCCGGGGGAGCCGGCGAGGTTCTGGCGCTCTGCGGGGTCTCTCCTGAGGTCATAGAGCTCCCGTTCGCCGATCGAGGGCTCCGCGTAGAGATAGCGCCGCGTGCGGATCGCCTCGTAGGCGCAGGCGCAATCGGATCTCGCCGTCGTGTTGATCTCGACCAGCGCACCTCGTCCTGAGGGCCAGGTCCCCCCACCGCCGAGGAGCGGAACGAGGCTGTGTCCGTCCAACGCGCGGCACTCGTCGGACGCCGCGCACGGCTTGGCATTCGCGTAATTGAGGAAGGTCGGCGCGAGGTCCTGGTTCGAGACGACCTCATCGACCAGTCGCGGGCTCGCCGAGAGTCCGCGCGGCACGCGGACCGCGAAGGGGACGCTCAGTGCCTCCTCGTAAGGGAAGCCCTTGCCGTTCGGGAGGCGATGCTCACCGAAGAAGAATCCGTTGTCGGAGACGTAGGCGATGATCGTGTTCGAGAGTTCACCGGTCTTTCGCAGCTTGGCGACGATCTTGTTCAGGTCTCGATCGACCACATGCATGGTCGCGAGGGTGCAGCGCCACCGTCGGTCGATCAGCTCGTGCTGGGTGTGGTCTAGGCGCGGCAGGGACCGAATCCGTCGCGGCTTGTCGGACACGTCTCGCTCGTTGAACGCGGCGGAGCGTCGCAGCTCGGCCTTCGAGAACCTTCGCTCAAGCGCCGAGGTGGGGGGCTGGGGCATGCGCCCTCGGCAGGGGCCGCCCCTGCCGGTCGTGTGCCCGAAGCGCCGGTTGGCGATGTGGGGGGCGTTGTAGCCAAGCCACAGGAAGAACGGGTCGGCGCCTCGCAGGAACTCCTTCGCGTGCCTGGTCAGGACGTCGGTCGAGTAGTCGCGGCGCCGGGTCCCGTAGTGACGCACGACACCGTTGTCGCTGACCTTGTAGCCGAAGTAGGTGCCCGTTCCGGCGAACCATTGATCGAAGCCGGGGGCCGGGTCGTTGCCCCGGTAATGGTTCAGGAACTTGCCGATCATCCCGGTCCGGTATCCGGCCCGCTGGAGCCAGACGGGGAGAGTGTTGTACGGGTGCCGGAGGGCCAGATAGCCGGGCGTGTTCGAGAACACGCCGTGGTTGTGCGGGTACTGGCCGGTCAGGATGCCGGCGCGGTCGGGACAACAGTCGGGCGGGGCCGCCAGCCCGTTCGCAAACCTCGTCCCGTGGTCCACCAGGTTCTTGATCGTGAGCGGCATGTAGGGCCGCGCGAAGCTGTTGCGAGCCTGGTCGTCGACGATCACCAGGAGCAGGTTGGGGGGCTGGGCGGCGGTGGCGCTGCCCGTCGACGGCTCGGCGGCGCTCCTGCCCGCGAAGGCGAGGATGAGGGCCAGAAGCGAGATCGCCCACCTCCCCGGTGTCCGTGCTCGAGGCCGTGAAGCCATGACCGCGAGCGTCCCAGGCCCCCCTCCAGACGGCAATCCACCAAGGGATAGATCTTCGACCCCCACTGCTGCTCGGCCTGGGTACGCGTCCGGTCGGCCGAGCCCATAATCTGCGGGCATGGAGCCGGTTCAGGTCCAGGGCGTCGAGCATTTGCGCGAGCTGGTCGGTCAGGAGCTCGGGCCGACGGAGTGGTTCGAGGTCACCCAGGAGGACGTCGACAAGTTCGCCGAGGTCTCGCGGGATGACCAGTGGATCCACGTCGATCGCGAGCGGGCCGCCGCGGAGAGCCCGTACGGCACCACGGTCGCCCACGGGAACCTGACCCTGTCGTTGATCGACTACTTCCGACCACAGCTGATCCAAAACCCCGGGGTCAAGATGGGGATCAACTACGGGTTCAACAAGGTTCGCTTCCCGGCCGCGGTTCCGACCGGCACCAGGGTGCGGGCGCGGGCCGAGCTCGTCTCGGTGGAAGTGCTCGGCGAGGGCTGGTGGCACGTCGTCACCAAGTTCACGGTCGAGGGCGAGGGCCAGGACAAGCCTGTGTGCGTCGCCGAAGCCGTCGGCCGCGCCCTCATTCCGTAGCTTCGCCGGGCCGCGAAAACCGAGCCTGGCAAGGACGCAGGTCGATCGCCGAAGCGAGCGTAGGGAAACCTACGCGAGCAAGACCATCGACCGAGGACACCGCCAGGCGACGGTTTGCAGAGGCCCTACTTGACGGTCAGCGTGCCCTTCATTCCGGCGGCTTCGTGACCGTCCACGCTGCAGAAGTAGGTGTAGGTGCCCGGCTTCAGATCGACGTTCAGGGTCGTCTTCCCCTGCTGGATCACGTCGCTGCAGCCGATCTCCTTGCCGCTCGAGTCCTGGACGCAGACGTCGTGGCCGATCTGTGACGGGTTGTCGAAGTCGATCGTGTTCTTGCCGGCGCTCGCCGAGAGCGAGGTCTGCTGGTACGCGAGGGCGCTCGGGTCGGCGGCCAGGGCGATGGTCCCGCCGCCGCCGGAAGCCGAGGTGGTCGTCGTGCTCGAGGTCGTCGAGCTTGCTGTCGTAGTGCTGCTGTTGTTGCTGCTGCTCCCACAGGCCACGAGTGCCAAGGAGGCGGCGGCCGCGAGCACGACGATCACGAGCTTTCTCATCGACGGTCCCCTTTCGAGCTGGTACGCGGCGAGTCTATAGCGGCGTGCATCAACGGCCGGTAAAGGTCGTCTCGCGACCCTCGAGGAACGCGGTCACGCCCTCGCGAAGGTCCTCGGTCGCCATCGAGTCGGCGATCCCGTGGCGCTCGAGCTGGAGGTGGTCGGCGAGGGTGTTGTCGAGGCTCGCCGCGATCAGCTGCTTCGACATGCGCACGTAGTGGGGCGCCTTGGCGGCCAGCTTCCGTGCCTTCTCGGTGGCTCGTCCCATCAGGGCGTCGCCCGTGACCACCTCGGTGACGATGCCCATCTCCTTCGCCTGCTCGGCGCTCAGGAGCGGATCGTTCAGGAGCAACTCGACGGCCCGCGCGGGGCCCACCATCCTCGGCAGGAAGTAGGTCATGCCACCGTCGGGCGAGGCCCCGATCCGCCCGTACGCGCAAACGAACGAGGCCTCCTCCGAGGCGATCCGCGTGTCGCACATAAGCGCCAGGGAGAATCCGGCCCCGGCGGCCACCCCGTTCACCGCCCCGATCACTGGATAGGGAACCCGCCGGAAGTCGACGATCGCCTGGTGGAGGACGTCGGCGCCGCGGCGAACGTCGGCCGAGAGGTAGGGGCCCGATTCCTCCAGGCCGCGCTTGAACCAGTTGACGTCGCCGCCGGCCGAGAAGGCCCGACCGGCCCCGGTCACGATCAGCGCACGCAGCCGAGCGCGGTCGGCCAGCCACGCGGCGGCGGTGACCAGCTCGCCGATCAGCTCCGGGCTCATCGCGTTCAGCACCTCGGGGCGATCGAGCGTCAGGGTGCCGATCTCGTCGTCGATCTCGAGGCGGAGGGTCTTGAGCTCGGGCGGGCTCGGGGCGGTGGCTGTGGTCATTCGGGCTCCTGCTCGTCGGTTGGCCAGCTGGCCAGCAGCCTAACCTTCTTCACATGGCGGAGATACCGAGACGCAAAGATCCAGTCATGCCGTCGAATGAAGACGAGCAGGCGGCCATTCAAGACGAGCAGCCGACTACCGACCCCGCCGCCCGCGGAGTCGAAGACGGGCCGACCACCGACCCCGCCGCCCGCGGAGTCGAAGACAAGGCGACCACCGACCCCGCCGCCCCCGGAGTCGAAGACGAGGAGGCGGCGGGCGTTGATTCCCAGCGGCGCCGCCTGCCCGACCAGCCGGGCGTCTACATGTTCAAGGACGGCGACGGCGGGGTCCTCTACGTCGGCAAGGCGCGCTCGATCAAGAAGCGGGTCGCCTCGCATTTCTCGGGACCGCACAGGGGCGGGCTCGCGTTCATCGGCAGGGTCGGCTCGATCGACTTCCTGGTCACCGAGTCCGAGTCCGAGGCGCTGCTCGCCGAGCAGCAGTTCATCAAGCGCCACCGCCCTCGCTTCAACATCCGGCTGCGCGACGACAAGTCCTACCCCTACGTGGGCGTCAGCCTCGACGAGGAGTACCCGCGCGTCTACTTCACCCGCGAGCGCCACCGTTCGGGGCGCGTGTACTTCGGGCCATTCTCGAGCGCCCGGCGGGTCCGGGAGACGCTCGACCTGCTCGGCAAGCTGTTCCAGTACCGGACCTGCGAGGGCCCCGAGCCGGGCCGGCGCTCCGGGGTCCCGTGTCTCGACTACTACATCAAGCGCTGTCAGGCGCCCTGCGTCGGATACATCGACCGTGAGGAGTACCGGCGAAACATCGAGGCGATCATCGACTTCCTCTCGGGTCGCTACCGGGACGTCGAGCGCGATCTGGATCGCAAGATGACCGAGTCTGCCGCCGCCGAGGAGTTCGAGCGGGCGGCGATCTACCGCGACCGCCTCGACGCCGTGAGGTCCCTGATGCAGCGCAGAAGCGTTGCCGGTGACGCCCTCGACAGCGCCGACCTGATCGCGGTCGCGGTGGAGGAGAAGGGCGCGAACGCACAGGTGTTCCAGGTGCGCGACGGGATCCTCGCCGAGCGCCACGGCTTCTATCTCGCCAACGAGGGCGAGCGCGGCGAGGCCGAGGTGACAGAGGAGTTCGTCGCCCAGTACTACTCCGCCGTCCCGGCGGTGCCGCGCCTCGTGGTCGTGGGGCCGGCACTCCGCGACCGGGCCCCGCTTCTGGCCGACGCCCTGTCGGTGCGCCGTGGCGGTCCGGTCGAGGTCCGGGTCGCCGAGCGTGGCGACAAGCGCCGCCTGCGCGAGTTGGCCGAGCGCAACGCTCGGCTCGCACTCGCCCAGGACAAGCTGCGCTCCGAGCGCCGCCGCTCCCAGAGGGTCGACGCCCTGTCGGCGCTCCAGGAGGCGCTCGCCCTCGACTCGCTGCCGATCCGGATCGAGGGCTTCGACATCTCGAACCTCGGCGCCGATCACACCGTCGCCTCGATGGTCGTGTTCGAGGGGGGCGCGCCGAAGAAGTCCGACTACCGCAAGTTCAAGGTGCGCGGCGAGCGCCCTCGGGGGCCCGACGACTTCGCCTCGGTTGAGGAGGTCCTCGCCAGGCGCACGGCCCGCCTGCTCGAACAGGCGGATCGATCGCCCCACGACGAGCGCGACGAGAGCTTCGCGAGCCTGCCGGACCTGATCGTGATCGACGGCGGCAAGGGTCAGCTCTCGGCCGGTATGCGAGCGCTCGCGCCGCTAGCCGAGCGCGGAACGGCCGTGATAGGGCTGGCCAAGCAGCTCGAAGAGGTATACGTGCCCGGCCGCTCGAGCCCCCTTGCGATCAGCGGTGACTCGGAGGCCTTGAGGCTCCTGAAGCGGGTCCGCGATGAGGCACACAGGTTCGCGCTCGACTTCCACCGCCAGCGGCGCGACCAATCGATGACGCGTTCCCTGATCGACGACCTCCCCGGAGTGGGCCCGGTTCGAAAACGGGCCCTGCTGAGCCACTTCGGATCGCCCGAGCGCCTGGTCGGCGCGTCTCGCGAGGAGCTCGAGGCGGTCCCGGGCATTCCGGGAAAACTCGCCCGGCGAATCCACCGCCAGCTTCACAAGGCGGGACGATGAGCGAGCGGTCCGCCGAGAGCTCCGGGGGCGGCGACCGTGACCCCAGAGAGGTCGACCTGGTGGTGATCACCGGGTACTCGGGGGCCGGCAAGTCGGAGGCGATCGCCGCCTTCGAGGACGGCGGCTACTTCTGTGTCGACAACCTCCCGCCGCGGATGATCAGCGCTCTCGGCGAGCTGTTTCGCCACGAGGGAAGCGGGGTGCGCCGGGCCGCGATCGTCTCCGACGTTCGCGGCGGCGAGTACTTCGAGGAGCTGATCGAGGTGCTCGGCCAGCTCACCGAGTCGGGGCTCGACCCGACGGTTCTGTTCCTGGAGGCCGACGAGGCGACCCTGCTCGACCGCTTCAAGGAGACCCGCCGGCGCCACCCGCTGGCGCCCAACGGCCGGGTGCTGGAGGGGATACGCGCCGAGCGCGAGGTGCTGGGGCCGCTGCGCGAGGCCGCCGACCTGGTGATGGACACCAGCGACCTGACCGGCGGGATGCTTCGCCGGCGGGTTGTCACCGACCTGCTCGGCCCGAAGGCCGACCAGGGAAAGCTCGCCGCGACGATCATCACCTTCGGGTTCAAGAACGGGCCGCCCCGCGAGGCCGACCTGGTTCTCGACGTGCGCTTCCTGCCCAACCCCCACTATCGCGAGGACCTGCGCCCGCTGACCGGCCGCGACCCGAAGGTCGTGGAGTACGTCGAGGCCGGCGAGCTCGCGAGCGAGTTCTACGCCCGGCTGTACCCGATGCTCGACTTCCTGCTCCCCGCCTACGTTACGGAGGGAAAGACGCACCTTACGATCGGGATCGGCTGCACCGGGGGCCGCCACCGCTCGTTGACCGTAGCGGGGCGGATCGCCGAGCACTTCGCCGACCACGACGACGTCTTGCTGCGGGTCGTGCACCGCGACGTCGAGCCGGGCTGACGGGGCGCGCGGTCCTTGGCGGCGGTCCGCCCGCGCCCTAGTGCGTGAAGCGCTTGAAGGCTCGCCAGGAGGGCTTCGTCTTGCCCCCGTGCCCGATCAGCCCGGCCGAGGTGCAGAAGCTGCACCCTCCGCCGGTCGACGGCGGGTCGCGGAAGTCGAACCAGATCAGGCGCTTGACGTGCCAGGCCCGCCGGTGCTTGACGATCATCCTGAACGCCTTGGTGAGGATGCTCTTCTGCCCCCGGACGCCCTTGTTGAGGCCGAAGCGGTCCGGCGGGTGCGAGCCCCAGCCGATCTCGCTGATCCAGAGCGCGGTTCGCTTGTCACGGTGGCGCCGCATGACGCCGCGAATCCGCTTGATCTTCGCCCCGACCTGCTTGACGCTCGGCGCGTACGGGTTGACGGCGACGGCGTCGAAGGATCGCTTGATCCGCCGCTGGCGATAGAAGCGGTTCAGGAACTTCTTGTCTGACGGGTGCCCGCGGCCCGACATCCCGGCGAGGATCACGTTGGCCTTGTGGTCGGCGCTGTGGATCGCCCGGCGCGCGCTCTTCACCAGGGTGGCGTACCTGTGTATGGACGGACGCGGGGCGAAGAACTTGGCGAGGTTCGGCTCGTTCCAGATCTGCCAGTTCTCGATCGGGCGGGCCCGCTTGCCGGGGTGCTGGTGGCGGTAGAGCTTCGGCGCCTTCCAGTAGGTGCCCCCCTTCCCGTAGCGCTTCACGGCCTGGGCGAGGAACTTGCGGAAGACCTTGCGCTTGTGCGCGGAGGCGACGGGGGGGACGTTCGGGTGCTTGGTGACGAAGCGCGGAGAGCCGTAGATGACGGGCAGCATCGAGATGCCGCGGCTCGCCAGGTTGCCGACCAGGGCGTCCGTCGCCGCCCAGGCGTAGGTTCCCTTCCGGACCTCGACCGAGTTCCAGTAGAGGACCTTGCGCACCGTTCCAACCTTGCCTTTGTCCATCAGGTTCAGGTTCTTCTTCCCGACCTTGCCCCCCGCGTAGTGGACGCCGAAGAACCCACGCTTGGCGAGCGCGGGTGAGGCGCCCTGGGCAGCGAGGGCGACCAGGGCAAGCAGAACTGCGATTGTCCATGCGCGGCGCATCGTGGTGCAGTTGTCCCGCCTCGACGACTTCCGCCGGGCGGGGCACACGATACAGAACGAGCACTCCGCGTCCATACAATCGCTCCTGATGGGCGAGCCCGTGATCGAGGTCCGGGGCCTTCACAAGTCCTATGGCGCGCTGGAGGCGGTTCGAGGCATCGATCTCGAGGTCGCGCGGCGCGAGGTGTTCGCGTTCCTGGGGCCGAACGGCGCCGGGAAGACCACGACGGTGGAGGTCCTCGAGGGTTATCGCCCGCGCGACGCCGGAGAGATCACCGTCCTCGGCGCCGATCCGGCGGATGCCGAAGGCCGGTGGCGACAGCGAATCGGGATCGTGCTCCAGGAATGCAACATGCAGCCCGAGCTCACCGTCCGAGAGTCGCTCGAGCTCTACGCGGGCTACTACGACGCGCCCCGCTCGGTCCCGGAGACGATCGAGCTGGTCGGGCTCGGAGAGGTCGCCGGGCAGCGAGCCGGGCGGCTCTCGGGCGGCCAGAAGCGCCGCCTCGACGTCGCCCTGGCGCTGGTCGGCGACCCCGAGCTGCTCTTTCTCGACGAGCCCACCACCGGTTTCGATCCCTCCGCGCGACGCCAGGCGTGGGAGGTGATCAGCGGCCTTCGCGACCTCGGGAAGACTGTCTTCTTGACCACCCACTACATGGACGAGGCGCAGGCCCTGGCGGACCGCGTCGCGATCATCGCCGGGGGAGAGATCGTCGCCCAGGGCCCACCGGGCGAGCTCGGCGGGAGCGAGCGCGCCACCTCGTCGATCAGCTTCCGCCTTCCGCCGGGGACCGTCGCGGCGGACCTCCCTGCGGCGGTCGCCGACGCGCTCGGCTCCTCCGGCTCGCGTGCGGCGAACGGCGTGGTCGAGTTGCGGACCGGGCAGCCGGTCGCGCTCCTCAACGCGCTCACCGACTGGGCACTGGCGCGCGACGTCGATCTGACCGGCCTCGAGGTACGCCGTCCGAGCCTCGAGGACGTCTATTTGGAATTGACTGAATGAGCGCGATCCAGCTCGCCCTTCACCAATTCCGCTTCGACCAGAAGATCTTCTGGCGGAACCCCGCGACGGTGTTCTTCACGGTGATGTTCCCGGTCATGTTCCTGATCCTGCTCGGAGTGATCGTCAACGGCCAGACCATTCACGCACAGGGCGGAATCGATGCCACCACCTACTTCGTCCCGGCCGTGATCACCCTCGCGGTCGTTTCCGCGACGATGGTCAACCTCGCGATGAGCCTGACCATCCTGCGTGAGGGCGGGATCTTGAAGCGACTCCGGGGGACGCCGCTTCCGAGCTGGGTGTTCATCGCGGGGCGGATCGGCAACGCCTTGGTCACCTCGCTGCTGATGTTCGTCCTGGTCGCCGCCCTGGGGCGGCTTCTCTTCGGTGTGCCGGTCCCCTGGTCGCGGCTCGCGGGGCTGTTCGCGGCGCTGGTCGTCGGCTCGGCCTCGTTCTGCGCGCTGGGCGTGGCGCTTTCCTCGTTCATCCCCTCGCGCGAGGCGGCTCCGGCGATCACAAACCTCGTCGTCTTCCCCCTCTACTTCCTCTCCGGCGTGTTCATCCCCGAAAGCGAGATCCCGAGCGGGGTGCTCGCGATCGCCGACGTGTTTCCGATTCGCCATCTGTTCGACGCCCTCCTGGCGGGGTTCGATCCCTCGACCGCCGCCGGGGGGTTCGAGTTGGGCGACCTCGCGATCGTCGCCGCCTGGGGCCTCGTAGGGCTGGCGATCGCCCTGCGGCGGTTTCGATGGGAGCCCCGCGGGTAGGCTCGAACGGCGGCCGATCGGGCCGGCCGAGGCGCGACTGGCGACGCCTTCCCGAACCGCCCCCGGTATGGTCCGAAGCGCTCCCCGGCCCGCTCGATTGACGTGCATCGGCCGCGAATCGAGCTGGCGGCGGGCATGAATCAGGCATGATGAGCAAGGAGGGAAGATGGCGCCGGTGAGAGTCGGGATCAACGGGTTCGGCAGGATCGGGCGGAACCTGTTTCGAGCTGCTCACGAAGCCGGATCCCAGCTCGAGTTCGTCGCCGTCAATGACATCACCGACCCGGCGACGCTCGCTCACCTGCTCAAGTACGACTCCGTCCTGGGGCGGTTTCCGGACCCCGTCGAACCGGGTGACGGGGCGATCAGCGCGGGCGGACGCGAGATCAAGGTGCTCGCCGAACGGGATCCGGCGGCGCTGCCGTGGGGTGACCTGGGAGTCGAGGTGGTGATCGAGTCAACGGGCCTGTTCACGAAGCGCGACGACGCCGCCAAGCATCTCGCCGCCGGGGCCCGGAAGGTGATCATCTCGGCACCGGCCACCGATCCCGACATAACCGTGGCGCTGGGCGTCAACTTCGAGCGCGATTACGACCCGGAGAGCCATCACATCGTCTCCAATGCCTCCTGCACGACGAACTGCCTTGCGCCGCTGGCCAAGGTCCTGAACGAGGCGCTTGGCATCGAGCGCGGCCTGATGACCACGATCCACGCCTACACGGCCGATCAGCGCCTTCAGGACATGCCCCACAAGGATCTGCGGCGTGCCCGGGCGGCGGCCATCAACTTGATCCCGACGACCACCGGCGCCGCGCGCGCGGTGGGGCTCGTGCTCCCGGAGCTCCAGGGAAAGCTGAACGGCCTCGCGATCCGAGCGCCGGTGGCCACCGGGTCGATCGTCGACCTGGTGTGTGAGGTCGGCCGGCCCACCACGGTCGAAGAGGTGAACGCCGCGGCGAGGGATGCAGCCGAGGGCCCGCTGGAGGGAATCCTCGCCTACACCGAGGATCCGATTGTCTCGACCGACATCGTCCAGGACCCCCATTCGTCGATCTTCGATGCGGGCCAGACGATGGTCATGGACGGCACCATGGTCAAGGCCGTCTCGTGGTACGACAACGAGTGGGGCTACTCGAACCGTTGCGTGGAGCTCGCGGCTCAGATCCTCGAGCCGAAGCCCGCGATGGTGGCGAGCGAGGGCGGCTGACCGCCGCCGGCGCCGCCGGAGGATCGCTTGAGCTTCACCAAGGCGAGTGTTCGCGAGGCGCCCGTGGCGGGTCGCCGGGTCCTTATCCGGGTCGACTTCAACGTCCCGTTGAGCGACGGTCGCATCGATGACGATTCGCGAATCCGTGGGGCGCTCGCCACCATCGAGCTGGTCCGAGACCACGGCGGGACGGTGGTGCTGGTGTCCCATTTGGATCGTCCGGACGGCTATGACCCGGCTCTCTCGATGGCCCCCGTCGCCGAGCGCCTCGCCGAGCTTCTCGCAACCCCGGTGAAGCTGGCTCCGGAGGTGGCCGGCCCCGAGGTAGAGGCGCTCGCCGCCGACCTCGAGCAGGGCGATGTCCTGCTGCTCGAGAACAGCCGCTTCGAGCCCGGCGAAACCGCGAACGATCCTGACCTGGCCCGCGGTCTCGCGGCGCTCGCCGACCTGTACGTGGACGACGCGTTCGGGACCGCGCATCGCTCCCACGCGACGACCGAGGGCGTCGCGCGCCTGCTTCCCTCCTACGCCGGGCTCCTGCTCGAGCGCGAGGTCCGAGAGCTGATCGCGGTCCGCGACGACCCCGTCCGGCCCCTCTCGGTGGTCCTGGGAGGCGCCAAGGTGACCGACAAGGTTCGCGTTATCGAGCGGTTTCTCGACTCCGCCGACCGTCTCCTGATCGGCGGCGCGATGTGCTTCAGCTTCTTCAGCGCCCAGGGGATCGGAACCGGCGACTCCCTGGTCGAGCCCAACGGCGTCGAGCTGGCCCGCGACGCGCTGCGGCTCGCGCGTGAGCGCGGCTGCGACCTCGAGCTGCCCGTCGACCTGGTGATCGGGAGGGCCTTCGACGCGGCGACCGAGGTCGAAGAGGTGGATGGGGTGGAGGTCCCGGACGGCTGGATGGGGCTCGACATCGGCCCCCGAACGGCCTCCGGATACGCGGAGCGGATCGAGGCGGCCGGCACCGTGTTCTGGAATGGCCCGATGGGCGCCTTCGAGCTCGAGCCCTTCGCCGCCGGCACTCGGGCGATCGCCGAAGCGATCGCCTCGGCTCCCGGCACCACGGTGGTCGGCGGGGGCGACTCGGCGGCGGCGATGGCGGCGTTCGGCCTCGCGGAGCAGGTCGACTGGCTGTCGACCGGGGGCGGGGCGTCGCTGGAGCTGATGGAGGGATGTGAGCTCCCGGGTGTCGAGGCGCTGATGGGTGCCGACCAGGTCGGAAGCCGAAGCTAGAGAGAACGCACCGATGCCAGACAGAACCCCGGTGATCGCCGCCAATTGGAAGATGCACAAGACGCGGCCCGAGACGGCGGCCTTCCTCGACGGATTCGTGGCGGCCGCGACCGAGCGCCTCGCCCGTGTGGAGCTCGTGATCTGCCCTCCGTTCACCTCGCTCGAGACCGCCGTGGGGCGCTGCGCCGGGACCGGGATCCGCGTCGCCGCCCAGAACATGCACTACGAGTCCCACGGGGCATTCACCGGCGAGCTCTCGGCCGAGATGCTTGTCGAGGTGGGCGTCGACGCGGTGGTCCTGGGTCACTCGGAGCGCCGCCATCTCTTCGCCGAGACCGACGATGCGCTGGCGCGCAAGGTGCCGGCGGCGCTTCGCGCCGGCCTGGTCCCGATCCTCTGCGTGGGAGAGACGCTCGCCGACCGCGAAGGGGAGCGGACCGAGGAGGTCCTCCGACGGCAGGTCGAGCAGGACCTCGCCGAGGTCGCCGACGGCGATCTGGCCGGGATCCTGGTTGCGTATGAGCCCGTCTGGGCGATCGGCACCGGCAGGAATGCCACCGCCGAACAGGCCGCCGAGGCGATCGCGTTCATCCGCTCGCTGATCGCGGCTCGCGATCGAGGGGCGGCCGAGCAGGTCCGGATCCTCTACGGAGGATCGGTCAAGCCCGCCAACGCGGCCGAGCTGCTCGCCGCGGAGCCGGTCGACGGCGCCCTGGTCGGCGGGGCCAGCCTCTTACCAGACGATTTCTTGGAAATCGCCCTTGCAACCGCCGACTCCTGGTCGGAGTCGTCGGGTTCAACGAGCTTGGGCCTGCCGCCCGGTTTGCACGGCGGCTTCGCCGCTGGTTCGGGCCAGGGTGAACGGTGATCTCGCGGGGGCCTCAGAGCTTGCCCGTGCCGGGTCTCGCTTTGATCGTCCTCGACGGGTGGGGCATCGCGCCGGCCGGGCCGGGCAACGCGATCAGCCAGGCCGAGACACCGGTCTTCGACGAGCTCTGGGCCGGGTATCCGCACACCACGCTCTCCGCCAGCGGGCGGGATGTCGGGCTGCCGGAGGGCCAGATGGGCAACTCCGAGGTGGGGCACCTCAACCTCGGCGCGGGGTCGGTCGTGATGCAGGACCTGACCAGGATCGACGATGCGATCGCCGACGGGAGCTTCTTCGAGAACCCGGCCCTCAAGGCTGCCTGCGAGGCGGCGCGCGCGGGCCCGCGGGGCAGGCTCCATCTGATGGGGCTCGTCTCCGACGGCGGAGTTCACTCGGGCTGGGAGCACATCGAGGGGTGCATCGAGCTCGCCGCGCAGGAAGGCGTCCCCGACCTCGTGGTCCATGCGTTCACCGACGGGCGCGACACCCCGCCGACCGGCGGCGCCGGGTACATCCGCGAGCTCGAGCGTTGGCTGCGCCATGCCGGGAGCGTCGGGACGGTCAGCGGCCGCTACTACGCGATGGACCGCGACCGCCGCTGGGATCGGACCAAGCTCGCCTACGACGCGATCGCCCACGCCGAGGGCCCGCGCGCGTCCAGCGCCCCCGAGGCCGTCGAGGCCTCGCACGCCGGCGGTCAGACCGACGAGTTCATCCGGCCGACGGTGATCGGCGACTACGACGGGATGGCCGACGGAGACGTCGCGATCCACTTCAACTTTCGGCCCGACCGGGCCCGGCAGCTCGTCGAGGCGCTCGGGGAGCCGGCGTTCGACGAGTTCGCCCGCGGCAAGGCCCCCGAGATCAAGCTAACCGCGCTGACCGAGTACCGCGACGGTTGGCACTACCCGGTGGCGTTCCCGCCCCGCGTTGTGAGCGAGACGCTTGCCGAGGTGATCGCCAAGGCGGGCGAGCGCCAGCTCCACGTCGCCGAGACCGAGAAGTACGCCCACGTCACCTACTTCTTCAACGGCGGCCGTGAGCGTGAGTGGGAGGGGGAGGAGCGCCGCCTCGTCCCCTCACCTCGCGACGTCGCCACCTACGACGAGCGGCCCGAGATGAGCGCCGAGGAGGCGGCCGATGCGTTCGCCGAGGGCTGGGCGGGGGACGGATACCGGTTCGGGATCATCAACTTCGCCAATTCGGACATGGTCGGCCACACGGGCGACATCCCCGCCGCCGTCACCGCCGTCGAGACGGTGGATGCCTGTCTGGGGAGGGTCGTCGCCGCGGTCCACGGTTCCGGGGGCGCCTGCGTGGTCACCGCCGACCATGGCAACGCGGACCAGATGCTCGAGCCGGACGGGTCGCCCAACACCGCCCACTCGACCAACCCGGTCCCCGTCGTGGTCACGGTCGACGGGCTCTCGCTCGCCGATCACGGGGTCCTCGCCGACATCGCCCCGACCGCCCTGAGGCTGCTCGGGATCGATCAGCCGGCGGCGATGACCGGACACTCGCTCATTCGCGAGTAGCGACCGCTCGCTGTCGCTCTCCAAGGAGGTGGACGTCCGACAAGATCAGCGCCAGCTTCGA
This sequence comes from uncultured bacterium, assembly GCA_963803305.1. Lineage (GTDB taxonomy): Bacteria > Actinomycetota > Thermoleophilia > Solirubrobacterales > 70-9 > AC-56. The sequence goes on from CAWDLT010000010.1 coordinate 187,388, forward strand.
GAGGGGGGCTCGAGGTGCGCATCCCGAAGCCGGCGGAGCACCGGCCCCATCGCGTCGAGATGGGCGCGACGCTGAACGGAGAGGCGTAGGAGAAAGAGCGCCCTAGGCTTCCGGGTCGTGCGCATCGACCCGGACCGCCTTCGATTCGAGATCATCTCGCGGGACGGAGCCGCCCGCACCGGGCGGCTCCACACCGCATCGGGCGCGGTCCCGACACCCGCGTTCATCCCGCTGGCCACGCGCGGGAGCGTCCGCTCGCTGACCTCGGCCGACGTCGAGGAGCTCGGCTACGAGATGGTGCTCGGGAACACCTTCCACCTGCTCCTGTCGCCGGGCCCGGATCGAATCGCGGCGCTCGACGGCCTCCACGAGATGATGGGATGGAGGCGCTCGATCGTCACCGACTCCGGGGGGTTCCAGGTCTTCTCGCTCGCTCACGGCAACGTCTCCGATGAGGTCAAGGGCCGGCGCGGAGGGCCGCCGGGTCGCGGGATGGTGCTCGGGATCGACGAGGACGGGGTGCGGTTCCGCTCCTATCTGGACGGGTCTGAGCAGTTCCTGGGGCCCGAGAGCTCGATGGGCGTGCAGGCGACGCTCGGCTCGGACCTGGCGCTGGCCTTCGATGAATGCACGCCGTACCACGCCGACCGCGACTACACCGAGCGTTCGATGGAGCGAACGCACCGGTGGCTCGATCGTTGCCTGGCCTGGCACGAGCGCGAGGGCCCTCGGCGCCAGGCCGTATTCGGCATCGTCCAGGGGGGCGTCCACGAGGACCTGCGGCGGGTGTCGGCCGAGCGGGTCTCGGCGGCGGCAGTCGACGGGATCGCGATCGGCGGCACGCTGGGTAAGGACAAGGACGAGATGCGCGAGGTCGTCGCGATGACCACTCCGCACCTGGCCTCGGATGCGCCGTGCCACCTGCTGGGGATCGGCGAGCCCGACGACCTGGTCGAGGGGATCGCGGTCGGGATCGACATCTTCGACTGCGCGGTGCCGACCCGGCTGGCACGACACGGCGTCGCGCTCGCCCCGCTGCCGGAGGCCAGATTTCGCCTCGACATACGGCACCGGAGCCTCGAGCTCGACCGAGGCCCGCTGGTCGCGGGCTGCCCCTGCCCGACCTGTGAGGCCCACACCCGGGCCTACGTGCACTACCTGTCGCGGGCCGAGGAGCTGACCGGCGTGCGGCTGCTCGCGATCCACAACCTGGCCTACCTGGAGCGCCTCATGCGAGGGGCGCGCGAGGCGATCGCCGACGGGCGCTTCGACGAGTACCGCCGCGGCACCTTGGCGGGCAGGGCCCCCTGGGAGCTCACCGTGCAGACGCCCCTGCGCTGACGCTCACTGCGTGTGGCTGTGGATGAACTCCTTCACGGCTTTCACGGTGTCGGGGATTGTCTGCTTGATCAGGTCGGTGTTCTGACCCGCGTTGGTGGTCAAGAGGACGATGCCCGCGACCACTCCCGCAAGGATCGCGATCACGAGCAGGACGCCGATCGCCGTCCTGATCCGCTTCGCGACCGAGCGCTTGGGTTGACGCGCCGGGGGGCGGGCGGCGGGCCGTGACCTCGGGGCCGGTCGCGGACGCCGGGTGGGGGGCGTCGTTTCGGCCGGCAGGCGCCGGGTTGCGCCGGTCGGCTCGGAGGAGAGCATCCGAGTTGCCGCGGTGCCGCCGTCGGGCGCGGGGGGCTCGCGCCCCGCGCCGCCGGCCTGAAGCGCGGCCGACAGCTCGCGTGCGGTGGAGTAGCGAAGCGTCGGGTCCCCCTCGAGCGAGCGGAGCACCGCGGTCGAAAGGGTCTCGGGGACCTGGGAGTCGTAGGAGCTCGGCGGCAGGGGGCGCTCGCTCTCGCGCCGGATCGCGAGCTCGGCCAGGGTGGCGCCCTCCCAGGGAAGTCGCCCCGTCAGGAGCTGGTAGATGACCACTCCGAGCGCGTACACGTCCGAGGCGGGTGTGGCCTCCTCGCCTCGCGCCTGCTCGGGGGCCAGGTAGGCCGCGGTCCCGACCACCGAGCCCACCTGGGTGAGGCGGGTCTGCTCGGCGGCTCGCGCGATCCCGAAGTCGGTCAGCTTGACCGTCATCTCGCCGGTCGGCGGATCGTGGGCGGTCGGGTCGGAGTTGGTGTGGCCCGATGCGCTGCCGATCACCATCAGGTTGCCGGGCTTGACGTCCCGGTGGATGATCCCCTGGCGGTGCGCATAGTCGAGCCCGGCGCACGACTGCGTCCCGACCTCGACGGCGATCTCGGGACCGAGTGCCCCTCGCGACTGCAGGAGCTGCGCCCCGGATCGCCCCTCGACGTACTCCATGACGATGTAGTGGCGTCCCTCGTCGACCCCCGTGTCGTAGACCTGGACGATGTGGGGGTGGATCAGCTTCGCGACTGCGAGCGCCTCGCGACGAAAGCGGGCCACGAACTTGTCGTCGTCGGAGAGGTGCTCGGCGAGGATCTTGACCGCGACGGTGCGCTCCAACACCCGGTCGGTCGCCTTGTAGACGCTGGACATGCCCCCGGAGCCGAGCCGGTCGGACAGCTGATAGCGATCGGAGATCAGCCCGGCGCTCATCCTCAGCCGCTCCCGACGCCGGTTCCGCCCGTGCCGCCGGTTCCACCCGTCGACCCGCCACCGCCCGTGGAGCCGCCGCCAGCGTTCCCGCCGCCCTGGCCGTTGCCGCCCGGATTGCTGGGCTGCGATTCCTGACCCGCTCCACCCTGGTTGTTCTGGCCGGACGGGGTGGTCTGGGGGGTGGTCGACACCGAAGGGGTGGTCGAGGGGGTCGTGGTGGAGGGGGTCGTGGTGGAGGATGTGGAGTCGGCGGTTGCGGAGCGCGTGCTGCCCTGTGCTCCTGAGGTGCCGGCGGGCTCGCATGGGGGCAGGGTCTTTAGCTTCGTCCCCGCGTCTCGGAGCGCGGCCTTGAGCTCGACGCCCGCGGGCTCGGGGAGCTCGTTGACCGTTGCAACGAAGCGGTCCGCCCCGGCGGCTGCGGCCTGGCAATCCCCGGCTTCGGCATCGCTTTGAATCGTGTCGAGGTCGGTGACCAGCGCGTCGGCCTGATCGGCGGGGATGTCGCCGTCGATCCCGTTCGAGCCGCAACCGGTGGCGGCAGTCGCCACTGCGGCTACGGCGAGCAGGGCGAAAAGCCGCTTCCATCCGGGCATCGTGGCGAGTCTAGTGCCGGTGTCCCCGGGTCCGGGAGATCGGCTCATCCTGGTCACTGCCCGACGTAAAGGCGCTGCGCCAGATGGTCGGGTAGATCCGTCGCGGTGATCGCGTCGGCGGCCCGGTCGATCGCGTATTCGACCCGGTGATAGGTCGCGTGCCAGGGGTCGGTGTCGAGCTCGAGCCAGGCGGCTCGAGGATCGCCGTCGCGCGGCTGCCCGACGCTGCCGGGGTTGAGCAGCCACCGCCCGTTCGACAGGTCGAGCTTCGTCCCGCCCCCGGCCTGGGCGCCGCGTGCGGCGTCCGGCACCTCGATCGCCTCGCCGGGCACTTCCGGCGGCAGGTGGTCCTGCGACATGACGAAGAAGAGGGCGACGTGCGAGTGCCCGACAAGGCTGACCCGGGCGGCCTGGATGCCGATGCATTCGGCTGCTTGGTCGGGCCACAGCACGTACTCCCAGACCGGGTCGCGAGGGGAGGCGTGGTAGAGGGCCACGTCGTGGGTCTCGTCGGCGGGCTCGAGGCCGGCGAGGAAGTCGAGGGTCGCCTTCTTCGCCGTCTCCTGCGTCCAGCGGACCGCCGCGGCGGCGGCCGGCGAGAAGGTCGAGACGTCGAGCTCGTCGAGCACCGCCAGGTCGTGGTTTCCCACCAGGCAGAGCCCGCACCGCTCCGCGACCAGCGCGGCGCACTCGTCGGGCTGGGCGCCGTAGCCGACCACGTCTCCCAGGCACCACACGTCCTCGACCTCGGCATCCTGGATGTCGTCGAGGGCCGCCTCGAGTGCAGGCAGATTGGAGTGGATGTCGCTGATGATCGCCAGTCGCAAGGCGGACTATCGTAGGCGGATGGCCAGCGCCGATGGCAGGAGGCGGGCATTGCGGATGGGGGCGGCGGCGGTGGCCATGGTCGTGGTGGCCGAGGGAGCCGTCTGGCTGCTTCGGCCCGGTGACCGGCCGATCGACCCGACGCCGGTTCCCGAGGGCCGTTACTTCACCGCTGCGCAGATCGAGCGCGGGCGCTCGTTCAGCGACGGCCAGCTCTGGCTCTTCGTAGCCGCCCTCGGCGCTCAGGGTGCCGTACTGGTCACCGTGGCGCTCGGCAGGCCGGCCGCGCTCCGGCGTCGACTCGAGCGGCTCGGCGCGCGCCCGCTGCTCGGGGGCGCAGCGGTGGGGGCCGGCGTCTCGGTGGCCCTCGCGCTGGCCGCCCTGCCGGCCGGGATTGCCGCGCATGAGCGGGCGGTGGACTACGGGATCTCCACCCAGGGCCTCGGGTCGTGGCTCGGCGACGCCGCCAGATCGGCGGGGGTCAGCGCCCTGCTGTCCGCCGCGGGCGCGGCGCTCCTCCTCGTCCTGGTGCGGCGCTTCGGGGGTCGGTGGTGGCTTCCGGGCACCGTCGTCGTGGCGGCGGTCGCGGTGGTCTTCGTCTGGCTCGCGCCGGTGGTGCTCGCGCCGCTCTACAACCGATTCACCCCCCTTGCAGCCGACAGCCCGGCCCGCGCCGAGGTGCTCAACCTGGCACGCCGGGCGGGCGTCGACGTCGGGCAGGTCTACCGCGTCGACGCGAGTCGCCGAGTCCGTTCGCTGAACGCGTACGTCGACGGGATCGGATCGACCAGGCGGGTGGTCCTGTACGACAATTTCTTGAGCCGCGCCAACCGGCCCGAGCTGCGAAGCGTCGTCGCCCACGAGCTCGGTCACGTGAAGCACGACGACGTGCCGCGCGGCCTCGCCTATCTGGTCATCGTCACCCCGCTCGGCCTGCTGTTCGCGGGCTTGGTGGGGGCGGGCCTGGCCGGTCGGGCCGATGTCGACCCAGGCGCCCCGGCGGCCCTTCCCGGCTACCTGTTGGGCCTGGCCGTGGCGGCCCTGATCCTCGGGGTTCCCGGCAACCAGCTGTCACGCCAGGTGGAGGCCAGCGCCGACACCTTCGCCCTACAACTGACCCACGACCCGAATGCCCTGATCCAGGTTCAGCGTCGCCTCGCCCTCTCGAGCGTCGCCGACCCGAATCCCCCCAGCCTGGTCACCAACCTGATCGGCACCCATCCCTCGACCGTCGACCGAATCGGCGCGGCCGTCACCTACCGCCGCCAGGCCGCCGCGCAACCCCCCCGCTGACCTGCCTGACCCACCAACCCCGGCCAGACCCATCACGCTCGCCTGGCCCACGGCGCCCTCTCCAACTGCTCGCGCGGCGCCTTTCGGTCGCATACCGACCAAAAAGCGCCAACGGATCAGTTGCCGCGGTTCGGGCCGGCGCGTTGACGGCGTTCGGGCCGGCGAGTTGCCGTCGGTTCGGGCCGGCGCGCCGTGGGGTCAACCGTTCCATTTGCATCCGCCCCGGATGGTCGCTTTCGACCCAGCCGACCGCCGAAGTGGCGCTTTTCGGTCGCATGCCGACCGAAAAGCGCCAACCGAGTGGGTTTGGGCCGACCGAAAAGCGCCAACCGACTGTTTGGGGCGGTGCTGCGCCGGGCCGGGCGGCGGGCTCTAGTAGGTTCGCCTGATGGGCGATCCCCTCGTGGAGCTTCATGCCGCGATCCGCTCGGCGGCCGATGCCCTGGGCGATGGCGGGGCCGCGATCGAGCCCACCCTCGAGCGCCCGCCGAAGCCGGAGATGGGCGACTATTCGACCAACGCGGCGATGTTGCTCGCCCCGACCCGGGGCGAGCCGCCTCGCCAGGTCGCGGAGGGGCTCCGCGACGAGCTCGGAGCCATGCTCGGAGAGAGCGCCCAGCGGGTCGAGGTCGCCGGCCCAGGCTTCGTCAACGTCTTCCTAGCCGACCGCTGGCACCGTGACAGCGTCGCGGCGCTGCTCGACGCCGGGGACGATTTCGGCCGAGCCACGCAGCAGGCGCCCGAGCGAGTCCTGATCGAGTTCGTGTCGGCCAACCCGACCGGCCCCCTCACCGTCGCCTCCGGCCGCGGCGCCGCCTTCGGGGACTCGCTCGCCCGCCTGCTCGAGCTGACCGGGAGCCGGGTGGAGCGCGAGTACCTGCTCAACGACGTCGGCGGACAGGTGCAGCGATTCGCCGAGTCGATCGCGGCCCGGATGCGGGGAGCCGAGCCGCCTGAGGACGGGTATCGGGGCGACTACCTCGTCGCCCTCGCCGGCGAGCTCGCCGGCGAGGGCGCAGACCCGGCCGACCTGGACGAGCTCGGCAGGAGGGGCACCGCGATCCTGCGCGACCGGATCGAGGCGACCCTCGACCGGTTCGGCATCCGGTTCGACATCTGGTTTTCGGAGCGCTCCCTCCATGAGGCGAACAAGATCGAGGCGGCGATCGACGATCTGCGAGCGCACGGCCACGTCTACGACGACGAGGGCGCGGTCTGGCTGCGTACCAGCGAGCTGGGCGACGACAAGGACAGGGTCCTGGTCCGGTCCGATGGCGCTCCCACGTACTTCGCCGCGGACATCGCCTACCACCGTGACAAGCTCGAGCGCGGAGCCCAGCGAATGATCGATCCGCTGGGGGCCGATCATCACGGGTACGTGCCCCGGATGCGGGCCGCGATCGAGGCGCTCGGCAACGACCCCGACATCTATGAGGCGCCGATCATGCAGCTCGTCCGGCTCGTCGAGGGCGGTGAGCGGGCCCAGATGTCGAAGCGTAAGGGCGAGTTCGCCCTGCTCGACGAGCTGATCGACGACATCGGCGTCGACGCGGCCCGCTACTTCATGCTGCAGCGAAGCCACGACACGGCGCTCGACCTGGATCTGGAGCTGGCCCGCTCGCGATCACAGGACAACCCGGTCTACTACGTGCAATACGCCCACGCGCGGATCGCCAGCATCCTCCGCAAGGCGGTCACCGCGGGAAGCGCCGCGGGGACCGCCGACGGGGCCGACGAGGCACGCATCGCCGCGAATGCGGCCGCCGACGGCGCGCTTGCCGCGCCGGCCGATCCGACCGAGCGGGCCTTGGTCAAGCGGATGCTGGACTTCCCCGCCGAGGCCGCGGGAGCAGCCGAACGCCGTGCGCCGCACCGGATCGCGGCATACGCCACGGCGACAGCGGCGGACTTCCATGCCTTCTATCGCGACTGCCAGGTGGTCGGGGCGCCGGAAGGGGTCGAATCGGCCCGGCTCGCCGTCTGCCTGGCGGCAAAACGGGTCGTCGCGCGGGCCCTCGATCTGCTCGGCGTCAGCGCTCCAGACCGGATGTGAGCGGGCCGGGCCGTCCACGCTCCGGCGACGAAGATGCCGGTCTTTCCGCCCTACTGTGCGGTATCGACGGACGCCGCTGTTAGATTGCCCGCGCTCGTGCACCCGATCAGGAGGTCACTTTGACCAAGGCTGAGTTCGTCGATCGGCTCGCTCGCGACGAGCGGATCGACAATAAGAAGAAGGCCGGCGACGCGGTCGAGGCGGTTCTCGACGGCATCACCGAGGCACTTGTCCGAGGCGACTCGGTCAATTTCACCGGGTTCGGAAAGTTCAGCGTCGCTGTGCGCGGACCCCGCCAAGGCGTCAATCCGCGGACCGGAGAGCGGATCACGATCGCCGGCGGCCGCGTGCCGAAGTTCTCGGCCGGCGCCGGGCTGAAGTCCAAGGTCAAGGGCTGAGTGGACTGACAGCTCCGTTCGCGGACCGGCTCGTCGCTCTCGTCGAGGAGCGGCGAAGCCAGGTCTGCCTTGGCCTCGACCCGGACCCTTCGAGACTCGGGACCGAGGCCGGCAGCCCGGGCGACCCGCCCGCCCAGCGGGCGGCTGACGGTGTCGCGGAGCTCTGCCGCTCGCTGATCGAGCGCGCGGGGCCCGCGTGCGTTGCCGCCAAGCTCCAGCTCGCCTGCTTCGAGCGCCTCGGTTCGCCGGGCTGGGCCGCGCTCGAGCGCACCGTCGCGGCTGCGCGGGAGGCCGGGCTGATCGTGATCGCCGACGGGAAGAGGGGGGACGTCCCCGTCAGTGCCTCGGCATATGGCCAGGCGCTGTTCGGCTCGACACCCACGCCGTGGGGTGATGTCCAGGGCCTCGGGGTGGACGCCGCGACGGTCAACCCGATGCTGGGCGCCGACGCTCTCGAGCCGCTGATCGCGGCGGCTGATGCCGCCCGGGGCGGCGTGTTCTGTCTGGTCCGGACCTCGAACCCCGGCGCCTCGGACTTCCTCGACCTCGCAGCTCCCGACCGGCCCCTGTTCGAGCGCCTGGCCGAGCTGGTCGCCGGGCTGGGCGACAGGCTGAGCTCGGAGTCCGGGCTCTCGGGCGTCGGCGCCGTCGTGGGAGCTACCGAGCCCCGTCACCTGGCGCGGCTCAGGGAGCTGATGCCCCGGACGATCTTCCTGATCCCCGGAATCGGCTCCCAGGGCGGCCGGGCGGAGGACCTCGGACCCGCCCTCGGCGAGGGCCCGGCGTCCGTTCTGGTGACCGCGTCACGGTCGATTGCCGACGCCTCGGATCCGGCCGAGGCCGCGGGTGAACTGCGGGCCGCGCTCTGGGCGCTCAACGGGTGAGGCTCGCTTGGGCGTCCGATTGCCAATCGGTCCGCCGACATGATCTCAGGCCTCCGCGGGGCTACCATCGCTCTGCGAGAACCCGAACGTGGTGCCGTCGCCGACCACGATCGGCGTTCGCGTCGGGCCCCCGGGGGAACAAATCGAGCCACAAGCCACTCAGATGAGGTCGAGCGCAGGCCCCACCGCGAGGCTCCTCGCCGTGTTCGCTCTCCTGATCGCGGCCGTCGTCGTCGTCGCGATCGTCGCGAGCTCGATCAGCGGGTCGGGGGACAACGCGTCGACCACCCGATCGTCGGCCGCCGGCCGCAACAAGCCGGCCCAGAAGTACTACGTCGTTCAGCCGGGCGACACCTTCGGCGGGATCGCCCACAACGAGGGCGTGTCGGTTTCCAGGCTCGAGGAGCTGAACCCGAACCTGGACACGCAGCTCCTGCCCGAGAAGGGGTGCGTGAACCTCGTGCCCAAGGGCTGCAAGGTGCTCGCAAACCGGGGCTGAGCCCGCGGCGCCTCGGCGCTTGGGGCTGGGCCCCACTGCTCGCGGCTCTCGTCCTCGCATCGCCGGCGCCGGCCCGCGCCTCGATCCCCGAGCCACCCCGGATCGCGGCCCGCGCGTGGATTCTGCTCGATGCCGGCGACCGCACGCGGCTGGCCGCCGATCGCCCCAACGCCGCGCTCCCGATGGCCAGCACCACCAAGCTGATGACCGCGTACCTGTCGCTGCGCGAGCTGCCACTCGGCGAGCGACTCACCGCACCCGCCTACCACCCGATTCCGGGCGAGTCGCTGCTCGGCCTCGATGCCGGGGAGCGGATGTCGGTGCGCGACCTTCTCTATGGGCTGCTGCTCCCGAGCGGCAACGACGCCGCCGTGACGCTGGCGCAGGGGGCGGCGGGCTCGACCCCGCGCTTTGTCGTCCAGATGAACCGCGCCGCCAGAAGGCTCGGCCTTCACAGGACGAGCTACGCGAACCCGATCGGACTCGACCAGCCGGGGAACCACTCGAGCCCCGGCGACCTCGCCACCCTGGCTCTGCGCCTTCGCCGCGTGCGATTGTTCAGACAGATCGTCGACACGCCCCGGATCACGCTGCGCACCGGAGACCACCCCCGGACGATTGTCAACCACAACGACCTGGTGGGCGACGTGCCCTGGGTCAACGGCGTCAAGACCGGATACACCGCGGGCGCGGGCTACGTCCTGGTCGGCTCCGGCACGAAAAAGGGTGTGACGCTGCTCTCGGTCGTGATGGGCGCGCCGAGCACGGTTGCCCGGGACGAGGACACCCTCGCCCTGCTGCGCTACGGCTTCTCCCTCTACCGGCGACGAGCCGTGATCCGGCCGGATGAATCGATCGCGCGGGCCCGGGTGCCAAACGGCGAACGAGGGCTCGCGCTGGTGGCGGCTCGGGCGGTTCGCGCCACCCTGAGGCGCGGACAGCGGCCGACGATCACGATCGACGCGCCGCCCGCCACCGCAGCGCCGGTCCGGCGCGGGGAGCAGATCGGGCACGCCACGGTCGAGCTCGACGGGCAATCGATCGGCCGCACGCCACTTCTGGCTCGCTACGCGGTCGAGGTCGCACCCGAGTCTGTCCTCGCCGAGGTCGACGACGCCCTCCCGGGCCCGAGGGCCGTGGTCTGGGTGCTCGCCGTCGGGGTGCTCGCCGGGCTTTGCGCCGTTGTCGGCGTGACGGTCAGCCATCGTCGTCCCGGCTAGTCTCAACGGTCAAGGGAGTCGAGATGATCCTCACCGTGACCCTCAACGCCGCGATCGATCGCACGGTCGCCGTGCCCAACTTCCGACTTGGGCGCCGCCACCGCGCCGTCGAGTCGCGGACCGTGGCCGGGGGCAAGGGCGTCAACGTCGCGCGGGCGCTGAAGCTGCTCGGGCGGCCGGTGATCGTCACCGGCCTCGCGGGCGGCGGCACCGGCGCGCGGATCAAGGAGAGGCTCACCGAGGAGTCGATCCTCCACCACTTCACCGAGATCGAGGGTGAGTCGCGCACCAACCTCGCGGTGATCGACCCAACCTCGGGAGAGCAGACCGAGATCAACGAGCGCGGCCCGGAGATTCGCCAGAGCGAGGTCGATGAGTTCATCGAGCGGCTTCTCTACCTGGCCCGCGGAGCGAGCCTGTGCGTTCTCGCCGGAAGCATTCCGCCCGGTGTCGACCCGGCCGTATACGCGCGGCTGATCGGTGAGCTCCAACGCCTCGGCGTGGCCGCCGTCCTGGACACGGACGGTGACCCGATGCGCCTCGGGATGCGCGCCGAGCCCGCGGTCGTCGCGCCGAACGTGGCGGAGGCCGAGGAGGCGGTTGGCCACGAGTTCAACGACCCGGACGACCTCGCGATGGGTCTCGCCGGGCTGGCCGAGATGGGTGCCCGCGAGGCGGTGATCACCCGCGAGGCGGGCTGCTCCGCGATCGTCGACGACGCGGGGCGTCACGCTTACCAGGCGGCGATAGAGCCGCTCGAGCCGGTCTCGGGGGTCGGCTCGGGCGACTGCTTCTTGGCCGGTTACGTCGCCGCTCGGTACGAGGGCGCGGCGCCACGTGAGTGCCTCGCCTACGGGGTCGCCTGCGGCGCTGAGTCGACCCAGCATTTCGGGGCCGGGAACCTGAACCCCAACGAGGTGGATCGGCTGCTTCCCCGGGTCGAGGTGACCGAGCTCGAGATCCCGGCCGGGGTCAACTGAGGCCTCGCGACGACGAGGCCCCCTAGGGCCCGACGTAGCTCACATGCCACCACTCCTGCGGAGCCTCCGTCTTCGCCCACCCGTAGCCGGCGCCGATCTGGTCGATCACGGTTCGCATCGATGGATCAGCCAGGTCGAGTGCCGTCCCGTATTCGTGCGAGGAGGTGCCGGGGAGCGCCGCGAGGCTGCCTTGACCGGTGATGTAGAGGTCGTAGAGATATAGCTGCTGCGCGTAGGAGCGGTACGCCGACAGCGGGCCCGCCGGATAGAGGTCGATCCCGTTGAGGCGCAGGGACTCCTGGCGCATCGCGTTCCAGTTGGCGGCCGCGTCGGCCGCGAGATAGGCCTGGCCGGAGGGGCAGGTCGGACAGTAGATCGGCGCCGTCCATGGGGGGATCGAGGGGGCCGGCGGTGAAGCCGGCGCGGCAGTCGCGGTCGCGGTGGCCGTCGGGGCGGGCGCGGCCGGCTGCGCGGCGGAGAGCGCCGCGGCCCCTTCGGTCGTGGTCGGGACGGTGATCGTCTCGCCGGGGTACACGGCGCTGTCCTCCGACAGGCCGTTGTACGCGGCCACGGTGCGGGTCGTCAGGTTGTTCGCGGCCGCGATCGACCACAGGGTCTCGCCCGGCTGCACGGTGTGCGGGAGGGCCCCTTCGGCCGGCGTCACGGCGAGGAGGCACGCCGCGACGCCGCCAACGATCAGATTGAGAGCTCTGCGCGAGGGCACCTCGGTGCCTCCTTCCTGCTTGCCGCCAGTGCGGATCGACTCTGCTCGGGCCCTCCCCGGCCCGTCGGACCGTTTCCCCTTTGAGGTACGGCGCGCGCCTCCTTCTCGGTGAAGGAACCCATGCACCCGCTGCTAACATCGCCGGGGCCTTGAGAATGTCGGGCCGAGACCCAGATATGCCGCGCCGTACGCCTCGCTCGACGAGGCTTTTTTCGTCCGCGGCCGCACATAGCCTGGCCGTTCACCCCCAGAACGGAGTTGGCTAGGCGATGGAACTGGAGATCGGGCGCGGAAAGAAGGGCAGGCAGGCTTACGGCTTCGACGACATCGCGATCGTGCCCTCGCGACGCACCCGGGACCCCGACGACGTCGACATCAGCTGGACCCTGGGCCCCTACCGATTCGAGCTGCCGCTGCTGGCGGCCGCGATGGACGGCGTAGTCAGCCCCGCGACAGCGGTGGCCGCCGGGCGCCTGGGGGGCCTGGCCGTCCTCAACCTGGAGGGCATCTGGTCGCGCTACGAGGACGCCGAGGAGCAGCTCGAGCGGATCGCAGCCGCGCCCCCCGAGATCGCGACCCGCGTCATGCAGGACATCTATCGCGAGCCGGTCAAGCCCGAGCTGATCTCCCGGCGGATCGAGGAGATGAAGGCCGAGGGCGTCGTCGCCGCGGGCTCACTCACGCCGCAGCGGGTCGCCAGCCACTACGAGCTCGCCCTCGAGGCGGGCCTCGACATCCTCGTCATCCAGGGCACGGTGATCTCCGCCGAGCACGTCTCGTCGAAGTCGGAGCCGCTGAACCTGAAGAAGTTCATCGCCGAAGTCCCGGTGCCGTGCATCGTGGGCGGATGCGCCTCGTTCTCCACCGGGCTCCATCTGATGCGCACCGGCGCCGTGGGGGTCCTTGCGGGGGTCGGCCCCGGCGCCGCCTGCACGACGCGCGGGGTGCTCGGCATCGGCGTCCCCCAGGCGACCGCGATCGCCGACGTGGCGGCGGCCCGCTCGCAGCACATGCTCGAGACGGGGGAGTACTGCAACGTGATCGCCGATGGCGGCATGCGGACCGGCGGCGACGTCTCGAAGGCGATCGCGTGCGGGGCTGACGCGGTGATGATCGGATCGCCCATGGCTCGAGCCAAGGAGGCACCCGGCCGCGGCTACCACTGGGGCATGGCCACCTTCCATCCGTCGCTTCCGCGCGGCACGCGTGTTGCCACCGCCCAGGATGGGACCCTCGAGGAGATCCTCCTCGGCCCCGCGCTCGAGAACGATGGAACGTTCAACCTGATGGGTGCGCTGCGGACCTCGATGGCGACCTGCGGCTACGAAGACATCCGCGACTTCCAGCGCGCCGAGGTGATGATTGCCCCGGCGCTTCAGACCGAGGGCAAGCAACTCCAGCAACAGCAGTCGGTAGGCATGGGCTCGAACGGCCGCGCGGCGGTAGCGACGGGAGTCGCCGTATCGGATGACTGATTCCAGCTCAACGCGGCCCACGGCGGTGCCCGTTGGAGCTAGGGACGAAGTCCCGGGTCAGCCGGCCCAGCCTGCCGCGGCGCACGCGTCGCAACCCGCCGGAGACGCAGCCGAAGGCGAGGCCTCCGGCGGAGTTATTCCTGAGGAGGTTCTGGTCCTCGATTTCGGGGGGCAGTACTCGCAGCTGATCGCCCGCCGGATCCGCGACCGCGGCGTGTTCGCGGAGCTGTTGCCGCACGACACCGAGCTCGCCCGGATCCGCGAGCGCGATCCGGCCGCGCTCGTACTGTCGGGCGGTCCCGCCTCCGTCTACTCGGAGGGCGCGCCCGCGCTGCGGCGTGAGCTGCTCGAGCTCGGGGTCCCGGTGCTCGGCATCTGTTACGGCATGCAGGCCATGGTCCAGGCGCTTGGCGGGCGGGTCGAGGGCGCCGACGCGGGCGAGTTCGGTCGCACCCCGCTCTCGCTGGCCGACGGGGGAGGCCGCCTGATGTCCGGGCTCCCGCACGAGCAGCAGTGCTGGATGAGCCACCGCGACGCGGTGTTCGAGCCTCCGCCCGGCTTCGTCGCCCTCGCCTCCAGCCCCGCCTCGCCGGTGGCCGCGTTCGAGAGCCCCGACCGTGGCCTGTACGGGATCCAGTTCCATCCGGAGGTTGTCCACACGCCGTACGGCACCCAGATCCTCGATCGGTTCCTGCGCGACCTCGCCGGCCTCGAGCAGCGCTGGTCGCCCGCATCGGTGATCTCCGAGCAGGTCGAGCGCGTCCGGGCCCAGGTCGGCGATCGGGGGGTGATCTGTGGCCTCTCGGGGGGCGTCGACTCGGCCGCCGCCGCGGCGCTCGTGCACCGGGCGGTTGGGGACCAGCTGACATGCGTCCTCGTCGATCACGGCCTGTTGAGAAAGAACGAGGCTGAGCAGGTGGTGGAGACGTTTCGCGATCGCGGGATCAAGCTGATCCACGTCGACGCCGAAGCTCGATTCCTGGACCGGCTGGCCGGAGTGGTCGAGCCCGAGAGCAAGCGAAAGATCATCGGCGAGGAGTTCATCCGGGTGTTCGAGGAAGAGGCGGAGAAGCTCGACGACGCGCGCTTCCTGGTCCAGGGGACGCTCTATTCCGACGTCATCGAATCGGGGGGCGATGGGCGGTCCGCGGCGGCGACCATCAAGTCCCATCACAACGTCGGCGGCCTTCCCGAGGATCTCGATCTCGAGCTCGTGGAGCCGCTCAGGATGCTGTTCAAGGATGAGGTGCGGGCCGTCGCATCCGAGCTCGGCCTGCCAGAGCGCATCGTCTGGCGCCAGCCCTTTCCCGGGCCTGGGCTCGGCATCCGGATCGTTGGGGGAGAGGTGACGGCCGAGCGCCTCGACATCCTTCGCGAGGCGGACGCGATCCTCCAGGAGGAGGTGCGTGCCGCCGAGCTCTACCGCGACCTGTGGCAGTCGTTCTGCGTCCTCCCGGTGGTGCGCTCGGTCGGTGTGCAGGGCGATGGCCGAAGCTACGCGTACCCGATAGTGATCCGGGCCGTGACCTCGGCCGACGCGATGACCGCCGACTGGGCCCGCCTTCCCTACGACCTGCTCGAGCGGGTATCGAGCCGGATCATCAACGAGGTCCCGGGCGTCAACCGGGTCGCGCTCGACGTCAGCTCGAAGCCCCCGGCCACGATCGAGTGGGAGTAGGAATAACTCCGCCGGAGGCCTCCTGAATAACTCCGCCGACATCCTCGGCAACGCCTCCGGTATCGGCGGGTTGCAACGCCGACCGGGCGACAGGGTGACTCGTCTGCACCGCGACTTCGTCGCTAGTGCCGGCGGGTCGCCATGTCGTCCGCACGGATGTGCCTAGCTCCAGGCGTCCCAGCGCTTGAGGATCGGCAGGGGGTCCACGGGGTGGGCGCGTTCCCAGCCGCGCGGCCAGACCTCGAAATGGAGCTGGCAGCCGACCGTTCGGGCGTTGCCGGTCTTTCCGACCCGGCCGATCGTCTGCCCGGTCTTCACCCGCTCGCCGTCGTGGACGGTGGCCGGGTGCAGGAGGTGTGCGTAGCGATAGTCGGTCTTCGTGCCGCGGGCGTCGATCACGATCCAGTTTCCGTACAGGACGGGATCGGACCCCCGCGCCTGCACGGTCCCTCCTTGCGCGGCCACCAGCCGCGTGCCGCAGGAGGCGAATACGTCCTGTCCCTGGTGCACCCTGCCGCCCGATCTGGGGGCGCCGAACCGCTGCACCGCGCCGCCGTAGCCGTGCCTTCCACGCACCGGGAACTCCCCGTCGTAGAGGCGAAATCGCGCCGAGGGGTGGGCGCGGTGGCCCGGCCGCTGGACCTTGAAGCGATAGTGGCCGGGTGGAGCGGCCCCCTGCCCCGGGATGATTCCGTTCCAGGGCAGGCGGTGCACCTTGTAGGGAAGCTTGTCCGGGAGGTTCCACGTCCGCTTCGTGTTGCCCCTGCGCACGAGCTTTACTCGGACGTCGGCCGAGGCCCGGGCGCGGAACCGAAACGCGAGCGTCACCGGGCGTCGCCCGTCGACGAACCCGCGGCGGGGCCGCACCCGAGCGCCCAGCAGGTCGAAGGCGCCGGGCGGAGGCGGCCGGCTAGCCGGGACGATCCGAAGCGGCTTCGCGGTTCGGTCCCGTCGCCCCCTCGCGTCGGCGACCCTGGGGCGCCCGGTGCGGGCGTGGCTGGGCACGACGACCTCGATCCGGTGGGCGCGGGCCACCGCCGGGCTCGCGGGCACGGGCCCGGACGGGCCGGGGAACTCGACCCTCCTCACGGCACCGAGGTGCCTGCCGATGATCGCGATCTTGCCGCCCACGGCAGCCGCGCGCAGGCCGGCGCAGCGCTCCAGACAGCTCAGTGACCCGGCTCTCGGCGGCCGCTCAGCCGACGCGGCGTCAGCCGCCGGCATCACGATCAGGAGGGAACCGGCTGCGAGGGAGGCGGTCGCGAGGCGAAGGCGCGGAGTCAGGCGCCTCAGGCTAACGAGCCCGTCAGCTCCACTTGTCCCAATGCTTGAGGTGCTTGGTGATCGACCGCAGGTAGTGGCCGCCCTGATACCACCCGGGCCCCGACCACTCCTCGATGTGCAGGTGGCATCCGCTCGCGTCCCCCGTCGCGCCGACCACGCCGATCTTCTGGCCGGTACGGACCCGCTGTCCCTTGTGGAGCGGTGAAGGATTCTTCAGATGGGCGTACATCCAGTCGTGGCTCGTCTTCTTGCCGTCGATCACGATGTAGTTGCCGGCCCCGCTTCCCTGATAGGCCTTCCACTGGACCCGCCCGCCGCGCGCGGCGACCAGCTTCGTGTTGCACGCGGCGAGGACGTCCTGTCCCTCGTGCACGTGGCCGACGCGCGGGGCGCCGACGCCGTCGCCGTAGCTGTGGTGGCCCCGGACCGGAAATTTGAACCGGTGGTAGGCGAAGGTGGCCTTGGAGGTCGATTGCGTGGTGCCGCTCTCGGGGCCGACTCGGAATCGATAGCCGCCATTGAACGCGGGCTTGTTGGACCCGCGCTTCAGCCCCTTCCAGGTCGCGGTGTGGACCGTGTTCGGCTCTTGGTCGTGCTGCGCCCAGGAGTCCACCACCCTCCCGTCCTTTCGACTCACGACGTCGATCCGCACGTCGGCCGGCTGGCTGTTGGTGAACATGTAGGTGAGCTTCGGCTTCTTGATGCCGTAGTAGTAGGCCTTGTGCGGCTTCGCGCTCAGCGACTTGAGCTTGAAGCTGCCGGAGTCCGGGATCTGATCGGCCGGGACGATTCGAAGCTCGGCGTGGGTGGTCGAGCTGTTATCGAAGGAGTCGGTGACCTTCGGACGGCCGGTGGCGGCGCCGTCGGGCACCTTCGCGGTCACGATGCGGCTCGAGGCCGAGACCGGCTTCACCGCGATTCGCCGGCTCTGGCCCGAGCTGAACTCCACCTTCGAGACCTGCTTCAGATGGTGGCCGCTGATCTGAACCTTGGAGTCGGTAGTCGCCTTGTGAACTCCGCCGCAGGTCGAGATGCAGACCACGTCCGCCGCCTTCGGAGACTTCGGAGGCGTCACGCCGCCGCCTTCGGCGAGCGCCGTGGCCACTCCCGCGCCGAGCGAAGCCGCGGCAATCACCGCCGCCACCGTTATCTTCGTTCCCCGCGCTCCGCGCGGGCTTCCGCTGGGCCTCATCTCGCTCTTCCTCTGGCCTACGGGGTTAGCTGACGGGCTCGCGCCGAAAGAGTGGCGCTACAGACGAATGGTCCGACTCGCCCCAGGGACGGCTTCGACGCCGTCCCTCTGGTTCCCCCGCTCCGCCACGGCGTGCCGCGACGAATTCGGCAGGTTGGTAAGCGGCGGCAGTATATCCGCCGGCCCGGCGCGCCGAGGAGGTCGCTGGACGGTCGCCCCGTCGGCTCATCTATCATCCGCCGGCCGCGCCCGCGCCGGACGGGGGCGGCTTTTCGCGGTCCTCAGCGAGCCGGCGCGGACCACTTACTCGAGATGAAGACCTACGTCGCAACGCCAGAGAATCGCCAGCGGGACTGGGTGGTCGTCGACGCCGAGGGCAAGACGCTCGGCCGTCTCGCGACGCGCATCGCCGACGCCCTGCGCGGAAAGCTGAAGCCCGAGTACACGCCCCATTGCGACACCGGCGACTTCGTGGTCGTCGTCAACGCGGCCAAGATTCGGGTCACCGGCAACAAGCTGAACGACAAGATCTACTACCGCCATAGCGGCTATCCGGGTGGATTGCGCTCGCGAACCCTGGCGGAGATGCTCGAGCGCCAGCCCGAGGAGGTGCTGCGAAAGGCCGTCCGGGGAATGCTCCCGCGGAACCGTCTGGCGCGCCAGCAGCTCACCAAGCTGAAGGTCTACGCCGGCCCCGAGCATCCCCACGAGGCCCAGAGGCCGAACAAGCTGGAGGTCGAGGCGTGATCTTCGACGACGACCAGCCCGACGGCGAGGGCCAGGAGCCCGTGGCGGACGAGCAGCCCGACGGCGAGGGGGAGAGGACCGCCGCGGAAAAGCCGGCCGCCGATGAGCCCGCGCCCGAGGAGCCCGCCGAGGAGGAGCTGGAGCCCGAGACCGAGCAGCCTGCGGCGGAGGAGCCGGCCGCTGCGGAGCAGCAGGCAGCCGATCAGCCCCCCGCCCGAGGCAAGGGGTCCAAGGGCTCCGATTCCGAGGACAAGACACCGCCGGGGGCAGAGCTCGAGCCGATCAAGATCGAGCCTCAGCGCGAGCTGAGCGCCGAGGAGCGCGCCCGTCTGGAGGCGGAGGACGAGGAGCGCGCCCGCGCCGAGGCGGAGGCAACCGCCGAGTCCGGAGACGAGCCCACTCCGGCGAGAGAGCCGGCCGTCGAGTTGGCGAGCGAGGCGAGGATCCAAGCGACCGGAAAGCGAAAGAGCTCGATCGCCCGGGTCGTCCTGCGAGCGGGCAGCGGCACCTTCGAGATCAACCAGCGCGGCCTCGAGGACTACTTCCCCCGCCACCAGCACCAGACCTTCGTGCGACAGCCACTGGTCACCTCGGGCTATGAGGGCAAGGTCGACGTCCGGGTCCGTGTCCACGGCGGTGGAATCGCCGGGCAGGCGGGGGCCGTGCGGCACGGCATCGCCCGGGCGCTCACCGAGATCGACCCGGAGCTGCGTGGAGAGCTGAAGCGCCGCGGGCTCCTGACCAGGGACTCTCGGGAAAAGGAGCGGCGTAAGGCGGGACTCAAGAAAGCCCGCAAGCGCCCCCAATTCTCCAAGCGCTGAGGCGCCTGCAAACCGTCGCATCTCCGCGTCCTCGGGTGGCCGGCTCGCTCACGTAGGTTTCGACTACGCTCGCTTCGCCGTCCACCCTGCGTCCTCGATCTGCTCGGTTTTCGGCGCCTCAGGACCAATGTGATGACCCAGGCTCAGAAGCTCTTCGGCACGGAAGGCCTTCGCGGGGTCTCAGATCCGCCTCGATGACCCCACCCTCCAAGCTCTTCGGCACGGATGGCGTTCGCGGGATCGCGGGTAGCGAGCTGACGGCTGAGCTGGCGCTGGCGCTGGGGCGCGCGGCGGCGCTCCATGCCTCCTCGGAGCGACCCCAGGTGCTGATCGTGCGCGACACGCGGGAATCCGGGCCGATGCTCGAATCGGCGCTCGCGTCCGGGGTGGCCGAGGGAGGGGGGGATGCGTGGCTGGCGGGCGTCCTGCCGACTCCCGGCGCCTCGATCCTGGTCCGCAGGCACGGGCTCGACCTGGCGGCGGTCGTCTCGGCTTCCCACAATCCCTGGGAGCACAACGGGATCAAGTTCTTCGGGTCCGACGGGAGAAAGCTCGACGAGGGGCTCGAGGGGCGGATCGAGGAGTCGGCGAGCGCCGGCGGGGCCGGGGACTCGCCAGTCGGGCGGGTTCGACAGCTCGACGGCGCGCTCGACGACTACCTGCGGGCGCTGCTCTCCGCGTTCCCCCTCGACCTCTCGGGGCGGCGGGTGATGCTCGATTGCGCCAACGGGGCGACCTATCGCTCGGCGCCGTCCGTCTTCGGGCGCCTCGGCGCGTCGGTCGAGTCGATCGGGGTCGAGCCGGATGGGCGGAACATCAACGAGGGCTGCGGATCCGTTCACCCGGAGCGCCTGGCGACCCTGGTCGCGGACGGCGCCGCGGAGATCGGCTTTGCGTTCGACGGCGACGGCGACCGCGTGATAGCCGTCGATCGCGGGGGCGGAATACGCGATGGCGACGAGCTGATCTCGCTGTTCGCTCGCCACCTCGCCACTTCCGGGGGGCTCGACGGAGGCGTCGCGGTGACCGTGATGAGCAACTTCGGGTTCCACCGCGCGATGGCGGATGCGGGCATCGAGGTGGCGACGACGCCGGTGGGTGACCGAAACGTCGCCGCCGAGCTCGAGCGCCGCGGCTGGGCGCTCGGCGGCGAGCAGTCGGGCCACATCATCTGGGAGGAGCTCGGGCCGACCGGCGACGGGATTGCGGCGGCGCTGCTCACGATGCGCGCCCTCGACGGCGCCGACCTCGCCGAAGCCATCCCGATGCAAAAGCTGCCGCAGGTGCTCGAGAACATCGAGATCGTCGATCGCGGGGCGCTTCAGGGCTCGGGGCCGGTCCGCGAGGCGGTCGAGCGGGAAAGCGCGGGGCTCGAGGGGCGTGGCCGCGTCCTCGTTCGGTCATCCGGAACCGAGCCGCTGATCCGGGTCATGGTCGAGGCGCCCACCGAGGACGAGTGCAGGGAAGTCAGCCGAAGGCTCGCCGGGGTGATTCGCGAAGAGCTCGCATAGCTCTACCCTTTGCTTCCCCTGTGTGCGGAATCGTCGGATACGTCGGAAAGCGGCCGTGTCGAGATCTGCTGATCGCCGGGCTCGAGAAGCTCGAGTACCGCGGCTATGACTCGGCGGGGATCTCGCTGCTCGAGAACGGGCGCATCGACTCGGTTCGCGCGGTGGGCAACCTCGCGAACCTCCGTGAGGCCGTCGGTCTCGACGCGGGGGGCGGGAATGGCGACGCGGGGGTGGCGGTCGCGGCGCCGCCGGCCACGATCGGCCTCGCGCACACCCGCTGGGCAACCCACGGGCGGGTCACGGAGGAGAACGCGCATCCGCACGGCGGTTGCGAGGACGACGTCCAGATCGTCGCCAACGGGATCGTCGAGAACCACGCCGAGCTTCGGCGCGCGCTCGAGCTCGAGGGCCACAGGTTCAGCTCCGAGACCGACGCCGAGATCGTCGCCCATCTGATCGAGCGCCACTATCACGGCGATCTGACTGATGCCGTTCGCGCGGCCTTCGGCGAGCTCCGAGGCCATTACGCCTTCGCCGCGATGCACCGCGCGCACCCGGACACCTTGGTCGCGGCGCGCCAGGAGTGCCCGCTCGTAGTCGGGATCGGCGACGGCGAAGCGTTCCTGGCTTCGGCCATTCCGGCCTTCCTCGCCGAGACCCGCCGGGTCCTCCAGGTCGAGAACGGGGAGATCGTCACCCTGACCGGGGGCGCCGCGAGCGTGATCGATGCGTCGGGCCGACCGGCGGATCGGCCGATCGAGGAGGTGAGCTGGGACGAGGAGGCAGCCGAGAAGGGCGGCTACGAGACGTTCATGCTGAAGGAGATCCACGAGCAGCCGGACGCGGTCGCCGAGACGATCGCCGACCGGCTTCCCTCGGTCGACCGGGTCGACCTGTCCGAGGTCGAGTTGCCGGACGACTTCATCGGGCGCATGCGGCGGATCGTGATCGTCGCCTGCGGGACGAGCTATCACGCCGGCCTGGTCGGCCGCTACGCGATCGAGCAATGGGCCCGCGTCCCGGTGGAGATGGACATCGCCTCCGAGTACCGCTATCGCGACCCAGTGGTCGGCCCCGACGACCTGGTGATCGGGCTCACCCAGTCGGGCGAGACGGCCGACACGTTGGCGGCCATGCGGCTTGCCAAAGAGCGCGGCGCGACGGTCATGGCGTTGACCAACATCATGGGCAGCCAGGCGACCCGCGACGCGGACACGATCCTGTTCACGCGGGCAGGGCTCGAGATCGGCGTTGCGGCGACGAAGACCTTCACCGCGCAGGTCGCGGCGATGTATCTCCTCGGGTTGTGGCTCGCGCAGGTCCGCGACACGCTGCCCCGCGAGCGCCTCGAGGCCCTGATCGCCGAGCTGAAGGGAATCCCGTCGAAGATCGACCACACCCTGGAGTCGGTTGAGGAGGCCGTCCAGGCGATCGCCGCCGCCGAGCACCAGGGGCGCTTCTTCCTCTACCTGGGCCGGAACATCGGCCTCCCCGTCTGCCTCGAGGGGGCGTTGAAGATGAAGGAGATCTCCTACATCCCCAGCGACGCATACGCTGCCGGCGAGATGAAGCACGGTCCGATCGCCCTTCTCGACGAGTCCACCCCGGTGGTTTGCGTCGCGACCGAGAGCCCCGTCCTCGACAAGGTGCTGTCAAACGTCGCCGAGGTGCGAGCCCGCGGCGCGGACGTGATCGCGATCGCGACGCAGGGCTCGGAGCGAGTGGCCGACGTCACCGACCAGGTGGTCTATGTTGAGCCGACCGACTGGGTGCTCCAGCCGATCCTGGCGATCGTCCCGCTCCAGCTGCTCGCCTACCACGTCGCCCGGCTGCGCGGCCTTAACGTCGACCAGCCGCGTAACCTCGCCAAGACGGTGACTGTCGAATGAGGTTGCGATCCGCGATCGCGCTGGCCGCGTGCTCGGCCTTCCTCGCCGCGGGCTGCGGCGGAGGTGGGGGGACGAGTGCCACGTTCACCGGCCCCGACCCGGCGAGCGTCACTCCGTCCGATGCGCCGATCTTCGCCGAGGCGGTGGTCCGGCCTGAGGGCGATCAAAAGGACGCGGTCGACTCGGCGCTCTCGAAGCTCCTGGCCACCGACGATCCCGGGGCGCTGATCACAGACCAGCTCGACCAGGCGCTCGAGGCGCAGTCCAAGGGCTTCACCTACGAGGCCGACGTCGCGCCATGGCTCGGGCCGAGGGCGGGCGTCTTCTTCAACACCCTCGCCGGCCAGGCCGACGGCGCGATCGTGCTGTCGGTCACCGACACCGGTGCGGCCCAGCAGGCGATCGCCAAGGCGGCCTCGACCGAGCGCTCCTCCCGCAAGGGGACATACAAGGGCGTGGGCTACACCGACATGGGCGACGGCACGGTCGCCGGATTGATCGGCGACCTGCTCGTCACCGGGCCCAAAGCGGCCTTCGAGGCCGCGGTCGACGCGTCGCAGGGCTCGTCCCTCGCCGAGTCGAGCTACTTCAAGACCCAGCTCGACTCCGAGCCGTCCGACCAGCTCGCCTTTGCCTACCTCAGCCCCCGCGCGATCGTCGACCAGCTCGAGCAGGACAAGCAGCTGAGCGCCGATCAGGTCGCCACGGCCGGCCCGCAGCTCAGGACCCTGCTCTCGCAGCCCGTGACGATGTCGGCCTCGGCGAGCGACGATCAGGTCTCGCTCGAGACCTCGGCCGCAACCAGCCCGTCGACTCCGGCTCCCGAGGAATCCTCGCTCTTGCGCGACTTCCCCTCCGACTCATGGTTCGCGTTCGGTGCCGGCCAGGCCGGACACGCCTATGGACAGGCGCTCGCGGAGGGCGGCCAGGCGGCGGTCCCGTCGACGCTCGGGCTCGACGTCAGCCAGATCAGCAAGTGGGCCGGTGACCTCGGTGGCTACGTGCGGGGAACGTCGCTGTTCGGCCTAGGCGGTGCGCTGGTGGTGCAGACGAGCGACGCGCAGGCCTCGGCCCAGACCCTGGATCAGCTCCAGCGGGTGCTCGCGCGAAGCAGCTCGCTGAGCGTCTCATCGCTGTCGGAGAACGGGGACCAGGGCTTCTCGATCACGCCGCGGGGGGCCCCGATTCAGATCCAGTTCGTGGAGCGCGACGGCAAGGTGGTGGTCGGCCTCGGCTCGGATTCGGTGAACCAGGTCTTCTCGCCGAGCTCGACGCTCGGCGACTCGGACGTGTTCAAGAGCGCCACCGACGCCCTCGGGTCGGACTTTTCCCCGGTCGCGCTGATCGACTTCGTGCCTCTGTTCCAGCTCGTCGACAGCTTCCCCCAGGCCACCCAGGACCCAAGCTACCGCCAGGCAAAGCCTTACCTCGACCACCTCGACTATCTGATCCTGGGGGGACGCACCGAGGGTGACCGCGGATCGATTCAGATGGTCCTCGGCCTGCGTGACGCGCCCTCACAAGGAGGCACCGTCTCGACCGCGAGCCCCTCCGCGGCGATCGGCGCCTCCTCGCCTTGACCGGCCTCGGCATCGACCTGATCGAGATCGAGCGCCTGGAGAGCGCCCTGGAGCGCCACCCCCGTCTGGCCGAGCGCCTGTTCACGGAAGCCGAGCTGGCCCACGCCCGACCGCGCTTTCGCCCCGCCACGCATCTGGCAGCCCGCTTCGCCGCCAAGGAGGCGACGATCAAGGCGCTGGGGGAGGCGGTCCCAGCCCGCGAGATCGAGGTCGAGGGCGGTGGGCGCGAGGCGCCTCGCCTGCGGCTCCACGGACGCGCCGCCGCCCTTCTCGCGGAGCGCGGGGTCGAGCTGCGCCTGTCGCTCACCCACTCGCGCCAGGTCGCCGGGGCAGTGGTCGTCGCCTCGCCGCCGCTCGCCTGATCTGCGGCGGATCGGTTTCTGACACCCTGCCCGCATGGAGGCCTGGCTTCGCCCTCTCTATGACGCCGCCGGGATGCGCGCCGTCGACTCGTGGGCGATCGAGGAACGGGGAACCCCCTCACTCGAGCTCATGGAAGCCGCGGGGGCGGCGGTCGCCGAGGCCGCTCGCGAGGTCGCGGGCCCCGGTGTGGCCCGGGTGGTGTGCGGCAAGGGCAACAACGGCGGTGACGGCCTGGTCGCAGCCCGACACCTCGCCGAGACCGGATACGAGGTCGAGGCGCTGCTCTTGTGGCCGGCAGCCGAGCTCTCGGACGATGCCCGGGCCAACCTCTCGCGCTTCGAGGGCGCGGTCGCCGAGGTGGAGGCGGACCGGATCGCCGGCGCGCTCGCCGGCTCCGGCGTGATCGTCGACGCGGTCTTCGGCACCGGCTTCTCGGGCGCGCCCCGCGCGCCGGCCGATGCGGCGATCGGGGCGATCAACGCATGCGAGGCGCCGGTCGTCGCGGCCGACATCGCTTCCGGCGTCGACGCTTCCACCGGCGAGACCGACGGCGTCGCCGTGAAGGCGCGGCTCACGGTCGGCTTCCACGCCGCGAAGCTGGGCCACTGGGTCGCGCCCGGCAAGGCGAAGACCGGTGAGCTCCGTGTGGTCGAGATCGGGATCCCCCCCGATCCACCCAGCGATCCGATCGCGGGGCTGATCGGAGACGCGGTCCTCGCCTCGACCCCTCGACGCGAGCCGGACTCGAACAAGTTCGACTCGGGGGAGGTCGTCGTCATCGGGGGGTCGAGGGGCTTGACCGGGGCCGTGTGCATGGCGGCCGAGGCGGCGATCAGGGTCGGAGCGGGCTACGCGACCGTCGCCGTCCCGGCCGACCTCGAGTCGATCTTCGAGGTCAAGCTGACCGAGGTGATGTCGCGTGGGTTCGCCGGGGGCGAGGGGCGACTGGCGAGCGCGTCCGCACCGGCGATCCTCGAGGCGAGCGCCCGCGCGGCGGCCGCCGTCCTCGGGCCGGGGCTCGGGCGCGACGAGGACTCCCTCGAGCTCGCGAGGGCGGTCGCCGGGGACGTCGCCTCGCCCCTGCTTGTGGACGCCGACGGCCTCAATGCCCACGCCGGCCGGCTCGAATCGCTCACCCGCCGAGGCGCGGCGACCGTGTTGACGCCGCACGCGGGCGAGCTTGCGCGCCTGCTCGGATCCGACTCCGGCGAGGTCGCGGCGCACCGGATCGCCTGCGCGCGACGCGCCGCCGAGCTGAGCGGTGCGATCGTCGTCCTGAAGGGGGACGACACGATCGTCGCCGACGGCGAGCAGATCGCGGTCAGCGCCGGCGGGGCGCCCGCGCTGGCCACCGCCGGGACCGGGGACGTCCTCTCGGGAACGATCGGGGCCCTGCTCGCCCGCGGCATGGAGCCGTTCGCGGCGGTTTGCGCCGGCGTGCACGCCCATCAGCGCGCCGGGAGGATCGCCGCCGAGCGGCTCGGGTTGGTCGAGTCGGTGGTCGCGACGGACGTGATCGCCGCGCTGCCGGCGGCGCTCACCGTATGAGCGAGGTCGGTGTCCAGCGCGCCGTCGCGGCGATCGACGACGCGGCGGTGGAGCGCAACACAGCGCGCCTGGTGGGCGAGCTCGGAAGCGGCGGCCGGCTGTGCGCGGTCGTCAAGGCCGACGGATACGGCCACGGCGCGCTCGAGTGCGCGAGGGCGGCGCTGGCGGGAGGCGCCGAGTGGCTGGCCGTGGCGGCGGCCGGTGAGGCGGCCGAGCTGCGCCGCGACCTTCCGAGCGCGCGGATCCTGACCATGGGGGCGCTGACCGAAGGCGAGCTCGACGTCGCGCTCCGGGCCGACTCCGACATCGGCGTGTGGAGGGCGGGATTCGCCGAGCTCGCCGCCGAGCGCGGGGTCGAGCTCGGGGTGCAGCCTCGCCTGCACGTCAAGCACGACACGGGGATGGGCCGTCTCGGCGAGCGCGGCAGCGCGTCCGTCCTCGACCTCCTCGACCGGATCGCGGCCGATGAGCGGGTCGAGCTGACCGGGCTGTGGACCCATCTTGCGACCGCCGACGAGCTCGACTCGTCGTTCTTCGACGAGCAGCTCGAGCGGTTCGGCGCCGTGGTCGAGCGGGCACGCGGCGCCCATCCCGGGATCGTCGTCCACGCCGCGAACAGCGCCGCCACCCTGCGGGACCGAAGCTCGCATTTCGACATGGTCCGTTGCGGGATCGCGATCTATGGGCTCGACCCGTTCCAGCGCGATCCCTTCGAGCGCCGCCTCGAGCCCGCGCTCGAGCTCCGCTCCTACGTGGCCGACGTGAAGCGCTTTTCCGTCGGCGAGAGCGCTGGCTACGGGCGGCGCTGGCGGGCGGCGAGCGACACGTGGGTGGGCGTGCTGCCGATCGGCTACGGCGACGGCGTGCGGCGCGGGCTCACCAACAACTGTGAGGTGCTGGTGGACGGCCGCCGCCTCGAGTTGATCGGCACCGTCTCGATGGACAACGTGACGGTCGAGATCGGCGCCGACGCCACGGTCGCGCCGGGCGCTTCGGCGGTGCTGATCGGGGCGCAGGGCCAGGAGCGGATTCTCTGCGAGGAGGTGGCCCGCAGGCTCCAGACGATCAACTACGAGGTGACCTGCGGAATCTCGGCCCGGGTGCCCCGGGTCCACCATCGCTCCGAGGCGCCGTGAGCGGGTCGATCGCCGATCTGCTCGCCGAGGCACCGGCGGTCCGCGCCTGCCGCGAGGCGCTGGGCGACGCGACCGGCACCTGGATCGTGGGCGGCGCGGTTCGCGACGCGGCGCTGGGGCGCACGGTGACCGACGTGGACCTGGCGGTCGGCGGTGACCCGCGGGAGGCCGCGGTGGCGATCGCCCGAGGGGGCGGCAAGATGTTCCAGCTCTCCGAGGAATTCGCGACCTGGCGGGTGATCGGTCCCGATGGTGCGTGGCAGGTCGATGCCGCGGGCCTTCGGTCCGGCGGCATCGAGGGGGACCTGGCGCTTCGCGATTTCACCGTCAACGCGGTTGCGGTCCCCCTCATGCCGCCTGAAGCTGAGCCGTTCGATCCTCGCGGGGGGCTCCCCGACCTCCGCGATCGCATATTGCGGGTGGTCTCCGAGCAGAGCTTTGGCAACGATCCGATTCGTATCCTTCGAGCGGCCCGGATCGCCGCCGATCTCGGACTCGGGATCGATCCCGCCACGGTCGAGCTCGCCCGATCCCACGCGGATGAAGCCGGAAGGCCCGCCGGCGAGCGCCAGCTCGCCGAGCTGCGGATGCTTCTCACCGGGGCCGACCCGATCCGGGGCCTCGCGCTCATGGACGAGCTCGGGGCGACAAGCACCGTGCTGCCCGAGGTCGAGGCGCTCCGCGGCGTCGAGCAGAACCCCTACCACCACCTCGACGTCCACGGGCACACCCTCGAGGTGCTGGGAAGGCTGCTCGCCGTCGAGGCCGATCTCGCCGCGGTGGCCGGCGCGTCCGCGGAGGAGCTGAGCGGCATCCTGGCCGAGCCGCTCGCCGACGAGCTCACCCGCGGTGGCGCGCTTCGGTTCGCCGCCCTGTTCCACGACCTGGGCAAGCCCGAGACCCGCGCGCGGGGTGACGGGGGGAGGGTCCTGTTCATCGGCCACGACCGCGCCGGCGCCACGATCGTCCGCGACATGTGCCGGCGGCTTCGGGCGAGCCGGCGCCTCGGTGAGTACCTGGCCAACCTGACCCTCAACCACCTGCGCCTCGGCTTCTTGGTCGGTGAGCGGCCGGTTTCGCGTCGCCAGGTCTACGACTACCTCCGCGCGACCGACCCCGATTCCGCGGACGTCACCCTTCTGACCATCGCGGACCGGCTCGCCACCCAGGGGGAGCGCACCAGGCAGGAGGCGATCGACGCCCACCTCGAGCTCGCCGGGGAGATGATCGGCGAGTCCCTGGCGTGGCGGCGTCAGGGGCCGCCGCGCTCACCGGTTCGCGGCGACGACCTGGCCGCCGAGCTCGGGATCGAGCCGGGGCCTGAGCTCGGCCGCCTGATCGCCGAGGTCGAGGCGGCCGTGTTCGAGGGCCGGGTGGCGAGTCGCGACGAGGCGATTGAGCTCGCCCGCGGCCTCCTCTGAGGCGCTTTCGGCCGAGGGAAACCGTCTAGGCTGCCCGATCGGTGGCTGAGGACTGTCTGTTCTGCGGGATCGTGGCCGGGGACGTTCCGGCGCAGATCGTCGACTCCGACTCGCACACGGTCGCCTTCATGGACATCAACCCGGCCACGCCCGGCCACGCCCTGGTGGTGCCGCGGGCCCACAGCGCCGACTTGATGGAGATCTCGGAGTCCGACCTCGAGCGGACCGCGGTGGCCGCGCAACGCCTCGCGAGGCGGATCAAGGCGGCTCTGGAGCCCCAGGGGTTCAACATTTTGAACTCCTGCGGGTCCGCAGCCTGGCAGACGATCTTCCACTTTCACCTCCATGTGATTCCGCGCTACGAGGACGATCCGCTGAAGCTCCCCTGGATCCCGGGGCCCGGCCAGTCGGGGGAGATCGAGGCGATCGCGGGCCGGATCAGGGGCGCGAGCGCATGAGCGCCGTGCGGCGCTGGTCAATGGCGCCCGCCAGGCGGCTGCCGACATGTGCCCCCTCGCCGGGTCGAGGCGATGCAGCCAGTAGCCGGCGAGAGCGGTCGCGATTGCCCCCTGCAAGCGTGCCGACGAAGGAGGCGTCATGAGCGATCGCCCGGTGCGAGTTGAGCGCGACGGAGCCCTCGCGGCGCTGGTGCTCGACGACCCGCCGCTCAACCTGTTCGGGGCCGCCACCACGGCGGCTCTCGACGCCTGCCTCGATGAGGTCGAGGGCTCTGACGCCCGGGCGCTCGTCTGGCGAGCCGAGGGTGAGGTCTTCACGGGCGGGGCCGACGTGAACGGATTCCAGGCCGTCGTCGACGCGGGCGGGAGCATCGGTTCGTTCCAGCCTCTGCTCGACCTGGTGCGGCGGATCGAGTCGTTGCCGATCCCGACGCTCGCGCTCGTCCACGGGCTCTGCCTGACCGCGGGGCTCGAGGTCTCGCTCGGCTGCGACATGATCTGGGCATCGGAGTCAGCGCGCTTCGGCCTCGTCGAGGCGGTAGTGGGCCTGAGCCCGGGGGCGGGGGGGACCCAGCGGATGGCCGAGCGCGCGGGGCCGGCCCGGGCCCGCGAGTTCGTGATGTCGCAGGGGATCTACGACGCAGCGACCCTGGAGCGCTGGAACGTCGTCAACCGGGTGCTGCCGGACGACCAGCTTCACGAGAAGGGGATGCGATTCGCCCAGCGGCTTGCCACCGGGCCGACCAAGGCGCATGCGGTGACCAAGGGCATCGTCCGGGCCTATCTCGAGGGCGGGGTCGATCGAGCGGACGACGTGACCGACGAGCTGGTGGGCTCCCTCTTCGAGACCGACGATCTGAAGGGCGCGGTGAAGTCGTTCCTGACCGACGGCCCAGGAAACGCAACGTTCGAGGGACGCTAGGGGGGTCCGCTACCCTCTCCCGCGCGCATGTCGAAGGAGGAGAAGATCGAGATGGAGGGCGAGGTCACCGAGGCCCTGCCCAACACGATGTTCAAGGTCAAGCTCGACAACGACCACGAGGTCCTCGGCCACATCTCGGGCAAGATGCGCCGCCACTACATCCGGATCCTCCCGGGCGACCGTGTCAAGATCGAGCTCTCCCCATACGACCTCGACCGCGGCCGGATCACCTACCGCTACAAGTAGCGTCCCCCTCCAGGTTGCGCGAAGTTTTCAGGTAGCGCCGCCTTTCCGCCCACGGTGCGCGCCTCCCGGCACGCTCGAGCCTCCACCCTCCCCACATGCTCTATGAAGGGTGTGTTCCGTCCTCTATTCGGACGCTTCGCTCCCTGGGCGAATCTGGGTCGCGCGAGCGCAAGGTCGTCGCACTCGCTGCGCGGCAACACGGCGTCGTCACACTGGACCAGCTCGGTGCTCAGGGACTCTCCAAATCGGCCGTTCGCGGGCGCGTCGCGTCGGGCCGACTGCACCGCGTGCATCGTGGCGTGTACGCGGTCGGTCGACCGGACCTCCCTCGGGAGGGCCGGTGGATGGCCGCGGTGCTCGCCTGCGGACCCGAAGCCTGCCTGTCGCACGCCTCGGCCGCGGCGCTTCACCAGCTCAGCACCACGTCGCGGGCGGCGATCGATGTCACAGTGCCGCGTCGAGCCCGGCTTTCGAGGCCAGGTATCCGCGTCCATCGACCGACCCGGTTCGATCACGCCCACCGGGTCACCGTCGATGCGATTCCGTGCACCTCGGTCGCGCGCACGCTGTTGGACTTGGCGCTCACCCTCGGCCGGCCCGCGTTGGAACGGGCCTGCGACCGGGCTGAGATCCTCGGGCTGCTGGATTGGTCTTCCGTGGAAGAGCTGCTCGAGCGTGCCGAGGGCCGCCCCGGCGTCCGTCGGCTGCGTGACGCTCTCTTGGTGGGGGAGGCCGGTGCGGGTGTTCCTCGCAGTGAGCTCGAGCGCCGCTTCCTGACCCTCTGTCGAACCGCCCGCCTGCCCAGCCCGGCCATCAATCAATGGCTCGCAGTGGAGGGGGAGGAGATGCAGGTGGATTTCATCTGGAGGGAAGAGCGGGTGGTCGCCGAGACCGACGGCTACTCGACGCACCGCACGCGTCAGGCGTTCGCCCGCGATCGTCGGCGCGACCAGCTCTTGGCCAGGAGGGACTGGCGAGTGGTCCGATTCACGTGGGACCAGGTGACGAACGATCGCGCCCACGTCACCGCTGTCCTCCGTGACCTGCTCCGAACGCCGCGCCTGCCCCCTCACCTACACGCTGGAGCACCCGCTCATCCACGCGCCAGGGGCGAATTACGACGCGATGGAGGACGCAACTCACCCCGGGCTCAGATGTAGCTTCGGGCGGCTGCGGGATCTGGATCCGCCATCTCGACCGCGAGGGCGGTCCAGGCGAAGTCGGTAGCGCCAAGGCCGGCACCGCTCACAGGGTCGTAGTACTCCCGAAGCCCCTCGCGCCCGACCGTCTCGGCGAGCGCCATGGCCAGCTGACCGGCCTGCTCGGTGTAGCCCAGGCGCAGCATCCCGAGCCACAGGAGCCACGCGGCGTTGACCCATGTGGGGCCGCGCCAGTATCGCCGTACCCAGCCCCGTCCCCGACCCGGCTCGAAGCTCGGCTCGGCCGCCGAAACCGATGGCGGAGCGACCGGCAGCCAGAAGCGCCCGGGATCGAGCAGGTGCTGCTCGACCAGCCGGCGCCCGATCGACTCCGGGAGGTCAGGCAGCGCCAGGGGGGCGAGCGCAGCCCAGGTCTCGATGGTGGGCCGCAGAACGCCAAACCGGCGACCACCATCCGGTCGCCCTCCAAACCCAGCGCCACCTTCCGCGCCACCGCCGTCGCCGCCATCCCCATCCCAGGCGCCGCCCTCCGCGCAACCGCCGTCGCCACCATCCCCATACCCAGCCCAGCGCCGCCCGGGACGGGCGCCCCCGCCACCCCGGTACCGAGCCCTACCCAGACCCGTGCCACCGCCGCCGAACCGGACCCCCTGCGCCTCGTCGCAGAATATCCCCAGCCGCTCGTCCCAGAGTCGGTCGATGAGCGCGGGCGTGATCGACGGCTCTCCCATCGCCAGGCGCGCCAGGCCCCAGAGCACGTTGGTGACGACCTCGCAGAGCACCGGCCCGCCGGCGTCGCGAACCCGGCGCGCGTCCCAGCCAACCCGCCGGTTACGGGCCACGAGCAGGGGAAAGCCCAACCGCGCGTGTGCGCGCCATCGCCAGACCGGATCGAACTTCGGTGAGGAGTCGAGCCCCGACTCGTCAGGCTGGACCAGCCACAGCAGGCCGTCGCCCTCGAGGTCGCGGTTGTCACGCAGCCAGCGGTGGTGGGCGACGATCCCGGGCTCGGCGGCCGGGTCGCCGACCGCGATCCGCCATGTCCAGGCGAGAAGAGGCGGCTGGATCGTCGAGGTCATGGGCGCCCGCCTCGACCCGACGTTGTAGAACAGCCTCCGGGTCAGCGAGACCGGGTGGTCCCAGAAGATCGTGTGCCCGACGAATCCGTCGTCGCGGCGCGCCCGCAGCAGGCTCTCGAGCTCGGCACGCGAGCGGCCCGGGGTCGAAGCGGCGCCACACGATCGCCGCAAAGCACGAGTCCCAGTACCACTGCCACGGATACCGCCCGGGGCTCGGCCGCGTGTAGGCATAGGGAGTCGAGCCCCGCCTCCCCTCGGTCCAGTTGCCCGAAAGCACCCCCTCGGCGACCGACGCAAGCTCGTCCGGGCTAGCGACGTAGTCGCGGGTCGCGCGAGTCACCCTGCCGCCCCGACGGCGCCCAACCCTACGGCTCCGCAGGCGTAGCCGAGGAGTCGTAGGAGCGGATTGTCGCGGGTCGCGCGATCACCCTGCCGCCCCGACGGCGCCCAACCCTACGGCTCCGCAGGCGTAGCCGAGGAGTCGTAGGAGTGATTCATCAGATCGCCGTGCGGCGCATGCCCCGAAGCGCGAGCGCGGTCAACACGGCCAGGAGCCCGGCGAGCGCCAGGAGGCCAGGCCATGTGTCGCCCCAGCTCACCCCGCCGATGAACCCCTGCCGCGCCGCCTCGACGATCTGGGTCGCCGGGTTGTACTCGGCGACGGTGTGGAGCCAGCCCTGGAGCAGGGCGAGCGGCGCGTAGGCGGTGGTGGTGAGGATGAGGACGAACATGCCAGCCTGCATCAGCGGCGCCGCCGACTGCGACCGGAACTTGAGTGCCAGGGCGCATCCCCACAGCGCGGCCAGCGTTCCCATTCCCATCACGATCACGACCGCCATCAAGAGCCCGCTGATCCCAGGCCAGCTCACCCCGAGCGCGAAGCCTACGATCAGCAGCACCGATGCGGGGATCAGCGACCGCAGGCTGGCCGAGATCACCAGCCCGGCGAGCAGCACTGACCGTGGGGCGGGGGAGACCAGCAGGCGGTCGAACCAGCCGAGCTCGATGTCCCGTGCGAGGTTCACCCCCGTCGCGGCGCCCGTGAATCCGGCGCCCTGCATGAGGCTGATCGGGATCAGGAAGCTCTGGTAGCTCGAGGTGTCGAAGCCCGGAAGCAGGGTCAGGTGTCCGAAGACCGAGGTCAGCCCGAGGAAGAAGATCGTCGGGGCGAGAACCCCCGGGATCGCCGCCCCGGGAACCCGCAGAAGCTCGTTGGCCGCTCGGCGCACCAGCGCCGCGACCATCTCGAGGTCTGCCCGCCAGCCCACGCTCACCCACCCGTCCGAAGTCGCTGTCTGAGGGCGAGGGCGCTCAGCCCGACGCTGATCCCTCCGATCAAGGCGACCGACCCGATCGCCTTCGCCACCGCGTCGAGCGACAGCGAGGAGATCACCGGGTCGCGAACGCCCTCGACGATGAAGCTCAGCGGGTTGTACTTGGCGATCGTCCCCGCCGGCTCGAGCATCAGGTTCGAGGGGAAGAAGGCCGACGAGAGGAAGAGGACCACGAAGACCAGCGGAAAGAGGCCCTGCACGACCGACGCCTTCCCGGTCCGCAGGGCGACCGCGGCGCCGATCCCGCCGAAGGCCACCGCCGACAGCGACACGAAGGCGATCATCACGAGCGCGCCGGGAACGCCCTCGTCGATCCGCATGCCGAAGATCAGCCCGACGGCGATGAACCAGATCGCCGAGAAGGCCCCCAGAACCGCCGTTCCCGCGAGCCGCCCGAGCACGATCGCGTAGCGCGAGATCGGGGCCGCCAAGAGGCGATCCGTGAAGCCCATCTCGATGTCGACCGCGAGGGCGATACCGCCGCTGTTGGCCGCCAGCAGGGTCGACTGGATCATCGCGCCGGCGATGATGAAGTCGAGGAAGCTGTTGACGGGCGGGAACCCGGCCAGGTCGACGCCGCGGCCGGCGCCGCCGGTCTGGATCGCGAGCAGCAGGGTCGGGAAGATGATGATCGGAGAGAAGAGCTGGGGCCGGCGGATCGTCTGCAGGATCGCCCGCGCCCCCAAGGCGGCGATCACCCTGAGGTTCGTCACTCCCGCGACTCCCCCGGCGCGGCCGTGGGCTCCTCGTCTTCCTCCTCGGGCTCCAGGTGGTGGCCGGTCTTGGCAAGGAAGACGTCGTCCAGGCTCGGCTCGGCCAGGTCGAGCGCCTCGACGTTCAGCCCGGCCTCATCGAGGGCTCGAACGACGGGGGCGACCGCAGCCGCCCCGCGCTCGAGCTCGACCATCACGGTGCCGTCGCGAATCGGAAGCCGCCTGCCGAATCGGGCCACCACCTCCTGAGCCTGCTCGACGCCGCCATCGGTCAGCCTGACCTCGAGGCGGGGATGGCCGATCTGCGCCTTGAGGGCCCGGGGCGTGTCCTCGGCCACCAGCCGGCCCGAGTCGATGATTCCGACCCGGTTGGCGAGCTGATCGGCCTCCTCCAGGTACTGGGTGGTCAAGAAGACGGTCGTGCCGTCGGAGTTCAGCTTCTCGACCTCGACCCAGATCGTCTTGCGGCTCGCCGGATCGAGGCCCGTGGTCGGCTCGTCCAGGAACAGCACCGGTGGCTCGTGGACGAGGGCCGAGGCGAGGTCCAGGCGCCGCTTCATGCCTCCCGAATAGGTCCCCACCTGGCGATCCGCGGCGTCGACCAGGTCGACCCGCTCGAGCAGGGCATCGGCCCGGCGGCGTCCCTCCTCGCGGGGCAAGCCGTGAAGCGTCGCCTGGAGCCTGATCAGCTCGCGGCCGGTCATCAAGGGGTCGAGCGCCGCCTCCTGGAGTGCCACGCCGATCGTCCGCCGCACCTGGGCGGCCTCCGAGACGACGTCGAAGCCCGCGACTCTCGCACTGCCCGCGGTCGGGCGGAGGAGCGTCGTGAGGATTCGAACCGTGGTCGTCTTCCCGGCGCCGTTGGGGCCCAGGAAGGCGTAGATCTCGCCTTCGGCGACGTCCAGGTCGACACCCGCCACGGCGCGAATGTCACCCGAGAAGGTTCGCTCCAGGCCTCTTGCCTCGATCGCCGGCACGGTCTGAGAATAGACCGGGTGTGCCGTGAGGAGCTCTGGCTCCGAAACTGGCGTGTCAGGGCGCCGAAGACGCCCGCAAGTTGTTCTCCCTCAGCTCGCGAGCGGCGGAGCGGCATCCACCCAGGCGCGACCGGTCGCGCTCTCGAGCGCCTCGGCGGCGTCGAGGAGCTGCTCGTCGCGCCCCCAGGGAGCGATCAGCTGGAGGGCGAGGGGCAGGCCCTCGGAGCTTCGGCCGACGGGAACGCTGATCGCGGGCACCCCGGCCAGGTTGGCGAGGCCCGCCTGGCGCGGGTTGACGTAGTCGGCGGGATAGGCGCCCGAGGGGAGCTCGACCGTGGGGTTCTCGAGTGGCGGCGCCGGCGCCGCGACCGTCGGCCAGGCGAGCAGGTCGATCCTCGAGAAGAGGTCGGCCAGCGATCGCCGTACCAGGGTCCGTAGCCGCTCCGCCTTGGAGATCGCGATCGCCGGGATCAGAAGGCGGTAGCGAAGGAGCGCCCGCGCCACCAGGCTGACGTCGGAGCCAAGCGCGGCGATCCGCTCCGGCGTGGAGTCGGCGAGCTCCTCGGTCTGCCCGACCAGGATCGAGGCCATCAGCACGTGCTCGCGCCCCTCGAAGTCGACCTCGGTGACCGTGGAGCTCGTCGCCTCGCGAAGTGTCTCCAGCGCGTCGCGGCAGGCGGCGATCACCTCGGCGTCGCAGTCATCCCACAGCTCGCCCGAAACGACGCCTATCCGCAGCCCGTCGAGCTCCCCGCCAGCGAGCTCCCCGCCAGCGAGCTCCCCGCCGAACAGGGCCCCGCCCAGCAGCCGGCAGTCGGCGGCGTCGCGACACAGCGGCCCGGAGACGATCGTCGTCGTCTGGGAGACGTGATGGCCCGCCATCGTCGCGCGTCCGAAGGTCGGCTTCAGCCCGGTTAGCCCGCAGTAGGCGGCCGGATAGCGGATCGACCCGACCCCGTCGGCCCCCACCGCCCCGCCGACCAGCCGGGCGGCGACCGCAGCGCCCGGGCCGCTCGACGATCCGCCCGGGCAGCGGTCGGTGTCCCAGGGGTTTCGGGCCGGGCCGTACGCCGAGATGTGGCCGGTGCTGCCGGCGCCGTACTCGTGCATGTTCGCCACCCCGACGATCACCGCGCCGGCGTCCCGAAGGGCACGGTAGGGCCCCGACTCGCCTGCGACCGGCGCGGGCCCGACGTGCTGGGCGGCTCCGAGCCGCTCCGCGCGCCACGGGAGCGGCCACTCGTCCTTGATCGCTACCGGCACCCCGAACAGCGGGCCGCGCGGGGCCTCGTCGAGCATCCTCCGCGATTCGGCGGGGAAGGTGTCGACGATCGCGTTGACGGCCGGATTTCGCTCCTCGATCCGTGCCAGAGCGGCCTCGAGCAGCTCGGCGGGATCGGCATCCCCCCGGGCCACCGCTGACGCCTGCTCGCGAATCGGCGCGTCGAGCAGGCTCATCGGGAATCGAGCCCGCCCGGCGCCCGTGAGAGATCGCCGGCCGGCTCGGGCTCGACCCCGTCGAGCTGGGCCTCGATGAGCGCGTCGACCAGGGGTCGGTAGATGGCGTCGACGGCTTCGATCACGGCCATCTCCTCGTCGCCCGTCTCGACGCCGATCAGGTGCAAGCCGGCACCCACGAACTGGCTGGTGTCGCCCTGGCCGCCGTCCTCAGGCACGTGTCCCGATCCCGTTCGCGCTCATCCCGAGACCCTATACGCGGGCGCCCGCTCGCCGATCGCCGAATTTCGACCGGCCATTTCGACGCTTTTCGGCCAGCGGCGCGGAATCCGTCGGCGCGACCGATTCCATGGCACGCGCCTTCCTTCGGCGTCGCCCCCTAACCTATGCGCCCACATCGCAGCCGCCACTCCCGAAACCGTGGCTCGACGCCGAAACCCGGGCCAGGCGCGCGGTGTTCAGAAACCGAATGACCGGAACGAACCCCTCGACAACCGGCACCCGCCGACGCGCCCGACCCCTGCTCGTCTTCGGGGCCCTATGCGCGATCCTGATCGCCGCGGTGGCGGTGTCGTCCGCAGGCGCCAGGCCCGCGAAGGTGCTCGGGAAGACCAAGCACACGCCCAACCCGGTGTGCCCGAAGAACTGCAGCGGCGTGGGAAGCGTCACGGCGTTCATGCGCGTCGCGGACGGCGACCGATTCCCATTCAAGGTGCACCGGAACGGCAAGCTCGTCGCCTTCGCGGTCGATCTATCGAGGCCTACGAAGAAGCAGCGAAACTTCTTCGGGAAGATCTTCAAGAGCCATCGCTACGGGAAGGTCCCGACCGCTCGAATCGCAGTGCTCCAGCAGAAGCGCCACGGCCGAACGAAGTACAGGCTGGTCCGCCAGAGCCCGACCGTGAAGCTTTCCGGAGCGCTCGGCAACAAGCAGATCTACACGCTCGACAAGCCACTGCGGATCAGGAAGGGCCTGACGGTGGCCCTCACCGTGCCGACGTGGTCCTCGAACTTCGCCACAGGCGTGTCCGGCAATGACAACCAGTGGCGCGCGAGCCGCAAGGAGGGGCAGTGCAACACGAGCTCGGTGAACAACGCCAAGAAGAGCCGGCCGCAGCAGAAGGTCGGGTCCGTTAGGCACTACAGCTGCGACTACACGGCGGCCCGCATCCTCTACTGGGCCTATTACGTGCCCAAGTAGGTCCCTCGCCGGTCAGCCACAGCCGAGTTTTCCGGCGCCGTCCGCCGACCAATCGAAGGGATTCGATCACCTCGCCCGGATCATCGCCGACCAGCGCCGACGCCCGCGATCAGCGCCGGCCCGACCGCCGTCGCTGAGCGCGTCGCCCTAGTCGCAGGAGTTACCCGGACAAAGCGGCGGGCCGCCCTGTCCGGGGTGCCCGGAGCCGCCGTGGCGCCCGCCCGTGCCGGTGCCGCCGTTGCCATTCCCGCCGCCTCCTCCGCCCCCGCCGGTCGTCGTCGTGGTGGTGGGCGGCGGGGTGGTGGTCGTCGTCGACGAGCTCGTCGACGTCGTCGACGTGGTGCTGCGGGTGGTGCTCTGGGTGGTCGTCGATGAGCTGGTCGTCGTCGGCGGCACGGTCACCGTGGACGTGGTGTCGCCGCCGCAGCCGACCGTCAGAGCGCCGGCCGCCAGCACGGCGGCGAGGGTGAATCCGGCTCCGCTCACGACTCGCCGTCGAGGGCCGGCTGGCGCAGGCCGCAATAGGGGCAGTCGCTGACGTCGATCCCGATCAGCTGGTCGCAGCGGCGGCAGATCGTCAGGTTCTCGGGGATCCGCAGAAGCGCGGAATCCGATGGCGCGAGCGGCAGCGTCCGGGTGATCGGACGCATCTCCTCGCCGGTCTCCCGGTCGAGGTAGGCAGTGCCGGGCTCGATCGGCGCGAGTGCCTCGCGGCCCGACGCCGGTGCCCGCAGCCTGTAGACCTGTCGGACGTTCACGCGCGCCGACACGATAATGGTTGGGCGTGCGGGCTAGCGACGAAGTCGCGGTAGATACGGAGGTGCCTGCCGGGTCAGGCTGGTTCATCGCCCGGCTCAGGGAGCCGAATGGCGACCGGTCATCCGGCGGAAGCCGGATGCGGACGCGATAGCGGAGGATGTCGCCGGTGAGAATCCTGATCTTCCACGGCTACCTGCTGCGGGGCACCGGCAGTAACGTCTACAACGCGAGCCTCGCGAAGGCGCTCGCGGGCCTCGGACACGAGGTCCATCTGCTCTGCCAGGACCGCGAGGCGGGCTCGCTGGAGTGGATCGACCGAGTCGGGCGCCCCTCGGCGGCCGGGTTCGTGTTCGAGCCCTCCGACGGCGCCTCCGGGCCGGGGACGGTGACCGCCTACACCCCCGACATCAGCGGGCTGCTCCCGGTCTACGTTGCGGACCGCTATGAGGGCTTCCGCGTCAAGACGTTCTCCGAGCTGACCGATTTCGAGCTCGCGACCTACCTCGAGGCCAACGTCGTGGCGGTCCGCGAGGTCGCCGAGACCGCGGGTGGCATTGACGCGGCGCTCTCCAACCACCTGGTGATGGGCCCGGTGATTCTCGCCCGCGCCGGCGTTCGCTTCGCCGCGGTGATCCACGGCTCGGCGCTCGAGTACACGGTCAAGCCCGAGCCCGAGCGGTTCCTCCCCTATGCCCGCGAGGGCGTCGACGCGGCGTCCGGCGTGCTGGTCGGCTCCCGCCACACCGCGGAGAGCCTCTGGGCCGCCCTCGCCGACCCGGGCCTGCCCGGCAGGACCCGTCTCGGTCCCCCCGGAGTCGACACCGAGCTCTTCGCCCGGATCCCGCGCGACGAGGTGCCCCGGAGGCTTCGGGCGTTGGCCCGGCAGGTGGGGAGCCAAAGTCGGGGCGGCCCAGCGCAGGCCGGGATCGGAGAGCCGGAGACGCCCCTGCCGCGGGTGGCGCGGCATGGGGGCCCCCCGCACGACGCCCGGAGGCCACCGAAGGTGGGCGAGGACGCGGGCGGGGGTGATGCCGCGACAGGACCCGCGGCCGCCGGAACGGATCCGGAGCGCACGCCCGACGGCCCCTCCACGTGGGACAAGGACCCCGAGCGGGCTGCCGAGGCGATCGACTGGTTCGCCAAGGCCGAGGGCCCGCGCGTCGTCATGGTCGGCAAGCTGATCGTCTCGAAGGGCGTCGACCTGCTGCTCGCGGCGTGGCCGCTGGTCCACGCGGCGAACCCCGGCGCCCGCCTGCTGATCGTCGGATTCGGCGAGTACGACGGAGGGCTTCGGCGCCTCTGGGCGTCCCTGACCGCCCCAGCGATGGCTGAGGCCCGCGAGATCGCCGCGCGCGGTCGCGGCATCGAGGGGGGCCAGGAGCGCCCGCTTCGGATCCTCGAAGGCTTCCTTGAGGCGCCCCCGGCCGGGTACGAGGCGGGAGCGCGCGAGGCGGCCGGCAGCGTCGCGTTCACGGGTCGCCTCGAGCACGACGAGGTCGGGCGCCTTGTCCCGGCGAGCGACGCACTGGTATTCCCCAGCACCTTCCCCGAAGCGTTCGGCATGGTGGCGGCGGAGGCCGCCGCGGCCGGCGTCCTCCCGGTCTCGGCCGGGCACTCGGGCGCCGCCGAGGTGAGCCGCGCGCTCGCCGCGTCGCTTCCCTCCGAGGTCGCCCCGCTGGTCTCGTTCCCGGTCGACGACCGCGCCGTTTCGGCGATCGCCGAGCGCCTCAACGCCTGGTTCGCGCTCGACCCGGCGGCCCGCGAGCGCGCCCGCGCCGCCCTCACCGAGACCGCCGGGCGCCTCTGGAGCTGGGCGGGGGTGGCGCGCGGCGTCCTCGCGGCCTCGGCCGGCAGGCTCGACGGCCTTCCACCGGTCCCCGGGAACTGATCCTTCCCGCCAGTGGCCGACTCGCGCTCGACTATTCGACGCTATTCGGCCACCGACGTTCGGGGGGCGCGGGTTGCTGCCGGCTGGGTGGGGCCTTAGTGACGCCTGCGACGAGGTCCTAGTAGCGCTTGCGACTAGGTCGCAGGGGCGGGGAGCGGCGTCCAGGCAAGGAATAGAATCCCGCCCGGTGAATCGGGCCACCCTTGTCAGGCTGTTCGCTGTGGTCGTCGTCTTGACGGCCGTGATCGCGGTTCCGATGACCCAGATCCACTGGAACGGGACGCAGGCCTCCACCCAGGCCTCCCAGATCGACACGCTGCTGAACGTGATGATCGTCCTCTCGTCATTCGTGTTCGCGGTCGTCCTCGTGATGCTCGGCTACTGCGTCTGGAAGTACCGCGCCAAGCCGGGTGACGAGTCCGACGGGGAGCCGATCCACGGCAACACCAAGCTCGAGATCACCTGGACCGTGATCCCGACCCTGATCGTCCTGTTCGGCGCCATCTACAGCTGGATCGTGCTCGGCGACATCGAGACCAAGGCAGCCGACGACCTGCCGATCAACGTAACCGCGCAGCAGTACAAGTGGACCTTCAACTACCCACTCGGCAACGGCAAGGAGGTGAGCTCGAACGAGCTCGTCGTTCCCGACGACCGCCAGCTCGACCTGCACCTGACCTCGCTCGACGTGGTCCATTCCTTCTGGGTCCCCGAGTGGCGGATCAAGCGCGACCTCGTGCAGAGCGGACCCGGCGGCAACGACGTTGACAACCAGGTCGTCGTCACCCCCGATCGCGTCGGAACCTACAACGTGGTCTGCACTGAGCTCTGCGGCTTCGGGCACGCGACGATGCGCGCCCTGGTCAGGGTCGTGCCACCCGACGAGTTCGCCACCTGGCTCGCCAAGCAGCCGCGCGTGAAGCCGGTTCAGGGCACGGCAACCGGCTCCGTCTCGGGATCGCCGTCGGAGTTCAACAACGGATCGCCGACCGGAGGACCCTAGGCAATGGATAGCCTTCCGAGGAGAGGTAGGACTTGGTAGCGGCTCTGAAGAGACCCGGGCTGGGGCGCGGCGCGCTGGGCGGGCTGATCGGATTCGGCTTCGGCTACGGCCTGGTCATCGTCCTGCGCCTGCTCTCGGGCCTGCCGGCGACCGAGACCTCAGAGACCGGCTACCCGCAGCTGATCGTCGGCATGATCACGGGGGCGCTCGGGTTCCTGATCGGCCTCGGGGCCTTCGACTACTGGTTCCGCTGGGCGGCCGGCCGGCCGACCTACCCGGCCGACCTGGAGCACAAGGACCACGGGGCAACCTCGTGGCGCGACTACTTCAGGTTCAACACCGATCACAAGGTGATCGGGATCCAGTACATCTGCACCACCTTCATCTTCTTCTTCATCGGCGGCCTGATGGCGATGGTGATGCGCGCCGAGCTCGCCCAGCCGGGCACCCAGATCGTCGAGCCCGGCACCTTCAACAGCCTCTTCTCGGCCCACGCCGCGCTGATGATCTTCGTCTTCGTGATCCCCGTCTTCGCGGGGATCGCCAACTACGTCCTGCCGCTGATGATCGGCGCGCCGGACATGGCGTTCCCGCGGCTCAACGCGCTCAGCTTCTGGATGCTCCCGATCGCCGGCCTCCTCTTCGTAGGCAGCTTCCTCGCGCCGGGCGGCGGCTTCGACGCCGGCTGGACCGGCTACGCGCCGTTGTCGACCGGGGCGCCCCTCGGGCAGTCGTTCTTCAACCTCGGCGTCCAGTTCGCCGGCGCCTCATCGGTCGCGACCGCGCTCAACTTCCTGGTCACGATCATCACCATGCGTGCGCCCGGGATGAACTTCTGGCGCATGCCGCTCTTGGTCTGGGCCAACCTCTCGACCTCGCTCCTGGTCGTGGCGGCGACGCCGTTCATCGCCGGGGTCCAGTTCATGGTCCTGTTCGACCGCATCCTGCACACCAATTTCTTCCAGGCGCTGAACGGCGGCGACGTGCTGAGCTACCAGCACATCTTCTGGTTCTACTCGCATCCCGCCGTCTACATCATGATGCTGCCGGGGTTCGGGATCATCTCGGAGGTCATCACGACCCACGCCCGAAAGCCGATCTTCGGCTACCGGCTGATGGCCCTCGCGCTGATCGGGATCGTCGTGCTCAGCTACACGGTCTGGGCGCACCACATGTTCGTCTCCGGGATGTTCGCCTGGCTGCGGATCCCGATGATGATCACCACCCTTCTGATCGCCGTCCCGACCGGGATCAAGATCTTCTCGTGGCTGGGGACGCTGTTCGGCAGCGTCCTTCACCTGAGATCGACCGCGATGCTGTTCGCGCTCGCCTTCATCGTCACGTTCACGGTCGGGGGGATCAGCGGCGTGATGCTGGGCATGGTGCCGATCGACATCCACGTCTCCGACACCTACTTCATCGTCGCCCACATCCACTTCGTGCTGTTCGGGGGCTCGGTATTCACGATCTTCGCCGGGATCTACCACTGGTTCCCGAAGATGACCGGGCGGATGTACGACGAGCGGCTCGGGCGGGTCCACTTCTGGCTCACGTTTGTCGGCATGTGGGGGACCTTCCTTCCGATGCACTGGATCGGGATGGAGGGGATGCCCCGGCGGGTCGCCGACTACTCGGCCCAGTTCGGCGACTGGAACCTGCTCATCTCATGCTTCTCGTTCCTGCTCGGGGCCGCCCAGCTCGTCTTCCTCTACAACATGATCGTCAGCTGGAAGTGGGGCCCCCTCGCCGGCGACAACCCGTGGCGCGCCAAGACGATCGAGTGGCTCGTCACCTCGCCGCCCCCGATCTTCAACTTCGATCAGATCCCACGCGTGGTCGGGGGCCCCTACGAATACGGGGTCCCGGGC
Organism: uncultured bacterium; assembly: GCA_963803305.1. Lineage (GTDB taxonomy): Bacteria > Actinomycetota > Thermoleophilia > Solirubrobacterales > 70-9 > AC-56. The sequence continues at coordinate 231,136 of CAWDLT010000010.1, forward strand.
GCCCGTCACGCGATCCTCGGCCCGGCCGAGTCCGACGTGAGTGCTCCCGAGCCCGCCGTCGCGGGGACGGCCGGGGCGAGTTCGCCGTGACCGAGGCCGGCGCCGCCACCAGTGCGCCCGCGAACGGTTCCGGGGGCACCGTGCTGGCATTCCTGAACGAGGTCGCTGGGGGGCGCCGGCTGCTCGAGGCGGTCCGCAAGCGGGTCGAGGCGGGCGCCGAGAGCGTCGCCCTGGCGGCGCCGCAGAACCAGCCGATCGCGGGCCAGATCGTCAACCGCGACGAGGTTCGCGATGCCGCGCTGAGCCGCGTCGAGGTGACCCAGGCGGTGCTGAGGGAGTTCGGGATCGAGTCGGCCGGCGCGGTCATGGACCCCGACCCGCCGCTCGCGCTTGACGATGCGATCCGCGCTTTCACCCCCGACGAGGTGCTGCTCTCGTGCCTTTACGACACCAGGTTCGGGTTGACGCGAAAGGACCTCGTGGAGTGGGCGAAGCAGCGCTTCGACGTGCCGATCACGCACATCCAGGTGAGGATCGAGGACGACGCGGTCCGCTGGGACGTCACCCACACCCTGGTCGTCGCGACACGCACTGTCGCGAGCGACGACCTGATCGCCCATCTGAAGCGAAAGGCCGGCGAGCATCCGCACCGCTACACGATCATCAGCCCGCCGTCGGGGGAGATGACGCGCGAGGGGGTCTGCGAGCGCCTCGCGCGGACGCTGGCCGAGCTCTACCGATCCGAGATCGACGCGACCGGCCAGCCGATGAGCCCGGCGCCGCTGGCGGCGGTGCAGAACGCGATCGAGCACTACCGGATCGACGAAGTCCTGATCTCGACCCTTGCCGGCGAGCACTCGAAGTGGCTCGAGGAGGGCCTGATCGACGACGTGCGCGGCCTGACCGACAAGCCCGTCGAGCACGTCGAGTCCGGCACCGGCGAGCAGGCGCCGGCGCCGCAGCCGGCCGCCGTGACGGAGGCATAGCGATGGAGAGCGCGTCAGTCGCGGTAGAGCACGGCCACGGCCACCATGGGCCCCCGGAGGCCCATCAGAGCTCGCGGATCGACCGCCAGACGCTCGGGATCATGCTGTTCATCGTCTCGGAGGTGATGCTGTTCGGCGCCTTCTTCGCCTCCTACTTCTTCCTCCGTGTGGTGGCCAACGTCGGGCCGTGGCCACCGGCCGGCTTCGACCTTCCGAAGGTCGTCGCAGGGGTCAACACGGCGATCCTGATCTCATCGAGCTTCACGATCCACTACGCGCTCGTGTCGATCCAGCGCGGCAACCGCCGGGGCATGATCACCGGCCTCGGCGCGACCTGGCTGCTCGGCTTCACGTTCCTGTTCATCCAGCTGAACGAGTACGTCCACATCGGCTTCAGCGCCCGCGACGGCGCCTTCGGCTCGATCTTCTACGGGCTCACCGGGCTCCATGGGGCCCACGTGACGGTCGGGCTGATCCTGCTGGGGATCGCCAACGTCCGCGCCTGGAGGGGCCACTTCTCATCCGAGCCCAAGAAGCACCTGGGGGTCGAGGTGCCGGGGATCTACTGGCACTTCGTGGACGTCATGTGGATCGTGGTCTTCACCACGGTCTACATCCTCTAGCGCCCCACGGCGCCGTACCCCGCCTCCATGCCGGACTGTTCGCAGTTGTGCACCCATACGGTGCGCAACTGAGATCACTATCCGAAACCGGCGTCGGTGCCTCCCTCATTGCACTGAAACGTCACGCGCGACCGAAGCGGACTGCGATCGCCGCAGGTCCCGGGCCACTGGCTTGAACCTGCCGCTGCGCGATAATCCGGGCCGGCGACTGAAAGGGGCCGAGATGCACAATCCGCTTCGCTCAGAGGGAGACGTCTTTCGGGCAGTGGTGATCGTCGGCATCGGGGCGGCGGCGGTGATCGCGGTGACGCTGCTCACTCGCCCGGCGGTCGGCGCGGCGCTCCTTGCCGCCGAGGTGGGGCTCGGGGTCGGCCTGCTGTGGCGCGGCGCGCAGGGCGGCATGCCCCACCGGGCCGAGGTGGCGCACCGCGACGACCCGACGTACCGTGTTCTCGTGCTGGCGAACGAGACCGTGGGAGGGAAGGCCCTTCTTGCGGAGATCCAGAATCGCTGCAAGGGGCGAACCAGCGAGATCCTGGTGGTCGTTCCGGCCCTGCCCGGCTCGCGGATGGAGCACTGGACTTCGGACGTCGACGGAGCCGTCGAGGAGGCCGGGGCACGTCTGGACGAGTCGTTGCGATGGATGGATGCCGCGGGCATCAACGCAAGGGGCCACGTCGGCGACCACCACGAGCCGAACGCCGCGCTCGAGGACGCGCTCAGCGCCTTCCCCGCCGATGAGGTGATCATCTCCACCCACCCGCCGGAGCGCTCCAGGTGGCTGGAGCGGGGGGTGGTCGAGAAGGCGCAACGGGAGGTTCCGCTACCGGTCACCCATGTGGTCGTCGATCTTGAGGCTGAGGCAGGTGACCCGGCCGGCGCGGCCCGGACCGGCTGATCATCACCGTGCCTTTCGAACTGCGGCGTCTATTGCGGCGCCATCCGCCACTCCTGGCTTCGGTCGGGCGCGGCTGTGGGGTCGATGGGGGCCGGGGTCCGCGTCGCCCCGCGCTCTACTTGCTGTTTCCCGCGCTCTGCTGGAGGAACTTGATCAGGGTGTTCAGGTCCTTGGCGCTGATCGTCTGCCCGAAGTTCTGGGGCATGGTCCCCGAGGGGTAGCCAGGGGTGATTTTCGCGTTCGGGTCGACGATCGACTGCTTGATCTCGCCTGCGCTCATCCCTGCCAGGGCCTTGTCGAGGTCGGGGCCGACCGTCCCGGTGCTGCCCGCCGCCTTCAGGGTATGGCAGCTGCCGCAGCCGTTCTGGCCGAACACCTGGCCGCCGGGTCCGCCCGCGAAGGTCGGCGGCTTGATCCCCGGGACTCCCGCCACCTTGGCGACGTAGGTCGCCACGTCATTCAGGTCATCGCCCTCGACCAGGTGGGCCGGCATCGAGGTGCTCGGGTTGCTGGTCGTTGGCCGGGGGTTGTCCACCTGGGCCTTGACCACGCCGGCGATCGTGTCGCCGTCCATGCCGGTCGCGCGCGCCGCCGAGAAGGCGGCGTCGAGGTTTGGCCCCTGGGTGCCGGTGGTCGCCGCCTGGGCCATCGTGTGGCAGGTCCCGCACTTGCTGATGAAGAGCTGGCGCCCCCGGTCCGCGCTCCCGCTCTCCGACGCGCCGCATCCGGCGGCGACCAGGACCGAGATCCCGGCGAGGGCCAGCGCCGCGCGCAACACGGCTCCCTGGGGGCTGAGGATCCGTCTCGCCACGAGGGCCGAATCCTATCGACGGCGCCCGGCGGTCGACCGAGCCCATTTGGCGCTCGCCGATCTTTTGGATACGCTTGCCTCAATAGGCACTTGCCCGACCCGAGCGGTGGCGACAAGGGAGCATTGAATGGAAGTTCGCGAAGGCATGTCGCACCTGGTCTTGACCGTCGGCCCCGGCCATACCCTGCGCGACGCCGCCAGGCTGATGACCGAGAAGTCGGTTGGCGCCGCGGTCGTGATCGACGAGGAGACCCCGGGCCCCAGGATCATCAGCGAGCGTGATCTCCTCAACTCTCTCGGCCGCGGCGAGGATCCCGACTCCGAGCGTGTATGCGATCACCTGAGCGACACACTGATCGCGGCCGCGCCCGACTGGAGCCTGGAGCGTGCCGCGATGGAGATGTCGAGAAGGCACATCCGCCACCTGGTCGTGATCGACGCCGGTGAGCTGATCGGCATCCTCTCGATGCGCGACATCGTCCGTGTGTGGACCAGCGAGGGCGCGACCTCCGGGATGACCTCGCCGGCATCCGAGGCGGCGGTCTAGGGCCTACTCGCCCGATCCGTCTCGACGCAGCGGCAGGGGCGGCAGGACCGCCGTGCTGATCGTCTGGTGGCGAGGGAGCCGGCCGATCTCCTCGCCGGTGTCGCGAATCCAGGCGCGGAGCGCGAGCAGGCCAAGCGCCGCACCGGCGATCGCGTAGGGCACCCCGGCGAACAGGCCGACGAGGAGCGCCGCGAGGCCGACGGCGGACAGCACCGGCGTCCAGGAAGGCGCTGGCGCGTAGACCAGCTCGGAGGGGTCCGGCGGCTGGTGGCCCTCGCTCATGTGATGTAGATGACCGCGATGAAGAAGGAAAGCCCGAAGAAGGCAAGCGCCAGCCCCGCCGCGACGAGGCCCGACCTCACGTTTCGCTCCGCCTGGGTTCGATCCATCGCGGATCTTCTATCACACCTCATGGGGCATCCCGGCGGCGCTTAGGATCCGCCGGTCCACATGTCCACGAACGACATCCTCGCCGGCCTCGGGCTCGTCATCGTCCTCGCAATCGCCTCTCGGCTGCTCGCCGAGCGGTTCCGAATCCCAGCGATCGTCCTCCTGCTTCCGGTCGGCTTCTTGGCCGGCGCGATCACGGACGACGTGCACCCGGATGCGCTGTTCGGGTCGACCTTCCAGCCGCTCGTCTCAGTCGGCGTCGGCCTGATCCTGTTCGAGGCCGGCCTGCGGCTGCGGATCGCCGACCTTGGAGCGGGCGTTCGCACCGTGGTGGTCAGGTTGATCTCCGTCGGGACGCTCGTGACCCTGATCGGAGTGACGATCGCGGTCGAGCTGATCTTCGGGCTCGACTGGGGCGCCTCGCTGGTCCTGGGCGCGATCCTCGTCGTCTCAGGGCCCACCGTCGTATTGCCGCTGCTGGCCTTCGTCCGTCCCTCCGACCGGGTCCGCGGGGTGCTCAAGTGGGAGGGCACCCTGATCGACCCGATCGGGGCGCTGCTCGGCGTGATCGCCTTTCAGGCGGCCCAGCAGGGAGCCGTGGGCGACCGTCCCTTTCACCCCGGGGAGATGGCAGCCAGCCTCGGCGTCGGCCTGGTTGTGGGACTCGCGGGCGCGGCGATCCTTCGGGCCCTGCTCGCGAGACTCCAGCGCAGTTCGCCGGGGCACGCCGTCGCCGCCGCCCTGATGATGGTCACGGCGGCCGTCGTCGGCGCCGACCTGATTCGAGAGGACTCGGGGTTCGTCGCCGCGGTCGCGATGGGGATGGCCTTGGCAAATCAGCGGGACCTCGACGTCTCGCGGATCCTCGAGTTCCACGGCACCGTCGTGGGACTTCTGATCGGAATGCTCTTCGTGCTCATCTCGGCCTCCGTGACGCCCTCCCAGGTCAGCGCCGTGCTTCCCGAGGGCCTGCTTTTGATCGCGGTCATGGTGCTCTTGATCCGACCCTTCGTCGTCGCGATCGGGACCTGGCGGTCGAAGCTGACGACCCGCGAGCGGGCGTTTGCCGCCTGGATGGCGCCTCGGGGGATAGTCGCCGCCTCCACGGCCTCGGCCTTCGGGCTCGAGCTGACCCAGGCAGGCGTATCAGGAGCCGAGAGGATCCTCCCGATCGCGTTCGTCGCGATCTTCGGCACCGTGGTGCTCTACGGGTTGACCGCTGAGCCCGTGTCGAGGCTGCTGGGGGTGGCCGGGGCCGGCGCGCCGGTCGTGCTGGTGGTCGGAGGCCACGATTGGGCCAGGGAGATCGCCGGCGCGCTGGCGCGAGCCGGCCTCGAGGTGCGGATGTGGACCTCACGGCCCGACGAGCAGGAGGCGGCACGGGCGCTCGGGATCGAGACCCGCCGCGCCCCCCTCGCGGCCGACGTCGAGAGCCGGGAGGCTGAGCTGGAGGGCGTGAGCAATGCGCTGCTGATGACCGAGAGCGACGACTTCAACGAGCTCGCCGCGTTCGAGCTTCGGCAGGAGCTGGGGGCCGACCGCGTGTTCCGCCTGCCTGCGCGCTGGCCCGATCCGGACGACGAGTCCGCCGATCACGGAGGTGGCGTCATGTTCACAGACGAGCTCACCTTCTCGGAGCTCACCCGGCGCTTCGAAGCGGGGGCTCGCGTAGTGGAGACGCCGCTCGCGCCGGGCTCCACGCCCTCCGGGAGCGTGACCACGCTGTTCACGATCCACGACGACGGGACGCTTGGCATCGCGAACGCCGACGCCGCATCCCGGACGCGCTCGGGCCGGGCGATCTGTCTGGCGGAGGGCGGCGCCGGGGTCGAGGACCCGCCCCGCCCGCCCTGATGAGATGATGCGCCGGCCTCGATCACCGGCACGATCGCGGCAGCCCACCGATAGCCCCTCGACGCGCGGAGATGAGCGATGGCCGAAGGATCCAAGTCACAGCAGGCAGCGACACCGATCGGGGAAAGCGAACCGCGGCCTGCGGACGTGTTCGTGGTCTTCGGGATCACGGGCGACCTCGCCAAGGTGATGACCTTCCACTCGCTCTACCGACTCGAGAAGCGCGGGCTCCTCGATTGCCCGATCGTGGGCGTCGCGGTCGACGAGTGGTCGGTGGACGAGCTGCGTGAGCACGCCCGCGAGGCGATCGTCAACTGCGGCGAGGCGATCGACGACGACGTCTTCAGCCGCTTCGCCGACCGGCTCTCCTACGTGGCCGGGGACTTCTCCGACGCCGACACCTTCAAGCGCGTCGCAAGCGCGATCGGCGAGGTCTCCAGCCCGGTCTTCTACCTCGAGATTCCCCCGTTCCTCTTCGGCACCGTGATCGAGGGGCTGGCGAACGCGGGGCTGACCAAGACCGCGCGGGTCGTGGTCGAGAAGCCCTTCGGGCACGACCTCGCGTCCGCCAGGTCCCTGAACGAGGAGGTCCATCAGCACCTCGCGGAATCCCAGGTCTACCGGATCGACCACTTCCTCGGCAAGATGGGCCTCGTCGAGGCGCTCTACCTGCGGTTCGCGAACACGATCTTCGACCCGGTCTGGAACCGAAATTACGTCTCGTCGGTGCAGATCACCATGGCGGAGAGCTTCGGGGTCGAGGACCGCGGCCACTTCTACGACCCTGTCGGCGCGCTGCGGGACGTGGTCGTCAACCACCTTATGCAGGTGGTCGCCGCGACCGCGATGGAGCCGCCGACCGGCGGTCATCCGAGGGCGCTCAAGGACTCGATGTTCGCCGTCTTCGGCGCCATGCAGGACGCCGACCCCGAGCACTATGTCCGAGGACAGTACGAGGGCTACCGGGATATCGAGGGGGTCGCCGACGACTCGACCACCGAGACGTACGCGGCCCTGCGCCTCGAGATCGACAACTGGCGCTGGCAGGGGGTGCCGTTCTTCATCCGGACCGGCAAGGACCTGCCGACGACCCAGACCGAGGCCAGGCTGGTCTTCCACCACCCTCCCCGGCTCGGCTATCACGGGCGGCGCCGACCAGAGGCGGACCAGATCGTGATCAAGCTCGACCCGTCGACCGGGATCAGGATCCTGGTGGACGCGCAGCGCGCCGAATCGGTCGACCCCGAGCAGATCAACCTGGACATGGAGTTCGCCGAGGAGGGGGGAGAGGGGCCGACCCCCTACGAGGTCCTGCTCCACGCGGCGATGATCGGGGACAGCAGGCGATTCACGCGTCAGGACAGCGTCGAAGAGGCCTGGCGCGTCCTCGAGCCGCTCGTCGACTCCCCACCGCCGGTGCACGCCTACCCGAAGGGGTCGTGGGGCCCCGAAGCGGCCAACGGACTCGTTGCCGGCCATGACCGGTGGCATGGTCCCTGGGTGCCGTCGTGAGCCCGCAACCGAAGAAGCCGAGCCCGTCCCGCGCGGCGAAGGGCTCGGGCTCGAAGAACGTCGGGGCGGAACAGGACACGATGCCCCAAAGCGCCGCTGCGCCCTCGCCGTTCCCGCCGATCGCCGACTACGCGTTTCTCTCTGATTGCCACACGGGCGCCCTGATGGCCCCCGACGGGGCGATCGACTGGCTCTGCGTCCCCCGCTTCGACTCCCCGAGCGTGTTCGGGACCCTCCTCGACCGCCAGGCCGGCTCGTTCAGGCTCGGCCCGTTCGGGATCAACGTCCCGACCGCCCGGATCTATGAGCCCGGGACGAACATCATCTCGACGACCTGGAAGACGCCCACCGGCTGGATCCTGGTCCGCGACGCGCTCACCCTGGGCCCGCAGGATGGCGAGGACCAGATCACCCCGCACACCCGTCCGCCGGTCGACGATGACGGCGACCACATGCTGGTCCGAACGGTCCTCTGCCTCTCCGGCACGGTCGAGGTCGAGCTCGTCTGCGAGCCGGTCTTCGACTACGGACGCGTGCCCGCCGAGTGGTCGCTCGTCGACGGTGCTCGCCACGCCGCCGACGCCACCGGGGCCGGGCAGACTCTTCGTCTGACCACCGACATGGCGCTGGGGATCGAGGGGGAGTGGGTTCGCGCCCGCCACGCCCTCAGCCAGGGCGAGCAGGCCTATTGCTCGTTGTCGTGGGCCGAGGGACTCGCCTCGCCCGCGAACGTCGACCAGGCCAACGAGCGAATGGCCGCTACGACGCGCTTTTGGCGCTCCTGGCTCGACCGCGCCAGGCTGATCGACCACCGCTGGCGAGACCCGATCCAGCGCTCGGCGCTGGCGATCAAGGGGCTCACCTACATGCCCACCGGCGCGACCGTGGCGGCCCTGACGACGTCGCTGCCCGAGACCCCGGGGGGCGAGCGCAACTGGGACTACCGCTACACGTGGATGAGGGACTCGACCTTCACCCTCCAGGCGCTCCATTTCCTGAACCTCGACTGGGAGGCCGACGAGTTCATGCAGTTCGTCGCGGACCTCGAGGCCAACGAGGACGGCGGGCTCCAGATCATGTACGGGATCGACGGACGCCGCGATCTGACCGAGTCCACCCGCGACGACCTTTCGGGCTATGCCGGCGCAAGCCCCGTGCGGGTCGGAAACGGCGCCTTCGACCAGCGCCAAAACGACGTCTTCGGCGCCGTCCTCGACTCGATCCACCTGCACACCCGGCGGTCGGAGCGCATCCCGAGGCGCCTATGGCCGATCGTCCAGACGCAGGCCAAGTGCGCCACCGCGGTCTGGAAACAGCCCGACCAGGGCATCTGGGAGGCGCGGGGGGAGCCCCAGCACTACGTTTCCTCCAAGCTCATGTGCTGGGTCGCGCTCGACCGGGCGGCCAAGCTCGCTCGGATGCGCGACGACCCGAAGCTCCAGGCGACCTGGCAAAAGACCGCCGACGAGATCAAGGCCGACATCCTCGAGCACGGCGTCCGCGACGGGGTGCTTCGCCAGCATTATGCGACCGATGCCCTCGACGCCTCGACGCTCCTCGCCGGAATCTTCGGCTTCTTGCCGGGCGACGACGAGCGGCTCAAGAAGTCGGTCGACGCGATCGCCGACGACCTGACCGAGGACGGGTTCGTGCTCCGCTACCGGACCGGCGAGACCGACGATGGCCTGTCCGGCAAGGAGGGAAGCTTCCTGATCTGCTCGTTCTGGCTGGTCTCGGCGCTGGCGATCGTCGGCGAGGAGCAGCGCGCCCGTGACCTGATGGAGCGCCTGCTTCGCGTGGCTTCGCCGTTGGGGCTCTACGCCGAGGAGTTCGACACCGACACGGGACGGCACCTCGGCAACTTTCCCCAGGCGTTCTCGCACCTGGCGCTGATCGAGGCCGCCGCCCGGATCATCATCAAGGAGCGTCTCGAGGAGGTGAGCTGAATGGGCGAGCCCTACGACGTGATCGTGATCGGAAGCGGGGCCGGGGGCGGGACCCTGGTCCACCGCCTCGCTCCCTCGGGCAAGCGGATCCTGCTGCTCGAGCGCGGCGACTGGCTTCCGAGGGAGCCACAGAACTGGAGCGCCTCCGACGTCTTCGTCGACGGCCGCTACGTCTCGCCCGAGACCTGGTACGACGCGGACGGGAAGCCCTTCGCTCCTCAGGTCCACTACTACGTCGGAGGTGCGACCAAGCTCTATGGCGCGGCGCTCTACCGTCTTCGCGAGGAGGACTTCGGCGAGTTGCGCCATCACGGCGGACTCTCACCCGCGTGGCCGATCTCCTACGACGACCTCGAGCCGTACTACACCCAGGCCGAGCAGCTCTACCGGGTCCATGGGGCCCGGGGAGAGGACCCCACCGAGCCCCCGGCAAGCGCCCCCTATCCGTTCCCGGCCGTCTCCCACGAGCCGCGGATCCAGCAGCTGTCCGATGATCTCGAGGCCGCCGGGCATCGCCCCTTCCACGCCCCGTGCGGGGTGATGCTCGAGGAGGACGACATGCCGCGCAGCGCCTGCATTCGCTGCGCGACCTGCGACGGGTTCCCCTGCTTGGTCCACGCCAAGTCGGACGCCGACGTGCTCGCCGTGCGGCCTGCGCTCGAGCATCCGAACGTCACCTTGATGACCAACTCCAAGGCCGTGCGGTTGGAGACAAATGACGCGGGCTCGACCGTCACCGGTGTCGTGGTGGAGCGAAACGGTGACACGGAGACCTTCGCGGGGGAGATCGTGGTGGTGGCCTGCGGGGCGACCAACTCGGCCAAGCTCCTGATGATGTCGGCCACCGACAAGCATCCGAACGGGCTCGCCAACGGATCCGACCAGGTGGGCCGTAACTTCATGTTCCACGACAGCATTGCCGTGTTGGCCCTGTCCAAGGAGCCCAACCCGACCGTCTTCCAGAAGACCCTGGGGCTGAACGACTTCTACTTCGGGAGCGACGAGTTCGAGCACCCGATGGGCAACATCCAGATGGTCGGCAAATCATCGGCGCCCATGTTCCGGGGCGAGAAGCCGCTCCAGACCAAGCTCGCCCCCGAGTGGACCCTGGAGCGGATCGCGCGCCACTCGGTGGACTTCTGGCTCTCCACCGAGGACCTTCCGCACGCCGAAAACCGCGCGATCGTCGACCGCGAGGGAAAGTTGACCATGAGCTACACGGAGACAAACGCGGTCGCCAAGCAGGCTCTTTACGACAAGCTGCGATCGATGCTGGGCAAGCTCGGCATGCACTCGGACCACATGTTCACCAAGCACGCCTACATGAAGACCGACATCCCCGTCGCGGGCTGCGCCCACCAGGCGGGGACCTGCCGCTTCGGCACCGATCCGAGCAGCTCTGTGTTGAACACCGACTGCCGCGCCCACGAGCTCGACAACCTCTACGTGACCGACACGAGCTTCTTCCCGAGCATCGGCGCTGTGAACCCGGCGCTGACCGCGATGGCCAACGCGCTCCGGGTGGGCGATCACCTGTTGGAGCGGATCGGATCATCAACCGCCGGATGACCGGCGGCCCGGCTCGCGGGCTAGGCTCGCGGGGATGATCCAGTTCGAGGCCTTCGGCGAGTCCGGCCGGATGCGGACGGTGGCCGAGGCCCTCGAAGGGCTCGACGGCGTCAGCCGGGTCCGCTTGGTGGGCGCCACTCGGCCAGGGCATTCCCTGGTCGCCGGCGTGGTCAGCCCAGGCGCGGTCGACCTGCTGCTCGACGAGGTCCGGCGCCGCGGGGTCGAGGACTCGGAGATCACGCTCAGCCGGGTGGAGGTGGTTGGCCAGATGCTCGGAGGCTCCGCCGCCACGAGCCTCGTCTGGGCCGACGTCCTGAGCGCTGCGTGGCACCACGCGCGCCCGATCGGGCGCTACCTGGTGCTGATGCTGATCGCCGGGGTGATCGCCTGCTACGGCGTCACGGAGCGCAACGGGATCCTGATCGTCGGGGCGATGGCGGTCAGCCCGGACCTGCTGCCGATCACGGCGATCAGCGTCGGAATCGTCGGACGGAGCGCGCGGCTCGCCAGCGAGGCGTTCCTGACCCTGGTGCTCGGGCTGCTCGTGACCTGCGCCGCCGCGGCCCTTTTCGCCTTCGGGCAGGACCAGTTCGGCGTGCTGCCGTCGGGGTTCGACCTCAGCCAGGCCGCCAGCTCGCTCGGCGGCCTGGCGACCGTCAACGACGAGACGATCGCCGTCGCGCTCGTCGCGGGGGTCGCCGGGATGCTCGCGCTGGAGACGCGGGCGAGCGCGGCGGTCGGGGTCGCGGTCTCGGTGACGACGATCCCCGCCGCCGCGTATCTCGGCGTTGCGGCGGGCCTCGGCGAGGCGGGCAGCGCGGTTGGCGCCCTCGGAGTCCTGGGCATGAATGTCGCGATGATGGTGCTCGGGGCCTCGGTCACGCTCGTGGCGCAACGCTCCATCAACCGGCGGGTCGCCGCTCGGCGGCGCGGCGCCGCCGCCTAGCCTGGCGTCTTAGGCTCCTCGGAGGCTAGGCTGAGCAGGAAGGGCTGACCGCCGGCCTCCTCGATTGCGACTCTGCCGATCACCTGTTGGGTGGTCAGGGTTCGCTCGCTGCGCCCCCTGCCGATGAAGCTGAGCGTCCAGCCCAGAATCGTGGTGAACCTGTTCCGGAACCCGGTCAGGAAGGCGAGGTGGACGAACAGCCAGGCCAGCCACCCGACGAAGCCCGAGAGGCGGATCCCCTTGAAGCTGACGATCGCCCGGAAGCGTGAGATCGTCGCCATGCTGCCGAGATCCCGGTAGCGGAACGGTTCGGACCCATTTCCCTCGAGGCGCCGCTTGATGGTTCGCGAGGCATGGATGCCGCCCTGCATCGCGACCTCAGCCACGCCGGGCAGGCCGTCGAGCGACGCCATGTCGCCGATCGCGAACACCTCCGGGTGTCCTGGCAGCGAGCAGTCCGGCTCGACGGCAACCCTGCCGGCTCGGTCGCATTGCGCGCCCGAGGCCTCGGCGAGCATCCTGGCCAACGGCGACGCTTGAACTCCGGCGGCCCAGACCTTGGTGCGTGCGTTCACCCGCTGGACCTCGTCGTCCTTCCCCTTCACCTCGACGCCGAAGCGGTCAACGTTCGTGACGATGCTGGCGGTATGGATCTCCACCCCCAGGCGTTCCAGTTCCTTCGCCGCCTTTGCGGAGAGGCGATCCCCAAAGGCCGCAAGCACCTCCTTGCCGCCGTCGAAGAGCAACACGCGGGCGGTCTGCGGGTCGATTCGACGGAAGTCCTTGGGCAGGACGCGTCGCGATAGCTCGGCGATCTGACCCGCGACTTCGACCCCGGTGGGTCCGCCCCCGACGACCACAAAGGTCAGCCAGGCCCCCTGTTTCTCCGGGTCATGTTCGAGCGCCGCCATCTCGAATGCCCCCAGAATTCGCCCTCTGATCTCGAGAGCGTCATCGATCGTCTTCATTCCGGGCGCCCAGCGAGAGAACTCGTCATGACCGAAGAACGACTGGCCGGCCCCTGCGGCGACGATCAAGCTGTCGTACGGGACTTTGGAGTGCTTGCCGTCGGGTCGCATGGTGTCCACGCTGCGGTCCTCCAGGTCGAGCCCGGTCACCTCCGCGAGTTCGACCCTGACGTTACGCTGGCGCCGCAGCACGCCGCGGATTGGCGGCGCGATCTGCCCCTCGGACAGGATCCCGGTCGCGACCTGGTAGAGGAGCGGCTGAAAGAGGTGGTGGTTGACCCGATCGATCAGCGTCACCTCGACCGGGGCTCTGCGCAGGAAGCGGGTCGCGAACAGGCCGCCGAAGCCGCCGCCGACGACCACGACCCGGTGAGGACCGGGGTTGTCGTCCGCGAGGAATTCGGATGCCGCGGCGGATTCCATGCTCAGATGTCGATGCTACGCGACCGCGAAGCCTGATTAGATCAGTCTGATCGGGGTGATGCTGGACCTGCACCTTCCGGACGTTCTCGCCGTCTCCTCTCAGCTCGAGCCTGCGAGGAGCCAGATGGCGTTCACGCTCGGGTTCCACATCGTGCTGGCCTCGCTCGGGGTCGCCTTTCCGGCGCTGATGCTGATCGCCAACTACCGCGGTCTGCGGCGCGACGACCCGGTGGCGCTCGAGCTCGCCCAGCGATGGTCCAAGGTCGCGGCGGTGCTGTTCGCCGTCGGGGCCGTGACCGGGACGGTCCTGTCGTTCGAGTTCGGGCTTCTGTGGCCCGTCTTCACGGGCAGGTTCGGGGAGGTCTTCGGGGTCGCGTTCGCGATCGAGGGCATCTTCTTCTTCACCGAGGCGATCTTCATGGCGATCTACATCTTCGGCTGGAAGCGCCTCTCCGGTTGGGCGCACTTCTGGACCGGAGTCCCCGTGGTGATATCCGGTTTCGGAGGAGCGTTCTCGGTCGTCACGGTCAACTCGTGGATGAACCAGCCGGACGGCTTCACGATCACCGACGGCAAGGTCACGAACGTCGATCCGCTCGATGCGATCTTCAACCACGCGACGGCCTATGAGGTTCCTCACATGATCCTCGCGGCCTATTTGGTCACGGGATTCCTCGTCGCGTCGGTCTACGCGGTCGGGATGCTTCGCGGCCGACGGGATCGCCACCACCGCCTAGGCGTTCTGATCCCGCTCACGGTCGCGGCGATCGTCACCCCGATCCAGTTCGCCGTCGGCGACACCGCGGCCCGCGCGATCGCCAGCGACCAGCCGGTCAAGTTCGCCGCCATGGAGTGCGTCCAGCACACCCACAGAGACGTGACGGAGTACCTCGGCGGCCGCTGCACCTCGGACGGCGTCAAGGGAGGAATCGCGATCCCCGGCTTCGACTCGTTCCTGGTCGGCTTCAGCACCAACACGAAGGTCACCGGGCTCGACTCGGTCCCCGCCAGCGATCGCCCGCCGGCGAACACCATGCTCCACTGGGCCTTCGACGCGATGGTGGGCATCTGCTCGGTGCTCATCTTGCTCGGGCTGTGGCTCGGCTGGGCCTGGTGGCGGCGTCGCGAGATGCCCGGCTCGCGCTGGTTCCTGCGTGCGGTCGCGGTCTCGGGCGTGGCAGCGGTGGTGGCGCTCGAGTGCGGCTGGATCGTCACCGAGGTCGGCCGCCAGCCGTGGATCGTCTACGAGGTGCTTCGGACCAAGGATGCGGTGACCGGCGCGAGCGGAGTCTGGATCACCTTCTCCGTGACGCTCGCCGTGTACATCGCGCTGGGCGTCGCGACGGTGCTGATCCTTCGCGGGATGGCCCACCGCTGGCGGACCGAGCAGGTCGGCGAGGCCGAGGTTCCCTACGGGCCGAGCCCGCCGACACCCCCACCCCGCCCGGTGTCGGACGAGGAGGGCCCGCGATGAGCAGCGCCGACGCCGTCGCCGGAGTCCTCTGGATCGGGGCGACGCTCTACGCCGTCTTCGGAGGCGCTGACTTCGGCGCCGGGGTGTGGGCTCTCCTCGCGGGCCGCGACGAGCGCGGCGAGCGAGCCCGCTCGCTGGTCGACTGGGCGATCGGCCCAGTCTGGGAGGCCAACCACGTCTGGCTGATCTTCGTGCTGGTGGTGCTTTGGACCGCCTTCTCGGGAGCCTTCGAGGCGATCATGTCGACCCTGTTCATCCCGCTCAGCCTGGCGGCGCTGGGGATCGTCCTGCGGGGGTCGGGGTTCGCGTTCCACAGGCTGGCGCGCAACCTGCGCTACCGGCGGCTCGCCGAGCGGATCTTCGGGCTCTTCTCGCTTCTGACGCCGTTCTTCATGGGGACCGTGGTGGGGGCGGTTGCGTCAGGCCGGGTCCCGGTGGGAAACGCCGCCGGCGATCCGGTGACCAGCTGGCTGAACGCCGTCTCGCTGCTCACCGGGGCGCTCTTCGTGGTCACCGGCGCCTACCTGTCGGCGGTCTTCCTGGTCAGTGACGCGCGCCGCGCCCGGGACCCGGACCTGGAGCGCTACTTCGCGACCCGGGCCCTGATCGCAGCCCTCGTGGCCGGGGCGATAGCCGTCGCCGGGATCTTCGCCTTCCGGGCCGACGCGCGCTACATCTATGACGGCCTGGTCGGCGACGGGCTCCCGCTGGTGATCGCATCGGGGCTTTGCGGGATCGGGGTCCTCGTCCTGCTCTGGCGGGGAGAGCGTCGCGGAGCTCGCCCGCTCGCCGTCGGAGCCGTGGTCGCCGTGATCTGGGGCTGGGGCGTTGCCCAGTACCCCTACCTGCTTCCGCAGACGTTGACGATCAAGGGCGGCGCGGCATCGAGTGCCACCCTGACGGGCATCCTGATCACCTTCGGGGTCGCTGTGGTGGTTGTCCTGCCGGCACTCGGCTTCCTGTACACGCTGGCGCAGCGCAGCGTGCTCGAGGAGGACGGGCAGGCCCCGCCGGGCTGATGATCGGGAGCCGTACCGTGGAGGGACTCGAGGCCCTGACGCTGGCGAGCCCCGGCGAAGGCGGGCTCGAGGCCGCGTTCGTTCCGGGGGCCGGAATGGTGGGCTGCTCGCTTCGCCACCGCGGGCAGGAGCTCCTCGGCCAGCGCGGTGGCCTCGGCGCGTACGTGTCCGAGCGAGGAACGATGGGAATCCCGCTCCTTCATCCGTGGGCCAATCGCGTCGCCAGCCGACGCTTCTCGGCGGCCGGTCGCGAGGTGAGCATCGAGCCGCCCGCGCCGTACAGCACGGACCCGAACGGCCTCGCGATCCACGGGCTCCTGTCGGCGGCCCAGGGGTGGCGGGTCGACCGACACGAGGCCACGGCGGACGGGGCTCTCCTGGCGGCCCGATTTGACTTCGACGACCATCCGGCGCTCCTCGCCGCGTTCCCGTTCCCCCATCAGGTCCTCTTCGAGGCGCGCCTCGACGTCGATGTCCTGGAGATCACGACGGTCGTCCGCGCCACCGGCCACGCGGAGGTTCCGATCGCCTTCGGGTATCACCCCTACCTCCGGCTCCCGGACGTCGAGCGGGCCGATTGGCTGGTCGAGATCCCGGTCGCCGAGCGCCTGCTGCTCGACGAGCGGATGATCCCGACCGGTGAGCGCGAACGGGTGGACACGGTCGAGGGGCCCCTGGGCTCGCGCACCTTCGACGACGGCTACCTGGCCCCGGCCGACTCCGGCCCGTTCGTCGTCTCCGGCGGCGAGCGGCGGATCGAGGTCCGGTTCGACCACGCCTACCCCTTCGCGCAGCTCTACGCGCCCGGCGACGACGACGTGATCGCGATTGAGCCGATGACCGCCCCCACCAACGCGCTCGTCGACGGGGGGGTCGACCTGCCGATCGTCGAGCCGGGGGGCGAGTACCGGGCGAGCTTCTCGATCACCGTCCGCGCCGACGGCGGCTGACCCGGTGGCATGAGGCTCGCGGTGGTCGGGCATGTCGAGTGGGTCGACTTCTGCGTCGTGGATAGCGTCCCCGAGACCGGCGAGATCGTCCACGCGAAGGAGGCCTGGGAGGATCCGGCCGGCGGCGGAGCGGTCGCAGCGGTGCAGCTTGCAAGGCTGGCCGGAGGCTGCATGTTCATCACCGCCCTCGGCGACGACGATCGCGGACACCGCGCGAAGCGCGGCCTGGAGGCGATGGGCGTCGACGTTCGCGCGGCCTGGCGATCCGAGTCGCAGCGGCGCGCGTTCGTGTACCTGGACGCCGCGGGGGAGCGGACGATCACCGTGATCGGCGAACGGCTCACCCCGCGCGCATCCGAGCCCCTGCCCTGGGACGAGCTGGGCGGCTGCGACGGGATCTACCTGACGGCGGGTGACGCCGGCGCGGTCCGGGCGGCGCGCGCGGCCCGATGCCTGGTGGCGACGGTCCGGGCGCTCCCCGAGCTGAACGAGGCCGGGGTCGAGATCGACGCGCTGGTCTCGAGCGCGAACGACGACGGCGAGCGCTACGCGCCCGGCGACCTCGAGCCGGCGCCCCGGCTGGTGGCGAGGACCGACGGCACCCGAGGCGGCGAGCTCGTGATGGCCGATGGAGCCTCAATTCGGTGGCCGGCGGCCCGGCCTCCCCGCCCCGTCGTCGACGCCTACGGGGCGGGTGACTCGCTCGCTGCCGGGTTCACCTACGGGCTCGCGGCCGGGCTTGCGCCCGAGGTGGCTGTGGCGCTCGGCGCCCGCTGCGGAGCGACGTGTGTGACCGGCCGGGGGCCGTACGGCGCCCAGCTCGTGGCGGAGAACCCGGGTGTGAGACCCTGCGGCGGCCGATGAGCGAGCACGGCGACACCACGGGCGAGCGTCGCGAGGTCGAGCTGAGCAGAGCCGACTTCCAGCGGCTCTTCGAGGCGGTCTCCAACTGGGGACGTTGGGGGGACGACGACCAGCGGGGAGCGCTCAACCACCTGACCGCGGAGCGGGTCGCCGCCGCGGCCCGGCTGGTGCAAAGCGGCGAGACGGTGACCCTGAGCCTTCCGCTCAACACCCGTCATGCGCCCGACAACCCCGAGCCCGCCGACCATTGGATGACGATGCTGGGCGACGTGGACATCGGCTCGGGGACGCTTCGCTTCGCCAAGGACTACATCGGGGTCGACTACCACAACGATGGGCACACACACATCGACGCGCTCTGCCACGTCGCGTTCGACGGAGCCCTGTACAACGGCGTCTCGAGCGGATCGGTGACCTCGCGCGGGGCGAGCGTCGACGCGATCGAGGTCCTCAAGGGCGGCCTGGTCGGTAGGGGCGTGCTGCTCGACGTGCCTCGGCTCCGGGGGGTCCCGTGGCTCGAGCCGGGAGAGCACGTCTTCGCCGACGACCTCGAGGGCGCCGAGCGCGAGCAGGGCGTCGAGGTGGCCGAGGGAGACATCCTCCTGGTTCGCACGGGCCATTCGCGCCGCTGCGCCGAGGCCGAGCCGTGGGATACGGCGAGGGCGAAGGCGGGCCTTCATCCGACCACGGCCCGCTTCCTCGCCGAGCGGCGCGTTTCGGCGCTCGGATCGGACGGCAACAGCGACACGGCGCCCAGCAGCACCGAGGGGATCGACTTCCCAATCCACGCGCTCGCCCTGAACGCGATGGGCGTGCACCTTCTCGACTATCTCCAGTTCGAGGACCTCTCCACCGTCTGCGAGCGGGAAACGCGATGGGAGTTCCTGTTCGCGGGCGCCCCCCTTCGCGTCGTCGACGGGACCGGATCCCCGCTCAACCCGGTCGCGGTCCTCTGATCGTCGCCCTCTTCGCGCGATGGCGCTTTTAGGAGCCTATGGTTGGATCAGCCCCACGCACCGGTCATGCAACTGCGAGGAGGAGTGACTCATGCACCGCACAGCTGCCTCGGTAGATCAGCGTGCCGCCGCGGGGAAGGCGGCCAGGGAGCACGTTTCGCGCTCGAGCCACGGCCAGTGGGAGCCGGGAGGCGACCGGCGCGACCCGGTCGAGGTGCTCGAGGATCAGGCTTCCAGCCGCGTCGCCGAATTGGTTCCGATCCGCTACGGGCGGATGCTGGCCTCGCCGTTCACGTTCTTCCGAGGGGCCGCGGCGATCATGGCGATGGACCTCGCGGAGACCCCTGAGTCCGGGTTGTGGGTCCAGGCCTGCGGAGATGCCCATCTTTCGAACTTCGGCGTCTTCGCCGCCCCCGACCGCCGGCTGGTCTTGGACCTGAACGACTTCGACGAGACCCTCCCCGGTCCCTGGGAATGGGATCTCAAACGTCTCGCGGTGAGCTTCGCGATCGCCGGCCGCGACCGCGACTTCCGTCCGACGGAGACCCGCGCGGCGGTCCTCACCACGGTTCGGGCCTACCGCGAGGCGATGCGGCAGTTCGCCGCGATGGGCAACCTCGACGTCTGGTACGCGCGCCTCGACGTCGAGACGGCGCTCGCCGAACTGGCCAAGGTCGCCGACCGAAAGCAGGTGGCTGCGGTGCAGGAGAACGTGGCGAAGGCCCACAAGAAGAACAGCCTCAAGGCCTTCGATCGCCTCGTCCGGGTGGTTGACGGCGAGCCACGGATCATCAGCGACCCGCCGCTCTTGGTCCCCGGTCGAGAGCTCGTCTCGGAGGATCAGCGCCATGAGCTCGAGGAGCGCCTCCGAGAATTGCTCGGCCGTTACCGCGAGAGCCTCAAGGGAGACCGCCGACACCTCTTCGACGGCTACCGGTTCGTCGACCTGGCCCGAAAGGTGGTCGGAGTCGGAAGCGTCGGCACCCGCGCCTGGGTGGTGCTGATGATGGGCCGCGACGGCTCCGACCCCCTCTTCCTGCAGGCCAAGGAGGCCGAGGCTTCGGTGCTCGAACCCTACGTTGGGGAGAGCGAGTTCGAAAACCACGGCGAGCGCGTGGTCGAGGGCCAGTGGTTGATGCAGGCCGCGAGCGACATCCTTCTCGGCTGGCTTCCGGCGCTCGGGTTCGACGGCCAAAAGCGAGACTTCTATGTGCGCCAGTTGTGGGACGGAAAGCGTTCGGTCGATGTCGACAACCTGCCGCCCGAGGGGCTGACGATCTACGGGCGGGTCTGCGGCTGGACGCTGGCCCGAGCGCACGCACGGTCCGGTGACCGGATCGCGATCGGAGCGTACCTGGGCAAGGGCGATCCCTTCGACCGGGCCATCGCAGAGTTCTCGGAGCGCTACGCGGACCAAAACGAGCTCGACTACGCGGCGCTCGCGGATGCGGCCGACTCCGGTCGCGTCAAGGCACGGACGGATCTCGTGTGAGGTCGGTCACGGGCGCCCGAGAGGAGCGGCGAGCCTCGTGGCGAAGCTCACCCCATGGAGCAGCAGGCGCCGGCGGGTCGGCTCGGACGACGCCTGCAGAGGCGGGCTCAGCGCCGGGGGTTTCGGCCGCGTAATGCGGCCTATGTGATCATCGCGTTCTGGCTGGCGGGGGTCGTCGTGTTCGGCATCGTGGAGCGGCTCGTCGATCCCAAGACGTTCGACAGCGTCTGGCTCGGAATGTGGTGGGCGATTCAGACCGTGACCACGGTGGGGTACGGGGACGTGGTGCCAGGCCAGACGGCCGGGAAGGTGATCGCCTCCGTCCTGATGCTCGGCGGCCTGTCGCTCTACGCGGTCGTCACGGGGGTGATCACCAGCGCTCTGGTGGCGAGGGCGCAGGCCGACTCCGCGATCGGCCGCACCGACCCCGTGCTCGCGAAGCTCGACGAGCTGGACCGACGCTTCGAGGAGATCAAGTCGGAGGTCGCGCGCCTCGGGCCGAGCAGCGGCTGACGAGTCGATCCCGCCTCCGGTCGCCGTCTGGTGCGGCGCGCCCCGGCTGGGCGATCGGGGGCCGCCCGGCATCAGCCGGGCTGTTCGGCGGCGCTCCCAAGTGCCGGCGCGTTGTGATCCCTGCCCCCATCCCCGTCGTCGCCCGCCGCGGGCTCCATGCCGATCAGCGGCGCGAGCGTTACGACGGCGATCTGGGCGACGACCACGCCGACGATGATCAGCGGGCCGCTGCCGAGGCCGGACTTGGAGGTGAGCACCGCGGCGAGGACGATCGCCGACAACGGGAGCCTCAAGACGGCGACGACGCCTGCGCCGATCCCAACCCCGACTGCGGGCGTCACGTCGAACCCGAGCTGAGAGGCCAACAGGCCCGCGGCCGCCCCGATCAGCATCGCGGGGAAGGTCGGGCCTCCTCGGAATCCCGCCAGCGAGATCGCATAGGCGAGGCCCTTGAACGCGATCAGGAGCGCCAGCGCGCCGAGCGACCACGACCCGGCCCCGGCGACCAGCCCCCCGAGCGCGTCCTGGCCCGAGAACAGGACCTCGTTGGCGTCCTTGCCCGTCGTCGCGTGGAAAGCGATCGCCAGGCCCGCGATCGCGACGCCGATCGCCGGAAGCGCAAGGTAGGGCCGCGGCTTGGCGAACCGGACCGTCTCCCGCGCGATGCGGAACACGACCAGGGTGATCACCGCGACCGCGAGCGCGAGCGGGATCGTCCAGGCGAAGTCGACCGCCGACGGCCGGTCGAAGGTCGGGAGCGGCAAGACTCCGATCGCGATCTGACTGGTGTTGAGCCCCGTCCACGCCCCCATCCCGATCGAGACCAGGGACCCGATTCCGGCCGCCAGCAGCCCCGGCAGCAGCACGAGCTTCAGCTTCGGTCCGCCGATTCCCGTCGCCTCGATCAGGAGCACCGCCGCGATCAGCGGCGATCCGAACAGGAATGAGACCGCCGCGAAGGTACCCGCGGCCCCGAGAAGCTCCGCGACCTGGGGGGACGCGTTGCCTCGGATCAGGCTTGCACCGAGCAGTCCGAGGCCGCCGCCGAGGGCGATCAATGGCGCCTCCGGCCCGAGCACCGTGCCCAGCCCGATCGACGCGAGCGCCGCGAGGATGACCCCGGGAAGCTCGACCGGAAGCGTGGTGCCGGCGTTCAGCCCGTTGGCGGGCAGGTGGCCGCCGGTGCCGGGCAACCGGACGATTGCGAAGGCGGTCACGAGACCGGCGACCGCCAGCACCGGGATCGGCCACCACACGGGGACGCTGTCGAACCCGAGCTCGTCCGGGAGATGGTGGAAGACGCCCTGCTGGATCTGGTAGATCAGCTCGAGAAAGCCCCAGGCGGCTAGGGACGCGACCACGCCGATGACCGCGGCGAGGGCCAGGAGGACGACGAAGCCCTTGTCCCGCATGGCGGCGTCCGGGTCGATCGGGGATGCGCCGGCGCCGGCCATCGCTCAGGCCGCCTCCGGCCGACCTGCGGGGTCGGCGACGGGGGTCACTCAGCCGGCGATGACGCTGTCCAGGGCCATCGCCGCGAAGAGCAGCGCGAGATAGGCGAGCGAGGCGACGTGAAGGCGGACCGCCGCGGTCCGCGACGGCCGGATCAGCAGGTCAAGGGCGAGCCCGACGAACACGGCGCCGAGGCCCAGCGCGACCGCCAGGTAAGGCGCCCCGAGCAGCCCGGTCACGACGGGCAGAACCGTGAATGCGACGAGGACGAGCGCGTAGGCGAGAATCCGGCGCCGCGTCACCAGGTCTCCCCGGGCGACGGGAAGCATCGGGATTCCGGCCCGTGCGTAATCGTCCTTGACCAGCAGCGACAGGGCCCAGAAGTGGGGCGGCGTCCACAGGAAGATGATCGCGAAGGGGTAGAGGGCGTCGAGCGTCAGCGCGCCGGTCGCGGCGGCCCATCCGACCAGCGGAGGGACCGCGCCCGCCGCCCCGCCGATCACGATGTTCTGGGGGGTCAGGGGCTTCAACCACAGCGTGTAGACGAACACGTAGCCGAGCAGCCCGGCGAGAGCGAGCGCCGATGCCAGGACGTTGACGGTGATCGCAAGCTGCAGGGTGGCGATCACGCCGAGTGCGATCCCGAAGATCAGGCCGTGAACCGGCTCGATTCGCCCCGCCACCAGCGGACGCGCGCAGGTTCGCGCCATCCGGGCGTCGCGCTCGCGCTCGAGGTAGTGGTTGATCGCCCCGGCGCTGCCGGCTGCGAGGTATCCGCCCAGGATCGTCAGGATGATCGTCGACAGGGCGGGACCGGACGGATCGGCGACGAACATCGTCGCGACCGCGGTCACCAGCAGCAGCGAGATGATCCTGGGCTTCGTCAGGGCGAGGTAGTCGCCGAGCACGTCGAAGAGTGGCCGTCGTGAGGGGCGTGGGAGGGTCGAGGCTCGACCGAGCGTGCCGCGATCCACGGCACCCTCCGTCGCCGTCGTCTGAGCCAGGTCGCCGGTGTTGGTCGCGCTCTCCATGATGGTCAGGCTGTGACCGCCTGCGTGTCGGTCGCTCCGGAGTCGTCGTGCAGCCGTCGACGGGAGTTGGCGGGCGCCTCGACCAGCAGCCCGGCCGCGAACACCACGGTCGCCCAGAGAATAGTGGCCAGGGTGAGGTGGGCGACGATCAGGGCCGGGTGCTTGCCCAGCCAGACGTTCATCGCGCCGAGCAGGATCTGACCTGTGAGCAGCGCCGGGATGACCGCGAAGGCACGACTCGGAAAGCCCCGCCTCCAGGCGACGGCCGTCATCCCGATTGCCGCGATCGTGGTCAGGTACATGAGCAGGCGGTGGGTGAGCTGGATGTCGACCAGGCGCCCGTCCTGGAAGGGCATGAACTTGTCGAGGCAGGTCGGGAACTGCTCGCCGCAGGCGAGATGGGCCCCGAGCACCGGTTGATCAGGCGTGCCCTCTCCCTCGGTGCCGGCCACGTAGCCGCCCGCGACGATCGTCGCGAACAGGAGGATGGTCGTCACCGCGGCGGTCGCGCGCAGCGCGCGGGAGCCGTCGATCGCGGCGGCGCGGTTCGCCGGCAGCGCCAGACGGCGAAGGGTGATCAGGAGGCCGAGCAGGAGCATCGCGAGGCCGAGGTGGGCCGCGACGAACGCCGAGTGAAGGCCGTGCTCCACGGTCAAGCCACCGAGGCCCGCCTGGGCCAGGACGAGGACTCCGGCGGCGATCGTCCCGCGGACCAGCCAGCGGTGGTCACGAAGGCGGCGGAACGCCTGCAGGGCGAGCGCGGCGATCAACACGACGACGAGGGTCGCCGTGAGGCGGTGGCTGAACTCGATCACCTGATGCTCCTGGAGGAAGGGCAGCACGCGACCGCCGCAAAGGGGCCAACCGTGTGTGCCGCTGCCCTCCGCTCCGCACCCGAGACCGGAGTCGCTGACTCGAACAACGCCACCGATCACGATCAGCGCGAAGGTGGCGGCGATGGTCGCGTTCAGGAGGCGGCGGAAGCGGACCAGTTCGTCCGCCTCGCCGCGAGGGGCGACGCGGTGCATCCCGTTCAGGCTACCGAGGGACCGCTGTCAGGGTCCTCAACGGCGCTCTCACCGCCGGCTTCGACCGGCTGTGGCCGCTCGGCGGCGATCGGCTCCTCGGGCGCCGGCGGCGGGCGCCAGCTCTCGGCCCGCTCGCGAATCGCCCGGCGTATGTCGTGGAGCGGCTCGGCGCTTCGCACGTCCGGAACCGCGTCGAAGTTGTGCTCCGGCGGCGGGGAGGGCGCGAACCACTCGAGCGTCGCGCCGCCCCAGGGGTCGTGCCCGACCCGAACCCCGTTGCGATAGCTGTGGGCCACGTTGCCGAGCTCGAGGAAGATCCCGATCGCGACCACGAAGGCGGCGATCGACGCGACCAGGTTGAAGCCGTCCAGGCCGGCATCGCCGAAGAACTTGTAGATGTCCACCGGCTGGCCCTTGACTCCGGCGAAGAAGGCCATCAGCTCGTAGACGTAGAGGCCGATCAGGATCGTCACCAGGCTGGCCTTGCCGAGGCCCTCGCCCATCATCCGGCCGGTCAGCTTCGGGAGCCAGTGATGGAGCGCCGCGAAGCCGCCGAGGACCATGCCGCCGACGAACACGGCGACGGTTGCCGCCTGTGCCGCGGTGGTGTTGTCGAGCTGCCAGCCGACAGCGATCACCGAGCAGGCGAGCTCGACCGCGAGGCCGATCGTCAGGGCGCTGATCGCGCCGATCGCGAACAGCGGCGCCGCGCGCGCGTGCAGCGTCCCGCCCCAAAGCGTCGCGATCCAGTTGTAGATCATCAGCCCGATCGGGACCACGAGGGCGATCGCGAACAGCATCGCGAAGGCCTCGAAGCTGAAGGCGATCGGGGCCGTGTACATGTTCTGCATCCACGCCAGGGGACCCAGCACGGCGATTGCGAGCAGGCAGAGCATCGCCGCGCGATGGCTGAACAGCGGCTTTCGGGCGTGGGTGGGAAGCACGTCCGAGATCACCCCGCCGGCGAACACGATCACGAGCAGGTAGGCGCCCGTGAAGAAGAACCAGGCGAGGTGCTCGTAGAGCAGCGGGGCACCGCCCTCGCCCGCGTTGAAGAAGACGCCGCCGTAATGTCGGTCGATGAACAACATGGTCAGCGCGGCCAGCATCACCGGGCCGATCACCAGGAGGAGATAGCCGGACACGGCGGCGCTCCACGAAAAGAGCGGGACCCGTCTCCACGCGAGGCCGGGCGCGCGCATGTTGCGCAGCGTGACCACGAGGTTGACCGCGAAGCACACGAAGCCGAGGATCGCCAGCGCCGAGCCGACCACCCACGAGTCGACGCCGCGCGTGTTCAGGAAGATGTTCTCCGAGAGCGGCGGGAGCGCGGCGAGCCCGGCCTCCGACGGCCGGTAGAGAAAGCTGCCGTAGACGGTCACGGCGCCGGTCAGATAGAGCCAGAACGACAACAGGCCGAGGCGCGGGAAGGCGACCCCCCTCGAGCCGATCTGCAGGGGCACCACGTATGAGAACAGCCCGAGCGCCAGCGGGATGGCGAACAGCGCGACGGCCGTGATCCCGAACGTGGACAGCACGCGGTCGAAGATCTGCGGCTCGATCATCGTGTTCTCGGGGACGATCAGCTGTACGCGCATGAGCACGAACTCGACCACCGCGAGCGTGAGGAAGCACAGCGACGCGCCGATGTAGAGGAGCCCCACCGCCTTGTGGTCGGTGGCGGTCGCGCGCTCGACCCACGCCGGCCGGCGCCGGGGGGTCTGCTCGGTGACGACCTCGGGCCGGGCCGCCCCGAGGGAGGTGGGCGGGCTCACGGGCTCGCCGCTCCCGGAATCGCGTTCTTGTCGACGGCCTTCTGGACGAAGTGCTGGGCGGCCGCGATCTGCTTCCTCTTCTGGCTCACGAACTGGCGGTACTGCGCCACGCTGACTACCTTCACCCAGGCACGCATGACCGCGAACGAGGTCCCCGAGTACGCGGTGGACTGACCCCTGTAGATGCCCTCGCGGTCGGCCCGGAACCAGGTGTCCGACACCCGCCCGGGAACCGCGTCGACCTGCCCGCCGAGGGCCGGAATGAACCAACGGTGATCGACGTCGGTGGAGGTGACGTGAAGGACCACGGGCGTGTTCACGGGCACGACCAGCTCGTTGTAGGAGAAGGTCGAGTACGGCGGCTGCTCCTGCTGCTGCGGATAGTCGAAGCGCCACAGCCACCGCTGGCCCACAACGTTGATCTCGAGCGGCTTCGTGTCCGGCGCGACGTTCAGGCCGCCGACCTGGGCGACCAGGCTCGACTGCGCTCCAAGGCCGCCGCTTGCCGCCGGCTCCACGTCACGCGTCTTGCTCGTGATCACGATTCCGAACACGAACAGCCCGACCGCGATCGCCACCAGGGGCGCGGCGGGCCGCAGGAACGCCCCCGCGCCCGCGGTGAAGCGCTGTGGTGTGCGTCCCCGGCGGGAGCGGTAGCGAAGTAGCGCCGCGCCCAGGAATGCGTGGATCACGACGATCAGCAGCGCGGCGATCGCGATCGCGACCCAGTAGGCGGTGCGGATGTGGTCGGCGTTCGGCGAGTGACCCGCCCTCGGGCCGAGCACCGTGGCGTCCGCCGGGCCCGCAAAGGCGGCCAGCGCCAGTCCGGCGAGCACCAGGGGCAGTGCGAGGCGGCGAAGGATTGTCCAGGGCGCCAAGGCGCGAGCATTCTAATCGGACCCCGCCCCGCGCCTGGCACACGCCCGCCGCCCACCGCGGATCGGCGCCTGGGCGGAGCCCGCCGCCACGCCCCCGCACCCTTCCTCGAGCGCGGCCTGAGCCTATACTCGCCGCGCCTTGAGGCCCTTTCGCCGCTCGCGCTCGCCGCTCAAGCCGCTCGTGCGCGCCGGCGCGCTCGCGGCCTTGGCCTGCGCGGCGGCGATCCCGTTCGCGCGGCGCCGCCTGATGGCTCCCGCGCCGGTCACGGTGGGCGCCGTCGGGGCGGCCCCGGTGGCTCTCGCCGCGCTGTTTCCGCGTACCAAGGCCCGGGACGCCGCGATGTTCACGCTCCAGATGTGGGCCTTCACGGTCATCCACGAGCTCCCCTACGACGATCCGGAGGGGCTTCGAAGCCGGCTCAAGGTCCGTTACCCGATCCGCGCCGATCGCATTCTCGGCGCGGGACGCCTTCCCAGCATCAGATTGCAGAGCGCGCTGTCGAGGCCCGGCGAGGTGAGGATGCTCGACCGCGTCCTCGCGATCGCCCACTGGGCCTGGTTCATGGAGCCGCACCTTGCGCTCGCCTGGATCCTGTGGCGCCACGAGGATCGCTTTCCCCGCGCGGCGCGGCAGATGGCCGCCACGTTCGACCTCGGCTGCGCCGTCTACTTCGCCGTGCCGACGGCGCCCCCGTGGTGGGCCGCCGAGCAGGGCGCGATGGCGAACGAGGTCGGCGCCGCGGCCGAGGACGACGGGCCCCAGGTCCGCCGGGTGATGGTCGAGGTGGGGGAGGAGACCTGGGGACGGGCGTGGCCGAAGCTCTACCAGTCGCTGGGCGGCAACCCCTGGGCAGCGATGCCGTCGCTTCACTTCGGGACCTCGCTGCTTGCGGCGATCCTGCTCTCGGAGACCGGCGGATTGGCCGGAGCGGCCGGCTGGGGCTACGCGCTCACGCTCGGCTTCGCCCTCGTGTACCTGGGAGAGCACTACGCGATCGACCTCGTCGCGGGCGCCGCCCTGGTCGGCCTGGTCCGGCTTGCCGAGCCGCTCGCCGAGCCGCTCGCGTTGATGGTCGGCGAGCTGACCAACCGTCTCGAGCGGATCGCCAACGGCTGACGCGCCTGCAAGTATTGGCCGCGATGGGCAGCGACCCGGAGGTGGTCGATCGAGATCTCGTCGATGAGGAGGACGGCGAGGAGGACGAGCCGTCGTTCTTCGCCGACCCGAAGCGGCTCGCGCAGACGGCGATCGTGGTCCTGCTCCTCGTCGGAGCGATCTACGTCCTGCTTCCGAAGATCGTCGGCATCCAGGGTGCGGTCGCGAAGCTGGGCGACGCGACGCCGGGCTGGATCGTCGTGGCGGTCGTCTTCGACGTGCTCGCCTTCTTCTCATACGTCGCGCTGTTTCGCGGTGTGGTCGGCGAGCGCGTCGTCCACCTCGAGTGGCGCGAGTCCTACCAGATCACGATGGCCGGGCTGGCGGCGACGCGGCTCTTCTCGGCGGGCGGAGCGGGCGGCATCGTTCTCACCTACTGGGCGCTCCGCAAGGCCGGCATGCCGCGACGTCAGACCGCGTGCCGCATGGTCGCCTTCCTGGTCCTGCTGTACGCCGTGTACCTCCTCGCCCTCGTCCTCTTCGGCATCCTGCTGCGGACCGGCGTCCTGAGTGGGTCGAGCCCGGTGGGCCTGACGATCGTCCCGGCGGCGATCGCGGGAGCGCTGATCGTGGCGCTGGGCCTGACCGCGCTGATCCCCGATGACGTCGAGCGCCGGCTCGCGAGCTTCGCGCAGGGATATCGATACAGGCGGATCGCGCAGCGGATCGGGACGGCGCCCGCGACGCTCGCGAGCGGCACCCGAACGGCGATCGACTTCATGCGAAACCCGTCGCGCGGCGGCCTGGCCATCCTCGGCGCCGTCGGATTCTGGGCGGCCAACATCGGCATCCTGTGGGCCTCCTTTCACGCCTATGACGTGCACGTGCCGTTCGGGGTCGTGGTCCAGGGCTTCTTCGTCGGGATGGTCGCCAACCTGTTCCCGTTCGCGCCCGGTGGGGTGGGAGCGGTGGATGCGGGGCTGATCGGGACCTTCGTGCTGTTCGACCTGCCGGGCTCCGCGGTCTTCGCGGCGGTGCTGACCTACCGGCTGATCGCGTTCTGGCTCCCGATTCCCCCCGGCATCGTCGCCTTCATCCAGCTCCGCAAGACGGTCGCGCGCTGGGAGGAGCAGCGGGCGAGCCTGCCGGTCGGGGATACGATCGCCGAGTCGCTGCCGGGAAGCGGCAGCCCCATTACTTCATAAAATGAAGTATCATGATGCCAGTGAGGTCGATCACAATGGTGGTTAGGCGGCGAGGCCTGAAGAGCGAGAAGCCGAGCGGTCCGAAGGGAGACTGAGGGCGAGTGAGCGAGAAGCGAGTCGAGAACGTGATCATCGTCGGCGGTGCCCCCGCCGGCTACACCGCGGCTCTGTACACGGCACGCGCCGAGCTCGAGCCGCTCGTGATCGAGGGCTTCCAGTGGGGCGGCCAGCTCCAGAACACCACCGACGTCGAGAACTATCCCGGCTTCCCCGACGGGATCATGGGGCCCGAGCTGATGCAGAAGTTCCGCGACCAGGCGGAGCGATTCGGCACCCGTTTCGTCACCGACGACGCGACCAGCATCGAGCTCTCGCCGGACGGCGGCCTTCACAAGGTCTTGGTCGGTGACTCCGAGCACCTGGCCAAGAGCGTCATCCTCGCCATGGGGGCCGAGCCGAAGCGTCTCGGCATTCCGGGCGAGGCCGAGCTCGCGGGCCGCGGGGTGTCCACGTGCGGGGTCTGTGACGGGGCCTTCTACAGGGGCGACAAGGTGGTCGTGATCGGCGGTGGCGACTCCGCGATGGAGGACTCGATCTTCATCTCGAAGTTCGCCTCTGAGCTGGACGTCGTCCACCGGCGCGACGAGTTTCGCGCCTCGAAGATCATGCTCGAGCGGGCGCGCGAGCAGCCGAACATCAGCTTCAAGACGCCCTACGTTCCCGAGGAGTTCATCGCCGGCGAGGACGGCAAGCTCGCGACCCTCCGGGTTCGAAACGCCGAGAGCGGCGAGGTCGATGAGCTCGAGGTCGGCGGAGCGTTCGTGGCGATCGGCCACACTCCGCGCTCGGAGCTGGTCCGCGAGCAGGTCGAGGTCGACGATGGCGGCTACGTCCTCACCGGGGACGGGTCCACCCGCACCAACCTGGCCGGGGTGTTCGCGGTCGGCGACCTGGTGGACCACACCTATCGGCAGGCGGTCACCGCCGCGGGCACCGGCTGCATGGGCGCACTCGACGCGGAGTGGTACCTGCGCGACGTGGCTCCCTCGCCGGAGGCGCATTGGGCCGGCGTCGCCGGACAGGCGCAGGAGGAGCAGCCGGTCGAGGCCGCGTAGCCCCGGCTCGTTCGCCCGCTCGTTCGGCGTCCCGGCCACCGGTACAGTTCGGCGCGGAGGATCAACGACCGCAAAGAGGTGCTCGATGGCCGTAGCCGAGGTTCCCAGGGTGAAGGTGCAGAAGATCGGGCTGCGCCCGTTCAGCGAGTTCGACGACGCGAACCAGACCTGGCCGCGCGGCGACCGGCCGGCGGCGATCCGCGAGGCCGCCGCCGAGTTCAGGGCGCGTTTCGCCACCCCGGACAATCGGGTTCGCGCAACCCGCACGATCGACATCGCCTCGGCCGGCTACCCGCTGAAGTTCGCGTTCGGCGGGGCGGCCAAGGGCCCCAACCCGTACGTCAACATCATCAACCGGCTTCAGGTGGTCCAGTTCGAGGGCTTCGACGGCGAGCTGAAGACGCTCGCCTACGAGCCCACCGTCCCGGAGGGGCCGGCCGAGGCCCCCTACTACGCCCAGCAGATCGAGAAGCTGGGCGACTTCCTCTCCTACAAGGTCCTGGCCACGATCTGGAACCACCCCGACGAGGCGCTAGCCAAGGCCGGGCTTCGGCCCGAGGACGTCGACTACGTCAGCTTCGACCATCTCCATGTCCAGGACCTGCGCTTCGTGCTCGGGACGACCGAGCCGATCCCGGGCGAGGCCGCGCCACGCCCGCCGCTCTTCCCGAACGCGAAGCTGATCGCCCAGCGCAAGGAATGGGACACCTTCGCGTCGCTTCATCCGATGCAGTGGGCGTGGTACGTCGAGGACGGGACGAAGGACCTGATCACCGACAACGTCGTCCTGATCGACGGGGACGTCGAGCTCGGAAAGGGCACCGCGCTCGTCTGGACCCCCGGCCATACCGACGGCAATCACTCGCTGTGCATCAACACCGACGACGGCGTCTGGGTCTCCTCTGAGAACGGCGTCGCGGCCGACTCGTGGCACCCCCACCTCTCGAAGATCCCCGGGGTTCGAAAGACGGCGGAGTTCTTCGGCCGCGAGGTGATCCTCAACTCGAACACGCTCGAGGACTCGATCGACCAGTACGACTCGATGCTCAAGGAGAAGGCGCTGGCCGATCCGAACCCGCGCGATCCCCGCTACCTGAACGTCTTCCCGTCATCGGAGATGGCGAGCTGGAAGCGGCAGTGGCCCGTCGTGCCCACCTTCGTCTACGGCGCGATCGACTACGGGATGATCGAGCGGCCGGTCTCGGGCAACGGCAAGCGCTGAGCCCGGAGCGCGGGCGCGACCCGGTAGCGCTCCTCGCCGAGCTCGGCGAGGAGGCCGTCCAGGCAGCCGACCACCCGGTCGGGGCCGATCGCCTGCGCCCACTCGAACGGGCCGCGGGGCCAATTGAAGCCGAGGCGCATCGCCGTGTCGACGTCGCCCGGAGTCGCGACGCCCTCGGCGACCGCGAAGTGGGCCTCGTTGACGATCTGGCAGAGGATCCGTCCCAGCACCAGGCCTGGAGTGGCGATCGCGACGGCCTCCACGTGCTTTCCCATCTCCTCGAGGTGTCGCCTCATGGCTTCGAGCGCCCCCTCGCTCGTCGCCGGGCCCGCGGCAATCTCCACCAGCCGCGCTTCGGCCAGGGTCGGCAGCGCCACGTAGCCGATCGCCTCACCCGCCGGATCGAGCTCGGCGAGGCGGGCGCGCTCCACGCTGAGTGCCCTGAAGCCATGACCCTCGATCGACTCCGTGCCGGGTGGCGCGCTCCGTGCCTCGCGCTCGGGAGGGTCGTCGGGGCGGTGCGCACCATCGCCGTACTCGTAGTAGCCCCGCCCGGCCTTTCGACCCACCCGGCCGCTCGCCACCATCCGCTGCTGGATCGGGTGCGGCTGCCACCGCGGCTCGTGGAAGCTCTGCTCCCAGAAGGATTTCGCGACCTCGAGGTTGACGTCGACCCCGATCAGGTCCATAAGCTCGAACGGTCCCATCCGAAAGCCTCCGCCCAGGCGGACGATCCGGTCGATCTGGTCGTGGGGAGCCACCTGCTGGCCCAGCAGCCGCAGCGCCTCGAGGGTGAAGGGGCGAGCGACGCGGTTGGCGACGAAGCCGATCCGATCGGCGGCGCGGATCGGATCGCGGCCCATCGCCCGAGCGACGGCGTCGACCGCGGCCAGGGTGTCCTCGGACGTCTCATCGCCCGCCACGATCTCGACCAGGCGCATCTTCGCGGGAGGGTTGAAGAAGTGCATGCCGCAGACGCGCTCCGGCCGCTCGACTTCGGCCGCGATCGCGGTCACCGACAGGGACGAGGTGTTGGTCGCGAGGATCGCGTCCGGCCCGCAGAGCTCGGCGAGGGCGGTCAGCAGCCCTCGCTTCAGCGCCAGATCCTCCGGGGCGGCCTCGATCACAATCGCGCAGCCCGCCAGGTCGTCAGCGCTTCGGGCCTCCCGAAGCCGCGCGGACGCCGCCTCGGCGGCCTCGGCGCTCCAGCGACCTCGCTCCGTTCCCCGGCCGAGAGTCTCGCGGAGTTGCGCGGCGCCGGCGGCGAGGGCGTTCGGATCAGGGTCGTGGAGGTAGGTCTCGAACCGGCCCATGCAGGCGAGCTGGGCGATGCCGGCGCCCATCGTCCCGGCCCCCGCTACGCCGATCCGATCGATGCTCACGCCGCCGCCTGACGTTCGATTGCGGCCACGCAGGGGATTATCTCCGTCCCGGCGACGCCCAGGGGTGCGCCCGCCGCGGAGCGCCCAGAGCCCCTAGAGTGCGATTTCGGCATGAGTGGGAGGATCAGAATCGCTCGGCCGGGATGGCTGCTCGCGTTGGCCGTCCTCGCCTCGCTGTTGCTCGTCGCGCCCGCCGGCGCTCGTGACCGGGTTGTGACGATGAGGGCGCCCGACGCGGCAGGTCCGGCCAGGTTCAACCGCGTCTTCGTGCACGAGTTCGGCCCGCGCGACGGCGACAAGGTGCTCGTCCTGATGCCGGGGACCCAGGGCGGCGCCGGCGACTTCACCTTGATCGCCCACAACCTCGTCCGGCGAGTCGACGGGCTCCAGGTCTGGGCGATCGACCGGCGCACCCAGGCGCTCGAGGACACCAGGGTCTTCAGGCGGGCCCTGAAGGGGAAGGTGAGCGTCCAGGACGCCTTCGACTACTACCTCGGCTGGATCACCAACGGCGGAACGCCGGCCGACCACTTCCAGTTCCTGGACGCCACCGACTACCCCTATGCGCGCCAATGGGGGATGAAGGTCGCGCTCCGGGACGCCCACAAGGTCGTCAGGAGGGCGAAGCGAGGCGGGCGCTCGGTGGCGCTCGGGGGCCACTCGCTCGGCGCTTCCCTGACCGTCGCCTACGCAGCATGGGACTTCAACGGCAAGCCCGGCTACAAGGACCTCGACGGCCTGGTGTTGATCGACGGAGGCCTGCTCGGGACCTTCAACGCCTTCGATCTCGACCAGGCCAAGAAGGCGATCGCCAAGCTGCGGGCAGGGAACCCGTTCGCACAGCTGTTCTCGCAGCTGCCCGCCGAGACCGCGGGCCTGTTCGGCGAGACCGCCGGGATGTTCGCCCGCCTAGCGCCCCGACATTCGGCCACCACGCTTCAGAGCTATCCGTTGATCCCGGATGAGCTGAATCCGCCGTTCCCGGTCACCGACAGGGCGCTCCTCGGCTATGCGTTCGACCGCGACACCTCGCCCCTCGGCCGTGATCTGCGCGTCAACGCCGGCGGCCTGGCGGCGGCCGGTGACCCGCGCGACTGGACCGACGGCGGCGTGACCCCGGTTCGGCGGATCGCCCAGACCTTCGGGCAGGAGCCCTCGAACTCGATCGAGTGGTACTTCCCCAAACGCCTCACGATCGACACCAACGGCGCCGACCAGCTCCGAGAAAACGACGTCGCCCGCCATCTGCACCTCCGGCTGCTTCACACGAAGCAGGTCGACCTGCCGCTCTACGCGCTTCAGACGGCGCTCACCGGGGGAGGCGTTCTGAAGGGCGCACGCGCTTTCATCCGGCGCACAAAGACGACCCGAGCCGAGTCGCTCCTCGTCAATGCCGCCCCACGCGAGAGCCATCTCGACCCGCTGATGGCCTCGCCGCGACGAAACGCCTTCCTGAAGACGATCGTTCCCTTCCTGCGCCGGCAGGCCTTCGCGCCCCCGGGCTCGAACCGCCGCTGAGCCCTCGAGGACCTGCCCGCCGGATTCGGCCCTACCTACCCTTGAACTCCGGCTTTCGCTTCTCCAGGAAGGCGTCCATGCCCTCGATTCGATCCTCGGTCGCCATCGCCAGCTCGTAGAGCCGGCGCTCGTGGTCGAGGCCGGCGCTCAGACCGGTCTCATCGGCCGCCAGCACCGCCTGCTTGGCGAGGCGAGCCGCGATCGGCGGTCGGGCGGCGACCCGCCGGGCGAGCTCCATCGCCCGCTCCAGCCACTCCCCGGCGCCCGCCACCTCGTTGACCAGCCCGAGCCGCTCGGCCTCCTGGGCGTCGATTCGCCGACCCGTCAGGACCAGCTCCATCGCCCGCTGCTTTCCGATCACCCGGGCCAGCCGCTGGGTCCCGCCGCCGCCGGGGATGATCCCGAGGGTGATCTCGGGTTGGCCGAGCTCGGCGGTCTCCGAGGCGACGATCATGTCGCACAGAAGCGCCAGCTCACAGCCTCCCCCCAGTGCGAATCCCGACACGGCGGCCAC
Organism: uncultured bacterium; assembly: GCA_963803305.1. Classification (GTDB taxonomy): domain Bacteria; phylum Actinomycetota; class Thermoleophilia; order Solirubrobacterales; family 70-9; genus AC-56. The sequence continues at coordinate 266,093 of CAWDLT010000010.1, forward strand.
GAGCGGCGTGCGGCATGCCGCAAGGCGGCGCCAGAACGCGTTCGCCGGATGCCGCAGGGCCTCCTCGAAGGTCCGGTCCCGAAGCGAGGCGATGTCCGCTCCGGACGCGAACGCCTCGTCGGAGCCCGCGATCACGACGCAGCGAACCTCGGGATCGCGATCGTAGGCCTCAACCGCGGTCGCGAGCTCCTCCATCAGCTCGGGTGAGAGCGCGTTGCGTGCCTCGGGGCGATCGAGCCGGCACAGGCCGACGCGCCCCTCGACCCTTCTCTCGACCAGCGGGCTCAAGGGGCGCGAAGGGGCAGCATCGCGTTGACCCCGGTCGCCTCACGCCCGATGATCAGCTTCTGGATCTGCGAGGTCCCCTCATACAGGGTCGTCACACGGGCGTCTCGCAGATAGCGCTCGACCGGGTAGTCGTCGACGTACCCGGACCCGCCGTGCACCTGGATCGCCAGGTTCGCGCACTCCACCGCCGACTCGGTGGCGTAGAGCTTGGCGATCGACGTCTCGGCGGTGTTGGGCCGGCCCTGATCCTTGAGGATGCCCGCCCGCCGAACCAGGAGCCTGGCGGCGTCACGGCGCACGATCATCTCCGCGATCATCTCCTGGACGAGCTGGAAGCTGGCGATCTCGACGCCGAACTGGCGCCGCTCCTTCGCGTAGGCGGTCGAGGCCTGGACGCAGCCCTCACAGATCCCGACGCACCCCGCGGCTACCGAGTAGCGCCCGGAATCGAGGGCCGTCATCGCGATTTTGAAGCCATCGCCGACCTCGCCCAGGAGCGCGTCGGCGGGCACCTCGAGGTCATCGAATGCCAGCGAGGCGGTGTCCGAGGCCCGCAGTCCGAGCTTGCCGTGGATCTCCTGTGAGGAGAATCCCCCGGTGGCGGTTGGCACCAGGAAGCAGGCGATGCCCTTGTGACGCTTCTCGGGGTCGGTCTGGGCGAACACCATCGCCACCTCGGCGACGTTTCCGAGCGAGATCCACATCTTCTGGCCGCTGATCCGCCACATGCCGCCCTCCAGCCGAGCCCGGGTTCGCATGCCGGAGGGGTCGGACCCCGCGTCGGGCTCGGTCAGGCCGAAGCAGCCGAGTGCCTCGCCCGAGCACAGTCGCGGCAACCAACGCTCCTTCTGCTCCTCGGTTCCCCAGCGCTCGATCGACCCGCAGACCAGGGACGTCTGAACCGAGACGACCGTCCGGGCCGAGGAGTCGCCGCGGCCCACCTCTTCGACGATCAGCCCGTAGCTCAGGTAGTCGAGCCCGCGACCGCCGTACTCCTCGGCGACCGGCGCGCCGAGGTATCCCATGTCCCCGAGCCGGCCGGCGAGCTCTCGGTCGAAGCGCGCGGCGCGGTCGTTGTCGCGGGCTCGCGGGACGACTTCGTTGTCGACGAAGTCGCGCGCCGTCTCCGCGATCAGCCGCTGCTCGTCGCTCAGGTCGAGGTCCACGGCCCGCAGACTACGGGGCGAGGGCCCGCTGGAGCGAGCGGTCGAACGCCTCGGTGGCCTCCGCCGTGAGCGGCCCGGCCACCCCGAGCTCGTGGCCGTCGATCGCCGAAATCGGCTGGACCTCTCTGACCGTCGAGGCGAGGAAGGCCTCGGGCGCCGCGAGCAGCTCGTCCAGGGCGAACTCTCCCTCCTCGACCTCGAGGGACAGCACCAGCTCGGCCCGCGTTATCGACTCGAGGATCCCGGTCGAGATCGCGGGAGTTCTGAGGGTCCCACCGGGCGAGGCCCAGAAGATCGAGGACGTCGGCGCCTCGAGGACCACTCCGTCGGGCCTGACCAGCACCGCCTCCTCGGCGCCGGTCTCGCGGGCGATCCGCGTCGCCTGCATGTTGGCCGCGTAGGACAGCGACTTGACGCCGGTCAGGATCACGCTGGGCGAGTAGGTGACGCTGGCGAGGCGGACCGAGCTTCCCCGGTCGGGGAGCTCCTCGGTGAGGAGGATCCGGCGGCCACCGCGGGTCAGGAGGATTCGAAGCTGCGCCTCCTCGGTCCCAAAGGCCGCCAGGAGCGCGTCGAGCTCGCGCTCGATCGCCGCGCGCTCGACCGGCAGCTCGATCGCCGCCGCCGATCGCTCCAGTCGATCGAGGTGCTCGCTGAGCGCGAACGGCTCGCCGTCGTAGAGGCGGATCACCTCGAAGACGCCGTCGCCGCGGTAGAGCCCGTCGTCGCGCAGGGGAATCGTCGCCCGGTCGGTCGGCGCGATCTCCCCGTCGACGCTTGCGAGTTCGGTTGCCGCCATCGCGACGAGGCTATCTGAGCGCTGCGGATCGCCTCCAGCCGAGTTGCGAAAACCTGTCAACTGTTGTGAGAAGCCCCTGCATCTGACCACATTTCCGCCAACGCCTACCTGAATCGTGGTACAGGTACCCGACGCCCGGCGACAGCGCCTCCAAAGCGCCGGCCGGACGGAACCGGATGCCCCGTTTTCGCGACAAGAACCGCGCCGCACTCGAATCCGATCGTGGCGCCGCGGAATTGGACGGCCTAAGCCCCCTCGAGCGCTCCGCGGACGCCCCGCTGCCAGCCGTTTACACCCGCCGGCCCCCGATCACCTGGGGGCGGCGTACGCGGGCGGGCAAAGCGTCGAAGCGCGGCCCGCGGGCCGGCGACGGCGAACGGCGCGAGCGGCGGGCCGCGACCCCTCGCGGCTGATCACTCAGCCGGCCGCCGGGTTCTCGACCAAGGTCGCGACCCCCTGGCCCACGCCAACGCACAGGGCCGCGATGCCGCGCCGTACGCCACGGCGCCGCATCTCCCAGATCAGCGTGGTGAGGATCCTGGCGCCCGAGCAGCCGAGCGGATGTCCGAGCGCGATTGCTCCGCCGTTCACGTTCAACCGCTCCTCCTCGATTCCGAGCTCTGATGCGCAGGCGAGGACCTGGGCGGCGAAGGCCTCGTTGATCTCCACCAGGTCGACGTCGGAGAGGGTCACCCCGGCTGCGTCGAGCGCCCGCCGGATCGCTGGCACCGGGCCGATCCCCATGTAGGCCGGGTCGACGCCGGCGACGCCGATCGACACGATGCGGGCGAGCGGCTCGGCCCCGAGCGCCTCGGCCCGCGCCGCGTCGGCGAGTACCAGGCACGCGGCGCCGTCGTTGAGCGTCGAGGCGTTGCCGGCGGTCACGGTGCCCGGGTCGCGAAACGCCGGGCGAAGTCGCGCCAGCTTTTCGAGCGAGGTGTCGGCGCGCGGTCCCTCGTCGGCGTCGACCCGGACCGCCTCGCCGCCGCGTCCGGGGCCCGGGGCGTCCACGGCGGCGATCTCGTCGGCGAACCGCCCTTCGGCGCCCGCGGCAATCGCCCGGGTGTGGCTTTGAAGGGCGAACCGGTCCTGATCGGAGCGGCTGATCCCGTAGCGCTCGGCGACGTTCTCGGCGGTCTCGCCCATCGCCTCGGTCGAGTAGCGCTCGGCCATCCGGGGGTTGACGAGCCGCCATCCGAGCGACGTGTCGTGCATCGTCTGCGCTCCGCGCGGCCACCCTGCGTCGGGCTTCGGGACCACCCACGGGGCCCGACTCATCGACTCCGCGCCGCCCGCCAAGTAGAGGTCTCCCTCACCGAGCCGCAGCGCACGCGACGCCTGGTTGACGGCCTCGAGGCCCGAGGCACAGAGCCGGTTGACGGTGACCCCCGGGATCTCCACCGGAAGCCCCGCGAGGAGCGCCGCCATCCGGGCCGCGTCGCGGTTGTCCTCGCCCGCCTGATTGGCCGCTCCGAGGTAGACGTCGCAGACGTCCGCGGGCTCTATCCCGGTCCGTTCCACCGCCGCGCCGATCGCGTGAGCGGCCAGATCGTCGGGCCGGATCCCCGCCAGCGCGCCGCGGTAGCTCCCCATGGGAGTCCGGACGGCGTCGACGATGAAAGCGTCTATGGTGTTCGCGGGTCCGATGGACTTCATTCTCCTAAGCTTGGCGATGGTCGGCTTCATCGTCTTGGTCCTCGTCTTGGTGGCTCGGGCGTATCCGGGCAGCGGCGCCGATCTGGTGGACTGGCGGCCGACCCGCTCCTTCGAGGACGAGGCGCGGCTCGAGACCGAAGACGTCCAACAGATGATCGAGGCCCAGAACGAGATGCGGCGCCGGCGCGGAAAGGCGGACCTGACCCGGTCAGACGCCTCGAAGATGGCGCGAGAGGACGAGGAGATCCGCGAGCGCCAGCGCCGCTCCTACGACGACCGGCTCGATGAGCTCGAGGACGAGCTGGGCGTCTAGCCGCCCGGCCGCCCTCGCGAGACGACGGGCTTGGCCAGGGCGCTGATCGTCGGCTGTGGCTGCCGGGGCCGGGCGCTCGGGCGGCGGCTCGCGTCGGCGGGATGGCTGGTCCGCGGCACGACGCGCGACCCGGCCGCGAGCGAGGACATCCTCGCCGCGGGACTGCAGGCGGCGGTGGCCGATCCCGATCGCGCCGGCTCGATCCTCGATCAGGTCGGTGACGTGACGCTGGTCTTCTGGCTGCTCGGCTCGGCGCGCGGCGACCCGGCGCTGGCCGAGGCGATCAACGGGCCCCGCCTGGAGCGACTGCTGGAGAAGCTCGTCGACACGCCCGTGCGCGGGTTCGTCTACGAGGCGGCCGGGAGCGTCGAGCCCCTGCACCTTCGCCGGGGGCGCGAGGCCGTCGAGGCTGCGGAGCGGAGGTGGAGGCTCCCGGTCATCACCGTCGATCACGAGCCACGCGACTGGGAAGGATGGGTCGATTCGATGCTCGACGCCGCCGAGCGCCTCGTGGGCGGGATGGCCTGAGGGGTGCCAGCGCGGGCGAATACCGTAAACTCCGATAAGGATTAAGGTCAATCTGATGGAGGTGGCGCAGATGCCCGATTACGCGAAGGACGTGCTGGTCGACACCGACTGGGTCGCCGAGCGCCTCGATGACGATTCGATCCGAATCGTCGAGGTGGACGAGAACCCGGCGCTCTACGCGGAGGCCCACATACCGGGGGCGATCGGGTTCGACTGGAAGGCAGACCTCCAGGACCAGGTCAAGCGCGACTTCCTGGGGCCCCAGGACTTCGGCCGCCTGATGGGATCGCGCGGGATCTCCAACGATCACACCGTGGTCCTCTACGGCGATCGCAACAACTGGTTCGCCGCCTACACCTACTGGTACTTCCTCTACTACGGGCACAACAAGGTGAAGCTGGTCAACGGTCCGCGCGAGAAGTGGATCAGCGAGGGCCGCGACACGACCACCGACGTGCCGAGCTATCCGGCGACGACCTTCGAGGCCAAGCCGGGCGACGATTCGATCCGCGCTCGACGCGAGGAGGTGCTCGCCGCGCTCGACAGCGATAAGAATCTGGTCGACGTGCGGTCCCCTCAGGAGTTCTCGGGCGAGCTGATCGCGATGGCGGGCTATGAGCAGGAGGGCGCCCAGCGCTCCGGCCACATCCCCGGCGCCGCGTCGGTCCCCTGGGCCCAGGCGGTGAACGAGGACGGGACCTTCAAGTCGGCCGATGAGCTGCGCGAGCTCTATACGTCCAAGGGCGTGATCAGCGACGGCACTCCGGTGATCGCCTACTGCCGGATCGGCGAGCGCTCGGCCCACACCTGGTTCGTGCTCCACGAGCTCCTGGGGCTGGACGACGTCGTCAACTACGACGGCTCGTGGACCGAGTGGGGCAACCTCGTCGACGTCCCGATCGAGAAGGACTTCTAGCCGGGGGGTCCGAGCACGCCATCGATTCGCTCCAAGAGGTCAGAGAGGATCCGCGCCGTCGCGCCCCAGATCAGGTGCTCGCCCACCACGTAGGTGGGGGTGCGAAACGCGATGCCGCGGCGTACCAGCCGGCGCATCGCGAAGCCGCCGCGCAGCTCGTCGAGCCGAAAGAGGAGCACGGCGGCCACCTCGTCGGGGTTCGGCTCGAAGCCGATGCCCTCACCGATCAGGCCGACGAACGGATGGACCTTGTAGCCGGTGACGAAGGTTCCGACCGGGGGGAGGGCGCCGATCACCTCGACGGCGGAAGGGGCGAGGCCGATCTCCTCGTGGGCCTCGCGGAGCGCGGTCTCGACCAGCCCTTCGTCCGGCGCGTCGCGACGGCCTCCCGGAAACGAGATCTCCCCGCCGTGGCGGCGAAGGTCGGGCCGCCGCTCGGTGAAGACCAGCCCGGGGCTCTCCGGGTGGCCGAACAACGCAGCGAGGACCGCGGCATCGGTCCCGCCCGGGGCCTTCATCGTCCCGGCTTCCTCGGCGGTCAGTAGGGCGCGGCTCAGGGAGCCCGCGAGCTCATCCACTCGGCGCAGTATCGCGCCCGAGCAGGGCAGCGCTCACGCCGGCGTTGGCGGCGGTGCTATCGGGTCGGGCGATCAGATGATCACCTGCACCGTTCCGCCGTCGACGCTCCACGCCGCCCCGGCGACGTAGGACGCCCGCTCCGAGCACAGAAAGACGATCGCGTCGGCGATCTCGCGGACCTCGGCGAGGCGGCCGATCGGGCGTCCTGCGCCCACCGCCGCGAGCGCCTCATCGCGATCGTGGCCGGCAAGCTCGGCTGATTGGTCGAGGAGGCCCCCGGGCTCCATCCACAGCTCCGACTTGGTGGGGCCGGGGCAGATCGCGTTGACGAGCACCCCCTGCTTCGCGTACGCGTCGGCGAACACCCGCGAGAGGGAGAGCTCGGCCGCCTTGGTCACCGCGTACTCGGGGGTCATCCCCGACGGGCGCTTCGCCGCCGAGGAGCACACGTTGACCACCCGCCCCCAGCCGCGCGACGTCATGCCGGGAACCGCCGCGCGCATGGCGCGAAGCGGTGCGATCACGTTCACATCCCAGGCGTCCTGCCAGTCGGCGTCGGGAACCTCGTCGAGGGAGCGGCGCGTCGCCGAGCCCGCGTTGTTGACCAGTACGTCGAGCCCTCCGAAGCGCTCGGCGGCGGCGACCATCCGCTCGCCCGCGTCGGGGTCCGTGACGTCGAGAGGCAGGTGCTCGGCGGCCCCTCCCGCCTGCCCGCACTCCGCCGCGGCCTCGGCCAGCGACGCCTCGGTGCGAGCGACGAGGAGCACGTTTGCGCCCTCCGCGCACAAAAGGCGCGCGACCGCGCGGCCGATGCCCCGGCTGGCGCCCGTGACCGCACACGTCCTGCCCTCGAGCTCGAGATCCATCAGCGACCCCGAGACAAGCCGCTAGGCGGGCTCGACGCGGTCGGTCAGGGTCACCTCGCGCTCGCCGCTGAGCACCCGATGAACGGGGCACTTTCCGGCGATCACCCGGAGGCGCCCGATTTGCTCGTCGGAGAGCGAGCCGGGGAGCCTCAGGGTGACCGCGAAGGCGCTCGGAACGCCCGACTGGCCGTAGGACATCTCGACTCGGACCTCGAGGGCGCCGACGTCCCAGCCCTTCCTGACCGCGTACATCTCGATCGTGATCGCGGTACAGGCGGCCAGCGCCGCGGCGAGCGTGCGGGTGGGGGAGGGACCCTGGTCGGCGCCTCCGGCCTCGGAGGGCTCGTCGAAGACCAGGGTGTGGTGGCCGTCTATCTCGACGTCGTGGGTGTAGCCGTCGCGCCGCCGGGCGATCGCCTCAACCATCTTCGGCCTTTCCGCGTCCCTCGAACAGCTCCGGATCGTCCTCGTCGGCGACGCGCGCCATCGCGAAGGCCAGGTCCGAGGCCCGGTTGAGATAGCGCAGGACGGCCTCCGATGCCAGCTCTCCGTCCTCCTTGAGCGCCACGGCGCGCCGCTCGGCGCGGCGGATCGCGGTCCGTGCCACGTCGAGCTGGGCCGAGAGGGTGGTGCCCCCGGCGATCACGAAGTTCGGGGGGAGCTCGACCCGCGCCATGTAGCGGTCGATGATCGGCTCCAGCGCGTCGACCATCGCGTCGGTCACTCGGCTCACCTCGTCCTCGAGCCGTCCCCCGGCCTCGGGGGCGGTGGCCAGCTCGGCTCCGGCCACGAACAGCTCGCGCTGGACGCGCAGCAGGTCGGCGGCCAGCTCGGCCTGGTCGGCCCCGCAGAGCGATCGCGCGACGCCGAGAGCCGCGCCCGCCTCGTCGATCGACCCGTAGGCCTCGGTTCGCGGGTTCGTCTTCGCGACCCTGCCGCCGTACCACAGCGTGGTGGTTCCGTCGTCGCCCTTGCGCGTATAGATGCGAGTCACGTCGCGCGACCCTAACGGAAGAGCCGGGTCGGCTCAGCGCAGTGGGTTGAAGGCGATCCCGGTCAGGAGCTTGGGAAAGAAATAGGTCGATTTTGGGGGCATCGTCTCTCCGGCGGCCGCGACCTCGCGGACCTGCTCGACGGGGGTGGGGCGAAGGAGGAAGGCGGCCTGATACTCGCCCGCGTCGAGTTGGCGAAGCGCGCGGTCGGGCTCGCTCGTGTAGCCGAGTCCGCGTTTTGCGGCGATGTCCTCGCCGGTCATTCGAAGGGCGGATCTCAGGACCAGCTCCTCGAGGATCGCGGCATCGAGCTGCCGGTAGGCTCGCGAGCGGTCCGGGAGCACGGCGTCGAGCGCGCCCGGGTCCTTGAGCCGCAGGCGCAGGAAGCGCCCGCTCTCGGCGTCGGCGAAGCCGAAGACGCCGACGCCCTCCGCGCCCGCCGGGTCGACGCCGGCGCGATCGGCCTCCTCGGCGTCGAATCGCTCCTCGATCACCGCGTCGAGCCGGCGACGGGCGTCGGAGTCGAGGTCGCGAAGCATCCGGTGGGTCCCGAAGATGGTCAGCCCGGGGTCCTGGAGCGAGACGAGGCAGACCAGGGTGTAGCGGTGTGGCCCCTCGCCGCCGATCTCGTCCGCGTAGACCCGCGCCGTCTCGTAGCGATGGTGGCCGTCGGCGATCAGGAGCTCGTCGTCGGCCAGGGCGGACGTCACGGTCGCGTGGATCGAGGGGTGTGTGAGCCGCCACGCGCGGTGCACGGTGCCCTCGTGGTCGGCGACCTCGGCCCACGGCTCGGATTCGAGAGCGGGCTCGATCTCCTCCCAGACGCTCGAAGGATGGAGGGCGAAGATGGGGGAGAGGTTGTGCCGGGTCGCGCGGGTGAGCTTGAGGCGATCCTCCCTGGGGCCGGGCTGGGTGCGCTCATGGGGGCGGATCAGCCCGGGCCCGTAGTCGGTGACCCGCACTCGGGCGAGGAACCCGCGGCGGGTGCGCGGGAGGCCGTCGGGTCCGGTGTAGTCCTGGGTGAGTGCCCAGATGGACGGCTCGCCGTCGGCGATCAGGACCTCTCGCGAGGTCCAATCGGCGAGCGTCGCGGCGGCGTGTTCGTAGGGGTCCTCCCCGCTAGCCGCCTGCGGGAGGTCGAGCTCGACCACGTTGAACGGCGAGCGGGCCAGGAGCTCGGCGCGCTGCGCGGGGTCGATCACGTCGTAGGGCGGGGCGGTGACGTCGGCGAGCGTCGAGATCGACCCCAGGTTGTAGTGAAGCGCCGCGAGCGGCTTGATCTCCGCCATCGGCGAACCCTATGCAAAGCCGTGGCGGTGGCCTGACATCCGGATGCTGAATCGGGGTGGGCGGATTTGAACCGCCGAAACCTCCTGTCCCCAAAACAGGCGCTCTACCAGGCTGAGCTACACCCCGGGGGGGATCGAGTCTAGCCAGGATTCCTTGAGGCGGTGCATCCATGCCTCGAGTCGCATCCGAAACCACGTGTCGTTCGCACTCACTGTCAGAACGCCGTGCTTGGAGCGCCAGGTGCGCCCCGTCAGTTGGTTGCTGTTCGACTTGCGCTGGCAGCGGATCGCTCGGATGTCGGTGCCGAGCCCGAATACCCAGAAGCGCCTCAGATATTCCAAATCCTGGTCGGCGTGATACTGGATCGCGTAGGTCACGGGGTTTCGGGCAAAACGGCGGATCCAGCGGTCAGCGACCCTGATGATGGCGGGGTCCGAGTTTGCCAGCGAGACGACGTTCCGAGTCCGCTTGTAGCCCTCAGCCAGATAGAGGTTCACGAAATCGATGAACGTTGGCTCCACGACCAGCGCTGGATACTCGTCCCAGCCCTGCCGGTAGGCCGCGTCGCGTCGCGCCTTGTATCGCGCCGAGTTGGTGCGGGCCGCCTTCGCCCTGGCGCGGGCCCGGGCCGGGGTGTCGCCATACCTGATCTCCGGGTTCGGCAGGTCCCGGATCCAGTAGAAGACCGTCGTCTTGGGAAGGGCGAGGCGCTCGGCGATCTCCAGGAGCGAGAGCTTCCTCTCGATTCGGAGCTCGCGGGCCTTATCTCTGACGTACGCGGGATATGCCATCGGGATCGAACATATGTTCGCAACTGCGTCAGACGGAAATCGCTGACCGGGAGGCACGAAAGGGCGACTATCCTGATCACGACAACGAGCAAGGGAAGTGCAATGGACTTGAAGAGACTCACCAACCGGGCCAAGGACATCGTCGAGAAGCGTGGCGGCACCGACAGCCTCAAGGAGGATGCCGACGAGCTCAAGGACATCGCGACCGGCGAGGGGGCCCTCAAGGACAAGGCCAAGGCGGCGGCCGAGGCGATCAAGGAGCCGGGTGCCCCGGCGGACGCCGAAAGGGCCGAGGGGGGAGCGAATAGCGGCGGCGCCTGAGCCCGCGCGAGACGCCCGGTCCGGTCGTGGCACGCCGCTACGCTCCCGCCGCGAGCCCCCGTAGCTCAGCGGACAGAGCGTCGGACTTCTAATCCGAGGGTCGCAGGTTCGAATCCTGCCGGGGGCGTGGCTTGATCCGTCGCTCCGTCTGCGGCCAGCTCAGCGATTGGACCTGCCCAACCCACCCGAAGGCCCAGTGCCCCACCCGCCTTACGCCTTGACACTGCCGTGGACGGGTGTAGGGTCGTCCTGATGTCGCTGGGCCCGCCGAAGGCAGCCGGCGGCGACGGGGGCGGAAGGGAGATCTGCTACTCATGGTGACGTTCCACTCGCTTGGCGGCAACGGCAGGAGGCGGTGCCTGTGGCTTTCAGTGGCGACCGCGGCCGTCCTTCTCGCGGCCGCACAGTCGACGCAGGCCGCCCCGTTCGCCTACGTGACCGACACCGGCGCTGGCGTATGCCCCTGCGCCATCTCGCAGTACGACGCCGGCCCGGCGGGGCTGCTCTCGCCTCTGTCCCCGCCCACCGTAGCCACCGGACGCTCGCCAGGCCGCGTGGCGGTCAGCCCGGACGCGCGCAGCGTGTACGTCACCACTGGGGCCGAAGACGTGGTCTCCCAGTACGACGTCGGCGCGAGCGGGAAGCTCTCGCGGAAGAGCCCGGCCACCGTTGCCGCCGGGAGGATCCCAGGCGGGGTGGCGGTGAGCCCGGATGGGAAGAGCGTTTACGTCACCAGCAACATATTCCACAACAACAGCTTTCAACCGGTGATCTTCCAGTACACGGTCGGCGCTGGCGGGCGGCTCTCTCCCAAGAACCCGGCCAGGGTGGCCACCGCCAGCCGTGGTGACATTGCTGCGAGCCCGGGCGGTCGCAGCGTCTATGTCGCCAACATCGATCAGGACAGCGTCTCCCAATACAACGTCGGCGCTGGCGGGAAGCTCTCGCCGAAGAATCCCGCCACGGTCGCCGCCGGCTCCGGGCCGAGCGGGGTGGCGGTGAGCGCAGACGGCCGGAGCGTCTATGTCCCCAACGTAAGCAGCAACAACGTCTCCCAGTACGACGTCGGCGCGAGCGGGAAGCTCTCGCCGAAGAAACCGGCAACGGTCGCCGCCGGAAGCGTCCCGCAGGGCGTGGCTGTGAGCCCAGGGGGCGGGAGCGTCTACGTCGTCAACGCATACCGCAACAACGTCTCCCAGTACGACGTCGGCGCGAGCGGGAAGCTCTCGCCGAAGAGCCCGGCCACGGTGGCAACCGGCGAGCTCCCGATCAGGGTGGCGGTGAGCCCGAGAGGCGGAAGCGTTTACGTCACGAACGACAACAGCAACACCGTCTCCCAGTACAACGTCGTCGCGGGCGGAAAGCTCTCACCGAAGAGCCCTGCGGCGGTGGCAACCGGTGGTGGCCCAGTCGACGTTGCGGTGACCCCGCCGACGCCTGGATGGGAGGGCCGGGTCACCAACAGCGCGTCCGGTTGCTCCGCGAGAGTTCAGGTGCCCTATCTCGACGGCCACATGCAGGCCACCGCGTACACCGAGGTATTTTGCCCCAAGCCGACCCGGCTGACGATCAGGTCGCGTCTGCGTTCGGACTACCCATCCTCCGACCCATCCTCCGACATCACCGTGGCGCAGCTGGGATGCACGGGAAAGAGCAGTTGCGTCGTCGACGAGCCAAAGGGGCTCCGTTCCTTCCACCTGTCCTGCCCCAAGAGCGACAGCAGGCGACACAACCAGCGCTACTACTCCGACATCACCGTCTATCCAGGCACCAATAGCGCCGCCGCGACGAAGGAGAGATCGAGGGCGACGTCCCTGTCGCCCTTCTGTGCCCAGTAGAAGGGTCCCCGGCCACGGGCGCATCATTCAGGCCGTGGCGGTGTAGTCCCTCACGATGCGCCCCTGGGTCGGCGTCCTGGTCCTCACGCTCATAATCCTGGCCGTGATGGTCGGGATGGCCGTCGTGGCTACGGACGGGAGCGTTGGGAACTAGTGGTCGTCCAGCCGAGGCTCGTGGAGAACTGGAACGCGTCACTCGCAGGTGGCGCGATGCAGCCCGAGCAATGTCGCAGAAAGACGTAGAGGTCGTGGCCGATCTGGGCGGCGTTCTCCAGATTCGAGTTCCCTGCCGAGGCGTTCGCCGATGACGTCGAATGGCATACGGCGAGCGACCTCCCTGGATGCCGCCGGGCTTTCCGAGTAGCTTCAGGGGAACGTGAGGAGGCTTCTACTCGCGGCGACGGCCCTGGCCGTCCTCGTGCCGGCGATGCTCGCCGACGCCCGTCAGCACGCTCCGCGATGCATGGGCCACAGAGCCACGATCGCCGGGCCGAACACCGACTTGCCTGCCCGGGGTCACCGCCGGGTGATCGTCGGCACCGATCACCGTGATGTGATCCTCGGCGGTCGCGGGCCTGAGTGGATCGTGGGCGCTGGCGGCTCCGACATCGTCTGCGGCGGTCGGGGAGCCGACTACGTTTTCGTCGGCAACGCCAGCCGGCTCGACCGCCGACGAGTCTGGACGGCGGGCCCGGCGCCGACTACCTCGACGGGGGCTTCTCGGGCGATCGGCTGAGCGGCGGCGGCGGGAACGACCGAATCGACGGGGAGTACGGCGCGGACCGGATCCATGGCGACGACGGCGACGACTTCATTCGGGCCCAGAAGGGCGCCGATCGGGTCTACGGAGGGGCCGGAAAGGACCACGTCGAAGCCTCGTCCGGGCGCGATCTCGTGCACGGAGGGCCCGGTGCCGACAAGATCAGCACCGGCCCGAACTCCGACGTCGCGTTCGGCGATCGCGGCGACGACTCCCTCTTCCTCGTCTGGGGCGACGACATCGGCTGGGGCGGCCCGGGGAACGACGCTCTTCACGGTGGCCCGGGCGAGGACATCTGCCACGGGGAGCAGGGCAAGGACGAGGCCACCGGCTGCGAGCACCGGCGGAGCATCGAGGTGCTGCGCCAGACGGCAAAGGCAAAGCGCGCCTCCCACCACCGTCACCACGACCGCGGCCACCACCACCCCCATCGCCATCACCCTCTTCGGCAATTCGACCGGGTGCGGGCGCTTCGCCGGCTCGAAGGCTTCTGGCATCGCCTGCAGCGGATGCACAGGATCACCGCACCGGCGATCACGGTGCATCAGATGCGGCGAAGCGCGGCGCTCGGCCACGCCACCAGGATGGTCGTCGCCCGCCGCTATGAGGCCCGGCGCCGCGGCGGCCACCGGGTGAAGGCGGTGTTCAAGCGAAGCGTCGAGCGCTACCGGGTGCGGGGCATCTCGGCGGGGATCAGCAACCAGATCGACCGCCTGCGCTGGACCGCTGAGCGAAACCGCTGAGCCCGGCCGGGATGCGGGCCGGGCTCAGCGATCTCCCCTGATCGCGTCTAGCTGGCGTGGATCGTCTTGCTGTTGTCCGGCGTGCAGCCGTCGATCCTGCCGATGTGCGCGTAGACCTTGCCGCGGTGGACCCCGGTGCTTCCGGTGTTCCACTGGTAGCCGTTGTTGTTCGGCTGGGCCAGGTCAGAGTTGATGAACTTGTCCCGGCTCGGCTTGGGCTTCGATCCGAGCTGCTTGAAGAGCTTCACCTTCCGGTTGCTCTTGCACTTGTGCTTCGCGCTCTTCACGTAGCCGAAGTACTCGCCGCCCCCGCCCTGGATCGTGACCTTGGACTTGGTGGCGCCGATCGCGATTCCGACCATCGCCAGTGCGCCGCAGAGGGCGAGCACGACGATCACCGTCGAGAACTTCCTTGCCGACATCAATTCCTCCTGTCGCTTCTTCAATGGCCGCGCGCAGTCTATTCGCGGTCTTTCGCCCCCGCCAGAACCAGGACGAATGTTCGGCGGGCCGGGTTTACGCCATCAGGGACGGGGTAAGAGGCCCGGCATGGAACTATCACTGCTGCTGATCGTGATCGGAATCGCGCTGGCGATTCTCGTCAACTACGCGCTCGGGATCGTCTGCATCCTGATCGGGCTGGTGCTGCTGGTCTGGCCGCGCCTCAGGGCCGGTCGCGGAACCCGCGTCTGACACCGTGACCCTCGACCATCTCCCCTGGTCTGCGCACGCGATGATCGCGGGTCGCGAGCCGGAGGCGACGTTACGCCAGGCACCCTGCCGGTTGTGCGGACGAAACGCCGCCGACCACAGCCGCCTCTACCCGGCGCGGGGGACTCCCGACGGGCCGATCTACTTCGACTGCTGGGCGAGGCGCGAGCCGGCGCAGCCCTCGGTCGTCGTGGGCTCCGCCGCGCGCTGAATCTCCCGTCCCAATCGAAGGAACCCGCCGCCCGCCACCGAACCCTTCCGACGAATCCATCGGATCAAGTCCTCTTCACGGTCCGCCTTTCCCAGATCGTGCTCGATGCTGGACGGATTCGTCCCGCGCTATCGGTTCGACGCCAGATGACGATGGACTAGGACGATGGACCGCGAGCGAGTCGTTGCGATGGACATCTGTGTGGCGCTCTACGAGGCGGCCGAGCGCCTGCCGAGCGGGTCACCGTGGATCGAGGCCTTCTGCAACGTCGCGCAGCTGATCGAGGGCAACGTTGCGCCGCGCGCCCTTCCTGCGCGCGAGCGCATGCGCCGCCGGGGCATCCAGGCTCGCGCCCGAATGGAAGCGGAACCGGTTCGCAGCCGGGCCCACTGACGATCCAGCCGAATACCCGGCACCCGCTCTGAGACGAGCGGCGGCCGTCGCCGCCGCTCAGGCGGCCAGCGCCTCGTCGTGGCTCTGGAGGTCGAGCATCGCCGCGTAGCGATCCCCCAGATCGAGTAACTCGTCGTGCCTGCCGAGCTCTGCGACGCGCCCCGCCTCGAGAACCGCTATCTGCTCGGCGTGGCGCACCGTTGACAGGCGATGCGCGATCGCGATCACCGTGCGGCCGGCGGCCAGATGGTCGAGCGCCGCCTGGACGGCGCGCTCCGTATGGGCATCGAGCGCGCTCGTCGCCTCGTCCAGGATCAGGACGGGAGGGTTTCGAAGCACCGCGCGCGCGATCGCGATCCGCTGCTTCTCGCCCCCCGAGAATCTATAACCGCGCTCGCCGACCACAGTCTCATATCCGTCCGGCAACGAGTCGATCAGGTCGTGGATCTGGGCGGCTCGCGCGGCTGCCTCGATCTCGACGGGGCCGGCATCGGGCCGGGCGAAACGCAGGTTGTCGCGAACCGAGGCGTGGAACAGGTACGTCTCCTGCGAAACGACGCCGACGATCCCCGCAAGGCTCTTCAGAGAGAGCTCGCGAACCTCGATCCCGTCGATCGTCACGGCGCCCTCCTGTGGGTCATAGAGGCGGGCGAGCAGATACGCGAGGGTCGTCTTGCCGGCCCCCGTCTCTCCGACCAGGGCGAGCGTCGTTCCGGCGGGAACCGTCAGATCGACGCCGCGAATCGTCCAGTCGGCGTCGGGTCCGTAACGAAAGCCGACATCTTCGAAGCCGACCTCGCCTCGGATCTCGCCCGCGGGAATTGCCGGCGCCCCCGGGCGCTCGCGGATCTCGACCGGCTCGTCGAGATAGTCGAAGACCCGCTCGAAGAGCGCCAGTGAGCTCTGCACGTCGACACTGACGGAAAGGAGAGACTGGATCGGGAAGAAGATCCTCGTCTGCAGGGTCGTGAATGCGACCAGGGTGCCGATCGAGACCGCCGGCGCGCCACTCGCGATGCTGAGGCCGGCGAACAGGTAGACCAGGGCGGGCATCGCCGCGAACGCGATCTGGACCGAGGCCATCCTCCAACGCCCCGCCATCCGCGAGCGAACCTCGAGGTCGGCGAGCTCCGCCGACTCGCTCTCGAAGCGCTCGGCGAGCTCGCCGGAGCGTCCCATCGTCTTGCCGAGCAGGATCCCCGAAACCGACAGCGACTCCTCGATCAGGGCGGAGATGTCGGCGAGCTGCCCCTGGCGCTCCGCGGTGATCCGGCGGCGCTCGGCGCCGACCCTCCGTGTGATCCAGACGAAGAAGGGCAGCAGGCCGAGCGCGAACAGCGCCAGTCGCCAGTCGAGCAGGAACATCGCGACGCCGGCCGCCAGCACGGTCGTCACGTTGGATGCGATCGAGGTGGCGGTGGTCGTGACGACGCTCTGTACGCCCCCGATATCGTTGGCGATTCGCGACTGGATCTCGCCTGTGCGGGTGCGGGTGAAGAAGGCGAGCGAGAGTCGCTGAAGATGGCGGTAGACCTCGGTCCTGAGGTCGTGCATGACCCGCTGGCCGACCCGGTTGGAGAGCAGCGTCTGGGCGACCCCGAGGGCCCCGTTTGCGATCGCGATCGCGATCATGCCGACGACGAGCGCCGCCAGCAGGCCGGTGTCGCGGTCGGGGATGGCCGTGTCGAGCACGGCTCGAAGCAGGAACGGCGAGACCATCCCGAGCGCCGCCGAGCCCACGATCAGAGCCAGCACCGACCCGAGTCGCCACCGGTACGGCTGGAAGAGGCGAAGCAGCCGTCGCCGATCGAGTCCCTGGGCGCCGAGCCGCCGGCTCAGCAACGTCCGCCCTTCCGGCTCGCGCCGCGGTCGCAGGTGTGGGCGGTGAGCCGGACCAGGAGAGCGCGGAACTCGGCGCGCTCCTCGTCGCTCAGCGGGCCGAGGAGGTCGCTTTCGGCACGCCTCGTCGCCTCGCGCCCTCGCTTCACGGCGCGTCTTCCGAGCGCGGTCAACTCGACGCGGTGACGACGACGATCGGTCGGGTCCGGACGCCGTGCCAGGAGATCGCGTGCCTCGAGCTGGTCGATCAGGGCGACAAGGTTGCTGGGCTGGATCCGCAGGGCGGCCGCCAGGTCGCGCTGGGCGATCGGGCCCTGGGCCTCGAGATGGTGGAGCACGGCGAACTCCGGCCAGCGCAGACCGCTCTTGCCGAGGCTCTGGCCAAGACGCCACGCCGACGCGCGGGCGAGGCGGAAGATCAGCAGCCCGAACCCGGAGACCAGCGTCGCATCGCCGGCCTCGGCCTCGCGCTGCGGGGGTGTCTCGACGGCGTTCATCGATGCATGTAAGCCCGGTAAGTGACTTAGATCACTTATATACCATAACTGTTGGCTACTATAGCCATGGACCCGCTGAGCCACGCAAGGACACAGGAGACACAGGCATGGAAACACTCACCCTGATCCCCACCGAAGACTCGGTCGTCTTCCCCGGCATGAGCGCGAGCCTCGCCCTCGAGGTCGGTGAGGAGGAGCGCGTCTTCCTGGTCCCGCGAAGCGGCGAGCGCTTCGCCTCGGTCGGGACCGTTGCCCGGGTGGTCGAGCGGCTTCGAATTCCGGGGGGAGGGCCCGCGGTCACCCTGGAGGGGCTCCACCGAGGCGTCGCCGGCTCGGCGGTCGCCGGCACCGGGGACACCCTGAGGGTTGAGGTCGCTGACCATCGCGACGATCCTGGAACCGAGCGCGCCGAGGAGCTCTCGCGCGAGTACCGCGCCGTGGTCGAGGAGATCCTCGATCTGCGCGACGCCGACCCGCGGATCGCCGCCTTCCTGCGCTCGATCGCCGAGCCCGGCGCGCTCGCCGACACGGCCGGCTACTCGCCGGACCTCAGCTTCGACCAGAAGCGAGAGATCCTGGAGGCGCTAGACGTCACCGAGCGACTCGAGCTTGCCCTGACCGCCCAACGCGAGCGCCTCGCGGAGCTTCAGGTGAGGCGGCGGATCCGCGACGACGTCGAGTCCGGCGCCCAGCAGCAGCAGCGCGAGTACTTCCTGCGAAAGCAGCTCGAGTCGATCCGCAAGGAGCTCGGCGAGGACGAGGGATCGGTCGTCGACGACTATCGGCGCAAGATCGAGGAGGCGGGGATGCCCGACGAGGTCCGCGACCAGGCCGAGCGGGAGCTCGGACGGCTGGAGCGGATGGGCGAGTCGGGCGAGGCCTCGATGATCCGGACCTATCTCGATTGGCTGCTCTCGGTTCCGTGGGGCGAACGCTCCACCGAGCGCCTCGACCCGGACCATGCGCGCGAGGTACTGGACGCAGACCACGCGGGCCTCGACGACGTCAAGGACCGGATCACCGAGTACATCGCGGTGCGAAAGCTGCGCGCCGAGCGCGAGGTCGCCGACGAGCGTGGATCCGGAGCGATCCTCACCCTGATCGGCCCTCCCGGCACCGGCAAGACCTCGATCGGAGAGTCGATCGCCAGGGCGACCGGGCGGGAGTTCGTCCGGATGTCGCTGGGCGGGGTGCGCGACGAGGCCGAGATCCGTGGCCACCGGCGCACCTACATCGGGGCCCTGCCGGGCCGCCTGGTCAGGGCCCTGCGCGACGCTGGGACGATGAACCCGGTGATCATGCTCGACGAGGTCGACAAGGTCGGAGCTGACTGGCGCGGCGACCCATCGGCGGCGCTTCTCGAGGTGCTCGATCCGGCTCAGAACCACAGCTTCCGCGACCACTACCTGGACGTCGAGCTCGACCTGTCCGGAGTCCTGTTCATCGCGACCGCGAACATCGCCGAGACCATCCCCGCGCCGCTTCTCGACCGGATGGAGGTGGTGCGCTTCGATGGCTACACCACCGAGGAGAAGCTCGCGATCGCCCGCGGCTACCTGTGGCCGCGACAGCGGGAGCGAAACGGCCTGCGTCCGGACGAGGCCGAGATCGACGACGACGCGATCCGCTCGGTGATCACCGAGTACACCCGCGAGGCCGGAGTTCGCAACCTCGAGCGAGAGCTCGGCAAGGTGCTGCGAAAGACGGCGACCGGCGTCGCGTCGGGCTCGACCACTCCTCCGGTCACGATCGACGTCGATGCCGTCCGCGAGGCGCTGGGGCGCCAGCGGTTCTTCCAGGAGGCGGCGGAGCGCACCGCGGTCCCCGGGGTCTCCACCGGCCTCTCGGTGACGGGAGCCGGCGGTGACGTCCTGTTCATCGAGGCGACCGCCATGCCCGGCTCCGGTGAGCTGGTCTTGACCGGCCAGCTCGGAGACGTGATGAAGGAGTCGGCGCGGATCGCCCTCTCCTACGTCCGAAGCCGGGCGGACGAGCTCGGGATCGGCGAGGGCGCATTCGCCGATCGCCAGTTCCACGTTCACGTCCCGGCCGGGGCGATCCCGAAGGACGGCCCGAGCGCCGGGATCACGATGACGACCGCCCTGGCATCGCTCCTCAGCGGCCGCCCCGTGCGCCACGACGTCGGGATGACCGGCGAGATAACCCTCCAGGGGCGCGTCCTGCCGATCGGCGGGGTCAAGCAGAAGGTCCTCGCCGCCCACGCCGCGGGCCTCTCGGAGGTGATCCTGCCGGAGCGAAATCGCGGCGACCTGGACGACGTCCCCGAGGACGTGCGCGAGCAGATGCGCTTCCATCTGGTGATGACGATCGACGAGGTCCTCGAGCAGGCGCTCGAGGAGACGCCGATCGAGCGCCCCGTGGCCGCCTAGCGCCGGCGTGCCCCCGCGGGCGAAACCGGCCCCCGGGCCGTCGCCGCGGCGCCAGATCACTCGGCTACATTGACGGGGCGCGGTGAGCGTAGCTCAGTTGGTAGAGCTCCTGGTTGTGGTCCAGGTGGTCGCCGGTTCGAGTCCGGTCGCTCACCC
>CAWDLT010000011.1:0-38104 GCA_963803305.1 uncultured bacterium
GAGCTTCGCCGCGGACAGACCGGGGACTGGCAGGTCGTCGACCTCTCCTCGACCAACGGGATCAAGGTCAACGACCGCCAAGTCGACCGGTCCCGGCTCTCGCCCGGGGATGAGGTCACCCTCGGGACGACCAGGTTCACCTTCGACATCGAGCAGTAACCGCCGATGGATACCGAGCCGATCGCGGTAGCGCTCAAGTTCGGCTTCCTCGCCGTCTTGTACCTGTTCCTGTTCTGGGTCGCCCAGTCCGCGTTTCGGGAGCTCCGCCGAACCACCGCGCCGGCGCCGGAGGCGACCGGGATCCACCCGATCGGACCGGTGGCCGCGCCGCGGCCACCGACGCCTGGCTGGTCGCCACTGCCGGCGGAGGACTCGACGCGGGGGAGCGCTTCGACCTGTTCGGCGGGCTGTCGATCGGGCGCTCGCCAGACGCGGACGTGCGAATTGAGGACCGCTACGCATCCGGAGATACATCGCGCATCTACTCCCGCGGGGCCACCTATTACGTTGAGGACATGAACTCGACCAACGGGACGCTCCTCAACGGGAGCGCCTCGACGGGGAGGCGAAGCTGAAGGACCTCGACGAGCTGCGAATCGGGGGATCGGAGTTCCGCTTCGAGCTCGACGTGCCCGAGGACTGATGCTGAGGATCGTCGAACAGGCGCAACGCTCGGACACGGGCCGCCAGCGCGAGGCCAATGAGGATTCCTACTTCGCCCGCGCGCCGGTCTTCGCGGTGGCCGACGGGATGGGGGGTGCTCAGGCCGGCGAGGTGGCCTCTCGGCTCGCCGCCGAGTCGTTCGAGTCCGCCGAGCGAAGCGGCGAGTCACCCGAGGCCTACCTGCGCTCGATCGCGACGACCGCAAACACGCGCATACACCGGCTCGCCCAGACCGATGCCTCGCGCTCCGGGATGGGGACGACCCTGACCGCGGCGCTGGTCGAGGACGACGAGGTCGGGCTGGCCCATGTGGGCGACAGCCGCGCCTACCTGTTTCGCGACACCGAGCTCAAGCTCTTGACCTCCGACCATTCGCTGGTCGAGGAGCTTCGGCGTCAGGGAAGGCTGACCGAGGAGCAGGCCGAAGACCATC
This sequence comes from uncultured bacterium, assembly GCA_963803305.1. GTDB lineage: Bacteria > Actinomycetota > Thermoleophilia > Solirubrobacterales > 70-9 > AC-56. The sequence goes on from CAWDLT010000011.1 coordinate 1,097, forward strand.
CTCAGCGGTCGATCATCACCCGGGCGCTCGGGCCGGAGCAGGAGGTGGAGGTCGACACGATGACCTACCGAGCCCGCCCGGACGACGTCTACCTGCTCTGCTCGGATGGGCTGACGACGATGATGTCCGACGACGAGATCGCCGCGGTCCTCAGGGACGCGCCCACGCTAGACGCCGCGACCGAGCGCCTGGTCCGTCAGGCCAACGAGGCCGGGGGAAGGGACAACATCACGGTGGTGGCGTTTCGCCTCGCCGGGGCCCCCGCGACTGCGGACCGAGGAGACGGGGCGACGCTGGTCGGACCGACGGCTGAGGAGGCTGGCCTCACCGCCGAGGGGGTGCGATCGCCGGCACCCCGCCGCCCGGGCGCCGCCCTCGGAGGGGCGGCTGCCCCGCGCCGCGAGCATCCTCGGCGCTCACGTCCCCGCGCCGCCCTCAAGGTGCTCGTCGCGATCGCCCTAACCGTCGGGCTCGCCGTGCTGGCGGTCTGGGGCGCCCGGCAGATCTACTTCCTGGGCAGCGATTCAGGCGGCCGCCTGGCCCTCTACCGGGGCCTTCCCTACGACCTCCCGCTCGACCTGAAGCTCTACTCCGAGGTCTACGCCGCCCCCGTGCAGGTCAGCTCGATTCCGAGCGATCGACGCGACAGCGCCGTCAACCACACGCTCCGCTTCCACGCAGACGCGGTCTCGCTGGTCAAGGATCTGCAGGCGTCAGCCGAGCGGGCGGCCGCCGCGAAACGGGCCTCCAGCGCCCGGCCCGGCCACCGTGGTGGAGGCCCGGCTCACGGGGGCTCGAAGGCGAACGGGGGCTCGAAGAAGGACCGTCACAAGAAGGGCCAGCGCGGGCAGGGACGGTCGAAGAGCGCCGGGAGCGGGGGCGGCCGCGGGGCAAAGAAGCGAAACGGCGGTGGGTCGGGCCAGGGCGCCGGGCGATGAGCGCGCGAAACCGCGAGCTCGTGGCGCTCGTCCCGGTCGCCATCCTGGTCACCGCGGGCTTCACCGCCGTGTTCATCGTCGAATCGAGCCGAATCGGTGATCTGAGCCTGATCTACGGCGGCTACTTCCTCGCCGTCTGCCTGGGGGTCCACCTGTTCATCCGCGCGCGCCTGCCGTACGCGGACCCTTACCTGTTCCCGCTCTGCGCGCTCCTCGCCGCGATCGGGCTCGTGATGCTGTTTCGGATCAACGACAGCCTGGCCCTGAAGCAGGCGTCGATCTTCGTCGGCGGGGCGGTCCTCCTGGCGACCACGATCCTCTTGGTCCGCGATTACCACAGCCTGGAGCGCTACCGGTACCTGATCGCGACCCTGGGCATCCTGCTCTTGATGGCGCCGCGGCTTCAGGGAAGCGCCGGCCAGGTCAACGGCGCATACCTTCAGATCGACCTCGGGCCCCTGTCGTTCCAGCCGGCGGAGATCGCGAAGATCTGCATCGTCATCTTCCTGGCCAGCTACCTGCGCGAGAAGCGGGAGCTCCTCACGGTCGCGGCACGCCGGATCGCCGGGGTGACGATCCCGCCGCTCAAGCACTTCGGGCCGCTGATGGTCGTATGGGGCTCCGCGATGCTGATGCTGTTCCTGATCCGGGACCTGGGCAGCTCGCTGATGTTCTTCGGGGCCTTCCTCGCGCTGCTCTACGTGGCCACGGCGCGGCTCTCCTACGTGGTCGTCGGGTTGATCCTCTTTCTCGCCGGGGCGTGGGTGATGGAGCACGCGATCGCCCACGTCGGCGACCGCGTGGACATCTGGCTGGATCCCTGGCACAGCAAGGCGGTCGGCGCGGGACAGATCCAACAGTCGCTGTTCGCCCAGGCGGACGGCGGGTTGTTCGGCCAGGGCCTCGGTGAGTCGCTCCTGAAGCTCCCCGGTCCGTTCGCGCCGCACTGTACCCAGCCGTTCCCCGATTGCGGCAGCATCCTCCCGGCGCCGCACACGGACGAGATCTACGCCGTGCTCGTCAGCGACCTCGGGGTGTTCGGCGGCGCCGGCGTGGTCGCCACCTACGCCCTGATCACCGCCCGCGGGCTGAAGACGGCGGTGATGGCGAGGGATGGCTTCTCGAAGCTTCTCGCCGCCGGGCTCACGGCGGTGTTCGCGATCCAGGCCGTGGTGATCATCGGAGGGGTCGTGAGGCTGATCCCGCTCACCGGCGTCACCCTCCCGTTCATCAGCTTCGGCGGCAGCTCGGTGATCGCCAACATGATCCTGCTCGCCCTCCTGCTGATGATCTCAAACGACGCCCGACGCCCCCCTCCCGCGCCGGAGCCCGAGTCCGACCTGGAGGCGCTCCCAGCTTGAACACCCCGATCGTCCGCCTCTACGGGCTGCTCCTGCTGCTGTTCGCGGCCCTGATCGGCTTTACGTCCTACTGGGCGGTCTTCGACGCGAATGCGCTCAAGGACAACCCCGAGAACCGGCGCCCGCTGATCGTCGAGCAGACCGTGAAGCGGGGCCTGGTCAAGACCGCCGACGGAGTGGTCGTCGCGCAGAGCCATCCGGTCGGCGGCGGAAAGCACCCCGTGTACGTGCGCAGTTACCCGCAGGGATCGCTGTTCGGCAACCCGGTCGGATACAGCTTCGTCGACCTCGGCCAGACGGGGATCGAGCGCTCCGAGAACGGCGTGCTGGCCGGCGAGCGCAACGAGTTCACCTCGATCCTCGACCAGATCCGCGGCGTCCCCCAGGAGGGGGACAACCTCACCCTGACGATCAACGCGAACGCTCAGCGCGTCGCCACGCAGGCGCTCCAGTCCGCGATCGCCTCGACCCCGGGAGCGTCGGGGAACGGCGGCGCGGTGGTTGCGCTCGACCCCTCGACCGGAGCGGTCGAGGCGATGGCGTCGGTCCCGGGCTACGACCCGAGCTCGCTCGAGGACCCCAAGGTGCGCAAGCGGCTGGAGCAGCCGAGCTCCGGGGCGCCGATCGTCAACCGCGCGACCCAGAGTACCTATCCCCCGGGCTCGACCATGAAGGTGGTCACCGCCGCCGCCGCGCTCGACTCGGGCCGGTTCACGCCATCGAGCGTTCTCAGCGGCGCGTCGCCGCAGACGATCGACGGTCTGCCCCTGTCGAATGCGGGGGGCGAGCAGTTCGGCAACATCGACATGACCACGGCGCTGACGTTTTCGGTCAACACCTACTTCGCACAGGTCGGCGAGCAGCTCGGGACCCAGACGATGGTCAACTACATGAAGCGCTTCGGCTTCTACTCGGACCCCCAGCTCGACTATCCGGACGAGCAGATGGCGCCCAGCGGCGCCTACAACTCGAGCGGCCACCTGGTCACCTCGGCGTTCGACGTCGGGCGGGTCGCGATCGGCCAGGGCGGGGCGGAGGGGCAGGACCTCGCGACGCCCCTTCAGATGGCGGAGGTGGCCGCGACGGTCGCCAACGGCGGCAAGCTGATGCGCCCGACCGTCGTCCAGCAGGTCACCGATCCCGACGGGCGGGTCACCGACAAGTTGACGCCCAAGGTCCAGTCCACCGCGATCAGCCCACAGACGGCGGCGGAGTTGAAGCAAATGATGCTGAACGTGACGCACGCTCCGGAGGCCACGGGCGCGGGCTTGACGGTGAACGGGCAACCGTTCCCGGGCAAGACGGGAACGGCAGAGATCGGCAACCCGGCGGACCACATCAACCAGCCGTGGTTCATCGCCTTCGCGCCGGCGGACAATCCGCAGGTGGCGGTGGCGGCGACGATCGAACGCTGCCAGGGCTGCTTCGGCGCCCAGGTCGCCGGGCCGGTGGCCACCCAGGTCATGGAGAGCCTCCTCAAGTGATCGCCCCCGAGCTCGATCGCCCCCGACTCGAGGATTCGCCTTGCAGCTAGCCCAGGACACCGTGGTCGACGGGCGATACCGGCTCCTCGGCCGGGTCGGCTCGGGGGGCATGGCGGACGTATGGTGCGCCGAGGACACGATGCTCGGCCGCCGGGTCGCGCTCAAGTTCCTCCACGACCGGTTCGCGCAGGACGAGCAGTTCGTGGAGCGGTTCCGCCGCGAGGCGTCCTCGGCTGCCGGCCTCCAGCACCCGAACGTGGTCGGCGTCTTCGACCGCGGGACCTTCGAGGGGGCCCACTACATCGCGATGGAGTACGTGGAGGGGGCGTCGCTGAAGGACCTGATCGAGCGCGGACTGTCGGTCGGCGAGGCGGTCGAGATCGTCCGCCAGGTCCTCGCCGGCGCCAAGTACGCGCACGCCCACGGGATCGTGCATCGCGATCTGAAGCCCCAGAACGTGCTGGTCGACGCCGAGGGCCGCGCCCGGGTGACCGACTTCGGGATCGCCCGCGCCGGCGCCTCGGAGATCACCCAGACCGGATCGGTGCTCGGCACCGCGCAGTACCTCTCGCCCGAGCAGGCGCAGGGCCTCCCGGTGACGGCCGCGTCCGACATCTACTCGATCGGGGTGCTGCTCTACGAGGCCCTGACGGCCCGCGTCCCGTTCGAGGGCGACTCCCCGGTCACCGTGGCGCTCAAGCAGGTGTCCGAGCGTCCCCGGCCCCCGAGCGAGCTGAACCCCGCGGTGTCACGGGCCCTCGACGCCGTCGTCCTCAAGGCGCTCGCCAAGGACCCTGCGAATCGCTTCGCCTCGGCCGAGGAGTTCGATCAGGCGCTCGACTCCGCCGAGCTCGACCCATCAGGGGGCGGGCTCGGCGGAACGGCCTCCTACGCGGCGGTCGCCGCGGCGGCCGGGGTCCCGCCGACCGAGACGACCGACGAGGAGACCCCTGAGGAGGAACGAGGGTTCTTCACCCCGGCGCGGATCGCGATCCTGGGGGCCGCGCTGCTCGCGCTCGTCGCCGCGCTCTTGCTGATCATCCGGCCCTGGGAGGGCGAGAAGGTCCTGGTGCCTACGGTGATCAACAAGACGCAGGCCGAAGCCGAGGCGACCCTCGGCGACGCGGGGTTCGAGGTGGCGGTCAGGTCGGTCCCGAACGACGCCCCGAGCCAGACCGTTCTGGAGCAGGACCCCCTGGCCGGGCACAGCGCCGACAAAGGCTCGACCGTGACGATCACGGTCTCGAGCGGCCTGGGGACGGTGGTGGTGCCGGACGTGGCCGGGCAACCCAAGAAGCAGGCGATCAAGGCGCTCAGGGACCAGGGGCTGCGGCCCAAGCCGCGGAGCATTCCGTCGTCGACGGTCAAGGCCGGGCTCGCGATCGGCACGGTCCCCGCCGCCGGCAGCGAGCTGGCGCGCGGCAAGGGGATCGAGCTGGACATCTCGAGTGGCCCGAAGGCGGTGCTGGTGCCGTCCGTGATCGGCTCCCAGCAGGACGCCGCGGACACGCAGATCCGCGACGCGGGGCTGATCCCCGACTTCGAGAACCGAGACTCCGGCGCCCCGGCGGGCCAGGTGATCGCCCAGGACCCGAGCGCCGGCACGTCGGTCAGCAAGCACACCACGGTGACGGTCGTGGTCTCGAACGGGCCGGCTCCGTCGGTGGTGCCGAACGTGGTCGGCGAATCCCGGGACGCGGCGAAGGGAGACCTGAAGGCGGCGGGGCTCAACGTCCGGATCGTCGAGCGGACGACCACGGACCCCAACGGGGACGGGCAGGTGCTCGACCAATCGCCGAGCGCCGGGACCCGCCTTTCGCGCGGCGAGTTCGTGACCGTCTTCGTCGGCAAGCTGACGACGCCGCCCACCACCTCCACGACGACCTCCACGACGTCCACCACCCCGCCCTGATGCGCGTCGCGGTGCTGAGCGGTGGCCGGTCGAGCGAGCACGAGGTCTCGCTTGCCTCGGGCGCGTCGGTCGCCGAGGGCCTGCGCTCCGCCGGGCACGAGGTGGTCGAGGTCGTGATCGAGCGCGATGGCCGCTGGCTGGCCGCCGGCGCCGAGGTCGCCTTCCGGGCGGCGGGCGGCCTGATCGACTCCGACGTCGCCTTCCCGGTCCTTCACGGCCCGTTCGGCGAGGACGGGACCGTCCAGGGGATGCTCGAGTGCCTCGACGTCCCGTATGTCGGCCCCGGGGTCCTCGCCGCGTCGCTGGCGATCGACAAGCTGGTCTGCAAGCGCCTGCTCGCCTTTCACGGCGTTCCCCAGGTCGCGTTTTGCGAAGCCGGCGCGGCGGGGTGGCGGGAGGAGGCGCAGACGCTGGGGGTACCCGTGTGGGTGAAGCCCGCCCGCCTCGGATCGAGCGTCGGGATCACTCGCGTGACCGACCTCGCCGAGGGCCTCGAGGGCGCGGTCGAGGCCGCGCTCCGCCACGACCCGCGGGTGATCGTCGAGGCCCACGGCGACGGCAGGGAGGTCGAATGCTCGGTGCTGGGCAATGACGAGCCGCTCGTCTCGCCACCGGGCGAGATTGTGCCGGATGCGGATTGGTACGACTACGAGGCCAAGTACGAGCAGGGGGGGATGGAGCTCGTCGTTCCGGCGCGGATCGGCGCCACGGAGACCGCCCGGGTCCGCGAGCTCGCCGCGTCGGTCTTCAGGGCGATCGGCGGCTCGGGGATGGCGCGCTGCGATTTCTTCGTCCGGGCCGACGGTGAGGTGCTCGTCAACGAGATCAACACGATCCCCGGCTTCACGTCGACCAGCGTGTTCGCGAAGCTGTTCGAGGCGGACGGGATTCCCTATCCCGAGCTCTGCGACAGGCTTCTCCGGTTGGCGCTCGAGCGCCATGAGGCCGAGCGCTCGCACAGCTTCTAACTGTTCAGGTTGACCTCGTCGATTTCGAGGTTGTACCCCCCAGCGTCGCTGATGTAAGTGGGGGCGACCCTGGTGATCCAGATGAGGAAATAGCGCGCCTTGGTTTCGTTGAGCTGAATCGTCTGCTCGGCGTTGGCGGCGCTCACCGAGCCGATCGGCTCTCCGGTCGGGTTGCCGCCTGAATCGACCATCGGCGGTGTCAGCGATGCATAGATGCGTCCGTCCCAGCCGCCGTCCGCCGCCTGGATGGTCAGCGTTCGGGCGGTCACCGGCTTCTTGGTGCTGACGACGAGCCCGACGCCCGGCTTTGAGTCGGTGATCGCCGGGCTGTTTTGGTAGGTCTCGGTGCTCCAGCTTGTATCCGGGTTGGAGTCGATCGCGAATTTCGCCTCGTCGTTGTGCTCGGCATTGGGAGGATCGCCGTCGGGATCGAATGCCTGGGCACGCTGAAGCGGGATCGTTGCGCCCGAGGCCACCGCGTTCGGCGTGTGCTTGCCGCCGCCCCCGGTGAGCGCCGCGATCACCAGAGCCGCCGTGACCGCGGCCAGAACGACGACGATCCCAGCGGCCGAGACGCGGCGGGCGGTCAGCAGCTTGCGTCGCGCGGGCATCGCGTCGAGGACGCTGGTGGCCTGCCCGTGGGCGCTGCCGGAGCGCGCCACCTCGACCTCCAACGCTCCCTCGAGGTCGGCGAGGAAGGCAGACATGTCCGGGTATCGGCTCTTCGCCGCCTTGCTGGTCGCGCGTTCAACCACGGCGGCGAGCGCCGATGAGATCTCGGGACGGTTCTCCTGCACGTCGGGCATCTGCTCGTTGACGTGCTTCATCGCCACCCCGACGACCGTCTCGGCCTGGAACGGGACGTCGCCGGTCAGCATCTCGTAGAGCAAGACCCCGAGCGAGTAGATGTCCGATCGCGAGTCGACCCCCTGGCCCATCGCCTGCTCGGGCGCGACGTAGTCGGTTGTTCCGAGCACCCGACCGGTCTTGGTCAGGCCGTCGGCCTCTAGGGTCCGAGCGATCCCGAAGTCGGTCACCTTCGCCCGTCCCTCCGAGTCGATCAGCACGTTCTGGGGCTTGACGTCACGGTGGACCATCCGCCGGGCGTGCGCTGCCGCCAGGCCGCGGCCGATCTCGATCGCGTACGCGGCGGCCTCGTCGACGGGGAGGCGGCCGAGCCGGTCGATCCGCTGCTTCAAGGTCTCGCCCTCGACGTATTCGAGGACGATGTAGGGGTAGCCACCATCCTCTCCCGCGTCGATCACGGCGACGACGTTGGGGTGCGAGAGCTGGGCGACCGTACGGGCCTCGCGGCGGAACCGCTCGATCTGATCAGGCTGGTCGGAGATCTCGCGGTGCATGACCTTGATCGCGACCCATCGCTCCAAGGTGTCGTCGCGGGCCAGGAACACCGTCGACATCCCGCCGCTTCCGAGCTTCGACTCGAGCCGGTAGCGTCCAGACAGAACCGTCCCGATAAGGCTTCCCGCTAGCCCGGTTGTCGCTTCGTCGACCATCCAGTGAGTATTTTCGACACTCACCCCAATCCCGGTTTGAACGAGCGCCATCCTGCATGGCCATGCCCGTAGAGGTCCGCTACTACACAGATCCGGCCTGCTCGTGGTCGTGGGGCAACGAGCCCAAGCTGCGGCGCCTGATGTGGGAGTTCTCCGATCAGCTCAGCTTCGTCTGGGTGATGGGGGGCCTGGCACGAGAGTATGGCCCTGATTATCGCGACGAGGAGGGCCGGATCGGCTTCGGCTCGGACTGCTTCGCGGATCTGATGGCCCATTGGCTCGATGTCGGGGCCGAGACCGGGATGCCGATCGACCCTCGGCTTTGGACGAGGAGCCCCATCGCCTCGACTTATCCCGCCTGCCAGGCGGTGAAGGCCGCCGCGGAGCAGGGCGCTGACTCCGCCTACCGATACCTGCGCCGACTTCGGGAGGGCCTGATGATCGAGCATCGAAAGCTCGATCACGCCGAGGCGCTCGTGGCCGCCGCGGGGGAGGTGGGCCTGGATGTTCCCCGCTTCCGCATCGACCTGACCTCGCACGCGATCGTCGAGGGGTTCGCCGCCGACCTCGAGGAGGTCCGAGATCCGCCCCACGATGCGATCGAGTCCGGCAAGGTCAAGGTGACGGAGCGCCATCGGCGGGTCAGCTTTCCCTCAGCGGCGTTCGTGGCCGCGGACGAGCGCCGATCCGGTGTCTGGGGCTGGGCGCCCTACGACGCCTACCGGAGGGCCGCCATCGAGGCCGGCGCCGAGGTCGTCGAGGAACGCTCTGCCGAGCCGGTGGAGGCAGTCGAGCGGTTTGGCCGCTGCGCGACGTGTGAGCTCGAGGAGCTGACGGGCAAGCCGCGCCCCGTGCTGGAGGCGGAGCTGTGGGCTCAGGCGCGCGACTGGAAGCTCCGACCGGTCGAGGTGGGCGGCGGCACCATATGGGAGCTGCCCTAGGCGTTCGGCGGTGACGGCGGGGCGGCGGGCAAGGCCCCGAGGCCTGCGGATCAGACGCGCTCGGCGATCCGGCTGCGGATCAGCTCGACCACCTCGGCGGAGGCCTTCGCCGGGGATCCCGAGTCGAACGGCGGCTGGGGGTCGTACTCGATCCCGAGCTGGATCGCCTCGGCGGCCTGATCGCCGGCAATCCGCCCGGCCAGGCCGAGCGCCATGTCGATCCCGGCCGACACGCCGGCCGCCGTGACCAGCTTGCCATCCTCGACCACGCGCTCGTCCACCGGCTCCGCGCCCGCCTCCCGCAGACGCTCGAGGTGCGCCCAGTGAGTCGTGGCACGCCTTCCCTGGAGGATCCCCGCCGCGCCGAGCACCAACGAGCCGGTGCAGACCGAGGTCGTCCAGTCGGACGTTCGATGGGCTTGCCGCAGCCACTCCAGCACCGCGGCGTCGTCCATCACGGCAGCGGTTCCGGGACCTCCGGGCACGAGCAGCAGGTCGGGATCCGGCAGCTCCGCGATCGCCAGATCGGCGTGCAGGCGCATCGACCCCGTGTCGGTGCGCAGGGGCCCGCGCTCGGGGGCGACGAACGACAGCTCGGCATCGGGAAGCCGGGAAAGGACCTCATAGGGACCGACGGCGTCGAGCGCGGTGAGCCGGTCGAAGATCAGGATCGCGATCCGCATCGCGCCAGGCTACCGGCGCACGACCTCGCCCGATCGGTCGGTGGCGCGCCCGATTCGCCTCGCCCCCGGATAGTGGGCGCGAAGGAGCTCCATGGCGGGGCGTTCGTCGGCTTCGGCGACGACACAGCAGAAGCCGCACCCCATGTTGAAGACCTCGTCCATCTCGGAGCCGGACACGTTCCCGAGCTCCTGGATCAGCTCGAAGACCGGAGGGACGGGGAGCGGGTCGTCGATCTCATAGCCGCACTCGGCCTGAAGGCGCAAGAGGTTGTCCACCCCGTCCCCCGTGATGTGCACGAGGCCGCGAACCTCGACCGGGGAGGAGAGCAGATCGAGGACCGCTCGAACGTAGATCTCGGTTGGCTCGAGCAGCACCTCGCCGAGCGGGCGGTCGAGCCTCGAATCGTCCAGGGAGAGCTCGCCGAGCGCCCTTCGCGCGAGGGTGTAGCCGTTCGAGTGAAGGCCCGAGGAGGGCAGCCCGATCACCGGGTCGCCGGGCTCGACCGCCGCGCCGGCGACGATCGCGTCGAGGTCCACCAACCCCACGCACGTCCCCCCGAGCTCCTGGCCGGAGACGATCTCCCCGACCTGGGCGATCTCGCCCCCGGGGATCTCGATCCCCGCGAGCTCAGCCCCTCTGGCGAGGCCGATCCCCAGCTCGCGGCAGATCTCGGGGTCGGCTCTCTCGGTGAGAACGAAATCCAGCATCGCAATCGGCTCTGCGCCGACGCAGATCACGTCGTTGGCGTTCATCGCCACGCAGTCGATCCCGATCGTGTCGTATCGGCCGAGGCGCTCGGCGATAATCATCTTCGTGCCGACGGTGTCGGTGGAGAGCGCCAGGCCGGCTCGCCCGTCGAGCCGCAGGACGCTGGCGTAGTGGCCCGCCAGCGGCACGACGCGGGATGGCCTGCCGGTGTCGATTGCTCGCAGGCTCGCGACCAGGGCCTCCACGGCGGCACCCGCGTCCGTCTGGTCCACCCCCGCACGAGCGTAGGCGCCCACGGCCGATTCCCGGTCATCTGGCGCCCTGGCCGTCAAGGAGCGGATTCAACCATCAACCGCGGAGCCGTCCCGTCGCTCGACGGGACGGCAGGGCCACGACCCGTCGACGCCGAGCGTCGGCGACGTGCCTGCCGCCTGAGCTTTATGAGCACCGCGGCGGCCAGCCCCGCCCGGTACGCGGCGTAGGGCCACAGGGCGCGATCGCGCTCGACCACCGAGATCAGCTTCTGCGAGGCGAGCGTGGAGGCGAACGACGCGGCAACCCCGGCGGTCAGCGCGCCGGCGACGCCGGGCGCGATGCCACGACGACGAAGCCGAGCCCCCTTGAGGAGCGCGGCGCCCACGATCACGGGCAGGGCGACGGTGCGCGACAGGAGGTTGGCATGCTGTCGGTCGAAGCCCCGCCAGCGCGCCGCGGCGAGGGTGGCGCCGTTTCGCGAGATCCCGGGCGCCAGCGCGGCGGCCTGTCCCAGGCCGAGGGCCAGGCCGTCGACGGCAGTGGCCTCGCCGGGCCCGCGCCGCTGGGGCCGGCGATCGGCGACCGCCATCGCGAGCGCCCCGACGATCAGCCCGATCGCGGTCGTCCCAGGCCCGCCCAGGCGACCCTCGATCTGGCGTTCGAACCGGTAGCCGATCAATGCTGGTGGCACGAATGAGAGCAGGACCACGACGGCACGACGGGCGTCGAACAACCGAAGCTCCTCCCCGATGACACGCCGTTGTCCGATCAGGAGCGCGGCGGCGGCGCCCGCATGGAGCGCGACCTCGAAGCTCTTCCTCGATTCGGGATCGATCTCGTCCCATCGCCAGCCGGCGAGCCACGGGAGGAGGGAGAGATGGGCGGAGCTCGAGACCGGCAGCAACTCGGCCGGGCCCTGGACGCAGCCCAGCACGGCCGCCCTGGACGGCGTCAGGGCGCCGCCGGGGGGATCCGCGGTCAGGACGGAGGGGCGGGTTCCCACTTGGCGCTCCCGCGGCGACGCCGGATGAGCAGGTAGACGATTGCGATCGCGATCGCGGCGAGGACCGCGTAATCGAGGTAGTGGAGGTAGCCCTTCCACTGGTCCCAGCGATCTCCGACCTCCCGCCCGATGATCGCCAGCATCAACACCCACGGGACACAGCCCGCCACCGTGTAGGCCGTAAACCTTCCGATCGGCATTCGCGCCACCCCGGCGGGCAGCGAGATGAAGGTGCGGATGATCGGGATCATCCGCGCGAAGAAGACGGTCGCGGGCCCGTGTCGCGCGAACCACCGATCGGCGGACTCCAGGTGCCGCGGGTTGACGTGGATCAGCCGGTTTTGCTCCAGGAGCTCGATCCGGCCGTAGTAGCCCACGCCGTAGGCGATCAGCGAGCCGACCAGATTGCCCAGCACGCCGGCCGCGGCGATCCCGATCAGGGTCAGATTGCCCTCGGAGACGTTGAAGCCGGCGAACAGCATGATCGCCTCGCTTGGCACGGGAACGCAGGCGCTCTCGAGCGCCATCAGCAGGAAGACACCGGCGAGGCCAGCGGCGTCGATGAAGTTCGTGGCCACCTGGATCAGTGGTTCCAGAATGTCACCGATCATGAGGGAGCAGCATTACACTCGACCCGATGTCCCGCCTCCGCGCTCGCTTCGGAGACCCGGTGTACACGCGACGGGCGCTTCAGTTCGTGGGCGACGCTGTGCTCGCCGCGCTCGCCTTCGCGCTCGCCTTCAAGCTTCGCTTCCTCGACGCGTCGGGCGGCATCCCGGTCCGCTACTGGACCATGCTCACGGGCACGATCGTGTTCGTCGCGATCGGCAAGGCGATCGTGTTCGGGGTCCTCGGCCTGCACGGCAAATGGTGGCGCTACTTCCAGCTTCCGGACCTGTGGCCGGTGGTGCGGGCGGCCGCGGTGGCGAGCGGTCTGCTGGTCGCGGCGTTCACGCTGGCCAAGCCGTACTCGTACAGCCTGCCGCGCTCGATCGTCGTCTTCGACCTTCTGCTGACGATCTTCCTGCTCGGAGGCGCCCGCCTGGCGAGGCGCATGATCGCCGAGCGGCCCGAGCGCTCGACCCGCAGGCGCCGAGCCCGGGGCGTCCTGATCGTCGGGGCGGGGTCCGGGGGCCAGATGGTCGCCCGCGAGCTGCGCCTCAACCCCAATCTCGCCGCTCGCGCGATCGGGTTCGTAGACGACGACCCCCGCAAGCGGGGAATGACGGCTGCCGGGGTCAAGGTCCTCGGCCCGACCAGCGAGATCGGCCAGATCCTCGATCGCCGGGCCCCCGACGAGGTCGTCATCGCGATCCCCTCGGCCCCGGGCGTCCTTCGCGCCAACGTCGCGGCCGCCTGCAGGGAACGCGACATACCGGTTCGCACCCTGCCGACCGTCTTCGAGCTCCTGCGGGGAGGCGTGCAGCTGACCAGGCAGCTCCGCGAGGTGCGTGTCGAGGACGTCCTTGGTCGCGAGCCGGTGGTCATGGAGCTCGACCGTGTGGGCGCCTACCTCGAGGACAAGATAGTCCTCGTGACCGGGGCCGGCGGCTCGATCGGCGCCGAGCTCAGCCGTCAGGTGGCGCGAGTGCGCCCGAAGCTCCTGATCCTGCTCGATCACGCCGAGGACAACCTGTTCCGGATCGACCAGGAGATGCTGTCCGAGTGGCACTTCACCCGTGTCGAGGCGGTTCTCGCCGACTGCCGGGAGCCCGAGCGGATGCTCGAGGTGATGCAGCGCTTCAAGCCCGACGTGGTGTTTCACGCGGCGGCCTACAAGCACGTCGCCCTGATGGAGGCCAATCCGCTCGAGGCGGTGCGAAACAACGCGATCGCGACCCGGGTCACTGCGGAGACCGCGGCCGCGGCCGGCACCGAGCGCTTCGTCTTGATCTCCACCGACAAGGCGGTCAATCCCGGCACGGTCATGGGCGCGTCCAAGGCGATGGCCGAGTGGGTCGTCGAAGCGGCGGGCCAGCGGCACGCCCGCACGAAGTTCGTGATCGTCAGGTTCGGCAACGTCCTCGCCTCGTCGGGCAGCGTGGTGCCGATCTTCCGCAGCCAGATCGAGAAGGGCGGGCCGGTCACGGTCACCCACCCTGACATGACGCGCTACTTCATGACCATCCCCGAGGCGGTGCAGCTCGTGATCCAGTCGGGCGACCTCGGGGGGAGCTCCGGGGACGTGTTCGTGCTCGAGATGGGGGACCCGGTAAGGATCCTCGACCTGGCGCGAAACATGATCACGCTGGCCGGCTATCAGCCCGAGGCCGACGTGGCGATCGAGTTCATCGGGGCGCGCCCGGGGGAGAAGATTCACGAGGAGCTGCTGAACAGCGACGAGCAGGCTCGACCGACGACCGCCGAGCGGATCGTCCGCGCCGTCCGCGCGGCGCCGCTCGACCCGGTCTGGGTGGAGAGCTCGGTCGAGCGCCTCGAGTCGCTGGTCGCCTCCGGGGACGAGGCCGGTCTGGCCGAGCGCGTCGTAGAGGTGGTCACCGAGCGCCTCGAGCGGGCTCCGGCAGAGCTCTGAGCTCCGGACTCCAAGCCGGGCGAACCCCCGCAGAGCGCCGCCGGCCGGCGCCCGAAGGGCGCATGTTCCGCCCTTAAGATGCCCGCGCGCCCATGCACGTGATCGAGTCCATCGGGCCCCTCCTCGGCATCGCCGCCTTCCTCGGGCTGGCCGTCCTCGCCTTCCTGCTGTTTCAGCAATCGGGTGACGTTCGCCGTCTTCGGGAGTGGGCCGGCCGGGCGCCCGAGCGCGCCCAGGAGGCGGCCGACGCGGTTCAGGCCGCCGCGGAGGCGACCCGGCAGGATGTGGCCGACGACGCTGTCGAGGGTCCCGAGCACGGCGAGCCGTCGCAGCCAGGCCGCGTCGGCGCCGCTTGGACGCGGGGCGTCGGGCGGGTGCGGGAGGGCCTGAGCGCGGTCGACCGCCGACTGCCCGTCGACGGCCGCTACCTGCTGGCGATCGGGGCGGTTGCGGTGGTCGCCGTCGGCATCCTGACCAGTGGGTTCGGGCTGGGTGTCGGGGACGGCACCAAGCATCACGATCGCCATGCGCCACCGAGGCCCAAGGTCGCTGTGCTGAACGGGACCGCGGTCACCGGGCTCGCCGACCTGGTCGACAAGAAGGTGATCGAGCCCGCCGGCTACAAGGCCGGGGTCGTGACCAACACCGCATCGAGCTTCGCGAACACGGTGGTCATGTATGAGGCCGGGGGGCGGGCCGATGCCAAGCGACTGACCACTGCGATCAAGCCGAAGCTGGGCGAGACCCCGGTTCAGGAAATGACCGCCGACGTAAAGGCCCGGGCCGGAGGAGCTCCGCTGGCGCTGGCGCTGGGGCTGGACGACGCTGGGTTCGGAACCGGATAGGCCGATGCTCGCCTCAACCGACGTCTACGAGGCGCTGCTGAGGCTCCCCGCCTACGTGTCGCTCGCCGCGATCGTCGCGTGCGGCCTCTTGATCGTCCTCTACCTGTCGCAGCGCCGCGACCTGGAGCGCCTGCGCGACTGGATGGAGCGCGAGCCCGGTCACCCCGCGGCCGACCTGGCCGCGAGCGAGGCGCTACTGGACCGCGCTGAGGCCGACCTCGAGGAGGTCCTCGACGACTTCGAGGAAGGCGGCGCAGTGTCGCCCGCAGTCGAACGCACTCTGGTCGGCCCACCCCTGCCCCCGGCGCCGCGGACCCCTGCGGCGGCCGCCGGGTCCGGCGCGAGTTGGCCGACGGCCGAGCGACCGGCCCTGGAGCGGATCACAACCGAGCGGGCCGCTCTTCAGCCTCACCCGCGGTGGCGGCGGCTCGTCGCCAGGGTAAGCCAGCCGCGCGTCCTGGGCCTGATCGCCCTGCTCGCCGTCGTGCTCGGGATCGCGGCCATCTTCGGGTCCGAGCGCCTGCTCCGCGACGGCGGGCAGTCGGGTCCCTCGGCGAAGCCCGGAGCGGTCGTTCCCGCCGACGTCACGGTCGCGGTCCTCAACGGCACCTCGGTTCCGGGGCTGGCGGGCAAGGTTGGCGACGACGTCACGGTCAACGGCTTCAAGCTAGGCACGGTCACCAACAGCCGCTCGCGGTTCGATCAGACCGTGGTGATGTACGAGTCGCATCAGCGGCGCGCAGCGAGGCGCGTCGCCCACGACCTCGGCGTGAAGCCAGTGCAGCCGATCGACCGCCAGACCGAACAGGAGGCGGGCGGCGCCGGCGTCGTGGTGATCGCCGGCGCGGATCGCGCCAAGCCGTGAGGCGCGCCGGCCCGGCCCTGTTCTGCGCCTTGGTGGTCGCGACGGTGGTCATCGCCGCGATCGTGGTCCACGCGCGAACGCCCGACCTCGCCCTTCAGGTCACCCACATCACCCACCGGATCTCCCCGGAGGGTGGCAGCGGCTACCCGGCGGCCCACATCCGCTTCTTCGTCAGGCAGGGCGACCCCGACGCGACGGTCGAGATCGTCGGCCCCAACCTGAAGCTGGTCAAGACCCTCTACCGGGGACCGCTCCTCGCCGATCGGCCGGTTTCGTACACCTGGAACGGCCGCACCACCTCCGGCGACGTCCCGAACCCCGAGCACCGGTACCGCCTGCGGGTGATCCTGCCGAATCAGGATCGCGACATGGTCTATCCGCGCCGGATCGACATCATCGAGCCGGATCGCGGGTGACCGCCTCAGCGCTCCAGCTCCTCGGGATGCTGGTCGCCTGCGGCGCCGCGGCCGTCTCGCTCCTCGCGCCGACCCGCCGGGTCAGATACGCAGCCGCCGGGATTGCCCTGGTGGCGGCGCCGGCTCTGGTCGCGGGTGATGTCTGGCACTCGGCCCGGCTGGTCGAGCTTCGCCACCATCCCGCCAAGCTCTCGGCGGCGATCGCCGCGGCGGCCGCCGCGATTGCGATCGCCGCGGCGGTATTCCGTCGCCTTCCGTGGAGCTTCCCCGTCGCGCTGTTCGCGGCCCTGCCCCTGCGCGTCCCGGTGCAGGTCGCGGGCCAGACCGCCCACCTCCTGATCCCCCTCTACCTGGTCATCGGCGGGGGCCTTGCGTGCTTCGCATACGCCGCGCACGCCGCCGCCCGCCGCGCTCGGGCCCCGACGGGCGAGGTCCGCGAGCCGCTCCGAGCCCCGGGCCCCGAACCGCCGCCAGCCCGGTGGCTGCGATGGGCCGTGGCGGCGACCCTGGTTCTGTACGCGGTCCAGTCGGCCTATTCCGCCGACGTCTCGAACGCGATCGAGAACGCATCCTTCTTCCTGGTCCCGTTCGCGGTCATGCTGATGCTCCTCGGCGAGGTGCGCTGGAGCCGGCGGATCCTCGGCGGGGTGCTGGTCGCCGTGGTCGGCATGGCGCTCGTGTTCGCCGCCATCGCATACGGCGAGTACGCCGCCCGGGACCTGCTGTTGAGCCGCGGGAACCTGCTGCAGTCGAACCAGCTCCACCTCTACTTCCGGGTCAACTCGCTGTTCTACGACCCGAACCTGTTCGGACGGGACCTGGCGCTCACCCTGGTCGCGCTCGGCGCCTACCTCGCCTGGTCGCGGGACGGCGGTGGAGCGATCCTCGCCGCCCTCGCCTCGGCCGCCCTCCTCGGCGCCCTGGCCCTCAGCTACTCGGTCACCAGCTTCATCGCGCTGGGGTTCGGTCTGCTGGTCGTCGCCGGGCTTCGCTGGGGCGCCCGGTGGGCGCTCGGGGGAGGCGCCGTGATCCTGGTGTTCGGGGCGATCTTCCTGCTCGCGAGCGGCACCGGCCGCACCGACTTCAGCTCGTCGGAGAGCCTCAACACCGCGACCAGCGGCAGGGTCGACCTGGTCGGGGGGGGAATCAAGCTGGCGCGCGAGCGCCCCGTCGCGGGGTGGGGGTCCGGCTCGTTCGGCGCCGCGTTCTCGCGCCACATCGAACGGGCGAAGACGACGGTCTCACACTCGGAGCCGATCACCGTCGCGGCCGAGCAGGGCGGCATCGGATTGATCGTCTACGCGCTCTTGATCGCGCTCGCCCTCGTGGTTTTGCTCACCGGCGCGAGCGCTTCGCTGGCGACAGCGGCGATCGCCGCCTGCTTCGTCGCCATGGTCGCGCACAGCCTTGGCTATGCGGGGTTCACCACCGACCCCGCGACCTGGGCGCTCCTCGGCCTGGGCCTGGCGCTGCGGCGCCCCGAAGCGCTCGAGCCGACGGGCGAGGAGGCGGTCTCGCCGCCCGCCGCACCGCAGCGGCGTGATCTCGGCCGGGCACCCGCGCGCCGGTGACCGCCGAGCCGGCGTGATGTTCGAGTACCTGCGCCGGCTGGCGACGACCGGGGCTGCGTACACCGCGTCGAGCATCGTCTCGAAGCTGATCGCGGTCTTCCTGCTCCCGGTCTATACGCATTACCTGACCCCCTCCGACTACGGCGCCGCCGAGGTGATGCTCTCCTCGGTGATCGCCGCCAGCATCGTCGTGCGGTTCGGGATCATCGAGGCGATCCTTCGCTTCTACTACCTTGCCGACGAGAGCCCCGAGGGAGTGGTCTCGACGGGCTTCGCGACCCTGTTCTGGGGGGCGACGATCGCCGCCGCGATCGCGCTCCCGTTCGCGGGGCCAATCTCCGAGGCGCTCTTGAGGCACGAGGACGCCGGGCTGGCACGGCTCGCGATCCTGGGCTTGTGGACGCTGACGCTCTATGAGTTCGCCCTCACCCTGCTGCGCCTGGACGAGCGCGCGCGGGCCTACTTCAGGATCACCGTCGCAAACGTGCTCGTCACGATCCCGTTCACGGTCTGGCTGGTCGTGGTCCAGGGCGAGCGCGCGAGCGGGATCCTGCTCGGCACGTACGGAATCGGCGCCCTGTTCTGCGCCTGGATGCTGTGGCGCGAGCGGCGCCGGCTGTCCTTCATCCCCGATCTTCCTCTGCTGCGGCGGATGTCGAGGTTCGGGCTCCCGACCATGCCCGCCGAGCTGTCGCTCTACGCGCTCAACTTCCTGGACCGGATCATCCTCGTCCGGCTGGCCGGCCTCGCCGAGGCTGGCCTCTATGCCCTCGCGATCAAGTTCGCGCAGGGGATGCAGGTCCTGGCTCGGGGGTTCCAGCTCGCCTGGCCGCCGCTTGCCTACTCGATACGCGATGACGACGAGGCGCGCCGCGCCTACTCGGCGATCTTCACCTGGTTCGCCGCTCTGCTCGCCTTCGCGATCACCGGTCTGTGGCTCGAATCCCGGTGGATCGTCCGCCTGCTCGCCGCCCCGGACTTCTTCGGGTCATACCGCGCGATCGGCCTGCTCGCCACGGGGATCGGCCTCTACGCGCTCTACCTGGCGATGGTGGTGATCCTCGGTCGGACCGGTCGGACCGAGTTCAGCTTTCCGGCCACGATCGCGGCGGTGGCCACGAACCTGGCCCTCAACCTGGCCCTGGTGCCGTCGCAGGGCATCGTCGGCGCGGGCATCGCGCTCGTCGCCTCCTACGTGGTGGTGCTCGGGCTCATGTACGTGTTCACGCAGCGCCTCTTTCCGGTCCCCTATGAGTGGCGCCGCTTGGCGCTGGTGGTCCTGGCCGCCGCGGCCCTGGTGGGTGCCGGGGAGGCGTTCCTGCCGACCGCCGGCTTCGGCGGGCTGGCGGGCCGAACCGTCCTGTGGCTCGCCTATCCGCTGGCTCTGTTCGGGCTCGGGTTCCTGCACGCCAAGGAGCGATCGCGCCTCGCGGAGCTCCTTCGCCCCTCGGTGATCGCGGCTCGAGCCCGCGGCCTTAGGACGGCCCCCGCGCCGGCCGAGGAGGACACGCTCGAGCCGCGGCTCGGACCGGAGATCTACGAGGCCGTGGCTCGCGACGAGGACCGCCCGGGGACCTGATCCCGGGCCTCGGCGTCACGCTCGCTTTCGTCGAGGCGCCGGTTGTGGGCCTCGGCGCGCTCGCGCATCCCCTCGCCTCTGGAGGGCCGAAGGGCCTGGCGGGCGTGCGCGAGGTGGCGACGGGGGTCCTGCCCACCGATCATCGTGGCGGCGAGCGCCCGCGCCAGGTACGACCACGCCCACAGCAAGCGGCAGGTCGCGACGACGATGGCCCGGTGGTGCTTTCGCATGTAAGTGTCGCGGCCGCGCTGAAACTGGACGATCCTCCGCTCGCCCGCCGAGCGGTCGGTGGCGAGCTGCTCGCGATGGATCGCGCGGGCCGCCGGGACGTGGAGGATGGTCCAGCCGGCATCACGCATTCGCCTCTGGAAGTCGACCTCCTCCGAGTAGACGAAGAAATCGCCGTCCAGGTAACCCACCTGCTCGGCCGCTTTGCGCCGCACCAGCATCGTGCACGACTGCACCCAACCGACCTCGCGCGGGCTATCACCGCCGCGCGGGCCGCTCTGGGTGACCAGCAGGCGATGCAGGAAGAGCGCCTGCGCAAAAGCCGTCCCGAGTCCGGGATACCGCCACGCGCAGGGAATCGGGCGACCGCCCGGGTCGACGAGCTGCGCGCCCGCGGCCGCCGCTTCGGGATTGGCCCGAAGCGCCTCGAGAAGCGCCGCCGTGGCGCCCTCGAGAACCTCGGAGTCCTCGTTCAAGAGCAGGCAGAAGCGTCCCCGAGCCTGGGAGAGCAGGAGGGTGTTGTTCTCGGCCAGCCCGGCGCGCCGCGGACGGGCGATCAGGCGAACATCCTCGGACCGCTCGGCGACCGCGGCGGCAGAGCCGTCATCGGAGGCGTTGTCGAGCACCAGGACTTCGCGCTCGACGTCAGCGGGGTGAGTGCGCTCGATCGCGTCGAGGCATCTGAGCAGGAGCCGGCGCTGATTCGTGTTGACCACGCAGTAGGAGAGCTCCATCGCCACAATCACCGAACGTACCGGAGCCGCCGGTTGGGTGGCGCCGCCGTCCTTGCCCCAGCCCTGAGATGCGAGTCCAGATCGTCGATCCGCCCGCGTACACGCCGCCGTATGACCGGTCGCTGTGCGCGGCGCTGGCGCGCGGCGGCGCCGACGTCGAGCTGGTCACGAGCCGGTTCGACCACGGCCCCGTTCCCCCAGCGGAGGGCTACCGGGTCACCGAGCTCTTCCGTCGCCGATCCGCGATCCGCCCTGGGGCGGCGTCGGGGCTCCTGAAGGGCGGCGAGCACCTCGCCGGAATGGTCCGCCACCGCCGCGGCCCTCGATCGGCGGACGTGGTCCACTACCAGTGGCTCCCCCTCCCGGCGCTCGACGGCAGGCTCTTGGCGCCGGTCCGCCCCCGGGTCATGACGGCGCATGGGGTGCTTCGAGAGGAGGCGTTCGAGCGCCGCCTCGCCCGTGGGCTGCGCGCGCTGCTCGAGCGGATGGACGCCGTCGTCGCGCTCACTGAGCACGGGGCACGACGCCTGCGTGAGTCCGGGATCGAGCCCGAGCGCGTGCGAACCATCCCCCACGGCGCGTTCGACTACCTGACCCGGCTGCCGAACGAGGTCCCTCTGCCCGACGAGCTCGCGGCGGTCGAGGGGCCGGTGATCCTGTGCTTCGGCTTGGTTCGTCCCTATAAGGGCGTGGACGTGCTGCTGGATGCGTTTCGCGAGCTCGAAGGCGCCGAGCTGTGGGTGGTCGGGCGTCCGCTCGGGATCGACCTCGACGCCCTTCGCGCCCAGGCCGAGCGGGCGCGCGGGCGGGTGCGGTTCGTGCCCAGGTTCGTGGCCGACTTCGAGCTTCCGGCCTACTTTCGCCGTGCCGACCTGGTCGTCCTCCCTTATCGCGACGCCGAGCAGTCGGGGGTGCTGTTCGCCGCGCTGGCGTTCGGAAAGGCGATCGTGATGAGCGACGTGGGGGGCCTCGCCGAGGTCGCCGCCCACGGCGCGGGCCGTCCTGTGCCCCCCGGCGACCCGCAGGCACTGGCGGCGGAGCTCGAGCGCCTGCTCACCGACCCGGAGGAGCGCGCACGCCTCGCCGCGGCCGCCGCGGCCGCCGCGGCGGGCCCCTACTCGTGGGACCTGGTCGCCCGCGAGACCCTGGCCCTCTACGAGGAGCTCGGCCGATGACGGCCGTCGCCATCGCCTTCTGGGCGTCGGTGGGAGCATTGCTCTACACGCACCTGGGCTATCCGGCCGTGCTTTGGATCCTCGCCCGCGGACGGTCCGTCGACCCGCACGAGCCCGCGGCCCGCTCGGGCGTCGACCTGCCGAGCGTCTCGCTGATCGTCGCGGCACACGACGAGGAGGACGGCATCGGGCGGTGGGTTCGCTCTGCCCACGCCCTCGACTATCCGCCCGACCGCCTCCAGGTCGTAGTCGCATCGGACGGCTCGCGAGATCGGACCGCCGAGCGCGCGAGGGAGGCCGGCGCCGATCTGGTCCTGGAGGTTCCGCGGGGCGGCAAGGTGGCCGCCCTGAACGCCGCGGTGGCGAGGGCGGGAGGGCAGGTGCTCGCCTTCTCCGACGCTAACTCCGCCTGGGAGCCGGAAGCGCTTCGCCGGCTGGTGGCGCGCCTGGCGGATCCTCGGATCGGGTACGTGTGCGGCCGCCTCCGCCTGGTGGGGGAGGGCGGCGAGAACCAGGAGGGCCTCTACTGGCGTTACGAGACCGCGGTCCGCGGCCTCGAGTCCTCGATCGGGGGAGTCACCGCGGGCAACGGCGCGATCAACGCGGTCCCACGCGAGGCCTACATCGAGCTCGAGCCCACGCGGGGCCAGGACATCTCCCTTCCCTTCGAGCTGACCAAGAGGGGCCGCCGGGCGGTGTTCGAGCCGCGGGCGGTGGCCCGGGAGCCCATGGCAGCGACGCTGGGCTCAGAGTTTCGGCGCAAGAGGAGGATGCTCGCCGGCGCCTGGGCGACGATCCTGCGCCACGGGATGCTCTCGCCGAGGGGGTACGGCCCGGCGTACGCCTTCGAGATCTACTCCCACCGCGCGCTTCGCTATGCGTCGCCGCTCCTCCACATCGTCGCCCTGGTGAGCAACCTCGCGCTGCTCGGCCGGGGCTGGGTCTACGCGGTGACGCTCGGCGCTCAGCTCGCGCTCCTCGCAGCCGCGGCCGTCGGCGCTCTGGTTCCGCTTCGCGCCTTCAGGATCGCCCGCTACTACGTCGCGGTGACGGCCGCGAGCGCCGCGGGGCTGTGGGACTTCCTACGGCACGGCGTGCCCCGCACCTGGGAGAAGGCGAAGGGCACGAGGTGACAGATCACATAGGGCCCGACTCCGAGCCAGGATCGCCACCCGCCCGCCCCGCCCGCCCCGCGGGCCTTCCGCGGGCGATCGATCTTGCGCTGGCGGCGGCCGGCCTGTTGACCGCGAGCCCCTTCCTGGCGATCGCCGCTGTGGCTATCAGGCTCGACTCGCGGGGGCCTGTGATCTACCGACAGCCTCGTGCCGGCAGGGACGGCGCAACCTTCGACCTCTACAAGCTTTGCACGATGCGGCAGGGATCCGACCCGGTTGGCGTCGGCAAGCCCGTGCTCGAGGATGACCCGCTCGTAACCCGCGTCGGCGCGGTGCTGCGACGCTTCTCGCTGGACGAGATCCCGAACCTGGTCAACGTGCTACGCGGCGAGATGGCCCTGGTCGGGCCCCGCCCGACGCTCCCGGCTCAAGTCGATGGGTACACGCCACGCCAGCGCCGCCGCCTCGAGGTCAAGCCGGGCGTCACCGGGTGGGCCCAGGTCAACGGGCGGGCGGGGATCCCGTGGGAGGAGCGCATCGAGCTCGACGTCTGGTACGTCGATCACCGCTCGCCGGCGCTGGATGCGCGCATCCTCGCTCGAACGGCGCGTCTGTTGATCACCGGGCAGGGCCTGTACGGGTGAGCCGAGCCGACGACGCTGGTTGGGACAGGGCGGCGAGGCCGGTTGGCCAGGCGCGGGGTGCCGCGTCTCCCGCGCCACCGATCGAGTACAGATCTGAGCACCGTATGGGTGACCAATCGTTCCCTCGACGCCGCCAGGTCCGAGGCGGACCCCACTCCTCGCCCGGCCTTGTATCGATCTGGCCACCGAGCTTCCGTCGACGAGCGGGTAGCGTAGGAGCTCGATGACGGCCACGGTCGAGCTGCGTGACTTCCGGCCCGAGGACGCCCCGGCCGTTCACCGATGGTTCAACGAGCCGCGCGTCACCTCCGATCTGGTCGGCGGGCGCGAAAGGTTCACCGAGGATGACGCCCGAGGCTGGGTGGAACGCGCGATCGACCGCAGCCGCGATCGCAAGTGGGCGATCGTCCTTGACGGCGCGAAGGAGCCCGTGGGGTTCGTCGCCCTGTTCGGACTCGATCGCGATACCGGCCCGGAGCTTGCGGTGCTCGTCGGCGACCCCGACGCATGGGGCCGGGGGGTCGCCCGCGAGGCAGAGCGTCAGGCATGCATCCACGCGTTCGACGGGCTTCACGCGCACCGGATCAACGCCGAGATCCCGGCCACCAACCGCGCAGCCCAGAAGGTGGTCACCCATCTCGGCTTTCGGCGCGAGGGCGTGATGCGAAGCGCGATCCGCCGTGGCGACGAGACGGTCGACAATGAGCTATGGGGCCTCTTGCCCGACGAGTTCACCGGCCGGGGAGACCCGGCGAGCTGACCGCCGAAGGCCATCCGGCTGCCGCCCTGAAGGCCGACCGGGGGAGGGCGGCGGAGACCGACGACTTCTTTCGCTCTCGCGCCTTCTTCGACGCCGAGCGCGTCAGCCACACCCTCCTGGTCGAGTCCGGGCAAGCGAAGGTGGCGCTGCCGGTGCTGGTTCGCGAGGTGCCGGGGTCAGGCCTGCTCGACGCAGTCTCCCCCTATGGCTATCCGGGCGGCGCGGTGCGCGGTGCGCGGGATCAGCCGCCCGACCCCTCCGCGATGGATTGGTCCGGCGTGGGGCTCGTCAGCGCCTTCATCCGCGACCGCCTCGGAGCGCCGGCCTGCCTCGCGGGGGCGACCGCTCGCTCCACCGTCCAGGTCCACGATCCGTCCCGCGAGCGGCGACTCCGCAGCCGCTTCGCCGAGCAGATTCGCCGCAACGGGAGGCTCGGCTACGAGGTGGAGATGGTGCCCGGCCCGGAGAGCTCGCTCCGGGCCCGCTCGAGCTTTCACGAGCTCTACATCGAGACCATGGAGCGCGCCGATGCCGCGCCGCGCTACTTCTTCGAGCCGGAGTACCTGGCGGGCGTCCTCGGCGACCGCCGCTCCTGGCTGGCTCTATGCCGGGCCCCCGACGGCGGCGCGGCGGCCGGGGCTATCGTGGCCCGCTCGGACGGGCTGCTCCATTACTACCTGGGCGGGACGGCGACGACCCACCTCTCGCGCTCCCCGTTCAAGAACGTGGTCGATGCGATGGTCGGCCTGTCGGACTCCGAGGGCGTCGCGCTCAGCCTCGGGGGCGGGGTCAGTCCCGGCGACGGTCTCGAGGATTTCAAGCGCGGCTTCGCGAACGCCGAGCTGCCGTTCCACACCCACGAGGTGGTCTGCGACGAGCTCGCCTATCGGCGCCTCAGCGCCGGCTGCGATGAGGGGTCCTTCTTCCCGGCGTACCGCGCCCCGACGGCGGACGGGGACTAACCCGTGGCGGAGCGGGCGGCCCGATCGGCGATCGCGCCGGGTGACTCATAGAAGTCGTCGAGGAACGCCGCCAGCTCGTCGTTCAGCCGAGCCGGGGTAAGGCGCCACTCGAGAATCGAGTTCGCGTTGACCAGCTGGGCGCCACTCAGCTCGCCGGCGAGCATGTCGGCGTCTGAGAATGGGTGGAGGGGGTCGGCGGGATGGCCGATCACCAGGGCCGGGATGGTGATCTCATTGCGCTCCTCGGGCGGCGGCGCGGCCCCCGCGAACAGAATCCCCTCGAGCACCCTGCGCGAGGAGGCGGGGTCGCGGCGAAGCCAGTCGAGGAAGATGTCGAGAAGGTAGTGCGAACGCGGGACCCGCTTCAGGGCGCCCGACAGGGGATCCAGCAGGGGCTTGCCGACCCGAAGCCCCAGCAGCATCGGCGTGAAGATCAGGACCGCCCCGAGCAGCGCGTCCTCGAGGACGGGCATCTCGATGAACAGCGCCCCGGCCGCTCCGGGGTGGTGGACGGCGAGCTCGAGCGAGACGTTCGCTCCCAGCGACGTGCCGCCGACGACCGGCGAGCTCAGCTCGAGGTGGTCGATCAGGGCCGCGAGCTGCTTGGCAAACGAGCTCATCGAGTAGATCCGCATGTCGTCGGGCTTGTCGGACTCCCCGTGGCCCAGCAGGTCGACGAGCACCACCCGGTATCCGCGGGCGGCCATCTCGGGCGCCAGCGCGTCATACATGCGCCGGTTCATCAGCAGCCCATGAGCGAGCACGAGCACACGCTCCCCCTCGCCGTGGACCTCGTATGCGACCCGGTGGCCGCGGTAGCGGAACGAGCCCTCCTGCGCCATCGCGTCGGCGAAGTCTATTCGACCCCGATCGAGGCCGAGACGGGCTCGTCGCCGGTGCGCTCCCACGGCCGGGAGGCTCGCAGCGCGCTGAGCACCGCGCGCGTGCCGGGCGCCCGGTTGAGGGCATAGAAGTGAACCCCGGGCGCCCCTCCCGCGAGGAGCTCCTCGCACTGCCGTGCCGCGAACGCCACCCCGAGCAGCGCCTCGGCCTCGGCGTCGCCGCCGAGGGCCTCCATCGCCGCCGAGAGCTCCAGCGGAATCGACGCGTCGCAGAGGTCGCAGATCCGCGCCACCTGGGCGTAGCTCGCGATCGGGATCACCCCGGGAATGATCGGAACGTCGATCCCTGCCGCCCGCGCCGACTCGACGAACTCGAAGTAGACCCGGTTGTCGAAGAAGAGCTGCGTGATCAGAAATCCAGCGCCCGCCTCGACCTTGCTCTTCAGATAGGCGAGGTCGGCCGCCGGGCTCGCCGCCTCGGGATGGACTTCCGGAAAGCACGCCGCCCCGATCGCGAAGGCGCGGCCCTCGGAGATGAAGCCGGCGAGCTCGGCCGCGCTGGACAGGCCGCCGTCGGGTACCTCGAAGCTCTCCTGGCCTCGCGGGGGGTCACCCCGCAGGGCGAGGACGTTGTCGATGCCCGCGGCCTCGAAGCGGTCGAGGATCTCGGTCAGGCCCTCCCGGGTCTCGCCGACGCAGCTCAGATGGGCCATCGCCTCGAGGCCGTGGTCGCGCTTGATCTGGGTCGCGATCTCGACCGTTCCGTCCCGGGTCGCCCCGCCCGCGCCATAGGTCACGGAGACGAAATCGGGCTCGAGGGGCTTCAGGGCCTCGACGGTCTCGAACAGGGCATCGGCGCCCTCCGGCGTCTTGGGAGGAAAGAACTCGATCGAGAAGACCGGGCCGTCGCGGTTCAGGATCTGGTCGATTCGCATCGTCGGATGATGGTAGAGCGACCCGGCGCGGGGCCGGCGGGGCCGGCGGGCGCGCCCGACTCTGGGACAGGTGCTGCGTCCCCTCCTCCATGAGGTGATCGACACTAACACCGCGCCGCCGGCCCTCACTGCGCTCGCTTGCCGGATCGCGAGTTGCGCCGTCCGCCCCCGCCACTCAGCCGGGCGCCGGTCGAACTCCGCCCGTCCCGCCGCCGGGGACATCCGGAGTCTGGTTCCATCGAATCACGACCGGGGCGGCGTGCTCGTAGCCGAGCACGCAGAGCGCCTCGGTGTCGAGCTTCAAGAGCCCGCCATCCGCGGGGGGGAGCCCGACCCACCGGGCGCCGAGCACCCGCAGCATGTGACCGTGGCCGAAGGCGATCACGGCACCCTCGACGGCCCTGGCCTCGGCGATCACGCGGTCCGCGCGCGTGCCGACGTCGTCGGCCTGCTCGCCTTCCGGGCAGCCGTCCCGCCAGAGGTTCCAGTCGGGCCGACGCTCGAGGATCTGGGGCGTCGTCAATCCCTCATAGGCGCCGTAGTCCCACTCGCGAAGGTCACCGCGCACCTGTCCCTGGCCCCCGAGGCCCGCGAGCTCGCAGGTCTCAACCGCGCGCTGAAGCGGGCTTGTCAGCACGAGCGCGAACGATTGCCCCGCCAAGAGGGCTGCGAGCCCTTGCGCGCGGCGCCGGCCGGCCTGTGTCAGGGGCAGGTCGGTGCGGCCCGTGTGCCGACCGTTCGCGCTCCACTCGGTCTCGCCGTGACGCGCCACAAGGAGCTCGCCCATGGGCGCCAGGCTAGATCATGGTCACCGAGGCGGCGGGCCAAACCCACGACGCGCCCGCGTTCGACACTATGTGTCGGGAGGCATGCGTCGGGGAAGCCGCGGCACTCGCGATCTTCGACTTCGATCACGACCCAGGAGGAGAGCTGATGGCCAAGGAGCCCCGTTCATTGAGAGGAAAGGTCGTCGCGATCACGGGCGGCGCGCGCGGGATCGGCAAGGCGACCGCGACCGCGCTGTCGCGCGAGGGGGCCCGAGTCGCGATCGGCGATCTGGACCGCCAGCTCGCCGAAAAGGCGGCGGCGGAGCTGGGCGGCGAAGCGGTCGGGCTCGAGCTCGACGTGACCCGGCGGGACTCGTTCGCCAACTTTCTCGACCAGGTGTCGGAGCGGCTCGGCCCGCTCGACGTCTTGATCAACAACGCCGGGATCATGCCGATCGGCGAGTTCGCCGCCGAGACCGACGCCACGGCCCAGCGGATGGTCGACATCAACCTGCACGGCGTCATCTACGGAATGAAGCTCGCGATCCCCGGGATGACGACCCGCCGCAGCGGGCACCTGGTCAACATCGCCTCCCAGGCCGGCAAGGTCGGCCTGCCCGGCGGGGCGACCTACTGTGCGACCAAGCACGCGGTCGTCGGCCTGAGCGAGGCGGTTCGCGCCGAGCTCCGGGACACCGGGGTCGAGCTGTCCGTGGTGATGCCCGCCGTGGTCAACACCGAGCTCGGATCCGGCCTGCCCGACACACCCGGGGTCAAGAAGCTCGAGCCCGAGGACGTCGCCGAGGCGATCGTCGGTGCGCTCAAGCTCCCCAAGTTCGACGTCTGGGTGCCGTCCTCGAGCGCGGTGATCGACAAGCTGATCCACCCGCTCCCGCGCCGCGCTCGCGAAGCCGTCGGAAGGCTCCTCAAGGCCGACAAGGTGCTCTCCGCCCCCGACCGGGCGGAGCGCGCGGCCTACGAGGACCGGGTATCGCCGGACGCCCCGAAGTCGGCGGCCGAGGCCGAGACGAAGCCCTCAAAGGAGAAGAGCGCCTCGCTGTCCTGAGCCGGCAGCCCGGTCAGCCGGCCGCCCGGCGCGCTCGGTAGAGGGCCAGCGTCCCGAACGGGGTGCGCAGGCGATCGGTCTCGGCGACGCCTTCCAGGCCCCCGCGCTCGAACACGCCGGGCAGGAGCCCGGAGAGGTTCTCGCGGGTGGACTCGTCTCCGTCACCGAACCGGATCTGGAGCGAGAGCAGGCGCATCAAGGGGTCGGAGGGAAGCCCCCAGTCCGCGACGTGAAGCTCACCGCCCGGCTTCAGCACCCGAACGACCTCGGCGACCGTGAGCCCCTTGTCCTCGGGCCGAAGGTGATGGAAGAACAGCGTGCTGAGGACGCGGTCAAAGGTGGCGTCGGGGTAGGGGAGCTCGTTCGAGAGGCCTTGGTCGAAGCGAACCTCGAGCCCGGCCTCGCCAGCCTTGCGGACCGCGCGGCCGAGCATCTTGGGATCCGCATCGAGTCCCGAGACCGCGGCGCCGGGCCGCCCTCGCTTGGCCATGATGGCGAGCGTCCCGGTGCCGCATCCCAGGTCGAGAACCCGAGCCCGATCCCCGATCGCGGCCTGCTCGAGCAGCCGGCGCTTGAACGTCCCCTCGCGCGTCGTCAGCCTGATCGCGGGGTCGTAGAAGCGGGTCAACGCCGCGAAGCGCAGGGCGGGCAGGAAGCGTTTCTCGGCCACCTGGCCTCTCTCAATGGGCGTGCGCCGGGCCCCGATCTCGGGCGTCGCGGCGCAATGTCAGGTAGAAGAGGGCCGAGAAGACGAGCAGGCCGAACAGGTTGAGGAACAGCTTGTAGTCGAGCTCCACGCCACCGAATATGTCGCCCCGGGTGGGGCGCGGCCCGGTGGGAATCAGGCCCGCGGCGCTGAACAGGGCGTCGACGATGAGCGCGGCGAGGACCATGGTGGCGAACATCAGCGCCGTGATCCTGAAGGCAAAAGCGGTTCCGTAGTACTTGCGGTAGGCGAGGACGATCGGCAGCACGATCAAGTCGGCGAAGATGAACGCGAGCACACCGCCGAAGCTGATCCCGCCCGACCACAGGACCGCCGCGAGGGGAACGTTGCCGACCGAGCAGACGAAGCTCAGGATCGCGATCAGCGGGCCGACGATCACGTTCTCGATCGCGGTCACGACCGGCGGGCCGTCGGTGATGAACAGGCCGTTGAAGAAATCGTCGCCCAGCAGGCCGATGAACCCGGCGAGCAGGAAGCCGACCAGGATCTCCTTCCAGAGCATCCGCCAGTCGCCGCGGAAGTTGTCGGCGACGTCCGACCAGGCCTCGGCCGAGGCCAGCCGCCGGCGCAGGGTGAGGCCGCCCGCACCGACCGCCCGGTGCACGTGCCCGGCCTGGGCCTCGCGCGCGTGGCGCCGGGCCAGTTCCTCGAGGCGCGGCGAGACGAACAGCCGGAGGGCCGCCGCCATCAGCACGATCATCACGATCCCGCCCAGGTACTCGGCCGCCGCGAACTGCCACCCGATCAGGATCCAGAGGATCAGGCCAAGCTCCCAGACCAGGTTGGTGGACGCGAACTGAAAGGCGAGCATGGTCGCCGCCGAGGCCCCCTTCTGGAACAGCGACTTGCCGATCGCGATCGCCGCGTAGGAGCACGACGATGACGCCGCGCCGAGCCCGGTTGCTTTGGCGAGCGGGCCAGGGCCGCTTCCGGACAGGGCGGCTTCGATGCGCTCGCGCGGGACCCAGGACTGGACGATCGCCGAGATCGCGAATCCGAGGACCAGCGCCCACCAGACTTCGTATGCCATCAGGAAGGACTGCTTGAGGCCCTCGCCGATCGTGTTCAGAACCTCGCTCACGAAATGGAGTCATCTCTTTCGCTCGGGTCGTCGGGTCAATACCCTACCAGGGTATACTGGGCCAATGAGCGAGACACCCGGATACACGGCTTCGAAGGAACAGCTCCTGAAGCGTCTGGCCCGAATCGAAGGCCAGGTCCGCGGGGTCAGCGGGATGGTCGAAGACGAGCGCTACTGCATCGACGTCCTGACCCAGATCCACGCGGCACAGGCTGCCCTGAACGCGGTCGCGCTGGGGCTGCTCGACGATCACGTCCGAAACTGCATGCGAGCCGGATCAATCGAGCAGCGCAGCCGGGTCGACGAGCTGATGGGCGCGGTCGGTCGCCTGCTCCAGGGCTGAGCGGGGGGCTCGAGGGGTTCCGCCCGGCTCAGGGGACGATCGCGACGACCCGAGCGGGGGCGCCGCTTCCGCCGACGAGGCGGAGCGGAAAGCAGGCGACTTCGAAGCCCTCCGGCGGCAGCGCGCCGAGGTTGACGAGGCGCTCGATCTGCGAGTAGGAGAGATTGGCCTGGTGAGCCTCCCAGAAGATCCCGGGCTTCCCGGCGGCCTTCGCGCGCTCGGCCTGGAGGTGGAGCGGCGCGTCCCAGCCCCAGGCGTCGATGCCCATGACGCGGACCCCCTGGTCGAAGAGCCAGCGCGTCGCCTCGGCCGAGACCCCGGGGCCCCGTGCCATGTAGTCGGGTTCCGCGTAGTAGGCGTCGCGACCGGTGTGGACGAGGACGATGTCGCGCGGCTCGAGGTCGCGCGGCAGCCGCTCGCGCAGATTGGCGCTCGACAGCGCCTCCCCGTCACCGCGGTCGCCGGCGTCGATCACGACTCCCGGTCGAAAGAACCAGTCGAGCGGAAGCTCCTCAATCGTCTTCGCCCGCTCGTCGCCGATCGTCGAGTTGTAGTGCCACGGGGCGTCGACGTGGGTGGTGCTGTGGGTCCCGAGGCGCGTGAACGTCTCGTTCGACCAGCCCTCGCCATCGCGGAGCAGCTCGGGGGCGACTCCGAACAACTGCTCGATCAATTCCGCGCCGGCGGCGTGGCCTTCGTAGGTGACGTCGACGCGCAGCGCGTCGAGTTGGTCCGGCGGCCCCTGCTTGATCGGCGCCGAGAGATCGATCAGGTCCATTGGCTCACCACCTCAGCTCATCGCCGGCACGGCCCTGTCGCGGGGCGGTCGATCGCAAGCTCGAGGCGCCCGCCACCGCGGCGACCGTGGCAGTCTACGCGAGGGAGATGGGCACGAGACTTCGTCCCCGAGGAGGCGAGGGGCAAGCCCGTCGCCGGGCTGATCGTCGCCTATTTCGGCGACCCCGAGATGGGCGAGGACGCCCTCCGGTCGCTGACCGGCTGGGGAGAGCCGCTGCTCAAGCTGGTCCAGCCGATGCCCTACGTCGCCTTCCAGCAGCTGATTGACGCCGGGAATCCCTGGGGGGTCAACGAGTACTTCAAGGTCGACTACCTCCAAGAGCTGCCCGACGAGGCGATCGACGCCGCGATCGAGAAGGCCACCGGTAGCGCCTCGCCGGTCACCCAGGTGATCTTCGGCTCGCTTGGTGGCGCGTACGCGCGGATGGACCGAACCGCGATGGCGCTCAGCATCCCCGACGCCAAGTGGTTCTACTTCTGCCTGGCGATGTGGTTCGACCCCCAGCAGACGGAAGCGGAGACCAGCTGGGCGCGCGAGTTCATGCAGACCATGCGGCCCTGGGCCGTCAACCAGGCGCCTTCCAACTTCATCAGCCCGGACGACCCCGCGGATCGACTGAGGGCGTCCTACGACGACGAGAAGTACGTCCGCCTGGTGGCGCTGAAGGACAAGTACGACCCCGACAACGTCTTCGCTCTCAAAGCGAACATCCCGCCGAGCATCCCGGCCGCCCGACCGGTCGCCGGCGAGCTGAGATGGAGCTAGGGGGACTCGAACCCCCGACCTCCTGGGTGCGATCCAGGCGCTCTCCCAACTGAGCTATAGCCCCGAGTCGGGACGCTGTTTAGGGGTAAGGCGTCCCGGTAGGCAAGGATAGCCGTAGATATGCCGATCTAAGCTGGTGAATCCAATTGAGCTTCCGCGGCAGACTCACGCTGTTCTTCCTGCTGATCGTCGTGATGCCGATGATCGCCGTCGCCGTGCTGGTGACTCAGGTCACGGCCCAGTCCAGGAACGGCAAGGCGGACGCCCGGCTCGCGGCGGGCCTCGAGACGGCGCTCTCGGTTTACCAGGGCGACGTCGGCGCCGCCAGACGTGCCGCGAACGAGATCGGTGGGGACCCGGCCCTGGGTCTCGCGCTGCAGACCGGCGACCGCGCTCAGATCCAGAGCGCCGCACGTGCGGCCGCCGGGAACCAGGGTGTCCGGTTCCTGGTGCTGCGTGACTCGAACGGCCGGAGCGTCGCGTCGATCGGCGCCCCGCCTGCGATCGCCGCGTATAGGCTCGCCCTCCGCGGGCCGAGCGGAGGCATCGGCTCCCTCGAGGTCTCGACCACGACGGCGTCCGCCTACCTCGCCCGGGTCCGCGGCCTGACCGGTCGCGAAGCGGCGGTGCTCGGCCCGGCCGGCCCGGTCGCCGCGACGCTCGCCCCCCTCGACGCGAGCCTGCCCGTGAGCGGCCACTCGGATGACGTCGACGTGAACGGCCACACCCTTCGCGCCGCGACGACTGACCTGCCGGGGCCCGGCGGCCTGAGGATCACCCTGTTCGGCCCGACCGAGTCGGGGGGCTTCTTCTCGTCGAGCCCCCTGGTGGTCGCGGTCCTGGTCGCCTTCTTCGCGGTCGCGCTGATCTTCGTCGCGATGCTCCTTCGTGCCCTCGGCGGCCAGGTTGCGGCGATGCTCGACGCGGCTCGCCGGATCGGCAGGGGGGACTTCAGCCAGAAGGTGCCGGTGGTCGGAAAGGACGAGATGGCGGGGCTCGCGAGCGAGTTCAACAAGATGGGTGACCGGCTCAGCAAGCAGATGGATGAGGTGCGGCGCCAGCAGATCGAAATCGACCGATCTGTGAGCCGGATAGGCGAGGCGTTCGCGTCCGGGCTCGATCGCAAGACCCTGCTCCAGGTGGTGGTCGAGACATCGCTGGCGGCATGCCGAGCCGAGTACGGGATGATCACCCTGAGCGGGCACGAGGGCGCCGAGGCGGAGGCGGGCCGGACCTCCGCCCGCATTCGCGGAGCCGCCCGCTCCGCCGAGGAGGAGGCGCTGAGAACCGACGACTTGGTGGCTCTCTCCGACGACGGCTCGTGCGCCCTGTCCAGCCCGCTGCGGCGCATGGGCGAGATGCCGGAGAACGTGGGCGCGATGACGGTCGCACGCGGGGGCGAGCCGTTCAGCCAACCCGAGCGCGACGTTTTCCTTTACCTGGTTGGACAGGTGTCGGCGTCGATCGAGAACATAGCGCTCCACGAGCTGGTCTCCGAACAGGCGGTCACCGACGAGCTCACCGGCCTGTCGAACAACCGCCGCTTCCGCGAGCTGATCTCCAAGGAGGCGGCGCGGGCGCAGCGCTTCGGACACGAACTGTCGCTGATCATGCTCGACATCGACGACTTCAAGCGTGTCAACGACACCCACGGCCACCTGCAGGGCGACGAGGTCCTGCGCGCGATCGGCTCCGTCCTCGATTCGGAGTCGAGGGGGGTCGACGAGCCGGCCCGCTACGGGGGAGAGGAGTTCGCGGTGGCTCTGCCCGAGACCGGCCTCGTGGGAGCGGTCGGGCTGGCGGAGCGAATTCGCGCTCGAATCGAGTCCCAGGCGGTACCGCGGGTCGACGGCAAGGGGACTGTCCGCGTGACCGCGAGCCTCGGGGCGGCGTCGATACCCGGATCAGCCGACGACGCACGCTCCCTGATCGCGGCGGCGGACGCGGCGCTCTATGAGGCGAAGAGATCGGGCAAGAACCGGGTCAGCGGGGCGCCCGAGGCGAGGGCCGCGGGCCGCCCCTGAGGGCGCAGGGACGCCGCTCCGAGCGGCGAATGAACCTTCGGTGAGAGGCGCGGGACGCCGGCCCGGGCGGCGACGCCCATGCAGGAATCCGTGCCTGCGCGCTCGAATTGGCGCAGTACCCTTTTCAGCCTGATCGCCATGGGAATCTTTGACGACGCGATTCGCCAGCACCTGGACCTGAAGCGCCAGCACGGCGCGGCTGAGTCCGAGCTGCAGCAGCTCGAGGACGAGGCCTTCGGCCCACCGACCCGCCCCGACGAGCCCGACTTCCCCGAGCCCGCCGCCGGGACCGAGCATTCGGGAAACGGTAATGGAGGCCCGTTGAGCTCCGATCAGGGCGAACCCGTCGGCGATCTGGCGGCTGGGGAGGAAGACGCGCCCCGGGCCGAGGCGCCCGCCGCCGAGCACCCGATCGTCGATGAGCCGCCCGAATCGAGCGAGGCTGAGGCCGCCGCCGAGGCGCCGACGACCTTCTTCGACCACACGTCCGACGACGAGGAATCGCCCGACCAGGAGCCTTCGAGCTCGGACGACACCGAGCCCCCGACGGGTGAGGACGCGACGGCTGCCTCGGCGCCTCCGGACGAGGAGATCGCCTCCCAGCCACCATCCGCCGACGAGCCTCCGGTTGAGTCGCTCGACACGGTCGAGCACCCGGCGCCGTTCGACACGATCGAGGCCGACGCCGAGGTCGCGCAGGTGCCCGAGGACGAGCACGCGGAGGAGGACCGGCACGCGGAGGAGGCTCAGGAGGACGAAGAGCTGGTCGAAGAGGACGCGGGCCTGGAGGACGAGGAGCCCGAGGGCGAGCTGTCCGAGGACGGGGAAGCCGACGATGAGTCCGACGACGTCCTTGCCGACACGCCGGAGTTCCTCAAGGACGCGCCGGAGGACGACGAGCTCTGGTTCGAGCAAGGCAAGCCGAAGGACTTCGACTTCTAGTCGCCCCCTCGAGCGCCCGCAGGTAACCCTTCGACTCAGACGTATCCGCGGGTCCGGGAGGCTTCGACCACCCGCTCGAGACCCAGCAGGTACGAGGCCTCGCGCAGGTCGATGCCCTCCTCGCGCTCCCGCGCTAGACCTCTCTGTACGCACGCCTGACGATCGTGCCGAGCTTGTCGTTGACCTCGCGCTCCTCCCAGCGGAAGTGCTGGAGGTTCTGTACCCATTCGAAGTACGAGACGACGACGCCCCCGGCGTCGCCATCACGTCGGGGATCACGTCGGTGCCTTCTCGCGGAGGATCCGATCGGCCGCGGGGGTCTCGGGCTGTTCGCGCCCTCGACGACCATCCGGCATTCCATGCGGTCCGCATTGTCCTCCCGGATCATTCCGCCGAGCGCGGCCGGGATCAAGACGTCGCACGGCACGGCCACCAGGTCCTCCGGGTCGATTTGCTCCGCCTGCGGGAAGTAGGTGATCGAGCCGGTCTCGGTGAGGTGGTCGCTAAGGGCGTTGGCATCGATCCTGCGTCGTTGCGAATCGCCCGCTCAAATCGGAGACAGCGACCATCTTGGCGCCGAACTGCTGCATGAGGCGGCCCGCCCAGAGCCGACGTTGCCGAAGCCCTGGACGGCAAAGGTCGTGTCGGGGGGGGAGAGGCCGAACTCCGGCGCCGCCTCGCGACGTCAACGCATCCCCGCCCCGTGGCCTCCTTCCGGCCGTGCGAGCCCTCGAGCGCGTCGGCTTGCCGGTACGTTCGCGGGCAGTCCGTGGATCTTCCCGTACTCGTCCATCATCCAGGCCATCACCTGGGCGTTCGTGTCGGCGTCGGGCGCCTGTATGTCCCTGCAAGTCTGCCCTACACCTTTGGTGCACCTTGTCCATGAACGACCTGGTGATCGCCTGGAAAGCTTGCCGACTGCTTCACCTCGGTGGCCGGGCAGTTCATCCGCCTCCTGGGGCGTGCCCCCGAACGGATTCCGACCACCGCGGTCTTCCAGGTCATCAACGAGGCCAGTGCCCGCACCCCGCCGATGTCGACCTCGGGATGGAACCGGACCCCGCCCTTCAAGAAGGCCGCGGGCTCCGTCGCGCCGGAGATCCGGTAGCCGTTGTAGACGTGGACCTCCCCCAAAACAGCTTGCATGGGGATCTGCGGATGTCACCTCGCGGTACTGAGTCCAGAACACCACCTCTAAGGTCGTCGGCGAGCTTCAGCCGGTCGGCGGCGAGGTTGAAGTGGTGGCGGACGATCTCGCAGAAGCTTCGACACCTCGGCGCGCTGCCCGTCGGCGCTTCTAGTACCGGCTCGGCGTCCGCTCGACGGCGGACCCCTGCGGCTTGGGATCCCTCCTCTGGCCTCGCTTGCCATCTCGGTTTCTGGCATCTGGATCCTTGGTTCCCTCGCTGCGGGCCAATCCTCGCACAACCCCGTGAGTTCGGCGAGCGGTCCGCGGCCGTGAGACACTGGCGGTTGCTCGGGGCCATAGCTCAGCTGGGAGAGCGCCGGCTTTGCAAGC
>CAWDLT010000012.1:0-26776 GCA_963803305.1 uncultured bacterium
CGCAGCACCCCGGGCGGCGAATCCGGCGGGGACTGAGGCGCCGCCTGAGGCCCCCTCGGCGCCCTGGAAATCGGCGGAGATGCTCTACGCTGCCCCCAAGATGGGCGACACGAGGCGAGGGCGTCGAAGACGGGGCCGGGCGGGCCGCTTGCCGCTCTCTCCGGGCGAGTCGGGTAAGCGGGAGCATCGTTGAGCCGGTCCCTGCGGCTGCAGCTCTGGAGCTGGAACTACGAGCCCGAGCCCACCGCGATGGGCCCGATCGCGGCCCGGTGGGCCGAGGCGATGCTGGCCCGGGGGCATCAGGTCGAGGTGGTGACCGCGCATCCACACTATCCGGGCGCGCTGTGGGGCCGGCGCGCCGGCCCGTACCGCGAGACGCGAAACGGCATCCCGGTGCTCCGGCTTCCGCTCGTGATCGGGCACAGGACGACGGCTGAGAGGATCACCGAGGAGGCGACCTATGCCTCGGCGGCGGCGGTGGCGGCCGCGATGCCGACCGCGCCCGACGTCGCGGTGGCGGTCTCCCCCTCGCTGCTCGGCCTGTTGCCGGTCCTGGCGAGCGCCAAGGCCCGGCGCTTCCCCTGGATCCTGTGGCTCGAGGACATCCTGCCCGACGCGGCCGCGACCACCGGGCTGATGCGGGAGGGGGTCGCGCTTCGAACCGCCCAGCAGCTCGAGCGGTTCGTCTATCGCTCCGCCGACAGGATCGTCGTGATCTCGAACGCGTTTCGCGAGAACCTGCTGGTCAAGGGGGTGCCACCGTGGAAGGTGACCCACATCTACAACCCGTATACCCGCGGCCTCGGCGAGCAGCGCACCGCGAGCACCGGCAAGGAACCGGCACGCGTCCTCTACATGGGCAACATGGGCTTCTCGCAGAACCTCCCCGCGCTGGTCGAGGCGTTCGAGTGCTCGCCCGAGCTGAACGGCGACGTGCGGCTGATCCTCGCCGGCACCGGTGAGCTGGCCAGAGCGGTGGCCGCGGAGATCCGCACCGATCGCGTCGAGATGCCGGGCCTGCTCCTGGACGAGCTCGAGAACGAGATGAAGCAGGCGACGATCGGGCTCGTGCCGCAGCGCCCCGACGTGGACGAGTTCAATCTCCCCTCCAAGCTGATGAACCTGATGTCCGGCGGCGTGCCGGTCCTGGCCAGCGTCAACCCCCATTCCGAGGTGGCCCGGATCGTCCGCGAGTCTGGAGCCGGATGGGTGGTCGACGCGGTCGACCCGGGCACCTTCCCCCGCGCCCTCCGAGACATCCTGGCCAACCGCTCCGAGCTCGCGCGGCGAAGCGCCGCCGGGCTCGAGTTCGCGCGGCGAAACTTCAGCCCCGAGGTCGTCGCGACCCGGTTCGAGGACGTCCTCTACGAGGTCACCGCCGGCGACGGCCCGCCCCGAGGCGCCCGGGCATGAGCGTCGCGGTGATCACCGGCTCGACCGGGCTGATCGGCTCCGAGGCGGCCACCCATTTCGGCGGCCTCGGCATGGACGTGGCGGGGATCGACAACGACATGAGGCGCGAGTTCTTCGGCGCCGAGGCCTCGACCGCCTGGAACCGGTCGAGGCTGGAGAAGGAGCTCGGCTCCGCCTATCGCCACCATCCGGTCGACATCCGGGACCGGGACGGGGTGGACGCGATCATGGCCTCCTACGGCGACGCGATCGAGCTTGTCATCCACGCGGCCGCTCAGCCCTCGCACGACTGGGCCGCCAAGCAGCCGATGACCGACTTCGACATCAACGCCGTGGGAACCCTGAACGTGCTCGAGGCGACCCGCGCCCACGCACCCGAGGCGGTCTTCATCTTCACCTCGACCAACAAGGTCTACGGCGACCTCCCGAACTCGCTGCCCCTGGTCGAGCTCGAGACCCGGTGGGAGATCGATCCCGAGCACCCGTTCGCGAATGGGATCACGGAGGAGATGTCGATCGATCGATCGCTCCACAGCCTGTTCGGGGCGTCGAAGGCCGCGGCCGACATCCTCGTGCAGGAGTACGGGCGTTACTTCGAGATGCGGACCGCCTGCTTTCGCGGCGGCACCCTGACCGGGCCCCGCCACTCGGCGACCGAGCTTCACGGCTTCCTCGCCTACGTGATGCGCTGCGCGATGACACAGACGCCCTACACCGTGTTCGGTTACAAGGGCAAGCAGGTCCGCGACGCGATCCACAGCCTCGACCTGATCCGGGCATTCGACGCCTTCTTCAAGGCCCCCCGGACTGCAGAGGTCTACAACATCGGCGGGGGCAGGTTCAGCCACGCGTCGGTGCTCGAGGCGATCAGCCTCAGCGAGGAGATCTCGGGCCGCAAGATCGACTGGACCTACGACGACCGAAGCAGGGTCGGCGACCACATCTGGTGGATCGCCGACAACGGGCGCTTTGAGTCTCACTACCCCGACTGGAAGCTCGAGTACGACGTCAGGCGGATCCTCGAGGAGATCCACGCCCAGAACGCGGACCGCTGGAGTAGCGACGCTCAGGGCCTGGCCGAGGTCTCCTCCACCAAACGGCCGTAGATCTCCTCCACGGCGACCGCGTACTGCTCGGGCGAGTGCCTGGACGCGACACCGTCCGCCCCCCGCGAGGAGAGGACCTCCCACGTCTGGGGGTCGGCGGCGAGGGCCGAGCACTCGCGAGCCAGCGCGTCGCGATCTGGCTCGATCACCCTTCCGCCCCCCACCTCCCCGACGTACTCGGCGAGGCCCCCGCTCGCATAGGCGATCACCGGCGTCCCGACCGCCATCGCCTCGAGGGCGGCGATGCCGCCCGGCTCCTGCCAGCGCGAGGGCATGAGGCTGACCCGGGCCCGCTCCAAGAGGCCGAACACCCCCGCCCGGTCGAGCTTGCCGGCGAACTCCAGGTTCTCGAGCCGCCCGGCGGCGGCGGCGACCTCGCCCTCGAGCGGCCCATGGCCGGCGATCCGAACCCGGATCCCGGGGGAGGACTCGGCGAGGGCGAGGACGTCGCGAACCCCCTTCTCCTCCGTCAGCCGCCCGACGAAGGCGGCGCCGGTTCGATCCGCGAACCCGGGGACCGGGCCCTCGATCGGCTCGACGAAGGCGGCGAGGACCGTCGAGCCGAGGCCCCGCGACGCGTAGCGGGCGGCGACGTAGCCCGAGTTGGAGATCCATGCGTCCACCCTGGGCGCATGAAGCCAGCGCCGAGTCGCGAAGGTCGCGGCGTTCAGGGCGCGAAAGGAGAGCCGGCGCTCGTCGTAGTCGACCCACCCCCCGCGGTGCTCGAGGTAGCTCGCCGACATGAACTCGTAGTCGTGGAGCGTCTGGACGATCGGCACCCCGGCTCGCGACGCGACCGCCACCGGCGCCGCAGAGAGCTGGGGGTAGAGCTTGTGGGCGTGGACCACCTGGGGGCGAAACCACCCGAGCAGGCGCCGCATGGCCGCCGCCGCCTCCCGATTCCAGATCGCGCTCTTGGCGACCTCGATCCGCGCCCGCGAGCCCAACTCGGTGCGCGAGGCGTGGGTCACCGAGGCCTCAACGAACTCGCCGTCGGCGAACTCGTTGTCGGGGCTCGCGGTGGCCAGCATCACGACCTCGTGCCCCCGGCCGCGCAGGAGCTCGGCGAGCTGCATGCAGTTCAGGTCGGCGCCGCCTGTGACGCGCGCGTACTTGTTCACCATCAGGATCCGCATCGCTTGGACCGACCTAGGCGTCGTAGCCGAGTCGCCCCAAGAGGCCCCCGGTGACCTGGTCGAACAGCGCCTCGTCGCTCTTTGAGAACGCCTCGGTCCAGTCGCCCGGGCCGGCCGTGCGGACGAACATGATGTCGCGGCGCTTCTTTCGCTCGTGGAACTGCGAGCTGCGCTCGCGCTCGCGCATTCGATCGGCGCTGTAGGCGCGAACGGTCTCCTCGGCCCGCTCCGCATCGACGGGCGCGCCGAGGAACTTCATCGTCGCCCCCAGGCCCTCGACCGGTTCGCGCAGCATGTCCTCGTAGCGGAGGGTGAGCAGCGACCCGTTCGCGGCGAGCGGACTGCCGAGCCACGAGGAGACGTGCTGGTGCCAGGGGCCGTAACCGTCCACGCCGCCGGCCAGGAAGAGCCTCAGGAACGGGCTGAACTTGCCCTCGAATAGGCCGCGGCGGATCAGCGTGTAGTAGTAGGAGACGGCGACGTCGCGGCCGTCGCGGATCAGGTGGATCGCCTTTCGGTAGACGCGCCGCTGAGGGCCCGAGTAGGGCTCATGGCTCTTGATCAGGCGCCCGCCGTTCGGCAGCACCGCGGGGGTCGAGCGGTGCGACCCGACGTCGGCGATCACCGTCGAGTCGTTGTCCAAGTCGGCCTCGCGGCCACCGAGCAGGTCCGTGAGCATGAACTTGAGCCAGGTGTTTCCCGACTTCGGGTAGGAGACCAGGAAGGCATCGCGCCGAGACACCCCGACGTGCCGGTAGACGACCGGCAGCAGCCGGACCTCGCGGCGATGCCTCAGGCGGG
This sequence comes from uncultured bacterium, assembly GCA_963803305.1. Lineage (GTDB taxonomy): Bacteria > Actinomycetota > Thermoleophilia > Solirubrobacterales > 70-9 > AC-56. The sequence goes on from CAWDLT010000012.1 coordinate 4,457, forward strand.
GGAGCTTCGTTCGCACCTGTGACAATCATTGAAGCCCGACGCCCAAAACACGGTCGAAAACGATCGGTCAGCCCGGGCCGGTTCGTGTACAACGCCTGACTTCACCGCGTAAGGTTAGCCTCGTGTCAGCCACGGAGGAGGCCAGCCTTCAAGCTCCCTCCGGCTCGTCTGAGCGGACCGACCAGGGCTCACCGCAGGGGTTGAGGCGCGACGCGGCCCTCGCGGTCGCGACCGGGTTCGCGATCCAGGCGGTGCTGGTGGTCACCGGCCCGCTCCTGGCGCGGATGCTGGGCCCCGACGGCCGTGGGTACCTCGCGGCGCTGACCCTGTGGCCGCTGGTCATCACCCAGCTCGGGAACCTCGGGATCCCATCGGCGCTCACCTATTCGATCGCGCGCGACTCCTCGGCCTCGAGGGGGCTCGCCCGGCTCGGCCTCGGCTTCGCGATTCCCCAGGCCGCGATCCTGGTCGTCTTCCAGGCCCTGTGGCTGCTGCTGATCCTGAACGGCGATCCCCACTCGGTCCGGGTCGCCGGCTGGCTCACCCTGGCGCTCGTCCCCGCGATGCTGGCCCAGCAATACGGTCTCGCGCTGCTCCAGGGACACCTGCGCCTTCGGCTCTTCAACGCGATGCGGTTCCTGCCCTGGTTTTTGTACGCGATCGGGGTGGCGACCCTGTTCGTGGCCTCAGACCACGCGATCGTGCCGATCGTCGGCGCGCTCCTGGCGGCGTTCTGGATCACGGGCAGCACCTGCCTGATCAGCGGCCTACGGCTCTGCCGGGGAGCGGCGGCCCCGTCGGTCGGCCGTCGCTTCCTGGTCTCGTTCGGGCTGCGCGGCCTCCTGTCGAGCTTCTCGGCGGTGGACGTGCTTCGCCCCGACCAGGTCGTGCTGGCCCTCTTTCTCTCACCCTCTTCGCTCGGGCTCTACGTGGTCGGCCTGGCGTTCACGAACCTGCCGTACTTCATCGCCAAGAGCGTCGGCCTGATCACCTTCCCCTGGGTCGCGTCGCGGACCGACCAGGCCGACGCCCGGAGGACCATGTGGTCGCTTCTGTGGCTGACGACGTCGATCGCGGTCGTCCTGGTCGCGATCCTGTGCGCCACGGCCCAGTGGCTCGTCCCCCTCTTCTTCGGGGGCCGGTTCGACGCCGCGGTGACCGTGACCTACATCGTCTTGCCCGGGACGGTGTTCCTAAGCGCCCGCCGGGTCCTCTCCGAGGGCCTGAAGGGTCGCGGATATCCGCTCGCGGGGACCCTCGGTGAGCTCCTCTCGCTGGCCTGGGTCGCGCTCGCCCTGGCGGTGTTCGTTCCGGCCTGGGGGATCTACGGCGCCGCGGTGTCCCTGTCGAGCTCGTACATGGTCAGCCTCCTGCTGCTCGTAGTGCTGGCGGGGCGCCACGGCGAGCTCGGGTCCGCGCGCAGCTCGCTCCGCTCGCTCCCCCGCGACCTGATCCGGGCCGCGAGGCGCCCCGCTCGGCGGGACGAGGTCGCCTTCCAGGAGGGGGAGCGGCCTGCCCGCATCTCCTAGAATCAGCCGCTTGCGAGCTCGCGGGGCCTTCGTCGCAGCGCTGGTGGCAGCCGGGTTGGCATCGGGATGCGGCTCGAGCGCCAACGACGGCCCTCCCCTTCAGCCCGACGACATCAAGGACCCGGCCTCGCTGCTCGTCAGCGATGCCGACATCGGCGCGGTGGGGAGCTCCACGCCCTACGGAGCGGTCCTGCGCTGGTGGCAGGCGCTCCAGCGCGGAGACGTCGAGGGGGTGCGGAATAGCTACGCGGAGCCGATCGCACCGAAGGAGGCCCGGCGCCAGATCGCCGGCCTTCGGCCACGCTTCTCGCAGCCGATCAACCCGACGGTTCAAATTCACGGCTTCATCGGGTCGATCGACGCGCACATTCGCTCCGCTGGCGAGTTTCAGCACCGGCCGAACGTGATCGCGGTGCGAGACTTTCGCATCCACCTCTATCTCGGCCTGACGAAGGATGGGTGGAAGATGCGGGCCGTCGACTACGGCAACTACTCCAAGGGGCGTCACCGGTCGCGGCTCGCGGTGGGTTGACCTTCACCAGCGGGACTCCCACGGGAGCGGCCTCGACAACAGATCGGCCAACCTCTCCGCCTCGGGGCGATAGGTCTCGACCAGCAAAGCCCGCGCCGCGGAATCCATCGGGGGGCGGCTCGTCTGCTTCAGGAGCGCCCTTCGCATCCCGCTGCGCATCCGTCGCGGAACCACAGCCCGGGCTGCGGTTCGCGCCGCGCCACTGGACAGGAGCCTCCGGGTGAGCTTGTTGCGGGGCAACGAGGCTGGATTCATCCTCCCCGTCGTAGGGCCCGCGTCGGCCGGCGCGAGCTCGAGGAAGGAGTGGATCCGGGCGATCGCCGTTGCCTCATCGCCGGCGAGGTCCTCGAAGAGCGACACGTGGACTCGGGCGCCGAAGCGGTCGAGGTACCTCTGCACCTGGGCCACGTAGAGGCCGCAATCGATGTAGAGCGAGGAAACACCCCACTGGCCGGGGCCACGGCTTCGCTCGTCGATCAATGCATCGAGGAACGGGCGGCGCTCGAGGCCTTCGCGAACGTCGTTCCAGTACTGCGAGTAGGCGCGCTCCACCGGGTCGCGCAGGATGATCAGGATGTTGGCTTCGGGGACCGTTCGCTTGATCCGCTCCGCCGCCCCGGTGTCCCACAGGTACGACGTGCTCGCCTCTCCGATCAGCCGCTCACCGGTGGCGTCCGCAAACAGCGCCAGGTAAACGTCCTTGTCGCTGACGTGGGGAAAGAACGCCCGCCGCTCCGCTGATGGCTGGATCCGGGAGAAGTAGTGGGGCTCCTTGACCGGCGACATGTAGATCGCGGGGTGTCGGGCCAGGGCGTCGTAGACGGACGTGGTCCCGGCCTTCGCCGCGCCGACCAGGAACAGATTCGGCCACCTGTGGCTGGCCTGTGGCACGGGCGGGCTATCTGGGGGCGGGGCGGACTGGCCCGGCGCCGGCGTCGTCGGATCGGACCCGACACAGGATCCCGGCGATCACGACGGTGACCAGGACCATCGCGGCCTGAAGGGCCTGGAGCGTGAAGTTCGCCCGCATCCAGCTGATCATGAACGGAAGCAGCATCGCGCAGACGATGATCGCCAGGACGCTGTCTCGGTGACGAACGTAGTACAGCCAGAGCGTCCTCCAGAAGGCCCCGAACAGGATCGCGAAGATGAACACCGCGACCAGGCCTCCGTCCCGATACGGCTCCCCGAACGGTGAGAACGTGCTGCATTGGCCGTTGAAGCCACACGGGGTCCCGCCCCAGACCGAGGCGAGCACCTGCTGATCGGCCGGCAGGGGCTTCCCGTGCCACAGCTGCCTGGGGATCATGGTGACGAACGGGCCCAGCACCGTCGTCGTCCCATATGTGTAGTGGAGGTCCTGGGGCACGACGAGCATCTCGGTCGCAAGGGACGGCGCGACGCCCGTGTCCTGGGTCTCGAAGAGGTGGGTCACCGCGTTCCAGGGCAGCCACTGGACCGGGTGGGCGCGCGTGATCCGCGCGTGTGCGAACCGCAGGTCTCTGACGGCCGAGACGACGGTCAGAGCGATGAGCGCCGCGATGACGAGCGTTCGAGCCGATGGTCGGCGCCCCTTCCTCAGGTAGTAGAAGACAGCGAGCGCGCCGACCATGACGATCACGTAGCGGCGCTGTCCGGCGCCGAGGTTGTAGGCGAGGAAGGCAAGGATCGACGCGACGGCGGCCCAGCCGGCGATTCGCCCGATCCTCGTCGCCGCGCCCTCCTTCTGGCGGATCGACCAGAAGAAGAGGGCGACCGGCACCATCAGGAGGATCGAGGCGAGGAAGTACTTGCTGGTGGCCTGGGGGCTTGCGGTGAGCTGCGCGAGACGCTTCTGGCCTCGGAAGAAGAACCCGGCGGGGTCGCTGTAGCCGTGGGAGTTGATGAAGAAGATCAGGAAGGCGACCAGCGCCAAGCCCAGGACGACGAACGAATAGGTCATCAAGCGGCGCGAGTCGAGCGGCTGCGGGCGGGGCAGCCGTGAGACCAGGGATCGCGCGACAGGGCTGAGATAGCCGATCACGAATCCCGCCCCGCCCAGCAGGCCCGCCACGATCATCCTCGTGAAGGTCGGCGAGATCAGCCTTCCCGTATAGATGAAGTTGTGGTGGGCGAGGTCCCATGCCGGGCGACCGACGAAAAGGAGCAGGAACATGACCGAGAACCAGATGATCGGCTCGAACACGTCGAGCTTTCCCTGAAGGGCCAGCACCGCGCACGGGCCGAGGACCGTCGTGGCGGACAGAGCCAGGAGCACCCACCGCCAATCCACCCATGACGCGGCCGCCGCGCCGACCAGGATGGCCAACCCCGCCCCCACGGCTACGGCGAGGGGCCCGATGATGCGTTCGCGGCCCGAGTGGGGGGCCGAGGGCCCAGCCTCCGGGACGGGCGCGGGCCCCCCCGGGCCGCTCACAGGCCCCGGACCGAATCGGCCCTCACGAAGCTCCTGATCCCCGCGCCGCGGTCGAACATGCGGGGACAATGATCGCAGGCGTCAGGGGCCCGAACGGCGTCTCTGCTCAATGGGCAAGGAACGGAGCTCGGGGGTTCAGCATCCGCGCCCGGTGCAGGGCGCGGAGGGCGGCGTCTACGTTGCCGATCTTGACCTCCAGCCGGGCCCGCACGAACCACAGCTGCCAGTCGCGCGGGGCGCGCTGAATCGCCTCCGTCAGGTCTCGGTTCGCCGCCTTCAGGTGTCCGGCCAGCTCCTCGACCAGCGCGACCTGGAGCCTCGGGCCGGCTGACCAGGGCTGAAGCGTGCTTGCGTCACGGGCGTCCTGGGCAGCGGCGGGCAGGTTTCCGGCGTTGACCGCATCGCGGCTGTCGCCGAGCTTGGCCTCGGTCAGGAATGAGATCCCGCCCGCCCAGATCGCCGCCGCGGCGATCACGAGCGTCGCGATGCCGAGCCACATCCGGGGGGACCGCCGCGCCGCCCCGGCGCCATCGACCACGCCCTGAGGTGGGCGCATCGCGCCCTCGACCTCCAGGGTCGCCGGCCCGGTCAGGACGGCGGCCGCGAGCACCACCAGCCCGAAGCAGGCCGGCAGCTCCCAGGTCCAGTCGATCCCGGCCGAGACGATGCCGGTGGCGAGGACCGCCAGGGCGGCGCCCAGCGCCGCCCCGCGATCAGTGGTCGGCCCGCGGCGCGATCCGGAGACGATGGCAACGCCCAGGAACCCCAGGACCACAAGGAGGCCGACGATCCCGAGCTCGGCCAGGCTCTCCAGGAAGAGGGAGTGGGCATCGCGGACCGGTACCGCAAGGGAGCCGTGCTGGTGCCAGTAGGCCTCATATCCGCCCGCGCCGATCCCGTCGAGCGGATGCGCCTTGAAGGCGTCGAGCGCCGCGGACCAGAACTGATAGCGGCCGCTTCCGCTTCCGCTGCTCAGGTGGGTCGCGACATACGTGCTCTGGGTCTCGAGGTGCCCCACGGACTTGAACTCGTCCCAGCGCTTCGCGGGACCGGCCACCAGGATCCCGGCGATCGCCACCACCACGACCCCCACCGCGACCGCTCGGGTGAAGGGATATGGGACGTCGAGCCATTCGAGGGGCTCGTCGATCATCAGCCGCAGGACCCCGACCGCGAGCACGACCCCGATCGTGATCGCAAGCATCTGGTCGCCCTGGGCCGCGGCCGTCGAGTTGCCGAGCGCGTCGACCAGCTCATGCCGGCTGCTCGCGAACGAGATCAGGATGGCGCCGCCGACCCCGCCGATCACGAGGCCCGCGAACATCCGCGCCCGGGCCGGGCCGATCGCCAGCAGGACGGCGAGCCCGATCGCGCCCGCCGCCACTCCTCCCCGCGAGGAGGCCAGATAGACGATCAGGACCGGGAGGGGGATCGCGGCCACCGCCAAGGCCCGGGCTGCGGCCGCGCGCGCGTGGGCCCCGAGCCAGACAAGGAGAACCGCCGCGATCGCCATCGCCGCCGCGAGTCCGTTCCAGTAGCCGATCGGGTAGCTGAGTCGCCCCGCCGCCGCCGGAAGGAACATGCCGACCTGGCGATCGCCGCCGAACGACGGCTCGAACCGGCTGAGCAGGGCCAGGCAGGCGACGACCATCAGCCCGAGCGCCGCGCCCCCGAGCCACGCGCGAACGCTCGCTCGGGGCGATGCGACGACGATGAGCGTGAACAGGCCGAGGTATCCGAGCGTGCGAACGAGCTCGATGAAGGTCCCGCCGTCGTCGCTCGCCCAGCCGATCGAAGCGGAGGTCCAGGCGCAGATCCCCGCCAGGCACGCGCCGGCGCCGAGCGCAGCCGGCGGGATGCGGGAGCGCGGCCAGCCGCCCAGGGCGAGTGCGACCACGACGGCCCACCAGACCACCACCGTCGCCGCGGCCTCGACCTGGCTCGAATACCCCCCGTTTCCGATCGCGATCGCGACGTAGGCGACGGCGACCCCGATCGCGATCGAGGGGTGAAGCGAAGGTGGCCGAGCGACGCTTGGATGCCCTATCCTCCGAACCGCGTGGCCAGGGATTACGAGCCTTCGAACGACGCTCGGGGAAACGGTGCCCGAGTCCGGCTTCTCGGCTGTCACCTGAGTGGAGTGGCGGTCATATTGGCTCTGCTCGGCGCGCCAGCGACCGCGGTGGCCAGTCCTTCCGCGGTCGATCAATATACCCAACACCTTCCGACCGCCAATGGCGGATCAGCGGCGGGCGCGGGCGGTGCTTCCATTGCCCCGGTGGCCCGTCCGGGGCTCCTTCCCCACCGCACCCTCGCAGCCCTTTCCGGTCGCGACGGGGCGCTCTTGGCCCAGATCGCGACGGCCCGCGACCTCGGCGCCCCGGTGACCTCGAGCTCCGCCAAGCCGCTCGGGTCGACCAGCCGCGGTTTCGTCACCGTCGTCGCCGACGCGGTCGGCGGAGTACCCAGCCTCGCCCTGATCGGCGCCCTGGTGGCGATTACCGCAGCCGGGGCGTGGGACCGCCGCCGCAGATCGGCCGCCGACCGCCTCTGATGCGGCGGCCGGTTGCCGCCGTGATCGCCGTGATCGCGGTTTCGATCTGGGTGCCGGCGGCGGCCACGGCGCGCCCGCCGAGTCAGTTCTTCGGGGTCATGAAGGGCCAGCCGCTCGATCGCCACGACTTCCCCCAGCTCGTCTCCGCCGGAGTCGGGTCGGTGCGCTTCGCGATCAACTGGTATGCGGTCCAGCCGCACGAACGCTCGCAGAACTGGGGCGCCACAGACAAGCTGGTCGGCAACCTCGCCGCCCGCGGGGTCCGGCCGGTCCCGTTCATCTACGGGTCCCCGAGGTGGGTCGCCAGGCGAGCCAAGCAGCCGCCGATCGGCAACCCACACGACATCCGGGCCTGGCGCTCCTTCCTCAGCCTCGCGGTCGATCGCTACGGCCCCGCCGGCGCATACTGGAGCGGGCCCTACCAGACCGCCCACCCCGGCAAGACACCCGTCCCGATCGATGCCTGGCAGATCTGGAACGAGCCCAACCTGTCCAAGTTCTTCCCGCGCGAGGCGAGGACTCGTAAGTACGCGAAGCTGGTCCGGATCTCGCACGCTGCGATCACAGCGGCCGACGGGGGCGCGAAGGTGGTACTCGCGGGCATGCCCGGGTACGCCAGGCCGACCGCCTGGAGCTTCCTGGACAAGCTGTACGGGGTCGAGGGGATCAAGCAGGACTTCGACGCCACCGCGGTCCACCCCTACTCGGCCAACATTCCCCAGTTCAAAACGATCCTCCACAGGATTCGCCGGGTGATGAGCGACCACCACGACTCCCAGACCGCGCTCTGGCTGACGGAGCTCGGATGGGGGTCCGCATCGCCCACCCGACGGTGGCCGATCAACAAGGGTTATGAGGGACAGAAGAGGATGCTCCGGAAGGCATTCCGAGTCGTCTTGAACCGACGAGCCTCGTGGCACATCGAGCGACTGTTCTGGTTCGACTGGCGCGACCCGGCCGGGGGCACCGGGCACTACTGCAGCTTCTGCGATTCGGCCGGCCTGCTTCGTCACAACCACAAGCCAAAGCCCGCGTACCGCGCCTACCGGCACTTCTCCCGCCCGGGCTGACCGCAACCCCGGGCCGAGCCCGGAGAGCGCCGCGCGCGACCCATTCTTGGCGCCGCGCGCGGCCCATTCTTGTTGTAGGCTTCCCGCGGGATGCGAGGGGCATGGATGCAACAGGGGGGCTACCGCCTGTCCGGACTGGCGATTGCGATCGCCGCCGTCGCGGTTTCGCTGCTCGGCGCGTCGAGCGCTTCGGCGATCCGCTCCGAGTTCTACGGGACCGTCCAGACCGCGACCCTCGACTACAAGGACATCCAGGGGCTGCGGACGGCCCACGTGCGGACCAACCGCTTCGTCCTCAAGTGGGGCTGGATCGAGCCCTCCAAGAACACCTTCAAGTGGAAGTCCTCGGACAGTTTCATCGGCCAGCTCGCCTACAACGGAATCCGGACCGTGCCGTCGGTGTGGGGCAACCCCGGCTGGGTCCCCGGGTCCGGCTCGACGCCGCCGATCGGGGGGGCGACGAGCGAGAACTACTGGCGTGGATTCCTGCGGGCGATGGTCTCCCGCTACGGCCGCGGAGGCGCCTACTGGAAGGGCCCCTACCACCAGCAGTTCGGCGCCCACGCCAAGCCGTTGCCGATCCAGGCCTGGCAGATCTGGAACGAGCCCAACCTGAAGAAGTTCTTCGCCCCGAGCCCCTCGCCCGGCAAGTACGCGCATCTTCTTCAGATCTCGCATGACGCGATCCGCAGCAAGGATCGGAAGGCCCAGATCGTGCTCGCCGGGATGCCTGCCAAGGGGGACGTGAAGGCCGCCGACTTCCTGAAGAGCATGTACTCGGTGCGCAACATCAAGAACTTCTTCGACGTCGCGGCTCTGCACCCCTACGCCCCGACCCTCGGCGAGATGCAGCAGGACATCCAGAAGTACCGGGCGGTCATGAAGCAGCACGGCGATGCGACGAAGCCGCTCTGGATCACGGAGCTCGCATGGGGCTCCGCGCCGCCCGACAGCTTCGGGATCAACAAGGGCCCGGCGGGCCAGGCGCAGATGCTGACCCGCGCCTACAAGCTCATTCTCGCCCACCGCGCCGCCTGGAACATCCAGCACCTGTTCTGGTACCACTGGCGCGACCCTCAGCACACGGCGGCCTCGTGCAGCTTCTGCGGGAGCGCCGGTCTGCTGAACTTCAACCGCAGCCCGAAGCCGGCCTACACGGCGTTCACCAACTTCACCGCCGACACGACCAAGCCGACGGCGACGATCACGGGGGGGGCTGCGAACGGCTCGTACATCAAGGACCCGACGCCCACCTTCAAGTTCAGCTCGAGCAAACTGGGCTCGACCTTCCTGTGCTCGGCTGGAGGCACCCCGAAGGACTGCAGCTCGCCCGACACGCTCCCCCATCTGAGCGACGGCACCCACGTCTTCTTGGTTCGCGCGATCGACGCCGCGGGTAACACGAGCCCGCTGGCCGGGCGCTACTTCACGGTCGACACCCACCCGCCGGCGACCCCGAAGATCACCGCGACGAACCCCGCCTCGCCGGCCAATGACAACAATCCGAAGGTGCTAGGCACCGCGGCAGCCCACACGACGGTGAGGATCTTCAAGACCGCGGGGTGCAAGGGCACCCCGGCGGCCAAGGGGGCGCCGGCCCAGTTCAAGTCATCCGGGCTCACGGTCCACGTGCCCAACAACTCCACCACGGCGCTTCGCGCCAATGCCACGGACGCGGCGGGCAACGTCTCCGGCTGCTCGGCCGCCAAGCAATACGTCGAGGACTCGACCCCGTAGGCGCGGGGCCGAAGGCGGCGCGATTCGATGATAATGTCCAAGCGCATGGGTCAGGCGGGAACGGGAGGCGGCATGGAACGGCAGGCATCTGGACGGGTTGACGGTTCGAGTCGGCGGAGGCCGTGGCGCCTCGGCCTGGGGTTCGCCGCGCTGGCGGTCATGCTTCTCGGCGTGGCCTCGACGGCCGGCGCCGCGCAGGTCCGATCCGAGTTCTACGGCATCACCCAGGGGCAGCCTTTCGACCTGAAGGATGCTCAGGGCGTCCAGGCGGCTCAGGTCCATACGATGCGATATCTGTTCAGCTGGGAATCGGTGCAACCGAGGTCCAAGAACAAGTTCAACTGGGGCACCCAGGACAAGTTCATCGGCCGCCTCGCCGCCAAGGGCGTCCGCGTCGTCCCGGCGATCTGGGGGAACCCGAGCTGGGTCGCCGGCTACACCGCCCACCCGCCGCTCGATCGGCCTCAGGACGTCCAGGCGTGGCAGACCTTCCTGAAGGCGATCGTGGCCCGTTACGGTCCGGCAGGGAAATACTGGAAGGGCCCGTTCAAGCACAAGCACCCGAACTCGACGCCGCTCCCGATGCAGGCCTACCAGATCTGGAACGAGCCGAACCTCAAGAAGTACTTCACGCCCTATCCGGCGCCGAAAACCTATGGCCGCCTGCTTAAGGCCGCGCACTCTGCGATCAAGAGCAAGCAGCCCGGCGCCCAGATCGTGTTCGGCGGTATGCCCGGCTACGGCGACCTGAACGCCTGGGACTACCTCAACCAGTTCTACAACCAGGTGCCCCAGGCCAAGACCCTGTTCGAGGTCGCGGCCCTGCACCCTTACGGCGGCAACCTCAAGAAGGTCAAGTCGGAGATCTCGAAGTTCCGCGGCGCGATGACCAGTCACGGCGATGGCGCAACCCCGCTCTGGATCACGGAGATCAGCTGGGGATCGGCGCCTCCTGACAAGTACGGGATCAACAAGGGCCCGAAGGGACAGTCGACGATGCTGAAGAGCGCCTACAACATGTTCCTGGCCAACAAGAGCGCCTGGAACCTCCAGCGGGTGTTCTGGTATCACTGGCGCGATCCGCGCAGATCGCATGCGAACTGCAGCTTCTGCGCCAGCGCGGGCCTGATACAGACGAACCGCACCCCGAAGCCCGCCGCCGCGACGTTCAAGAGCTTCACCGCCGACTCGAAGCCCCCGACGGTGAGCTTCACGTCGGGCCCGGCCGACGGCGCCACGATAAGCAGCGCCACCCCGACCTTCAAGTTCCGCTCGAGCGAGCCGGCCTCGACCTTCGAGTGCCGCGTCGACGCCGGTGCGTTCAAGGCATGTAAGTCGCCGTTCAAGACGGCGCACCTGTCGAACGGGAATCACAGCGTCTCCGTCCGGGCCACCGACGTGGTCGGCAACATCGGCGTCGCCACGACGCGTTCGTTCACGGTCAACGCTTCGTAGACAAGCGCCGAGCCGCAACTCAGTACGCTTGGCCCGTGGATGATGTGCAGGGCAAGGGGATGAGCGCACGGTCCCGGACGTGGTGGGTCGTGGCCGCGACTCTGGTCGCAGCCGCCTCCCTCGCGCCGCCGGCCGCCGCCGCCGTCCGCTCGGAGTTCTACGGGGTCGTCCAGACCGCGACCCTCGACTACAAGGACATCCAGGGGCTGCGGACCGCCCACGTGCGGACCGACCGCTTCGTCCTCAAGTGGGGCTGGATCGAGCCCGCCAAGAACAAGTTCAAGTGGAAGTCGCCCGACCAGTTCTTCGGCAGTCTGGCCGCGAACGGAGTCCGCGTCCTCCCAGCCATCTGGGGCAACCCCGGCTGGGTGCCGGGGTCCGCTTCCTCGCCGCCGGTCGGCGGAGCTCCGATCGAGAACGACTGGCGTGTGTTCCTGCGGGCGATGGTCTCTCGCTACGGCCGCGGAGGCGCCTACTGGAAGGGCCCCTACCACCAGCAGTTCGGCGCCCACGCCAAGCCGTTGCCGATCCAGGCCTGGCAGATCTGGAACGAGCCCAACCTGAAGAAGTACTTCGCTCCGTACCCGTCTCCCGGCAGGTACGCCCGGTTGATCCAGATCTCCCACGACGCGATCCGCAGCAAGGATCGGAAGGCCCAGACCGTGCTGGCCGGGATGCCCGGCTATGGCGACGTCAACGCCTGGGACTTCCTGCGGGCCTTCTACTCCGTGCGCAACATCAAGAACTTCTTCGACGCGGTCGCCCTTCATCCATACGCGCCCAACCTGAGCTCCTTCCAGTCCGAGATCCAGCAGGTCCGCAACGTGATGAGGAGTCACGCGGACGGCTCGACGCCGCTGTGGATCACCGAGATCGCATGGGGCTCGGCGCCGCCGGACCAGCATCGGGATCAACAAGGGCCCCGCGGGCCAGGCCCAGATGCTGACCCGCGCCTACAAGCTCGTCCTCGCCCACCGGGCCGCCTGGAACATCCAGCACCTCTTCTGGTACCACTGGCGCGACCCCAAGAACACGCATGCGTCGTGCAGCTTCTGCGGCAGCGCCGGGTCTGCTGAACTTCAACCGCAGCCCGAAACCGGCCTACAGCCGCGTTCACCAACTTCACGGCCGACACGACCAAGCCGACGGCGACGATCACCGGGGGGCCGGCCAACGGGAAGGTGATCCGAAACCCGACGCCGACCTTCAAGTTCACCTCGAGCGAGCCCGGCTCGACCTTCCTGTGCTCGACGGGGGGCGCCCTCAAGAGCTGCTCCTCGCCTCGCAAGCTCGCCCACCTCGCGGACGGCGCCCACGTCTTCTTCGTCCGCGCGATCGACGCGGCGGGGAACACGAGCCCGGTGGCCGGCCGCTACTTCACGGTCGACACGCATCCGCCCCCGACGCCGAAGATCACGGCGACGAACCCCGCTTCGCCGGCCAACGACAACAACCCGAAGGTGCTCGGCACCTCGGCGGGCGGCACGACGGTGAGGATCTTCAAGACCGCGGGGTGCACGGGCACCCCGGCGGCCAAGGGGGCGGCGGCCCAGTTCAAGTCGCCCGGGCTCACGATCCACGTGCCCGACAACTCCACCACGGCGCTTCGCGCCAAGGCAACGGACGCGGCGGGCAATGTCGTCCGAAGCTGCACCGCCGCCGCGATGAAATACATCGAGGACTCGACGCCCTAGCCGCGGCTAGCAGCACCGTTCAGTCCCCAAGGCCATCTCCGACGAGTTCCGCTCGTTCATCAGTGGCAAGTCGTGCGAGGGCGGTGCGAACCGAAGGCTGGACGGACGTCCTACGTACTAGCACTACTCCGTCCCACTACTCATTAGCGCTTCAAGCGGCGTCGGTGAAAGAAAACGCCAATACGCTGAGTACCGTGGATGTGAGCGGGACGGATAGACGCAGGGTACGATCGCGCCTGGGCTGCGTGGCCTTGGCCGCCACGCTCGCGATCGCCCTGCTCATCCCGGGCACCGCGGGAGCGGTGCGATCCGAGTTCTTCGGCATCGCCCAGGGTCCGACCGCTCGACGGGCGCGACCTCAAGGGGCTGCAGAAGGCGCGCGTTCGAACCGACCGCTTCATGCTCAACTGGGGCTGGGTTCAGCCGACCGGCGGGACGTACAACTGGTCCGGGCCCGATCGGCTGATCGGCGCCCTGGCCGCGCACGGAGTCCGCGCCGTGCCGGCCGTTTGGGGGAACCCGGGTGGGTCTACGGAGCTCCGGCCCTCCCGCCGCTTCAGAGGCCGAAGGACGCCGAGGCATGGCGGTCCTTCCTCAAGGCGGCGGTCGCCCGCTACGGGCCCGGTGGCGCCTACTGGAAGGCGCGATACCACAACCAGCACGGGGCCCACGCGAGGCCGCTGCCGATCCAGTCCTGGCAGATCTGGAACGAGCCCAACCTGAAGAAGTACTTCTCGCCGCAGCCGTCGCCCCCCAAGTACGCGCAACTTCTGCGGGTCTCGCACAACGCGGTCAAGAGCGTCGACCCCGGCGCGCAGATCGTGCTCGCTGGAATGCCCGGCTACGGGCAGATCAACGCCTGGGACTTCCTCAGCCGCCTCTACAGAGCCGGTGGCGTCAAGCCCTATTTCGACGCAGCCGCGCTTCACCCGTACGGCCGCACCGTCGATCAGTCGGGCCAGGAGATCAAGAAGGTTCGCGCGGTGATGGCCGATCACGGCGATCAGGCGACACCGCTTTGGATCACCGAGATCGGCTGGGGCTCGGCTCCTCCCGACCACTTCGGGATCAACCAGGGCCCGCAGGGCCAGCAGAAGCTGCTCGGCCGGGCCTTCAAGCTGATCCTCGCGAGGCGAAGGGAGTGGAACATCCAGCGCCTCTTCTGGTTCCACTGGCGCGACCCGCGAAGCGCCAAGGCGGGGACCTGCAGCTTCTGCGCGAGCGCCGGACTGGTCGCTCACAACAGGGTGCCGAAACCGGCCCTGGCGACCTTCAAGAGCTTTACCGCGGACGTCACGCCGCCCACGCAACGCTGTGGTCGGGACCCCGGGAGGGATCGACGATCCGCAAGTCGAGGCCCACGTTCATATTCAGGTCCAGCGAGCCCGGCTCGACCTTCAAGTGCGGTTTCGGCGCGCAGGCCCTCTCGCCGTGCACCCCGCCGATGACCCCCTCTGCGCCACTCACCGACGGTCCCCACAAGTTCGTGGTCGAGCCACCGACGCCGCCGGCAACCTCGGCGCGGCGCTGACTCGCTCGTTCACGGTCGACACCGTCGCCCCGAGGGCGAGGTTCACGGGTGGGCCTGCCAACGGTGGAACCTCCAGCAACGACAGCCCCACGTTCAAGTTCACCGCTAACGAGTCGGCCGTCAAGTTCTCCTGCCAGCTCGACGGGGGCGGGATGGCGGCCTGCGCCTCGCCGCAGTCGCGGGGCCCGCTGGCCGATGGTCAGCATTCCTTCCAGGTCAGGGCAACGGACAGGGCCGGAAACGTCGGTCCGGTCGTCACCCGGACCTGGACGATCCAAGCGGCCGCCAAGGCGAAGACTTCTTCGAGCCCCCAGGGACAGGATTAGGTCGACCCCGGTCGATCGTCCAGGGTTCGAGTCCACTGCCGCGCAGTACGACATTCGAGCCCCTACCCTGTCGCGAGGCGATGCGTGCGGCAAGGGTTGACAGCAGGGGACCCTGGATTCTCGGCGCGGTACTGGCGACCGTGCTCGCATGCATGCTCGCCGCTCCGGCGAACGCGGGCGCGATTCGCTCGGAGTTCTTCGGCATCGTCCAGGGCCAGTTCCAGGCCGAGGGCCAGCTCGACGCCCAGGACCTCAAGCAGATGGCGAGCGCCCGCATCCGAACGGACCGCTTTCAGCTCGGCTGGAAGCAGACCGAGCCGAGCCGAGGCAGCTATCGATGGGATGCGACCGACGCCTTCGTCGGCGCCCTTGCGTCCCGCGGGATCCGCGCGGTCCCGTTCGTCTGGGGATCACCCTCGTGGGTCGCGAGCAGTCCCGGCCGCCCCCCCATCGACACCGCGGGACACGAGCAGGCATGGGCACGGTTCCTCAAGGCGGCCGTCGCTCGATACGGGCACGGCGGCAGCTACTGGTCCGGCCCGTATCGCCAGGAGTACGGCGCGGGCGCCACGCCCCTGCCGATCCAGTCCTGGCAGATCTGGAACGAGCCCAACCTGAAGAAGTACTTCGCCCCCGCCGGCTCGAACTCCCAGCTCGCGAAGAAGTACGGCACCCTGCTGAAGATCTCGCACGACGCGATCACCGCCCAGGATCCGCAGGCGCAGATCGTCTTGGCGGGGGATCCCGGCTATCCCCCGAGCGGGGGGCCGAAGGCATGGGAGTTCTTGAACAGCCTGTACTCCGTGCCGAATATCAAGCACTACTTCGACGCAGCCGCGCTTCATCCCTACGCCTCCGACATCTACCACGTCCAGATCGAGATCCAGAACGTGCGGGACGTGATGGTCAATCACGGAGACCAGGACACCCCCCTCTGGATCACGGAGATCGGATGGGGCTCGGCGCCGCCCGACCGCTATGGCATCAATCAGGGCCCGGAGGGGCAGAAGCAGCGGCTGTCCGGCGCCTACAGGCTGATCCTCAGCCACCGAAACGCCTGGAACATCCAGCGCCTGTTCTGGTTCCTGTGGCGCGATCCCGATCCCTCATCCGCGTTCGCCAACCGGTGCAGCTTCTGCTCGAGCGCCGGGCTGCACAACTTCGACCGAAGCCCGAAGCCCGCCTTCGCCCTCTTCAGAGGCTTCACCGCGGACACCAAGCCACCGGTGGCAACCATCCCCGTTGGCCCGAAGAACGGCGCCGCGATCCGCAAGGCGAGCCCGACCTTCTCGCTGGCGGCAAGCGACATTGGCTCGACCTTCGAATGCCACGTCGACGCCGCCCCCTTCTCGCCCTGCAGCCCGCGATACACGGTCCCGCCCCTCTCCGACGGCGGCCACACCTTCTTCGTCAGGGCGATCGACGCCCCGGGGAACGTCAGCCAGGTCAAGTCGCGCCAGTTCACCGTCGACACGGTGCCGCCGTCCATCTCGATCTCCTCGGGACCGTCGAATGGCTCCGCCACGTCGGACCAAAGCGCCTCGTTCAGCTTCACCGCCAGCGACGGCTCGCTCACCTGCTCGCTCGACGGAGCGGCCTTCTCGCCCTGCAGCTCGCCGTTCGCGACGTCCGGCCTCGCGGACGGCTCCCACACCTTCAAGGCCAAGGCAACCGACGAGGCTGGAAACACGCGCATAGCCCCCCGCACCTGGACCGTCGACACCGTTGCGCCGACGGTGTCGATCACCTCCGGCCCGCCGGCGAACGCCACCTCGCATGACCCGAGGCCGTCGTTCGGGTTCGCCGCAAGCGAGTCGGGTGCCACCTTGGCGTGCGAGCTCGACGGGGGCGGCTTTCAGCCCTGCGCCTCGCCGTTCATGGTGCCCGGCCGGCTCGACGACGGTGTGCACACCTTCGAGGTTCAGGGCACTGACCGCGCCGGGAACGTGGGCCCGACCACGACGAGAACCTGGACGGTCGACGTGAAGGTCAACGTGCGGATCACCTCGGGCCTCGCCTCGGGATCGGTCACGAAAAAGCGCGCCCCCGGGTTTCAGTTTGCGTCCTCGGACTCGCTGGCCACCTTCCGTTGCCGCATGGACGGTCCGGGCCATCTCTTCCACGCCTGCACCTCGACGCCTTCGAATCCGTACAGGCCGCCCCAGCCATTGAGCGACGGCCAGCACATGTTCAGCGTCAAGGCCGTCGATCCGCCCGATGCGAGCGAGGTCGTCTCGAGGTCGTTCAGGGTCGACACGCGCGCGCCGACGGCCACGATCACGTCCGGGCCGGCGAACGGCTCGGCGTCGGCGGACCCGACGCCCTCATTCGCCTTCGCCTCCAGCGAGGCGAACTCACACTTCCAATGTGGGCTCGACGCCAACCCTTGGTCGCCGTGTTCATCGCCGCGCGGGATCGCCCCCCTGAGCGACGGGGGCCACGGGTTCGGGGTCACCGCGATCGACGCAGCGGGGAACCGCAGCAAGCCGCGGCGGGTGCAGTTCACGATCGACACCGTCCGGCCCGGGCTCAAGATCAAGGGGCCGGGCGAGATCAAGACGCGGAGCTCGAGGGCGTCGGCGGCGTTCTACCTCAAGGCCTCCGAGGGGGTCTCGCGTCGATGCCGGGTGACCTCAGCCGGCTTCAAGCCCTGCTCCAGGCGCTACCGGACCCCGAAGCTCGCCACCGGCCCCCACGTCCTCAAGGTCAGGGCCACCGATCGAGCCGGCAACGTGACCGCGAAGCAGAAGCGGTTCAAGGTCGTGCATGCAAAGCGCCAAAAGGGCCATTCGCACCGCCACCGAAGCCACTGACGCGGCCGGGTCCGGGCTAGGGGCGGCTAGATCCAGCAGCCGCCGGCCATCGCCGGCAGGATCACGACCGTGTCGGTAGTCCGAGACCGGGGTCTCGAGCCCGCTCAGCACCCTGACGTCCTCGTCGTTCAGGTAGACGTTGACGTAGCGGTTCAGCTCGCCGTCGTCGGCGAACAGCTGGGCGCGGGTACCGGGATGGGACTCGGCGACGGCTCGCAGTACCCCGCCCACGGTCGCGCCCTCGGCGGATACCTCGGGGTCTCCCCGGTCTCGGGGCGCAGCACCGGCGGGATCTTCACGGTCGGCATCGCTCGGAGCCTAGATGATGTTCCCACCGCAGAACGCCTCGTAGTCGGGGAAGCTGCCCAACTCCGAGCGGGAGCTCCGCGCATGGTCGCCGCAGACCGGGCAGTCGGGGTCGCGCTTCACCTTCAACTCGGTGAAGCGGGTGCCCAGCGAGTCATAGAGGAGAAGCCGACCGATCAGCGGCTCGCCGATGCCCGCGGCAAGCTTGATCACCTCGTTGGCCTGCAGCAGGCCCATGACGCCGGCCATCACTCCCAGCACTCCCGCGGCGCCGCAGCTAGGCGCCAGCTCGGAGGCGGCGGAACCGGGTAGAGGCAGCGATAGCAGGGGCCCTCGTAGGGGACGAAGGTCGAGAGCTGCCGTCGAAGGCGAGGATCGAGGCCGACACGACCGGCTTTCGGAGCCGCACCGAGGCGTCGTTCAACAGGTATCGGGTCGGGAAGTTGTCGGCGCCGTCGACCATCACGTCGTAGTCCTCGATGATCTCGAGGATGTTGTCGGCGTCGAGGCGGGTGCCATGCTCGACGACCTCCACGTCGGGGTTCAGCGCCTCGATCGAGAGCCGCGCCGACTCGGTCTTCGGCATCCCGACCCGCTCGGTGTTGTGGATCACCTGGCGCTGGAGGTTCGACTCGTCGACGACGTCGTCGTCGACGATCCCGAGGGTGCCGACTCCGGCCGCCGCCAGGTAGAAGGCGGACGGCGCGCCCAGCCCGCCGGCCCCGATCAGGAGGACCTTCGAGTTGAGCAGCTTGAGCTGACCCTCGACCCCGACCTCGGGCAGAAGGGTGTGCCGCGAGTAGCGCACCCGCTGCTCGGGCGTCAGCCCCTCGGCCTCGACCACCGGCAGACCCCTCGGCCAGGCCTCGATGCCGCCCGCGACCAAGGCGACGTTCTCGTACCCGAGCTCGTTCTCCAGCGCGTCGGCGGCCCGCGCGGAGCGGTTGCCGCCGGCAGCAGAGAGCAGGCGCTCGGACGGTCCGGGGCCAGCTCCGGGATCGCTCCACGATCGCGGCCGGCGGGACCAGCTTGGCGCCCTCGATGGGCGTCGTCCCACTCGTGGGGCTCGCGGGTGTCGATCAGCAGCGTGCCGTCCTCCTGATCTCCTGCGGGCACTCGGGGATCGACCTGCTCGATCCTGCTCTTGACCTGCTCGATGGGCTCCGCTGCGGTCGCCATTGGAATCAATACTCCTAAATCTCGATCCGGATTACTTCAAAAAGTATAGCGCAGCCGGCTGACGGTCGGGGTCCTACATGCTCGGGCCGTGAATGATGTAGGGGCCAGCGAGTTGCTCGCGATAGAGGCTCGCATAGCCAATAGAGAGCTCAATCGTCGAGCTCTCCCAGGTCGAGGGCTCGGACATGGCCCAGTCCCCGTCCGACCAAGCCTCCCAGCTTGCCGACCGCGAAGTCGAGGAGGGCGTGGCCGGAGCCACGCGGCGACCTTGCGGCGATCGAGCGCGCCGGGGCGCCCCGATCAGGGGACCCCCGGTCGCTCGATCGAGAGCGGCGAGGCGATCCCGCACGCGCTGCCTCGAATTACTTTCCCTAGGCGGAACGAAATTCGGCCTCAGACCATGGGCGGTCGCGCAATCGTGAGGTTGAGCTCGTCGCCGTTAGCGGGGGCTAGCCGAGCGCCGGGCGCATCTGCCGGAGGCGGCGGACGCGCTCCTCGATCGGCGGGTGGGTGGAGAACAGCCTGGCGATCCCGCCGCCCGAGAAGGGCTTCACGATGTAGAGCGGCTTCGTGGCCTGGTTGACCTGCATCGGGATCGCCTTGGCGCCCTCCTCGAGGCGCAGGAGCGCGGACGCAAGCGACTCGGGGTTGCCGCAAATCTGGGCGCCTGTGGCGTCGGCCGAGAACTCGCGCTGGCGCGAGATCGCAAGCTGGATCAGGGTCGCCGAGATCGGCGCCAGCAGGAACAGCGCCAGGTTGGCGACCAAGCTCAGCGCCGAAAAGTCTCGTCGCCAACCCGAGCAGGAGATAGGCGATCCATGTGATCATCGCGCCGATCGCCGAGGCGACCGACGGGCTGAGGATGTCGCGGTTCCGGACGTGGCCAACTCGTGGGAGATCACGCCCCGGAGCTCGTCCTCGGAGAGCAGCTTGCTGATGCCCGAGGTGACCGCGACAGCCGCGTGTTTCGGGTTGCGGCCGGTGGCGAACGCGTTGGGCTGGTCGCTCGGGATGACGTACAGCCTCGGCATCGGCAGGTCAGCGCGCGTGCGTCAGCTCGCGGACCATCTGGTAGAGCTGCGGCGCCTCGGACTCGGCGATCGCTTCGCGCGGGCGCCGGCCAGCGCGATCTTGTCGCTGAACCAGTAGGCGACGAGGTTCATGAGCAGGGCGATGACGAGGAAGACGCCCGCCCCCTGATACCGCCGACGGCGGCGCCGATCACACCAGAAGGCCGCCCAGGGCGGCCATCAGGATCGTCGTCCGAAAGCCGGCGACGAAGTTTGATCTGCGGGTGGTCGTCGTCGGCTGTGCGGGGCACCGTTTCTGCGGGGTTCGAACGGTCGTCCAATCTTGGCACACCGCTCGCCCGACGCCATGGGGCTGGCCCCTATTCGGCCATGGGGTCGTTCCCGGCTGACTTGGGGCACACCGCCTGCCGAGGGGCGGTCGCCCCCCCAACCAAGCCGAGACCTGCCGGAGAGGCTCCGGTGGATTCGGCTGCCACCGTCGATACTACGGGTGACATGCGCCGCAAGAACCTCCTCACGCAGGTCCTGGTCGCGAACCTGCTGCTGATCGTCGCCGCGGTCGTCGCCGCGGGCGTCGCGGGCAACCCCAGCTGGACGTCGGCTAGCGGCCCGAGCTCGCGCTGATCCTCGGATTCGCGGTCGGCGCTGACGATCCTCGTCAACGTGTTCATGCTTCAGCGCCGCTTCCGTCCCCTGGAGCGGCTCGTGGACGAGATGGAGCGCGCCGACCTCTCCCGCCCGGGCGCGAACCTGCGTCGCCCGTGAACGGGCGAACCGACCCCGAGGAGGTCGCCAGGCTGCAGGTCGCCTTTCGGCGCATGCTCGAACGGCTCGAAGCCGAGCGGCGACGCACATCCAGCGCGGCGCTCGCCGCGCAGGAGGAGGAGCGCGCGCGGGTCGCGCGCGACCTTCACGACGAGGTCAACCAGTCGCTGACCGCGCTGCTGCTGCGGCTCGAGGCAGCGCGAGTGAAGGCTCCACCCGAGCTCGCCGCAGGAGCTCGCCGACACAAAGGCGCTTGCCAACCAGGCGATGGAGGAGCTGCTGATGCTGGCCCGCCAGCTTCGCCCCACCGCCCTCGACGACCTGGGCCTCAAGGCGGCCCTGGCCGGCCCACGTCGCCGAGCTCGGCCGCCGGGCAAGATCAGGGACGGCTTCGAGTCGCACGGGGACTTCTCGGCGCTGCCCGCCGACGTGCAGCTCGTCGTCTACCGGGTCGCCCAGGAGGCGCTGTCGAACGCCGCCCGGCACTCGGGCGCCGACGCGTCAATGTGCGCCTCGCGCAGCGCCGGCGATCGGGTGGAGCTCACGGTCGACGACGACGGGACCGGCTTCACGTTCGACCAGGCGGCGCGCGGACTGGGGATCGCCGGGCATGCGCGAGCGGGCGCTGCTCGTGGGCGGCGACGTCGAGGTGGAGTCGCGGCCGAACGGGGCACCACGGTCGGCTCAGGGTGGCGCTCGACCGGCCGATACGGAGCGGACCCGATGGAAGCGCGGCTCGCGAGCAGGGCCGCTCCTGAAGGTCCTGATCGCCGACGATCACGGCATCGTCCGCTCGGGTGCGGATGCTGATCGACCGCCAGAGGACATGGAAGTGATCGCCGAGGCCGCCGACGGCGATCGAGGCCCGCGACATGGCGACCGAGACGGCCGGACGTCGCGATCCTCGACGTGTAGATGCCGAGCTGACGGCCTGCAGGCCACCCGCGAGATCAGAGAGCAATCCCCGACTCGGTCCTGATCCTGTCGATGCACGATGACGAGCGCTACCTGTTCGAGGCGCTGAAGGCCGGCGCCTCGGGCTACGTGCTCAAGGCCAGGCCGACCAGGACCTGGTGAGGCGGTGCGGGCTGCGACCGGGGCGAGCCCTTCCTGACCTCCGAGGCCCAGCAGAGCCTGATCCGGGACTTTCTCGGCGAGGGATCGGGCGCGACGCGGAGCTGACTCCCGCGAGCAGGAGGTCGTGAAGCTGATCGCCGAGGCGCACACCAACAAGCAGATCGCGGAGATCCTGCATCTGTCCGAGAAGACGGTCGAGTACCACCGTGCCAACGTGATGCGAAAGCTCGGCATGCGCGACCGCGTGGAGCTGGTCCGCTACGCGATCCGCCGGGGCCTGATCAGCCCTAGCGGCCGCGCTTGGC